>SFKZ01000068.1 GCA_004553595.1 Methanobrevibacter ruminantium | reverse complement strand
ATTTATGCAATATGATGCCCACAGGGCAAATGCTGGAACAGACCAATTATATAAAGATAAGATGAAGGATAAACTTCAAAGGTTTTTAGATAAATTCGGTAGTAATTATGAAATTATAATTTATAGTTTCCTACCTAGTTCTAGAAATGCTGAAGCAATAAGAGAAATGAATGGAGCCGGAGGTGTTCTATTACCATCTCAAGAAGTTTATAGAGATATTATTGATAATGGATGTCCGGGGGTTAACTCAAGAAGATACCCACAATGTGCTAGACAAGCTATAAAAGAGATGGCGGAACATTTAAAGGTTGATGTTGATTTACCATTTAGTGCTAAGCAAAGACGTTTATTCTAAAAAAGTTTCGTATAATAATAATGGGAAGGAGGAATAGAGATGAAAGCATTAGTTTTAAATAGTGGTGGTGTTGATAGTACTACTTGCGTAGCAATTGCCGTAGATAAATATGGTAAGGATAATGTAGTTACAGCATCATTATACTATGGTCAAAAGCATGATAAGGAATTAAAGTGCGCACAAAAGATAGCAGATTACTATGGGGTAAGACATATTGAAAGAGATATTTCAAGCGTTATGGAATTTGCTAAGGATGTTTGTACTTTAATGAAAGGCGGGGAAGAAATAGAACATGCCTCTTATGCAGAACAGATTAAAGAACATGGTGAAGGTAGGGTAGCAACATATGTACCTTTTAGAAATGGATTATTTCTATCAATAGCAGCAGCAGTTGCGGATAGTTTATTCCCTGGTGAAAAGGTAGAAATATTCTATGGTGCCCACGCTGATGATGCTGCCGGAAGAGCTTATGCCGATTGTAGTCCAGAATTTGCAGCAGCAATGGATGAAGCAATTAACATTGGTACTTATGGTAACATTACAGTAAACAGACCTTTAATCAATCTAAATAAAGCCGGAGTGGTTAAGATTGGTTTAGGGTTAAATGTTCCATATGAATTAACTTGGTCTTGCTATGAAGGTGGAGAAAAACAATGTGGTACTTGTGGTACTTGCATTGATAGAAAAGCAGCATTCGAAGCCAACGGAGTAAAAGACCCAGTTGAATATGAAAATTAAATAATTTATAAGTTGTATGAAAATCCAACCAACTTAAAAAATACTAGGAGGAAATATGAAGAAAAAGTTTAAAAGAAATATTAGTGAGTTACAATTATATCTAACTTTACTATTTGTAGTAAGTTTGTTAATTAGTAACATCATTACAGCCAAGCAGGTATTATTACCTTTTGGAATTGTAATGACAGGGGCAGTATTCGTATTCCCTATTACCTATATACTTTCGGATTTATTTTCCGAAGTATATGGATATAGATGGAGTAGAATAACTTGCTATCTAGGATTTGCAGCAAATCTATTTATGGTTTTAATATTCAGTGCTGTTATAGCAACACCAGCACCTGATTATTGGTTAAACCAAGAAGCATTCCAAACAGTGCTAGGAAATACACCAAGAGTATTGGTGGCATCATTATTAGCATTCGTTCTAGGTGATTTCGTTAATGATAGGGTATTTAGAAAAATGAAAGAAAAATATCCTAACAGTATAAAAGGATTTGGATGGAGAGCAATACTATCTAGTGTTTGTGGAGAATTAGTGGATAGTTTAGTATTCTTACCAATAGCATTTATTGGTCAAATGCCTTTAAAAACATTAGCAGTTATGACAGTAATGCAAGTTTTAATTAAAACTGGATATGAAGTAGTTATATTACCAATTACTAGATTAGTTGTTAAGAAAACATCAGCATACGAAAATAGAATGGGAGTGAAATAATGGAAGTAACAGAGGCAATGGTATTTGCTAATGAGTTAGCAAAACAAAATCTTATGACAAATAACGGAGGTCCATTCGGGGCAGTGGTTATAAAAGATGGTAAGATTATAGGTGTTGGTAATAATAGAGTTATTGGAAATAATGATCCAACAGCACATGCCGAAGTAATGGCAATTAGGGATGCTTGTAAGAATTTGAATACATATGATTTAAGTGGTTGTATAATGGTAACTAGTTGTTATCCTTGTCCAATGTGCTTAAGTGCAATTATATGGTCCAATATTAAACAAGTATACTATGGAAATACAAAAGAGGATGCGGCAGATATAGGATTCAGAGATGATTTCATTTATAAGTTTTTAGATAAATTAAACAATAGTGAAAAAGATGATGAAGTATTGGCATTGTATCCTTGTAACAGAATAGTAACAATGGAATCATTCCTTGAATTTAAAAACAAGGAAGATAAGACAATATATTAGGAGGTATAAAATATGTATTACGTAAGTAAAAGAATGGAAATTGCTGGGGCACACAGACTTAATTTAGATTATGAAAGTAAGTGCCTAAACCTACACGGACATAATTGGATTGTAACAGTTCATTGTAAGGCAAAAGAATTAAATAGAAATGGAATGGTTGAGGATTTTACTTTAATTAAAAAAGAAATCCATGATAAACTAGACCATCAATACCTTAATGAAGTGCCAGAACTAAGAGGAATCAATCCTACAGCAGAAAATATTGCTAAGTGGATTTGTGAACAGATACCAACCTGCTATAAGGTAGAAGTTCAAGAATCAGAAGGTAATATAGCAACATATGTTGAGGAGGATTTCTAATGATACCAGTAGCAGAAATATTTGGACCAACCATTCAAGGTGAAGGTCCAAATACTGGTTTAAAATCAATATTCGTAAGAGTGGCAGGTTGCGATTTTAAATGTAGTTGGTGTGATAGCAAGTTTGCTTGGAAAGTTGATATAAAGACAACAAGATTTCAAAATCCATCACAACTTGCGGCAGAGTTATTCAAACGATGCCTAGAAACCCATACAAGTCATATAATTCTAACTGGTGGAAATCCTTGTTTATATGATTTCGGACCAGTTATAAAAGAATTAAGAAAATACAATATTACTTTCGATGTGGAAACACAAGGAAGTAAATTACCAGATTGGTTATTAGAAATAGATACTATAGTAATTAGTCCAAAGGCACCATCTAGTGGACAACCAGATGTTATGGAGAGTGTACAGGACTTATTAAAAAGAATAGTTATGTTACCTGGTCATAAAAGACCGAAGGTAGCAATTAAAATTCCAGTTTTCACTGATGAGGACTTTAAGTTTGCCGAGAGATGGTTTGAATTAGTAAAAGGTTCAATATTCAGTTTAGATATAAAGTTGTATTTAAGTGTAGGTAATACAAATACAACAGAGAGTGGTGATATATCCGGTAGAGTATTAGCAGATTACAAAAAGTTAATTGATAAGGTAATCAGCAGTAATATGGATAAGGTATATGTAATGCCACAAGTACATACATTGGTATGGGGAAATAAACAAGGAGTATAGGAGGAAACAATATGGATAATGCTAAGTTAGAACAAGCAGCAAAGTTAATCATTGAAGCAGTTGGGGATGATATTACTAGACCAGGTTTAGTAGAAACACCAAAAAGATTTGCCAAGATGATGAATGAAGTGCTTGAAGGTATGAAATATACCAACAAAGAAATTGGTGAAATGTTTAAGAAAGAATTCGAAATTGGGTCAAACGATTTAGTTACAATGTCCGATATCGATGTATTTAGCTTTTGTGAGCATCATATAGCATTGATGTATGATATGAAAGTAAGTGTAGCATATTTACCAAAGGATGGAAAAGTTTTAGGTTTAAGTAAAATTGCTAGAATAGCAGATATGTGTGCTAAGAGATTACAATTACAGGAGAAGATTGGAATGGATATAGCAGAATGTATCAGCATAGCAACTGGTAGTGAAGATGTAATGGTTGTTATAGAAGGTAAACACGCTTGTATGACAACAAGAGGAATTAAAAAAGTTAATTCAGTTACTAGAACTTCTACTACTACAGGTAGATTTGAAACAGATAGAACTTTGGAAGAAAGAGCTTACATATTATTAGGGTTAAAGTAAGAAGGAGGAAATTATGATAAAATTAAAAACTGAAGTATTAAGAGATATGCTTAACAAGGCAGTAAAGGTTTGCTCATTTAATAAAATGTTACCTTTAACTGGACTAGTTGAAATGGAAACTAATGCAGAAGGATTATTCCTAAAAACTACAGATGGAATTACCACAATGGTAATTAAAGAAAAAATTGAAGGATTAGAACCAGCAAGAGTAACAGTGGATGCTAATATTATTACAGCATTGGTTAATA
>SFKZ01000067.1 GCA_004553595.1 Methanobrevibacter ruminantium | reverse complement strand
GTTGTAGAATGGAGATATAAAGAATTCATACCACCAGCTTATACTGACAGTTTTTGCAGTATGAAAAAGTTATGTTGGATATGGATAATATTTGTTATGTGGACGCCCGCACTGGGGCGCTTTTGTACAGTAGAATAAAAAGTAAAACTTTAATAGAATAAAGGTCTATGATAAATACAGAAGAAGATTGGAAAACAACCGACTTAAATGTAGACAGTTTATGGATCATCGATAAGCGTGATAGTTCTGGAAAGCACGAAAATAACTATCATGGCAATTTTATTCCACAAATTCCAAATCAACTTATACGCCGTTATACAAACAAAAAAGATACTGTTTTAGAATTATTTACAGGAAGTGGCACAACTGTTTATGAATGTGAAAAGTTAGAACGTAATTACATTGGATTTGATATCAACACTCAAATGATTCAATATATAAATCAGAAAATGGCAGATACTCAAAATATTCATTATCTGATTAACGAATGCGATGTTACTGATACTAATAAAATGGATACCGTTATAAAACAAAGTTTCAAATGGTGCGAAACACAGTCTGTTGATTTTCTTATAGCTCATCCGCCTTATATGGATATTGTAAAATTTACAGAAAAAAAAGAAGACTTATCAAATATTTCTGATTTAGATACATTTATTGAAAAGATTACATTAGCTATGAAAAATGGTTTGCAATACTTAAAAAAGGATAAGTATTTCGCAATCGTTGTTGGTGATGTATATAAGAAAAGCGAAGTTATTCCCCTCGGTTTTTATGTAATGAATGCAATCAAAGATAACTTTAAGGTAAAAATGAAGGGAATCATTGTAAAAAACATAGAAGGTAACCGAGGCAAACTAGGCGCACAAGGTATATGGAAATATCGTGCTATGAATAGTGATTATTATTTATTCAAACATGAATATATTTTTGTATTTAAAAAGGAATTCTAAATGGGAAAACAAACACAAATTGAACTGTTTTTGGAACTTGCAAAACCTGATGAAAAAACCGGAGTAAGTCGTTGGGTAAGTAAAACAGAATTTGTTGGAAAATATAAAGATTTAATGTTTCAGAATGGTTGGTCATGGGGTCGAGGTGACGGACAATTAGCGAAAATGTATGTATTGGAAAGATTTCCTGCACACGGTGCTATTGAAAAGGTTCGCACCAATGGATTCAATACAGAAGAGAAATTTAATCAGGCCATCCGTAGTGATATAAAAGAATTCTATAAAAATAAAAAATGTGTAATGCTTGGAGTTTGCGGAACCTCTGTAAATACTCGAATTGAAGTTGACCATAAAGATGGAAGAAAAGATGACTCCAGAGTATCTGATAAAGCTACACAAAAATTGGAAGATTTTCAGCCTCTTTGCAAAGCCGCAAATGATGTCAAACGACAGATTTGCAAAGAATGTAAGAAAACTGATAAACGTTGGAATGCTAAAAACTTAAAAGGAAATCCTTACTCATTCTATGAGGGTGATGAAAACTATACAGAAGAACTAGGTTGTGTTGGTTGCTACCAATATGACCCAGTCGCTTACAGGAAACAAAGTGCTAAGCGTATCGCAAAAGAAGCTTCTGAAAATACAACAGACTTCATAATGAAAAAATTGTACGGAGAAGATGAATAAAAATGGAAGATAAGAGAGGAAAAGAATTTGAAAGAATTGCAAATCCAGATAAAAATGGAGTTTCTTCAAATATACAGGTTACTTGTCTTCCTGATAATTTAAAAGTTACAAATGGATGCAATTATACAAGAAAGGGTTCTTATTTAGATGATAAATATTTTATAGAAAAAAACTATGAGAAAGGTTCAATTAATACAAAAACGGATTCTCAAATGACTGGCGTTGGAAAAGGTAAACTTAAATCCATAAAATTAGTAGGACTTAAAAAAGAAGGAAAGAAAGAATGACAACTCATGTTTTAGTTGTAAATGAAAATACTTTTAAGTATCACCTTGAATATATGTTTGGTGGTACAGGTGGAAAAGAACCTGATTCTAAAGATAAAGAAATCACAAAAGATAAGATATTAAAAGCAAAATTAAATGCTTCCCTAGAAAAAGTATGTGTTGGCTTAATGTCTGATTGGGGAAGAGTAAGAAAAGGTGATTATATTTTCTTCTATGTCGTACAGGGTAATGACCAAGGTAAGTTTTATGGTATTTTTAAAGCATCTGATAATGGAGTTTCTGTTTGTGATAAAGGTGAGTATTTAAAAGACAAACTTGGTAAGACTTTGCCTTTTAGGATGAGAATAGAACCTTATAAAGTTTATTCTTTAGGTATTACAGAATGGGAAGCCTTAGATGAAATAAAAGAATTACAAGCCCCATGCCAAATGTTATGGAGCTTGATTTATAGGAAGCTAAAAGGTAAACGCGGCAATACAATGATTACGTTGTATGAAGCTACTCGTTTAACTCATTTAATTAGCCGGAAAAATAATTATAAGGCCCTAAATGGAAAAGATTATACTTATGATGGTGAACAAATTTGTATCTCAAATTCTCATTATGAATATAAACATGAAGATTCAAAAATTGATATCTTGCCACGCTTAATAAAGAAAAACTCTTTATATCAGAAATTTGAAGTTTACTTACAAATGTATATTACTCAAAATCTTGGTTTAGGAGTTAATAAATCTCTTGATAAAACCCTTGATATAAAAGCAGAAGAGCTTGAATGGTTAGGAAATGAAGTTTCTTGTGGTGTAGGCATGCAGAAAATTGATGTTATGTTCTCTAAAAAAGTTGATGAGAATGAACATTTATTAGTTCCAATAGAACTAAAAGCTGTTGAAACAGAAGAATATAATGTAAATCAGATTAGGAGATATGTTGAATGGATAGAACAGTATTATATTCCTAATACAGCAAGTATAATTCAACCTATTCTTATATGTAAAAAAGCTATGTTTTTAGATAGACAAATTTTTGATAACTTTAGAAAGTTCAATTCCGAGAAGCATGGTCTCCCATTAAAATTTATTGAATATGAAATTACAGCAAATGATATTATTTTTTCTGAAACGGAGTATCAAAAATGAATTACATTGGTTCAAAATTAAAGCTTTGTCAGAAGTTTCTTCCTAATACTATCAAATCTGTTTGTGGTGAAGATTTATCTCAAAAAACATTTTGTGATATCTTTGCAGGAACAGGAATTGTTGGCAGAACTTTTAAAACTTCTGTAAAGAAAGTAATTTCAAATGATGTTGAATATTACAGCTATGTGTTGAATAAAAATTACATCGAGAATCATCGTCCTATTGAAAACAAAAATTCTTTGCTCGAAGAATTGAATAATCTTCCGCTTATTGATAATGGTTTTATTTATACAAATTATTGTCTTGGAGGAAATGGAGAACGTCAATATTTTTCGGATGATAATGGTAAACGTATCGATACTATAAGAACTGCTATTGAAAATTGGAAAGAAGAAGGCCAAATTTCTGATAATCTGTATTATTTCCTTCTTTGTAGTCTTCTTGAATGTGCAGATAAAGTTGCCAATACCGCCTCAGTTTATGGAGCTTATTTGAAAAATTTAAAAAAATCTGCTCAGAAAGAATTAATTCTAGAACCTGCCGAATATGAATTAAATGATAATGACCACCAAGTATTCAATAAAGATGCAAATAAACTTATAAAAGAGATTGAAGGTGATATCTTGTATCTAGATCCACCATATAACGCTCGTCAATATGGTGCAAATTATCACATGTTAAATACAATTGCTGAATATAAAGCATTTGTTCCAAGCGGAAAAACAGGTTTAAGAAAATATGATAAATCAAAATATTGCTCTGCCAGCTATGTAAAAGACGAATTTGATAATCTTATACAGAATGCAAATTTCAAATATATCTTCCTCTCTTATAATAACGAAGGCTTAATGTCTGTAGAAGATATAAAAAACATTATGTCAAAATACGGAATATATGACTTAGCACAAACAGATTATCAACGTTTCAAAGCAGACTCAAATCGATTTAATAAAGCTGATTCTACAGTAGAGTATTTACATATTTTAGAAAAAAGATAAATCACATAACAGGAAGTTCAAAGCCGACACGCGGTCAAGCCGCGTGCGGTTTAACCCATTGTTATGGCGACAGGCCACTGGCCTGCTTTTTTTGAAATAAAGAATTTAATGATATATCAATTTCGGAGAAAATAAATGACAGAAAAAGAATTAATT
>SFKZ01000066.1 GCA_004553595.1 Methanobrevibacter ruminantium | reverse complement strand
TGAATTAAAGTATGTTTCTGCAAAGGTTTGTAAATATAGATTGTATCAAGACAAGGAACATCAAAACCTGTAATCCACATATCAACAACAATGGCAATCTTGAAGTTTGATTTTTTATTCTTAAACTGACGGTCCAGTTCCTTTCTGTAGTCATGATTTCCAAGCAGCTCAAAAAGGCCAGCTGTGTCCTTTGCCTTATTTTCAGTCATAACCATTTTGACTTTCTCAATAGGCTTAAGTTCATTTTTATCCTGTTCAGTCAGAACTTCACCATCAGAACAGACTTTCTTTTCATTCCATTCAGGGCGAAGTTCCACAATTTTCTTCCACAAAACATAGGCAATTTCACGGTTTGAACAGACAAACATTGCCTTGCCTTCAACGGTTGCCCCTTCCCGAACACGAGTTTCGTAATGCTCAATAAAATCTTTGGCAACCTCAGCCACAACATCAGGATCACCAATAATTGCATCAAGATTAGCTACAGCCTTTTTACTGGCTGCAATCTGATTTTCGTTGGCTCCTTCATCTTCACATTGAGCATAATAATCTTCAATTTCACGCACCTTTTTCTGGTCCAGAATAACCTTTGCAGCACGACCTTCGTAAACAAGATTTACCGTAATTCCATCTGCAACAGATTCTTTCATGGTGTAAGTATCAACAACATCACCAAAAACCTGCTCCATTTCATCTATTGGAGTTCCTGTAAAACCAACATAAGTGGCGTTAGGAAATGATTCATGCAAAAAGTGCGCAAAACCAAATTTATGTTCAACAATTCCCTTTTTTTCATTAATCACAAGTTTTTCATCAAGATTATTCTGAGAACGATGGGCTTCATCTGAAATACAAATGATGTTAGAACGGTCTGAAAGAAGTTTTATATCCTCGCTGAATTTCTGAATTGTTGTGAGATAAACACCGCCGCTGGCTCGGTTTTTAAGTTCCTGCTTTAAGCCAGTTTTGTTTTCTGATTCATCATCACGAGCTTCAATGCACTTAATGTTTTCATCGCCAATGTAGTTTTTTGATTCCAGGAATATCTTTGAAAGCTGATCATCAAGGTCTGTTCTGTCAGTGATTACAACGATTGTTGGACTGTTGAATTCCTTGCTTTTCATGATCATTCTGGAAAGAAAAACCATCGTGTAACTTTTTCCGCAACCAGTAGCACCAAAATAGATTCCGCCTTTTCCGTTGCCGTCTGGTTTCATTGCAGATTTGATGCTGTCAAAAAGTTTTGTGGCTGCAAAATACTGAGGATAACGGCAGACAATTTTTGTTTCTTTATCCGAAGAATCTGGAAAGTAAATAAAATCCTTAATGACAGCAACCAAACGGTCCATTCTGAAAAGACCATTCACCATTGTGATTAGTGAACTGATTCCATCAACTTCCTTGTCTGTGCTTTCAACTTTTCTCCAGGCATAAAAAAATTCATAAGGTGAAAAAAGTGAACCCACCTTTGTATTTGCACCGTCAGAAATAACGACAAATGCATTGTATTTAAACAGTTCAGGAATATCACGACGATAGCGAATCGTAAGCTGTTTGTATGCGTCTTCAATAGTTGTGTTTTCTTTTATTGCAGATTTGAATTCCAGAACAACAACAGGAATTCCGTTTATGTAAACAATTCCATCTGGAATACGCAGCATTCTATGAATGCCCTGCTCCCTACCCTGCACTTCAAGTTGATTTACAATATTGAACATATTGTTTTTAGGCTCATCAAAGTCAATCAACTGAATAAATAAGTCTTTTTGAGTTGGATCATCACGGCGAAGAGTAAAACCGTTGCAAAGCAAATCCAGCACTTTTTTATTTTCATCATAAAGGTCAGAAGAAATATTTTTAATACGATTTATGGCAGAAGTAATTTCGTTTTCGGTGATATTTTGAGAACCATAACGGAACAAAAGGAAATTACGAAGAACATCAATCAAAAGCACTTCAGTTTTTTCGTGATGAATCTCACTGCCAGTAATATGAGCATAACCTTGATTTTCAAAAAGCTCCATGATGGAAAGTTCTAGGTGGTGTTCGTTGAATTGCATATTTACTCCCATAAAAAGTCAAGAAGATTGTTTCAACAATCGATTGACTCCTCCGTGATAAAATCAAGATAGTTTCCTCTGGAAATCACAGAAAAAGGAATTTCTGGATAATTATTAGAAAATGTTAGCGGACATTTTGCATTCGCCTTCTTTGGATTGTATTTAAATTCAAAGGCTGAAAATTTTCCATCAAATTCTTCGATAAAATCAACTTCCTGCTTTTGAGTTGTACGCCAAAAATAATATTTTGCATTTCTGTTATGAAAAGCATTGTTTTTTACTCGTTCGCTGATTAAAAAGTTTTCCCAAATCATGCCAATGTCGGAACGCAAATCACAAGGAGAAAAATTTGAGATAACCGCATTTCTGACACCGTTATCATAAAAATAAATCTTTATACTTTTTTTAAGTTCATTTCGAACATTGCGGCTGTAAGAATGAAGATGAAAAATTACATAAGCCTTCTCAAGTAAATCCACATATTTTTGAACAGTGAGAGAGTCAATTCCTAAAAGATTTCCAAGTTCATTAAACGAAACTTCACTTCCAACCTGCAATGCAAGAGCCTGAACCAGTTTTTCAATCACAAAAGGCTTTCGTATATCCTGAAACTCAAAAACATCTTTATAAAGATAACTTGAAACAATATTTGAAAGGGTTTCTTTTTCTTCACCTGGATTATTCACTACATCAGGATAAAAACCATAAACAAGTCTGTTTTCCAACTGTTTCATTTCATCCAGCATCGAAAAATTGTGAACAAGCTCATTTGTAGAAAAAGGAAAAAGATTGTATTCAAATTTTCGCCCGGTCAAAGGCTCGTTAATCGTGTTAGACAAATCAAGTGCAGATGAACCAGTTACAGCAATCTGAACATCAGGGAAATTATCGTGAAGGATTTTCAATTTAAGACCAATATTTTGAACACGCTGCGCTTCATCAATAACAATAAATTTTGAATTTCCTACAAAAGATTTCAAACGAGCAGACGATTCATCAGCAAGAAGTTTTCTCACATCTATTTCGTCACAATTCCAGTACTGCACTGATTTTTCATCCGAATATTCAGAAAGAAGTTTTTGCAAAAGCGTAGTTTTTCCAACCTGACGAGAGCCCATCAAAATAATGACCTTGCCTTTGCCAAGTTTTTGAGAAAGAATAATCTGCAAATCTCTCTTAATTTCGTTCATACCTTAATAATAAGAGATTTTTTCTGCCAAATCAATAAAAATTATAATATTTTTCGATTATATTCAGAAATTATCATAATATTTTTCGATTATAAGGCTAGGAAGGGGAAGTCTCCCCCTCGCTCCAACCGCTTGCGCGTTTTCCGCTACCCCCTCTGCGGGCTCAAGCGCCGCCCGCAACGCTGGCTTATTTTATTTTTCTATTGTTTTGTCGCTTCTCTCATTACCTGTATTATTATCTACCAACATAATTAAAAATGTCCCATAACGATAATCAATTATATCAGCATATTTAATTTCAAATTCCATTTCATCATTCAATTTACACATAAGATTATGATAACTTAAAACCCAGTGATATTTTTTAATTATCCTTTCTTTTAAATCTGCTTCCTTTTGATTTTTTACATCATCGTAATTTGAATATTGATTTATCTTTTCAATCAAAACATTTTTGTGCTTTTCTAATATTGATTTTGTGGATGATGAATTTTTAAGAGAAACCGTAACATTTGTAAAATCGGAGATTGAAATCTATTTTAGTTGATTCAATAGAGATGTTTGAATTTTTTCATCTTGTAACTCTGGTAACACATCAAACAACGATTTCTGATTATACAGATAATTTAGAAACAGTTTGTCATCTGGGAAGACCTGGATTATTTTCTTTAGCCAACTACCTACTATTTGAGAAATTCCATCATTTGCACAATTCGAATTAATAGCATTTTCAATAGATGCATCAAGCAGTATTCTTGGGTAAACTGCATCTTTTGCTTCCATTGATGCAGCTTTAATTATTCCTGGACCTTGAATTGTATGTTCCGATAAATATGCTTTATCTTTTACTATTGCCCCTCGAATGAATATTTTGTGTTCAAGGCACAATCCTTTTTGAAAGTCACAAATCTAACATTCTTTTTTCAATTTTCAGATCAACAGCTTGCAAAATCGGAGAAGAATTGTTTTGATTAATGCTATTAGATATTTTATTAAATGCCGTTATGATATTTTCAATGATTTCACAATTTTGTCCTTCATTTCCAGAGAACAATCCTCTATAACCGAGAATATCAAAATATGCAATGTAATAATCTGAAAGTTTGATTTGCAAAGACATGTTTTTCCTTATTATTCTGTTTCTATAATTGAATTAATTTTATCAATCCAATCACTATTAGAATTTTCAAACAATTCCAAGTAATAAGCAAAATTCGTTGCTGGCTGATTTTTATAATTATCAGAAAGCAAACTTATACGATTTTTCATTTCCTCATAGTTCTCTTTTGTAACCTGTGAGAAAATAAAATCTCTGTGTTCCTTACACCCATCATATTTCTTTTCATCAGACAATCCAGTAAGGCGTTTAATTTCAGGATCATTTTTACGTTTGTTTTGAGTTCGTAAACTAACATCCCCAAAATGAGAAAGAATAACCTGCATTGTACATGGATTAACAAAAATTATGACTTTATCGGCAGCAATAGAATTTCCAAAAATATTGTTGATTTTTGTCCTGATTAATTCAAAACCGTCTTCTAGACGTCTGTCCGTATCACAAAAAACTAAAACAATATCATAATTATCACTCTGATACCTGTCTTGATAACGGGCAGAAATATTTCCACAAGATTCTGCATTTACAAGTTCAAAATCATAAACATCAGACCAAATTTTCAGCTCCAGAAGTTTTGAAATATAATCAAATTCTTCAAAACCTTCGCAAATGAGACAAATCTTCTTTTTAGTTTTATTCAAAAAACTTGGCTTACTCATTCTTCACCTGTAATAAAGTCTTTAACATATCAGGCTCTGGAATTGCACCTAAAATTCCACGCTTATATTTATCAAATAAATCAGTAGTATCACCTCTGATACCATCTTCAGCAGTAAAAGACGCAAGTGAATACAAATAAACCTGTTCAGTATCTTTGTGAACAAACCAAATCTGTTCTTTTCTGAATAATTTTTTGCAATCCATAAGACTAACATCGTGGGCTGTAAAAATAAGCTGAGCATTATCATTCAGTTCATTATTGAACATAGAAATAATTGCCCGAGTAAGCTTAAAATGAATGCTGGAATCAAGTTCATCAACAACCAGAATATGACCTTGTCTAAGAGCATTAATAACATAACTTGCCAATGCAGTAATTTTCTTTGTACCAGTAGAATCGAACTGCAAACTTGGAACAGGAACACCTTTATAAACGGACACCAGACGCATAGAATCTTCAAAAGACTGCTGTAATTTCATCGCAATAACTTCTTCTGCAGGAGCTTGTTTTGAAACTCTAACCTCATTCATCTGATTAGAACCGATATATTTAATTTCATCCAAATCCAAATCAGCATTTTTAATAAAACTGACAATATCCTTTTGAATATCAGAATGATTTTTCAACAACTGAATTGTTTGATCCATAGAAATATTGTTCATATCAAAAATGACAATGCGATTGGCGAATTTCTGCAAAATGTTTTTTGCTTCGTTCAAATAAGGAAGCGTAGTTGTATCAACCACATGAATAAGAATGTTGTTTTTGCCCATCAAAGTAAGACTTGCATTTAAAGCATCATCTTTACTAAAAAAGCGGTTATTTTCAAAGTCCCTTTCATAATAAAGCGTAGATTTTTCGTTTTTATAAGAATCAAACTCAATCAACGAAAAACTTTCATAAACATAAACATTATTGCTTACATCAAATTTAAAGGAATATTCCCATTCCTTCTCATCCTGAATAAATCTGCACGAAATAAAAACTCTAGGATTATTAGAAAAAAGATTAGGCGAAATATTACCAGGTTGATTTAAAATAACACTCCAGATTGCACGGATAATTCTAACAATACAAGTTTTACCCGAGTTGTTAGAACCATAAATACAAGCCGCCTTCAGAACATTATCATTCTTTGTTTCAATGACATTAGAAGATAATTTCTTGCTCCGTAAATCCGCCTTTAGCGAAAACTCCTGCTCCCGAGAAAAAACAAATGCATTATTAAACTTAAGACTAACCAACATAATACTAATAATATATCATAAAATATATTTTTTGTGTAAAAATAATGCATAAAAAATTAAAATATTTATTTAGGAAGGGGAAGTCTCCCCTTGCGGCCGCACTTCGTTGCGTCCTATCCCCTCTGCGGGGGACACCCCCGCAACGCCCCCGATACTGTCACACGGATTCGGAATTGCTAACGCAATTCCAAGAATAAATTATTTACAGATTTTCCGTTAGGAAAATCGAATACGCCACTTCGTGTCGTTTGCATGAGTGGAAATTATTTAACACGCCACTTTCGCGGCTTGTGCATCCGTGTGACATTTACCTTTTCGAAATCTGCGAAACAACCAACTGTTTCAATTTATTTAATTCAGATATTTCCTTATTATTTTCCAGCATCGAAATTATAACTTTTCCATATACTTCATTGAAATCATCAATTTTTTGTTTTTCAGGGTAATCAACTTCAATATTTTGAATATCATCTGCACTTAAATTATCTTGAGCACTTCCAGCATCTCCATCAGGAGATATAGATTTTTATACTTTTGAAGAAAGCATCATTGCGAATAAATATGGAACTTTTTCAATAGGTC
>SFKZ01000065.1 GCA_004553595.1 Methanobrevibacter ruminantium | reverse complement strand
CTGTAATGTGCATTGGCATTACAACGCTGAACCATTCACCATCAACCTCGCCAATCCAAAGATTAGAAATTGCATCCTTCATAAATTCTGGAATATCATTTTCTAAATCTATATATTTTCCTTCCTGAGCTTTGTACTCCTTAATAAATTTTTCTTTTAATTCAATTGCTTCCCGTGCATCAAATCTGTGAACATCAATATATTGAGGTAAAATTTCATCAAAAAGATTAACGATAGATTTATATGATTTTTCCTGAATCGACTTTGTAGGAATATACTTGCTGATGCTATTATAGGTCATTTCTGTACCTTTACCGTTAGCTTCAATAAAGTCATCAAGCTTTTTGCATAATTTTCTTTCATTTTCTAAAACCTGATCTTTTGAATTTCCTTTAACAATAAAGTACCATCCACTTGATCCGGAATTAAGAACTGTATTTGCTTCAATTTCGCTTTTTAACAAATCCCCTTTCATTGTATAAAAAGATTTCAAATCATTTTCAATACGAATATTTTTTCTAGCAAATACAAAAACAACTGCCAGAGCTACCACAATTCCTGCAAAAATAAACTTTTTAATGTTTTTATGACCAGTTTTCTTTGCATTAAACAGCTTAGTTAAAGGAATTTCCTTTTTAACCTTTGGATTTTTAAATAAGGGATACATGCAGATTACTGTCAGATAAGAACTTAAGATTCCACTAAATGAGAAAACTGCCACCTGTTTTAATAATGCAAAGGGTGCGAAACATAAAAGTATGTAACACAATTCTGTAGAAATTAAGGAAAGTGTAATTCCTTTAAATAAGTGCTTTCTAATCTCCACACCTGAATTAAGTTCCATATCACCTTTCCAGCGAACAAAATAGTGAACGCTGTAATCAAGACATGTACCTATCAATGTTGTACCAAAAACAAATGTAAGAATATGAATTTCTTTAAATACACATAAAACGCAGGATAAAGCAAAAACTGCTGATAATGTTATGGCTCCAACAGAACTGATTACTGGTAAGCCGTTCCTGAAAAAATAAATACAAAGAAGAATAATGAGAATCATAGAAACAACAGAAATTATTGTTATTTCTTTCTGCGCAGAAGAGGAACTTTCGTAGCTATGGAATGGAACTCCAGAATAGATAAATTCAATTTCTGAGTTTTCAGGTGATTCTTTTACTTTTGCTGCACATTCATAAATCTTTTTTACACCACTGTTTTTATTCGTAATAGATGCACCTTCTGGAGTAAGGGAACCTCGCAGCATTACATAACAGTTGTCATCTTTATATGTACAAAGAACGCCATCCAGCATGCTCATGGAAGTTCCATTTTCCATAAGCTTTCCTAATCCTTCCATAAGTTCCATTTCACTTAATGCAAAAGGATCTTCTTCAAGGTTTCTAATACTTCCGAAAGAACTGTAGATTGTCATCAAGGAATCATCGATAAAATTATGAACGCCATTATTGGTATAAAGACTTTCTGCCTGAGCTTCATTTAAGAGAAAATATCTGTTTTTAAGAAAATAATCTGACACCTCAGTCATATTATTATCCATTAACAAAGATATTTTTTCAAAACATGCTTTGTTACTTTCTTCTTCCAATAAACTATTAAAGTCGCAAGCCGCTTTTTTTGCAGAAACCAAATCTGGTCCTTTAACAAGAACAATAAAGACTCGACCTGTTTTTGAACCCATTACACCATCAGCCTTACTTACATCACGGCTTGCATTAGTCTTTGGAAGAATGTCAAAAAGATTAGTATTGATTTTGTATCTGATTCCACAAAGGAACATGATACCCAGTGCTAAAAAAACAAGCCCGTGAATCGCAATCCACAAGGCCTGGAACTTATTATTTTTCAAAGTATTTTGCTTCATCAGAATTAAGATTATCAGTTACCACTTGATTATTCAACCTATAGGTTGTGCTGTCATCCGTAAAGGTTATCATTTTCATATTCGTAATCTGACATTCACCAGATGGTAATAATATACAACCCACTGAAATCTCTTTTATATACGAAGAAATTGTATTGTCCTTTGGTGTTAATGTTATTTCCCAACCAAAATTAGTTTCTTCCTTAGCAACACATTTCACTTCAAAATTGTTGTTGATTTCTTCGTATTTCCCTGTAAACAATGAAGAAATTACATCAGCCATATGTGTAAATGTTGGATTCTTAGATCCATCTATTTTGCGCTGGCGTCCTTTTATTTCCTGAATCATGTATGTTTTTGTAACTGCCATTACCGATTTTACAGGAACTTCGGTGAACCAGATCATTCCATCTTCTGCACTGATTGTATACTTACCAAATGAATTTACAGAACGACCTGTTTTGGCGTTTTTCTGTGTTTGTTCAAAGTCACCACGAATAATTTTTGACTTTGATAATTGCTTACAAATTGTAGAAAATTGATCTTTTTGTTTCTGCTGTGCGAAAAGACTACCTGCAGCCATAATTAATATAAATGAGGATGCTACGAATTTTTTTAACTTCATTTTTAAACCCTGTTATTCTTGAGAATTTTTCCAGAAATCGTAAAAATTGAACCACTGGAATGGATGTTTAATACAGTGCTCTTCAAGTTCCTGTACATATTCAAAACAAAGTTTTTGGATATTAGTTTCACGAATATTTCTTTTACAGTTTGTATCAATTGAACTTTTTTTAACATGGAATTCATATTTTCTGTCAAAAGCAACATCTCTTGTTCTGTATCCTGATACATAATATACAGGCGATTTAAGAAGCATTGGAATAAGATAAACACCATATGGCCAGGAAGCTTCCTTTCCAAGAAAACTGCATTTCACTGTTTTGTTTTCATTGTATTTTGAAACTCGGTCAGCTGCACAAACAACAAGCCCGCCCTGTTCTATTGTATCAGAAAGAATATCAATTGTTCCTGGATTAATGTGATTAATATCGATAATGTTTTGAACAAATTCAGGATTTACCTTTTTTAGCGTGTTTGTAAAGTGGGAAGTCGAGTCCAAATCCATCAATACTGATATAGGAATTTCGCGGTTAAGATATATATCATTATTATTTGCAAGATTTCTGAAAATTTCAGCGTTTCCCAGATGGGAAACCAACAACATAGCGCCTTTACCGCTGTTCAAATGGTCAATTAACTCTTGAACATCATCATCGCAAAAAGTTAATTTTACAGTTGGTTTTGGTTTTACCCAGCATTCCATTTTTTCTACAAATGTTATGGCAAAAGCAGAAATTTGTTTGTATGGATTTATTTTTTTTATTGCATCCGGTTTATAGTTTTTAAGTTGTTTTTGAAAGCGTTTACATTCCTGTCGAGCGTTTTTGTTGAAAACATAGAAAAAGAAAGCAACACATAAAACGATAAAGTCTATCAAAAATTTTGGCAGATTTTTCATGAGAAGTAATGTAAAATAAATAGGAAAACTGGTCTTAACAACTTCTTTTTTAGAAGCCCACTCAGTCACCTTTTTATCATTTTCTGGTTGTTTTTTTTCACGCTTCACGTTTTACAAACATCTTCCTTATCAAAAGATATGGCCAAAGAACGAACATTCCACATGTCATTCTTGTAAACATCCATGAAATGTGAATATTATCACGAACCATTCTAAAGTTTGATTTTCCACCCACTGGGTACGAAACCTTAACAGGCGAATAAATTAATGGAACACCAAACCAAACCATTTTAATCAGGATTTCTGTATCAAAACCCATATGGCTGTCTATATAAGTTGATTTACATATTTTGTAGAATGGCTCTACAGGATAAACTCTATATCCACACATTGCATCTTGAATATAATCGTGTGTCAATGTAACAAAACTGGCATAATTATTGCTGATTTTCTTTCCATTTTTTCTTTTAAGAGGAATTGATTCATCGAAAACAGGTACTCCAGAAACTAAAGCTGCCGGATGTTCCTTTGAAATATTAAGAAAGTTTTTCACTTGTTCCATGTCATGCTGACCATCAGCATCAATCTGAAACAAATGTGTTATTCCTATTTTATGAGCTTCTTTAATTGCTTTACAAACGGAATATCCTTTACCGCGATTTCTTTTATTAACAATCAGAGTAATATTAGAGAATTTTTTTGATACATCATAAATATATGCTTTATCAGTTTCTCCATTACCATCATCAACAACAATTATAGGCAGATTATAAACTGACAAAGAAGAAACAACCTGTTCCAGGGTGCTTCCATGATTGTATACTGGAATAACAAATCCTTGCTGCATATCTAC
>SFKZ01000064.1 GCA_004553595.1 Methanobrevibacter ruminantium | reverse complement strand
TAAACTTGTTCCTCAAGATCCAAACGACGAACCTGCCGAAGAACTTTTAAAACGCATTTCGACAAGTGATAACAGACCCTACAAGAAGTTTGAAGAAGAGTTTGATTATGAAATACCTAAGAACTGGCGTTTTTGTAAAGTAAAAGATGTATGTTCTGTTATTATGGGGCAATCTCCAGAAGGTGAAGCTGTATCTGATGATAAAAACGGTATGGAATTTCATCAAGGGAAAATTTGTTTTGGTAAGAAATACCTAGAAGAATCATCTTCGTTTACAAAACACATTACTAAAATTGCACCAAAAGATTCTGTTCTACTTTGTGTGCGTGCCCCTGTTGGAATTGTAAACATAACTGAAAGAGAAATCTGTATTGGACGTGGCTTGTGTGCAGTTATTCCAAAATATACGATTAATTCTGATTTTTGGTTTTACTGGTTACAATCATTACAATCTAATTTTGAACAAAAAGCTACAGGAACTACATTTAGAGCAATTTCGGTTGATGTTATAAAGAATCAAATTGTAGCAATTCCCCCGCATGAAGAACAGAATAGAATTGTGAACAAAATTAATGAATTGTATGAACAACTAGACAAGATTGTTTTGAATCTGGTCTAATACTTCATACATATTTTCTATAGCTTCTACAATCCTTTTTTGCTCTGATAATGGAGGAAGAGGAAAATCTACTTGTTTTACTGTATCAGACTTCAGATTTTTTACAGTAGAACCTGCTGCCACATTTGAAAAATTCTTATAAATATATGCAGAAGATAAAGCATAATAAAGGTAATCTTGCAAAAGGTATTCCTTTATATTTGCAAAAACAAGCCAACCATCGTGAATGCATCCATCAATTTTCAAAATATAAGGTCTTCCAAAACTCATTGAATTAGTTAGCAAGAAATCTCCTGCATGAACAAAACGAGAATGTTTCTTTCCTTCTGGCTTAATTTTTTCTTTTGCAGAAGTTATATATTTGCTTTCTGCTATTGTATCTCCAATTTTAATCCAATTAATTCCATCTTTTTCTTCAGTAATATAATCTTGAATTGGTCTTGGTGAACCGCCACGAGCAATTTCAGCTAAATCATTAAGTTTTACCCATTTCCAGGAATCGGGAATTTCAAAAGGTTCCTCATCCACCTTCTCATAAGGTCTGCATTAAGAAGATAAATTCACCAATAAGGCACTTTTTAGTGCAAAAAAACTTATTGGAGGCTTTTATGATAAAGCGAAATGAACAATCACCATTCGAGCAGTATCTTCGAAAGCAGAATCTTTCAGAAAATACTGTCACTTCTTATCTGTGGACAATTAAGTATTACACAGAAAACTATGAAGATTTTTCAAAAGAAAATCTTCTTGCCTACAAAGGCTGGCTTTTAGAATACTTTAAGCCAAAAACCGTAAATCTTCGTATTCAGGCAATCAACAAGTATCTTGTTTTTACCGGCAAAGATAAAATGCAGCTTAAGCAGGTAAAGGTCCAACAAAAAAACTTTCTGGAAAATGTAATAAGCAATGCTGATTATCAATATTTCAAAGCACAGCTTAAAGCTGACGGTAATATTGAATGGTATTTTGTCGTATGGTTTCTTGGTGCTACTGGTGCGCGTGTTAGCGAACTTACTCAAATCAAAGTTGAACACGTAAACATTGGCTGGTTTGATTTATACTCAAAAGGCGGAAAACTTCGTCGTTTGTATATTCCAAAACTATTGCGTGAAGAAGCCCAAGCCTGGCTTAATTCTATAAATAGGACTTTTGGATATGTTTTTCTTAATCGTTTTGGTGAACGAATTACCACACGAGGAATTGCTACACAGCTTAAAACTTATGCTGCAAAATACGGCATAAGCACTAAGGTTGTCTATCCTCATTCTTTCCGGCATCGTTACGCAAAGAACTTTCTTGAAAAATTTAATGACATTTCTTTGCTCGCTGATTTGATGGGGCACGAAAGTATTGAAACAACTCGTATTTACTTGCGTCGAACTGCTAGTGAGCAACAGGAAATTGTTGATCAGATTGTAACGTGGTAAAAAAAACTGGCGGAATAAAATCCGCCAGTTCATCTTAATCTAATAGTATTGGATATTCGGGATGTAAATAAACACTATTTAAATATTCATCTACTCTTAGTTGGTTAAGAGTACCATCCAACATACAAAATAAAGTTCTGAACATTAGATTTTTCTTTGCTTCTTCTTCAAACTTTTCAGAATAGTCTGGATCATCCATCCTTCGTTTTATGTAAAAATCGCGATAGTATAATCTAGTGCCTGTTCTTATCATCAGTCTTGATTCTTTAGAAAGAATATTTTCCTTTTCTAAATAGTCAAATAAATTGGTAAGTATGAATGAAAAAAATAAATTTCCCTTAAAAGTTCTATAAGCATCCTTCTTTAATTTATCTTCTTCAAAAACAAAATAATCATCAGGAGGACACAAATCATTATCAAAAAACAGTTTAATAATTGCCCAAGATGGAGAACGGCCTTTTTGCCATTTTAAGATATAATCTTTGATATCTGGTGGATTTTCTCTTTTACCGTCGTTATCTATATGATCCTGCCAATATTTTATAAGTTGATTAATATCTTTTACCCAGCGAGTTAACAATGCAAAAGTACTTGAAACAGGATTGTAATCTGTCAGATATTTTGTATCATCGCCGAAGAATTCAAAAGTTGCAAAACACCAATACATGGCTTCATATTTACTTTCTTTTGGATGCTGGGTTCTATATTCCTGAATCTGATTAAATAATACCTTTGCAATTGCATAACAGAAGAAGTGTTCTGTCATATTTTTATTTATCGGCATATTCATTTTTGCAGCTTCAAACATCAAAAGATAAAAATCAGACATTGCAGTTTGTTGATATCCTTGCAGGTAACCTTCCTTTTTGGCCCATTCTGCCCAGTTATCAACTTTCTTTACAAAATTGAAATATCTATCAAAATCTTTTTCTTTCATTTTTGTAAAATCGTAGTCCGTCATTCTTTTTATTTGTTTTTTTGTTGCCTCATAAAATGTTTCGCCTTCAGGTTCATTTAGAGTTTTAAGACTAATAAGATTTGCGAGAATTCTGATTGTTTTTCCAATATTAAAAACTTCTGTCATATTCTTAATCTCCTATTATAACACGTTTCTGCTTGTTAGATGGAAACAATCGCTTTTAGGGCATTCATAAATATGAAGTATTATTCCAGCTTTTGCACGAATGTTTACCATCTTCAAGGCATCTTCATGGGTTTTATAACAGTCTTTCGGATTTCCGTTATGGTCCACACAATTGCAAACACGCTTTACCTTTTCGCAGTAAAACTCTTCTGGTTTAAGATGATATTTTCCACACCTGCTACATAAATAAGGTATAAAGGATTTTCCAATATAGCGGGCACTGTTCTGAGCTTCCTGATAACTGTCATAAACAGATAAAGCCTTGCCATCTTTGTTCATACAAGTTGAACTTTTGTGAGAATAATAGATTTGATTAATGTTCATTTTCATAATTGCCTCCAATCTGTCTGTATTGTAAAACGGTAAAGGAAATACAGACAGATTTTTTAGGGGACAATTTATTCTAAGTTTGATGAAATTGAGTCTAAGTCTGAAAAGAGTTCTTCAATTTTTGAGACAATACGATTTTGCTCTTGGATTGGAGGGAGAGGAATTGGACAATTATTGATTATCTCTAATGTTAAATTAGGTATTGAAGTTACTTTTGTCTGACTGAGAAGTAATCGTTGTAATTCAACTGATTCCAGAACATATCGTAAATATTTCAGATTTATGATTGACAAATTTGAAATACGAACAAAAGCAATTGCTTGATTTGTATTCATGGGTAAATCACATTTACGGATAATTCCTATTTTTCCCAGTGTTCCAGCAATACTTATTATTACATCATTTTCCTGTAGAATTGACCTTTTAAGGAAGGTTAGATGTTCATTTTCACTTATATGATTTATATCTTCTAAATTAATTGTTCCATCAGCTGAAATGTTTTCAACTCTTAAATAATTAATGCCTTCAATACAATAAGCATTTTTACCACCCCTAGGGGTTGTACCCTTAGAAATAATTGAAGAGATTTTTGCTAACCGTTCCCATTTCCAATTGAAAGGAATAATAAATGGGACTTCATCTTCTTCAAACTTCTTGTAGGGTCTGTTATCACTTGTCGAAATGCGTTTTAAAAGTTCTTCGGCAGGTTCGTCGTTTGGATCTTGAGGAACAAGTTTA
>SFKZ01000063.1 GCA_004553595.1 Methanobrevibacter ruminantium | reverse complement strand
ATTGTTATGGCGACAGGCCACTGGCCTGCTTTTTTTGAAATAAAGAATTTAATGATATATCAATTTCGGAGAAAATAAATGACAGAAAAAGAATTAATTAAAGCCATTGAATATTTAGTAAAGAAATATGCACCGAATAGAAATGATATAATTGAAACAATTAAAAATAACCCCGGAAGTGCAAAAGGTGTTATGTATGATCTGTCTATGGCAAAAAACAGAGAATATGATAACGAAGATCATGATTTAATAGCTAATATCTCATTTTATTTTATTTGAAATATTTTAAGCACTCTTCGAGAAGTTCCGAATGCTGAAAAATATTTATGTAAGGCATAAAACAAGTTTGTTTCCTAAAAATGTAATAGTAAGTTACGCTTGTTGTTACAAGCAAATAATAAACCTTTAGATATTTATAAATGGATTATTAAACAAAAGAGAAGTATTTAAGTAAGCAAGTCGAGCTTGCTTACTTAAATGAAATTATACTTTATGGTTTACGCGAAGAAGCGGTAGAACGCGGCTTTACGCCGCTTAAAAAAAATATAATAATAGAAGCATACGCTTCCATTGGCTGTACAGAAGTTTCATAAAAAAAAAGAATTTTTGAAATCTGATTCTGTATAAGAAATATATTTGCCATAACAAAGGTTCGTAGCCGACAGCGGGTCGAGCCCGCTGCGGTACAACCAGTTGTTATACGGACACCCGCACAGGGGTGCTTTTTAGGAATAAAAATGAAAATCGTTTTTATAATAATTTTACTTTCCATTTTTTTCATAATTCTTTATAAGAAGAATAAAAGTCTTAAATCAGCAAAAGAAATATCCTTAAATAAGGAAATCTCAAAAGAGGATTATGATGAAATTAAAAATTATATTTCAGAAACATATAATCTAGATATTCATGAAATTTTATTTACGCTCCTGAAAGATTCAAATAGTAAAAACTTAATACGGTTTGAAATAAAATTAGATAATAATTCTCCAAATGAAAATGTTCAGTTTGATGAAAAATTGAAAGATGAAATTCTCTTCTACATAACAGAAAAAGAATTTGAACTACAGAATAAATACAAAGCTAAATTTTTTGTTTTCTTTTCATCATTTGTACAAGATGAATTAGAAAGAATATATGAAAAATTACCACAGAATTTGAATTTTTTATTAAACGAAATAAATAATAAGAATATATGGATAATAAAAAATGTATTTAGTACGCGAGTTGTTGTATTCTTTTATTCAAATAATCAAATTCCAGATGAAAAGGAAAAAGAAAGAATAGAAGAAATTATAAAAGAATATATTTACTCTTCATTAAAAAAACTTGATTCCAATAATATATTAAAAAAAGAAGATATAAATATAGAATTTGATACTAAAGAAAATTTTGATACCAATTATGAAAGTAATTGGTATTATTATATATTATAATCGTATAACAAAGGTTCGTAGCCGACAGCGGGTCAAGCCCGCTGCGGTACAACCAGTTGTTATGTGGACGCCCGCATTGGGGCGCTGAAAGAAAATGAGAAAAAAACTTATAATATTATTTTTAATTTTTTTCACCTTTTCAGTATTTGCTCAAAATATACAATTTGAGAATAATTGTATTTATTGTTACCGAGCAATCGATACAAGAATAAATATACGAGAAAAGCCTAGTACTAATTCAACGATTCTGGGGAAATTATCAGAACCTGAAATAATATATGTAAACAAAGAAAAAAGTACTAAAGAGTGGTTATTTTGTTATGTCCCAAAAATTAACCAAACAGCTTATGTCTTTTCAGAATACTTTCGTGAAACTTCAGATTATAATGGTGAAAATGGAACCATTATTTCTATTGAAAAAAAATCAAATACAACAATAACAACAAGGAAGCATAATCAGATTGTCTCAAATATTTATCTGAAAGATGGAAAGCTTCCTATTTACAATAATTATGATAAAACATCTAATATAATTGATATTCTAACATCTGGTAGTTCCATAACTATTTCAAAAATAGTAACTAAAGAAATGCAATCTGAAAGTGAAATCTGGTTTCAAATTACAATTAATGGCATTACAGGTTGGATTTCCGTAAATAGAATTAATCCTTATTATAGTAATAATTACGAGATTCTTTTTTATAAAAAAGTGAATGATAATTATTTCCCTGTTAGAAAAGTTGATTATTCAGGTCTTATTAATTTAAAAATAAATATCTATAAAGAACCTGATGAAGAAAGTACTGTTTTAATACAACCACACTGGACCTTTAAAACAGTAAAAGATATGGATGGTAATGAAGTTTCAATCCCAGAAAGTCAAATTTCGTTATCTTCTGAAGGAATGTTAGAATTAGATGAATTATGGATGTATACTGTTTATGAAGGCATTCATGGGTGGGTAAAAAAAGAAGAGGTAATAAGTCAACGTGGAGGAGTTGAATATAAGACTCCAGAAAATATTATTATTGGTATTTTCACACCTTATTAATACAATATCACATAACAAAGGTTCGTAGCCGACAGCGGGTCGAGCCCGCTGCGGTACAACCAGTTGTTATGACGACAGGCGCACTGGCCTGCTTTTGTAATATTTAATAAGAAAACTTTTACGATGATTAAGAAATTGATCTTCGTAAAATCATTTCAATGAGGAGATAAAATGAAACGAATTACTGTCTTTACACTTCTATTTTTTCTATGTATTTCGGTATTCTCGGAAGGATACAGAGGAACGTACTGGGGAGAGACAATGCCAGAACTCGCAAACAAAGGTCTGCTGTTTGAAATGATTCAAGACAACAATTATACATATATGCGCGAACAAGCACGTGTGCTTGGACAAAGTGCAAATATTTGGTATTGCCTGTCAAAACAGAAACTTGTTGGAATTTGTTATACCATTGAAGATACACCTGAATCGCGTTCCCAAATAGACAAGCTTCTTGATACAAGAAAACTCAAATTATTAATAAGAAATAAAATCGGAATGACAGAAGAGCAAACAAAACAATTCAGAGAATTGACTGAAGAACAGTCTGCAAATAAAACTCCTTATGCAGCATATTTTGTTGATGATATTATAGCCTATAATAGTGGACGAGGTTCCCTTATTGAAGATTTATTTCTTAAAAAAATTGTTGAAGAGTCTACTGTTGAATATATAAAAGCAGATTATAACTATGACACGGAAGTCCATATATATGAAGGTGTTTTATATGGATATATTATAGTAGCATATACTGAAACTCCTCAGGATTTTTAATTAAACTTTAGAGCAAAACAAGGAAGCGGTAGTATGCGGCTTTACGCCGCTTATGAAAGATAATATAGAAGCATTCGCTTCAAATGATCGTACAGAATCTTATAAAAGAACAAAAAAAGGTTTTAAGAAATCTAATTCTGTATAAGAAATATAATTTGTCATAACAAAGGTTCGTAACCGACAGGCAGTCAGGCTGCCTGCGGTACAACCAGTTGTTACACGGACACCCCACTGGGGTGCTTGGAGGAAAAATGAAAAGAAAAATATGTCTTGCATTTTTACTTTTATCATTTTTTAGCATTTGTTTTTCAAATGAAAACTCCGGAATCGATTTAGATACATTTTTGAAAAATCCATTTCTAAAAATGGAAATGTATCCTCAAATATTCGATTCATACTCATCTTTCGAAGAATTTTTTTTGAATGATACTTTTAAAATTACATCTGAAATTAAAGAAAATAAATATGATAAATCCAAGCCTCATACTCGTTACAGATTGGAAAAAGAAGACATCTTATTAGTTTATCTATGTTCTGGCTCTAATGGAAAATGTTTCCTGGAATTAATGAGTATTATACCAAATCAAAAAGATCCATTAAAACATAACCTTTATGAAGGTATGAATGAAGATTCCATCATAGAAATCTTTGGAAACAATTTCTATAAACAAATTCATGAAAAGAATTATGAAATATGTTTTTTTGGAAATAGTACATGGCAAGTAAATTTTTCTTTTAGTAATTATACAAAACAATTATCAACAGTAAATTTTTGGTATGGAGTTGATTAAGTAAACATAAAAAAAATAAAACTAAACTTTTAGACTTGGACGAAGAAGCAGTTATATAAATTGGAAACAAATAGAAATCAAGTCAAGCTTGCTTTCTATTTGTTATTAAACTTTAGGGCGATGCAAGAAAGCGGTGGTACGCGACATGAGAAATTGTCAATTGTTGTGGATTGAAGTTTGAATCGGCATAAGTTTTAAGCAGCTTCCTTCAACTCACCATTTTCAAATTTTATATCTTTGACG
>SFKZ01000062.1 GCA_004553595.1 Methanobrevibacter ruminantium | reverse complement strand
GCCACCTGTGGAATGATGCACAACATGTTGCGTTTTCTTCATATAATTACCTCCTTTCTGTTGATTAAAATCTATTATACCGCCGTTTTTGAAAAACCCACTAATTTGTCAACTATACATTGAAAAGTACATGCAATAAGTCTATTATATAAGTAATTAACCAATGATAATTTTTGAAGCTTATGATAAATTTTACTTTATATACGGAGGTAATTATGGATAAATTAAAACGTGATGATGAAGTACTACGAAGAATCGTTCCTGGTGCAACTATTATTAAGATGCAGGTTATGGATGATTATACGGAAGAAGCGGGTGGAAAGTATATTAATGGCTTATCCTTTAATGTTTGGGATCATAGGTTTAATACTATTTCTGATGCTATTGCTTCTATCCCGTGGCTAGTTGAAATTCCAATTGACCGTTATATTTGGAAGGCAATAGGTGTTTTTAATACCAAAGATGGCACTTTATATTTAATTACCTCGTATGCAAATTTTATAGCTGTTCAACGCAAAATTAAAAAAGGCAAGTATAGCCATTATATGTATCCACTAACCATCAATAATGCCACGTCTACTGAGCAATTATCATTAGATGGATTTGAAAATGACGATACGATAGCAGAAAAGAGATTAAAAGAAGCTAAGAAAATTTTAGGCGATGATTTTACTAGATTAAAAAGAACAATTATAATTACTTATGATTATTTTGAAGATGCAGCTGTCAATGGCTTAGAAATTCTTGTTGATAATAATTTCAGTATTATAGATAGGTTAGCAATTCCAGAATACGAGTCTCCTAGTCCCGATGATGATACGATTAAACATGATAACCAAGAAAAATCTGCGGAAAAGCAAAAATCTGATCGCATTGTTAAATGGAATGCTAATAAGATTAGGAGACCAATAACAGGTGAGGAGAATAATAATGGCACTTCGAATTAATGGAACACGTCTTAAAGAGGCTCGATTATTTAATCACTTAACTATGAGTTCTTTAGCTGATCAAGTTGGTGTTTCTAAACAAGCTATTTCAAAATATGAGCATAATAAAATTGAGATTAGTTCGAATGTTTTTCAAAAATTAGTTCAAGTACTGAATTTCCCATTGTATTTCTTTACAGATGTTGAAAAAGTACCATATCAAGATGATGGTACTTTTTATCGTAGTAGATTAACTGCTACTCAATCTGAAAAGCAACCAAGTAAAACTTACAAAAAAGCAGCAGCTTATTTGAGAGATTACTTCGAAAATTATATAGATTTTCCTACCTTGGATACTAATATCGAATTAGATGGGTCACCTGAAAATGCTGCTAATGAACTAAGAGAACTATGGCAACTTGATGATCGACCAATTAATGATATTGTAGATTTAATGGAACGTCATGGATTAATAATTGTTAATGTTGACTTTAATTCTAATAAAATTGATGCTAGAAGTGGATATGTTGAAATAGGTGAGAAGCAATATTATATAGTATTAGTAAATGCTGAAAATACAAATTTCTTTAGAGAGCAATTCACTTTAGTACATGAATTAGGTCATTACGCAATGCATGCGAAGCTTTATCATCCTCAAGAGGATTTATTAGGTCAAGATTATAGAAACATTGAAAATGAAGCTAATAAGTTTGCATCTGCATTCTTAATGCCAAAAGATAGTTTTACAGCTGATTTAACAAGAGATGGTTTCATTAATTTAGATACATTTATAGATCTTAAATCAAAATGGAATGTATCTATAGCTGCGATGGTTCATCGAGCTCATGACCTCGAACTAATAGATGATAGAGAATATGTAAAGCTACAAAAACAAATAAGCTATCGAGGCTGGCGTACTAAGGAAATAATGGATGATGAAAAGATAATGTCTGAACCTAAAGCTTTAAATCAAGCATTTGAATTATTAGAAGAGCATCAGGTTGTTCATCCTAAAGATCTTAATGATAAATTACGGGAAATGTATGGTATTGTTTTTCCAAATGAAATTTTGTCTCAAATTTTAGGAATAGATTTAGATAAGTTTAGAAGCAGTATTGTGCGGTTGAAAACAAGTGAAATTAAGAAATAAGTATAGGCTTAGATTATAAGTATAAGTGAAAATAAAAAAGAGATGCAGTAAGCCGTAAAAGTTAAACACTTTTGCGGTTTTTATGTGAAAAAGTACCAGTTATTAGATATGTCTACCAGCAAGAGTGAAGCTTTATTTTTGCTTAGTAATAATTATAAGTACATTCGAAATAGGTACTCGATAATAAAGGACGTGTTCTAATAATAAAAGTGAGGAATCAATTTAATTGTTGATTGTAATTGTATGTTGAAAGTTGTTATTCATATTAAGCTCTGTTATCATAATTAAATAAACATATGTTTCAATAATTATATTTGCTTTAAAGCACGATATTTATTAGAATAACTATAGAAAGATCAATCCCCTTGCTCTAATGGATACGTCCTATCGCAAGGGTTTTTTTATGCTTATGAAAACTCAAAAATCAATTCGGTATATAGATCAACTGGCTTTGTTTAAGCTAAGAGGTATGACTGGTATTAACTTAAGCATTCATAATAAAAATGCTAAAGAGGTCAGCCATTTAATAAAACAGTTAAAGACAATCAGTACATTAGGATACTATAATTTAAAGAATTATGCTCTTCCTTATTATGATAGTGAGAGTTCTTCTTATCAAAATATCCACTTTGATGATTTAGTTGCCAGATTTTACCGAGATAAACATTTAAAACAAGCTGTATTACATGCGATTGAGGACATTGAAACTACTTTAAATACAAAAATAAGTAATGTATTAGGTCGAAAATATGGGCCATATGGATATTTGGATTTTAGAATATGGTGCCAAAGAAATTCCAAAAATAAATTTTTACATAATAAATTTATGGATAAATATGCAATTCAAAAAGAGCAACTTAATTTTTTAGGAAAAATTCCTGCAAAAGTAAGAAAATCTGCTTCGTATGATATGCGTAAATTTGCTTTTGAAAGTGACCGTGTTAATCCACCAATATGGTTATTAATGAATGAGTTAACTTTAGGTGAGAGTATCCATTTGTATAAATTAATGAGTAAAAATAATAGGGATCAAATTTCGGCTTATTTTGGTTGTAAGACAGATGAATTAGTTAGTTGGTTAGATAATATTAATTTAATTAGAAATATTTGTTGTCATAATGGATTATTGGCTGATTTTAGGTTGAAAACTAAAGCGAAGGTTCCAGTAGAATTCAAAACGCGTAATATAGATGAAGGTATATTATTAAGAACACGAGAAGGTAATTATACCAATGCGTTAGCTTTTCAACTTTGTATAATTGTAAAATTGATGAGTAAAATTAATGATAAATATATTTTTAAAGATATTGAATCAGCTGTGTATAAATTACTTGATGATACTACTACACCTCAACATTATGGTTTTAGAAATAAACAGATGATAAGGAAGCTATTTGATTTAGCCACTGAAGATAAAGTTGATTCGTTAATAGAATATTAGTTAAAGGGCTACTATAGTGGCTGAGACCTTGGGATATATCTGGGGTCTTTTTTGTTTAAGGAATGTTTTTACCATGTCACAATACTACACAAGCGGCGAATTTGCGGAAAAAGCACATGTTTCGATCCGCACAATTCGCTATTATGATCAAAAAAATTTGTTAAAACCAGCAGCACGCACTAAAGGCGGCGCACGGCGTTATACTGACCAAGATTTTGTCAAGTTGCAACAGATTTTACTTTTAAAATATCTGGGCTTTTCACTCAGCGACATTCGTGAAATGACGATTGGCTCAGGGGATGCACAATTTTTGCTAAATTCTTTGCAAATTCAGAAGCGTCTAGCTGAAGAACGTCTAGAAGAAATGAAAAATGTGATTGCGGCAATTGACTCTACTAGTGAGTCTTTAAAATCAAACCAGCAAGTGGATTGGAGCAAGATGCTCAATTTGATTCATTTAACATCGATGAATCAATCACTCAGCATGCAGTATAAGAACGCTACAAATATTTCTGCGCGTATTCGTTTGCACCGAGATTATTCAGTGAATAAAGAAGGCTGGTTCCCGTGGTTGTTTAGCAATTTGCACTTAAAGTCAGGTATGAAAATATTGGAATTGGGTGCTGGCAATGGGGCGTTATGGTCGCAGAACATTGCTAAGGTGCCAGCTGGTGTAACGGTAGTTTTATCTGATATTTCCGAGGGAATGCTTGCTGATGCAAAAAAGACAATTGGCGATCATTCGCAGTTTCAATATGCGTTTTCTCAGGCGGCAGGGC
>SFKZ01000022.1 GCA_004553595.1 Methanobrevibacter ruminantium | reverse complement strand
ATAAATGGTTTAATATAGAAAACCTTTATAAGTAACGAATATTATACTATTGTTCCGGTGATATGATGATAGGAAAAAGCAATATTTTAAAAAAGCAGGAACAAGAAAAAGAGCTTCCAGACTACGGAATTGGCCCAATTGTAGCTGCATATTTCTTAGGCTACCTCAAATCTGAAAATGGTGAAAAGATTGCAGATGAGGATATTGAAAAACTCTACATTGGAGCTTGTCTCAAAATGGGAATCGGTCCAGTTGAAGACCTTTCTGAAATGTTCCAAGTATTATTCGGCTTAGGCGAAGAGAAAAAGGAGGATAAACCTCTTCAGTACTATGCTTAAATAAACTCTTTTTTCTTTTTTTTAAATTTTTAGATATTTATTGACATTTAACCCATTAATAGAATATGGCAACCAAGATAGAAATCAAATAGATTGTTCTTTTTTGAAAAAGATTCCATTTGATTGCATATTTTTTCTATTTCTTTTTCATAATATTCACGGCTATGTCCATTTGAATACTTTAAAATATACTCCTTTTCAAGTTGAATGCAGTCGTACATAACATTTACATAGACTTTTCCCAATCCTTTTAGGGATTGTGATTTTTTCTATTTCTTTTTTAAAAGTGTATATGTTATTTTTTTCTTCATCTGATAATGTTTTGTAGATTTGCGGTGCTGGGTATTCATTTACAAGGGTGTTATCTTCATTTATTAGCTTATATATCATTTTTTCACCTTCATTTATTTTCAAATTTCAATTCATTTAAAACATTTTCCATATATTTTATAGAATCATTAATTTCTTTTTCAGTTAAGGGATTAAATAATTTATAATCTGCTTTTTTACGTAATCTATGTAATTCATATAAATTTTTACTTGCTTTCATCTTTTCATACTTTATTAAGCAATCCCTAACTTGCCTATGTTCAGAAACATATTTTTTCCCTTCTGCTTCATATTCCCACTTTTGTTTAAGTTTAAATCCTGAAATTTCTTCTAACCATAAGAGAGCATAGGAATAAGCACTATAATATGCCCTATTTATTATTGTTCCATCTACTGCACGAGATTCAATATCTGGTTTTATATACATTGCCTTATTCTCTTCCAGCAATAAGGTAAATTTATATGATGGGTATTGAGGATATTTTTCTATGTTCATGGTATCACTTCAGTTATCAAATTCATTCTTTGAGAACTCAATGATCTTCCAATAAATCCTAATACTCAATCATTCATTTCAAAAACATAGTATATAATGTTATCGATTTTTAAATTGACTATCATTGCTTTAAATCAATTCTATAGACTAATTAGAATATTTTTTTAGATATAGTAAACTATATTTGACTTGTTATATTATAACGAAACAAATAAATTGTATTTTCATCATTTAATTGATTTTCATCGAAATTTTAGAAATATAATATCCCATTAGATAATTATAAATAATTTTAAAAATAGACTATTTTTATTAATTTAAAATAAAAAATTATTATTTAACTTATTTTACTTTTTGCAGTGGTATCATGAGAAGGAAAATAAAGACTCTATTTATGACAGTGGGAACAGGAATTAATCCAAATTCAGATGAGGAGAGCTATCAAAGATTGGCTAAGGTATTATACAATTCAATTAACAAGATCTCTCCAGACTATATAGTGTTCTTTGCCTCAGAAATATCAATGAATACAATCGATTATGTTAAGGAACTCTTTGAGGCAGATGATGATGTATTCATTGAAGGTGAAGACTATGAAATTGCTATTTTAAATGATATAGACAGTTTCAATGACTGCTTTGAAACATTTGAAAGAATGGTATGGAAATTCAACATCTTATCCGAAGACAAGCATGAAATAATCATAGATTACACTTCCGGAACCAAAACAATGTCTGCTGCAATGGCTTGCTGTGGAATGTTCTATTCAGTGGACCTTATCAGCGTTACTGGAGACAGGAAGAATGGAACAGTATCCCTCGGTACAGAAACAATAAAGTATCAAAACCTCTATAAGGTATATGACAAGTTTTCACTCATGAGAGTCAGGAATTACTTCAATGCAAACAGATTTTACACTGCAAGTGAAATATTGGAAAAAATAGTTGATGAAAGCATTCACACAGAGGATCTTATGAATCTTTCCAATGCATATTATGCATGGGACAATATGGACTTTGATGTCGCTTATGATTTTCTAACTAAAGTGGACTTGAATCTCTTAGAGCTTAAGGAAATCAAGGATGATATCAAGATAAACCTTAAGGCTTTAGGCACTATAGTAAGGTCTCAACACGAGAATCTCAAGAACTGCTATATCCTTGCAAGTTTGATAAATAATTCAATAAGAAGGGCTGATGAATATAAGTATGATGATGCCATCGCTCGATTATATAGGGCATTTGAATTGATTGCACAAATTAGGCTTGCCGCTTATGGATTAACAAGTTCAGATATTGATGTTAATATACTTTTAGAGAAAAATGTAAGTCCTGAATTCATTGATTCACTTGAAAAAACAAGGGATGAAGGCAAAATAAAAATAGGATTGATTAAGGATTATGAGCTATTGGCAGAATTGGATGATGATTTGGGAAAGTACTTTGCAGAAAATAGGCATAGCATCAACAATATAACCATTAAAAGAAACAATTCAATCTTGGCTCATGGACTTGAATCATTGGACAAGGAGGATTTCGATCAATTTGAAGAGCTTGTTGAAAACCTTGCCCGCAAGTTGGATAAGGATATGGGCAAGTTCCTCAAGGAGACCAGATTCGCCAAGTTTGATTTGAAAGTAAAGATGAATGAGATTTAGTATTTTTATTCAATTTGAAAGTAAAGATGAATGGGATTTAGGATTTTCATTCCTTATCTTCATCTTCCCCTATCTCTTTTAGGAATTCTCTCCATTCTCTTTCTTCTTCCATCATGTATTCATTGTATTTTTCAAAGTCCTTTTCAGCAAGTTCTTTTTTTCCAACTCTTTTGTAATGCTTAGCACGTTCCAGGTATATTGTATAATAGTCCGGATGTTTTGATTGAAGCTTATTGTAGATGTTTTCAGCTCTTTCTGCATATCCTGCCTTAGATAATCTGCTTGCAATTTCCATAATGTACTCGCTGTATGGCCCTTGATTATAATCCCAATTCTCAAGCATCACATGTGTTCCCACCTTAAGGGATTCAAATGCATTGTGAGTGTCTCCCAAATCGAAATAGATTGCCCCGAGGACATGGAATGCCTTATCGCATTGATAATTATTCAATAGCTTGTTTGCATATTCTATTGCTTCATAATAGTTTCCTAAATAATAGGAAGTTTCAGTAATCAAAAAGAGAGATGTTTTATCCATTTCATCGATTTTCAATGCCTCATTCAGATATTTATGAGCAAGGTCGAAATTTAGATTTTCAATGTAGTTTTTAGCTATTGAAGCCTTCTTTTCAGCTGTAGAATATAGCCTGTCAGAGTTGATGAGGTATTTCAATGAATCAAAATGCCTGTTTAGTTCATGGTATGACATTCCAATTATATAATTGAAATGAGCAGATTCAAGATCCTTTTCAAATGCTCCATTTTCCCTTAACTCTTCAAAGGACTCTATTACTTCATCATATTTCCCAAGAGAATATAGTCGTATAAGCAATAAAGACTTTATTTCAGGAATCACATTGGTCATTTCATTGAAGTAAAACATGGAGCGTTCATCATCATCAAGCTCTTCATAAATGTCAGACATATGATGCAGAGCCAATGTGTTTTCAGGATTCAATTCAAGCAGCTTGTCCCCGTATTCGATTGCCTTATCGTATTCTTCAAGCTCCTTGAATAAAATAAAATGATTTAATAAGTAGTTTTCCTTATCTTTGGTCTCTTTAATGATTTCCAAAGCTTTTTCTGGATGGCTTAGTTTCACATATGCAAGGCCGATCATCATGTATGAATCGTCTCTTGCTTCCCCGTTCTCTATACATTTGTTAAATAGTTCGATTGATTTTTCATATTCCTTCTTATTGTAATAATCGCAAGCCAGGTTTTCCTGGAATTCGATTAGATTCGGATTGATTTTCAGTATTTCCTTACAGACTTCTATGGATTTGTCTATATTGAATTCACATTCCACAGAGTTGTAGGATGCTATTAATCTGTCAAGTTTGCTTGACATAAATATCACCGTATAAAAATTGATTTAACAAGTTTATGTATTAGTAGTATATAAAGGTTTTGAATTAGAGCAAAATAAAAAAAGAAAAAGAAGTGTTATTTTTATAAATAATTAACTATTTATGGTTCTTTTTCTTTTTTATTAATTTATTTTAGTTAATCTTATATAGTGGGAAAAATATAATTGATATTAGCGAAGTAGGGGTTTCCCTACTTCTTTCTTGCTTTAATTATCGTCTGCACTATTAAAATAGTGCAAACAAAATAATATAATGCAAGGGCAATATCAATTAATTCCCCCATATAATCACCTCCCTAGCAAGTATCTTCGCTTCAACTCTTTTTAAACTATTTTTAATTTAAATTTCATTGTTAAAGCCATTTAACTATATTTTCTTATATTGATTTTTTAATTATTTAAAGGTTTATATGTTCTTTATTTTGGTTATAAATAGTTATATGTCGTTAATTTTTTATTTTAACTTTAATATGATTTTTATTTTGTTATTAAATTATAATTAGGTTGAAAAATTATAATGATTTTATAAAAAAATTTCAATAAATTTAAATTTTTAAAAAACATACTATTATTAAAAATAATAGGGGATAACATGTCTAATTTCAAATTTAAAATCAATAATGTAGGTTCAATCAATCATGCGGATATGGAGATAGGGAGAATCAATGTCATGGGTGGTAAGAACTGTACTGGAAAATCCACCACAAGCAATTTATTATACTGCTTTTTAAGAGCTATTTCTTCAGAAAATGACTCTACAATAAATGAATTGCTTGATAGCGAATTTGATATAACTGGTCCTCAGGATTACAATGATAATGCTGGCATTTATTCTATTGACTTTTCATGCACTTTTGATTTTAAGAATTTTGAGTTTAGCAAGAAAGGAGATTTGGATATAACTAAAGTATTTTACTTTGACTCTTTCTCACTATTTGACAATAAAAGTGGAGGAACCTACTTTTTAGAGCATGTTAAAAGCTTGGAAGCTGCTTTGGAAATAACTGAAGATAAAAATAATAAAGATTGGGAAGTTGAAAAGCTCATAAAGGAAATTCTAGGTGGAGAGATTAAAAAGGAAAACGGTGAATTGTTCTTTGTGAGAGAAAATGGATTCAAGACCCATATGAAAAACACTTCTTCAGGTGTAAAGCAAGTGGCTATTATCCAAACACTCCTAAACAACAATGAACTTGAACCTAATTCATTCCTGATCATGGATGAGCCAGAGGTCAATCTTCACCCTGAATGGCAGATCAAGTTTGCAAAGATTCTTGTCTTGCTTGTAAAAGAGCTTGACTTAAGCATTTATATCGCTTCTCATAGTCCTTTCTTCATTGAAGCTATTGAACTCTATTCCCAATACTATGGCTTGCTTGATGAGAGCTTCTTCTACTTGACCCAAAAGGCAGAAGGGTATCAGTATGACATTGTATCTGTTGATTCTAATAATCTTGAAGCAATATATAGAAACCTTGGACAACCTTATGATATCCTTGATAAGATCAAGATGGACTTGATGTTCAAGAAACTAGATGGTGATTGAAATGGATGATATAGAAAAGTTTGATAAGTTCTTGTCTTTTTATGATAAGTATTATCAGACTGTAAGTGAGATATCAATGCCATGTCCGATTCACGATAAGGATTGTCCTTCAATTAAGCACAAGGAATGTGTAAGCAAAAGCAAGGAACCTCTTGTAAGTAGTGATTTCATGATGTATTCCTTTGACGATATTTGTAGGGATACTGAAATTATAGATATTTGTAACCTACCATCTACCTGTGACGGCTTGTATTTGGATAAAAAGAGAAAAGTTCTATATTTCATAGAGTACAAGGGAGTTAAAATAGATAGGAATAGCAAAAGGTCAGAGCTTCATGATATTTTATATAATATGAATAAGGATTCAGAATGTTATGACAAGTATTATGAAAGATTGCAATGGGTTTATAACAGTTATGGTGATGAACTTGCATTTAAGCTAAGGCTGAAGCCATTTGAAACCCTTGACTTGGCATTGCCTAATGTCTATAAGGATTATTGCAATAAGAATAGTATTTCTGATGAGGATAAGTTGGATTTAAATGAGTTCTTGTCTAGCATTAAGAAGGTTTATATTGTTGTAGCGGTTTGTGATAAGAGAAATCCGACTGCAGACAGGGTTGGTTCATATAGGTTTATCTTAAGAAAGCCATTTGAAAGATTGAGAGATCTTGGATTATTTGATATGGTTGAGATAATGGATCATAATAAGTTTAAGTTCTTTTTAGAGAAAATTTAGTTTAACTTTACAGTTGCTGTTTTAAAAAAAGATAAAAAAGATAAAATATTATTAAATAAACATTTTTTAAAAAAAGTAAAAAAAGATAAAATATTATTAAATAAACATTTTTTAAAAAAGAAAAAATAAAAATAAAAATAAAAGCATTATTCTGCTTCTATTTTTATTTTATATTTTGGTATTGAGGGGATTTTGTTTGTCTCCTTAATTTTCAAATCAATTTTTTTCTCATCAATCTTGAAAATTATAGGTTCTTCTTCCAATGCACCAGGGTCTTTTTCTATTAGTTCTTTTACGCCAGTTGAAATTGCTGAACTGTCTTCATTATCTATCAAATCAATTATTTCAACCTGGTTTTGGAATCTTTCTATGGCATCCATTGGTAAATTCTCCACATAGGGGATTGCACCAGTAGCGCCAATAATTCTCTTTTTTTCTTCATCACAGCCATTTTCATAAAGTGCCTGTATGCTTTGACCCGTAATATGTCCCTGCACTTCAGCACCACACAACATCAGGAACCTGATGTTTGGGTTTGAAATTATATTAGCCACTACTTTTTCAATTCCTAGATTTTCAGTTTTGCAAGGACCTGCAATAGCAGCTCCTGCTGCTGATGGGATTTCTTCGATATGGGAAGCTAATGTTGCCACTGCTACAGGACTTTCAGGATCTCCTACGATATAATCTCCAGTAATCACTGGCCAATTTTCTGATGTAGGCTTTTTTTTCTACCATATTGTTTCCCTCCATTCAATGATTTTCATGAATATGACTTTTCCCTTAATTTTTGGTTTGTTGAAAACCAAGAAATGGATGAAATTTTGAACATTTTTGATTGAGCGCTTTCCTATATTATATCTGTAGGTTTTCAACAAAACCAAAAACTATGCCTGCTAATACACAGAGAGGAGTTCCTGATAAAAAATATCTATTAGTAGTATATAAGTATTTTTATTGAACATTTTTTATTTTTTTATTTATATTTAATAAAATAATTGAACAATAATCAATTATGTTTATTTTTATTAAAAAATATATTTATCAATAACATCATGCAATTTATTTGAAAATAATATTGAACAATATTCTTTTTTTCATGATTTTTTTTTTAAATTGGTAAATGCTCATAGGATCTGTTTAGAATTTTTTTTCAATTTTTAATGTCCTATTTTAGGTAAAAATCATAATATTTTAAATATTTTAAGATTCTTTTGAAAATATTATCATTTTTTTATATTTTTCATAAACATTGTTTAGGTTAAATTTTTATTTTTTTCAATGAAACTTTTTTAAATTAATCTGTTCTAAAAATAATTATTATTTTTTATTTTGTTTATTTTTTTTATTAATTATTATTATTATAAATTTGAATATTATTCAATAATAATGTTTATATTTGTTAATTTTAACATTTACAATTAGAATTGTACTAACAAATTTTATTCAGATAAGATTTTTGTTGGTATGATTCGTCTGTAAATAATAAATAAAGGTTTAAAACTAGTTAAATCTTGAAAAATAGTGAAATTTTTCTTCAAACGATTTCTCCGTTAGTTGCTTCGAGATTTAAGAAAATTCATTTCTTTCATTTCGAAGCAGTTAACTGATAGTAGTTGAAATTTAAATTTAGATAAAAGTTCTTAACTCATCTCATAAGGAATCCTAAATAAAGATCTGAATTTAATTTTAATTATTATTGAATATGTAATATCATTTATTTGTTGAATATATTTTCATCGCCGTTAGCTATTAAATTTTAAATGATAAAGGTTTTAAACTATATTTGTTAGAATGGATAAACTAAGTGGGAAATAACTCCGTTATTTGGGAAATTGACTTAATATCTAAAAACTTATTTAATTGTTATTGGAAGTTTTTAAGATAAAATCTCAATTGGACAATAGAAGATTCATTGGATTAAAAAAAACTTTTGATAATGTTAAAATTGTTTCAGCATATTAATTGGGCATCATAATATCTCTTGGTAATGATTTGGGATAGTTTTATTCATTAGAATTAGTTTATTGATTATTTTTTGAGCTTTTTTTAATAATTTTAAATAAGTTTTTTTATGTTATGGCTTATTCATTGATTATTTTTTTTATGAATATCCTATTTAGGTATGATTTATTCATTAGAATTACTTTTTTATAGATAGTTTATTTTTAAAAATAGGTGTCTTTTTTAGATCTAAATTAGTTTTTTATGGGGTAGTTTATTTTTTAAAAATGAGTGTTTTTTTTTTAGATCTAAATTAGTTTTTTATGGGGTAGTTTATTTTTTAAAAATGAGTGTTTTTTTTAGATCTAAATTAGTTTTTTATGGGGGTAATTTATTATAAAAAGAGTTTTTTTTTAGTTTAAAATAGTGGAATGATTGTAGTAGGGAGAATCATTCCACTAATTTAAGCTTAAACTAAAGAGATTTGATTTGTGTGATTAAATATGAGTGTGTTTTAATAGTTTTCTCTTTAGTTTATTTTTTGAAAGAAAATATTTATTGTTTACTAATTTATGGTGTGAAATGAAAAGAGAAATATTATTTTTTAGATATGCTAAATTTAGAAATGCTTGAATTAGACCAAATAAGTTTAAACGGGATAATATTTCTCTTTTCTGAGTTACAAGAAAAAACTGTTTCCGACTCGGATATTTTTCAAATAACTAGAATTGAGACTTTGGGGAAAATATGAAAAATTCTAAAGTATCAATTCTTGATAAGAATAGTATAATTTTTAATACAAATATTTATCTAATAAACAATTTTATAAAATTTTAGTATTTATTGTAAAAAATTGAATAATATTCAGTTATATTAGATTCATTTAATATATTGAAAATCAAAAAAATTCATATTATAAATCAAGAAAAAATTATGTATTTTTATTTATTTTTCATTTAAAATATTGAATATTGTTTAATATTTATTATAAATCATATTAATTTTTATTTTTAAATGTGATTATTTTAAAAAATTAAGGGCATTATAATCCATATTATTTTTTTTATTTATTTTTAATGGTTATTATTTAAAAAAAAGTTATTTATGTGATTTTGGTTTTTCAGCATCCACATATTTTTCATGAAAGCTTTCAAACCATATTCACATAAATTTTAAATTAAATTTTATTTTCTATTTCTTATAGGAATCAATATCAATGACATTAAACAGATCAATAAAACTAAAATTGGATTTCCTGTTTTTAAGCTGACATTTCTGTCTATTTTTGGAATCTTTTTAGTAGTCTTATTGCTATCAGGTTCATTTGGTACAATTACTTTAGTGGTATTAGTACTATTAACTGTGTCATTGGTTATGTTATGACCTGCTATAGCAGTATTATTCTTGACTCCTGCAGTAATAACTCTAAATAGAATATCTAGACTTATGGATTCTCCAGGTTGCAATATTCCCTTATATGTCCAAGTGTCTATTCCATCAAATGTCCATTCATTATTTTTATCGATATAGGATAAATAAACCAATCCATTGGAATATTCATTGTCCTTTATGTAGACTCCAGTTAAGTTACAGTCACCTGTATTTGTTAAAATGATTGTAAACCTTACTGTTTCTCCTATTGTAACTATTTTATTGTTGGAAATTTTTTGGATTGTCATGTTTGGATTGAAAACAATAGTCTTATTGCTGCTGTTGGAAATATTTATGTTATTGTATCCAGAGCTTACATTGTTAACTAATGTTCCATTTTTAGTAGTGTTAAAAATTAGAATCAGACTTCTTGATTCATTTGGATTCAATTGTTCATTCAATATGTACTTATTGTTCTCTTTTGTCCAATTTCCATTTTCTATTCTCCAACCAATAAAATCTAATCCGCTGCTATAATCTTCATCGATTATATATGGAAAATTAATAATGTCATATCCATTGTTTGTTAGAGTTATGCGAAATTCCACTGGGCTACCAATCAATACTTGTGGGTTTAATGTTTCTTTTTCTACAGTTTGATTAATCTCTTCATATGTTAGATTAAATATTACGGCATTCTGATAACTATTTGGTGCTAAGAAATACTTAAAATTAAATGTAACTATTGTTCCATTATCTAGGATTTTGCTGGCATTATGAGTAGGAATCCTAAAGCCTGCATCATATAAATCTATTACATGCTGGATAGGAGGGTATATGTTTCCATAATTAGTATATTCCCATCTGTAAATGCCCAAATAAATTGAAGCATATCATAAGGTTCGAAAACGCTTTGATTGAAGTAATATTCATAGATTAATATTTTAACATATTCAAATACATTTTCACCGGTTCTTGAATTCCTTACAGCAGTCATATCATTTATTACATAGCCTCTGAGTGGAGGGAATGCTTTGGATTCAGAACAGAATCCCGGTTCGCCTGTAGAGAAAACAATTTCTCCACCATAATGTGCATTAATGGTTTCCAGTATGTTTAATAATATGCATTCGTTACTTGAATTGCCTAAATTACTATTTGATATTGCAAATACATTGGTACCATTTTTGGCATTATTTTTGACAAAATTATTATTGTAAGAACTTATGTTTGCAGCTAATATTGCTCCACCATAAGCTTCAGCAGAGTTATTAGTGAAATTAGAGTTCATGACAGTAATATTGTTACTTAGTATTGCGCCTGCATATGAAAAAGCGTAATTATCAGTAAAAATGGAATTATTAACAAGACTATTTGGCCCTTCAATATTGAGGGCTCCACCACCATAATTTACAGAATTATTAATAAATTTTGAGTTATTAATATTTGTATTGTTACTTGAATGTACCGCTCCTCCAAATTTTGCATTATTATCTATAAAACTGCAATTATTAATTGCAGTGTTAGAAGATTTTAATGCGCCGCCTATTTTTCCTCCTGTATTGTTAGTAAAGACAGAATTTTTAGCATCAATGTTTCTTGCACTTATAGCTCCTCCATAAATTCCTTCATTGAATTCAAAGAAACTATTTCTAACAGTTACATTAGGTGCATAAATAGCCCCACCACCATCTGAATATTCAGAATATCCAGTATTATTTCTAAAGGTGGAATCATAAACAGTTACTTCTTTTAAACCATATATTGCTCCACCAGATTTAGCTTCTGAATTTTCAAATCTAGAATTATATACAAAAACATTTTTCCTTGAATATATTGATCCTCCATATAAATTAGCAGCTTTTGAGGATAATACTTTATTTAGGTTAAAATAGGAGTTGTTAACTATTATGTCTTCATATGTGTATATTGCACCACCACTGCTGTTGGAAGTAAAATTAATGAATGAGGAATTATTTATTGAAATTTCACCTCTTGATAAAATTGATGAACCTTCTTTACTGTAGCCATTATAAAAATTCAAGTTATTAATGCTTAATGAAACATTTGAAATTACATTGAATATACGTGCACTATTATCTGCATCAATGGTATGGTTATTTCCATTAATTATTAAACTTCTATTAATGGTTATTCCATTTGTAAAGTCTGAATCAGTATCAGGATTGAAAAAATAATCAACATCAATATTTATGATTCCATCAGTATTGGAATTAATTAAATTATCCAAGTCTTTGAAAGAATCTTTTTCATTGGAATCTTTAAGATTATTTTCATTTTTTGAATTTAATACTGTCCCATCTTCATTATTTTGATAATGAGTAGTATTATCTTCAACTTGTGAATCATCTATTATAATATTATTATTGTCAATATTCTTATTATCAACTTTATCATGATTTTCATTAATTTCCAATGCAGATACAGAAGAAATAGTTAAAAATAATGAAAAGATCAATAAGATAACTATTATCTTTTTTTTCATATTTAAAACTCCAATAATGGATTCAATAAATATTAACTTGTTGTTATTGTAAAATAGGTATTATATATAAGATTTAAGTATTTGCATCTTTCATCTTCATTAATTGAAAAGTTAGTTAATATTAATCAAATCCATTTATGCCTATAAATTTGATTTATAGGATTGCTATAAATCTTATCCATAGGTTATTCTCATTCTTTAAATCATAAAGCGAGAATATTGGCATCTATTGGTATCCGTTTTTCTATCTAACGTAACGGGGTTAAATTTAAAAAAAGTGGCTAACCAATAGACTAAAAAAAACTATAAATTTCTGCTTAAAATATTTAATGTATTTTATGGATACAAAGAATTTTAAAAATTAACTTATAGTTTAATGGTAAATAATAATTTACATTTTAACTTATATTTTTTTTTATTTATAAAGATAACTATTAAATAAAATAACAATTTAATAATTTTTCTTAAAATTTATAGATTTATTAAACAATGTTCAATTTTATTTAAATAACATTATCAAAATGATAATATTTTTAAATTTATTAAATGGAAAATTTAAAAATTATTTTTAAAGCTTTTCAGAAGAAAATAACATCAAAATATTATTTTCTTAACTAAAAAAGCATATTTATAATTATATGTCAAAAATAGCTGATTTTAATTTATTTAATTATATTCCACTTTCCATATGTTTTTTCCCAACTTAGGGGTCCCTTAAAATCCTTAAAAGATCATTTTTTTAAATCCTATATTCTTTGGGGAATAAAGCATTAGTGAAATTATAGGTTATCATATCATTTAAGGGAAATGTTTCAGGCAATAAAAGATTAGTGAAATGATAGCTTATCATATCATTTAATGTAATGTTTCAGGAATATTGCATATTAGAATTCAATAAATAACTATTTATACCTTGAAGGTTAATTATATATAACCAACATTAAGATATTTTTTATCTTAATCAAAAAAGATTAAATAGGTATTATTTTTTTTTAAGGATTTGATTGTGTTAATATTTGTATCTTCCATTAGGATTAGATGGGTTAGGTAGATTAATAGTCATCTTAAAATATTTGAATAATTAAATGGCTTTAGATTATTAGATTCTATTTAAATTCAAAAATATAGGTGATAAAATGTTAACTACAATTATAGAGGATATGGAAGGAAATGTAATCAGCAAGCAGACATACATTAAAGATTATCCTTTTAATAATTTTTCATTCAAAAAGAAAAGGAGAAAAATAGAATTCAATCCTTCCTTCTTTGATGAATTGGACTTTTCTTTAGGAGTTTTAGCTCCAGACATGAATCTCAACGATTTTTTAATCTGTTTTTTAAATAAGCCTTTGTTGGATTACTTTAACATTGATTTGGATGAAGTCAAAGGGGCATACTTATTTGAATCCTTGGATTTTCTCAATGATTTCAATGTCAAGGATTTGCTGTTTGATTCATATGCCAATAATCAGGATGTGGAATTTAAGATTCTTCGTTATGTTGAAAACATAATGGTCAGCTCAAGGGTATATAAGTTTTTCAGATTCAATGATAAGCTTTATTTTAAGATCACCAATTCCGATGATCTGGATATTCTGAATAAATCAAATAAGGAAACTATAGAAAACTCGAACTTAAGTGTGGGAATTATCCAAGCCAATAAATGGGTTTACGGAAATCGGATCTTCTGCAGGATGAATGATGTCGATGAATCAAGCATCAATGAACTGGAAATCTTCAATAGGAATATAATCTCCAGAGAATTTGCAAGCGTTGAAGAATTGAAGTATATCCTTGACGATATCTTGAATCGCAGACTGTTTTTCTTCCAGGACAATCTAAAATTCAATTTCAATGGAGAAATAAGACATCTTAGAGAGTTCATTTATCCGACCTCTTTCAATAATCAGCCTGCAATTGAAGTGATTTTCATAGACCAAACAAAGGAAAAAAGGCTGAAGAAGGAATTTGCAGATTTAAATCGGAAAAATGAGATCATCTTAAAGTTAGGAAAACTTGCTGTATGCCAAGTTAAGGATGGGAGGATATATTGGTCAAATGAAATATTCTCGATTTTTGAAATCCCTCCAAATGAGCTGGAATTTCCTGCAATCACGAATTGTATAGGGGAGTTTTTTGACATTATTAAGGATTTCATCATTAAAACAGACTTAGCCAGCTTATATGATGAAATCAATAGTCAGAAGGATGAATCCTCTAAGCTTAACTTGAACTTCAGGATCAAGACAAGAAAAGGCAACATAAAATTCATAAATTGCGAATTCATTCTCTATGGGGAAGACCCATTGACGCTTACAGGATTTGTACAGGATATAAGCTATGAGGAATCCCTAAAGAATGAGTTGAACTATCAACTTAGGGAATATGAAAAGCTGTATGGGGAATTGCAGCAATCAAGAAAGATTCTAGAAGAGGAACTGGAAAACAAGTCACTGGTCCTTGAATATATTTACAATAAGTTCAATCTCAATTTAAAGATATTCCTCTATCTTCTAGGGACCTATCTTGATTCAAACCCTAAAATATCAGACAGTTATTATAGGATGTTCAAGAAAAGGATAGAGATACTCTGTAGGGACAATGTCATTTCCCAGAGCAGTGAGTACTATGAGCAGCTAAGTTTAAGGGATTTTATGAATATTTTTATCAATGACTATTATTCCAAGCTTTTCAAGTCAAGCATAGTCAACTGCAATATTGAGGGAGATATCCTATTCTATAGGGATGAAATAGACTTGATATACTTGATTTTATGTGAATTTTTCATCATTATTCTAAAGATGGAGGAAACTGATATTGAAAGGCTTGACATTGAGGGATACTTGGAGGATGATTCAATAAGGATTTCCATCAAGGCATTCAACTATGAAAGGATTGATTTGCAATACTTGAAAGTTCTTGAATTTTTCAGGGAAATCGACAGCAATATGCATGACCTTTCAATTGATAGCGATGAGAAGGTCACTGAATTAAGGATATTGTTTGAAAACAGCAGTAAAAACGATGAGAATGCATTATCCAAGAGCACTGGATTTAATGATAAGGAGTCCAGAGTGAAAGGTAATGACTTATCAGACAGTAGGGAGGATTCATCATGAAAATTGTTATACAGGATATGGAAAACAATATTTTAAAGGAAATAAAAGATATGGGGAAATATGAATTGTTTTCAAATTCTCCTAGGTTCATGTCAGTTGAATATGATGAAAACTTCAAGATTTTTGACAAGTTGAATCAGGATTTGATAATTCTTAAGTTCTGCAAAAACAGCAAGGACTTCGTTGTTGAATTCATTTCACAAAATTACATAGACCTGATCAATTCAATATATGCGAATGACCATGACTTTACATTGTCTTATAAGAATATAGTGGGTAGATACTTTTCAAAATTATTCCCTTTCATTAAAGAAAACAACTTGTTAAGATTATTCATTAAAGTGGCTGAAACAGGACAACCATTTGAATTCCGGGAAGTCAAGTACATAGATGACATTTTAATATCCATTTATAGGCATAAGCTATTCCTATTTGGGGATAAGCTTTTTCATTTATCATATTTGGAAGAGGATTTGGACTTGCTGTATTTTGCAGGAGAGGAGTTTTTCAATAAATCCGAAAGACCATATATTCTGATAGAAGGAAATGAAGTCTTGAAGGTAAATTCCAAGTTCCTGGATTATTTTGACATTGAGGAGAATGAGATATTGGGGTTCTACGATTTTGGAAATCTTGACCTGGTTGGAATTGGCCATGATGATTTGGACATGATCTTAAACAATCTCCTAAACAGAAAGTCACTCTTTGAAACATTTGAATTTTCATTTAGGGATTCCAAAGACAGAATCCGGTGGCTTAGGGCATTTGCATCCCCTTCAAGCCATAACTACAATCCTGCTGTAAAAATGTTCTTCAATGAAATCACTGAAGAGAAGGATCATGAGATGGAAGCATACCTATTAAGGGATACTCTGGATTTGGTTCAAACGGAAAATGATATTGCCGGCTTTTACATGAAACATTCAAAAAGCAAGACTCATCATATTGAAAATTATGAGGAACATCTTGAGGGAGGGTTCCTTGAAGAGAATATCTTAAGCAGCAATGTAAAAAATCTGGAAAAGGAATGGTTTCTAAATAATGATATTGGTGATGATTTATCTAAAGTCCGAGATAACGATAAGGACATATTGAATAAATTGAACCAATTCACTGTATATTCAAAAGGAATATTCAACATTCTCGATTTGAATCCTGATGATTTGAGCCATAGCATGGATTCCAATGATTTGGATGAGGATTTGGAAATCAGTGATTCCCTCAATGATGATTTAAGTGTATTTACAGTTTATGCCAGTGATGGATTAAGTGATGATTCATCTGGCAGTGGATTTGAAGGACAGTCCAGTGATGATTTTGGTGTTGGTTCAATTGGCAGTGGATTTGAAGGACAGTCCAGTGATGATTCTGATAATCTCAGCAGGATTGATTTTATAAAGTATATATCAGATTTGGATATTAAAGATTTCAAATCAGAGCTTAGCAATTTTTCCAAAAACTATGACACAATCAATACAAACATCAGGATCATCAGTGAAAGGAATAGGGAAAAATACATTAATTTCATTATTGAAGGGGAATTCAATGAAAATGGTGAGAATCTGGATTATATCGGATTTTTAAAGGACAATACCGATAGGATTCTCAATGAAAATATGCTGAAGGATAACTTAACCCAATTGGATGTTCTCTTAAGCAAGATTACAGAAGTGAATCGGAAGCTGGAAAAAACCCAAAAGTCTGAAGAGAAATTATTGAATGACTCCCATGTATTTATAAAGGACCTTTTATATTTGTTTATAAGGATAATGGATTACAGTTTAAAGTCAGGATTGGATAAAAAGATTATTCTTGAGAATTTCAAAAGGAGAATCAATGTTCTGCTCTTAATCCATCAGTATATTGATAGGGACTTCGACTTATTGAACATAAGCGTAAAGGATTACATTGAGGAATGCTTGAATTATCTCTCTAACGACAAAAGCTTAAATCTGAGTTATAAAACAGATTTGGATGATGTCCATATCAATATAGGCTCTTTAGCATTTCTTGGAATTATCATCTATGAGTTTGCATATAACATTTTTGCTGGTGATGAGATTTCAATCAGCTTAAGAAAGAAAAGGAAAAATGCCTATTTGAAATTCACAAAGGAGAATTCATCTGGAAACAAGGGAAACTTTAACATCAAGTTAGTTGAGGAGATCTTGAATTCCCTGGATTTCCAATTTTCCAAGTCTAAAGATGAGGATTCATATGAGCTTTCAATTCCAATTGTCAATGAGCATATAGTCAGTTTGAACAATTAAGGGTCATAATATTTTCATTGTCTAATGAACATTGTTTGTGATTTCAATTAGTGATTATATTATTTTCATTGTCTAATGAACATTGTTTGTGATTTCAATTAGTGATTATATTATTTTCATTGTCTAATGAACATTGTTTGTGATTTCAGCTTTTTGAGTGGTATGATGAGCTCTAAACTAGTTAAGAACAGTGCCTTGATACTTCTGGGGAATGTTATTTTTCGTGTCGGAGGGTACATATACAAATATTTGATGGCTTCCCTATTGGGGCCTTCTGCAAATGGCATATTCACATTAACAACTCCTCTTCAAGGCATATTTCAAATTCTATCTGCAGGAGGTTTGCCTCAGGCAATTGCAAAATATATTTCAGAGTATAACAGCTTAAATGAAGAGGATTTGGCTAGGCAAACCGTTTTCATGGCTTTAAAGATTATGGTATTATTAGGGCTGTTCTTTGGATTTGTCATGATTGTCTTTGTAGCCCCATGGCTGGCTTATGAATTCTACAGAAAACCTATTGCCTCGCTTCCTTTGCAGGCGGTTGGTTTGATAACCCCATTCAGTGTAATCGTCGGAGGATTTAGAGGGGCATTTCAAGGGTATATAAAATGGAGTATATATTCTATACTCGTGCCATTGAGCAAATAGTGATGATTCTAGCTACCACTGGTTTTGTTCTGATAGGATTATCTGCTTTTGGGGCCGTTTTAGGTTCAGTGTTTGGGTTTGCAGTTTCATCGATTTCAGCCATTTATATATTTAAGATGTATATGGGCAAGTATTTGCCTAGGCCTAATGAGAATTTTGAATTATCCTTTAAGGAGGAGTTGGATTTGGCTAGAAAGTTGGTTACATTTGCCATTCCAGTTTCAATCACAGGACTGGCTGAAATGGGGATTTATAGCATCTGCACTTTCATTATGGGAGTATTCCTAACAACTGGAGTTATATGTTATTTTGGTGTAGCTGATCCGATTGCTAGGTTGCCCTTAATCATTTCCAGTTCCATTGCCACATCAATTTTACCTGCAGCTTCAGAAGCCTTTGCAATCAATAACAGCTTTTTGCTTCAAAGATATGTTGAAGAATCCTACAAGTATGGGCTATTTTTCATTGTCCCAATGTCTTTGGGAATTGCCATATTCTCTAGGGAAATATTGGGATTATTGTTTTTTGCTCATCCTGAATATATGAATGGTTTTAGCGCATTGTCCATTTTGGTGCTTGGCATGGCATTCTATTCCATATATTCAATTTCCGCTAGCATTGTTCAAGGGATTGGCAATCCAAAAATCCCGTTGTACCTATTGATATTCTGATGTTTCGTCACATTCATTCTAGGATGGCATTTGATTCCTCAATATGGCCTAGTTGGAGCTGCATTAGCAACTTCAATCGCTTCATTTGCCATGACTGTTCCAATGTTTCTGATACAGTTCAATCTTACAAAAACCAAGCCTCCATATAAATTTCTATTCAAGGTATTGGTTGCATCATTGATAATGATAATTCCTTCACTTCTATTGCCTAATGATAGTTTAGGGTTAATCTTAGGATTGATCATCTGTCCAATAATATACGTTGCTATTATTGTTCTCTTAAGGGCATTTGATTGTGAGGAAATTAAAGGATTCAAGAGGTTTTCCCATAAGTTAGGTCCTCTTGAGAATTATTTTAACAATTTCCTAGACATCATAATCAATTTTTATGAGTGATTTGTTTTTTTTAAAATATTCCATTTTTATTGAATATATTAACTTAAAAACTAGTTTTTTTTTCTTTATGTTTTAAGGAAATCTTATTTTTTTAAAGAAAGCAATATTAAAATTATTAAAAAGCAGATTAGTTTTTTTTTTAAAAAAAACAATATTAAAGTCATTTAAAAGTAGATTAGTTTTTTTTTAAAAAAAACAATATTAAAGTCATTTAAAAGTAGATTAGTTTTTTTTTAAAAAAACAATATTAAAATAAATAAAAAAATATGGAGAATTCAATCGATATAAATCTTATCTTCGATTTTCAACTCTCCACCGCAAATAGGGCATATCTCATCTTCAGTAATGTATGAGATCTCATTTTGGCAATTGGGGCAAATGTCCCTTTTGAATCTCTCATCATTCAAAGTATAGAAATAGCTTCCATATATGATGCTGATGATTGTAATGCTGTTTATGTATGTGCCAATGAAATATTCAAGATAAGGGATTATCTTATTGAACTTTGACTTCAGATTCTCAAACTTCCCATTGGAATCAATCAATTCCTCAAGCAATTCCCTAAAGTATTTTTCATTTTCCAGAATAAAGTCATAAACCTCAATTTCCATCCTATTCTCAATGATTTTATTCAATTCAACTGCCTTTTCATATTTTTCTCGGATAAACTCGTATTGTCTATTTAGGCTATCCTTCAGTGTTTTAATTGATGAACAAGCACCATATCTTGATTCAAATGGATTGATTTCATAAATTATTACCTTTTTATTGCAGTTTCCACAATAGGTTTCTATTATATTGCCTACTAAAGGTGAAGATTCACTTTCTTCAATTGCCATCAAAACCCTATTTTCTATATTGATTTCATTGGTTTTTGGATCTAAATAAAAAAATTGGTCATAGTTGACGAATGTTGAATCACATTTCTTGCATTTATATTTAGTGTAATGAGTCATAAAATCACCGCCTGTTAGATAGTTAGTTTGAAAATGGTAGATGATACCTTAAGATGTCATTGAAGAAATTTTTATGAATCCTGAAATAAAATTAAGATGAATTAAGTCATTGGATGAATATTCCTCTTAATGTCTTGTAAAAATTAAGATGAATTAAGTCATTGGATGAATATTCCTCTTAATGAATACAAAAATTTAAGATGAATAAATTTATGGGATGAAAATCTTTCCTAAATCCTAAAATAAAATAAATGAAAATAAATAAAAAAATTAGAAAAATGAAATTAAAGCTTTATGGGCTAATCTATGGAATTACAGCGAAATTTAATAGGAAATAGATTACCCACATTATTACTGAAACGAGTATAATGTATATACCATGTTCCCTATATGAATGTGGCTTGTTAACGATAGCCAATATAATTCCATATATAAAACCAATCAATGGAATGAGCAGAGCAAATACATACCCTATGATTATTATGATCTTATTTCCATTGCTTGTCTTTTCTGATTTTGCCTCTATATTATCGCTTTTGAAAAATGTTTCATCATCCAATTTTATTTCATCTTCATTTATGATTTCGGCATTAATTGTTTCCTCTTGGTTTTCATTGTTTTCAGTGCTTTCGATTTCCTCTTCGATTTTTTCGTCATTGCTCATTTTTCTCACATCTTTTCTTCTAATTAAAAAATATCATTTCTTAATTAATTGTAGGATATTTAATCATATAAAAGTTATTTTTGAACATTTTTTAAATTATTATTATTTTAATTAAAATTTTTAAACAAAATTAAAAATATTAATATTTCTATTGAATATAATTATTTTAAATTAATGTAAACTTGGAAGGTTTTATTTTTTATGAACATTATTTTAAAATCGGATTGCTTTCTTGGACATTGTTTATTTTGCTTGGATTAATCTGTTTTTTTTGCATTAAAACATTTATGCTCACATTCTGGCAATATGGTGTTGAAGTGGGAATCAGATATGGTCATGAAAGTTTTGTTATTATATATTTGGATATGATAAGAAATTGCATTCTTTCATTTTCAGGGTTTTGAATTATACATTTTGCATATTTTTAGCTATTGGAATCCCTGAATTATCAATCCATTAAATCCCTTTTTTTATTTTATGTCCAACAAACAATTTAAATGCAATAAAAACTAGTTTTTTTTTTAGCTTTTTGTTCAGATATCAATTAAGTTTTCAATAAATTTTTAAACAAACTGCCTTTGCTTATCTTTATTAATAAATAAATTATATTATTTCTATGAATTAAATATTTTATAAAGGTTTATGGGATGCGGCTTTAGGTCATATGGTTTCTATTTCCTGGTGTTTTAGGGGGTGCAGCTTTAGGTCATATGGTTTCTATTTCCTGGTGTTTTAGGGGTGCGATTTCGTGTTTTATGGTTGCTATTTCATAAGGGTTTATAGATTTGGATTCATATATCTGAGGTGTTTTTTATGAAAAGGATATGGATATTAACTATTGCAATTGCAATACTCATAATAGTGAGCGCTTATATGATTTTTCCTACAACTGATACCAATTTATATTGTCATGGGGTTACAAGATCTTCAAACAATAGCTATATAACGGTTTCATTATATTACAATGAAACAGAGAATGGAACTCCAGCATATTTTAATTTGCCTGATAAGCATATATTGGGTAATCTGACAGACAGCTATGGCAAATCTTCCATTTACCATCTCACTACCGATTCAGGAGGCAAAGCATTGATAAGCGATTTGAAGCATGATAAGTACGATTTGACAGCATCCTTTGCAGGAGACAACTTTTACAAGTCTTCCCAATGGAATGGCACCATTGACTTGAGAAACAAGATCTATGTCTATAATGGGTCTTTCTATATTTGATGGAATTGCCAATTTTTAAGCCAATTTCTTTATAATGAACATATCATTCTTAAAGTAACGATAATTCAATAAGGAAGTCATTTTTTTAATCGTATTAT
>SFKZ01000061.1 GCA_004553595.1 Methanobrevibacter ruminantium | reverse complement strand
TTTCATTATTTTTCTTACAATTTTGAAACTCTTGGCTTGAAAAAACTCATTACAACCTGCTACAAAAATCAGGAAAGAGATTTGTTCAGCCAAAACAACAGCGAAAAAGCAATCAGTCTTGAATATTGCGGCGAGAAAAATGGAAGTAAAATTCCGACTGTAGAAGAAATAGGAATCAGAGAACTACAGGGTGACGGAGATTTTAGAAGTAAGGAATGTATAGAACTTCTAAAAGAAGCGGACATTGTAGTTACTAATCCTCCTTTCAGTCTTTTCAGAGAATATGTCGCACAACTTATTGAATATGATAAAAAATTTTTGATTATCGGAAGCCAAAATGCAATAACATACAAGGAAATATTTACTTTATTCAGAGAAAATAAAATATGGTTAGGTTACAAAGCTGGCGATATGGCTTTTAAGGTTCCAGAGTATTATACACCATGCGAAACAAGATACTGGCAGGATGAAACAGGTCAAAAATGGCGGAGCATGGGAAACATCTGCTGGTACACAAACCTTGATATTGCAAAGCGTCATGAAGATTTGATTTTATATAAATCTTATTCAGAAGAGGAATATCCAAAATATGATTTATATAAAGCCATAAACGTAAATAAAGTAGCAGAAATACCTTGTGATTATTCACAAGCAATGGGTGTACCTATTACATTTTTAGATAAATATAATCCAGAACAATTTGAAATTCTCGATGCAAATGATTATCGGGAAAATGAAAATGTTCCTATAAAACAACATGGACTGATTAAAGATAAAGATGGTTGTATAAAGGGTAAACCTGTATATGCAAGAATATTAATTCGGAGAAAGAAATAATGGAAATAAAGCAAACTGAAATAACAATCCGTGAACTTACAGAAGGATTTTTCGACAATGCAGAAGACGGAGTTGTGGCTTACGGTGGAAAACTTGATGTGCGGCCACCCTACCAAAGAGAATTTGTTTATAAAGAAAAACAGCGAGACGCTGTAATAGATTCTATTGTTCAGAATTTTCCGCTCAATGTAATGTACTGGGCAGACCGTGGAGACGGAACTTTTGAAGTAATCGATGGTCAGCAAAGAACAATTTCAATCTGTCAGTATGTAAACGGCGACTTTGCCCACCTAATGAGATTCTTCAACAATTTGCAGGATGACGAGCAGAAAAAGATCCTGGATTATAAACTCAATGTTTACATCTGCAGTGGTACAAACAGCGAAAAATTGAAATGGTTCGAGCGTATAAATATTGCAGGTGAAAAACTTACACCTCAAGAGTTGAGAAATGCCGTTTACTGTGGCTCGTGGGTTTCAGACGCAAAAAAATATTTTTCAAAAATTGGCTGTCCTGCCGTTTCGCTCGGTGGCGATTATGTAAGCGGAACTGCAAACCGTCAGGAAATTTTGGAGACAGCCATTGACTGGATTTCAAACAGTCAGATTGACGAGTACATGGGAATTCATCAGCATGATGAAAATGCTTCCGCTCTGTGGTTATATTTTCAGAAAGTAATCGCCTGGGTAAAAGCTGTATTTCCTACAAAAAGACCTAAATATACAAAAGGAATAAACTGGGGTGAACTGTACAACAAATATAAAGATGCGGAATTCGATACAATAAAATTGGAAGAAGAGATAAAAAAACTGATACTCGATGACGATGTAACAAAAAAATCAGGAATCTATCCCTATGTACTTACAAGGAATGAAAAATACCTTTCAATCAGGGTTTTCTCAGATAATGAAAAATTACAGGCATATACAAAGCAAAACGGAATTTGTAAAATATGTGGTAAGCATTTCGAATTAGAAGAAATGGAAGCCGACCATATAACTCCGTGGAGTCAGGGCGGTAAAACAAATCTTGAAAACTGTCAGATGCTTTGTCGTGATTGTAATAGAAGAAAATCTGACATTGTAGTAACAAGGCATAACAAGAGGTTCGTAGCCGACACGCGGTCAAGCCGCGTGCGGTACAACCAATTGTTATGTGGACGCCCGCACTGGGGCGCTTTTGGAGACCAGAATGAATAGAAAAATTATATCGATATTTTTAACAGGTATCATATTTCTTTTTTCCTGTAATGCAAAAAGCGGTGAACCGGATCTAAATTATCTTTTACCGACAGAAAGTAAGTATATGACTTTGTTAGACACAAGTTCAAAAGAAATGCTTGTAAGCAAATGTTCTGCAGAATTTAAAAAAGTTGAACAACCAGATGTTTTTATGATAAAAGATTTAAAAAAATATTTTGCATACGAAGAAAAAATAGGAAAAGATGAGTTTGTATGGTTTATTTCTCCAATTATTGATAAGTATGTTTCCGTACCAAGTCATCAGATTATTCTTTTAAGGAAAAAAAATGACACATATAAGATACTTTCAAAATATCAATCACAAATAATCTGGGGAGATATTCATTTATGTCTTAAGTTTACCAATATTCAAATAATTAAAGAAAAAGAAAAGGCAAAAGGTTTTATTTTCTTTGAAAATATGGCTGATATAAAATTCAAAACATCAAATGATGCTGATGGATTTGAAATAAAAAAATGTAAGGGACAATATTATGGTTTATGCTCTGGAACCTATTTTAGATTTAACGATGAACCTCCTGTGTATTCCATAGAACAAGGAGCTGCTTACTATCCTTCTGAAGAATGGAATTCAATAAATATTGATGCATCTGATTATTTATGGGATGAAAAAACACCGTTAAAATATGCGCTATGTAATGCATTTGATGGAAACCCAGCCACAAGTTTTGTTGAAAATACAGATGATGACTTGTTTGATATCTATATAGGATATCCTAAACTTTCTAAAAAAATTGCATTAATTAACGGGTACAGCAAAACAGAATATTTGTATAAAAAAAATAATCAAATAAAAGAGATTGCTAATGAATTTATTTCCGATTCGGAAATTTCGATCCATTTAACTGATGCAAATGAACGATTTCCTGTCAAAGATAATACTTTGGACTATCAAATTTTCGATTATATTTCAAATGGATATATTTTAGTTTCTCAAATATATCCTGGATCAGATTATAATGATACATGCATAGCAGAGATAAATTTTTATCTAGATGATGATACCTGGCTTTTCGGTGATATAGATGAGTGAATATATTAATCTTGCAGTTCCATTTTTCTCTCAAACAGAGAATACATATACTTAAATAAATGTGATGTATTAAGATAAAATCACATAACAAGGTTTTCAAAGCGGATGTCAAGGTCAAGCCTTGCCACCGTTTAAAACGCTAGTTAGGCGGACGCCCGCACTGGGGCGCTTTTGGAGAAAAATATCATTGAAAAAATATATTTTTACAATATTAATACTTCTCATTTTTTTTACGAATGCTTTCTGTCAAGTTCCTGACGAAGATGGGATAAATAATATGACAGAAGAAGATGCAACAAAAATAATTATAGAATCTAATGAAATACAGACTAGATATGATTATGATTTCCATACTCTTGTTCAAGTTGTTCCGTATAGATGTATAACCCCATTTAATAATTGTTGGTTAGCAATATTTGATTGGAAAAACTCAAAAACAGACTTTGATTATTGCTTTGAATGTTGCTTAATACAAAATGAAACTGTTTTTAAACATTTTGACTTTCTTCCAGATTCAAATGATTCTGATAATATCAATTTAGCTAAATTTGTAAATTTGCAATATAATAATGGAATAATTTTAAATCAAATTGAAAAATTCCGTCTGTTAAAAACAGATTCTTTCTTGTATGATTTTAATCATGATGGTATTGATGAACTTCTTTCTTTTTCTACAGATGGCATTGTAAATTATATACATATTTTTACTCCAGATCTTTCAGATTTTTCATTTTGTTGGATTCTGAAATTTAGTTATGCCGATAAAACTTGTATAGAATTTATAAATTACAAGCAAAGGCAGGGTGTTAAAATTCTTGATAGTTATAACGTATGGCATTTGTATAGATATGATTATATTCAAAAACAATACATCCAAGATGAAACCGTATCCAGCGAGGAACTTGAAAAAATCCACGGTAGCCCGGACTTCTTTGCAGAAGCAGGAATAGATTACACAAAACTTGAACGTCCACTTTTACCGGCAGATTTGGAAGGTTTTTCTAAAGCTGCATTGAGAATCTGGCGTAATGCAATTTATGCACGCCATGGCCGTATCTTCAAGAGTGAAGATTTGCAGGCTTTATTCAATGAATATGCATGGTACACCCCAGATGAAAATTATTCTGATGACAAATTGACCGATACAGACCGGGCAAATATCGAACTGATTCAGGAATTTGAAGAAAAATAATTCAATACCTTTTTATAATAAATATGCACAGTTTTACAAAAAATATGATACACTTGTTAAAAGAGGTATAGCTATGTCAGATTCCGCATTTGCAGATTTTACAGAACAGGTACTTTCTCTTTCTTATGAACAGACAATAATTCTCATGGGCAAAATGCTTGAATCATTGAAGAATAAACGCAACGAAGAAAATTACGCAGAAATGGAAAATGACATTGCCCGAAGCTCAATGAATGCCATGTGGGAGGAACTGAAAAATGACACATGGTGAAATATGGCTCATAGACTTTCGACTTTGGTATTCCTGTTGGAAGTCTCCCTTCAAAAATCCGGCCAGCAGTTGTGATGCAGAATGATTTGCTTGGAATAAAAGATTTGAATACAGTTGTCGCCATTCCTTTCACATCAAATTTGGTTCCATCAGAGTACGAACCGAATATTCTCTTTAAAAAAGAAGAAACAGGACTTTCAAAAGATTCTGTGGCTGTAATTCATCTTATTGGAGCCGTGAATAAATTTTCATTTGAAAGAAAAGTTTCAAAATTATCAGAAGAAAACTATCAAAAGCTAGTTGATGCGGTCATAAAATTGATTTCAGACAGGAAATAGCACATAACAAAGGTTCGTAGCCGACAGGCAGTCAAGTCCGCCTTTTTATTTGACAAAAGAAGTATTGTATAATTATAATATAATTATGGGTAAAATAATCTTTGAATGGGATCCTGTAAAAGCTGGATTGAATTATACGAAACACAAAGTAACTTTTGAGGAAGCAAAAAGTGTTTTTTATGATGAAAACGCAATTTTAATTGCAGATCCGGATCATTCAAGTATGGACGAAGATAGGTTTGTAATGCTTGGTTTAAGTTCCGAGTTACATATGCTGGTTGTCTGTCATTGTTACAGGGAAAATGACAGAATTAGAATCATATCGGCAAGAAAAGCAAATAACCTTGAAGCCGCACAGTATGGAGGAAAATAAAATGAGAGATAATTATGATTTTTCAAATGGGATAAAAAATCCTTATGCAGACAGACTCAAAAAACAGATAACAATTCGCCTTGATGATCAGGTAATTGATTATTTCAAAAATATGGCAGAAGAAACAGGTATGCCTTATCAGAATATTATCAATTATTATCTTCTGGATTGTGTAAAAGAAAAAAAACATTTGGAAGTTGCGTTTAGTAAATAAAAACACAATCCGAAAAGGAAGGAAAAAATTGGAAACTCAAAAAAGAAATCATTTTGTAGATGTATTAAAAGGAATCTGTATAATTTTTGTAATATTTACACATGCTAGTTGGACGGACGAGCAAAGAGTAAAATTACTTTTTCCATTTTGGATAGACATGGCAGTTCCCTTCTTTATGCTTGTATCTGGTTATGTGTATACAAAATCGTTTCAAAAAAACGGAATAGAAACATTAGATTCTAAAAATACCTTCTTAAAAATTTAATAAGATACACAATTCCGTACTTCATTGCTTTCATGATAGATTTCTGTGTTCAAGTATTTTTGTACATTCGTAATCCCACAGGAATGAAAAGATTTTTCGTACATGAAATTGCTCTTTTCTTACAAGGAGGAAATGGTCCTGGAAGTTATTATTATCCAGAAATGATACAAATAATGTTCCTTTTTCCAATAATTTATGTTCTTGTTAGAAAGTATAATTGGAAAGGAGTTTTGGTAGTTGCTTTGGAACATTCTTCTTTGAGGTATTGAAATTTCCGTACATGGTAAATGAAGGGCAATATAGATTGTTGCTTTTCAGATATTTCATGCTAATTGCATTCGGTTCTTACTATGCAATGAATAAAGCAAATCGGAAGCATTGGATTTTATCATTTGTAGGATTCTGTTTTATTATATTGCTCGTAACTATTCAGCACAAAAAAAATACAAAAAGGGCTGTTTAAAATCTTAATAGTGTGATAGAATTTTCCCCGGTGGGAAAATGGAAGGAAGTGAATTAA
>SFKZ01000007.1 GCA_004553595.1 Methanobrevibacter ruminantium | reverse complement strand
ACAACATTTTATATTTTTCTTTTTTTCTAAAAAATTTCATTTTTACATCTTTTTTTAACACTTAATCTTCTAATATTTCTCATTTTGTAAAATATTTTATATTTTTTCTATATGATTAGATAATAATAAAATAATAAATTGAACAAAATAATAAAAAATATTAATATTACTAGGTTAAATATTATATAATTGTGAAAAAAACTAAACAATTTCTAGAAATATTTAAAAATATTTAAATACTTTATTCAATATACTATTAAACATAAAATCATATGATTTTATGATTAAAGAAGGCGAAAAAATGGGTAAACTAGACGGAAAGTAGCAATCGTAACTGGATCAACCTCCGGTATGGGCCGTTCTACAGCTAAATTATATGCTGAAGAAGGTGCAAAAGTTGTTGTAACTGGAAGAAACGAAGAAAGAGCACAAGCTGTAGTAGATGACATTGTAGCAGCTGGTGGAGAAGCATTTGCAGTAATTGCAGATATGGCTAATGTTGACGACATTAAAAAGATCTTTGACGCACCATGGAAAAATATGGTACTGTAGACATTTTATTCAACAATGCAGGGCTTTTAAGTGTAACTCCTCTCTTAGACATTACCAAAGAAGAATGGGACAAATTATTTGCAGTTGACGTATACGCTCCATTATACTTAACCCAATTAGTAGCTCCTGTAATGAAAGAAAAAGGAAAATGTGTTGTAATCAACACTTGTTCAGTAGCATCCTACGCTGCACACTTCGGATTTGTAGGTTACATCTCATCCAAACACGCTATTGCAGGTCTTACCAAATCCATGGCATTCGAACTTGGTCCTGAAATAAGATGTAACGGTATTGCTCCTGGTGCTATCCACACAGCTATGGTAGATAGTATTGGTGGAGTAGAAGCATTACAAATGATGGTTGACGGAGCACCTATGAAAAGAGTAGGTCAAGGAGAAGATATTGCTGCATTAGCATTATTCCTTGCTTCTGACGAATCTGAATTCGTAGACGGTCAAATCATCAGATGTGACGGCGGATTTGAGTGTTAAGTTTTTTAAAGTAGTGGATTTTTATCCTCTACTACTATTTTTATTTTTAAATTTCAATTCTAATTTCTGCTATTTTTTAAAAAAAAAGTTCATAATATTTCTATTTTTAATTTCAATCCTATTTCAGCTATTTAAAAAAAATAAGTAATATGAAAAAAACTATTTTTAACTATTTAATTCTAATAGTATTCTTAATAGTTAATTTTCCATATGTAGAATAAATAGTGTATTTACCTCTTTTCAAGTTTTTAAGGCTTAATGTAGCTATTCCTTTAGAATTGGTCTTTCTTTTGTATATTTTAGACTTGAACTTGAATTTAATGTACTTGTATTTCAAGATCTTTCCTTTGGAATTGACCAATTTAGCAGTAAACTTGATAGTTTTAGCTTTCTTCTTAGTAATATTCTTTGTAATTACAGTGGATTTTACAGTAACATTATTCTTTACAACAAATCCTTTATAACTAGCGGAAATAGCGTATTTTTTAGGTTTTAGGCTTATTTTCAAGTAAGCATATCCATTACTGTTAGTTCTTCTGCTGTAGGTTTTGCCGTTAATTGTGAACTTTACAGTGACATTCTTTGCAATTCTGCCATAGTCATCATAAACCCTAACCTTATAGCTGGAGCCTGCTCCATAATACATTACCAAATTCTTATTTTCAGTAATTCTCTTGAGAACTTTGATAGTTTGGTTTTTCTCCTCTAATGTGACAGGATTCTTAATTGTAACCTTGTAAGTTCCAGGTTTAAGTGTGTTGTTTATGATGATTCTTCCATTGCTATCTGTATTTAAATTGTAAGTTTTGCCTGCAAAGACAATTGTTACAGTCTGATTAGCTAAAGGATTGGAATTCTTATCCAATAGGCTTACGATATATTTTGATCCGTAAGTGTAATTGCTGGAAGGAAGATTAATGCTTGATTTTACATTGATGAGAGATGAATTGGATGAGCTTAGATAAACTTTCTCTCCAGCATATCTTATTTCAAAAGCAAAAACTCCAGTATTCAAATTAATGTAGACAGAAGCTTCACCGTTTTCATCAGTTACAAGAGTATCAGTGATATTGTTTAAAGTATAGATAATCTCTCTTCCACTTATAGGATTTCCATCCGAATCAGTCAATCTAACCTTATACTCATAAGCGCTATTATAAACAGTTTCTAAATCTGAGCAAATGATATTTGTGCCTTTAGGCTCAATTGTAAAGCTATCAACCACTTCATTACATTCATAAATGGAATCGTCAAGAAGAATTCTGATATTGTTTAAGCCAAGAGTCCTATTTGTTAAATTAATAGATGCACTACCATTAATTGATGATACATTATAACTTTCATTATCCAAAATTATGTATACTGTATCATTGATTGGTTTTGTAAGATTAATGTTCACTATTGCAGTATCTAAATCAATTGAAATTTCTGCAGTCATATTAAGATTTAGTTTAATGTTTATATTTGAACTATCAGATGAGGAAGCATAACCACAAGCTGAAAAATCTGCAGATACTTGATAAATTCCTTTATTAAATTCACGAGTGAGTTTTGCTACTCCATTTGAAACATTTACTGATACAAACTCGCCAGATATATTGAATATCACTTTTCCACAGTTGACCGGATTTCCATACTGATTTAATACATAAGAGATTATATTTACAGTTTTAGATTCATAATCTTCTAAAGCATTTAAAGAATTTTCTATATCATAAACAAAATTTAAGGAAGTGGTAGTGTTAATCACATCAAAAACAGTGAAGGCCTTAATGCAAGCCACTTGTGAACTATAATTATGTTTTTCATAACCATTCCATTCTAAATCATAGAGATCTTCCCAATTTACACCATCATAACTGACGAATGAAATAGCTTCTTTATAGAATTCATTGTTTAAGCTTACCTTTTCAGAAATTGGGAATCCTGCATCTCCAGTTACATTTATCTTAAAGACAACTTCAAAAATGTCCCCCACATTAAGCGGAACATGTTCGAAAAGGTCAATTGTCCAATAGCCAGGATTGGAAAATCCAGATTTAGTGGATTTTAAAGCATCATTTACATAAACTGACAATTCCCAATTGCTTGGCTTTTCAAAATAAGTGGAAACTGCAGATAGATATTCATTATCAGTAGCTGTGAAAATATTTTTATACCATACAGTATCTGTTGTATTAAAGAAATAATCGGTTTTAGCAATGTCGTATTGGTAATTCTTATCATATTTTATACTGTCATTCAAGACAATTGCAAAACATGCATCAGTCAAACCAATTTTTGGACAACATACATCATAATATGAAACATAGAAATAACCGTGATTCTTTCCCCAGTCCCCCCAACTGTTTTTCACTATCCAAGCACCCTTATCAGGAGCACCAGGTATTTCTATATTATCGTCCCATCCAACAATGCTTACTGCATGGTCACAAGTTCTATTAGTACCATTATAATAAAGATAATAACCAATTTCAGGACTATTTACATAAAGGGGATTACGATTTTCATCTTTCATTCTTACTGAAGTGAAAACAGCCCCGTAATCCATAATAGCTTGCTTAATCATATCATTATCTGTATAATCATCCCTTTTTAGGTATACTACATTTTGAACATGCATAAAACTATTTAAAACCGGAGATAAAATACTCCTTGGAGAATATATATCATCAACTTCATAAATTGGACCAAGCCAACTAATAAGATAACCTACACCTGTATCATCATATCCTCCAGAGTTTGTTGCCATATTCCAACCATAAGGGGAATATAATGCTGCTAAGTTTTTCATGTTCTCTTCTGAAAAGTCCATTAAATCAGTTAAATTTTCTCCACTGTTCAATAATTCTAATATATCCTCATATTCGCTATAATTATAAATCAAACCAGATCTATTCATATCATAAATTGCTTTAAGTACTGCAGATTCCAAGCTAGCCATAGTAGCAAATGCCCAACAATTTCCACCAGAACCCTGGTTTTTAACTGTACCGACTAAACCGTAATCTGCCAAATTATAATAGCTTGGAAGAGTGTCTATATCATCATCATTCAAAACAGCCCTATAGAAAGTATAATTATCTGCAATAATGATGAAATCAGATTTTTCATATGTGTCATTGTATTCTCTTGCAGAGTTGTTTTGATAAAAATTGTTAAATATTGTATAATTCTGATTATAGAAAGTGTAAACTGCACCTGCAGAGTTATTTGCAATATTATTGGTGAAGTTGTTGCTTTCAATCAAGAATCCATTTTTGCTGAATATGAATACTGCTCCACCATCATTCGCATTGTTCTTATCAAAAGCAGATGAAGTGAGGCTTAAATTACCATAAAGCTGATAAATGGCTCCACCATAATATCTTCCAGTGTTATTTATAAAATTACAATTGCTAATGCTTACATTGCCTCCATTGGAGAAAATAGCTCCACCATAGAGAGCATAATTATTATAGAAGCTGCAATTGTTTAAAATAACCGCATTATCATTTCCAAAGCAATAGATTGCTCCACCACATGAGGTTCCAGAGTTATCCAGCTCTAAAGCAGTGGTGTTGTAGAAATTAACATTTGAAGCATTTAAAAGGCTACCCATACCCATAAACTGGATATTGACAAAACTAATGTTTTCAATATTAAAATTCTCATAGAAATCAAACCTATGATAACCATCAATTCCGTTGATGATTGTATTGGATGAATCCTGCCCATAAATGGAAACATTAAACATATTAGTTGAATAAGGAGTGTAATCGTAAATACCGCTAGCAAAGTGTAAAATGGAGTTTTCCATTATCCTATCATCTGAGAATGTCTTATATGGATTATCAATGGAACCGTTTCCATTATCATCTAGAGCATTGGAATTAAAGTATATATCCATTTTCGGCTCTTCCTCAGGGATATCCTCGCCTTCACCAGCAATCAAATCACTATCTGCACTATCACTAATCAAAACATCATCAATTGAATCATCAATCATAATAGTGTCATCTATTGAAGCCACATTGTCTGCAGCAAAGCTGGCAGGAATGATGACCAATAATGATAGGATTATTGATAAGATAATGATTCCATTAAATTTTTTCTTTAACAATTTTTCACCCAATTTAATATTAAATTTTTATCTATATAATTTTAATTGTATTTTTAACAGTCAATTTTCCATAAGTTGAATAAATGTAATATTTGCCTTTTTTCAAGTTTTTAAGACTTACAGTAGCTATTCCTTTAGAATTTGTCTTTCTTTTATATTTGATAGCCCCTAATTTGAATGTAATGATCTTATTCCTTAGGATTTTACCTTTGGAATTAACCAATTTGGCAGTGAATTTAATTGTTTTAGCTTTATTTCTGGAAATGTTTTTTGTAATGAGAGGAATGACCTTTATTCTATTCTTAACTGTAAATCCTTTATAAGTTGCTGAAACAGTATAGGTTTTAGGTTTCAAACTAATCTTAAGGCTTGCAATTCCTTTGCTGTTAGTCTTTTTATAATATGTCTTGCCATTTAGTGTGAATTTAACTGGAACTTTTTTGGCAATTCTTCCATAATTGTCCAAGACCCTAACCTTATAGTGTTTGCCTGCACCATAATACATGGTCATATTCTTGTTTTGATCAATTCTTGCCAAAACCTTAATCTTTTGGGTCTTAACTTCAGAAGTCTTCGGATTCTTGACCTTTACAGTATATGACCCTGGCTTTAGATGATTGCTAATCTTCACTATTCCATTAGCATCTGTCTTTAACTTATAGCTTTTTCCTCCAAATACAATTGTCACATATGTGTTCTTTAAAGGATTTAGCTTTTTATCCCAGAATTTCACGCTATATTTGGAGTTATAAGTGAAATTGGAATACTTTGGAAGCGCAACAGTTGTCTTGATATTTACTTTAGCGGAATTGGAGGATTTCATATAGAGCTTCTCTCCCTTAAAGGTCACAACCATCTTATAATTGCCCGCTTTTATATTGGTTAATGTTATCTCACCGTTCTTATCGGTTGTGCCAGTATAAGTCTTATCCAAGACATACTCAATCTTTCTTCCAGCAAGAGGATTTCCGTTTTCATCAATGAGCTTGATTTTATACTTATAGGCATTGCCGTATATTGTTTCAAGATTGCTTAGAATGATTTGTGTATCATATGTGTCAACATTGAAAGTGTATGAGTCATTATTGCAATCATAGATTGCAGGATAAAGCTGAATTGTAAGATTGTTGAAGCCCACTTTCAAATCTGTTAAGTTGATTGAAGCCTTTCCATTGATTGTTTTGGTTGTGAAGTTCTTATATCCAAATAAGAAGAAAATGGTTTCGTTAACTGTGTCATTAAGGCTTATGTTTACAAATGCACTATCGAAATAATATGAAATGTTTGTATGCATTTCAAGATCATATTTTGTAATGTTCACAGATGAGTTAAGGGTATTGAGAGAATTATAAGCACATGATACGAATTCAGCATATATGTTATTGAATCCTCTTTTGAATATGTGGCTAAGTTTTGCAACACCATTGTAAACATCTGCATATACAATATCTTCAGTCAAATCCTCATTAGTGAAAATAAATTTAACTTTACCGCAGTTTACAGGTCTTCCATATTGATTTGTAACATTAACAGTGAAATTTACAGGACTGAAGCTCTTTCCATCAATATTAAGATAATCCATACTCCATGTACTTGTAGCAGATATATTATTCAATATTGTAAATGCCTTTATGCAAGCCACTTGTGACTTGTAAGTGTGATCTGGATAATCATTCCATTTTAAATCATATAAGTCTAACCAGTTTTTACCGTTATAACTGATGAATGAAATGTTTTTCCTATAAAACTGATTGTTTAGGCTTTGTGATTCTGAAATAGGAACTCCTACATCTCCTTTAACCATTATCTTAAAGACAACCTCAAATATGTCTCCAACATTAAGATGGATAGGTTCTCTTAAGTCTATAGTCCAATATCCCGGATTGGAAAATGCAGATTGAACCAATTTCAATGTATTGTTCACATAAATGGATAAGGTGTAATTGGTTTCCTTTTCAAAGTAAGTTGAAACTGCAGTCAAATACTCCTCATCAGTTGCAGTGAAGATATTCTTGTACCATATTGTACTTGTGGTATTGTAGAAGAAATCTGTTTTAGCAATGTCATACTGATAGTTCTTATCAAACTTGATAGTATCATTTAGAATGAATGTGAATGCATCTCCCCATTTTCCTAATTCAATTGAAGACTTATCGTAATAAGATAAGTAGAAGTAACCATCATTACCCCAAGACTCTCCCCAACTGTTTTTAGCTATCCATGCACCTTTTCCAGGAGCACCAGGAATCTTTATATTATCATCCCATCCAACTATAGAAACCGCATGGTTACGGACTGAAACATTATTGTAAATATAATATCCTATAGTGCTATCATATGGCATTGAGATTGATTTTGTATAAACTGGGGTGAAAACCGCTCCATAATCCATTATAGCTCTTTTAATCATATTATTGTCAGTATAGCTATCCCTTTTTAGATACAATACATTCTGAACATGCATTATGCTTGATAAGGCAGGAGATAAAACGCTTTCATAATTATATTTGTCAACAGAATCATTGACTGGACCTAACCAGCTTAAAAGGTATCCTAAAGCCATATCAGGATATCCGCCCTCATTGGTTGGTGCATTCCAACCGTAAATTGAATAAAGCTCAGCAATGTTTTTCATGTTTTCTTCTGACAAGTCAATATCATCAGGGGATGCTCCAGTGGCTTTTAGAATACATGATTCCAAGGTTGCAATTGCAGCGAAAGCCCAACAATTACCTCCTCCCGCTTGCCTTTTAATGGAAGTTACATAACCTTTGGATACAGAACTGTAACTGCTTGGCAAACTTCCATTGCTTAAATTATAAGCATACATTGCATAGTCATTATCTTGAATTATGAAATCAAAATTTGAAGTGTTATAAAGATTAGAGTAAAGAGAATCAGATGCAGTGTTGTTTTCATAGAAATTGTCTAAACTGCTTTTGTTGTTGAAAAGATAGTATACTGCTCCAGCATATCCCATTGCAGAATTGTTAATGAATGTATTGTTGGTTATTGAAAGGGTTTTAGTGCCAACTACAGATATTCCTACTCCATTATTAGCATTATTTGATAGGAAAGTGGATTTGGAAACAGTCAGATTTCCATACATCTGATAGATCACACCACCATCATTGCTTGCATTGTTGTTGATTCCAGTTAAATTAGTTACTTTAACACTGGAATTCAATAAGGTTAAAGCCCCACCAACACTTGCATTGTTATCAATGAATTCACAATTGGTGATTTCCAGATTATTGCCATATGCATAAATGGTACCGCCAATACTTGCAGAATTATTAAAGAATCTGCAATTTGTTATTTTTACTGTACTGGAACTTGAATAGATAGCTCCACCATATCTTGCTAAATTATTATGGAAATTGCAATTATTCAAATAAACTGAATAGGAAATGCCTTTGGAATAAATAGCTCCACCATAAGCATCGTTATTTGCACCTAATTGCCCATCTCCGTTAGTGAATATTACATTTGAAGCGTTTATTTTACCGTAATTATAGATTTCAGCACCATTTAAAGTGAGATTTATTAGAGTGAAAGTTCCATATGCATTAAATGCCTTCTTCATTATATTCCTAATGATTGTCTGACTGGCATCTTGTCCGATTATCTTTACATTCTTGACATCCTGAGGCAAAGCTACACTATAAACTCCATTAGCTAAATGAATTACAGAATTATCTTTTATTCTGGAACCGTTTAGATATTTGTATGGATTTCCTTTAGTTCCATTTCCATCCTTTGAGGCATTGCTGTCAAAATAATAATCTGCAGAAAGAATGTCATTATTTGATGCACTGCTATCTAAGATTTCATCCTCAACATCAACTGATTCTAATGAAATCTCATCATCAAAAGAATCCAATGAATTGCAGTATATGACAGACTCATCCATTGAAAAAGCATCAGCATCTGCTGCAAATGATATTGGAATGACAATTAAACAAAGGAAAATCATCAAACAAACAAGAAGTTTATAATGAGTTTTATGCATTTTTATTCTCCAAAGATTTATTATATTAATAGTATATTTTTTATTATATAAATAATAAATAGGATAAAAAATGAAAAAATATGATAAAAAAATGAACAAAAATACACTAAAAGAATAAAGAAAGAAGAGAAAAATAGAAATAAAAAAGTAATAAAAAATAAAAAAGAATTTTAAGGATTAACCTATCCTTGTTTCATTGATAGGTCCATTTGAAGACCAGTAAGCCTCATATATTCCAGGATCATACTGACCGCCAGATGTGGAAAATACGGAACGGTAAATAGGGTCTCCATACTCATCATACAATCCGGTTTCATAATCCTTTTGCCAATCATCGTAATGCTTAGCTGGTTTTGAATCAGAATCCATGTATGCCTTTTTTATCTCAGAACTGTTGTCTTCGCTTACATCAGACAAGTTCAAATCACCATTATCAGACATGTCTTTTGAATTGTTGGAGTTCATGATGTAAAATGCTCCAAGAAAAATGCCTAAAACGACTATTACTGTTAAACATATAATTAAAACTTTATTGCTATCCATCAAATCACCCCTTAAAGATGAAATTCAGTCCAATCATGAATAAAATTAAATGAAATGAAAAAAATAAAAAAAGTAAAAAAAATTAAGAAAAAGCAAATGGAATCATTTACTTGTAAATCATAGTTCCAATACCTTCTTTTGTAAAGATTTCAAGAAGCAAGGTATGTTTGATTCTTCCATCCAAGATATGTGCTGATTTGACTCCATTGTTTAGTGCATCAATACAGGTTTCAATCTTAGGAATCATACCTCCAGAGATGATTCCCTCTTCAATAAGAGCAGGAATCTCATCCACATGGATTCTTTGAATCAATGTTGAAGGATCTTCTGGATCTCTCAATACACCTGGAACATCCGTTAAAATGATTAGCTTTTCTGCATCCATTTCACCAGCTATTGCACCAGCTACAGTGTCTGCATTAAGGTTCAATGTAGTGCCGTCTTCTGCAATTCCAATAGGGGAAACAACTGGAATGAAATCGTTTTCAGTGTACATTTCAAGAATTTCAGGATTGATTCTTTTGATTTCACCAACCAAACCTAAATCAATCTCTTCAATCTCACCGGTTTCCTCATCCTTTATCTTATGAATCTTTTTGCATGCTTCAATAAGCTTATTGTCCTTACCAGACAATCCAGCACCTTTACCGTCATGCAAGCAGATTTGAGATACGATATCTGTATTGATGTTACCTACAAGAACCATTTTTACAATGCTCATGGTTTCCTCATCAGTTACCCTTAATCCCTTGATGAATTTAGGTTCCTTTCCTAATTTCTTCATGGATCGGGTAATTTCAGGGCCTCCTCCATGAACAACTATAGGTTGCATTCCAACATATTTCAATAATACAGTATCTCGTGCTGTAGAAGCCATTGCCTCATCATCCACCATAGCATGGCCTCCGTACTTAATCATGACCTTTTTATTGTAAAATTGTTTAATGTAAGGTAGCGCCTCTACCAAAATGTTTACTCTTTCCATTTCAATCACATAAATAAATCAATAAAATATAGTTTTTGAATTTTCTTTAAAATTTGTAAAAAAATTATCTTAAATGAAATATCAATTGATAAGTTTGTTTATAATACTATATAAAAATATCAGTGAATAATGAAATCAGAATCATTTGAAGAATTACAAAATCATTATAAAATTGATATTAGTTCGTAAATTTCAATTTAAAGTATATATTATAATTGAAATTAAAAAATAATCTATAAAAATGCTTAAATTTAAATATATCCTATTTTAAATTAAAAATTAACTTAGTTTTAAAAGGAAATCAGTTTATATCAAAAATAAACTATTTATAACAAATAGTTTAAAAAATAAAAGATTTATAATAAGTTTACTATAATTGAACAATTTTAATCTTTAAATCATGATTTGCTTTTAATCCATTTTCGAAAGCTAAGTTAAAAAAATAGGAGAAAAATAATGTTGAAAATAAATAGAAGCATTTTAATCATATGCATTGTATCATTGTTTTTAATAATCGGCCAAATCTCTGCAAGCGATACCGATTCAATGAAAATTAAGGATACAATCCACAATGATTTAAGTTTAGATCAATTGAATGATTCAGATATGGATAATCTTGAATCTGATGAAATGGAAGAAACAGCACAAACGGAAACAGAAACTATCGATGAAATAGTTGAAGAAAAGCAAAAGGACACAACAGGAGTTGTTATGGCCAATGACAATTACAGTTGTGGACCTGCATCTCTTGCCACTGCATTAAACCGAAATGGGCTTAATCTCAGCTTAAATGAAGTGTCCAAACATACAAATACAAGTTTGAATGGAACAAGCATGCAATCCTTGATTGATGCTGCAAAATACTATGGCTTCAGCGCTTATGGAGTTGAAGTTGATACCAAGGGCCTTAATGAAAACAACATAGTTCATTTGAATATCAATGGATGTGAGCATTGGACAGTAATAAGCAAGGTAACAGACACTCATATATTTTTAGCTGATTCAACTGAAGGAAACATTAATTTCACCCTTGATGAATTCAATTCATACTTTTCCAAAAAAGCAATCATCCTCGCCAATAATAGTCTAAATGACTTGAAGAATGACTTGATTTCAAACCAGATCACCATCTTAAACAAGGACCAATGCTTGAAAATCTCTGGAAAAGGTTTGAAGAAGAAGGTTGTTGGTTATAGAATAGTTTGGAAATACGGTTGGAGACAAAAATACGGTTGGATTTTAAGGCCTAAAGTGGTTGGAGGCCATGTATCATTTACCCAATGGGTATATGTTAAGGGATATCATGCTGTTTGGGGAAAATACAAAGTAAAAGAGCCTATTTACAAGTATTATTTTGTATCTGATGATGCGATGACAAGCGCTAAAATCAAAAAGTAAATTTATGGAGAAAATATAAAAAATATTAAGGAGCTTAAGCATGGATAAGAAAATTACAATAGTCATGATTGCAATAATCGTTGCAGTGGTTGCCATTGGGGCCTTTTTAGCACTTTCCAATACTTTCATTCCAGAAAGTTCAGAGTATACAGACCTCTTTGATTATTCAATTGAGCCGACAACAAGCTGGAATGCAGACAAGAATGAGTATTCATTCAGCCAAAGCATAAAGTCTGTTAATGGGAAGGACTATAAGAATATTGAAATCAAGGTAAATTTCTATAAGGGAAATGATCTTTTAGACAGTTATGGCTCTAAAATAGACTCTACAAAAGATGGCAAATTCGAGCTTAAATTCACAAAAGAACTATCCGAAGAGCCAGATGCATTTTATTATGATGTAGTGAGTGTAACTGAAGTCTAAGTCTAATTTAATCAATTAGTATTTTTTTTAAAATAAATGGAATAAACTAATTTTGATTTATTCTATTTATTACTATTTTTTCTTTTTTTATAGAACATATATTAAGATATGTAGATAGAGATATACATCAAATTAAAAATAATACTTACATATCATTTAATTAACAATAGCTTATTTTAAAATGATAGAAAACAATGTTATCAACAAAATAATTAATCGAGTATTTAATTAAATTGAATGAAATTTTTTAGCAAAATTTTCATAAAAAATATAAAGTACATGAAATAGTAAAAAAATGGTCTTTAAAAAATAGTTAAAAATAATACAAAAAGAATTAAAAAATAAAAAATTTAATTTTAAAAAAAATAAAAATAGAAGAAATAAATTCTTCTAAATAAAAAATCTATTTTTTACGTCCGAATGAGACAGTTGAAACTAAGCTTAATAAAGCAACAACTACTAAAGCAATTGAGTTACCAGCTGCAGGAGTTACAGGAACAGCTTTTTCTGCTACAGGAGTGGAAGGTTCTTCTTCAGGCTCATCCACAGGTTCATCTACTGGTTCCTCAGGTTCATCTACTGGTTCCTCAGGTTCTTCTGGTTCCTCAGGAGCGGTTACAGTAATTTGAATAGTGGTATTGGAAGGATTATAATAATCGTTTCCTAAATACTCAATAGTAACAGTGGTGTTTTCAGTTAATTCAACACCTTCAAATACAGCTTTTCCATCTTTTACTTCAGCAGTGTATTCTTTACCATTAACTTTTAAGACAGCTGTACCGTTTTGTACAGGGTCACCATTTTGATCAACGATATCCGCGGTAATATCTTTCTTATCACCGACTGTACCAGAAACATCTTCACTAGTGGTTGTAGTGTTTAATGGTAAAATGTTTAATTTAGAGTCTGCTTCAGAAGAAAGGTAATCATTAATTCCTTCTTCATGATGGTTGTATTGATATCCACTGTAGGTAACAGTATATTTGTAAGTACCTGGATTTTCAAGCTTTACATCTTTAAATACAGCTTTACCATCCGCATCAACTTCAACAGTATCAGTATAGGTACTTGCACCTAATGAACCATCGTTAAGCTTGTTTTCATAATCAATTGTTAAAGTAGCAGTTCCACCAGGAACAGCTTTATTAGTAAGATCTTCAGTAATGGTTGCAGTAATATCTACTTTATCACCAACATATCCAGTGATTTCCTCAAGTTCAATGCTGGTTTTGATATCATAAACAGCATAAACATTAATTACAAGAGTTTTATCTTTATATTCATCAATTGTGACGGTTAATTTATCTCCTTTATTAAATTTTTCTCTGGTATCTTCTCTTTCCCAGTACAAGAATACTACAGAATCTGGAATGTCCGCAGGCTCTATATAAGTGTGAGTATAATTTACATTATCTGCACTACAACTCCAAGAATGACTACCATGAGCAATGAGATCAATATTATTAACTGTTAAATTACCAGGAAGTATAATATCATAAACCGCTACATAATCACGATGATGAACCTCTGAAGGAGGTGTTAATTTAACCTTATAATCTGCATCAACAGTGACATTTCCACCACTTGCTTCAGGGGAATTAATTTCTTCCCAATGGTTGAAAATATAACGTACATTATTGTAAGTAAAATTATATCTGCTTGGATTATTTGATCTAACACCAGATGCTGAAGTTAATTTTGCTAATGTCATAGTCCAACCATTTTTACTTTCAGCACCACCAGTTATTTTACCTGATGTGCTCATTGCTTCCCAAGTATAACTATACAATTCATCATCAGCTAAATTATCTGAAGATTCTACATTAGATAAAACTTCATTATCAACTCTTATGTCATTGATATCACTGACTGTCTCTTCAGATAAATCTATATCATCTTGTTCTGCACTGACTACATCATCAACATCTGCAGCTGCAACAGCACTTACAGATACTAATGCTAAAATAATCAATGCGATAAATAGAACACGAGTTTTCAACTTATTCATATTTAATTCACCATATTTTTTCACTATGAAATATCTTCCATAAAAATAAATTAAGTTACAATTTATTTAGATGAAAAACACCCCAAAAATTCATCATATGTAACGTTAAGAGAAAAAATATGCTCATCTAAATCAAAAAAATAAAATATCTTAATTTTTAGATAAAATGAATCACATCTTTAAATCATAATAAAAATTTATTAGAAATTTTGTTATATTCCAATAACATCAAAAAAAAGCCTAACCTTAAAAACATATTAAACCCCGTTACATATATGATATAATTAAATATTAAGTTATATATAAAGATTATGAAAAAATTGAATGAATTAAGTATTATTTTGAAAAAAATAATAATGAAATTAAAAAAATTACTATTTTAAACAATACAAAAAAGTTTGAAAATTTAATAAAATAAAAAAGGATTATAAAATCAATTTATCAATCACATGAATAAATTGATTTGCTTCGGTTTCCAAACTGTGATCTGGGTTTCCACGCATTTCAAATACAATAGCTGGAACTCCACCATCATCTATTGGAATTGTAGAGTACTGTGGGCTTGAATAGCTTGCAGGCTCATAATAAATAACATAACTTAACGCCTTTGTCACATTATTCGCTGCATCATAAGCTACAGTGTCATTTGAACGAGGCGCAAATATATAAGGATCCTGCACATATCCACCATTTGATGAGTGAATGTCAATAGCTAAGTCGTAATTGTTTTTGATTACATCACTGACTACATAATCCTGTGCAAGCAATTGTCCATTCATTCTGCTTTCTTCAAAATCATCACTTTCTGCAGTTACATTAATCCTATAAATGTAATATGAATAATTCAAGTGGTCGGAATTGCTCATGAGACTGTCATAAATGGCATCATGTGCATTGTATTCACGTGGATGCTGTCCTAAAATGTATGCAACCTTAACAGATGAATTTGCATTTCCATAAGGCCCTTCTACAGTTACGGTTCCTATGCTGTTCTTGCCTATTTCCTTAATTGGCTTGTCTGCAGAACCTTCTGTGAATGAACTGATTAAGTCAGTTGGAATATACTTCAAAACCCCGTCTAAAACAGGATAATCTTGTGAAAGCTCCTTTAGGAAACTGTCATCATTTGTTGCATAATCATAGCAAAGAACGAAACCCTCTGCCAATATGACAATAAGAATGATTAAAAAATAGAGTAATTTTTTAGAAGGTTTTCTAGATTTTTTCTTTTGTGCATTGTCTTCATCAGCCATATAAACACCAAAAATAATTCATTTCACTTAAAACCCTAAAACCTTATAAAAACATTTTAAAAGGAATAATTCCCTTTTTTTTAGAAATATACTTTGTAAATAAAATTTGATATTTTGATATAAATCGATATAATTATAAAAATTAAAAGCTAGAAAAAGCAAGTTGGAAAATTATTTTTTCCAAGTTTGTCTTACTCCTCTACCTTTTTTACTACCAGGCTTTTTGTAAGATCTTTTAGGTCTGGTTCTTTTGTTGGTACCTTTTACTTTTGCCATCATATATCCTCCTTTAATTTTGATGATAAGATAATCATAAGATTAATCTAAAATAAATAAAAATAAATTTTTCATATTGAAATATGATAAAATTCTTTATAAAAATAGCTTTAATAATAAAACTTAATAAAATATTTATTTTCAATACATATAAACTTTACCCCTAAAAATTAGTAAAATATTGCTAAAAATCCTATAAATGAGATTTAAGAATAGAATATATGATATTTGAAAAAATTATAATTAAATTTTAAAAATTATTAAAAAATAATAAAAGAATAATGGAAAAATAGTGAAAAAATTTAAAAAAAGTAAAAAAAAGAGAAAAGTTAAAATAGAAAAAGATTAAGTTGTATACTCAGCATTGATCTTTACATAATCATATGTAAGGTCACAACCCCAAGCGGTTGCACTTGCATCACCCTGATACAAATCAACAACTATGTTCACTGTCTTTTCCTGCATAATCTCTTCTGCTGAATTAAGTTCATCTGTTCCTTCAAATGCAAGGATTTTACCCTTATCAACTAAAATTGCTTCCTGACCATCATCTGAATTTACAGAAACGGAAATCATGTCCTGATTCATTTCACAACCAGAATATCCTACAGCAGCTACGATTCTACCCCAATTAGGATCTCCACCAAAGATAGCTGATTTTACTAGTGAAGAACTGATTACAGATTTTGAAGCCAATATCGCATCATTTTCATCCTTAGCACCATTTACCTTGCATTCAATGAACTTAGTTGCCCCTTCACCGTCACGAGCCATCATTTTAGCTAAGCTTATGCAGATGAAATCCAAAGCTTCCTGGAAGTCTTCATTGATTTCACCGTCTTTAGCAACTTCAACACCAGACTTTCCATTTGCCATCAATATTGCAGTGTCATTTGTACTTTGGTCTCCATCAACGACAATCATGTTGAAGCTTCTGTTTACAGCAGATTTCAATGCCTTATTAATCATTTCAGAGGAGATTACAGCATCAGTTGCCAAGAAACATAGCATGGTTCCCATATTAGGTGCAATCATTCCCACACCCTTGGTTATTCCACCGATTCTTACCTTTTCACCATCAATAGTTGTCTCTACAGCAAACTCTTTATGATAAGTGTCAGTGGTCATTATGGACTTTGCAGCATCTGTTGAGCTTTCTGCACTGTGTTCCAATTTGGAAATTGACTCTTCAACCAAAGGCAAAATAATGTCCATAGGCATTTTTCTGCCTATCACACCAGTTGATGCAGTAGCTATTTCACTTGATGGGATATTGGTGATTTTAGATGCGAATGCAATGGTCCTATCACAATCATCTATTCCATCTTGACCTGTAAAGCAGTTTGCATTTCCACTGTTTACAACTACCAATGATATTTTTCCGCCTTTAATCATTTCCTTGGTATGAATGATAGGTGCAGCCACAACATTGTTTGATGTAAAAACTGCAGAAGCAGCACTATCCTTTGATTCAATAACTGTAAGGCCGTATTTACCTTCACGGCTTCCTGCTGCCCTAACGCCTTCTACAGCACATATTCCTCCTTCAATAACGTTAATCTTAGACATGATATCTCCTTTTGGAATTAATAAAAAAATAAATATTCATAAATGATTTAAAAAAAAAATTAAAAATAAAAAATTAGAAAAAAATAGAGAAAGAACTCTCTAATTAATAAATAGCAGTCGTATTCGAAGCATTGAATGCATCGATATCCTGACCTTCGGTAACATTTTCATGGAAATCATAATATGAAATTTGTGTGCCATTTTCATCATGCAAGTCGTAACTGCTGTTTTCATAGACAGTTATATTGTCAGTTACATTCATATACTGCACTTCTCCAGGACTTGGTTCGCTTCCAATACCCATAATCATTGAAATTCCTAAACATAAACCGCAAATGAAAGCGATTAGGATTATTATCATTACGAGTATTTGCCTAGGGCTTCTAGGTCTTTTAGGCGTAGAACTCTTAGACCAGATAGAGCTTAATGAATTATTGGAGTTCCTAGCTCTGCCTGACTGCCTTGAATTGGCTCTGCCAGCTTGTCTTGAGCCTCTGGAGTTTCTAGAATTGTTAGGAGCTCTAGTTTTCAATACATTCTTGTTTTGCTGATTTCTAGAATTCCTAGATCTTCTACCGATTGCCATTAATTTCACCACAAATTACATATTTCAAGTCTTTAATAAAGACCAATAACTTTCAAATTTCAACTGAATAATAAATAATTAGATTAAATTTTACCTAAGTGTATAGTAAGCCACAAGCGCTAGAACGATTAAAAGTCCATAAATGCCCATGCCCATTACAGCAAGCAAATATGATGCAACAAACATTACAAGGAATGCAGTGACTAACTTGCCTTTCTTATTGGTTAGGAATTCACATAGGGTTCTTGTAAAGTCTGATGGAATGTAATATCCATACAAACCATTAGCCAAATCGAAAATGACTAAAGACAATGCACCGAAACCATGAATGCTTTCTGCAATGTTTGCACGTTCACCTGCTTCTCTTCTGCTTCTTCCGATTCCAATCTTGACTTTAGCTCCATTGTTCAAGATAAACCATGCACAGTCAAGCCCTGCACGAATAGCTACATCCTTACTTGGGAATTTTGCAATCAAGTCATCTCCACCTTCACGGTATCCTTCGATTTGACCTTCGCAATCTTCCATGAACTCCTTAACACTTGTCATCAATTCAACAAGCTTGTTTCTTCCATATTTGGAAATGAAATTTGTTGAGTCCACAATATCAATGAAGAGGTATTGCTGGAACTCTGGAGGTTCGGATTCCGCCAATTTGAATGGAGTGTCCAATACAAGGGCATATTCACCACCTAATTTAGTGAATGCAACACCTGGAGAATCTCCAACTTCCTTGTTGAACTTAATGGATCTTTCAATAGCTGCAGCACCAGTCATACCAGCAGCAGCCCTTACTCTGATTCCATTATCCAAACCAATGCCCACCAATCTTATAGCCACTCTGATTGCATCGTTTTTGGACATCAATCTTGAAACGATTTCAGTTTCGCTTCTTTCGATAATTTCTCCATTTTCTCTTAAAATAATGTCAGTGAAAAGATTAATAATGTAAGAATGTTCAGAAAGCTCTACATACATGTAACGGTCACTACCCATAATGATATTGCTTACAAGAGCATATTCCTCAACCTTATCTTGTGCAGGAAGTAATTCATAAAAGCTATGATTTTCTGGAATGTTTTCACGGCCAACATCTCTAACCAAGTTGGTAAAAATACTTTCAGTTGTGATATGTGCCTTGTCAATCTCCATTAGCATGGTTTGGGTGTAATTGAACATGTCCACATATTCTGTTTCCAATGGAGTTGTAGGGAAGTATTTAGTACCTATGCTTATGATTTCATGTTTTGTAACTAATGAAACAAGCTTTCTTATAATACTATGTTCAGCCATATTTTACCTCCTATTAATTTTTAAATTTCAATAAATTGTTAATCATAAATCGTCAAATATCAATAAATCGTAAATTTGAATTGAATTCGTATAGGATTTTCCTAAAAAATATAAATGAAAGATTAAGTGATTAATCCTTATCTTTCTTTTTCTTGGAATTCTTTTCCAAATAGATCTCAAACTCCCCTGGTTTTTCAAGAATCATATTAGGCTTGACTGAAACGAATGGGAACTTCCAGGACCCTAATCTTCCTGCAATGGTACTTGCAATGTTTCTTGAATTCTTCTTAATGAACACTTCATCATAGGTGTTGGTTTGAATTTCAATGTTGTATGGAGGATTGTCTTCCACCTCATCAGTCAAGACAATGTTCAATCCAAAGTAGCCGGGCTTGATGAACAAGTCATTTCTAACTGCGATAAGTGGCTTGTGAACCAATCTCAATCTGTCAGCTACAGTTACTGAAATGTTACCTGCATCCTTGACAGCAGCCTTATAGTCTTTTGGATGGACAAGAACAAAAATCACATATGGAACAGATGTTTCAACATCATCCACCATTTCCATAACCTTGTCAAACATTGGCAATTTAGAGAAGATTCCTTCTATTTTTGAGGAAACATTATCCTGTTCAGACTCATCAAGCAAGAGAATAGCTTGCTTTGCAACATTCAATGGAGTGAATTTGGTTGTTTCCTTACCTTTGTAGACTACCCAACGTTTTCTTTCAAGTTCATTCAATGTTTCATCACAGATGTTCTGCAAGAGATTCTTGACCTTTTTAGGCTTTTTAGCCTTTCCCATGACCAATTCATTGTCCTGAATTGAAAATGGAATTCTTATGCTGTTGATGTCTGGGAATTCAGACATGAAATCCCTGAACTTGTCATTAGACAATACCTTTGCATCCTCTTCATAAGCCAAATCAAGAATGTAATGGTCTGCAATGGTTCCAACAGGAACCTCATCAATGATTCCATCATTAACCAATCTGACAAAAGTCTCTTTATCATCTATATTATGACGTAAGGAAGCATCCGCTATGATTAAAAAGTCATGACCTTCTTCTTCCAATGCCTTTACAGCCAAGGTAATGTTTTTCAATTTAGCCTTTGCACCTTCCTCTTTATGAAAATGTGCAACATTTGCAGCATCAATAATAACTTTCAAGATATCACCCTTTAAAAGTTTATTTAATTATACTTATTCTAATGAATGATTTAATTCTCAGTTTTAATTCTTGCTTTTCAATTGAATATTAAAATACTAAAAATATCCTTATTGGTATCTTCTTATTTAATATTTCTGTATTAACATTTTATACTATAAATATATATTAGTAATAAAATATTTAAATCTTTTTGACTCATGGAAAAATAATTTAAAGAAATGATTTTAGAAAAGATAGATAATTTAAAACATGGAAAAACTGCAAAAACAATGAAGAAATACAAGTCGAAAACTAATAAAAAAGAAAAAAAACTGTAAAAAAATAATAAAAAATACAAGTCGAAAACTAATAAAAAAAGAAAATAAAAGCGCCATAAAAATAAATAAATAAATAAATAAATAAATAAATAAATAAATAAATAAATAAATAAATAAATAAATAAATAAATAAATAAATAAAAAAAAGAAAAGAATTATTTGGATTGAGCAGCTTCAGCTGCCTTTAATTCTTTTTTGGATTTTCTTACAAGATCCCTTAAAGCGTTTGAAACATTTGGAGGAACAGAACCCTCTTCCTTGTTTAAAATCACTTCAGAAATAATGTTAGAAAGAACGAATATTGCATGTTTGTGCTCTGCTTTTGTTCTGTGAATATGATGAGGACTTATGTTTAACGCAAGGTAATCGTCAAAGAACTCGTGAGCAGAGTTATCAGTGTCTAAATATTTTAAAACATATACTAAAAATTGATGTAATTGAATCATTTCATCCTTATACATATAATACCTTTCCTATATTTTAAAATTGTAAAAATAAAATTCTGGCTTTAAGTCAAATAAATTATTTAACTTAGATCATTAAACACATAACAAACGTAAAAATAAGCTATAAAATATTAATTCACCACAAATACCAAGAGACCCATATCATCTTTTGGGATTTAAACAACTGACAACAAAATCCCCATAAAAACCTCAATAATGAACTACCTAAATTACATACTCAAATTTATTTTGTTAATGTTATTTTAAACATGATTGTATTTAAAATTTATGTTTAACTATATAAATTTTTATATTTAATTCTTTGTATCAACTATATATAAATCTTTTTGTTGAATTGGATTTCAAACCATAGTTTTTCAAAAAAATTTAGATTATTTCCTATAAAAAATTATGAAAAATAGACAAACTACTACTTAACTAAATTAATAAAATAGATTTTTTAAACAGTTAAGATCATTGAAAAATATTAAGAAATTTGAAGAAATGGAAAATTTGGCAAAAACAGCTCAAGAAATGTAAGAATTTTATAATATTATTAATAATGTATATAAAATATAAAAAAGATATTTAATTATGTTATAAATTATGCATTGACATAATCATAAGAGAAGATGCATAAAAACAACAAAACAAATGAAATTATAATAATTTTATTTTTAGTTTATTTTTATTTAGCAAGAGTGGTAGAATGGAAATTCTAAGATATGATAAGGAAACTGCAAATGATTTGATTAAAAGGTCACAAGCAGATATCAGTGAAGTCCTGAATATAGTTTCAGACATCTTAAAGGATGTTAAGGAAAACAAGGATGAAGCTGTAAAAAGATACACTGCAAAGTTTGATAAGGCAGAATTGAATGATTTGCAAGTTTCAGAAGATGAAATCAAAGAAGCTTACGATAATTTGGATAAGAATCTTATTGAAGCACTTAAAAGAGCATCTGGAAATATTGAAAAATTCCATAAGGCTCAAATACCAGAAGAATGGTTTATGGAAGTGAACACTGGAATCACTGCTGGACAAATCATCAGGCCAATAAACAGTGTTGGCTGTTACATTCCAGGAGGGAGAGCCGCTTACCCTTCATCTATTTTAATGGAAGTGATTCCTGCAAGAATAGCTGGAGTGGAAAGAATCATCTGTTGCACTCCTCCAGGAGCTGACGGCAAGATAATGGATGCAATCCTTGTTGCTGCAGACTTGGCAGGAGCTGATGAAATCTACAAGTGCGGTGGAGCTCAAGCTATTGCTGCAATGGCTTATGGAACTGAATCAATTGAAAAGGTCGAAAAGATTGTAGGTCCTGGAAACGTATTCGTTACCGGAGCAAAAAAACTTGTTTACGGTGACGTTGACATTGAATTCCCTGCAGGCCCATCAGAAGTGTTGATCTTATGTGACAGCACTGCAATTCCAGAATATCTTGCTCATGACTTCCTATCTCAAGCAGAGCATGACCCTGAAGCATCATGCTTCTTGGTGACTGATGATGTGAAAATAGCTGAAAAATCAAAAGATTTGATTGAAGAATTCTCAAAAGAGGCAGAAAGACGCGAAATCATTGAAGAGTCTTTAGAAAAGCACGGGCATATTATCCTTTGTGAAAATATGGACGATGCCATTGACTTTACAAATACATATGCTCCTGAACACTTGATCATTTGCACTGAAGATGATGCATCTGTGCTTGATAGAATCAAGAATGCAGGTTCAATTTTCCTAGGCAAATATTCTCCAGTTGCTGCTGGAGACTACGGTTCCGGAACAAACCATGTATTGCCAACAGGTGGTGGAGCTAAAATGTATTCCGGTCTTTCAACTGAAGCATTCCTTAAGAAACCTACTGTTCAAAACATTACAAGGGAAGGAATCGAGGAACTTTCTAAAACAGTCATTCCAATAGCTGAATATGAAGGATTCCATGCACATGCAAATTCCGTGAAAGTGAGACTGGATAAAAACTAATGCTAAAAAAACTAAGTTTAAATAAATTAAAGAAATAATATAATTATTATAATTATTCCAATTATTAATTTGATTAATTAAAACAATTAAATAATTACTGATGTTATTATTAATTGAAAATAATAAATTAATTTTTAAATATAATCGAGGCGATTAACGTGGATTATTTATTAGGCGACTTAAGAAGAACTCATTATTCAAAAGACGTAAACCCAGATATCAGTGGGGAAGAAGTCCTTATCATGGGTTGGGTACATGAAATAAGAGATTTAGGTGGAATCATCTTCGTAATCATTAGAGACAGAGATGGATTAGTGCAAATCACTGCACCAAGTAAAAAGGTAGACGCAAACATCTTAGATGATTTAAGAGCACTCAGAAAAGAATCTGTAGTGGCTATTAAAGGTACTGTGCAAGATGCAGGAAAAGCACCAAATGGTGTTGAAATCATTCCAGCGGAAGTAATTATCCTTAACCCTGCTAAACAGCCATTGCCAATGGACCCTACCGAAAAGGTAAAGGCTGAAATCGATACAAGATTAAACTCTAGATTCTTGGATTTAAGAAAAGCAAATGTAAGCTCTATCTTCAAGATAAAAGCTAACATGTTCAAAACCGTTCGTGACTACTTCTATGAACAAGGCATGATTGAAATCAACACTCCTAAGCTTGTAGCATCCGCTACTGAAGGAGGAACTGAACTTTTCCCAATCACTTACTTTGAAAAAGAAGCATTCCTCGGCCAATCTCCACAATTATACAAACAGATGATGATGGGTGCTGGATTTGACAAGGTATTTGAAATCGGCCAAATCTTCAGAGCAGAAGAGCATGATACCTTAAGACACTTGAACGAAGCGGTTTCCATTGACTGTGAAATCTCATTTGCAGATGACGTTGATGTAATGAAAGTATTGGATGGCATGATCACTGCAGTACTTAAATCCACTAAGGAAAACTGCGCTAAAGAATTGGAAATCTTGGAATACGACTTAAGCGCTATCCCTGAAGGACCATTCCCAGAAGTGAAATACGATGATGCTGTAGACATAATCAATTCCAAAGGAATCGATATGGAATGGGGAGAAGACTTATCCAGAGAAGCTGAAAAAGCTTTAGGTGACACTCAAGAAGGTTTCTACTTCTTAACCGATTGGCCATCAGCTATCAAGCCATTCTATGCTATGCCTTACGAAGACACTCCAGAAATCAGCCATGCTTTCGACTTGATGTACAAAAACCTTGAAATTTCCTCAGGTTCCACTAGGGTTCACCAATACGACCTTTTAGTGAAACAAATGGTTGAAAGAGACTTAAACCCAGATGGATTCGGAAGCTACTTGAAAGCATTCGAATACGGTATGGCTCCTCACGCTGGTTGGGGTGTAGGTGCTGACAGATTAGCTATGGTATTGACCGGTGTTGAAAACATTAGGGAAACTGTACTCTTCCCAAGAGACAGACACAGATTAACCCCATAAGTTAATCAAATCATATTAAAAAATCAATGAATAAGGAAATTTCCTTATTTATTTTACTTTTATTATAAAAAACCACTATTTTTAAACTTATTTTACTAAATCATAAAGAAACTATTTTAAAAAATTGAATTCAAGGTAATAATATGCAGGAATATAAGGTAGCGATTATAGGAGGAGGGCCAGCAGGAATGATGGCTGCAATAAGGGCAGCACAAGTTTTAGGCCCAAAAACTGTATGCATAATGGAAAAGAATGATAGCTTAGGAAAAAAGCTTCTCATGACAGGTGGAGGACGCTGCAACATTGCAAACGGCACACCAATCCATGATCAATTGAAGTATTACAATAAAAACAAGAATTTCCTTAAGCATGCATTATACACATTGCCTCAAGAAAAACTGCTTGAAATATTTGAAGAGAAAGACCTTGAATTCCACACTGAAGACAAGAAGAGAATCTTCCCAGACAGTGAAGATGCTCAGGACATTTTAGATATTTTGGAAGAATATCTTGAAGAATTGGGAGTGGATGTACATACAGACTGTCCAATTAATGCAAATGATATAGAGCATGAATTAAATGAAAGAATGGAACCAGTATTCTTAATAGAAAATGATAAGATATCATTTAATGCATCAAAGATTGTAGTATCTACAGGAGGTATCACATACCCATCTACAGGGTCCACTGGAGACGGATATAGAATAGCTTCAAAAATGAATCATACCCTCAGCGACATCAAGCCGGGACTTGTTTCATTCAATGTGGATGACTTCCTGCTTAGAAGCCTAAGCGGACTTACATTAAGTGATGTTGAGCTTTCATTCAAAGACAAGAAGAAAAAGGTTTCCGTTAGAGGGGATGCATTGATCAGTCATTTTGGATTGACAGGCCCTGCAGTGATTGACTTAAGCAATCTGTTGATTGAAAAGTCCAAGTTTACAATCCTAGATGATGCCTTAAACCAAAAAAGTGATGATGAGTTTGAAGAGCTTGAATTGTTTACAAATAAAATCAGTATTGACTTCACTCCAGACTTGACTGAGGAAGAGATAAAAGAACAAATCACTAAAGACACACCGGACAATGGTAAGATGTCCATTAAGAACTATCTGAAAAGGTTCCTTCCATCCAATTTCATTGATTACTTCTTGATGAAAATCAATATCAACCCAAGCAAGACAATGGCTAACATTACCAAAAAGGACAAGAACAAGATAGCCGAAAACCTTAAGAGACATCATATTGAAATTGAATCCTTGGAAATGGATCTTGCAAAGGTTACCATTGGAGGAGTCAAGTCTAAAGAGATCGATTCCAAAACACTTCAATCCAGATTTGTGAATGGATTGTACTTTGCAGGAGAAGTTCTTGAGATGGCTGGACCAACTGGCGGATATAACTTGCAGATTGCATTTGCTACCGGTTACTTGGCAGGTCAAGAAGCTGCAAACAGTTTAAAATAAATCTATTTTTTTATTTATTATTTTATTCCTGTACCATTTCTATTTTATTTTTCAAAAAGAGTTTTTCTATTTTTATTTATTTTTATTTTAAATATTGAAATTAAAAAAAAGATGATATAACAATTGTTAAAAATGAAAAAAATTTAAAAAAAATAATTGTATAAATCATTAAAATTTATACAATACTTTCAAATCCTTTTGTTGCGAGTAAACGTGCAAAGGAACCTTTTGGAGTCATAACAATATTACCTTTGTTATACTCGTCCATAGCTGCTTTTACCATGGTTTGTTTTTTATCTGGGTCTTTTGCAGCATTAGAAAGAGCTTTAACCAATACCATTACTGCATCAGCCCTATTCATGGTTCCAGTTACACCACCATTGCCTTTATATCCGTTGTAATTGTCGTTTTCACGGATAATGTCAGTTGCACTAAGGGTAGTTACTTCACCGTCAACTTCAAGAGGCCTTACTGAATCTATGATATTATCTAATCCTTCATCATAGATAAGAACAACCGCATCGATTTTAGTTCCGTTACGGTACTCTACAATCTCTTTTGCATATTGCATACCCTCTTCAACACCATTCCAAAGACAATCGTGGAACCGCATATTTCCTTTCAGATTTCCGGGAGCAGGTTGTGTTGGGTGCACCATTCCACCAGGGTAAAATGGATCATAGCTCTTTAAGTGTCCATTTTCTAAACGAACAAGGAATGCCATATCACATCCACCGTTTGACTGCTCATACTTGTCAGCTGCTAAAACTAAAATAGTCTTGTTTTCTGCAGCTAAATCAGGACCCCCTATGAAAAAGGTCCCTATAACTATTAATAACCAAATAAGAATAACAGAAAGAATTGCTATAATTAGTTTTTGTTTCCGCCTCATAATATTCCTTCCTTTAAAAAAATAATTAAAATTTTTTATATCATTATAATATTTAGAGTTTTATATTTATAAATGTATTTATAAGAATTATAATTTTAAGAAAAAATAGTTGAAAAATAATATAAAAATGTAAAATAAAAAAAAAGAAAAAATTATTAATGAAATCACCCGATCTTATCGCTCCATAGACTGAATTCCTTAATTTGAGGCGGGATTCCTTGATTTCCACAAGATTCAAGCCATCCTTCACTTGACTCGAATTCTTCATCATAATCTACAGAATTTACAAAGTCTATCAAACCTTGATTTCTTATCAAAACATCCCTTGGCTTAAGGGTTGATGACCAAATGTAAAAGACCTTGAAAACTGTGTCTGGATGGTATCCTCCACCTAAGTCTATAGACAATACATCACATCTGTCAATTGATTTAGCTACCTGCTCCAAAGTTTCGTGAAGCCTTACATCACCGCTTATGAATGTGAAATTATCATTGTATCTTGAAAGCCTATCCATAGGTTCAAGAGCTTCCGGACTGTTGTCTATGCTGATTAAACGTCCAGTGGTCAATTTATACAAGATTATTTCACTTGATTTTCCTACATGAGCCCCCAATTCAACAACATTGTCTGTCTTTTCCAAAACTTCCCTCAAATGTTGCCTATAGACTTTCATATCATAACTGAGCTTTATCACTAATATCACCCCATTAATTAATCATGACTTATTATACGGATTCCTTCAGTATCCATCTTATAGAATTCAAACTCATTATAATATTTCGCTTCCAACTTAAGCTTTTGATCTTCATTCGCTATTGCAAATACAGTGTTTCCCAACATTGCCATTGAACTTCCAAGGACCTTTCCATGGAGTTTATGAACTATTTCCAATAGCTCATCGCTTATCAGATGAGTTCTTTTGGCAAATGAAAGGGAAGCCTTCATGAACTTCTTGATTGTTTCCTCTTCATTGAATTCACTGTCAACAGCTACATTGAACTTATTCTTGAATTTGGAACCGATGACTATTCCATCATCTTTCTTATTGAATTCCTCTCCTATTTCCAATCCAACTTGTGTAATTATCTTCCTATGCTTTGGGTCTTCTATGATTGAAGCTGTAGATATTTCTCCCAATGACTTGGTTATTACATAGAAATCTGATTTCAAGACTTCAAAAACTCCAAAACCTGTTTTCTCATGTGGAACAATTGATCTTGCCTCACCATAACCTGGAGCACCCGGTTTTGTCCTGAGAACTATTCCCCTTGAAAGCTCTCCAATCACATCTCCAAGACCAGTTCCAAGCTCAACTTCTGCCAAGTGGGCATACTTGCCACATTCCTCTAGGGATAGTCCTAGTTCAAAGTGTTCATTTATGCAAATGGCAGTGCCTATAGCTGATGAAGCGGATGTTCCAAACCCGCATCCTATAGGAACCTGAATAGTTTGGTTTATAAGGACATTATTCAAGTCAAACTCAATATCCTTTTTCATAAGCTCTATGGTCTTAAGAACAATTACCTCATTGTATTCATCTTTCTTTCCATTTATTGAAACAGAAAACTCATCGCTTTCGTCTATTTCAGTAATTACACCCTTATCCAAAAGCACTCCTGCACCTAAAGATCCTTTATGCAATGGGTCATCATTATCAAGAATGCTAAAGAAACCAGTGATATGAGATGGAACAAATACAGAAATCATTTTAACACTCTACTTGACAATTAAATAATAAGTTTATAAATTATAAGAATAAGAATATTAAATATTAAATATATAATTCTATTTAATTAATATAAATTAGATTTTTAACATTTATAAAAGTTTATAATTATAAAAATTTCAAAAGAAAATTAAAAAATATGATTACATACTAAAAAATATTCATATTAAAGTTATAATTATAATTATTTTACTCGAAGGAGAGATATTATTGAATTATAAAAGAATTGATTTACATATGCACAGCTTATTCAGTGATGGAGAGCTTTTGCCATCTGAACTTGCAAGAAGAGCACTTGTACTTGGACATGAAGCAATAGCTATCACAGACCATGTTGACTACTCAAACATCAATACCATCCCTGAAATCAGCGCGGCAATTGATGATATAAACAATAACTGGGACATTACAGTGGTTTTAGGCGCTGAAATCACTCATGCTCCTGTTGAATCCATTCCAGACCTTGCAGATAAGGCTCGTGAATTAGGTGCAAAGATTGTTGTTGTTCATGGTGAAACATTGAATGAACCTGTTGTGGAAGGAACCAACTTTGCTGCTGTTAACTGTAAGGAAATCGATATTTTAGGCCATCCTGGACTCATTACCCGTGAAGAGGCAGAGCTTGCTAAAAAGAATGATGTCGCTTTGGAAATCAGTGCAAGAAAAGGCCACTGCTTAGGAAACGGTCACGTAGCAAACATTGCAAGAGAAGTTGGAAATGATCTCTTAATCGATACAGACACCCATTCCCCTGACAATTTAATTACATTTGAAAGAGCAATGGAAATAGGATTAGGAGCGGGAATGACAAAAGAAGAAGTGTTGAAAGCTACCGTTGATAATCCTAGAAAAATCTTAAAAAGAAATGGAATAAACCTTTAATTATTCCATATCCTTACTTTTTTTACTTTTATTTTATAAAAAAATAATAAATACTCTTTTTTTACTTTAATATTATAAAAGAATAAATTAAATGCTTTTTTACTTTAATATTATTAAAAAAAATTCTTTTTTTAAAAAAAAATAGTGTTTTAGAAATTATTTGTGTTCCTTGACCTTTCTGCTTTCCTTATCGTTGCAACAGCCAAAGAAGAAATTTCTTATTTTCTTGACTTCAGACTTGTTTTCCTTCTTTACCCTTTCATCCCTTTCATGCATTTTTCTTCTTGCTTCAGCCATATTTCCCATATTTTCACCTTTTAAATAAAATAATAATTATAATAAATTTTTTTAACTAATTATATATGCATATATAAAACATCATCAATAAAGTTTTAAAAATAATTTAAAAAAATAGCAAATAAAAAAAATCTTGAAAAACAGCAATCATCAACCAGCAACAAAAAAGAATAAATCCTTTTTGTTTGCCAATTAATCGAATTCTAAATAAAATATTTAGAAATTAAAACTTTTTTTATACAAGCTCTAGATTTGATTGATTTGATTTGAGCGATTTTGGAAAATTTTATAGTGAATTTATTTTGGATGTGTGTTTTGATTTGATTGAAATTTTGAAGATAAATTTTCCAGTAATGTTTTGTTGTTAGAGCATATACAGCACATAAAGTTTTAATAAGTTCAGAACTATTGAAGGTCATTTCCAAAAATCATCCTCTGAAAGTAACAACTTTTGGATCTCTTTTTCTTTCTCGTTTAGTCGGTTTAATCTGCTTTTTACCACAAATTCCACTTTTGGTTATTCCCAATATTTCACCTCCGAGAATTAAAGACAAAAGTACAAAAATTTTAAGGACTTGATTTTTAATTTGGAGTGATTAATGACATTATTCTTTTTACTTGTAGGCGATTCCTTAAAATTTAGGTGTACCTAAATATCTTTAATTATAGTTTGTTTTCATCATATATAAATGTTTAGGTATGCCTAAATATTTGCACATATAGAAAATGTTAGTAAATATGCAAACAGTTATATACTATAAGAACAAATATTAATATAGATATTTGGGATAACTCCAGCGTCGAAAATCGATACTGGATTAAAATGAATACTATCAAAATCCAAAGAAAGAATGAACCTGAATATCTCCAAAAGTGTTAGAATGAACTAATTAACTTAAATTAAGACATTTTAACAAAAAACGTATTAATTGCATTTGCAATTAATTAAGCTGTTGAACATGATTAATCTTTGAATTAATCAAAAAAACTAAATTTAAGCAAAATTTGTAAAAAAAATGTATTTTAGCATGGAATTAAACTAAAATCATTCGACAAAACATTGCTTCAATCTATATTTCAAATCAAATCAAAAAAAAAAAAGAAAAACAAATCGCACAAATCGAAAATAAAATTAGAGGTGGAAATATCAAGATACGAAAAATAAAACCTCAATTTGAAAACCAAAATTTCAAAAACAAGTAAGAGCAAACAAAGAAGAAAGACTTGTTTGCTTTTACATTATTTTATTATTAATTATTTTATTTCTTTTATTCAGCTATTTTTTAAAACTATTTTTTAAAACTATTTTTAAAACTTTTTTTATAATTTTATTAATCTGATTTAAAATTAAAAAAAAGAAAAACTTATTTTAAAACCTTATATTCCATAACAAAGTCCTTTCCCAAAGGATAATACTTTTCCAATTTCAATGGAATGGCTTCCTTCATATAATCGAATCCTTCCCCATCGAAGAAGGTTTTGGAATCCTTTCCTCCAACAATCATAGGAGCTATGCATATCCTCACTTCATCAATAAGATTTTCACGTATCATGGAAAAGTTAAGTGTGGATCCCCCTTCAAGCATAAGGGTTTCAATTCCTTTTGAATACAAATGCTCCATAAATTCAGCTAAATCAACAGATTCCTTAGAGGAATAGAAAACATTTGCTCTTTTGGAAAGCTCCTTAGCCCTTAGAACTGCATCCTCATCAGAATCAGGATTATTCTCATCACAAATGCTGCTTACTGCAATGATTGTTTCAGCATCATCATCCAATATCCGAAAATCAAGTGGAGTCCTTGCCTTATTGTCAACTACAACCCTAACCGGATTGTCCTCTTTTCTTGCATTAATCTTATGAACGGTAAGTCTTGGGTCATCTGCAAGAACGGTTCCAATTCCTACCATAATGCCATCAACTTCCTTTCTGATTTCATGAACACGTTCAAGATCTTCTTTGCCTGAAATTTCAGAACTTCCAGTTTTTGTAGCTATTTTTCCATCCAATGTCATAGCTGCATTAAGGATTACATAAGGTTTCATAATACCATACCTTTAAATTCAATAATAGAATAATGAAAATTAAATAATTTTTATAAACATCAGTTTAATCAATCGTTCCGTTAAAATTATATGTCGAATACATATCTTGCATTCTTTTCAGTTTGTAGAGATACATCATCCACACTAGTTTCATGCAATTCAGCTAATTTCTCAACTGCAAGTGCAACATTTGCAGGTTCATTCCTTTCATCCTTGGTCATTGCCAAGTATGGGCTGTCAGTTTCAGTCAAGATTCTTTCAAGTGGAATTTCCTTGAAAAGGTCTTGATGTCTCGGACTGTAGCATACCATAGTCGAACAGCTTAGGTAATGGTCTTCCATATCCAAGATCTTCCTTGCTGTCTTCAGGCTACCTCCATAACAATGATAGATCACTTTAGGAATATCATCATAATCCTTTAGCAAATTGAATATCTTCTTTTCACAGTCCCTTCCGTGAATAAGCAATGGTTTCTTGTATTCATTTGCAATTTCAATAAATCCTGTGAAGATTTCCTGCTGGCGAGCTCTCAATGCCTTGTCTGTGCAATAGAAGAAATCCATTCCAACTTCCCCAACTGCCAAAATCTCATCAAGATGGTCAATCATCTGCTTATGTGCTGCATCTATCTCCTCTTGAGGAGAGTTCTGGGATGATACAGGATGGAATCCGAAGGTTGGATAAACAAATCCTTCATACTCCTTTGAAAGAGCCAATGCCTTTGCATTGCTTTCCAAACCATACCCTGAATTGATGACAGCATTGAGCTTCTCTTTAGCTCTGGATATAACCTTATCCCTATCTTCATCAAATTCATCAAAATCTATATGGCAATGTGTATCTATCATCGTATCACTTATGTAGCAATGTTATAAATGTAATATATTTTTTACATATTTTTGATAAAATTTCAACAAAAATTTAACAGATTTTTATCATGTATACCTCAATGTTGAAGTGCGTATCTATCATAATAATCACAATAAAAATAAAATAATAATAATAATAATAATAATAATAATAATAATAATAATAAAAATGTTAAAAAAAGATAAAAAAGAAAGAATAAATTTAGACTCCAAAACGTCTGTCTCTTGCTTGATAATCCCTAATGGCTCTTAAATAGTCAACTTTCCTTAACTCTGGCCATAAGCTATCACAGAAATAAAGCTCGGAGTAAGAAGATTGCCATAAGAGGAAACCACTAAGTCTTTCTTCTCCACTTGTCCTAATAATGAGACTTGGATCTTCAAGGCCTTCAGTGTAAAGATTCTGGCTGACCATATCCTCATCAATGTCATCAATGGAAATCTCGCCATCTTTCACTTGCTTAGATATTTTCTTGATTGCATCAACGATTTCCAATCTGCCGTCATAACCAATAGCCAAGTTGAAAAGTCTTTCATCATAATCCTTTGTAGCCTCTTCAGCTTCCCTAATAGCTTCCCGTACGCTATCAGGCAAGAGTTCAGTTCTTCCTACAACCTTAACACGAACCTTGTTCCTGTGAATCTTTTCATGGTTAACAATTCTCTTGAAGTTCTTTACGAAAAGATTCATCAATCCTTCAACTTCATGCTGAGGTCTATTGAAGTTTTCAGTTGAAAATGCATAAGCGGTTACAATTTCAATTCCTAAATCAATACTCCAGTCAAGAACTTTCTCTAAGGTATCTACACCAATTTCATGGCCCTTGATAACCTCCATATTTCCTTGAATCTTAGAGTATCTTCTATTGCCGTCCATGATAATAGCTACATGCTTTGGCATTCTATTAGGGTCTAATTCATTCATTAGACGCTTTTCATAGATACTGTATAAAAATTTTGGTGGCAAAATAATTCCCCATAATATTTTTTTTATTTTTTATTTTTTTGAAGTTTACAATTTTATTTAACTATTACTTAATGAAGTAATTCTATTAGTATTATATATAAAAAAAATAATTTAAATAGTTTTATATAAATTTTTTAAAAAAAAAAATAGTTCTTAAAGTTTTAAAAAAAAGTAAAAAATAGGATTATCCCCTTAATTTAGCAAGATTATAAGCTAACTTTAAGCTTCTTACATAACCTTCAACAGTTTGGTCACGGCTTGTATCAATGAATATCTCATCTATTCCAAGTGTTACAGCACCATAGCTTGGCCATTTGTCAAGAAGCACAAGTGTCCTGAACATGATGTTTCCAAAGATGCCATCATTTGCAAGAATGATGTTATAGCCATCTTCAATAGCCTGTTCCAAGAGAATGTAATAGTTTTTAATTGAATAATTCTCGGATATCTCATCACTATCATTATCGAAATTATCCAATTCCTTGAAAGTCTCTATTAATCTGTTTGTCAATTCTTCAGAAGATATTAGGCTTTCATCGATTCTCTCGCTTCTTCCCAAATCATCTTTTCTTCCTTCAGCCAAAACAGCTATTTTAGGCTTCTTTCCAAGGTATTGAATAAAATTAGCTGCTTGAACAGCCAATATAATTTTTTCTTCTATGTTCTTTCCTTCATCAATGCCTACAGGAGCAAGAAGGAATTCATAATTATTGGAAAAGCTTTCATCATCTTCTGTATTGATATAAGTGGTTCTGTTGATTGTTTGACTTGATTTGAAATCTTTAATGGCTTTAATTACTTTAGATGCCTTTAGAGATCCTCTGATAACCGCATCTATTTCCGGATTTTTGAATGCTTCTATGAGTTCATCTTCAGTTTTAACTAAAGTTATTTCCAAGTCATCAATCTCATTGAGTTCGTTAGAAGCCTTAATGATATTTTCATTTTCTCCTAAACCCGCCACTATTCTAATCATAGTAATTGTTTTATTCATTATTTAATTTATAGTTTTATAAAAAATCAGAACTGGAAAATATCCTGTTAAAATAGTTAGAAATAGTTAGAAATAAGTAAAATAGAGTTTAATAAATTAAAAAAAGTAAAAATAAGTAAAAAAAGAAAAAAAGAGAAATAGATAAACTTAGAATTGTTTACCTAATTCGTAAGCTTCTTTTAATTTGTCTTCTTGTTCTTCTGCAACGATTCCTGCAGGACCAGCGCTACCAGCATCGACATGACCTATAACTTCATATCCCATAAAGGTGAATGGGGAGAATTTAGTCAATTCGATGTATGCTTCGTAGGTTCCTTCAGGTTGGTTTTCAGTGAAGATAAGAGCTGCTTTACCGCTTAAGCTTTTATTTGGGTTTTGGCCAATTGCATAGAAACGGTCGATAATGGTTTTTGCTTGTGCAGTCATTTGACCATAGTAGATAGGAGTTGCAAAGATTACACCATCAGCTGCAACCAATTCATTGATGATCTTGTTACCATCGTCTTCACGTACACAGTCAGGGTTTTCAGCACAGAACATACATGCTTTACAGCCTGCAATGTCTTCTTCTTCAAGATAGTATTTTACTACTTCGTGACCGTTTTCTTCTGCCCCTTTAATCATTTCATCCATTAATACGTCACAGTTTCCACCAATACGTGGACTTCCTTGTAATGCAATAATTTTCATTTTTCTTCCTCCGAAATATTTAAATCAGCATTTAATAATTTAAATGATTATTAATTACATTTTATAGTTTATTTTACGATTATATATAGTTTTTTTAGTTAAATATGTTAATCTAATCTAATTTTACCTATTTTTCCCAAGCCACTTTCAATGCAGCTTCAATAGCTTCTGATGTCTTTACCAAGTCATCTTCAGTATGTGCACCAGAGATGAAATTACATTCGAATTGGCTAGGCGGAATGAATACGCCGTTCTTTAACAATTCTCTGAAATATACCAAGAACCTTTTGGTATCAGACTTTTTAGCTATTTCATAATTGAGCACTGGCTCTGGATTGAAGTAGATTTGGAACATTGATGCAAGACCTACAACCTGCAAGTCCAAGTTCAAGTCTTCGACAATGTCTTTCATATTGTCTCTTAAAAAATCTCCTTTTCTTGCCAAATTGCCATAGAATGGATAATCAAGCTTTGCCAATGTTGAAAGACCCGCTTGAACTGAAACAGGGTTTCCGCTAAAGGTTCCTGCTTGGTAAACCTTACCGTTAGGTGCAATCATTTCCATGATTTCCTTTTTACCGGCATAAGCACCAATTGGGAATCCTCCACCTAATATCTTAGCGAAAGTGACTAAATCAGGCTTGACACCATAATACTCTTGAGCTCCACCACGGGAAACTCTAAAACCAGTGATCACTTCATCAAAGATCAATACTATATCATTTTCCTCTGTGATTTCCCTAAGGAATTTCAAGAACTTTACAGTAGGCTCTACACAGCCGATATTTCCCATAACAGGCTCTACGATAATACAAGCTATGTTTTCGCCTTCCTCATCAATCAATTTGGTCATTGCATCCACGTCATTGAATGGTACTGAAAGGGTGTTTTGGGTTGTTTCCACTGGAATTCCTAAAGAATCTGGAAGACATGCTGCACCAGAACCTGATTTTACAAGCACATAGTCATGAGCCCCATGATAGGATCCTTCAAACTTGACAATCTTATCCCTACCGGTAAATCCTCTTGCAAGTCTGATTGCAGCCATTGTAGCTTCAGTACCAGAGTTTACAAAACGAACCATCTCAGCACATGGAACCCTGTCAATTATTTCCTGAGCCAATTTAACCTCATTTTCAGTAGGGGCCCCATAAGCGGTTCCCTTTTGCATCTGTGCAAAAACGTCATTCATGACATCATCATCACTATGACCAAGCAAGATAGGGCCATAAGCCAAACAGTGGTCAACATAATCGTTGCCGTCAATGTCTTTTATATGAGAACCTTTTGCTTCCTTTACAAAGAATGGATAAGGTTCAAAAGCACGTACTGGAGAGTTTACTCCTCCAGGAGTGATGGTTTTACTTATTTTAAATAATTCTTCGCTATTCATGATAATAATTCCTATAATTTTAATTTAGATGAATAATTTATAATCATAAATCAATTATTATAATATAGTTTATTTATCTTAATTAATAGGTATTTCTATTTTATAAAAAGTTTAATATAATAAACTATAAAAATCAATTCAAGAAATAAACAATCAACTAATTTTAAAGGATGATAGAATGGATTTATTAGATGTAATGCTTAAAAGAAGAAGTGTCAGAAAATATACTGATGAAGAGATTCCAAATGAGAAAATGAACAAGATCCTGCAGGCAGGTCTCCTTGCTCCTACAAGCAGAAACCTAAAGCCATGCAATTTTTTAGTAATTAAAAACAAGGAAACATTAAAGAAAATAAGTAAATCAAAAGCATTTGGAGCTTCATTTGTAAAGGATGCGAATAAGGCAATAGCTGTCATTGCAAACAGCAAGGTTTCAGATACATGGATTGAAGATTCCTCAATAGCTTTGGCATTCATGCATTTGATGGCTGCAGAACAGGATATTGGAAGCTGCTGGATTCAAATCCATTTAAGAAAATCCAAATTGGGAAAATCATCTGAAGACATTGTACGTGACATTTTAGGAATTGATGATTACTTCAGAATAGTTGGAATATTGGCTTTAGGAATCGAAGATGGGCATATGAAAGCTTATACTCTCGATGATATTGATAAGGAAAAAGTCCACTATCTTCTTTAAAATCTTAAAAAAAAGTAAAATAGATTAAAATATTTCAATGCTAAAATAAAAATTAAAAAAATAAAAAAAGAGAAAAGTTAAGAGTTAATACTCCCAACCAGTGAAAAAAATTTTTGGTCAAGGTTTTTCAGACCGAAGGCCTATAAAAAGCTTGGGGGTTATTGCTCGATGATTTGCTCATCAATAGCCATACCAAAATGTCTTGCGCTATCGTCAATAAATCCTTTGACTTTCATTCCAGGTTCTAGAACTGAAACGGAAATCGGTCCACCCATCTCATCGACTAATCTTATTGTTTCTGCATTTTGAACCAATGACCTTATTTTCATATCTTCATATTCCGCTTCAATCAAAAGAAGTGGCCTTTTTTCTATCTTGGATCTGCCAACAATAGACTTTTTGGTCTTTCCATCCTTATCAACAATCAATACCTCATCACCGGTTTCAAGCTCTGACAAGTATCTTGTCTTGTTGCCTGGAACCATAACATAAGCTTGAACAGGACCTGCATTAACTCTAAATGGCCTAGATGCCACATATTCACTTTCCAAACTTTCACTGTGAATGAAAAACATTGCTTTAGAGTAAGAACCAATGAGCATACCTTCTCCAGGCTTCATCATAGTGGTTGTGTCAATGCACACCCTATCCCCTGAACCTACAGGCTCTACATTAGTGATTGTCAAGTCTTTTAAAGAATAGCTTTCTGTTGAAAGCTCATCAATAAGATTTGCAATGTCTTTTATCTGTGCAAACTCTTGAGGCTCGAATATGACTCCATCAGTGCCCACTTCCAAGGTTTCCATAGCCACTTTTGCATCATCCGCATTCTTTACAGCAGCTATTATGTTAACATTTTCCTTTTGCAAATCTGCAATGATGTTTTCAAGGGGAATGATTGTCCAGTCAGTCGCTACAAGGATTATATAGTCAACAACTCTGCCTAATGTCACTGCCAATTGCTCATGCAACTTGTCGGTAATGACTATATAGGCACAGACAGTTTTTCCACTGTTTTTAGCTTCATTTGCTTTAGCTAAATCTGCTGATTCATTCAAGTTGTCCTTAAGCTCAAGAGAGCCGTCTCCTTCACCATCAATTCCAACCAAATAAATGTCAGCATCTTCCTCATTGGAAATTATCTTGAAGTTTCCAACTTTTCTGATGTTTTCACTGTCTTCTGTATCAAGAACGTAATCTATTCCTGATTCCAGTGCTGTTGTGATTAATTCTTTCTTATCGTCCCAACTTGCCTTTGGGGACATAATCCAAGCGAATTTATTTGACAATTTTAATCTCCTTAAATTTTCTAGTTTTGATTGTTAATATCATTGAACAATTTATAAATATGATTTATTTAGTCGAGGAATTTCAATGCTTCTTCAACATCCAAATCATTGTGAACTACTTCTGAAATAGCTCTTGTGATTTTTCCAGGGTTTTCAGCTTGGAAAAGGTTTCTTCCAAATGCTACACCTGCTCCTCCAACTTCAAGGGAATCCTTTACCATCTCTAAAAGTTCCCTATCGGTTTCAACTTTAGGTCCTCCTGCAATGACAACAGGCACTAATGCCCCATCCACTACTTCCTTGAATGAGTCTGGATCACCAGTATAATTGGTCTTTACAATATCCACACCAAGTTCTGAACCTACACGTGCTGCATGTTTTACCATTTCAACATCATGCTCGTTTTTAACCTTTTGACCTCTTGGGTACATCATTGCTAAAAGTGGAATTCCCCAGTAACTGCAGGTTTCGGATATTTCACCAAGTTCCATGAGCATTTCAGGTTCTGTATCGGAACCGATGTTGACATGTACGGACACTGCATCTGCACCTAATTGTATAGCCTTTTCAACACTGGTAACAGTTACCTTGTTGTTTGGGTCTGGGCTTAAGGAGGTACTTGCAGACAAGTGTACAATAAGACCGATATCCTTACCGTATCCTCTGTGTCCGAGTCCTACAATACCTTTGTGCATTAATATTGCGTTTGCTCCGCCTTGGGAGATGCTTTCAACGGTTTCATCCATGTTAATTATTCCTTTGATTGGACCGCTTGATACACCATGGTCCATAGGAGCAATTACGGTTCTTCCGGTTTTTCTATTGAAAATCCTTTCTAAACGAATTTTTTTTCCTATTTCAGTCATAAGATTAGTCTCCATAACTTTAAATAATAATTAAATAAATTTTAGGATAATGATTTATCTTTTGTTTTTTAAATTTATTAAAAAAAAATAAAGATGTGATAATCTTTTACTTTAAAAATAATTTAAAATATAAAGATATGATAATCTTTCCATTTAATATATAATAAATTATATTTTATATATTTTTGTTTAACCAAACTTTCTTATTGAAAAAATATGAAAATTTTCCAATAATAATGTATATATTTATACACCATTGTATTATTTATTACATATATCTTAATATCTAATTTCTATTATATAAATCTTTTTTTTAAAATGATTCATGAACATTGTTTAATGCTGATTGATTAAAATTAATATAGTTTTAAAAGCAAATATTAATATATGAATTTTTCTGAAATTGATTTAAAACAAACACACATTCGTTTAAGAACAGATTTGCCAAATCATAATCTGAATGAATATATCATTTACATCAGAAATGAATTGGAAAACTATCTCTTAAAGGATCAGGACTTCCTATTGGCACTTGAGCCTATAAAAAGAGATGGGAATTTGCCTTTGATAGTAAAAACAATGGTTGAATCCTCTAATATTGCTGATGTTGGACCTATGGCTTGTGTTGCAGGAACAATTTCTGAAATGTCTCTCGATTATTTGATTGCAAATGATTCAAGATATTCAATCATTGAAAATGGGGGAGACATTGCAATGATAAATGATGAAGAGGTCTTATGCGGCATCTATTCAAACAATGAAGTTTTAGGAAATGACATTGCATTTAAGATCAAGTCTCGAAAAAGGCCATTGGGAATCTGCACTTCCTCAGGAAAGATAGGACATTCCATAAGCTTTGGAACATCTGACAGCGTTACTGTGATTTCCAAATCAGCGTCAATTGCAGATGGGCTTGCAACTAGAATAGCTAATGAAATCAATGGAGAAAGCATTGAAGACAAGGTATCAAACGGTTTGGAATGTGGCGAAGATTACAAAGAGTTTTTTGAAGGGGCTCTAATCATTTCAGACAATCATGTCGGAACAATCGGCAAACTGCCGAAGATAGTTGAAACAAAAGAGTTTGATGTGAAAATCTAAAATAATATAAGAATCAATAACAAAGAATAAGAATTAATATCAAATAACAAGAATTAATAAAGAAAAATAAGAATCAGAGAAGAATAACAAGAATAAGAATAATACGGATAATTGAGAAGATAAGAAGAATAATTTTGTACAAAAATTTATCAAAAAAATCTCCAAAAACAGATGAAAAACAATACAATCCAAATATATAAATATCATAATGCTATAGTTATTATTTAAAACATTAATTTAAAAACAAATAAATGAGGGATATTTTGAAATCATTTGAATTTTTATCCAAAAAAAGAGAAGAAAAACCAAGAACCTGTGGATTGACAATGGTCTTGGATAAAGGATTAGGACTTGAAACTGCAAGCAGCCTAATGGACATTTCCGGCGAATATGTGGATTACCTGAAATTTGGATGGGGAACCTCCATTGTACATGAACAGGATATAATCAGAGCAAAGGTAGAGATGTATAAGTCCCACCATATAACCCCATATACTGGAGGAACATTATTTGAGCTTGCATATAAGAAGGGCATGCTCAATGAATTTTTCGATGAGGCACATGAATTAGGTTTCCCAGCTATTGAGATATCAGACGGATCCACCACCATATCCCATGATGACAAATTGGAATGCATTGAGCTTGCTTGCGATGACGGGTTTGAAGTCTTGTCTGAAGTGGGAAAAAAGGACCCTGTTTTAGATAAGGAAATGTCACTCGATGATAGAATCAAAGCTATGAACGATGAACTGAATGCCGGTTCATCCCTGATAATTGTAGAAGCCCGTGAAGGGGGAAAGAACATTGGAATATTTGACAAATCAGGCAAGGCAAATGAAGATGAGATAGATACCATTTTAAATAATGTTGATAATGAAAAAATTCTCTGGGAAGCTCCAAACAAGGACCAACAGGTATTTTTCATATTAAAACTTGGAAATGAAGTTAATTTGGGAAATATATCAAGCGACGATATAACTTCTCTTGAAACTTTAAGAAGAGGATTGAGAGGAGACACATTAGGGAAAATTTAAGGATGTGTTCAATTGACCAATAAAAGGAGCATTGCTGAAATAAACCAAAAGATTGAAGATGGTGAAGCTAAAATTTTCACTGCCGAAGAATTCAAAAAGCTCATTAAGGATGACGATGCACCGAGCTTTGAAGAAGTTGATGTTGTTACATGCGGTACCTGTGGTGTAATGAGTGGAACCGCAGCTATTTTAAACTTTATAGTCTCGGAACCAGGAGAATTCATAAGAGCCAGCGAAGTTTACTTAAATGGAGTTCCGGCTTATGCAGGACCATGCCCAAATGAATGGCTCGGTTCAGTTGATGTGATACTTCATGGAACAGCCCATTCAATCTATGATGAAAGCTACGGCGGAGGATTCTTGCTTAAGGACATTCTTGACGGGAAGGAAATTGACGTAAGAGTTGAAAGCGCTGATGGAAAAACAATAGAAAATAAGATAACCATGAAAGACATTACCAGAGCACAGATTATAGGCTCACGTATGTCATTTAAGAATTATACCGCATTCACAAATCCTAATGAGGAATCAGTCTCATCAATATTTGGAGCGATACCTCTTGAAGGAAACTTAAGGGGACTGACATTTTCAGGCTGTGGAGCATTGAATCCGCTTCAAAACGACTGTGCTCAAAATATTATTAAGGAAGGAACTAAAGTCCTTTTGAATGGAACCCAAGGTTACATATTAGGCAATGGAACAAGGTCAAGCCCTGAAAAGCCAAACTTGATGTTATCTGCAGACCTTACTAAAATGGATCCATACTATATGGGAGGATTTAAGACCGGGCAAGGAGGAGAGGTTTATGATACTGTAGCAATACCGATCCCTGTATTGACTGAAGAGATTTATAATAACTTACTTATAATGGATGAAGATGTTAAGATTCCAGTGGCAGACATAAAAGGACGTCATTTGCCTTTGGGTGAAACAGATTATGGAAAATTATGGGCAGAAAATGATTTGAGACCAAAATATGATAGCGACAAATGTTTAAAATGTGATTCATGCATTGTAGAGGAAATATGCCCTACAAATGCATTTGCAAGTGAAAGAATTGACTTCACATATTGTTTCGGTTGTGGAATGTGTGCAAATTACTGTCCTAACAATGCATTTGATATGAATACCGGTGATGTTAATTTAAAAATCAATGGAAATGAAGTTAACATTCCAATCATTTGCAGACAATCAGATAGATTAAGAGCAAACAAATTATCATTGAAATTAAAAGAAATGATAGAAAATAAAGAGTTTAAATTTGATTAAGAGCAATGACTATCAAAAATAAAGAAAATGATAGAAAAATAAAGAGTTTAAATTTAGATTAAAAGAGATAAACTATCAAAAATAAAGAAAATGATAGAAAATAATAGTTATTTATAGTAGGTGTAAATTTGTCCAATCATCAAAAGATTACTGATTCACCCATAGACTTTGCAGAACAAGTCATTGATGATGTAAAAAATTCAAAGGAAGATGGGGTTTTGAAATGTGTGCAATGTGGAATGTGCACTTCAACCTGTCCTGCAGCACGCCATAGCGAATATAATCCTCGAGACATTATGGAAAGAGTCTTGGAAGGAGACTTGACAATCCTGGAAGAGGATTGGATATGGAACTGTTTCTACTGCTATACATGCCATAGCGTATGCCCTGTTGGAAACAGCGTATGTGAAGTAAATCAAATATTAAAGCAATTTGCAATAAAGAATGAAATGGCTTATGACAAGCTTTACGAATATATGGGATTTGCAGATTCCTATTTTACAGCAGCAATCGGAGCAATTCCAGAAATATTCTTTGAAGACATAGATCGTGATGTTCCAGGATGGTGGGATTTTAGACAGCACTTGGATGAAATCAGAAATGAACTGGAGCTTGATCCTCCATTGATTCCTCCAAAAGAGGTTATTGATGAAGTAAGCATGATCTTGACAATAACCGGTTTTAAGGATAAGATTGAAAAGATAAGGGAAAGCCAAGAAGAAATATCATTCATTCATGAAAAGAACATTCAAGTATCCAGAATCATGCAGGAGGAAGAAGAATGAAATCCATTCCAGATAAAAACATTCTGCTCTTTAGAAGCTGTCTTGTTAGCGTTGAATATCCTGGCGTTGAAGCTTCAACAAAGTTTGTATTTGATAAATTAGGCATAGACTATAAGATATCCGAAAAGCAAACCTGCTGCACTGGTCTTGGATATTATTCAGATGTCTTTGACCAAATCGACACAACAGCAATTGGAGCGCGGAATTTCAAGATAGCCAAGGAACTTGATTGCCCAAACCTTGTGATGATGTGTGCAACATGCTATGCAATAAATAAGAAATCAGTTAAATTGCTCAATAAAAAGGATGATTTGAGAGAACATATAAACAGATTATTTGATGAAAACGGCTTATCTCACTTAAAATATGAAAAGGATGATTTGAAGCCAACAGAAAACATCTTCCATGTTATAGACATTTTATATGGCAAGAAAGATGAGATGAAAAACCATATCAAATATGATTTAAGTGATTATACAATAGCAACCCATCATGGATGCCATTACTGCAAGGTCCACTATGAGGATACAATCGGCGGTGTAAGGGATCCTAACATCATGGATGAAATAATAGAAGAGTGCGGATGCAAAACAATCGGATGGTATGACCACAAGCGTGCAACCTGCGGTACAGGATTTAGACAAAGATATTCCAATCCAGAATTGTCATTTACAGCCACTGCAGATAAGATGAATGCAATTGAAGATGAGGATGTGGACATTCTAGTCCATTTATGTCCAAATTGCCATATTCAATTTGACAGATATCAGGACTTGATATCCAAGCGTGAAGGCAGAAAGTTCAAGGCGATTCATTTGAATATAGCCCAGTTCATTGCACTTGCAATGGGAGGGGATTTCGATAAGGTAATAGGAGCAAAAGCCCATACAGTTCCAATTGATTCAATTATTACAGAGTTGAAGGAGGTTTCTAAATGAGGGAAGAATTGAAAGTTGGCGTATTCTTATGTGAATGCGGAGGAAATATAGCGGATATTGTAGATTTGGATAAGGTTCGAAGCGAGCTTGATGTTGAATTCATTGGCCAGTTTGAGAACTTATGTTCTCTCAATGGACGAAAACTGATTAGAGATGCAATATTTGAGCATGACCTTGACCGTGTTGTGATTGCAGCATGCTCTCCAATAAGCCATGAAAAAACATTTCAGGATTATGTGAAACCTCTAAACCCTTACTTAATGGACATGGCAAACATCCGTGAACAGTGCTCTTGGGTACACTCAGATAAGGAAAAAGCAACCCAAAAGGCCCTCACTCTCATCAACGCATCAATCGAAAAGCTGAAGCAATCAGAAGCTGTTGACCCTATTTACTGCCAAACCCCAAATGAAGTTGCAATAATCGGTGGGGGAATAGCTGGAATGAATGCAGCATTATCCCTTGCAAAGCAAGGAATCAAGGTAACAATAATAGAGCAGTCCCCCTCAATCGGAGGCCATATGGCAAAGATCGGTAAGGTCTTCTCACCAGTCAAGATTGCAGAAGAATGCGGCATGTGCCTTTTAAACCCAATATTGAATGAACTTGTATGGCATGACAATATTGAAATAATGACCAATGCAAGAGTGATTGAAGCTGAAAGAAGAGCAGGAACATATAATTTAATCATTGAACAATGTCCAAGATACGTTGACATTGAAAAATGCATTGCATGCGGCAAATGCAGTGAAGCCTGTGAAGTTGAAGTTCCAAATGACTGGAACGATAACCTCTCCATGAGAAAGGCAATTTACAGGCCATTCGGACAATCCTACCCAGAAGCCTATGTAATTGATATGGACAACTGTGAAAAATGTGGAAAATGTGTCAAGGCATGCAATATGAAGGCAATAAAGCTTAGGGGAAAAAGTGAAAGAAGCCTTCTCCAAGTGGGTTCAATCATCGTTGCAACAGGTCATAAGCTCTTTGACATGTCAAAAAGACCGGAATATGGGTACGACCGTTATGATGATGTTATAACCCAGTCTGAATTAGGACGTATCACTGGAGTGAACGGGCCTACAAAGGGCAAGCTACTAAAAGCCAATGGAGAAGTTCCTAAACGTGTAGTGATGATCCAATGTGTTGGTTCAAGGGATGAAAAGCCTGATGGACACAAATACTGCTCAAAGATTTGCTGTACAGTAGCCCTTAAGAATGCAAACATCATCAAGCATAAATACCCTGACACTGATGTATTAATATGTTATACTGATGTCAGAACCCCTGGAATGTTTGAAAAGTACTACAAGCACACTCAGGAAAATCAAGTTCGCTTCCTGAGAGGTCGACCTGGAGAGGTAGTCAAGAAAGGAGATAACTTCATAGTAAGAACAGAGGATACCTTGAAAGGAGAATTCATTGAAATTGAAGCAGACATGGTTGTTCTTTCAACAGCAATGGAGCCATCCGACGGCACTCGTGAAATCGCTGAAATCTTAAATATAGGAACAACAGAAGACGGTTTCATCAAGGAATCACATCCAAAAATCAAGCCTGTGGCTACTGATGTTCAGGGAATATTCGTATGTGGAACAGCACACGATCCAAAAGACATCACCGATTCAATCATGCAGGCAACAGCAGCAGCTGCAAAAGTTGCTGAATACAACTATGGAAAGGTTGAAATCGAGCCATTCATTGCAGAAATAGATAATGAAAGCTGCATACTTTGTGGAGAATGCATCTCAAGATGCAAATACAAATCAATGAGCATACAGCAGGATGAAATCTATATAGATCCAATGAGCTGTACAGGATGTGGTAAATGTCTTACCGGATGTAATCAAAGGGCAATTACAGTAAACGGTAACATTGATGAGAAAATCACATCCACAATCAAAGGAGTATTGTCTAAAAAGCAAGAAGGCCAACGCATGATTTTGGTATTCTTGGATAACATTGGATACACTGCTGCAGACAATATTGGAGTAAATAGACTGTCTTATCCCGAATCAATACACATCATTAAGGTTATTTCAGTAAATAGAGTTCGTCCAAGACATATTAGATATGCACTGGACCATGGTGCTGATGGAGTCTTCATTGGTGAATTCCCTGGAGACCTGATGTATGATGAGGTTGAGCGAAAAATCCAAAGAGTGAAAGATAGAATCCTTGAAATGGATGAAGATCCTGAAAGATTGATGTTTTCAAAAGTGTATATCCCATACTTTTCAGGACTTGCTCGTAAATTCATAGATTTTGATAAAAAAATTGCACAGTTGGATGAAGGGAAATAAGAATCTTTTGATTATAAAAGATTAAATAATCCCAATATTATTTTTTTATTTGAAACTGTGCTTTTAATTATTTTTTTAAAGAAAAAGGAGTGCAAAAATCTCTTTTTTCTTATTTATCTTATTTTTTCAATTATTCATATTTCAAATTATCTAATTTGTCTAATAATTTAATTTTTCTGCAATAATTAATTTTTCAAATTATTTAATTTGTCTAATTACTTAATTTTTCTGCAATAATTATTTTTTCTAATTTTCATTAAATAATGCCATAAATCTATCTCTAATTGTAACTGGGTCCAAATCGATTATTGGAGCTTTAGAATTGCCTGCTTCAGTTTCATAGACTACAAAACCAGCATCATCACTTTTAATTAATTCCTTCAAATTGATGTCCTCAAAGTGATAACTGTTTTTAAATCCAACCCCTTTAGCAATATCAACCAAATCGACCTTTTGAGCATAAGTGTCCTGATTTCCAGTTGAACCATATGCTCCATTGTCTATTACAATCCAAGTAAAGTTAGAAGGATTATTTGCAAATACTGTAACAAGAGAACCCATATTCATTAAGAGTGAACCGTCTCCATCAATTACAACTATATCCCTTTCAGGTTGTGCCAGCGCCAAACCAAGGCCGATTGATGATGCAAGACCCATTGATCCAATCATATAAAAGTTTTCTTCCCTATCTTCGATATCATACAATTCCCTTGATGGAAATCCTATATTACAGATGATAAGCTCATCATCAATGCATTTCATTATATCTTCAATAGCTTCTCTTCTTGCCATATTATCACCAATATTTAATCTCCAATAAAACGCTCACTGGCTTTCCTTCTTGAAGAGACAAATCCCATGCCTCTTTTATATTTTCATAGGCTTCCTCCGGTTTTTCCGGCTTGAAATATTTAAAGTCCATTGCCTCTAAAATCCTTGGAGTGGACTCTCCCATAGGAACCTGTCCGCAAATGCCTTCCCCTTCAGTTCCCCTATGGCTCATTATCATAAGCAAAGGCATTTCATACAATTGAGTAAGTGATTTCAATGCATTTATTGAGTTTCCAAGTCCTGAATTCTGCATCAATATTGCCACTTTCTTTCCTCCAAGATACGCTCCAGCACATAATCCTATTCCCTCTTCCTCTCGTGTAACAGGAACATGTATGATTTCATCATCTTCATCAATCATATCCAATATCTTTGATAGATTTACACATGGAACGCTTACGATAAAATCGATTCCAACACATTTAAGCCCATCATAAACGGCTTTGCTACTGTCCATAATATCACATCATTATTTTAATATTTTTCTTAGATATTTGCGTTACAAATAATTTTAATTTTTATTATATTTTCCTAATTTATTTTCGATTACACTTATATTTAACTTTTATTATATAAATCTTTTTAAATTTAAAAAAACACGACTTATATTCATTTGAAAAATGGAAATCTGGCCATTTCAGTTATTTTTAAATAATCGTATCAATAAAAATGAAAGTGATGACAAAGAAAATCAAATCCGAATTTTATGATTACAATCGTTTGGGAGACCTGCTTTTTATTTTTCATAAAAATCATAAGACCTATCTGAACAATGCCTTGGCACAATATGACTTGAATTTGATTCAGGTATTATGTATGCTTAGAGTGTACAATGAAGAAAATTTGAATCAAAAGGACTTGTCTGATAGCCTTTACATTACAAAAGGAGCCATTACCAAGGCAATCAAGAAATTAGAATCAAACGGAATCATCATTAGGGAGCAATCATCAACAGACAAAAGACACAACATCCTGCGATTATCCGAAAAAGGCAAGAATCTGATTCCAATCCTAGAGGAAATAAACAATGAATGGGAAAAGAAAATGGGACTGGATAAGCTGGATGATGATTTTTTTAAAACATTCATTGATTTAGCATTCAAATCCGCTGAATTGAATGAATGGGAATAAATTTGCTATTTTGGAGAGCTTAGATTAATGATGATCTTAATAATATCTCCCTTTTTTTAAAATCAATGCAAAAAACATATGAAAATATCCTTTTTTTAAATCATCCAGAATCATTTATAAAATTTTAAATACTTTAATTTTTAAAATAGTATACAAGTAAACTATATTTGTTTTTTTAATTTTTTATTCCATATAGTTTATAAATTTACATGGTGATAAAAATGGAAATTAAAAAAGTTGTAGTGGCTGGTGGAGGAGTACTCGGTAGTCAAATCGCTTATCAATCCGCTTTCTGCGGTTTTGATGTAACCGTATGGCTTAGAAGCGAAGGCTCAATCGAAAGGGCCAAACCTAAGTTTGAAAGATTGCTGAACATCTATTTGGCAACAATGGAACAAATGAAAACTGACAAATCCGCTTACTGCAGAGGATTCAGCAAAACTCCAGACCTAAGTGATGAAGAAATCGATGCATTGAAAGAGCAAGCTCAAAAGGCATTCGACAGCTTGACACTTACAACAAGCTATGAAGAGGCAGCAGAAGATGCACACCTTGTAATTGAAGCAATTGCAGAAGACCCTAATCAAAAGATTACATTCTATGAGGAATTGGCAAAATACTTGCCTGAAAAGACAATTGTTGTAACCAATTCATCCACATTGCTTCCAAGCCAGTTTGCAGAACACACAGGACGCCCTGAAAAGTATCTCGCTTTCCACTTTGCAAACAATATCTGGGCTCAAAACACTGCTGAAGTAATGCCACACCCTGGAACCGATCCACAATACTTCGATGCAATCGTTCAATTTGCAGAAGACATCAACATGGTTCCAATCAAAGTATTGAAGGAACAACCTGGATACGTGCTCAATTCCCTGCTTGTACCTTTCCTTTCTGCAGGACAGGCATTATGGGCAGAGGAAGTGGCAGACCCTGAAACAATCGACTTGACATGGAGGCTTGCTACAGGAGCTCCTAACGGACCGTTCCAAATCTTAGACGTTGTAGGACTTGTAACTGCATATAACATTGTCATTATGGACCCTAGGTCCCAAGACCCTAACACAACTCAAGGCAAAATAGCTCTCAAGCTTAAGGAAAAAATAGATGCTGGTGAAACCGGTATCAATGCAGGAAAAGGATTCTACGAATACTAAATAACTGATTTTATTATTTTTAAACAATATTTAAATAAATGATGAAAATCATTTATTTTCTTTTCTTTTTTTACATTTTTATAATGATTTTAAAATATTTTTATAATAATTGAACTTAACCCAATTATTAGACTGTCCTAAAATTCTTAATTTAAATATCAATATTGATTTTTTTAATTTAATAATTTGACAAAATTATAATAAAAATAAAAAATATTAAAAATATTCATATAAAATAAAATTTAACTAAACATTAACCAGTATAAATGATAAAATATTAAATAAAATAAAAAGATTTATAAACATTTTATTATATAAATAATAACAACGATATATTGTACAATATATTACCCTAAGACTTTATACAAAATTTATAAAAAAATTAAATAATTCAGGAGATAAAAAATGATCGTAAGTGTAATTGGTGGAACTGGTCCACAAGGTTTAGGAATTGCTCTCAGATTAGCAATTGAAGGTGTAGAAGTTATTGTTGGTTCCCGTAAAGAGGAAAAAGCATTAGACGTTGTTGCAGAAGCTAAAGAAAAATATGCAGACTATGACTTAAACATAAAAGGTTTAGCTAACGAAGATGCAGCAAAAGAAGGTGACATCTTAATCCTCACTGTACCTCTCGCAGCACAAAAACCTACTGTAGAAGGAATCAAGGAATTCTGTACTGACAAGATTGTTTTAGATGCAACCGTACCTTTAGAAACTGCAATCGGCGGAAAACCATTCAGATTCATTGACTTAATGGAAGGATCCGCAGCAGAAAGAACTGCATCAATCCTTGACGGAACCGGTGCAAAAGTTATCTGTGCATTCTGTAACATCAGTAACTCCCACTTATCCAACATTCCAGAAGACATCGACTGTGACTGTTTAATTGCTGGTGACGACAAAGAAGCAAAAGAAATTGCAGCAGAACTCATCAACAAAATCCCTGGTGTAAGAACCATCGATACTGGAATATTGGAAAAATCCAGAATCATCGAAAAGATTACCCCATTGTTAATCGGATTAAACATCAAATACAAATCCCATTACGGTGGACTCAGAATCACTGGAATTCCAAAATTAGATGAATAATTCCATTGAATAAAAACTCAACATTAATTACCCTATTTTTATAGGATAATTACTCTTTTTCTTTTTTTAAACCCTTAATATCATTAACAAAACATTTAAATACTTTTTTTACAAACTTTTTAATACAGAATTTAAGGAGATTAATTATGAGCTTTATTGTAGTTATGGCAGAACTTATACCAAAAGAAGGAGCAGAAGAGAAATTGATTCCTCTAGCAGAGGCATTGGTTGAAGCAACCCTTAAAGAGGAAGGAAACATTGGTTATAAATGCTTAAGATCAATTACAGATGGAACTTTTACTTTCGTTGAAGAGTGGGAAAGCGTAGAAGCATTAAGTGACCATTTGAATTCAACTCATTTCAAATTATTCTCAAAGGAATCTGCTGATTTAGCTGAGGATATGGAAATTAAAGTGCTTAGCGCTGAAGAAGTAAATTTATATGAATAAATAACATTTATAGATAAGTTCATTACTTATCTAAATCTTTTTTTTAAGACTTTTCCTAAAACATTTTCTAAAACTTTTTTAAAAAAAATATATTTTCATTATCTTAAAATTATTAAGAAAAATTTTATTAAACTCTTTTTTTAAATTAATATTATGAATATGATAAAAAATCTGCCTTTAGCAATCACTGGTCTAATTTTAGCAATTCTATCATTAGGTAAGATTTTTACCGATTATAGCAGCATATTTTTTATAATCGGATCAATCATCATATTTTTAGTTCTGTTAAAACTTGTCTTTCACTTTGACATTTTCATAAATGAACTGAATACACTGATTACACTAAGTACATTCGGTACATTTTCAATGGCTCTAATGCTATTCAGCACATATCTTAAGCCATTGCTCATGCCATTGTCTCAAAGCATTGCTTTTGGAATATGGATTTTAGGAATAATAATCCATTTATCAATAATTCTAATCTTTACTAAAAAGTATGTTATTGATAAATTTGATATTGAAACCGTATTCGCTACCTGGTGGATTGTTTACATTGGAATTACAATGGCTTCAATTACAGCTCCAGCATATGACTTGCAAGAATATGGGTTTATCTTCTTTGGAATAGGTTTCATACTTATGATGCCAACACTCATTTTGGTCTCTTACAGATACATTAAGTTTACTGCAATAGAGGATAAAAATAAACCATTCATTTGCATTTACACTGCACTTTTCTCAATCCTTATTGTCGGATACGTGAATGCATTGAACATTAATGGAAACTTCTTAAGCTTAATCTATTCTGGCGCATGCATTTTTTATATTTTTGCAATTTATCATGCCATCAGACTATTGGTTTTAGAAAAATTGCAATTCATGCCAAGCTTTTCAGCATTTACATTTCCATTTGTAATAAGTGCAATAGCTACTGGTGAATCCTATAAATTCTTTGGATTTAGTATTTTAAACTATTTATTCTATATACAAGCAGCCATAGCATTGATTTTAGTAATATTCGTTTCATACAAATACTTGAAATTCCTAATGGAAAAATAAAGGATTCCTTATGAATCCTATTAAAAAAAGCAAAAATAATTAAAAAAATTAATTCAATTCAAACACTTTAATATCCTCATAGATTGGTCCTTGAGGGGTTAAAGTGCTCTTTTTTAAGCAGATTTTAGAAACAGTGAAATTTCCAATTTCAATATCTTCAAATTTTTCAATTGGTTGCCTTATCTCTTTTTTATTCTTAGGACTTTTCACTCTTCCGATAGTCAAATGGGAAATGAAGTTCTTTTCCTTCTTGAATCCTAATTTTTTAAATTCCTTATCAAGGTCCTTTTGAAGATTAATTATTGGAGAGCCTTCATCCAATCCCAACCATAGAACTTTAATTACATGTTTATTTGGGAAACAGCCACATTTCTTAATATTCAAATCAAAAGAGGAATAATTTTTTATGACTTTATTTACTGCATCAGCTATATCCTCAACCATATCCAAATCAATGTTTCCAAAGAACTTTAAGGTAAAATGCATGTTCTTTGATGGAACATATTTTATATTGGCATTTGTCTTCTTAAATTCCTTTTGAACATCTAGAATCTTAGGCACCAATTCTTGATCAAGTTCAATGGCTAAAAAGCTTCTGATGGTTTCAGATTTACTTGTTTTCATATGAACACCCTAAATTATCTTTTAATATACTGTCCAGGATTCAAAAAGTCATCTAAAGAGTTTAAATAATCTCTTGCTAATTCTTCACTATTTTGATTGGAAGTGTCATAATTGAATTGATTGTCCAAACCATTTAGGAATTCATCTATTTCCATAGGTTGGCAATCATCATCGCAAATAGCTTCTTTTATGTTCTTTCCAATCTTGAATATATGGATATGATCATCATCAAGGGTCTTTTCTAAAAATTCTTTTGCAGTCTTAAACTCTCTTTCCCTTGTTAAAACCATAAATTCATCTAAAGGATATAAAGCATCCTGCCATTTCTTCTTGAAATTGTCACAAGCTTTCTTAGGCCATACTTTAGGACCTTTGTGTATGTAGTATTTTCCTTGCTTGAATACATTGAGCTCTATGGTAAAAATAACGAATCTCTCTTCATCTGTCCAATAATCATATTTAAATACAGAAAATTCTTCCATCTCTATCTTTTCACATATGGAACTGACAGTTTTGAGTAGTTGTGGATGAAGGGCATCAGCAGATATGTTTTCAGGAATTTTAAACTTTAAAATCAATGTTTTGGTTTGTCTATCCTTAAAAGATTCCATAATGATTTTAGCTATTTCTTCATTGGACTTGTCTGATAAATGCTCCTTTTCAAGAGGCTTGAAGAATTCAATTATCTTTTCTTCCCTTATCTTTTCATCCAATTCATTATCATCAACAATGGCTAAAAAGTTTCTTGAAGCAACAATGAAATCAACATACCTTTCCATTCTTAAAGCCGCCCCAACATTTCTGTTTTTATCTGTTGGGTCAATGAAAACAAGAGGATCATCTTTAAAAATAGCATTTCCTGCGGTACCGTAACCTTCCAAATCAATTTCAGTATGTTTTTTCCAGTTCTGAGCAACCCTTAAAGTTTTTTCAAAAGTGCCATACTTTAAGATAAGCAATTCACATAAATAACCTGCAAAACCACCTGTCTTGAATTCAGACCCATATGTGCCAACAGCATCCATAAACTTCTTTAGCAAAAGAACCTCATCTTCCTGCTCTTTGCTTAAATGCTTTTGGATATATCTTGTATGTAAAATTGTTCTGTCAACAGCAGAAATAATGGATTGGCCTTCTTCAATAGCATAGCAAGGAACTATATCAACTTCAAATCCATCTATGTCACATGTTAAATAAGGATGGGAAGCATAATGCTCTGATGCATTTCCATTCAATGCATCATTGGTTTTGTATGCAATATCCAATCCATTTTCCTTAAGATAATCCATATCAGTATCTATAGGAAAACTAATGAAAATGTCTATATCAGATTTACCTCTTAACCAAGTGTTTTTAGCAACAGAACCTACAGCATTTGCTTTAGCATCAATATCTTCTTTTTCGCAGAGTTCATTAATGAAATCAATTACCTTTTCAGTTGTTTCATTAACTGCTTCAATCTCCTCAGGAGTTGGTCTTAATTCATTTAAAATTGATTCATAGTTCATTGTTTAGTTCCTTTAGTTAATTGTAAAATCCGATAAAATTGTTTTATAATTATATTATTATCTTTATTAGTTTTATAATTTTATAATTTATAGAACATGAAAAAAAGAATTTCAAAAATAAGAAAAAATAATAGAAAAAAATAAGCTAAAAAAATTAGTAAAAAAATAAAAAGGAAGATTAAGCAGTTGCCTCTTCCTTATCTTTAGCGAATTCACCTAGGAAATTAACAGGTTCTCCTGCCTTTGCCCTGTCATGATACTCAGCTGTTGCAGAGAACAATGCATCCCCACTTGAGTTAAGAGCGGTTTCACAAGAGTCTTGAATTACACCAATGATGAATCCTACAGCAATAGCTTGCATGGAAATGTCTGCAGGTATTCCAAACAATGAACAAGCCATTGGAATAAGCAATAAGGAACCTCCAGCAACACCAGAAGATCCTGCTGCAGCCAATGTGGATATAATACATAAAACAATTGTTGTAGGCAAGTCTACAGTAATTCCTAAAGTATGACATACAGCTAAAGTCATGATTGTGATTGTAATAGCTGCCCCTTCCATGTTGATTGTAGCTCCAAGTGGAATACTGATTGAATAGAAGTCCTTGTCAAGCCCTAATCTTTCACAAAGTCTCATATTCACTGGAATGTTCGCTGCTGAACTTCTTGTAAAGAACGCAGTGATACCACTTTCCTTAAGGCAAGTGATAACAAGAGGATAAGGATTACGTCTCAAAGCGAATGCTGCAATCAATGGATCTGTAATCAATGCAACTGTTGCAATACAAGCAACAAGGAGTAAGATCAATTGTCCGTATTGAATGAAAATGCTTAAACCGCTTTCCGCCACTGCACTGAATACAAGTGACATAATACCGATAGGAGCAAACTGAATGATTCCTTTTACAATCAAGCTTGTAGCGTTTGCACAGTCTTCAAATACATTCTTTGTAGTTGGACTTCCAACTTGCTTCAAGCAGATACCGAATACAATTGCCCAAAATAAGATTCCAAGATAATCCCCTTGAGAGAGTGACTGCAAGGGGTTAGTGAAAATATTCAATAGCATATTGCTTATGACTTCACCTAAATCTCCAGGAGCAGTTACTTCACCTGCTTGTGTAAGATGCATTGACACAGGGAATAGGAAACTGCCGGTAACTGCAACCATAGCAGATAGGAATGTTGAGAATATATACAAGACAATTACAGTTTTGAATCTGCTTCTTATACCTTCTCCAGCTTTAGCTAAAGCAGAAGCAACCAATACAAAAACAAGCAATGGAGCAATAGCTTTAAGAGCGCTTACAAACAATTGACCTAAAAGCCCAATCATTTCATATTGCGGAACAGCAAGGCCTAAAATTGCCCCAATGATTAATCCAATAAGTATTTTTAATATTAGGCTGGATTCAACCCATTTTTCAACATATTTATTCATAAAATTCCTCTAAAAATCAATAAGATATTAAAATTATTTAAGTTTAAATACATAACTTAGTTAATAATTTAATACATAATTATAGTATTTTATTATGTAAATACTTATTGAAAAATATTTTGAAAAATAGAAAATTTAATTAAAAATGAGGTAAAAAAAGAAAAAAGAAGAGATGGAAAGTTAAAAATTTAATTTAGGAATCGTCTACGAAATCCCTAAAGCTTCCGTATCTTCTGCCGGTCTTTCTTCTAATGGTTCTTGATTTGCCACCACTGAAATAATTTAAATGAACCAAAGTGCATCCATCAAATAAGGCAGCACCAAATCCACAATCATTTGCAAAATGAAGATGCCTTCCAATTCTTTCCCTTCTGGATGGTCTGAATTCACTGCAGGAAATTTCTCTTAGGAATCCATAAAAGTTTTCACAACCACAACTTGACCTGTAGTCAACTATCGCTTCCATGATATAGCTTCTGAAGATCTTTTCATGGTAATCATGATAGATTGAAGGGTTAGCGAATAACTCTAAGCCTTTAATTTCTCCATTGATAATGAATATGGCACCGCGTTGGCCATATTCCACATGGAAATGTTTCAAATACTCATCAAGTTTAGACCTAAGGTTTATGAAATTGTCATGCAAAGCGCTTGTTCTGGATTTAAAAGATGTTTTCCTCTCAAGGTCATGTATGGAGTTCCAAACGGTAGATTGGCAAGAATCATTTTCAAATAGATCCTCCGCCTTGTTTCTTCTTGTAGAAAAGTCTGCTGCAATATCAGAATAGTCAAAATGAGTCCTATAACCAGTTCTATCATAATGCCATCTTCCCTGTTCAGTACAGCTTACAGAGACCTCCATAGTTGTTAATGGTGGAACTATGAGGGACCTGTTCATGATACGTTTTTGCTTAGCTCCTACAATCTCATCTCCATCAATCAAGACTAATGGCACATTAGCTTTGTTTCTAGGTAAAACAGTTCCTACAGTGGACACTTCACATTCACTTATTTCAACGAAACCTGCACTTATTCCTCTTTTCAAGGTCAAATAGTCCTTATGACCATTACGGTTTAAACTTACTGGAATTACCTACATATTCCTATACCTTTGAGCATTCAATAGCTCTAAAGATACCATAATACCATCAATTACAATATTCATCACATATCATCCCGATTGTTTTTATAATTAAATAAATGAAAAAAGATTGATGATTCTGTTTTATTATAAGAGTAAAGGAATTGAGATTAAAAGTCATCTTCTTCCAATTCTTTAATCCTATAGCTGGTTATATCATAAAAGGGAATCCTTGCAACAAGATCATTGTCATCATATAGGAAAACCAAGGTTTCTCCATTGAACTCTTCCAAACCTATTTTGGAAACCGGCTGGAAATTGATGCCATTCACTTCTACACAGCTCCCTTGCCTGATGCATTCCTTCTTGACTTCATCTGCAAAGTTTCCGGATACGATTCCATCCAAATAGTCAGCAATATCATTAAAGCATACAATTGAAGGGTTTTCCTCACCATATTCCTTTGCATATTCCTCGCTGTCATCCAAGTAGAATCTGGATAATTTTGCATACTTGGAAATTAGATATTGGCAGAAGTCATCCTCAAATGTAAGCTCTTCCAATTTTGCAAATTCATCAAAGCATTTATCCCCTTTAAGATATTCCTCTTTAACTTCCAAAACCTTATCCTTAATGGCTAAGGCTTCCTTTCTGTTAGTTATTTTACTCAGAGATCTCACCTCGAATATTAAAAAAAATAATAATGGAAAGATTTAATCTAATCTTTCTTTCCAATCTTCGTTGTTATCTTTCAAGTCTCTTTTTCTATAATACCTGTCGGTAATCATATTGCATGCATCATACATTTCCTTGTGTCCTTCAGCAGTTTTATTGTAATTTGCAACACGGCTTTTACGGATTCCAATACGTGATGCCTCAGCGTATGAATCTATATCCGCACCGATAAATACGAATTCCCATCCGCTTTTTTCAATAATTCTCCTGATTTGGTCCCTATTGAACTCTCTGGAAGAGTTTTCATATCCATCAGAAGTGATGATGCACATAGCAGAACCTACTCTGTTTTTATAGGAGTTTACAGTTTTTCCAATTGAATCGAGCAAAGCAGTACAACCTCTAACGTTGTACTCCTTTTCAGTAAGTGGTTTCACTTCAGAGATAGGTTTTCTGGAGTACAAGACCTGATACTCATCATCAAAGAGAATGGTGGTTACACGAATGTTTTAGTTTTTCACTGCTTGCTTTTCAATTAAAGCATTGAATCCATTTATGGTGTCCCTTTCACTGCCCCCCATAGATCCGCTTCTGTCTAAAATAAAGAATAAATCCATTTCCTCTTCAATTCCAATATTTGCAAGTTTTTCATCATTGTAGTCATTTACAACAGTTTTGTTTTCATTTTCCATATCATTTCCCCCTTTTACATTGTTTTGATTTTTGTTTAATTTTTCAGTACCGGAAATTTCGTCATGATCCTGAATCTTGATTTTTATACTTTCATTATCCATAAAATACCCCCTTTAGTTTAGATTATAAAAGTAAATGAATTTTATATTATCAACATCCACTCCCCCTTTGTAAGTTTATCTAACAGCTAAGGTGATAAATGGTGCATTAATAAATTACAGTGAATGTTGAAAAATGATTTGCAAACTAGATATCAACCCCCATATTTTGAAGTCATTTTTCTTCGACAATTATAGTATGAACTTCATAGCATATAAATGTGTCCTTTTTTTTAAGAACAAATGAATAAAAACTAATGACATGATAAAAATTATCATTAATTAGTTAGTTCAGACATTAAATAGGATATTAAAAAAAATAACTAAAAAAGAATGAATTTTAAAATAAGTAATGATTTTGCTTTTCAATTACATTTCACCAACAATATTTTATTTTCTGTTACTTATAAAGGTTTGTAATTACTTTATTTAAAAAATGAAGAAAAAATTAAATATCAAAGTTTTAAAGTTATTATTTAGAAAATATTAAAGAATGAAAAATTAAAAATTAAAAAAAATTTAAAAAAAAGAAAAGAAAAAGTAAAAAATTAAAAACTTAATTATCCTACATTATCGATTTTGATTGGACCATCGTTTTCTGTGTAGTAAAGTACATAGGTTCCAGGTTCCATTCCTTTATACTGACCAGTTTCATTTGCTGTAACAGTGAAAGTTTGCTTTTTCAATAGATCTCCTTCATCGACATCAGAGCTTGCATTTGTATTGTTTGCATCTACAACAGCAGATTCATTAGCTGCAATTTCTGAACCGTTAACTGCATCATCTGTAATGTTGACCGTTAAGTTTTCAGTTAGATTTTCAGTAATGTTTTCAGTTGCATTGTCTGTTAAGTTCAAATCAAGTATGTCATTGTGAGGAACAAAATTCAATGCAACAAAACCAACCACTATAAGAGCAATCAATGCAATAATAAAACATATTATAAGTTTCTTATTCAACATATTGAACCTCCTTAATGAAATTAATAAATTAAATAAATTAATTCTTAATAATATATTTGTTTAGGATTGATTTAAAAATATCTATTTTTTTATTAAAAAAATATCTATTTTTTAGTAAAAAAAGTAAAATTTCAATAGAAATTTAAACATCTATTTTTCTGCAATGGATTCATCCTTTCTTTCATATACAAACTTGGGAACAGCAGACTTGAATGGATCAAATGTTTCAGGATTCTTTACCTCTACGCATTTCATGCTCACTTTAGAGTGGAGGGAACTTGGAAGTCTTAAGATCCTCTTTAAGTCTATGGTTACCTTTGCATCGATTGTCGCAAGGTTTACCCTTGCCATTGCATTTACCATATCCTTATACCTTCTTGGACCAATCGCTTGCTTGAATGAACCCCAATCATCCTCATAAAGGCAATCCCTATTTTTTACCATGTCCTTCAACAATCTATTGTTGATTCCATCAAGCTTTTCATCTCCCTTCAAGTGAAGAATGTTGTATTTCACTTTTTCAGTGAAAATAGCGGGATAAGCTATTGGGATTGAGAAATGCTCAAAATTATAAGGTTTTCCACTTGGATTCGGATACTGTGATTTTGGAACTTCAGCGCCAGCAACATATTTCAAAACCTCTCCTCTCAAGTCACTGTCCGCTTCCATCATTACAGGGTCTAGTATCCTTATGTGGAATCCTCTTCCAGAATAAATCAAATGAATGTTCTTAATGCCTAAATCACCCTTTAAAGTGTCTAGCATAATGTTTACTCTCTCAAGAGCTTCACCTAAGCAAATCTCACATACTCCATCGCAACTGCATGAACGGATAGGCAAATCCTTTGCATCTATGTCAAAAATGTACTCTGCCTTTTCCCATCCTCCACGATTTATTGGATTTGCATAAAATGCTACAGAAATGTATGCTGCAAAAGGGGCTTTGGTTCTTAAAAATCGTTTTAAAGGCCTTGTGCCGAAAAATACCTTATACCTGTCATTAGGACCATGCCCTAAATGGTCAAAACCGAATTCCCTTTTAGTGATTCCCTCTGCGATAAAGTCAGGGATGTCCTTTTCAGACCATTCCTCCCTGTAGTATCTCCTTCTTTCCTGAATACTTGAAGTGCCAAACATAAAATCACCAAAAGTCAAATTCGAAAAATAAATTCAATTTTAAAAAATATTTAAATAAAGTTTTTAATTGATTTAAATAAATATTATATATAAGTAAAAATATTTATGATTTAGGTAATACTTAAAACTTATTGTAATGAAAATAGCTGATTAAAATAGCAAATGAAAAAAGCAAAATGGAGAATCAAAATGCTAAGTGAAGAGGAACTTAGAAGGCTTATAGAAAGCTTAAGCATAAGGGAAATCATAGAGCCTGCACTTGATAACTGGACAGCCTATGAATCAACAGGAAAAACAATCATCAACCTAAAGACAGGAAAAGTCCAGGGAATTGGATTGAATATAAACGAATTGCTTGACATGAGCCATGACAGCGATCACATTGAACTTTATAAAATAGAATCCGAGGAGGAATTGTATGATGAAGAGGAGATTCTGGATGAGGATGAATACGAAAGATTCCTTGAATTCAAATTGAAAAAAGAAGAGAATGAAGAGTATTTCGATGACTATGACCCAGAACTCTTGGATGAATTCTGCAGGATAGAATCAATTGATAAAAAGGAAAGACAAATAAAGATTCTCATTGAAGATTACGAGGAATACCATTTCAATAACTATCAGGACTTTGAACATTCCATAATCCTAAGATACTACGATGAGGATGACTATACATATTAATAATTTAATCTATTCTTTAGAATCCTCTTTAGAGTTATCATCAGAAGGCAATTCACCATTCTTGCTCATTATCCACTTTTTCCTTGAATAATAGCTCAATGGATTGTTAATCTTAGCGCAATCCTTATTTTCCTTACAAAGATGTGGCAAATGCATCTTGATCTTTTCACAGCTCATTGGGGTGTACCATTTGGTCTCTCCCTCATTTTCAAGACTTACTTCCTCATGCATTCCAAATCCTAATTTTGATATGATGTTTATCTTTTCTTGAGGCTGGTCTTCAAATAAAGGAGGTGTACAATTGTCTGCAGCTTCAAAAATAAGTGGCAATATCTCATTTAAGGTTATGTTAAGGTTTGTATCAATGTCTGAAACCTTTACTGTCCTATCAGAGCCAAAAATACCTGGATAAAGCCTTGCATAAGATACAAATGAAGTCAAAAGCAATACGATTGCATCATTTCTTCCACCGGATGAAACACCATTTACAGTGTTTTCAATGCATGGAGGGAAAGCTTCCCTAATGAGTTTTCCAATTTCCATATTGCCGTAAGCTCCACCGCTTGCATAATAAGTGCTGTATTTAGCCAATGATTCTGTAATTGCCTCATCGAGCATTTCACCTAATTCCACAATTGCAGGGTGCATCTCAACAATAGCCAATTGGTCTTGAATTGACTTTATGTAATTTTCAGTGTTTTGCATCAGCAATTTAGTTAAAATGAGTTCTCTGAGATTGTCTCCAATCAATATGTCATAAATCCTATCTGGAGACCTATCACTGAATTCATCACCAAAGGAGAAAACAAACTCTTCCCTATCCAAAACTATTTCTCCATTCTGAAGAACAAGATCTGTCAATGATAATTTCTTAGTGGCAATCAAATCCTTTAGGAAAGACCATTCAATGCCATCTTGAATAAGCAAATCACTTAAAATCTCTTCTACAACCTCTTTCCTTTCAGATAATGGAAGCTTGATCAATCTGTCCTCAATCATCAAACCTTGGGATTCCACAAACAGCTTAACCTCACGAGAACCTGGCCTAAACTTGTGTGCAATTGCTTGTGCCAATATGTGAAATGCAATTGTATCATATTCATCAATTCGTTCATTGAAAAAGTAGGCATAATCATTAGGATTGAAGTCCTTATTATTTTTACGTTCAATATACCATTTTATTCTATTTATAGCCAAGTCTACGAGAGTTTCAGGAACAACCTCCTGATTAGAGATGGTCTGACGGTTGGTGTGGATGACAATATCAATTAAATCATCATTATTGGAATATATCCCCTCAAGACCGCCTAATCCCCTTACAATATTCCTCCCTTCCTGTGATAGGGGATTCAAATAAGAAACTAAAACCATTCAATTACTCCTAAAGTTCTCATGACCATAAATAGCCGAATAATTTAATGATATTTTAAAAAATCAGCTTTTATATATTATACTATAATTCAATACTTTAAATAATTTTTTATAATGAATTTTTTTAAATGAATATAATATTAATTTAAACCATTGAAATTATAAAAAACTTGTTAAATAATAATTAAATTGAAAAATAAAACTAATTCTATTAAATTTACTTGAAATATTAGCAAATATTTAAATAATTGCAAAATAAAAAGAGTGCATATGGATTCAAAAGGAATAATCAATATAGAACTTTTATTTTGCACATTGATTGTGATCCTGCTTTTAATTACCAATTTGCCTATGATAGAAAATGGCTTGAATTCCAATATTGAAATCCATGAAAATAGCAAAGGAAGGATTTTGGCAAATCATATTGCAGATTCGATAAATGAAGTGAATTCAAATGAATATGGATTTGGAAAGAAAATCAAATTGCCTGAATCCATTGATGGAAACTTTTACAGGATTCTTGTAAATGAAAGGGAAACGATTGTTGAATTCAATGATAAGAAAGGAAAATCAACTATTAATCCAATAAAACTTGTAGATTCAAGCAATAAAACTTTAGAGAATATTGAATTATACAATGGGAGAACCTATCTGATTGAAAAAACCTTGGTAAATGACAATAAGACAGATACAATCAATCAGAGCTCAATACTGATTAGACAAGTGGGGAATTAATTTTTATTAAATGATATTATGAAAACTGATGAAAAAGGCCAAATAACTGTAGAATTACTGCTATTAATCAGTTTTGCACTTATTACAGCAATTCTTTTGGCAAATGCAATAATCGATGCAAACGAATTGAACATTGCTATGGCTTCAGCAAGAGACGGTGCTTTTGAAGGAATTTCATCAAATGGATTGGCAATTTATCCAAAGGAATCCTATGACAACTATTCAAAGGATTTGAAGAAACAGACTATTCTTAGGCAAAAGAAGATAAAAATAATACAGATTAACCAAACAATTAAGGGAAAGGACAATTTCAATAGAACCAGAATACAATTGAAGATATATGCTTCTTCTCCAGATGTAAGGACAAAGGAAGAGAAGGAAGCGGTTGGAGACCGTATAAATTATAATGTTCGAAAAAGAATAACACAATCATTCAAGAGCGAAAACATTACAAATAAGTTGTATAATCCTGCAATTTCGAATAAGTATAGTTTTACTACAGCAAATGTAGTTTGGATTTGAAAAAATTAAAAAAATCAGAAAAAAAAAATAGAAAATGAATAAAAAAAAAGTAAAAAATTAAAAAATATTATTGAGGATTATCCTAAGTAATATAAATAATCTTTCAAATGGATGAATTGTGCAAATGTTTGATTATGAGTAACTCCAGGCATCAAAATAGCTACAATTATTCCAAGTATACCGAATATAATGCCAATACCCCAAATCATCATTACCGCAGTCTTTTCATCAACCGGCTTTCTTAAGACAAACCTAATCAATGACTTGAATCCTTGTTCGGGCCTTACCAATTTTCCATCCTCATTCAATTGAGTAGGCTGATGCTGTTGTCTTTCCATAACTCCTGCACTGTAGAACTTAAGTGCAGCATCAATGATATTAGGTAAAAGAACAATGAAAGCAATCAATTTCACCCTACCGATAAATGCAATTGCTGCAATGGTTGCACCAATGATAAGTGTACCTGTATCTCCAGGGAAAACCTTAGCAGGATACTTATTGTAATAAAGGAAAGCAATTAATGTACCTAACATGCTCATGCTTATGATAGCCACATCATATTTTCCTAAAATTATACAGCTGATTGTAAGGGAAGTCATGGAAATGACACCAAGACCTGATTCAATACCATTCAATCCTGCAAGCATATTTGTTAAATTGGAACAGATTGAAACAGCTATTGGAATCAAGATCATATACAAAAGACCTACATTTGGAGGTGCAATCCATAATAATGGAATACCTGCCAAAAAGAGCAAGAACAGCTTTTCCTTAGATGATAGAACAATCAAGTCATCCACCATACCGATTATTCCAACAATCAAGACTACAACAAGAACAATAGCTAACTGGAAGGTCAAAGTAGGGAAAAGTATGATTCCGGTAAAAATACCTATGACAAAACCAAATAATATCCCTATACCACCCATTTCAGCTACAATAGGACGTGAGGATTTATGAATATCCGTTCCTATGATTTCTGCCTTCTCAAGCTTACGGATAAGCCAAGGCATTACCAAACGAGTACTGATAAATGATAATATCCCACAGATCAATGCAATTACTACTAAAGGCAATGTGGGGATTGAAATTAAACTTGACATTTTTACACCAAATATTATTTAATCATTTTAATAAGCAAAAATTATTTTTTAAATTAATTGTTTTAAGTAATTAATTTAGTTTATATGATTTATAATAAATAAACTTTTTATAAAATTTTAAAATTTTTTTAATTGTAAAAATTATTGAAAATTTATTAAAAATTGGTGAAAATGGCATATTATTATAAGGATATCTACACCATAGATGATATTAAAAATACATTATAGGTGTATGATTTAATTATATTGGAGAAACGATTAATTAAATTAATAGCAAAATAATTTCTATTAAAAATATTAATAATGTCTTAAAAAATTATTATGATTAATTTTTTTGCTAAAATTTTACATAGAAAAATAGAATTTTTCATTGAAAAATCATGAAAAAATTAAAAATTGAAAAATAGCATATCATAAAAAATTAGAAATTAAAAAAATTATTTTTTATTCAAAATATAGTAAATGGATCTTACAGGAATATTGAGTTCCTTGGAAATTTCTTTAGGTTTCAATCCACTTTCCCTCATGGACTTTACCTTTTGCCTGCACTCATCATCATACTTTCTTTTATAATGCTTAACATTGATCTTATCAAAATATTTTGATTTGATGTAATTCACATTAGCTATTGGCATGTCAAGTTCAGAAGCAATTTCATCAGAACGTTTTCCCTCATTGAATAGGTCAACAACCTGATTAATTTGAGTCATGGAATATTTCTTCTTACCCCAGTTATACTTTATCTCAATTGAAACCCCTAAATTATCTAAAGCCTTAATATAATCTGGAGAAATCCTATTGTAAATGCTTTGAGGACAAGTTATTCTTTTTAAAGATGGGTAAGTGTCCATCAATTGAATGATCTTTTGAGAAGTGAGCTGTGTTGAGATATGAACTTCAACAGCATTGATGTCATAATCAGAATCCAATTCCAAAGGCTTTTCATCAAAGATATCCAACTCTTCCTTTGACTCGATATCCAGATTGTCAAAATCTAGTGTCTCATCGTCGAAGTCTTCAAAATCATCATAATCTTCAAAATCATCATAATCTTCAAAATCATCAATGTCCTCGAAATCATCATCAAAATCGTCAAATTCATCAAAGTCTTCATCCATAAAAAGGTCCCCTTAAGGAAAATTAAGATTTGTTCTTTACCAAATCAATAAAGTCTCTGGAACGTTTAGTGTTTGGCTTTCTAATGCTTTTCATATTATTAATTTCACGTTTAATGCTCTTTTCACCTACTTTAAAGGCATATGAAACTTCCTTAATGCTGTAATTAGAGTTAGTGAATACAATAGCTGGACCTACAGCAGCATAATTCAACTTGATGTTGAGGTTCTTGATTCTTCCTTCAAACTTGAACTTCTTATGCAACAACAAATCCATATCCGGAACAGACAATATGTGCTCTTTTTCCTTTTCCCTTAATAAATCCACAACTTGAGTGTGTGGATTCTGGAATACCTTACGCTGTTGCCGGTCAATGTCTCCACGAATGTAGGGGAAAGGTGAACCGTAACGCTTACGCCTGTCTTGGGAAGTGCATAAATAGTATTTGGAAATGTCCCACAAAATCAATGTAGGGGCAATGTCTGCAAAGATCTTTGTCTTTATCTTTTCCCTTTCCTTTAGGTCTTTCTTCAATCCCCTATCAAGATGACCGAACTTATCAATCAATCCTAACTCTTCAAGGGTCTTGTTGATTTTATCCTTTCTCCAATCCTCTAAATCGCTTGAATCAATGAATTCAGGCTTTTCAAGATTGACTGAATATATTATCTCGTCATAGATTTTCAGATTGTTCAAATCCTTGATCTTGTCTTCAAAAATAGCTTCTCCATGACGCTCTACAATATCTTCAGCATGCTTTACATAAGCAAGAGCCAAATTGGTGCAGGTGTGCTTGTCATTGATGATTGTCGGCTTGGTTCTATGGAATTCCAATCTTTCAATACGAACTCCCTTACCGAATCTTCTTCTAAGCTCATCTTCATAGCTGTCTGCAAATTCGCTGTCAAGAGGAACCCTTTTGGTGATTGTTCTGCCGTTTTCCTTATACTTGACAATAGGAGTTACAGTCTTTACAACTCCTCTTCTTTGCTGCTTTAAGATGTTTAGAACCCTTTTGAATGATTCTCTACCCTCGCTTGAAAGACCTGACATCAAGACCATGTAATTACCGGACAATGGAAGATAAGGGATAATTTCAAGTCTGTGAACACCTGAATGGTTAATCTTGAATTCAAGATTAGTTGAACCGCACTTGCATACCTTTCCATTATCAAGGAAACTGCTTACACGATAGGACTTCTTGCAGTCCTTGCATCTTATTTTAGCATATTCCTCAAGATTGCCTAATGCGATTCTATGAGCAGAAATAGCATATTTTACCCTATCAAAACTGTTCTTCTTGGCAGATGCCTTGTTTCTGAAAATTTGATTATGGCGACTGATGTCGCCTAATTCCTCAAAATCAACATCCTCACTTACACGTGAACCATAACGATTCAAAGATCTGAATGGAGCAGTATACCCGCTTTCATCCATGCTTTCCTTCATTTCCTGAAGCTTATCCAAATTAGATTTGAGAAGTTCATAGATTTCTAAAAAGGACTCTAAATCCTTAAAATCCTTCTTTAGATTAGTTAAATCTAATCTTTCCTTCTCTATTTGATTTAGAAATTTTTCAGACTCGGTTATCATCAATGATTCATCCATAATATCACCGTGAGGACTTTTATAGGTTTGCCGCCAAGACCCTATAGTTTAATAGGATATTATAAATTAAATTTCATTTAATATAAAGATTCACTTACCTATTCTTAAAATAAAAGAAAAAGACAAATTACATAAGTAATTCGCCGATTTCACAATCATCAGGAGTTAAGATAGCTGCACTTTCAGTAGCCATGATCATTCCTTCAGATAATTCTCCCATGAGTTTAGCAGGTTTTAAATTAGTTACAACAGGTACTTTTTTGCCTACTAAATCTTCAGGAGCGTATCTTTTGCCTAAACCTGCAATTACTTGAATGGTTTTGTCACCAATATCAATTTGAGTTCTTAATAACTTGTTGGATTTTTCAATCTTTTCACATTCTAAAATCTTACCTATCTTAATTTCCACTTTTGCAAATTCGTCAATACTAATTAAATCCATTTTTTCACCTTCATCTTTAGACTCTTTACTCTTCTTGTCGTTCTTTTTATCATCTTTAGATTCGTTTTCTTGAGTCTCTAAATTCTTGTATAATTTTTCTTTTTGTGCTTCTATCACTTTATCTTCAATCTTCTTGAATAATGGTTTTGCCTTGTTGATTTCATGACCGGTTTCCAAGAAGACTTTCGCATCATCCCAAGTGTTTTCAGCTGGAATGTTTATTATATTGCAGATTGCATCTGCCTTGTTTGGAATGTAAGGCTTTAAGAGTACAGCCATTGCCTTACATAATTGATTGGATAAGTATAAGCAGTTTGAAGCCTTTTCCATGTCTTCTTTTACAGCTTTCCATGGCTCTTGGTCATTGAAGTACTTGTTACCCTTTTTAGCAGTCAAAATGATTTCAACTAAACCTTCTCTGAATTTCATCTCAGAAATCAATTCTCCTACCTTATCAGGCAATTCCTTGATTGCTTGCTCAAATTCCAAGTCAGCTTCACTAGGGTTTTTATATTCTGGCACTTTTCCATCAAAGAACTTCTTGGTGAAAGTGAATGTTCTGTGGAGGAAGTTACCGATTACATCTGCCAATTCATCGTTTACTCTTCTTTGGAATTCATCCCAAGAGAAGTCTGTGTCCTTATTCAATGGAGCGTTGATAGTAAGGTAATACCTTAATAAATCTGAATCGAAGTCCTTTACGAAGTCTGCTACCCAAACAACCCAGTTCTTACTGGTTGACATTTTTCTTCCTTCAAGGGAAAGGAACTCTCCTGCAAAGATGTCATCAGGCAATTTGCAGTCACGTCCAAGCAACATTGCAGGCCAGAACAATGAGTGGTGGTAAATGATATCCTTACCGATGAAATGAACCGCATGGCCGTTCCAATAGTCTTCCCATGGAATGCCTGTTCTTCTGGACCAAGCTGCAGCAGAGGACATGTAACCGATGAATGCTTCTCCCCATACATAAATAACTTTTCCTTCTGCACCTTCTAAAGGCACGGGAATACCCCATTTCATGTCACGGGTCATGATCCAGTCTTGAAGACCTTCCTTCAACCAGTTTTGAGCATAATTCCTTACATTTGGAGGTAAGTATGGGTTTGTGCTTATGTATTCTTCAAGAGGCTTTTGGAAATGACTTAATTTAAAGAAGTACTGTGTACTGTCACGAATGACTGGGGTGTTACCGCAAGTCAAGCATTTTGGTTCAACGAGTTCAATAGGGTCCAATGCTCTACCACAAACTTCACAGTGATCTCCTCTTGCTTCTGCACCACAGACAGGACAGATTCCTTCAACATACCTGTCAGGCAAGAACTTTTCACAGTTTTCACAGTAAAGCTGTTGGATGGTTTCCTCATAGATCAAGCCCTTGTCATAAAGGTACTTGAAGAAGTCCTGTGAGATTTGATAGTGAATCTTATCAGTTGTCCTTGCAAAGTTATCAAAGGAAATGTCACAACTATTAATGTCTTCTACAATCATGTCATGGTAACGTTTTGCAACCTCAATAGGTTCCTTGCCTTCAGCATCCGCCTTTACAGCAATTGGAGTACCATGCTCATCAGTTGCACAAACCATCAATACATCATTTCCAGCCATACGATTGTATCTTGCATAGATGTCAGCTGGAATGTAAGTGGATCTCAAATGTCCTAAATGACATGGTCCATTTGCATATGGAAGTGCACATGAAATAAATATTTTAGTCAATTAAATCCTCTCCATAAGTGTAAATAATTTTATATTGTTAATTTTATAATTTCTAATAATCTTAAATTCTATAAATGAAGCAAATTATAATTAATATAATTTATATGATTATCATTTATCATTATATTATATATGCTCTATTATATAAATAAGTAATGATTTTAAAGGAAATAATACAAAAATAAAAATTAAAATTTGCAAATAAAGTTAAAAAATAATTAGAAAAATAATGATTTTTTAAAAAAAATAGCATAGAAAATAATAAAAAAAGAGTTTCTAAATTTAATACAAAAATAAAAATTAAATATTGCAAAAATAATAAAAAAAAGAGAATAAATAAATAAAAAGTTTATTTAATTATCAAACTTCTTACTTACTTCCTCAACAGCCATTACCAATGGATCAATAACCATAGACACTGGAGGTGCATAAGCAAACTCCATATTGCTTAATTCAAAGCATGTAAGCTCTTGAGTGATAGCTAAAGTCATTGTATCAATTCTTTCAGCCACCCTTTCCTCTGCAATGATTTGGCATCCAATGATAGTGCCGTCTGCATCACAGATGACCTTAACGTTCATTGGCTTTGCATTTGGATAGTATCTTGCCCTTGTCAATGCTTCAACCTTTGCCACAACTGCCTTTATGCTATTCTGTTGAGCAAAGCTTCTTGTAAGACCTACTGCACCGAATTCCAATTTTCCCACTTTGGAAACCATTGAATTCAAGACAGGGTTGAATCTGGAACGTTTTCCTGCAAGGGTTTGAGCCAATGTCTTAGCTTGCCTTACAGCAGTTGTACCTAATTGGGAAACAGTATTTGATCTAAGTATTGCACTGTATGACTCTACACAATCACCAACTGCATAAACATCAGGTACGCTTGTTGCCATTCTGTCATTTACAAGCACCGCCCATCTACCACAGTCACATCCAGCCATTTTAGGCAAAGTAAGCTCTGCCCTTACACCAGTAGCCAAGATGACCATATCTGCATCCGCTTCAGATCCATCTTCAAAGACAGCAGTCTTGACTCCGCCATCTTCACCTTTAAGTTCAGTGATAGGCTGGCCGAGCACTACATCAATGCCTTCACTAATCAAATAGTCTGTAATGATTTTAGCCATATCCGGGTCAAGTGAACGTGGAACGATTTGAGGCAACATTTCACATAAGGTTACCTTCAATCCCATTTTCTTGAATGCATATGCTATTTCAATACCAATCAGTCCTGCACCTGTAACCAAAGCGCTCTCACAGTTTTCAGCCCATTCCTTGACTCTCTTACCATCATCCAAGGTTCTTATCTTGAATACTCCCTCTAAATCAACTCCTTTCATAGGAGGTACAAATGGACTTCCACCAGTAGCCAATACCAATTTGTCATAGCTCATGGTTTTTTCCGCTTCACCTTTAGTGGAGTAGGTAATTGTCTTTTTAGCTGAATCCACTGCAGTCACTTCAGTCTCAAGCATGACATCAATGTTCTTTGCCTTGTAATCATCAACAGATCTCATTACGATATCATCAAATGAATGGATTCTATCTGACAATACGTAAGGGATAGCACAAGGGGAATAAGAGACATGATTATCTCTTGTAAGTACGATAATTTCAACTTCCTTATCTAATCTTCTAAGGTTTGAAGCTGTGGATATTCCTCCAGCTCCACCACCAACGATAACAACTTTCATTTGCTCAAATCCTAAATAAATACATTATTCTTTATAGTTAGTTGAATTTTGAATTATAAACATTCTAATAAATTAATAAGAAAAGACTAATCAATTTTAAACATAATGAATAAATTTGAAAAATTATTGAATAAAAATTAATTTAAAAGAGAATTAATTAATATTAGAATTATATTAAATTTTCTCAATTCTATTATATATACTATTCTTTAAGTAAGTAAATTATTTAAAAAAAGTGAGTTAACCCTTTAAAAAAAAATAGTGAAAACTTTTGAAAAAATAAAAAATGAAATAAAAAAATAGTTAAATCATTTCAGATTAGTACTGAACCGTTTAATGAAAATAAGAGCGAGGCAATTAACCCATATTTGAATTAACTTAAATTAATATTTCAGATTAATGAGAATGTATTTATTGGAACAAATATTACATTATCAACTTTCTCAATAGTCTTTGTCGTATCGGATATGACAATCCCATAGGAAGATTTATAACGCCTTATTGCATCCTTGATTTGACTAGTGTCTTTTTTTCCATGCCCCACTTCTATTGGGATTATATCATCAAACTCTTTTTTCACTATAAAATCAACACACTTACTCTTCACTTTATAAGTGTCGTAGAATATGCTGAATTCAAAGAATTTTTCACTATTCTTTAGGTTAACCAAGCTAGAAGCAACTAATGTTTCAAGAAGTATCCCCTCATATTCACTTAAGCTTATGGAAGAAAAGCCGAATTTAAGATTAATAGCATGCATTATGCTTGGTGTTGCAAAATAATATTGCCATGATTTATTCGCTCTTGCATTTGCACCTGAATATGGTTCTATGTGAAATAGCAAATGGGTCTTTTCAAGCAAGTCCATTATTGTATTCACTGTCCCTGCAGAAGTTTTGATCTTATTTGCAAGGGCATTCTGTGAAATGTCTCCAGGATATTTTTCCGCTAAAAATTTCATAAGTCTTAAAGCACTTGTTTGAGTATTAGCCGTAAGGTTACTCATTGTTCCCAAATCCTTTGTCACTACCGCTTCAACAGAATAATATAACTTTTTAGATGCATTTCTGTAATTAGTATCATGCATCACTGCCGGAAATCCACCAAACTTAAAATAATTATCCCAATCCATTGAAAAATAATTCCTCAAATTCAACAAATCCCGATTTACCTGCTTTTCTTTTATGATTGCATTCTCAACATTGCCATTGAACAATAAATCCACTAAATCATTGGAAATATCGGTTTGATAGCCATATTTCAATTTTAAGTGTTGTGAGTAATTTAATGGAGTAATCAGGTATCTTACCATTCTCCTTGCTGCTTCTGCATTATATTCCAGATTTAATGCAGATGAACCGGTGAAAATCATGAAAATGTTTTTTGACTTATCATGAATTAGCTTTCCGGAAATTGACCAATCCTTGTCAAAATGTGCTTCATCAATCAATAGAAATATCTTTTCATCAACAGTCTGAAATGATGAGTTATGGAATTCTTTCAGATAATACTTAATCGTATCATAGATATCACAATCCTCAATTTTATTCAGTTCCTCACATGAAAAGTAAAGTATCTGATTGGGATTAACATTCTTTTGATTTATCAGGTATTCATATGCCTGAAATAGTATTGTTGTTTTTCCAACCCCCCGAAGGCCAGGCAGAACAATATACCTATTAAGATTATTTCCATCAATAAATTTATCTATAAATGATTTTATCTCTTCAAAATCATCCCTATGATTAAATTTAACCCCCTTATTTGAAAGTTCACTGTTAAGGGACAATGGAGTGTCTGCAATCTGACTCTGCAAAAAATCATGGATTGAATCTTCATTATCAGGATTCACAATATTCACCTCTTTAATAATATATTGAATACAATAATATATAAAGTTATTCAATATATTGAATAAATATATATAAAAATAAATTCAATGAATTGAATGTAATGTAAAAATCAATTCCAAAACGGACATTCCTAACTTACTTACAATAAAGGAATATTAAAATTTATACATTATAAAAATTTTTAAAGTGCGAAATTGTGAATAAACACAAATGTGTAAAAAAATAGTGAGTTAATCCCTACATAGAATTAACTCATAAAAAAAAGATAGGTGAAACTTTGAAAATAAAAAAAATAGTGAGTTAATCCCTACATAGAATTAACTCATAAAAAAAGACAGGTAAAACTTTGAAAATAAAAAAAATAATCAGTTCTCTATCATTATCAGCTTGCCCGTATTTGAATCCTTGTAGACCTTTCCAAGCTCACTGTAACCCTCACCGGAACTTGAGCTTACATCAGGAGTCTCATTCAACTGCTTGCCCTGATCTATCTCAGTAACCTGCTTCATCGCATTGATAGCATCCTGCCTCTGTTCGGGATTGATATCCTCATTGAATACAATTGCCTGCATGTTCCAGCTTATTACAAGGAAAACCAACAATCCAACTGCAATAACAAGCATTGCATCCACAAGGTTTGCAACACCAGTCATTGGGTCTTCCTCTTCCTCCTCAAAAGCAGTCTTTCGATTAAGCTTAACCATAAAAACATTACTCCTAAAGCTTTCCTATTTTTGTAAGGACAACATCAGTCAA
>SFKZ01000060.1 GCA_004553595.1 Methanobrevibacter ruminantium | reverse complement strand
AGCCCAATCAGTCTGCTGATTGGAATAACAGAATGCACCATAAATCACTTGCATCTGGTCATGCAGCAAACCTGTACTGGCATCAAAAACCAAAACCTTTTCATTAGAACCCAATTCACGAATAAGAGTGAAGTTACCTTCTTGGACTATTTCAATAGTGCCCCCATTATCCAATATAAAGCCTAAACCTATAGTGACACTACTGTTATCACTATTCCTTGGAAACAAGGCAGTTGCCACATAATGTTCAATAGGAGAAAAACTGGCTGAACAGGTAAAATAAAAAGCCTTCACGGCATCAGGGTCTCCATAAGCTGTACGGCCGAAATAGAAACTGCTTTCACCACTCATAATTGTTCTAACATTATCGTCACGAACGCTCATGACCATAGGGCTAGTGCGCTCCCAAGACACATTAAAACGTTCCGCAGCAGCATCAGCCACCAAATCATTACAATAAATAACCAACAAGCCCTCCAAAAAACTACCATAAGCAGCCTTCATAAAACCATTATCATAATGCAAGCTCCCATTATTACATGTGCGATTTTTCTGACTTAACCAATAAGCTAAAATGTCATTGTCTATACGAGTATTGGCAAAGGTAAATGTCATTAATCCATCATACCCTGCTTCAGAATAATATCCGTAATAATTTTGATAATTCCATTCAACAGTACCATTTTCCCAATGAGTATTTTCCCATATATCAAAATACTCAGAGGAATTTGATCCTTCCTGATGAGCATAGGCACCATTAACATATCTAATAAGTCCATGACGAGTTGTATAATCCCCATGCCAAATGAAAGATTCAGAATTATTCCCAACATTAAATTTAAAAGATTCAATAGAATCACCAAGATAATCTACAGAAACAAAAATATCATCCCTAAAATTATCATGATTACTACTAATAAAATCAATATCCTCATCAGACAAACCATAAGAGTTTTTAATCAAACTCAATAAAACCTCATTTACAGTAACATTATGTGATGTCAATAATTCTTCAGCCAAATCAGAAGGATAATCCCTCCAAGTTTGAGATAGATATTTGGTCTTGACAGAGTCCAAATCAGTCAAATTATAATCTAAAGAGATCAAAGCATAAACAAATTTAATCCTATAAGACAATTTATTGTACAGAAAATCATTATACAATGCAGTAGCATTTAAAACTATATCAGAAACATTACTTAAACTTTCCCTATAAAATGAACAATCCACAACAAAACTTTCAACTACCTCGCCATTAACCAACAAATCAACCTCACTCTCAAAGACATCCTTATACCTCCAAACACAAGTAAACCAATCAACAGAATCATTTAAAGGCAAATAAAAATCATAAAACAAAGTCTCATTGGAACCATGAACAAAAGCAGGACTACTAATAACAATATGAGCCATAGAATCACGTTCAACGCTAAGCAATGAAGAACAATCATCCAAAGACACACAAACAACACCATCAGAACCTAAAACAACATCACCATAAGCAACACCACCAATCATAGAACCAAAACTATCATTATTAAAGTTAACAATTAATCCATCAGGAACAGAACCCAAGCCACAAATGTGATAATATTCATCAAAAAATTCAGAACCATAAATTTTCAGATTATTATAATAGTCAACAAAATATAAATTATCGCCGACAATACGGACAGTATTTAAATCAGCGCAAACCTTAGCACCAGAAACAGTGCCATTAGAAATCTTATATGAAGAAACATAAGTGCTTAAGACTAAATAAGGAACAACAATTACTCCTCCATAATCTATAGAAAAATTACCATTACTCAAAACAGCACTCTCATCATTAGTCCCCCACCAATTATATTGGGCATCAAGGATGCCACTGCAAGCACAAACAGAACTGTTAACAATACTATTGAAATTAACCTTAACACCATATCCTGACTCTGCGAATACCGCATAATCATTGTTCAAAAAAGAATTAGAGAAAATATCATTACCGCAATCTCCATAAGAGCAACTATACAAACTACTGATATACCCTCCATTAATATCCTCAATCATAGTCTCATTAAATAAATCAATAAAATAGATTCCATAAATGTTTTCCATAAAAACATTATTGCTTACAGTGAAATTGAAACCGTAAATGGAAAGCCCATAACCACAGTTATAAAAATGATTATCACTAATTAAAGAATAGGTGGAAAAAAGACATAATGCGGAACTATTTCCAGTTAAATTGAAACTGTTTCCGACAAATGTAGAATTAAAGGAGTTTAAATAGATAGAGCTTAATTCCTTAAAACCAACAAAGCTATTATCTAATATAACATTATTGGCAGAATGAATTGTTAGATCATTCCCACCAACAAAGCCATTGAAATTGAAAATATCGGCATAGGAACAATTGAAAATATTGTTTAAAATAAAACTATCAGAAGCGCCATTCAAGTCAATGCCTAAAGGAGATATGAAATTAAAACCTTCAATAATAGATCCATTATCATTAACAACAATAGCAGAACCGCTTGAATTCCAGGTTACAGATTTAAAATCACAAGCTCTTAAATTTACTCCCTTATCCAATACAAGACTTTCATCCAAATCACGACTAACCTCAATAACATCCCCTCTAACAGTATCATTATCATCAATAGCATCCTGAACACTATTGAATACCTTACCATTATTCAAGTTAGCAACAAAATCACCGAAGAAATAATAAACACTTACAATTTTGCTTCTATGACCCACTTTATCAATAGCAAAGAATCTCAAATGGGTAACATTAGAACTATTAGAAACATAAATAGGTTCATAATAAATGCTACTGTTACTAGTAGGCAAACTGCCATCGCAAGTATAATAAATCAAAGGACAATCATCAACATGATCAAAAGCAGCCAAATTCACGTATAATGATTCATTATAAATGCTAGACCCATTGCTGGCCCAAACCAAAGGGGCAGTGCAATCAACTAAAAAATTTAACTCATAAATGGAACTGTTGATTCCATTTAAAGAGCAATAATACCATATTGACCAATTACCTTCAACCAAATTGAAGCAAATGCTATTATTCTCGGATTTCCAGGAAGAACCATTATCAAAACTACAAAAAACAATAGAATCCTCAAGACTAGATGAAAAATTAATTACCATGCTTGAGCCATTATAAAAATAGCCCAGATTAGTTAATGAATCATTCAAAAGGATAGGGATATCCTTTTTCAGATTAATGTTCTTGTTTAGAACAAAGCACTCATCAAAATCAGCACCAAATTCAATAATGTCGCCGATATAAGTGTCATTATCATCAATAGCATCCTGAACACTATTGAACACCTTACCATTATTCAAGTTAGCAACAAAATCACCGAAGAAATAATAAACGCTTACAATATCACTATAAGCCATATATTTATCTATAGCAAAGAATCTTAAATTAGTAACATTAGAACCATTTGAAATAGGAATAGGGGCAGAATAAACACTGCTATCTGTAGTTGGCAAACTGCCATCACAAGTATAATAAATCAAAGGACAATCATCATTATTATCCTCAGCAAACAGTTCAACATTAAAAGACTCATCATATATGCCGGACCCATAACTGGCCCAAACATTCGGAGGGAAATTACCTACAAGGAAATTTCTCTCCATTATTGAACTATTACAATCATTAAGGGAATTATATGCCTTTAAAGTCCAATTGCCTTCAGCCAGATTGCAGGAAACATTTTCCAAGCTTTCATTCCAACTAATTCCATTATCCCAACTATAAAATATGGTTTCACCATGTAAAGATGAAATTGAAACTGTTAAATTGGAATCATTATAAATGCCACTATCGCAATTAACAATAGGGTTGGCAACACCTATGGAATAAGAAACCCAACTGCTAGCAGGTTCATAATACTCATCTCCAAAAAATGAATAATAACAGTCCCAAACACCTGGATTGTAAATTATGACATTTATCCTACCTTCTTCATCTGTAACTCCCCTAGGTACATGATTTAAAATTAGATAAACTGTTTTATTTTCCAAAATATTGTCTTTATTGTCTTTAACTTTTACAAAAATCTTATTATCCTCACCATAAGTAAGATTCAAGCCATAAGCATAAAGACTAGTGGGAATTTTATTTACAGTGACATTTACAGTTTTACTGGAAGAACTAGAAAAACCATCCTCAATAAAATTAATTGTACATGAATAGGAACCTGGATCTAAATCAGGCAAAGACAAACTAGCCACACCACTGGAATCAGTAGTGCATGAGTAATTAACCCCATTTAAGACAAAACAGATAACCTTATTTGAGAGAGGGGAATTATAATTATTCTTTAAAGTAGCAATCAACTCTATAGAATCGTTATAATAACAAGCCAAATCACTTGCACTTATTTGAGTACTCCATTTATTGACTGTTACTGTTACAGTTTTATTGCAGGAGGCATTTACTTTATCTCCTGCAAACTTGATGAGGCAAGAATAGGAACCGGGATTCAAATTAGGCAAAGATAAAG
>SFKZ01000059.1 GCA_004553595.1 Methanobrevibacter ruminantium | reverse complement strand
CTTTGGTTTAAATGACTTGTGGATTTTATTTCAATGACATTTTCTAATGTATATAATTCTTGCTCTAAAGGAATTGTAATAAGTTGCTCAATCTGTTGAGAGTCGATTCCATAATATTCATACTTAATTAGGAAAATAAGATTGTTGAAATTTGAGGTATGGGTAAATTGTAAGAATTTTATGGAGTAAGTTAAAAATAATGAGATAATTAATATAATGAAAATATTTCGTGTTTTCATTTTTTTACCTTGCTTTTAAATAAAATTGGAATAAAAAGCAATGAAGAAATAACAGAACTTAATAATCCTCCACATAGTGCGATTGCCATTGACGATTGAGAATTATTTCTGGTTTTAATAAACATAAATGGAAGTAAAGATAGGATAGATGTGACGGTTGTTATCAATATTGGCTTTAATCGTGATGAAAGTATTTTAATGTATTCAGATTTACTTATTTCTTTATATGGTGAAACTGATTCTAGAAGAATGATTGAGTTGTTAATTGAAATTCCTGAAAGAACAATCAATGATAACAGGCTGTTAAGATTTAAACTATTTCTTGTTACAAATAGACTTAATAAGCTGCCTGTAAAGCCAGGTAATATAGAAATTAATAAAATAAGAGGAATGGTGAATGATTCTAGCTGGGCACCAAGTAAGCAATATAATAGAATTAATATAAAGATAATTAGTAAAATAGAACTTGTCAGCAATTCATAGATTTTTTCTTTTGATGGGGAAATTAGATTTTGAGTCTTAGAAGGATTATTAATAAGCTTTGAATCTTTTCTATTGTATCTGTAATAAATATTGTCTTTTTCGCTGGTTTGAAATTTTCCTAATGTGGATAAAGGAATTGTCTGATTATTAACATGGATAAATATAGAATTGTAATTATTATAATCTGATTCAGGTTTTAATATAATTGGAATTTCTTTATTTTCATTTTTTAGAGTACCGCATTCAATTCCTTCGAGATAGTTATATGTATAATTCGAAATGTATGATGAAGGAATTTTGTAATGTTCTAATTTATTTTGATCTGGAATAAAGATATATTCTTTCATTTTGCAATTTGGAGTTGCATCCGGTGTATTTTTTGAGAAAGCGGAAATTTCTTCCAGAGTATTACATGAGTATATATAAGTTGAACTAAGATCAAGAGCTTTTGTCATGAAGTCTTTAGCTTCATCATGTTGATAGGTAAAATTTTGGTCATTGAAAAAAAGTAAAATATTTTTGAGTTGGTTTGCTTTTTGTAAAATGATAGTAAATTTTACATTATACGGATTTGATTTTACATCGGCTAAGTTTTCAAAATCAGAAGGTTCTAGTCCAGCAGCTGTGTAAATTGTACAATCTGGAAATTTGTCTGTAAATTTATTAAGAAATTCTTTTATCTGTTTTTGTGATTTAGTCATGGTTTGATTGGTTGGGAGTTCAATGTTAAAGGAATGAATTAAGCTTGTTGTTTTAGGGGAAAATTCTTTTTTTGTAAAGATTGATAATGGAATACATAAAAGTGAAATTATAAGAAGTGTTAGATAAATTTTACTTATGCTGGTATCAAATAAATGGTTAAGTATTATTCTGTATCTATTTTCTAGTTTGGATATTATACAAATATTTGAATTACAATTTGTTTTAGAATAAAGGAATTGCTTAAAGCAGGCTGGTACTAATGTAAGAGAAATTACCCCTGAAAGAAAAATAGAAGATATAACACTTATAGAAAGATCTGAAAAGAGTTCACCAAGGCTGAATTAATAGTTGATGATTTTACTTGAATGACGGCATTATATATTTTGGAATCGTTAGAAATATTACTTTGATTAGATATTATATTTTCTAAAACTACAATAGAGGCATCTACCAACATACCAATTGAAATTGAAATTCCAGAAAGAGAAAATAGATTTATAGAATGATTTAAACTTTTTAAACATATAAATGTAAATAAAATACATAAAGGGATTGGTAAAGAAAGAATTATTGAAATAGTTTTATTGCGAAAAAAATAATAGATTACAAGAAAGGTAATAATGGTGCTTATTAAAGCAGATAATAAAACCGAGTAAATTGAATGTCGTATTTCAATTGAAGAATCCTGGATAATTAAAATATTGATATTATCGTAGTTATTCGAAAAGTCAGCTAAAATTTTTTTGATTTCGTTTGTTGTTTTAATCGGATTTGCATTATTTTTCTTTTTTATAGATAAAGATATGCACTCGTTAGAATTTATAAAGCAAAAGGTGTTCATGTTTGAATGGGAAAAACTAGGTTTAACAAGTTCTTCTAAATTGCAAATAGAGTCTGAGACTAATAGTTTTACATTGTTTATGTCTTCTATATTTTTGAATAAAGCTGAGGTTTTTAGTATATATTCATTATTGTCATCTTTTATTAGACCTGCAGGAAATTCGTAATTGGAATTTATAATCGATGTTGAAATATATTCGGGAGTTAAGTTTAATGAATGTAATTTGAAAGGATCATAGGTAACGTGTATTTGCTCTTCGTATCCACCAATGATTGAAATATGTCCAATGCCATTTGCAGCTTGAAGGGAATGTTTGAGTTCATTTTCTGCTAATTTTCGGATTTCTGGAATTGTTTTTTGATTTGAAGTAATCGCAATTTTTAATATTAAGTTTTTATCAGAATTGTATATATCTACTTCAGGTTTGATACAATCTTGGGGTAATTGACTTTCTAATTGATCAATGATCTGCCTTGAATCAATTAAGGCATTGTTTATATTTACATTATTGTGCAATTCAATTTTTACAAAGCAACAGTTATCTCTTGTAACAGAACTGATTGTTTTTAATCCTCGTAAAGAACTGAATGATGTTTCTACGGGAATTGTAATTATTTCACGCATCTGTTCGGCCGACATTCCTGGGTAGACTGTTGAAACTAATAATGAATGTTCTTTAATATTTGGTAGGAAATCCATTGGAATTGTTGTTAAACATATTATTCCTAGAATAGTGAGTAGTATATAATACATAAAAATAGAAACCGGATGTTTAATAGAATAGTTGATAATTTTATTCATGATGTATCCTTTCTACTGTTTATTGAAAATGTATGTTAAATTATGATTTAATGTATTACTGTTTGAATCACAAATTTCACTTCCTAATTCAATTTTAATCAGACCTTTGTTTTCTTTATTTTGAATATGGCAGCAATATTCAATGATTGAATATTCTGAATTTATGTCAGGTAAAATTTCTAATGCTTTGAAAATGTTTGATTTTAATGCCTCATCAGTTATGAAGTTAATAGCGTAAGGTTTTATATCAATACAGTTATTTGTAGATGATATTGTTAAAAAATTTATTAAAGAGTCTTTTGATAATTGAAAATTTTTATTTTTTGAGGAGAAAATAAAATAAATTTTGATATCTTCAGAATGGAAAGAGCTGATTGTTGGAAAAAGATCTACTGGAAAGCTTAATGTTTTATACTGATTTGTAAATGGATAAATAGAATTAATTATATTAAATGCTCCTCCACAAAATTCTGGTGGATAATCTGATAATGCATTAAATGTGATTGAAAAGTCTTTTGTGCCATAATTATGTTTGTTGTTTGGATTATAGTTAACAGAAATAGTGTAGGTAGAGTTGAAGTCTGGTTTTGAAAGAAAAGTCAGGTAATATTTTCTTAACTCATCTGCTGATTGTTTTATTGTATAATCAATTTTTGGGAAAATAGAAATTGTAGCAGGGAATTCTTCTTCATCAGAATTATTATTGAAGGAAAAGAAGAACTTGTTTTTATAAGACAGATTGGTATTAGGACCCTGGTCTGATAAGTAAATGGTTTCGTTATTTTCTGAGTATCCAAGATTAAATGTTTCATTCAGAAAATTTTCATTGAAAAAGGTATAATTTAATTCTTTTTGTAAATAATTGTTGTTTTTGTCATAAAGATCTTTTGAAAGTGTTACGAAGTAATTTGTCTTATCATTAAGAAGTGATGTAAACTTAATTTTAAATGAATCAGCTGTTTCATTCCATTCAAATAAAGTGTTTAGGGAAGGAGTAATATTGAATGATTTTATAAATAAATTAGGATCAACAGATGAGGATAAATCTATTTGAATGCCTGATTGTATTTGGGTTACAGATAAAATTTGGAGGGGTGTATTAGTATCCTTAGTTGAAAAACTTTCAGTGTAGTTATTATCTAATGAGATTCCTTCTGAATTTTCTGCATCAGTTGTGATGATTATTTTGTAAGTATGATTTTTACTAATTCCATTAAGAGGGAAAAAATCAATTACTTTTCCATTTTGTTTAAAATATCCGGTCTGTTTATATTCATCTTCAAGAAAATTAAAGGCCTGTTGTAGTCTCTGTAAATCTGGTGTTGTGTTAAATTCAAGTCTTATGAAGTTTTCATTGTAACAATAGTTTTTGATTTTAAATTCTGGATAGATGAAACAGGAGCAGCTTAATATTAGTGTTGGAACGAATATTAGTACTATTTTAAGGATAGTATTGTACATATGTTGTCCTCCATGGATAATTCGTTAGAAAGGGATTTTGGAATAACTGAAAAATTAACTGTCAGTTTATAAAGAGATTGGTTAAGGTCAGTGGTTGCAAGATTGTCATATTCGAAACTAACTGTTTTGTTATTATTAGAAAAATGAATGGACAATAAATGTGGTGAAGATTGGTACAGAGGAAAATACGGTTCGAATCGGATAATTTTATCAAATAAATAAATAAATTCTTCAGGTATATCTTCATTAAAAGAGATTTCGATATATGCCTTGTTGATATGAGAAACCATGACTTCTGTTATTGGGGAATCGTTTTTAATTTTCTGATAGAATGGAATGTGTTGTGTATCATTTATATCTATGTTTTCAATATATAAGGATTTTACAAAAGGTTTGAAAATGTATTTTAATGAAGCTTGCATATAATTATTATTTTCAGCTTTTATGTTTTTACCTAATGTAATTAAGTATTCTTCTTTTGCATTGAAATGTTCATTTGGAATATAAATAATTGAGTTGTCACTTTCAATAAATTGACCTGCTATTGAAGGAGAGATTGAAAAATTTGATTTAAAGGAATCTAATTTAATTTTTGTATTGAAAGTAAAAGCTAAGGCGTCTTCTGGTAAGATATTATTTAATATGTGTTCTGTAAAATTAATTGGAAAAAATTGAAAATCTTTGGAATGAAGATTATTAATTTTGCATTTTTTTATTTCAAGTAACTCAGGAATTGTACAGTCAGGTATTGAAAACAGATTATTTATATTGCTGATTAGAAAATAATTATCGGCTGATTTTAATTCTTTAAGTTTGCAGCAATATACAGTGTTGTAATTCCATTGTTTTACTGGGACAATGGTAATTGTCTTTTTATCCTCAGAAAGTTGTTTGTTTGTTTCAATAAATGGAGATATTGAAAAATTTTTCTCGAAGGAAAATAAGTCAATAGGTTTATTAAATTCTATAATAATGGAGCCTTCAACTGTATTTGGAAGCAATATGTTTTCCATAGTAAAAAATGTTGTGCCATCTTTATAAACAAAATACTTACTGAAATTAATGTTATAAAATCTACCGTCAATAGTTTTAACTAATCCTGTAAATTGGAAACGATAGTTTTTCCCTGTTTTCCAACCATCAGTTGGAGTTATAATTACCTTGTTGTTTTCTTGCTGAATCTGACAGTCAATCAATAATTCCTCTTCTCTGATAGAAATTAGCTGTGATAGGGAATTTGTACCAAGAGGGATATTGGTTGTTACAATAATTGTTTCATCATTAAAGACAGGAGTGATATTTGAATAAATTTCAATGTTCTGAAATGAAAATAAGCAAGATGTGAAACAGAGTGAGAAAAAAATAATATTAAATAATTTTAACATGTGTTCCTTCCTGGATTTTTGGTGAAGGGAAATTGATTACTTTGTCCTCTGGTTTGATTCCTTCTTCGATATATGCTTTCCCATCTTTTATGAAATTGATTTTTACAGAATGTTTTATTGCAATATTATCTTGTACGCAAAAGCAATCTGCTGTATTTTGTTGAGTATTTAGTAAAGCTGATTCAGGAATTTCGATATATGTTTGAAGTAAATCTGAAGTTATTAAACATTTTACAAACATTCCAGGTCTGATTGATAAATCGGGATTTTCAAAATCTGCTTTAACGAAAAATGTTCCGGTTGCAGGATCTGTAAATGGTGAAATCTCTGAAATTGTGGTTTCGAATTTTTTTTCGATAGACGGAATGGATATAGTTGTATTCATTCCGTTTGAAACTGAATTTATTTGTGATTCCTGAAGTTTGATAGAAGCAAT
>SFKZ01000058.1 GCA_004553595.1 Methanobrevibacter ruminantium | reverse complement strand
TAGTTTAACTGGCTTTTTCTTTATTCGTAAATTTAGTTACTAATCATTCAATGTTTCAACTAATATTTATTTAGCTATTAAATCTTTTCTGCTAATTAATAATAACTTTGGATAATCTATTTACAATTTTTGGGCAAAAATCAATTGAATTGATAGCCACAACACTTAAGCCGAAAAATTTAAATGAAATCTAATATTTTTTAGTTTCTCAGTATCAAAGTAATTACTTTTGTAATTACTTTTGCTATAATATGTTCATGAGGTGAATGTATATGAACATCGTAAAAGCAAGAATCCAAGGGAATGCAACAGTAGTAACCATTCCTAAGTCATTTAATGTAAAACCAGGAACGGAATTTAAGTTCAAGAAAGGGGAAAATGGTACTTTAATACTTTCTCCTAGCAAGAAAGTACCAGATTCTATTGAAGAACTCTTTAAGAATTGGCATGGAAAGTATGAAGTCTCTGATGAAATGAGAGATTGGGATGAAATGAAACTCGAAGGGAAAGAAATATGGTAGAAAAAAGGCCTATAAAAGGTAGTATTATATACATAAACTTTGATCCGTCTACAGGAGCAGAGATACAGAAGCGAAGACCGGCAGTGGTAGTAAGCAATGATATTATAATGAAAACTTCTCCGTTTGCCTGGGTTGTACCTATCTCTCATGGGGAATTTAATGGGAGTGATTATCCTCTTCACGTTCAATTAGATAGTCGAACTAAATCTGATGGTGTTATTTATGTGGAACAACTAAGATTTTTTGATTATAAAAGACGACAATGGCAGTTCAGAGAATATCTGCCCTCTGACTTGTTTGAAGAAGTACAGAAGAAAATAAGATTAACAATTTCCTGATTGTTATAGATTTTGTTTAAGATACTGCAAAAAGTAAGTGTCCGGGTTTAAAAATAATTTCTACCCAGACACTTTTTAATTATTAATATTTTCTTTTACCATGTTGGTAGACTTGTTTATCAGCTTGCTCAACTGCAGATACGTCTTTTAACGGATCATTTTTTAATACTAAGAAATCTGCATACTTTCCTACCTCCAAAGAATCATAATCTTGATCCACTTTAAGTAATTCTGCGGATTCCAAAAAAGTCAACCCAACTAGTTAACTCCCAGTCTTTAGTTGACTTTTTATTATATTTAAAATTATCTGAAATTAGTTTACTTTATCTTGAATTATTATTGATTGCACCCATTGTGGGATATCTTTTTTACATAGTTTTACTTCTGTTTCTATGCGTTGATAAAGAATTCTGAAATTTTTACTATTATCATAAATTTTTACAATATCAAACTTACTAATTAATCTATTTAGATTATTAAGAGATTCGTAATATCTTTTTCTAATCAACTCTTCCGGAACACCATGTCCACCTTTAGCGACTCTTTCTTTTACTCTTTCAACAGCAATGTCTGGACTACTAACTCCAACATATAATAAAACTATTTGATAATTATTCTTTTTTACACGATCTAACAGTTTTAAAATATTTTTTTCATGACCAGCTAAAGTAGTTTCTAAGTTAATATCTTGGCCCGTTTTTAATACTTTCTGCAATTTCTTTGTTTCTAACAGTAAAGCCTTAGCATTTGTCTTCGGATCTCGCCAATCCCATCCTTTTTCTCTAGCAATTTCGTCCGCATTTATACGAACAGAATTTTCAATAGAGGGACCAACACCATCTAGATATAAAGTTGATTTGCCTACTCCGTTTGTTCCAGCAAATAAATATAGTTTCCTCATATTTTAAATTTTTCGTTAATAGTCTTCTTTTGATTATGTTGCATAATTTTGTCTAAAATATCGGCCCAGAATTCTGCATCCTCAGGCGTTTTAGCTTGATTTATTTTTTTATCAATCTCATCAATGTTCAAGGAATACATTACTTTTTCGAACTCTTTTATAGAAGTCATAGAATCCAACTCCCTTTTAATAATTATATAAAAATATTGAATGGAAAGAATTCAACAATCCAATTGTTAAATTGTGTTACTAAAGACTTAATTCTTCGATTATTTCTGCTAATTCCTTTTTGCGCGAATATTCGCTGTATTCAATTTTATCTTGAATCACCTTTACTTCCAGCTTTTCTTCCTTAGGATCTTGCTTATCAAAATCAAACTCCTTTTGAAATTCATCAAATGATAATGCTTTACCCAGATTGTTGTCAATTTCTTTTATGCTTGATGCTAGTTCATCAATTTCTTTTTTTAATCCTTCTTGTTTGAAGCCGAAAAAAGACGATTCATATAAAATTTCCACTAATAAATCATTCAAATGATTCTGAGTAAGTATATTATCAGCAATCAACCATCCCATAATTTCAGGTTGAGGAGTAAATTCAAAAGCATAACTTTCAGATTGGACACCATATTTTTTTAAATCATTTTTGAAAACCAGATTGGTAACAGTATCGCCAGTTTCATCTTCTATTTTTCGACTAATAAAGAAAATTCCTTGATTATCATCAGATTTAATCTTCATTGCTTTTAAATGGGCGAGATATTGATGTAAGCAATCTATTGAATACTTCCTGACCTCACCAACAGTAATATTTTCATCAAAGTCATCAATGGAAATAGGGTAAGTTGCTAAATAATTATCAATTAGCTCTTTTTCATCGATAACTTTAAGTACTTCTTGAACTGCTTTCATTGAATTTCCCTTCATAAAATCAATTGTAAATTAGAATCATTCTATTATTTTCTTTGTCCGTTTTAATTTTTGAGGTTTGATCCCTTGAGATTTACAATCTTCTAAATACTCATAAACTATTTCGTTAAAATCTTTTATTAATTCTTCAAGTATTTTTCCTTCATACGAAATAAGTTCATTAATACCAATAACTTTTCCATAAAAAATATTATCATCTAAAGAATATTCAATAGTTCCGTAAAAGTCTTTGTATCTCATCATTTTCTTCATTAGCATTCACCAGCTTTTATAACTAACAGCTGGATTCAACTTCATTATCATTAAAGAGAACGTTACTTTGATTTCCCGAAATGATCGCCGTATCTTCCTGATGGCCATCGACAAAGCCCACAATATCAGCCTGTAAGTCATTATCTACAGACAGATCTTTTAACTGCACAGACACTTTTCTATGTTCACCAAAAGATTTCAGCAACATTGCTCTGATGTCTTTCTGACTCATCGTCTTTTTCTTTACGTAGACAGTTTCTCTTCTTTTTTTGTCCCGATTAATCTTCGCCGTGTGGTCACTCAAGTAGAACCCAGCCCATTTTTTCATCCATCGATCCTGATGGGTCCTAAAGAATTCCTCAACTATTTTATCGAACTCGCTACTCATAAGCGTTACCTCCATTGTGGCCGCCTACAAGTTTGCTACGCTTAATCGCCGTAGCTCCCGGCAACAAGCTAGAGGCTTTCACTACGCTTGAGAAGCCATATTTTTTACGCAGATTATCGACCGTCTTATCCAAAGTCTTACGCTTCACTTGTAAAGTAGGCTTAACGAACAAGGTGAATTGCTGACTAATATCTGGCGACAGATCATCATAGTCTACACCAATATTTCTTACACCTTCGCCTTGCCATTTACTTCTGAATAAATCAATTAGCTTAGTAGCTAAATCGTGATTATCATTGGTTGGAGTTATTTTCTTTTGAACTTTAAAACCACCACGAGGATTGTCTGGATTAATCGAATCAAATGAGTAACCAATAAATAATCCGATTTTACCAGTACGTAGATCGTGTGCTCTAATTCTGGCAGCTACTTGTTCGCCAATTTCTCGAATGACGATTTCAATCTGTCTTTGGTCATAGTAGTCGCGATTCAATACTTGAGAATTACTGTAGCTTTTAGCCTTAGGGATGTACTTATTTCTGATAATGCTGCGATCGACACCCCAACTCATCGCATAGAGCTGTTCACCAATCACGCCGAACTCTCTTTTCATGATTGCTGGATTAGAGTGGGCGAGGTCGTACATATTGTTGATACCTAAACGTCTTAGGTGATTTGCAGTTCTAGTGTTGATGCCCCAGACGTCTTCTAGCTTAGGGATGCGCCAGATCGTATCAGGGACGTCGATATAATGCCAAAAATCAATCATCGATTCTCTATGCTTGGCAGAAATATCCATGGCCAGTTTGGCTAATAGGGGATTCTCCCCGATACCACATGTTGTATATAATCCCAGCGTGTCATGGATGTCTTTTTGTATTTTTCTTGCGACATAATAGGGATCGTTACCGAAGAGCTTCCACGAATTAGTCATGTCAATCATACCTTCATCAATGGAGTACATGTGAATGTCTTCGTCTGCTGCATATTTATGGAAAATATCGAGCACCTGCATACTACGCTTAATATAAAGATTCATATGTGGATCTACCAGCATTAAGTCAGGTGCTTCCTTTTTAGAAGGCAAATTCCTTGCGCGCATCACATTGTGTAGTCCATACTTTTTCTTAGCTAGGGGAGAAGCCGCCATGATTAACCCTGATCCCCAATTAGAATCAGGTTGATGAGAGATTACGGCTAGCACTGATTTCATTGGA
>SFKZ01000057.1 GCA_004553595.1 Methanobrevibacter ruminantium | reverse complement strand
ACGCCTTCCCCGAGGTAAAAGCCATCGCAAATGAAATCATCCCCCCAAACACCACCCACGCCGTAGCCCACTACATCGCCCGGCACCGGTAAAAATACGTTTTTACACATTATTTGGAGATGATATCAGATTTAATTTTGTAAGAAAAGGTTCGAATCCAATACCCATCACAATAATTATATATTATTGTGGTGGAATATAGTGGCTCAACAACTTTAAAAGATAAAAAAGTTCTAAAACACGAACATAGAATTCGTGAATTGTTTTTATCTTTGCATCGCAAAAACGAAAAAAAGAGAACATTGACATTGCTGAACACTCGCAAATTTTGACTCTAGCTCAATGTTATCGTTGAGCGTCAATTCTTTGAAAAAAGGATTGATAAACAAATGTTAGAATAACTAGTTATTCTAATCAAAACAGTACTTATTTTATACATATACATAGCAATCACCCTAGGGTGGATACAAAGAAAATCGTAGTGTTTGCAATGTTAATGTCTCTTTTTAATAAAAAATTGGCAATTGATGGAGAAAACCGAAATTATTAAAAGAGCGCAAGAAGCCACTACTTTAAGCGACTTTGCTAACCTGCTTAGCGATATTAAGCGCGAAGAGTTCGGTAATGGGAAATATCGAATAACAGAGAAGCAACTTCGCTATTTCAGTTCTCCCAAATTTCAAAATCAATGCTACACCTCTTTTTACATCCCCAAAAAAAGTGGAGGTGTGCGTGAAATCAACGCTCCTTGTGGACAACTAAAAAAGATATTGTATGTGCTAAATATCGTGTTGAAAACTATCTACACACCGAGTAATGCAGCTATGGGCTTTGTAGAGGGTCGATCTGTGGTAAGCAATGCTATGATACACACCGGTCATTATTATGTGTTTAATATTGATTTGGAAAATTTTTTTCCATCCATTCCTCAAGCCAGAGTGTGGAAGCGTTTGCAATTACCGCCATTCAATTTCCCTATTGAAATAGCAAATGTTGTGGCAGGCTTGACTTGCCATAAAAAAGCTGATGCTCCCCAAAGCGTACTGCCACAAGGAGCCCCCACCTCCCCTATTCTCACTAATGCAATTTGCGATAAACTCGACCGCAGATTAATAGGGCTTAGCCGTCGCTTTGGAGTACACTTTAGCCGATATGCCGACGATATCACCTTTTCCAGCCTTCACAATGTGTATCAAGAAGGGAGCGATTTTAGGAAAGAGCTCAGTCGTATTATCAGAGAACAAGGATTCACGATAAACCCTAAAAAGACCCGCTTACAACGCTCCAATGATCGTCAGGAAGTAACAGGGCTAACTGTAAACACAAAAGTGAATGTGGCAAAGAAGTATGTCCGCGATTTGAGATGTATACTCCATGTGTGGGAAAAAGAAGGCTATAATGCAGCCTATGCCTATTTCTTTCGTTTTTATAATCGAGATAAAGGGTATATAAAAAAAGGCACACCCTGTATGGAGAATGTAGTGGAAGGGAAGCTCAACTATCTTTGCATGGTAAAGGGGGTAGGCGACTCTACATACCAAAAACTTCTTGACCGCTTCAAGAAATTGAAAACAATAATGTATGACGACGAAATTCCGGAATCCAAAGATTCATATCACTATCTAATTTCTTATGGATTGAAAGAATTTGAAGATTTGTTTCACACAGCGATTAATCTACACATTACAGAGAGTAAAAATCTGATTGCCAAGTGTGAGATTGAAGGAAAGGAATGCCCGATATTTATTAGTAAAAGTGTAAAAGCAAAATTAGATTGCCACAATGGGTCTGAATTTCCCGATGGATTCGTTACTTCAGATGCACTAAAAGGTTGTGCTGTTACCCTCTGTAGAGCTAATGAAAAAAATATATGGTTGATTACCAAATCTAAGACACAATACACCAAGATTTTTGAAATATCAAATACTGATGTTGATATTGAAGATTTGCTATTATGCTGGGATAAAGAAGGTTTGGAAGCAGCGGTAGTAACATTCCAAAATCATAGAAAAGGCATAATAATAGACACAGCGGATGGCTGAGAATATGAAATTCCTTTTCCAAAAAAATTAATTTGATTCAATAAGGGGCAATGCAAACAAATCAATAATGATATGGATCCAAAAGAATTACAGGAATTTCTCAATTATATCTTCCATAAATCAAAACTAACAGAAAATCAGAAAATCAAAAGTGTAGAGCTTTTGGCAAGAGATTTGAAACCTAAAAATGTGAAGACTGATGAAGAACCAGCCAAGCCAGCGCAGAGTTCGGATCATCGACCGAGTGTAAAATTTCATCGACCGAGTGTAAAATTTCAATATACTCCCCCCAAAAATATGCAACGCTTTTTAAGAGAGTTCAATCAAGATGAAGTATTAAAATACACCTGTCACCTCATTGACACTACAGAAACCATTGAATCCATTAATAAAGAATGTGGTGAAGATACTTATAATTATTTCAAACATACTGATTTGATAAAGAAACATTTTTACAATCTTCTAAACTCTTTTAAGGAGAGAGATATCTTTCTTAACAAAAACCTAATCTCACTTATCTCTGTTTACATCACCGGGAAAAATTTATTGGAAGAACCGATAAAGTCATGGGGACGCAATATTAATTACAATTGGGGATGTGAAGAGATTCTATCTTGGGCAAAACAAAACCCTGGCATTATACCTAATCCCGGGCAAAATATCAAGATAAAACAAAAGAAGAGTGGATTTACACTCTCTAAACCTTTTTTGAGTGATATCACCGGGGAAAGAATCAATTCTTTCTCCGGGTTAGTTATATATTTTAAAAGTTTATTTCATATTCGACACGACAATTCTTTAAAAAAGATTCTAAATGTCGTAAACAATAATAATTTTCAGGATAATGAATTTTCTTTTTCAGAAAATTTTTGGGAAAATATTGAATTACTGACAGATGTAGATAAATTAATCCAAGCATATAAAATAATAATTAGAATTTGCATTAAGGCAAATGGAGATGAGCCCGCAAAATTTGAACTTAGTTTTTATGATGATACCAATGCAAATAGTACATTTTTTGAGATTCACCATCTAAATTCCGGTTATAAAAAAACTTTATCTAACTCACTTGAAAGAATTGGAGAGGAACAGTCGAACCTTATCCAAAACCAAATCAATGGATTATGTGATTTGATAATAGAAGCCAAATTTGGTGATGGGAAGAGTGCTCGTATTAATTTGTGGGATGAGAACCCCAAATTTTTTAGTACAGAAATAAACGAAACAATAGGTGTGAAGTATATATTAAAATTTTGAAGCATGAAGATTTATATTATTGATGACAAAAAATCAAGGCAAAAAGATTATGGATGGAATCAAGAACGATTCTCAAACAATTATCCAGATATAATAGTTCCCGTTTGGAATACGGAGGTGTTAAATCAAATTCAAGAAGAAATTTTTGAAGGAGAGAATGTTGTACTATTTCACGAATCGTTTCCTCAATCAAATGATTTTCAAAACAAACTGAAATCAAATTCATCCAATTTATACATTACTTATTTTAGCGGAAGTAAAAGTTCGCGAGTTGTAGAAGAAAGGGTGTGTATGCTCCCTCCGGAAATTCTTTACCTCAATTTAGAACTATTTGTAAAAAAGAGTCAGGATGGAAATATAAATTTTAAATATCTAGCTTTTGGTGAAAAAAGCTCATTAGAGAAGCGGTTACAAGAAAATTTGAAAAACATCAATAAAATTAACACAACTCAACCAGAAATTCAAACGGACAAAAAAATATTTTTTGCTTCTACACAAATGGTTGATCAGTTAATTGTGTATTCTCCCTTTACCGGAACAGAGTCTCCATCCGATTGGGAGTTAGAATTATATTCAAAAGAAATCACAGACAATGATTTAGACGAATTGGTGCATAGATGGTTTGATAACGTTAAATATGATTTAATCTATATACCCCTTTGCTTTGGAAAGACTTTATCCGATTTTCTTGGATTGAGATTGGCTATGCATATTCGATTCACAGAAACAAAAAACGCCTCAACGCCAATATTTATATATGGAGAGGTGGAACTGAAAGAGCTTCTCAATAATTATTGTTTTGAGGCACTTAAATTACCTGATACGACCCTCATTGGCTGCTCAAACAAATCATTTGAAGATTCCATTAACCAAAACTTAGATCATCATATCTATGAGATTAATTTGAGAATCCCAAGTAATATTGGAGACAACCACAGTGTTTCCAACAAGTGGGCTATTCAAAGATGGAAAGATATGATTCTTTGGGACAAAGATGTGCCGGAAATCTTGAATGATAATGAATTTCTCACATCTTTATATTTTAAATATTTAACATCAAAATTTGGCAAACACGACCGATTTAGAAATGATAAACATAAATCTAAACCGGAAATCCCCTACATAGAAGGGAAGAAGATTGTTTACATTGATGATGAAATTCACAAAGGATGGGGAGAGATCTTAAAATATATCATTGAAGAAAAAAGTAACGCATCTCTCCATTCATTTACCGATTTTAGTCCAACTCTAAATAGAGAAGACCTTGTTGATAGAATTAAGCTTTTTATTGACGAGAATGATGCAGATTGCTATATTATTGATCTGAGACTACATGCTACAGATTTTGAAAATGGTTCAAAGTTGACCGGGCATGAAATAGCAGAATACATCAGAAGTAAAAACAAA
>SFKZ01000056.1 GCA_004553595.1 Methanobrevibacter ruminantium | reverse complement strand
TATATACTTTTTTTTTAGCAATTTTTCACGAATTTATTTTCATACTATATATAGTACATTTTATCGTCTATATACCCCAAGAGTTCAGTACTTTAGCGTGGTAAATTATTCGACGTTTAACAGTTTTTTGATTCGTCTTCTTTCTATTATATATATAGTAATTAGTATGACAATTCCAATTATTGATAATATGCTTCCAATAACAAGACCTCTTGGTATATATTTCATTTCAATAATGTGATTACCCGGCTTAACATCAAATGACAGTAAACATCCTAATGCCTGTTTTGTTTCTACTTCTTCGCCATCTACTTTTACTTTCCATCCTTCATCAAATGGCATTGTTAAAAGAATTACTTCCCTTCCTTCATCAACATAAGAATTAATAAACAGTTTTGAGCTTGATATTTTTCTTGTATTTGTATTCTTTACATTTACATCATTATAAAATCTTTCAAGTTCTTCTTTGCTTTCATAATAAAACTCATATCCGTCTATTTCTATTTCAGGTTGATTTAAATAAATTCTTACAGGAACTATACCATTGTCAAAATATCCGGTACACTTTATGCTCCATCCATAATTTGTAAAATACTCCGGTTTTTCCAAACCGTTTACAAATAATTTTGTATTTTGTTTTTCCGGTGCATCAAAATACATGTAAATAAAATCATCACTGTCTACATTTAATTCGTATTCGATATAGCTTTCCTTATTCGGGTCAATGACAGTGTATGTTTTTTCATATTTTTCAACATTACATAGATTAACATTAATTACTTCAACCGGGCGGTATATTCCATACGGCTCACCTGTAATGCATTTTGCAATCTCATTTTGTAACGTAAAATGATTAAATTCTTCTCTATCTATATTTCGTATATTTTCATCACAATTTATTGCTAGACCAAGTGAATATGGATTTTTGAATAAATATTTTTCATCAATTGATGTCATATAATCATATGGCTTACCTGTTTCGTCGAACTGCGAAGCCATATATTTAAGTGATAAAAAGCTGTCGATAAATGCTGTGTTTCCTTCTTCTCCATAATATGACCACATATTATTTGAGCAAAATCCCAAGTCCTTCATGAAATCAAGTATTTCACTGCTTTCAGTAGAACTGAAATGTGATAACCCGTCATAACCTACAAGCATTGCATCATTATTTGTAAGTCTATATGTTTTATCGAATCTGTAAAACTCATCTCCTTTATTGTCTGATACCGTATTTTCATAAATATTTTTTAGATTCTTATAGTAATCATCAATATATTCGACCGATGCTTTAGTATCGCTTAAATCATAGTATTTACATATTGAATAATGTGTATTTAATAACAAATCAAAGCTTAATATTAAGAAGAATCCAATTGTAACCGGATACATATACTCTCGCTTATAACAGATTGCATATATTCCGGCTAAATACATACATAAGAAAGTACCGGTTAATATAATCTGGTTGATTGAAACGTAATCGCTTTTTGAAATGAGCATATATAATGAGTAAAAAACAAAAATGCCAAATACTATTAATGTATGGTATTTTCTTGTTCCCTGCTTCAAATTAATAAAAGCCCGGTATGAAATCAACAAAACAAAAAAGCTAAAGAAAAAGGAATATCTATATGGAAATCCTACAGGATCTGCCATTCCGTGCCATATTCTGTTAATAAACTTAATGTAAAAACTTAATATGAGTATTAATAATAATACTGCTGAAGATATTTTTTCTTTTAAGTTGATTTCCTTATTAAGGAAATAGAGAATTAAAAATACAACCGCGAGTGTTCCACAGTATATAATAGGAAGTCCGTCAGAAATATTTCCGTTAAAAGAAATAGAATAAAAATTTGAAAATACATCAGGTAATCTGAAATTTGTACCGCCAAATATTTTTATAAAAAATCCTTCTTGTACCTTTTGTCCGTTTGAAAGAGAATAAGCAACAGTAAAAAGAGCCACGGATGATATTAATATGGCAAGAAGTGTCTGCCATATAAATGTTCCTATTACCTTAAAATGCTTCTTTATAACAATTACTTCTTTTTTGTTGACTATTAATAGATATATAAAGAATAAACATGTGAATATACATGTCATATAACCAATGTAATAATTTGTTATGACAGAGGCTGCCAAAAATACAGTATATTTAAGACTTATCTTTTCTTTTATTGCAATTTCATACAATCCAAGAATTACAATAGGAAATAGCATTATATTATAAAAGAAAATAAATACACCAAGATAAGCACTTAAAAATCCAATAAACGCATACGAAACAGAGAAAAGAAGTGACGACCATCTGAATCCGCACATATTATTGACCATAATATTAAAATTGAGAGACGAAAACGCAATCATAATAATTAATATTATGAGTAATCCTGCCGGCATATAATAACTTGGAACAAAAGCAAGTAAATAAACTAATGGATTTGCAAGATAATAAAACGAAAATCCCGCCATATCTCCGCCTAATGTTTTACTGAATGTGTAAAGTAAATCATTATTTGAAAAAATAACGGATTTTAAATATGAATAATATGGATAAAACTGAGCGTAAATATCTCCTACCAATGGAATTCTCCAGGAAAAAGGAGTAAATTCCATTGCAACACTAACTATTAGCATAAATATTACAGGAATAAAAAATGCTAATACATAACAAATTATTTTACTGTTCTTTTTTAGTGTTTTGAACATATTTTCACTTAAGTTAGATATTAAAAAAAAGTACCTCTTAGAGAGGTACTTAGTAAGCGGAGAAAGAGGGATTTGAACCCTCGCGCCGGTTGCCCGACCTACACCCTTAGCAGGGGCGCCTCTTCGGCCTCTTGAGTATTTCTCCATGGTCGAATTAAATATCAGTATTTAACTTTTGTGTCGCGTCAAAATAATGACGCGACACACATTATACTAAATCAATATTATAATGTCAATTTTGAAATCATTCTTCTTCTGATTCAGATATTGAATTAGTATCTATTTCCTGTTCTCCGTCTGATACTTTTTCTCTGACTTTAGCTATTTTTGCTACTTCAACACCTTCATCAAGATTAATAAGCTTCACACCGCTTGTTATTCTTCCGAGATTTCTAATGTCATTCATTCTAATCTGGATAATAATACCACCTGATGTGATCATCATGATTTCATTTTCATCAGTAACTGCCTTAACACCGATTATATAACCGGTCTTTTCCATTATCTTGTAGCAGCGTAATCCTTTTCCTCCTCTATGCTGAAGTCTGAACTGATCAAGAGTACTTCTCTTTCCGTATCCTTTCTCTGATACAATAAGAAGTGAGTCACCTTGTGAATCAAGCTGCATTCCTACTACTTCATCACCATCATCAAGTGTCATACCAATAACACCCATTGAACTACGGCCTGTTTCCCTGACATTTGTTTCTTTAAATCTGATACACATACCGTATTTTGTTACAAGGAATATTTCTGAACTTGAATCAGTAGTCTTTACTTCAATAAGTTCATCCTCTTCTCTGATGTTAATTGCTTTAAGTCCATTTTTATGAATGTTCTTAAATTCTGTTACTCTTGTCTTTTTAACAATACCATTCTTGGTAACCATAAATAGGTTTTTATTTTCTTCCATTCCCATAAACGGAATGATTGCTGAGATTTTCTCTCCCGGATTAAGCTGTAACAGATTGATGATTGCAACTCCTCTTGAATTTCTCGATCCTTCAGGAATTTCATAAGCCTTCATCATATATACTCTTCCGTAATTTGTAAAGAAAAGTATTTTCTGATGAGTCTGACACATAAGAAGATCTTCTATATAATCATCCTCTATTGTCTTCATTCCTGTAATTCCTCGTCCACCTCTGTTTTGTGACTTGAAATTATCAACTGTCATTCTCTTTATATATCCAAGAGAGGTTTTTGCAATGACAGTATTTTCATTCGGAATTAAATCTTCCATTGTGATTTCTGATTCATCATATTCAAATGACGTTCTTCTTTCTTCACCGTATTTGTTAGAAATTTCTATAATTTCTTTTTTAATGACACCAAGAAGTAATTTTTCATCAGCAAGAATTGCTTTATATTCTGCTATTTTTGCCATTAATTCATTATATTCATTTTCAAGCTTCTCTCTCTCTAAGCCTGTTAATGCACGAAGACGCATATCAACTATTGCCTGAGCCTGTACTTCAGTTAACGAAAATCTTACGATTAACTGTTCTTTTGCATCAGCAACATTTTTGCTTCCTCTAATAATTTTTATTACTTCATCAATATTATCAAGAGCTATTAATAATCCTTTAAGTATATGAGCTCTTTCTTCTGCCTTATTTAAATCGTATTTTGTTCTTCTTGTAACAACATCTTTCTGATGGTCTAAATAATTAGATTACTTTTGGTTCATTTTTTACAAGGGCAAGCATATTAACACCAAAAGTATCCTGAAGCTGAGTGTGTTTATAAAGTTTATTGAGAACAATATTAGGATTTACATCTCTTCTTATTTCGACTACAACCCTCATACCTTCTCTATCAGATTCATCTCTTAAATCTGTAATACCATCTATCTTTTTATCTTTAACAAGCTCTGCTATTTTTTCGATAAGTCTTGCTTTATTTACAAGATAAGGAAGCTCTGTAATAATAATTCTGTTTTTGCCATTATCCATTGGCTCGATGTTAGTAACACCACGAACTATTATTTTTCCATGGCCTGTTCTGTAAGCTTCTTCTATTCCTCTTGTTCCAATAATTACACCACCGGTAGGAAAATCAGGACCTTTTACAATTGGCAGTATTTCTTCTATTTGTGTATCTCTGTCTTCATCAACTTTATTGTCAATAAGCTTAATTACAGCATTAATTGTTTCTCCTAAGTTATGTGGCGGAATATTTGTTGCCATTCCTACTGCAATACCGGTAGTACCGTTTACCAAAAGATTAGGAAAACGGCTAGGAAGAACTACAGGTTCTTTTTCTGTTTCATCAAAGTTTGGAATAAAATCGACTGTATCTTTATTAATATCAGCAAGCATTTCAACTGATATTTTTGATAATCTTGCTTCAGTATATCGCATGGCAGCTGCGCCATCGCCATCAACCGAACCGAAATTTCCATGTCCGTCGACAAGAATTGCCCTCATAGACCAATCCTGTGCCATATTTACTAATGCACCATAAATAGAACTGTCACCGTGTGGGTGATATTTACCCATTGTATCTCCGACAATTCTGGCGCATTTTCTATGTGGTTTGTCAGGACCTATATTAAGCTCTTCCATAGAGAAAAGAATTCTTCTTTGTACAGGCTTTAGTCCATCTCTTACATCAGGAAGTGCACGAGCTGCAATAACACTCATTGCATAATCTATGTAAGACTTTTCCATTGTCTTTTTTAAATCAACTTCTTGAATTTTGTCAAAAATTTTATCGTCCATTTTTATACATCCAAATTAGTTACAAACTTTGCGTTCTGTTCAATAAATTCACGTCTTGGTTCAACCTTATCTCCCATAAGAGTTGTAAATGTAAGGTCTATTTCAGATGATTGTTCTTCATCCATATTAACTCTTAACAAAACTCTTGTTTCCGGGTTCATTGTTGTTTCCCAAAGTTGCTCGGCATCCATTTCTCCAAGACCTTTATATCTCTGGATTTTATTATTAGAATCTCTTCCAACTTCATTTATAATTTTAGTAAGCTCATCGTCAGAATATGCATACCAGGATTTTTTGTTTTTCTCTAACTTATAAAGAGGAGGCTGAGCAAGATACACATGTCCTTCTTTAATAAGTTCAGGCATAAATCTGTAAATAAATGTAAGCATCAGTGTTGCAATATGTGCACCATCAACATCGGCATCCGTCATGATTATTATCTTGTCATATCTTAATTTTGAAATATCAAAATCATCATGAATTCCTGTTCCAAATGCCGTTATCATTGCTTTTATTTCAGCATTTCCGTATATTCTGTCTATTCTTGCTTTTTCAACGTTAAGTATTTTTCCTCTAAGAGGTAAAATTGCCTGGGTTGCACGACTTCTTGCAGTCTTAGCTGATCCACCGGCTGAATCACCCTCAACAATAAAAATTTCACAATTTTTAGGATCTTTATCTGAACAGTCAGCAAGTTTACCAGGTAACGAAAGTCCGTCAAGAGCACCCTTTCTTCTTGTCATTTCACGGGCTTTTCTTGCAGCTTCTCTTGCACGCTGTGCCATAATTGACTTTTCACAAATAATTTTTGCTACTGAAGGGTTCTGCTCTAAATAATATGTAAGCTGTTCCGTAACTATATTGTCTACCGCAGCTCTTGCTTCAGAATTTCCTAATTTTTGTTTTGTCTGTCCTTCAAATTGAGGTTCTGATACTTTAACAGAAATAATTGCAGTAAGTCCTTCTCTTATATCATCTCCTGATAAATTAGGGTCTGAATCTTTTAGTAACTTTGAACTTCTTGCATAATCATTAAATGTTTTAGTTATTGCATTTCTAAATCCTGTAAGATGGGTACCGCCTTCAGGAGTAGTTATATTATTTACAAATGAAAATACCGATTCATTAAATGAATCATTGTGCTGTAAAGCAACTTCAACAGCTACATCATCTTTAACTCCCTCAAAATACAATACATCATCATATAAAGCGGTTTTACTTCTGTTCAAATATGTAACAAATTCTTTGATTCCGCCTTCATAATGAAATTCGTGTTTTTTATGATTTTCTTCGTCTCTTAAATCTTCTAATACAATCTTTAATCCTTTTGTAAGAAAAGCCATCTCACGAAATCTGTTTTTTAAAGTATCATAATCAAAAACAGTTTCTTCAAAAATTGTATCATCAGGTTCAAATGTAACCATTGTTCCTGTTTTATCTTTATCACATGTATCAATAATTTCTAATTTATTAATAACATGTCCTCTTTCATATCTCTGATGATATACGTTTCCTTCATTATAAATAGTTACTTCAAGCCAGTTAGAAAGAGCATTAACAACAGATGCTCCTACACCATGAAGTCCACCGGAAACTTTATAACCTCCACCGCCGAATTTTCCTCCTGCATGTAAAATTGTAAAAACAACTTCGACAGCAGGAATTCCGGCTTTATGATTAATACCTACAGGAATTCCTCTTCCATTATCAATTACTGTAATTGTATTTCCTTTATTTATAAAAATCTGAATAGTATCACAATATCCGGCCAATGCTTCATCAACTGAATTATCTACTATTTCATATACTAAGTGATGTAATCCTCTTGTTGATGTTGAACCAATATACATTCCCGGTCTTTTTCTAACTGCTTCAAGTCCTTCAAGAATTTGTATTTGATCGGCACCATATTCATTTGTAACACTTGTATCTGTACCCATTATTGATTTTCTCCCTTATAAAGCCGATTATCCTTTACTCTGTAAATTGTGTCCATTTTAATTCTTGAATCAATAAATTCATCTAATCCGGTACACGTAATTACTGTTTGTATATCATTAATACTGTTAAGCAAATAGTTCTGTCTGTTACTGTCAAGTTCCGATAATACATCATCTAGTAAAAGAATTGGTATATTACCGGTCATATTTTTAATCAAATTAATTTCTGATAACTTTAGTGACAAAGCAACTGTTCTCTGTTGTCCCTGAGAACCAAATTTTTTAGCATCAGTTCCATTTATAAAGAAATCAAAATCATCACGATGAGGTCCTGTAGAAGTTAATTTATATTTAATATCTTTTTCTCTGTTATTATTTAACTTATCTTTAAATCCTTCTATTGTAACATTAGGAGCATATTTAATTATTAACTCTTCTTTATTACCGGTAAGATTTTTATGGATATCAAAAATAATATTATTTAATTCATCTATAAATCTGCTTCTTCTGTCTATAATCTTACTTCCAAGACTAATTAACTGTGTATCCCAAATATCAAGTGTGTCTACAAGTTCAGGATGAAAAGCAATATCTTTTAATAGATTATTTCTCTGATTTATTATTTTGTTATAATTTGTAAGATTATATAAATAAACTTTATCTAACTGACATAATTCTGTATCAACAAAATTTCTTCTGTCTGAAGGACCATTTTTTATTATTGATAAATCCTCGGGGCTGAATAAAATAATATTCATTATTCCAAGCAGCTCAGCAGCTTTTTTAAGCTTAACTCCATTAACTGCTATTCCTTTTGGCTTATCATTTCTTAAATGCATATCTATCTGATAGTCAATTTCATTTTTATCAAATAAAAGTCTTATATGTGCTTCTGAATTATTAAATTTAATAATATCTTTATCTTTACTTCCACGATGTGATTTTGTAGTGCTGCATAAATAAACAGACTCTAATATATTTGTCTTACCTACGGCATTTTCACCATAAAATATATTAACGCCTTTTTCTAAATCAATATGAATATGATCATAATTTCTGTAATTTTCTAAATCTATTGATTTAATATACATATAACACCTTTAAATCACTTTTATTATTTCATTATCAAATTCAACCGTATCGCCTTTATAAACTTTTTTGCCACGTCTAAATTCAACTTCGCCGTTATATAAAACTTCACCTTCATTAATAACTATTTTAGCTTCTACACCTGATGAAACTAATCCGGCTAATTTTAAAAGCTGGCATAATTTTATAAAATCGTCTTTTATTTTAATTTCTTTCATAATTATAAATTAACAGGTAATACTAAATATATATAACTTTCTTCTTCATTTTTTATAAAACAAGGAGCTTTTGAATTAATCATATATAAGCTTATATTTTCATCATCAATTACTTTCAATGCATCAATAATAAACTTTGGATTAAATCCAATAATTACATCGCTTCCCTCTTTTTCTATATTTATATAATCATTGTTTCCGCCATCGACTGAAACAATACTTAATTTAAGTGAATCATTTTCAAAATTAAATTTAACAGGTTTCTTTTCTCCTTCATGAATAAATGGAATTGCTCTGTTAATACCATCAAGTAATTCTTTTTTATTTACATTAACCTTAATAGTATAATTACTTGAAAGCATGTGATCTATTTTAAAATATTCACCTTCTATTAATCTTGAAATAACAATATTATTATCAAATTCAAATACAATATTATTATTATTAAAATATAATAATACATCGTTATCAGTTTCATTATTTAATATTTTAATAATTTCTTTTAATGCTTTAGCAGGAACTATTACTTTTCTGTTATTATATGATTCCTTTAATTCAGATTTTCTTATTGAAATTCTATGACCGTCAAGTGCTACTACTTTTAATTCATTTCCTGTTATTTCAAAAAGCTCACCTGTCATTATTTTATTTGATTCATTATCTGCAGTAGAAAAAATAGTTGTTCTAATTAATTCTTTAAGTGAAAATTGAGAAATAATTACAGGATCATCTTTTTCATATGAAGGAAGT
>SFKZ01000021.1 GCA_004553595.1 Methanobrevibacter ruminantium | reverse complement strand
TATTTGGGATTATCTATGCAGTAATGGGGATTTGCCTAACTTGAGTTTGCCTGCAACCAATTTTCTTAAATCTGCTAATCTCTTTTTAGGATTTGGCAGTCTTTTTGTTGTTGAAGGTGCTGAATTAACCGGAACTTTAACTGGTATTGGAGGTCTTGTCGGTGGTCTTACTATGGGAGGTTTAGTTACTGCTTGCATAATTGTTCTGCCTGTTCTTTTTGTTAGTATAGAACCAGTTGGCGGGCCTAATGAAAACGAAGAAATAAGTGAGTTTTATGAATCCCATAATTATGATGAGAATTCGGACATTAACCAAATTAAAAGTTCGAAAGATTGGGATAAAGAATTAAAAAAAATACAAAAAGGTGAAGACATTCCAAAAAATGGTGATTTAAACTATTTAGATGGTACTGATGGAGATCCAGAAAATTTAATTAAAGCTTTGGTTATTATTTCATCATTCACAGGACTTTCAATTATAGGTGATGTATATGTAAATAATGGACATAAAGATTATGAAAACATTGCTAATTTGAATAGTACCTATTCTAATTTTACACTTGATGTGAATTATAATAAATCAGATAGTAAAATAACATTAACAAGAGTATAATGTTGATTTGGGGGTTTGCTAAAGTGTTATTTAATATATATGGCAAAAAAATCTAAAATTATTTAATGAAGGAGTTGATTTCTTAAGGGATGAAGATTATGAAAAAGCATTAATCATCTTTAAAAAGTTATATGATGAAAATTTTGAAATTAATGAAGTTTTAATTAAATTATGCTTTATTTATAAGGAATTGGGGGATTATAAAACCAGTTTAAAATATATTAATGAATATTTGATTTTAAATCCCAATTCTGGTAGAGGATTAAAATACAAAAATGAAATATTTGTTAAGATGGGGTGTTATGAAGATTCCTTAGAAATTTCAGATATGATCATTAAGTTAAATGATGAAAATTTAAATTTTGCTAGATTATATAAAGCAAAAGCATTGATGGAATTAGATAGGCATGTTGAGGCTTTAAACTTACTGGAATCTATAGAATTTAATGAAGATGAAAAAATTGATCCTGTTTTATGGGAAATAAAAGGAAATGATTATTTTTATCTGCACCAATACAGGAAATCTATTGATTGTTATTTCACTGCTTTGGATTTAGGTCTTGATGAATATGATTCCTTTTTTAATATAGGGAATGCATACGCTCAGTTAGAAGATTATGAAAACGCTTTAATTTATTATGATAAGGCCTTGGGTTTAAATGAATATGATAAAGATTTATGGTATAATAAATCCATGTCCCTTTTTAATCTTGAAAGATATGATGATGCATTATTTTGTATTAATAAAGCTTTAGATTTAGATAATAATAATTTTTTATTGTATAATAAAGCAGGTATTTTATTTAAATTAAATAATTTTAATGAATCTTTAGAAATTTATGAAAATCTTTTAGAAGAAATGCCAAATGATATAGATTTATTAATAAAAATTTGTGCGGTCTTTTATGAATTAAAAAGTTTTGAGGATATTTTAAAATATTCTGATATGGTTTTATCTATAGATGATCTTAATGAAGAGGCTTTATTTTATAAATTTCTTGCTTTAAAATGTTTAAATAAATATGAAATTGCATTAGAATGTGTTAATGAACTTCTAAGTAAAAACTCTGTTAATGAGGAATATATTTCTGAAAAAAAGGAACTGCTTAAATTAATTGAAAAATAAGAATTTGGGGAAATTGTTTTTTTTTTTCATTGAAAACCAATTTAATCTGTTAAAATTATTGCTAAAATTAAGATTCATTTTAATAGGGAATGTTTTTTTAAACTCTATTTTAATTATTTATCAAATTAAATTAACTATGTTTTACTTTTTTTCAATCAATTTGGATAGTTTTATATAATAAGTACAATAAAAAATAACTCATAAGAATTTGAATGGAGGTGAAATGACGAATAAAATGAAATTGCCCTCTATTCTTGCTTTAATAGTAATATTATTCTTATCTTTGAGTGCAGTTAGTGCAAGTGAAAATATTGATCTTCTCACTAATGCGACAGATAGTGCAATTGATGACACTATAGCAATACCAGATTCAAGTAATGATTTAACAGAGAGTTTCAATGATTCCAGTCATGAAATCACTGATAATGACTTAATCACTGATACAAATGATTTGGATGATGAAACTGCTTCTTCAAAGGAATCAGAAAAGATTGGAAGCTCTAATGAAGAGCCAGATACATTATCTACTGAACCAATCATAATAGATAGCTCAAGCTACTTGCAATACTTTGATTCCGATGGAAAAATCAAATCAGGAACATTGAAAGATGGAGATACAATCAAAATCAAAAGTATCTCAGACAAGATATTTACTATAGATAAGAGACTGAACATCATTTCAGATGATGGTGCGACCTTATCAAATTGTCTCATATGTCTTGTAAAGGGAAGTTCCGGCTCTGTATTGGAAAATCTTAAGATTGTAAATACAAAGGAAAAGATTAATAATTATTATCTATCTGGAATAAGCATAATTGACTCATCAGAGAACACTATAAAAAACTCCATTATCAATGTGAGTGTCCATAAGTGCTTTGCAATAATGATGTCAAATGCAAGCTATAATAAGATTATCAACAATACGCTCATATCTGGTCTAAGCTCAACAATTCCGATGACAGCTTCATCATACAATGAAATCAGAGACAATTACCTTGAATCTGAATATACCAATATGGTTTATCAATCAGCATACGGAAATGGAGATTTCATGCCGATTGAAGATGAAGTCTGCAGTGGAAACATTATAGCAAACAATTACCTTAAAAGTCGAAACGGTACATACAATTCCTATTGCTATGCAATCTATCTGATGCAAACTGCAAGCGGAAATGGTGCAGTTATAGCAAACAACACCATAGAAAACGCTTTCTATGGAATCATTGTTGAAGCTCCAAACACCTTGATATACAACAATACAATATCAAGCATTGGAGGTCCTGCAGCTGTTCTTCTAAGTGGAGACAACATCATCGTTTCAGGAAACAACATATCAACTGAACATACTGATGTTCATGATTGGAATGATGATGGAAATGTGGTTGCCATTCAAAATACAGGCAAGAACAATGTTATTGCAAACAATACATTAAGGTCTGTAGGTTCAGATTCAATATTGAACACAGGTGAAAATGCAGTAATTGCAAACAATACAATATACACAGAATCTGCTAACGGAATAAACACCACTAAATCCAATGTGAAAATCGAAAACAACACTATTGTTGGAGTCAATTCAACAGGAGTCATGATCTTCACATCAAGGCTTGCAGAAAACATAACAATAAGGAACAACGACTTTGAAAGCGATAAAAACGCCATTGTGCTAAGAGGAAATGTCAGCTATACATTAGTCTGTGACAATAGGATAAGCATCTCTGGAGACTATGATGCCATTGCTGTATTGAAATACACCAATAGGAATCCGATAACTCCAAGTCATAATGCAATCTACAACAATACCATAAACGGTCAAGTTGTTAACATGACTGACCCTTCAGAGATAGAAAGAAACGATACAGACAATGGAACCGGCAATGACACAAACGCCACAGGCGGAGACATTGATAATGGAGCCTATAGTGACTCTAAAGTAAATACAACAATCAATGTCACTGGCACTTCTGTAATCAAAGGTAATGAGCTCATTGTTTTCCTAAAGGATAAGGATGGAAATCCAATCAGCGGTACAAATATAACATTCACATTATTGAATAGGAATTATCTAAGAACCACTGATGGAGAAGGTAAAGCAAGCTTGCAGATTAATGCAAATATTGGCAATTATGCAATGAATATAAGTTATGCAGGAAATGACACTTTCAATCCATGCAAGGTTTCAACTAAAATAAACGTTTTAAGAAACCAATTCATTGTAACTGAGGATAATTTCTATACATGCTTTGATGACAATGGTTATCTGAAGTCAGATTATGAGGATTATGAACTGATCTTCAAAGGAAACTTCAATGACAAGAGAATCATCTTGAATCGTCCTGTAATCCTAAAGTCTGAAGGTGCAAAGCTATTGGGTTCTGTTATAAAAATTGAATCCAATAATGTTGCAGTTGATGGATTTACCATAATCAATTCAAATCCGGGAAATGCAGCTGATAACCATAGGTTTGCAATATTGTTGGACAATGTAAAGAACGTCAATGTGACAAACAACAATATCCAATTGGAAAGCTACGACAATGGATATGGAATCTATGTCTCTGAATCATCCAATTGCAATATCTTGAACAATACAGTTAAGGCAAAGGCAAATGCATTGACATTTGGAATAATGCTTTATGATTCAAACAAGAATACATTGAAAAACAACAATATTTTCGTAAACGGTACAAGCAAGCCTCATCTTTATGATTCAACCATTAAAGTGGACAGTTCCATCAGCGTTGATGACTATGAAGCGGAAGGTATGGTTATTCCAGAGGTCTACAAGACTTACGGCATTATTTTATTCTATTCATCTTCAAATGATATTGGATACAATAAGGTAAGCGCCACATCTGGTGTTGAAAAGTACTACACTGCCATCAAGGAATCAACAAATTCCATTGTAGGAATCGACCTGTATTATGAAAGCAATAACAACAAGGTTCATCACAACAATGTCAATGTAACAGCTAAGGACCCATATCTTTACGGATTAGGTGTATTGGGAGCAGAAACCGGTAAGAGAGACCAAGTCTCTGCAAACAACAGCTTTACAGACAATGTCATTAATGTTAATGGAACCTATTATGCAGCAGGAATCATTGCAGGTTACAATTCCATAAACACTACAATGGCAAGAAACAAGATCAATTGCCAGTCAAATAACGTGTCCTATGGTGCAATACTTGAAGGTGCTGATGATACAAAGTTCTACAAGAACAATGTGACTTGCAATTCCAGAATCAATTACCTGGTTGAAGGATACGATGCTGATAACAGCAGGATCTATGACAATCATATAGATTACGGCGATAAGGCATTGGTTGTAAGAGCTGTTGCATTGTACAATTCCAACAATAACAGGGTTACAAACAATAGCGTTCCTTCATTGAAGCCACTGATTCCTCGCATTGTTAAGGAAATCAATAGAATTTGGCAAATGAAATATCCTGAAAGTCCAGTGATTTTCACTGAAGATGACATCATATTCAACAGTGCAAACTCTCCCATGATAGTGAGAAAGAACGGCACTGATTATAATCTCTTGGACTTGCTTGACTATGAGCCTACAAGTCACGCAGATGTGATCTCTCCAGAGAATCAGTTGTTTGATGATATTGGAGGTAAGAACAATACATTTGACAACAATGTTGTAAGGGATTCAGATGGAGGTTCAAGTGGCGGAAGCGGTACCGGTTCTGGAGGAAGCAATTCAGGAAACGGATCAAATTCCGGAGGTTCCAATTCAGGCAGCAATGGAAATGGAAACGGAAATGGAAACAGTTCCGGTGGCTATTCCACTGTGGATGGAACAGGAATCAAGTCAAATTCAACAGTGATGGATGGAAACACAGTAGGTACTTCATCATCTGCTCCAGTGACTGAATCAGCTACTGCATACAACTTGAATGTTGATGAGGATCCTGCAGCTGTTCGTACATTGTCATTAGGTGGAATGAATGCTCCTGTGCTTATAATATTGATATTGCTTATACTTGCATGTGCAGCAGAACTTATAAAACGTTCCAAAAGGGACATAAAATAATTTAACTTTTTTAGGCATTTTTGCCTATCCTTTTTTTATTTTTTCACTATTTTTTTTACTATTTTTACATCTTTTTTATATTTCTTCGATTATTTTTTCTATTTTTAATAGTTTTTTATCTATTTTTTTATAATAATTTACAAAAATATGAAAAATTTTATAAGCATGTTGTTACATAATATTATTATCAATTATAATTTATTTTTTATAAAATATATTTTATAAATAATGGATTATGTTGAGGACTATGCTTTGGGAAATATATCCTAAAATTAAGGTAATGGATTCCTTATTTAAATTTGCTAGATTATAAAATAAGGAAAAAATTGCTTGTTATTTTCCTAAAGCATAGCTATTTGTTCTATGTTTCAAATAGTTTCATAAATTTTTTCTCCTTTTCCTCTTTTTCTATTTTTTTAAGCAATTTAAAGTCTTTAAATCAAATTTATTTTACCTTTTATAAAGAAAACTTTATATAGATTACAAATTAAAATATAAATTGTTTATATAATATAATAAATCAAGCCAATTGAAATGGCAATTAATTCTTTTATAACATAAGGAATCAAGCCAATTGAATAATCTATTTTGAATTTTAAATATATGGAGAACTGCTTATGGAACTTACATCAATTCATCCAGGGGTTTATTTGCTTTATTACTTTATAATGGTTCTCTTTGCATTCATTTTCAGCGATCCCTATTTTGTAGTTACTTTTCTAGTTCTTCTATTGGTTCTGATTGCTCTTCAGGGAGTAAGTTCCGAACTTAAGAACATATTGAAGTTCTATATTCCCTTAAGCATTCTTATACTGATTCTAAATCCATTGCTTAACAGAACTGGAGCACATAAGATTTACCTTTGGTCCAACTTCTTTGTAACTTATGAAGCCATTGCCTACGGGGTTCTAATGACTTTAGCTCTTCTTATTGTGATTTTGGTCTTTTCATCATACAACAGATCAGTTTCCTATCAGGAAATGCTTTACATTTTCTCTAAGAAATTGCCTATCATTTCAATGATTATAGTTATGGCATTGAGATTCATTCCGTTAATCAATTCAAGAGCTATTGAAGTTCAAAAGTTAAATAACTTGAAGAATAGTGGAATTGAAATGGAAATTGATGGTGATGATACTGATGATTCAAATAGAGTAGATTTGGATCAATTCAATTCAAACATCAATACTGATTATGATTCCAAGATTGTAAACAAGCTCAAACCAAACAAGAGAGTGGCAGCTATCATTAAGGAAGCAAAGACACTTGGTAAGATCATGGGAATAACAGTTTCCTGGTCTTTAGAGGAATCCATGTTTACAGCAAAATCTATGAAGGCAAGAGGATATAATGCTACTGAAAGAACTGGCTATTTGTCCTACAAGTTTGGGAATACTGATTATGCTTTCATAGCATTGATAATCGTTACTGTTGGAATAATAATTGTAGGGCTCCTAAAGGGAGTGGGGATGATTAACATTTACCCTTCAATTGACTTTAGATTTAGCAATTTGCCGTTCAATATCTATTATTTGGCATTTATTGTATTTTTATTACCTTTAATCTATTTGGAAATCAAGGAGAGGATTTTATGGCATTGATTGAATTCAATAACTTTAGCTTTGCATACATGAATTCAGATGGAAGCGAATCGCAGGTCAAGTCATTGGACAAAATTAACCTTGAAATAGATTATGGTGACTTTGTCCTATTGTGCGGACCATCTGGATGCGGTAAAACCACCTTGCTCACTAATTTAAAGAAGGAATTGATGCCTGCAGGCAGAAGGTCAGGTGAAATCAAGTTCAATGGAACAAGGGTAATTGATATGGATGAGATTTCCTCTGCTTGTGATATAGGATACCTATTCCAAAATCCAGACAGCCAAATAGTTACTGACACTGTAATTCAGGAGATTGCATTTCCTCTTGAAAACATTGGGCTTCCTACAGAAGAGATAAGAAACAGAATAAGCGAGATAGTGGCTTTCTTTGGAATCAATGATATACTTCACAAGAACGTAAATGAGCTTTCCGGAGGACAAAAGCAATTGGTAAACCTTTGTTCACTCCTTGTCTTAAGGCCAAAAGTACTTCTTTTGGATGAGCCTATGTCACAGCTTGATCCAATCGCTTCATATGAATTCCTCTCAATCGTGAGAAGGTTAAATGAGGAATTTTCAATAACAGTAATCCTGAGCGAACATAAGGCAGACAGCATATTCCCATTCATTGACAAGGCAGTGTTCCTCAAGGAAGGAAAAATTGAGTTTGTAGATAATGCACATAACATCTGCAGTGAAGTCATTGATGATGAGATATTTGAAAATTACCTTCCAGCAGTTACCAAAATATACAACTCACTTTCCGTCAAGTATCCAAGTTTAATTAAATTGAATACTCCTTTAAGCATTCGTGAAGGAAGGCGTTGCCTTAATACAATACATGATGATTTAATTAAAATAAATGATAGTAATGCTAATTCAGATAATTTAGATTCCATTAATCTACATCACATTAATAAAAAATACCATTCTCAAGAAAAATCCGGCATTTTGGATAAGATTTCCCTTGGTGGAAACAAAAATGCACTGATTAACATGAATGGAATATACTTTGCATATGAAAAGGGAAATCTGATTTTAAAGAATGTTGATTTTGAACTTGAAAAAGGAGATTTCGTAAGCTTGATTGGTGGAAATGGAGTTGGAAAGTCAACATTCCTTCAATTGCTGGTTGGAATATTGAAGCCGATTAAGGGTAAGGTGAAATATAAGAAAGGAATTAAGTTGGCTTATGTTCATCAAAATCCTATGATTCACTTTTCCAAGGACAATGTAAAGGAAGAGTTTCTGGAATCAATTCTTGAATCAAAGCTTTTGAATAATAGTGATGTCATTTTCAATAAGGAAACTTATGACAATCTATTGAAAATGACTAGTGAGGAATTCATTGAATCAGATATTTTGAATGGCTTGGAATTTGACTCAATCGAGTTCAAGTTCAAGGAACTGATTGAATTCTTTGACATTTGCGACCTGATTGACAAGCATCCTTACGATTGCAGTGGAGGAGAGCAGCAAAAGATAGTGATTGTCAAGGCATTGCTTCAAAATGCTGATGTATTGGTATTGGATGAGCCTACAAAGGGTCTTGACCCTATATCTAGCAAGAATCTTGCAAATATATTGAATTCCCTTCGTGACAATGGAATCACAATCCTTATGACAAGCCATGACCTGGACTTTGTTGCAAACAATTGCAAGCGATGTCTCATGCTATTTGACAAGGATATTCAGATTGATGATGATCCTAAAGTGATATTTGCTGAGAATAATTTCTATACAACCTTTGTAAATAGGATGGTAAAGGATTATGTTCCTGAAATAGTCACTTTGGATGACTTAAGGTATAAATGGGATTTGGCGTAATTATGTCAATATCAATAGCCGAGGATTAAAAAAAGTTTTAATATAATAAATAATGATTATTTTCTAATTTGAGAGTGTGTGATAATTTTTTATGATATTTTTTAATTTGAGAGTGTGTGATAATTTTTTATGATATTTTTTAATTTGAGAGTGTGTGATAATTTTTTATGATATTTTTTAATTTGAGAGTGTGTAATAATGAGTGCAATGGATCAAATGTTAACAAATATGACTACAAGTGGAAATGCGGTGGTGAATAGTCAGATATTTACCATAACAATGGTGATTTTCCTTATCCTTTTCATTGTAGGTCTGTTTTATGCAATATTTAAAATGTATGAGGCGAAAAAGCCGCCTGTTGAATCTATCGTATTGATTGCTGTCTTGACAGCTATTGCGACTGTGGGACGTATCATTCTAATGTCAATTCCTGCTGTAAACTTGGCATCTTTCATCATCATAATGGTTGGTGTTGTATTCGGCAAGGAGGAAGGATTCCTTGTTGGTGCATTGACTGCTTTTGTATCAGGTCTCTTTATGGGAATGGGATACTGGGTCCTGTTCCAGATGCTTGCTTGGGGACTTATGGGAGCCAGTGCAGGATTCCTTGCTTCCAGATTTGACAGTGTAGGATTCAGAATAGTCTTTGGTCTCCTATGGGGATTCCTCTATGGTTGGATTACAGACATTTCAGCTATTTTCTATTCAGGAACAGCTTTGGAGATAACCCCAATCATTGCATTATACCTTAATGGTGTAAGCTATGACTTAACCCACGGTGTAACCAATGCAGTGCTTTTAGTGGTATTGTATGATTGGTTCAAGAAGATGTTTGCCAGAGCAAAAGTGAAATACTTGTCTGGACATTCTTCTGATAATGAAAGCATTAGTCTTAGTGGCTAATGTTTTATTTTTTTTTATTTTCAAAGTTTTTACCACAATGAGTTAGTTCATATAGTGGATTAACTCACTATTTTTTTTTACACATTTGTGTTTATTCACAATTTCGCACTTTAAAAATTTTTATAATGTCTAAAGTCTAATATTTCATTGTAAAATAAATTATTTTTGACTAGTAAAATAAAATCATCATAGTAACTTTTATAAAGTATAGTAAATATAATATTACATAGCAATAATTAAAAAGTATGGTGATTTTTATGGTTATTGAAACTAAAGTCTATAAAAAGAATCAAACTACAATTCCCGCAGTATATAGAAAAAAGTATGATGTTCAGCCGGATGATATAGTTGAATGGGAAGAGAATGATCGTGGAGAAATTGTAGTTTCTTTCAGGAAAAAATTATCCTTTAGGGACATGATGAGATCAGGAACTGTAAAGACTAAAACAAATGCAGTTCAATTGGAAAAGGAGTTATATGAATGAGCAAATTATTATTGGATACTAATTTCATTGTGGCTGCCATTCTACCGAATGATGAGTTGCATGAGAGGGCAGTTAAATTGGAAATTAAAGAGAATTTAACTGTTTCAAATGAATGTTATGTTTCCAATCAGATTGTATCAGAAGTAATGAACATATTAGGTCAAAAGGATAGTGTTGAAGTAGCTAAAAATACCTACAATATGATGAAAGACAATTTCATTTGGATCAATGAATATGAAATTCCAGATTTCAATGATTCAGTGCTTAGCACATATAAGCGTCTTAATCGAAGAAGAGATAAGGATTTAAAGGCAAAGCATAAATTGGGATTCACTGACTGCTCAATTATAACTACTGCAAAATTGTTTTCGTTAGATTCCATAGTCAGTTTTGATGAGAATTTTCTAAGAAATGATATGGTGGATATTATTTATTAGATTATTTTTTATCAAATTTTACAATATTTATCCTAGTTAATGTTTTTATTTTCTCATTTATGTTTATAATTTTCACTTATTTTTAAAATCTTAACTGAAAATTAAGCAAATCTTATTTTAATGTAATAATATAACTGTATTTTAGTAATAACTTTATATATGGATAAATTGCATAATATTAAATAACTAAAAATTAGTCAATTCTATTTAACTGAAATTTTATGAGTGAATTTCCTTATTGAAGTTAAAATTGCTAATTTTAGTTGTTTTTTTAAAAATATTATGGAGATATATTATGGTAGCAAAAACTGTTATGAAAACTATTATTACCTTAGTAACCACTGCATTCGGTTTAGTTGCAGGTTTAGCATGGAACGATGCAATCCAAAAGTTAATTGAAACTTTAGTAGGTACTGGAGACGCACTTAGCGGATTATTCATTTATGCTATTATTGTAACTATCTTAGCTGTTGTTGTAACCATCATTCTTGCTAGAATGGCAGCTAAAATGGGTATTGAAGTAGATGATGAAGTTAAATGAGAATAAGTAGTTTTTATTATTCTCTTTTTTTTTACTTTTTTGATATTATTTTATATTTTTTTAATGTTTTTGAAAATCTTTTTTTATAATTATTTTTTATAATTTAGTATTTTGTTGAATTGTTTGTTTAAGGGGGTTGAAAATGGCAAAATATTGTGGAAACTGTGGTAGGGAACTTTCTGATAATGCAAAGTTCTGTCCTAATTGCGGTTGGGAATACGTTCCAAGGTACAAGGCAGATCATTATTCAAAATCAGAAGAGTTTGACGGTCCATTTGATGATTTTGATAACAGAAGCTCAACAAATCCTTTTGAAAGCTCTTCCAAAAAGAGTTCTGGAAATGATAAGGGAAACATTGGAAATGAAGAGAAATTTCCTTTTAAAAAGGTATGCATAGCTCTTTTCATTCTATTGCTGCTCTTTTCAATAATAACATTTTTTGCCTATGACAACGATTCAAGCGATTATGACACTTCAGTTATAGAGGATAGTGCAGATAATATATCTCTTGATAAATACAGCTACAATATGAATCCTCACGGAGATTGGGACAATGAGCCGTATAACCTGTCAATAGATAGGAATGCTTATCTAAGTGGAGAAGGTGAAGTTCAGCTAATTGACTCAAACCATTCATACAACATTGAATCAGATGGATTCAATATCACAGAATATGAAACCTATTACGTGAATGTGGATGATAATGATTGGTATGTCTTGGACATTTTCAAATGCGAATTCGAAACTCCTTCCCAAAGGCAAGTCTATTCAACAGATATGGATAATGGAGATCCAATTCTCATTTATGCTGGAAAAGGAGAATATTCTGGTTATGGAATCATAATTCCAAGTTCAAGTGATAATTCCACTTATAAGAATCTTGACTTCTTGGAGTCTATTTTCTATTATGAGAATGAATAATCCTAATTTTTTTACTAAATTAGTTTATTATTTATAATTTTTTTAACTATTTTTAATTTTAATTTCAATTAATATTGATTTAATTTAATTAATTCTAATTTAAATACAACATATCATTTATTTGATAAATTACTCTTTAATTATAATCTTATTTTAATATTAAAATAATATTTTACTTTTAAATCAATTTTAAACCTATAAAAACTGTTTAATTTATAAATGATGACTAACTATCTATTTTTGAAGAGAAATATTTTCTAAAAATTCTTTTTCAATATTTTTTTAATTTCAGTCATTTTTAAGATTTTTATTGTTGGGAATTCTTTAGGGTTATTTTTCTTCTAAATTTTATGAGGTGTTATGTACATTGAAATTAAAAATTATATGTTTAATTTGTATGATTCTCTGTGTATTTTTAACATTTTCAACTGTTAGTGCAACTGATTTGGAGGATTTAAGCTTTAATTCAGTTGCAATCGATTCACAGTCTGAATCTTCTTTTACAAATTTAAATGAAGATATAGGTGATAATATTGTAAATAGCAATGAGGATGAGGATTGTGTAGGATCTATGAATGAATTATCCAACTTGGATGGGGATTACAGTCCCAATTTAAGTTCTATTAATTCAGATGAGAGTTCTCTAAAATCTAGTATCAGCCCTAGTGGAAATACATTCAGCAGCATTCAAAGTTCAATCAACAGTGCAAAATCCGGTGATACAATCAATCTAAACGGAAAGACATTTACCGGAAATGGGACAGTCATCATAGTTAACAAATCCGTAACTATAAGTGGTGGTTCTGGAGATGTTAGATCAACTTTAGATGCAAAAAAGCTATCTGGAATTTTTAGGGTCACCGTTCCTAATGTAAAATTAGTAAACTGCAATTTCATTAATGCAAATGACAAGGCAGTCTACTATCTGGAAGGCAATGGACAAATAAGCAACTGCAATTTCAATCATAATAATGCAAGCACATTCTGTGCGCATATTTATGTTTATCCAAACACTACAAATTTCCTCTTGGAAAACTCTAATTTCTATAACGGATTTTCATGGAAATATTCGAATGTGGCTATAGCTGCAAACAATGTTACAGTTAGAAATTGCACATTCATTAACAATACCGTTAGGAACAATGAGAGCATTCAGGCTTGCGGTGGAGGATTGCAAGTAGGGGTTTCAGAAACAATGATCAATAAGGGGACTGTTGAAAATTGTCTATTCATCAACAATTCAGCCATTTCTGACAATGAAACCACTCATGCAGGTGCATTTTGCTTCCGTCCTGGAATAAAGGTTTCAAATTCCACTTTCATCAATAATTATTGCAATAGAGTGGGAGGAGCCACCACATTGCATTCAGATGGTGACATAATCGATTGTATTTTCATAAATAATAGTGCTGGAATTTATGGAGGTGCTATAAGTACTGGTTTTGAGGTAAACAACATTAGCGTAAATATCAATTCATGCATTTTTGAAAACAACACTGCTCCTATGGGCGGTGCGATTCAAGTAAAAGGAAACAATGTAAGGGTTATTAACTCTACATTCAATGAGAATAAGGCTACTGGCACTGATGGTGGCGCATTGTTCATAATGGGAAATGAGGCAATAATAGTCAATTCCACATTCAATGAGAATTTCGCTAAAAACATTGGTGCTGGAATATTGATTAATGGAACAGACGTTTCAGTGTTGAATTCAAGCTTTGATGCAAACCGGGCAAGCTATGGAGCTGCCGTTTATGTGGTTGGATCAAATTCGAATATTTTCAGTTCTAATTTCACGAATCATAAACTGGTGAATGGTTCTGTATACATTAAAGGGCCTAACACATATGTTTATGACAGCAATTTCAAAAACAATTCATGTGAAAATGGGGCTGCAATTTACATTAAAGGCTCTAACAGCAATCTGATATTGAATAATCTAAGCTTCAACAATGTAAGCAAGAAGGGAGGGGCAATCTATATTGAAGGTTCAAATGCCAACATAATTGCTTCTGATTTTTCAAATAACTCTGCAATTCCGAATAAGTCTGATATCATCAGCGGATTAGGTGGAGCCATCTACATTAAAGGAGATAACAATACTGTTGATTCATCTAATTTCATATTCAATACCGCTCGTAACGGTTCAGCCATTTATACAGATGGGTCAAAAATGACATTATCCAATACCAATTTTGATAAGAATCAAGCTTGGTCATATATTTTGGATTCATATGTAAACCCTGTTATCAGCTATTTCAATGAAAGCGACATTTTAATTAACTTGACTTTAATTGGAGGCAATAATATTGCAAATGCAATCTATAATACTGCATCAATAGATGAAATCTACTTCTATAATGTGAGTTACATATCTTCAAAAGGTCAAAAGATAACCGGAAATGATGAGATACATCCAGTTGATGGGGCGCAAAACAGCTTGAACGGCAGTCTCTTGTATCAGAATGATAGAGAGGATAACCAATTGGTTAATATAATCATTTATAAAGAGATTTCTGATAGTGAACAAGCAGGATTATCTTCTATTGATGAAGTTTCTGATATTATTTCAGGCAATGAGATTATCTTGAATGAAACATTTACAACTGGCATTCTTGGAGATATAAAATTCAATATTAGTGATTATATTGACAATCCATTAAGTCCTGGAAAATATCATCTCTATGCTGAACATTTTGAAGATGATTATTACAAGGAAATAGATGAAACAAATGAATTTGAGGTCATTCCTATTGTTGATGTAGCTATTGACATTGGATCAAGCAGAGTGAATGTTGATTTCAACAAGACAGTTAAATTCACTATTAAAGTCAAGAACAATGGTCCGAACAATGCAACTGGAGTGAATGTAAGTGCAATCATTCCAGAATGGTTGGTTTACTTTTCTTCTGTTTCTTCAATAGGCACATATAATCCTGATGATGGCATTTGGGATATTGGAAACTTGGGTGTTGGTGAAAATCAAACTTTGGCCATCAATGTTCAAACCAATAAAACAGGACTTATTGACTATCCTGTAAATGTATCATCCATTGAAGAGGATTCCAATCTTACAAATAATTTGGACAATAAGACCATTAGGGTTCTTATGGCAGACTTGGCGATTACAGCCAATGCATCTGAAGAGATTGTAAATCCTGGTGATGTTGTCAATTGGACAATAACCGTTGTAAACAATGGGCCAAACAATGCAAGCAAAGTTGTTGTCTTATTGGATTACCCAGATGAGGAATTGATATATTTAAACAGTTCTAATGACACTTTCAATCAGACTGAGAATAAATTGGAGATTCCAAACTTATTGGTTGGAGATGAAATCAGTTTTGTTATTTCAACCAAAGTGAATTCTTCTGATAAACCATTGGTTCTCAATGCAAATGTAAGTGCAGATACATATGATCCTATTGAATCCAATAATCATGATTCAGATAGCGTTGATGCTTTGTCTATATGTGATTTGATAACTAAAGTGAGTGTATCTGAAAGTCCTGTAAATAAGGATGATGTTGTGGAGTGGATTGTTGTAGTTTCCAATGATGGCCCTGATGATGCAGTTAATGTCACCCTTTCGTTGTCTGATTTGGAATCATTGGATTTGATTGTTTTGAATGCTTCTGATGATTCATTTGATTTGGAAGATTATGAATGGATAATTGGTGATTTAGAGAGTGGTGAAAATGTTTCATTGATTATCACAACAAGAGTCAATAAATCTGATGAGGCCATAACAGTAACTGCTGATGTTGAAACAAGCACATTAGAGTTTGATTATGAAAACAATATTGATAATGACTTATTGATAATCAATCCTGTATGTGACTTGATAATCAATATCGATGCATCTAATGATACAGTTAACTATGGAGATGTTGTGGAGTGGATTGTTGTAGTTTCCAATGATGGTCCTAATGATGCTTCCAATGTTTCAGTCTCATTGTCTGATTTGGAATCATTAGGATTGATTGTACTAAATTCTTCTAATGATTCTTTTGATTTGGAAAATTATGAATGGATTATTGGTGATTTGGAGAGTGGAGATGAGATTTCATTAAACATCATCACAAAAGCTAACAAATCCAATGAGAACATCATCGTTCTCGCTGATGTGGAAACAAGCACTTATGAACCAAATAAGGAAAACAATCATGACAACGATACTTTGGAAATACTTCCAATTTGTGATATATCTGTTACCAAAATAGCAGATAAGAATCCTGTTTACGTTGATGAGGTTGTAAATTGGATAATAAATGTCACCAATAATGGCCCGGATAAGGCAAGTGAAGTGATTGTAAATGGCAGTTTTCCTGAAAGTTTGGAGTTTGTCATATATGAATTGACTAAAGGCGATTTGGAAACCGTTACAGATGATGGTAATATCGTTGAATTAATTTGGGAAGTCGGTGACTTGGAGAGCAGTGAGTCTGCTTTATTGGTCATATCATCTAAAGCATTGGAGGAAGGAACTGTTGTAAATAGCGTTAGTGCAAACTCTTTCACTCTAGATAGGAACCAATCCAATAACTTTGATTCAGCAAGTGTTGATGTTATTTTGAATGAAAGTGATGATGATAATCCTGATGGTCCTGAAAATCCAGATAATCCTGATGATGTAAAACCGGAAGGCACTGATGATCCTGAAAGCGATCCAAAAGAGGGTGAGGATTATGATGAGTTCCCATGGGATGACTATTTCCCAGATGATCTTTTTGGAAATGATGATAAAGGTTTAGATAAGAATTTAGATTCAACATCAAATGGAAATCATGTCAAAAATTCTAAAAAGCCTATAGATATTCATAAGAAAAAGACAGGGCATCCATTAGCTTTAGCTATTTTATCTATATTTGCATTGTTTTCATTAGCTATTAGAAAAAATTAAATTTTATTTTTGGAGTTATTCTTAACTCCTTTCTCTTTTTTTAGTGATTTTTTCACATATTCCTTACAATGGTCATTTCCATTTTTTATCTAAGTATTTAAAGGAATATAAGAATAAAAAGTATTTATATTATTATTTATAAATGTATAAATAATCTAAAATATTTATATGATATTATTTTTTATAAAATTAATAATAATTTCATTATAAAAATTTTAAATAAAAATTAGTTAATTTTAAATAATTAAAAGGTTAACTAAATATAATAATTAAATATTAATTAAATTAAGATAACTGATGAAAATTATATAGTTTGGAGGAATATATTTGCTTTTATTAATTAGTCCTATAAATCATGATGAAGCTATTGAATCCATTGAAGGTGGAGCAGACATAGTTGATGTAAAAAATCCTAAAGAAGGTTCCCTTGGTGCAAATTTCCCTTGGGTTATTAAGGATATCAGAGAACTTACTCCTGATGACATGCTTGTAAGTGCGACTTTAGGAGATGTTCCATACAAGCCTGGAACCGTATCTTTAGCTGCTATGGGTGCATTGGTTTCTGGTGCAGATTACATTAAAGTAGGATTATACGGTCCAAGTAACTATGAAGAAGCTTTAGAAGTAATGGAAAACGTAGTTAAAACTGTAAAGGATACAGATCCTAATGCTATTGTTGTTGCTTCCGGTTATGCTGATGCTCATAGAGTTGGAGCTGTAAGTCCATGGGATATTCCTAAAGTGGCAAGAGATGCTGGAGCAGATTTGGCTATGTTAGACACTGCTGTTAAAGATGGGCACACTTTATTTGATTACTTAGATATTGATGATTGTAAAAAATTCACTGAAGAAGCTCATGGCTATGGATTGAAAGTAGCTTTAGCAGGTTCTGTTAAAAAAGACCAATTAAAACCATTATATGACATTGGATGTGATGTAGTTGGTGTTAGAGGAGCTGCTTGTGTAGGTGGAGACAGAAACACCGGACACATTGACAGAACTGCTGTAGCTGAATTAAAAGAGCTCGTTAAATCCTTTGAAGAATAATTTCAAATATTTTTTAAATATATGCTTATAATTATCTTAATTTTCTTAAATTAGGATAATTTTTTTTAAATCATTTTCATTAATTTTTAATTACACTTTTATTTTTTACAATTTTTAGGAGGAAAAAAATTGCAATTTTCAGATAAGATATATAATGCAAAACCTGGTTACACTTATGATGATTTTTTATTAGTTCCTAACGCTTCCTGGATTGAAGCAAAGGATGTAGAAACTAAAGTAAACTTAACTAAAGACATCCAATTAAATATCCCTATTATGAGTGCTGCAATGGACACAGTTACTGAAGCAAATTTAGCTATTGCACTTGCTCAAGAAGGAGGAATCGGTGTTATTCACCGTAACATCACTCAAGAGGCACAAGTGGAAGAGGTTAAAAAAGTAAAAAGCGCTGAAGACATTACCGTACGTGATGTAGTGACAATCAGTCCTGAATCTTCCATTGAAACTGTCCAAGACATTATGGAAAACGAATCAGTTAGCGGTCTTCCTGTTATTGAAAACGAGAAGATTGTTGGAATCATCTCTAAAAGAGATGTAAGGCCTTTCCTAAAATCTGATTCCAAAAAATTAGTCAAGGACATAATGACCTCTGAAGTTGTTACAATCAAAGAGAACACCCCTTCTGAAGAGGCATTGGATATCGCTTATGAAAACAAGGTTGAAAGATTGCCTGTTGTTAGTGAAGATGGTGATTTGGTAGGTATTCTTACCATTAAGGATATCTTAAATCAAGATCAACACCCTAATGCTGCACTTGATAAGAATGGTAAATACTTAGTTGCAGCAGCTTGTGGTCCTTTCGATTTGGACAGAGCTATGGCATTGGATGAAGCTGGAGCAGACATCATTTCAATCGACTGTGCTCATGCTCATAACATGAATGTAGTTAAATTTGCAGAAACCATCAAGGACAATATCGATGCAGACTTATGTATGGGTAACATTGCAACCCGTGAAGCTGCAGAAGACTTGATTGCTCATGGTGCAGACGGTCTTAAGGTAGGTATTGGTCCTGGTTCCATTTGTACTACCCGTATTGTCGCAGGTATCGGTGTACCACAGGTTACAGCTATTGCAGAAGTGGCAGATATTGCTAGCGAAGCTGGAGTTCCTGTCATTGCTGACGGAGGACTCAGATACTCCGGTGACATTGCAAAAGCTATTGGTGCCGGTGCAGATGTTGTAATGCTTGGTAACTTGCTTGCAGGAACCTTGGAAGCTCCTGGTGACATAGTTACCATGAATGGTAGAAAATACAAAACCTACCGTGGAATGGGTTCCATTGGAGCTATGACTGGTGGATCCGGTGGTGGAGCAGACAGATACTTCCAAGAAGTGGATAAAGGCACCCACATGAAACATTCAAAATTAGTGGCTGAAGGTGTAGAAGGTGTAGTTCCATATAAGGGAACTGTGGCTGAAGTTGTATTCCAATTGGTTGGAGGATTAAAGTCTTCCATGGGTTACTGTGGTGCTCGTGACATCCAAAACATGAAGGAAGTTGCTCGTTTCGTTAGAATCACTGCAAGTGGTATCAAGGAATCACATCCTCATGAATTGATGATCACTAACGAAAGTCCAAATTATCCAAATTTTGAATAATTGGGACTATTAATTTGAATTTAGAATAATCTATCATTATTCTTTTTCAATTATTTTTTAAAGATCATTTTTATTTTGATTTGTTGTTTTTTAAATCAAATAATTCTTTTTTACAATTCTAAATATAATTGCTTTTTAGAGTCTTTAAATAGTAGATAAAATATTTTAAAAAAATTATTTATTCTATTTTTAACAGGTTTTATAAAATATTTTAAAAAATTTACTATAAAGGAGAGATTATATTATGTTAGATTTTATTAAAAGACTTTGGAATCCTGTTGCATTTTGGATTAGTTTTATGATGAGCATTATTATGCCAATCATTTTTGGTGTACTTCCATTTTATTTAACTGGAAATGGAATTTCAATGGAAAACTGTTTAATCTTATGGCCTTTAAGATGGCTAGTGGCTTATTTATTAATCAATACTTTTGTTAAGGATACTGGTTTGAAATTAGCTGCTAAAGTTTTTAAATTTGACCCTGGTTATTAAATACTTAACGAATTTAATTTCCACTTCTTAAAACGAATACTTTATTAAATTAAAGGAATAAACTACTATATAAATTAATTAACAATTATTTGCTTATTTGATTAAAAAGTCTTATACTGATTGATAATTTGTATAATTTGTATAATTTTTATAATTTTTATTGGAGTTTATAAAATGAGAGAAAACAACGAAAGAAGTTGGAAAATCAGATTTGCAATAATCATGTTTGTCTTGGCAGTTGCCATCTTTTTAGCAAGATATCTTATCTTTGGAGATGGTGAAGAGATTATTGCTTATCTTTGGAAACATATAGGTTTCATTCCAATTGACATATTGATTGTCGCATTCCTGCTTGAAGGCATAATGGGCAAAAAGGAACATGAAGCTATTTTAGAGAAAATAGACATGCTTATGGGTACTTTCTTCTCAGAAATTGGAAATGATCTTTTAGCTGAGCTCAGCAAAGTCAATAAGAACAAGATCAATACCGAAAACCTAAAGGATATCAGAAACTGGGATGAAAAGGATTTCGATAATAAGATGAAGGAATTGAAAGAAAATGGGCTTGACTTCAAAGTGGATATTCCGCCAGAAGAAAGAGAGGAGTTCTTAACAAATTTTCATTCAATTCTTGTTGAAAAAAGGGAATTTTTAGTAAACCTCATCAACAACCCTAATCTTTTGGAAAAAGATGAATTCTCTTCACTCTTGCTTGCTTTATTGCATTTGGATGAAGAGCTTTCCCGTAGAGGTGAATTCTCAGACATTAAAGATGCTGATTTCAATCACTTAAACGGTGATATGAAGAGAGTATACACTAAATTGGTGTATGAATGGGTTTATTATTTAAAATACCTTAAAAAATACTATCCTTACATGACTTCACTTGCTATCCGTACCAATCCATTCGATAGCGAAGCGGATGTTCATGTAAAGGAATAGATTAATTCAATGATTAATTGATTTTCAAATTTCAATTAATCAAACTTTTCTTTTTTTAATTTAATTCACTTTTATTTTTATAGTGATGTTTATGAATGGTCAAAAATTGTATTCTTGCATAGTTTTATCAGGAGGAATGAGTAGAAGAATGGGTCAGGATAAGGGGTCTATGATTATTAAAGAGAAACCTATGATTTTACACATACTTGAAAGATTAAACTATAAAATAAATGATGCTACAATTGTTTTAAATGATGCTCAAAGGATAGCTGATTATCAGTCATTACTTAATCAGTATTGTGATGATGATATTGAAGATAATTTTGATTATTCATTAAATTTTGTTGAGGATGAGATTAAGGGAAAAGGTCCAATATCAGGAATCATGACTGGGTTGAAGAATATAAAAACAGATTATGCACTTGTTTTGCCTTGTGATTCCCCTTTTATCAGTGAGGAAAATATAGATGCAATGTTTAAGCTATTGGATGAAAACTTGGAATCTGATATTGATGCAATCATTCCATTTCACATAAAATCAAATAAGGACAAGTTCAAGGATAATGATGAATTTAATTTTGATGATGCAAGTGAAATGACCGTTGACATGAAAATAGCAAACTCTGAGCCATTGCATGCAATATATAAAAAAGAGAATTTGAATAAGATTGATGAGCTTTTAAAAGAAGATAACTTATATGTAAAGTCATTCATTAAAGGCTTGAAAAATCCTTGCTTTATAGAAGTTGACAATAGGGTTCTCTTTGAAAAGGACTTTAGAAACTTTAACAGAAAAGAAGATCTTGATGATTTAGAGTAATATCAATTAATGTCTTTTTAAAGCTATTTTTCATATAACTTTTTTTTACAATCATCTTTTTTTAGCAAAAATGATAGTCATTGGATTTTGACTTTCCATTTTTATTCCCTTATACAATAATTGCCCTTTTGTAATGTTTACTTGGGTGATTTGTGGATTGTAATTCAATTCATCCAATTTATTGACTACATTCACTTCAATGTCAAGGAAATTGGTTAAAATAAGTATTCTGCCTTTAGAATTAATTTTTTCATGGACAATATCTAAGATTTCATTGTAATTGTCATTCTTGGCATGTAGTATAGCAATATCAAAATTTTCTATTTTTTCAATTGCAGATAAGTCATTCTCATTCATCAATTCAACATTATCGATATTTCCATGCTTTTTAATATTATTTTCACTTATTGTGATGGCTTGTGGACTTTCATCTATTGCATATACCTTTTGAGCAAGATTGGAAAATTCTGATGAGATCTCTCCAACACCGCAATTGATGTCTAAAACAATATCTGAATCATTTACATCAGATTTATAGATTATGATTGATCTGATTTCCTCTTTTAGGAATCCTGATATGTCACATGTTGTTAATAAATCAAAGTCATTAATCATATTTCCAACTCAAAAGAAATTATTTATTGGGTATTTGATTATGGTTTTTCCCATCTTTTAAACATTTCATTGTCTATTCTTAAAACATCCAATACTTTTCCTACAATAAAGTCAGTCATGTCCTTGATGTCTTTAGGTTCATGGTAGAATGCAGGCATTGCAGGTAGGATAATTCCTCCCTCTTTAGAGATTCTAAGCATATTTTCAAGATGAACATCCCTTAATGGGGTTTCTCTTGGCACTAAAACAAGGTTTCTTCTCTCTTTCAATGCAACATCCGCTACACGGCTAATTGAGTTGGATGCATAGCCATTAGCTATTGCAGATACGGTTTTCATGGAACAAGGGATGATAACCATGGAATCGAATTTAAATGAACCGCTGTTGATGGATGAATCGATCTCATTCGCTTCGAAATAGTGGTCTGCCAATGATTCAATCTCTTCTAAATTGCAATCGTTCAATTCATATTTCATCACTATTTTAGCTGAATCGCTGATTAATAATCCTGTTTCTACATTAAGTTCTTTCAGTGCCTTTAGCATTTCAACTCCGTAGATTACTCCACTTGCACCTGTAATAGCTATTACTATCATCTTATCCTCTCTTGAAAATAATATTAATCTTATTTATGATATAATTATATTTTATTTATTGTTATTTTTATTATTTAATTTAAAACAATGTAGACTGTTCAAAATGAATTGTATCAAATTTATTCACTCTTTCTGGCAAATCAATGTAATTGTCTAGCTTTAACCTATTTATTTTTCCCATATCTTCCTTAGGAACATAAAGTGCAATATCTGCTGAATTGAACCTTGCACTGCTTAAAGCACCCACTATGCTTGAAATCTCGTTAAGATGGTATAGGTTTTCTCCAAAGGACACCCATGTTTTCATCTCATCAAAACTTGGATATTCAGATATGTTTAAGATAACGTAATTTCTGTCTAAACCGAAGTCTTCACTGATTTCCTCTTCAGCTTTTGCCAGTTTTTCCTTTTCAATCTTAAATATTTGCTCAGGGTTTTCAAATCCGTTTACAGGTTCGGATTTAGCTACTTTCAATAGCTGTCTGTTGTCAATGCGTTCCATTATGTCTCTTGAAAATCCTTCAGAGCTTCTGCACATGCTTATCATGTCTGAATCATCGTATTTGTACATCTCATTAGGATTTACAATGTCTTGACTGATCATATGCCTTAGGCATCTTCTAAACATTGCATTGATGATTCTTGTAGTGTGGTGCTGATAAACACTTGGATACATTAGATAACGGGCTGTAAGTGCTGCTTCTGCAGCTTGAACACCTTTGATGTCCAATATCAATTCTCTCTTTAGCTTTAAGTTGCTTATGATACGTTCAGTATCGATTACTCCATAAGCCACCCCAGTGTAATGTGAGTCCCTAATGAGGTAATCCATACGGTCCATATCCAATTCTCCAGAGATGATAGGGCCTAATCTGCCTTTACCGTTAATGATATCGACAATTTCTTGTGTGTTGAATTTTTCTGATAGCTTGTCTGCCAAGCTGGTTTTTGTCACTATAAAACCGGTTAACTCTTCATGAGGAACATCAAAAACAGCTTCTGAAACATGTGAGAATGGGCCATGTCCTGCATCGTGCAATAAACCAGCCATTCTAACCAATTCCTTGTCATGTTCATCCAATTCCAATTGTTCAGCAAGCTTTGATGCAAGATGCATTGTTCCAATGCAATGCTCAAAACGAGAGTGGTTAGCTCCAGGATAGATCAATGAAATGAATCCTAATTGCTTTACCCTTCTTAATCTTTGAACTTGTGGGTAGTCCAATACTTCCACTTCAAATTCAGTTAGCGGCAAGTTTCCATGGATACTGTCTCTGATGAATTTTTGGCGTGACATAATAACACATCTTAGAATTTTGAATTTTTAAAAATTATAATTTTATTTCTCTATTTTTTAATTCTTTCATTTTTGATTTTCAAATCTTAAAATATTCAACAATTATCTAATCATATTTTTAAAAGACTTATTTAATAAAGTTTTCTAATATTTAGACTAATTTAATCTTTTTATTCCCATTTTTTTGCTAGTTAAATTAAAATTTTTCAATTTCAATCAATATTTTCCTTTTTTTGAAATTTTTAATCTCATTTTAATATTGTTTTCATTGAAATAATTTTTAGTTTTCTCTTTATAATGTAATATTATTATCGATTAAAAAAATTCAGATTTCCTTTTTCGATATGTAAAAAAATCGTAATCGTAAAAAACTATTTTAATTGCTTTAATAGTAATATTTATATAGTATTAAGACAAATTACATTATATGCAATTATCGAATTGTATAATTATTGATAAATTCATATCGAGGTATTATTATGGAAATTAGTGCAAGAAACGGATTAACCGGAAAAGTCGAAGATGTAAAATTAGGTGAAGTCATGGCAAGTATTAAAATTGAAATAACCGAACCTGGTGTCATCACTGCAGTTATTACCAGAGAATCTGCAGAAGAATTAGACTTAAAAGAAGGAGACGAAGTAAAAGCTATTATCAAATCTACTGAAGTAATGGTAGCTAAATAAGTTTAATAGTTTTAAAAATTAGAAAATTAATAATTTTATTTTTATTGGTGATAAAATGGAAATTAGTGCAAGAAACGGTATTAAAGGAACTGTTGAAAGTTTAAAATTAGGTGCTGTAATGGCAAGCATTAAAATTAAAGTAGAAGATCCAGCTTTACTCACTGCAGCAATTACCAGAGAATCTGCAGAAGAATTAGAATTAGCTATTGGTAATGAAGTAAAAGCTATTATTAAATCTACCGAAGTAATGGTAGCTAAATAGATTTATTCTATTTACTTACTTTTAACTTTAATTTTAATAAAGTTTAGAAATTTATAATTAATAGTATTATTTAAATAGTATTTAGATATTTTAATGGTCTGTTCTGTTAAAATAAGTTTTTAGGTAATTTTATAGATTTTGTAAAATCTATCTCTTTTTAATCTTTTAAATATTTTAAAAAAAGCTTTTTTTTTTTAATGATTAATAATATTTTTTCGCATTGAAATAATTAATAAGTTTATTTAATAAAATAGTAATGGGGGAAGAATTATCCTCCTGCCATTATAACTTTAGTTCCTTGATTGGAAAGCTCTTCTTTTTTAAAGTCAATTTCATGTTTAACTCTTTCAATAACTTCTGTGAGAGCTTCTAAGGTTTCGCCTCTATGAGGTCCGAGAACAACTACAAGGAATAATTGATCTCCTGTGTAGAACTCTCCAATATAATGGATAACGCTTATTTCAAATACTCCATGTTTCACTTTAGCTGTTTCTACAATGGATTCGATATCTGCTAATCCCTTTTCCTTATCTGGGAGAGTTAATGTAAGTTTATCTACAGTCTTGTTTTCTTCTGTTCCTCTTACGATTCCTTCAAAACTGTAAATTGCTCCAGCTTCATCAACTCTTTGTGATTTTTTAATGTCTTCAATTAAGTCTCCAATAGTGAAGTATTCTTCGTCTTTCTCTACAATTTTTATTACCATTTTATCATCCTAATAAATAATGAATAAAAAATTTAAGTTTGATACTTAAAGTTAATTTGTCTTATTCCATTAATATATTTAATTTTTTTATTAATAAATATAACTATTGTTATATAATTTTTCTAAAAAAATAGAAAATGAATAAGGATCATTTTTCACTTAATTCCTTTTTGCTCAATTCTTTGATCCTGCATACTCCATCTATCTCGTCAATGACATCTGCTGTAGCTTTAGGAACAAGAGATCTCCAATCTCCATCATTTAAAATTCTATCTCTTATTTCAGTTCCAGACAAGACTTCCCTATCAAATAGCTCTGGCTGATAGACATCGTATCCATCTTCCTTGAACAATCTTTTTACAAGAGCATTTCCGCTATATACATTACTGAAAGGAGGAGTCAGCATCTTGACTTGAGCAACCCACAATGCATTTCTATTGATGTCTTCAATAGGTATGATGTAATACCTTTTAGGGTCGATATCTGCATCATCCAATGCTTGGGTCATCATCATGATCCTTTCACCTGCAGTAAATGGGTCCTTTAGCTCATGGCTTAACTGAGCGCTTCCAATACCAATTACAACTTCATCAACAAAATTCAATGTCTTTTCTATAATTTGGATATGGCCATTATGAACAGGTTGCATTCTTCCAATTAATAAGCCACGTGTTACGTTCTTCATTGTATCTCTTTTTATTCCTTATAATATTAATATTTGATTATTTGATTTTTATTAAAGAATAAGTAAATTAGAGAAATTTATAAATTCATTGATTTTTAATGAGGAATAAGTAAATTAGTAAAATTTAAAAATTGCTAATTTAAATTAAATGTATAAAAATAATCATTTTTACCTTAAAATGTCTGATTTTTTACTTAATTTAATTAATAAATATTTTCTAATCTTTATTAATAATTTAATCACTTTTTAGTTAAAATTAAATCATCTAACCTATTAAAATTAATTATTTTTTTCAATTCATAGAAAACTTTATATGTTATATGGAACTGATTTAAAATTATGTACGATAGAATTAATGTGGCATCCAAAACTAAGAAGATTTTAGATAGCGCTTTTGATGAGCCTATCTCAGTTGAAGATGGGAATTACTTAATGAACCTAAAGGGTTCAGAAATTTATCCGCTTTTGGCTACTGCAGATGCGGTACGTGAAGAGATTGTTGGTGATAAGGTCACTTTCATCAATAACTGCAACATCAACTTCACAAACATCTGTCATGTACGTTGTGGATTTTGTGCTTTCGGTAAGGATCCGGATGATCCTGAAGCTTATTTATTAGATGATGAAGGCATATTGAATAAGGCTGAAGGCAGTTACCGTGATGGGGCACGCGAATTCACATTGATGGGCGGAGTCCTTGAAGATGCAACAATAGAATATTATGAGCATCTTTTGAAATTGCTCAAGTCACATTACCCTAAAGTGGAAATCCATGGATTTTCACCAACCATGATTAGAGATGCTGCACTAAACAGTGAAATACCTGTAGATGAAGCGTTTAAAATATTGAAAAAGGCAGGTTTAGACACTTTACCTGGAACTGCTGCTGAGATATTGGCAGATCGTTCAAGAGAAATAATATGCCCTAAAAAGGTATCAACTCAAGAATGGATTGATGTAGTGAAGATAGCTCAGAAAGTTGGAATAACCGGTTCTGCTACCATGATGTATGGTCATGTGGAAACCATTGAAGAGAGAGTTGAACACTTAGATATTCTTAGACAAATCCAACTTGATACTGGAGGATTCAATGAATTCATTCCAATGACATTCATGCATGAATACTCCCCGATTTTCCTTGAAGGACAAAGGGATTTGGGAGCTACAGGTACTCAAGATTTAAAGCTTTATGCTGTTGCTAGATTAATGTTTAGAGACATCATTCCTAATATTCAAGTCTCTTGGGTAAAAATGGGCTTTAGATTTGCTCAAGTTTCACTTTTAGCAGGTGCTAATGACTTAGGGGGCACTTTGGGTGGAGATGAATTGTCTGCAGCTTCTGGAGCTCCAGATGGTGTTAATGCAAGCATTAGAGACCTAACTAAATTAGTCAATGACTTGGGAAGAGTTCCAATAGAAAGAAACTCCACTTATACTGAATTCTATCCAATTGAATTCTAAATTACTTTTTTCTATTTTTTTAATCTAATTTAATAGGATGAAAGGATATCTAAGGCAAATCAAACTGTTAACTTTTTGTAAAATTCGACTATCGTGAAACTACAGTTCATTCAATGAAAATTAGGATCCTTTGAATTATGAAAAGGATAACAAGTAAAACTTGTCTCAAAGTCATGACCATACTTTCACCTCCTTTCATTGAAAAGATTGTGATTTTTTAAGATATCGAAACCTTAATAATTAGTTTAAATTTATTATTTATATGTTTAACTAATTTTATGGCTTTTAATTTCAGTTTAATTGTCATATTGCATTTATTTCGTAAAAAATAGTCTTTTTAAGAAATTTATTTTAAAATGCAATAAAATAAGATTTGATAAATTATCGAATTATAAGAATAGGATAGAAAAATTAATTGAAAATAGTTTTCAAAAAAATTAAAAATAGTATATCAAATGTTAACGGAATCCAAAGAAATTTGGATTCATTAACATCTCCTTCTTTTCAACAAAATGGAGTTTATATAAAGGTGTAAACCCTTAAATTATTTTAAGATTTATATTATTTAAATCTTATCAATTATGAAAGAATTAAGTTTATTTTACAGTAAATATTGCTTTCATTTCGTTATTTTTCAATTTTTAAATTAAATTATAACTCAACTCCTTTTTCAATTATCCTTTCCTTCAAGTCTTTCATTGCCTCTTTAACTTCATCCTCTGCAACTACATCAATTAGTCTCTCGTTTTCCTTGAATTTCTTGATATATTCATCCTTTTTCTCATCATCGATTATATCAATTCTTGAATAGTCTACAAGAGATTCCAAAAATGCGAATATTCCTCTGTTTAGAGCTTTTGTTCCAGGCTTATTGATTATGATCTTTATGGATTCTGCATTGACGATGCTGAATTTAGCTCCATCATTCACATGGTCCTTTCCTATTTCCTTATCTTCAATTGATTTTACAAGTGCAATGAAGTAAGCGTCAGCATTTTTCATATATACTATGTCATCATCCTTAACAAACTCTTTAGGCTCTAGATTGCCATATAATGAACGTGCAAATACACTTGGATCACTTGTAATGTTTACAACAAAAATTCCGGTTTCCTTAATGTTTTCCAATGTTTTGCTTCCTTCAAATATTCTCCCAAGAACTGCATAGTCATCTACACATTTGAGTCCTATTGGAGCTGCATCCATTTCACCTGCCTTGTTCATGGTGGTGTAGATTGTTTCATATTTTCCTCCAGCCTTGATTCCAATGCTTTCTAAACTAAATGACATTATTAATCTCCTGTTTGTTAAATTAAACAAATTTATTTCTGTTTAAAATATTTATGAATATTTTATTCATCTTAATTCTTATATTTAATTATTAAATGATTAATGAAAAGGTTTTAAATATAGGTAATTTAATATTATATAATGTATAAATATTTTAATAATATTTAAAATTAAACAAATTATTAATTTAATTATTCTAATTAATAAGAATCGTTTAAAAATTCAAATTGTGGTATAATGATAAGTATTAAAAACCTTTCTAAATCATATAAATTAGAGAATGGGGAAGAAGTGAAAGCCCTAAATAACATTAATCTTGAAGTTAAAGAAGGAGAAATCGTAGGTATTTTAGGAACAAGCGGTTCCGGTAAAACAACCCTTTTAAGAATATTAAGAGGGGTGGAAAAATTTGATGAAGGTGAAGTTAGAGTAGAAAGATACACCTTAAAGCCGGATTCAACTCAATTTTATTTCAATCAAGTGAAAAAGGAAACTGCAATTCACTTGCAAAGGTCTTTTGGTATTTGGCCTGAAACCGTACTTGACAATGTAGTAAGAAAGCTATATGGTGCAAAATACGGTGATGAGGCAGGAACCGACTTTGAATTGGCTCATGACCAATTCGATAAGGAAGCTTATGAGCTATTGGAGCTTGTAGGCCTTAAGGAAAAGTCCGGTCACTTGGCTTCCGTATTAAGCGGTGGTGAAAAGCAAAGACTTATCATGGCAAGACAGCTTGCTAAAAAGCCTAAAGTAATGCTTCTTGACGAGCCTGCTACAATGGCATGTCCTAAAACCAAACAGGAAATCTTGGATGCTGTTAAAAAGATCAATGAAGAGTTAAACATCACTATTGTTTTAGTATCCCACTTACCTGAGGTTCATAAGTTCTTGGCTGAAAGGGTAATCCTTTTGGAAGATGGTGAAATAGCTAAAGATGGAGATGTTGATGAGATCATCGATGAGTTCCTATCTGACATTGAAGACCCTGTTGACATTGAGCTTGAATCCACAGATGAAACCTTGATTAAAGCATGCGATTTGGATAAAAGGTTCTATTTGCTTAAAGGTAAAGATGTTTTGCACATGAAGGACATCAGCTTTGAAGTAAAGAGAGGAGATATCCTATCTCTAGTAGGTCCAAGTGGAGCAGGTAAGACAATTCTTCTTCGTATGTTAGGGGGTATGGATGTGCCTGACAACGGTGATGTATTGTTCAAGCTTGACAAGGACGGAGAAACCAAATGGGTAGACATCAGAAAAGCAAGCCTTGACAGGATGGAAGTTAGAAGAAACATAGGTTTCATGCATCAGGAATTTGCATTAGTCTATTGGGCTACCGTTCAAAGCCAATTGGCTAAGAAACTTGGATACAAAAGATTTGATATGGTTCAGGAAGCAAAAGAAAGAGCTAAGGAAGAAGGCTTGCCTGACATCTTGCTTGATGCATTGTATCAATTGACTGACCTTCCAGAAAGGGAAGCTAAAGCTCGTCTTGAGCAAGTTGGACTTGAACCAAGTATTTTAGATGAATTGTTCCCTAAATTCCCTGAAGCAGAAATTGCAGAGCAAGTTGCAGACTTATTCGAAGCGCTTGACTTGCCTTTAGACATTTTAGGAAGAAGATCCTTTGAATTATCAGGTGGTCAAAAGGTAAGGGCTATGCTTGCACTTGTGCTCGTATCCAAACCGGATATCCTCTTGCTTGACGAACCGTTTGGAGACTTGGATCCAAAAACCTTGAGGACAGTAACCAACTCTCTTAAGAGAATCTGCAAGGAATTCGGAACTACCATTGTAATGGTTTCACACAATACAGACTTCATTAGGGAATTAAGTAACAGGGCTATCTTCATTGACCAAGGTCTTCTCAAGGATGACACTAAAGATGTTGATAGGTTAGTCGATGACTTCATTGGATTCTGTAAAGCTGATTACTTGATGTAATCAGTTAAATTTTTATTTTTTATTTTTAATTTTTTAGATTATTTTTTCAATCAATAATTTTTATTCTTTTTAAGAATTGTTTTTTATCTGCTAAACTTATAAAGTCATCTATAAACGTATCTTTTTTTAAATTATTTACATTGCCTCTTATAACTTGAGGATAATATGCAACCACTGGACAATTATAATGATTAGTACCAAGTTTTTCATCTACATTATAGCTCATACTTGGATAAAATATATAATCTACTTTAGAATCTAATAAATACTCTATATGCCCATGAGCTAGTTTAGCTGGGTAACATATTGTATCTGATGGTATTGTGTGTTGTCCTTTTAAATAAAGACTTCTAGATGAAAATGGAGACACTACTACATTAAGTCCTAAAGTTTTAAATAAAGTATACCAAAATGGTAATAGTTCATACATATTAAGTACTAGAGGTATACCAATAGTAGTCTTAGATTCATCTATTTCATTATTCATAAATTCTTTTAATAGTGATTGTTTATATTCATATAAGTCATAATGTTCTTGAGTAGTACCTTTGTTAAGTGGTTTTGAACATCTATTACCTGCGATAAATCTTCTTTTCTTATCAAATGTATTTATTACTAAATTACAATGATTAGTGCAACCATTACAATTTATATTTTTTGTTTCATAGTTAAAGTTTTTAAGTTCTTCTAGATTTAATACATTACTTTTATCACTATTTTTTTCTTTACTATAAAGTGCACTTCCGTATGCTCCCATAAGTCCTGAATATTTTGGTCTTATTACATTATGGCCTATTTCCATTTCAAATGCTCTTAGTACTGAATCATTTAAGAATGTTCCACCTTGTACAATTATATTTTCTCCTAAGTCTTTTGGACTAGCGCATCTTATAACTTTATATAATGCATTTTTAACTACGCTCATTGAAAGACCTGCTGCGATACTTTCTACTGATGCGCCATCTTTTTGAGCTTGCTTAACTGCACTATTCATAAATACTGTACATCTAGAACCTAAACTAACTGGACTTTTATCATAAAGGCCTAAGTGTGAGAATTCTTCTGTTGTGTATCCTAAAGCTTTAGCAAATGTTTGTAAGAAAGAACCACATCCTGAAGAACATGCTTCATTTAAATATAAACTATCTATTGAACCATTTTTAATCTTAAAACATTTTATATCTTGGCCACCTATATCAAGAATAAAGTCTACTTTAGGATTTATTTTCTTTGCTGCTGTATAGTGAGCAATTGTTTCAACTACTCCATAACCTATATTAAATGCATTTTTAATTAGTTCTTCTCCATAACCAGTAACTGCACTAGATTTAATATTAATATTTGGATATTTTTCATACAAATCTATCAAATACTTTTTAACTATTTCTACTGGGCTTCCCTCGTTTGATGAATAATATGGATTAAATATGTTACCATCATCATCACAAAGAACCATCTTAATAGTAGTGCTTCCTGCGTCTATTCCTAGATACATATTTTTACTTGGTTTATCTAATTCTTTTATAGTTGTATCATTATGTCTTTTTAAGAATTCTTCATATTCTTTTTTATCTTTAAAAAGTGGTTTAGTTTTTGTATAGTTGTTTTGTTCTTTAAATTTTTTAAATTTATTTTCTAGTGATAAAAGAGTTGTTTCTTCTTTTACGTTTGCTATTACTGAGCCTATTGCTACAAAGTAAAGAGCATCATTAGGAAGTATTCCTTTAGTATTTAATACTTCATCAAAACTATTTCTAAGTTCGCTATAGAAGTATAATGGTCCACCTAAATATAAAACATTATTACCTATTTCTCTTCCTTGTGATAAACCTGATATTGTTTGGTTTACTACTGCTCTAAATATACCAGCTGCGATGTCTTCTTTTCTAACACCTTGATTAAGTAGTGGTTGAACATCTGATTTAGCAAATACTCCACAACGAGATGCTATATTACAAATCTTTTCATGATGACTTGATAATTCATTTAATTCTTCACCATTAACATTTAATAAAGATGCCATTTGGTCTATAAATGCCCCTGTTCCTCCTGCACAACTACCATTCATTCTCATTTCAAATCCGCCAGTAAGAAATAGCATTTTAGCGTCTTCTCCACCTAATTCTATAACTGTATCAGTATCTGGATAATACTTTTTAACTGCTATTTTTTCTGCAAATACTTCTTGAACAAATGGTATCTTTAGACTTTCCGCATAACCTAGCCCTGCTGAACCTGAGATAGTTACTGTTATCTTGTCTTTCTTTATTACTTGTTTTAAATCATTTATTATTTTTAATATAGCACTTCTTATCTCAGAATAGTGACGTTCATATTTCTTAAATATTATATTTTCTTTTTCATCAATTACTATACATTTTTATCACCTTCTTCTGCGATAGCTAGCATTAATTTAATTCTATTTTCTTGATTTACTTTTGAAGCTCCTGCATCATAATCTATTGGAAATATATTAGCATTTGGATATAACATTCTAAGTGTTCTTATTGTACCTTTTCCTACTATGTGATTAGGAAGACATCCAAATGGTTGAGCACATATAATATTGTTATAACCTTTTTCTATTAGTTCAGATACTTCTCCTGGTAAAAGCCATCCTTCTCCCATATTTACTCCTCTATCAATTACTTGATCTGCAAGTTTTTTTATCTTTTTAAATGGAGTTGGACATACAAATTCAGGATATGGTTTTAATGCTTCTTCCATATCTTTTTCCCAAGAAGATGCGATTGACTCTATAGTCTTTCCTGCATACATACTTACTCTATTTTTTCCATAATATTTATGATTGATTTCTCCATCAGAAAAACAGAATTCAAAGAATGCTAGTACTCCTGGTACCATATATTCACATCCTTCTTTAAGTAAGAATTCTTCTAAATTGTTGTTACCAAATGGGGAATATTTAACATATATTTCTCCTACGATACCAACTTTCTTTAATTTTCTATCTACTCTTTTAATCTCATGGAAACTTTTAGCAATACTTTTTAGATTTTTTTTCATACTTCTATTATTTAAACTTTTTTTAGAAGCGAAATCAGTAGTTAATTTATTTATCCAGTAATCTACTAATTTATCAGTTTCACCTTTTTTCTTTTCATAAGGTTTTACTTGATTCTTTAAAAGCATTATAAAGTCTCCATAGATAATAGTTCTAAGAGACATATACATCATCATTGGTGTTAGTTTAAATCCACTACATTTTTCTATGTTACTTGTGCTTACTGAAATAACTGGTATATAATCATATCCCATATTTTCTAAAGCTTTTCTAAGTAAACAAATATAATTAGATGCTCTACATCCACCACCAGTTTGAAATTGTATTAAAGCTACTTTATGAGTATCATAATCACCACTTTTAAGTGCATAAAGTTGTTGTCCTATTGCACATATGGCTGGATAACAAATATCATTATGTAGGTAACTAAGTCCAGTATCTATAACATCTTTTCCTTCATAATGAAGTACTTCTACATTATAACCATATAACGCGAATACTTTTGTTAGAAGTCTCATATGTACTGGGAATATATCTGGTGCTAGTATAGTATGAGTTTTTTTCATTTCTTTAGTAAATTCTGCTGTCATATATATGTCTCCTTTAAACTATTTTTTCTTTTCTTTAAAGATTTTAACTGATGTAATAACTGTTATTAAACTAAGAATACCTTCTACTAAAAGGTTAGCTCCAAGTAATATAGTTAATACCATTGCGCTCTCACTAGGTTTTATCATTAAAACAATACCACAAATGCAAGCAAGTATTGCGAATATTAATATTAAGTACCATTCACGAATACCAAACTTATGTGCTTCATTAGCAATATGCATTTTAAACATACTATCTGTGAATATTGAAAGACCTAATGCTATACATATGAAGTTAATAAATCCTTCAGGACGTACTAGAATGATAATACCAAGTACTAAAAGTAAAATACCAAATGGTAAGTCATATTGAAATGCTAAACGATATAGGTCATTTGAGAAATAACCAAATAGTTTAATCATTCCAAATACTATTAAAAGTATTGCACATATTACAACTAACATTGTTTGTGAAAATGCTGGATTTATCATAAGTACTAATCCTAGAATACATAATATGATAGACATAACTATGTAACTTGTTTTAGCTATACGTATAAATTTACTCATCTTAGTTCCTCCTTTCATTATATAAATAGTATAACCTTATAATTTATTTTTTAAAATGGACAGTTTTTTTATGATGTTTAATTTTTATACAAAGTGGTTTTAATGCATAAAAAAAGAATATTAATTAGAATGTTTACTTATAAATTCTAATAATATTTCTTTACTTATTTTAGTATATGTTACATACTCTTTTACATATTCTTCATCTAAGTTTCTTGATAACCAGTCTATACAAAATCCAAAGAATTGGCACTTTATAAAACTAATTAAGAACTTCTTATCTTTTTCATTTATATTCATATTTTTAGTAATTGAGTTTATTAGTGTTCTAACTGTATATTCACAAGTGTCCATTATGAATCTCTCATATATATTTTTATCTAAGTGATTATAAATATTTAGAATAGTCTTTTTATTTT
>SFKZ01000055.1 GCA_004553595.1 Methanobrevibacter ruminantium | reverse complement strand
ACAAACAGGTGCTATGCACCCAGCCGGGAGCATAGCGCCGTTTGTTGTCAGCAGCCCGTTTCACGGTCTGCGTGTAGTTCCTTGTAAACTGACCTAAGCCATCGACAAACACAGAGCATTATCCTTGACTACATGAACATTGTCCTGAAAAGACTTCAACTCCGATTTTAGCATAATGCTCTCAAAACTTGGCGATGTACGTTCCAGAATAGTTTCTGTGCGCCTTTTCTTTTTCGTCAGTTTCTCTGAAATGACATCATGATTTTCAGCTATTGAAAAAGAGTAGGTATATAGTACATCATCAATAAGAATTTGTATCGAGTATGATGTTTCACGTCTCTTTCCAGCTACATCAAACTTAAAATAATTTCTCTGAACAGCTAACTCGTCCTTCAGTGGAAGCATATCGAGAAGCTGAGGATTGTTTGATGCTCTGATAGGCGACAGCATGATGGCTCTCTGTATCTGCAAAATAATCTTGCAGAAATTGGACTTACCCGAACCGTTAGCACCATATATATATGCGATTTTATTAAACTGCTGATTGTCACCAGCAATGAAAGTATGATTATCAATAATCTGCCCCTTGGGGACTGATGTCTCCATATCAAATGTTATCGTACCATTGAACGGTCCGAAATTGGTTGCAGAAATCGACTTAAGAATTGCATTTTTCATAGCGGCTACCTTCACATTTTCTATTATACACCATTTTGTTCTACTTGTCAAGAGTTATTCCGACATTTTTGCGTTTTTTTGCAAATTTACAGTTTAACAAGTCAAAAAGCCCGATAATATCAGCTGATTTTGACGAATCTGTTGCTGCTTTTCCGTTAATCTGAATTATTACAAGAAGTCTTCAAATAGCTAATATAGCAGAATCGCCATTACCCTCGTAGAGTAATGGCGATTTTTGTTATTCCTGCCCCGACTTCTTCAAATTACAATCCCTGCACAGCATCTGCAAGTTCTCCGGAACGGTTTTGCCGCCTGCGTGCCAGGGCTTGATATGATCGCCGTGCATCTGGGCAAACTCATAGTGCTTGTTGCAAATCGGGCAGATACCTTTCTGACGCTCGTATGCTTCACGCTTCTGTGTATCAGAGAATGGTCGGATGCTGAGATTACGTTCATCACCGTTGAGGACGTAAGTATATATTCCTTTTTTATTGCTTACATCATCGTCAGCCATAAGTTTTGTGATAGCAGCTTCGAGAGCATCGGGATCAAGTTCTGCATCTTTGTATGTGTTATAGAGCAGTCCCCACTCTATGCCTTTCATTTCTTTGCGATATACGGGGAATATCGTTTCTACCCATTCGATCACACGCTTGAAATATATCCATATCTGGTTGGCATTATCATCATTCTGGTGTTGTGCCATATATTCATCAACAGTATTTATATTTTCACTTCTTGCTATCCAGCTAATTGCGGTTTCTAAATAATCTTGTCTAATCATTTGTCCGCTTAAATAATCTTTGCCTATATTGTATGCTAAACAATTTGGTTTTGAAAAATACTGTTTTGCGTCTGTTATCCATTTGCCAGTATAAATAGCATTTCTTAATTCTTGGTCTGTTAATTCTTCGCCAGCTATATTTATTACTCTAAACCACTCTAACTTTTCTCTTGTTGTGCCATCACAAATATAAACCATTAAATCATAATCTAAAATTTGGTTTTGTTCTTCTTCTGTTAGGTTATGAAAATACTGATAATTAATAGAGTAGCTACCGGCTACATACTCACAAATACTAATTGTTCTTTGTTGTCCGTCTAATACTTCAAATGTATCATCAGCAGATTTACACCAATACATAACATTTAGAGGAAATGCTTTTCTAACTGTATTGATTACTTCGTCTCTCTGCTTGTCTTTATAAATAAAATTTCTTTGGTATGCTGGTCTAATATTTAATCTACCATCATAACCATAGATACCCTCTATCTCATCATAAGAGTAGTTCTTTACTAAATCCCTAATTTTAATTTGTTCTAAATTAATTTCCATTATCTTTTCCTCTTTATCAATAATCTATTATAAATCTTTTTACCATCTATCAATGTATAACACTCGTGTCCTATCCATCTTGCTGAATTTGCTATACCTAAAATTTCAAATTGTTCTGGATTGTAATATTGTGGAAATGTTATTGGCACTCCCATTACTCCATAATAATCTTCTGGTATATCAGCTACTCTTTTAACATTTATAATATCGTAATTATCAAATTTAGGATATTCTTCTGGTGTATATTTTTTATATAAAATTAAATCTTCGTGCCTTTTCTTTATATCTAAATTACTATACCAACAGATATTACCGAAACTTCTCCATTTTTGCCCTGTTTCATCTATCCAAAATCTTGTTGCTCTCGGCTCATAATAATCAGGAACAGTAAAGTTCATATTCCCAGCATTATAACCCAACCATATTTTATTATCTTTAATTAGGTTAAATGTATCTTTGTATGTAATATTATTTTGTGTACCTATAATCAAAAACTTTTTATCGTATTTAACCAATAAATTTACAAATTCTCTAAATAAACTAAATGGTGGATTAGTAATTACTATATCCGCTTCTTTTAATATATCTATACATTCTGGACTTCTAAAATCTCCGTTTTGTTGAAGCGGTGTTTTTACAATATCCAGCTTATCTATTTTACCATCTCCATTATTATCTCTTACTAATTCTAATTTGTATGTTGGTTTCTCATTATCATAATGTGTAGAAATTAATTTTTTTATTCCTAAATACTCAAAATTTAGCTCAAAATATTTCCAGAAATTACTTTCCTCTGGGTCATCACAATTACAAAATATAACTTTATCTTTGAAATGATTTTTATAATGCTTTAATTCTTTTTCTATATCAGTAATTTGTGTATAAAATTCATCTTCTTTATTTACTTTTGCTTTATTCAAACTACTATTTAGGCTCATAATAGATACTACTCCTTATAATGCTATATTGAAGCGTCTATAACTTAAATAATTTGCTAAACCAACTTTGTTTTTGCGGTTGCTCCCGGTCATGTATCTCCGCTTCATCGGAAACCGCACTTTCTTCTATCTCTTCTGCTTCTGGTATTATATCTTTCTGCTCTTGGTCGTTTTGTTGAGCTAATAACATCTGGTTATTTTGTAATAAAATATTACTTTGTTCCAGAAGTTCTGTTAGTTTTCTTGATTGCTCTTGTATAAATTCATCTTTTTTTCTATTATCTTCTTGTAGCTTTTCTATCTGGTCTGTGAGCTTTTCAATTTGCTTATTTTTTATATCTAATTCTTTCTCAATTATTGATGAATTGGGTTGAAGAGGGGTTGAAGAGGTTTCTTCAACCTTTTCATTGGAGGGTGTTAAACCCTCATCTTCTAACACCTTGATATCAAGGACTTTACGGTTTTCAACCTCTCTCAAATATTGTTGGAGGGTTGTATTCAACCTCTTATAAACAGATGAAACGGAGACTTCCCTTATCTGTGCGTATTCTTTTATGGTTAAATAGTCTTTACTCATTTTATTTTAACCTCTCATTTCTATTCATTACCATATCAATAGTCATTTGATATCCTAACTTTTCATCTATCTTAAAATGTAAATGAGAAATTGTTTTACCACTTTTTAATGTTGTCATTTCAATTTGTAAATCGGTATAACCATTTATTTCTTCTATTGCTGGATTTAATACTCTCTTCCTAAAATCCTTAAATTCTTTATACTTTCCCTCTGTTTCTAATAATTCTCTTATTTCTTTTACAGATACTTGCCAGCCACCTTGCCATAGATACGATTTTAGAAGCTCATATAATCTAATAGAGTATTTCGATCGTAATGATAAAACATTTATTAATTCATATTTAGTAAAATTCTGTTTTAATTCCAGAAGATATGGTTTTAAATGGTTGCTTAATTGTAATTTAATTACTCCATTACCTTTTTCTATTTCCGCTTCATTTATCCATCTAAATAGTGTTTCTTTTTTTTCTGTAAATGTTAGCCACCAGCTTTTATCAGCTAATGATTTTATAGTTTCTTTTACTCTGTTATACGCATCTCCATTTATTTCTATGCCTATTACTTTACAGAAATCTAATATATTTATTTCTATTTCTTTTAATTCTTTATCATCAGCATTTATTTTAGATACTAAATATATAATTATTTTCTGCTCATTTGCTGATAATGTATATCTGCTCTTTCTTAATAAATCATTGTGTTTTACAACTAATTCATTACGAGCTTCTCTAATATCTTGTCTTTCTTTAATCTCTTCTAAACTCTTTTTCATTGTCCACCTCTACTGTTGAAATTATATGATTTTTGGTGGATAGCTTCAATTACTTTTGCCACTTCAATGGTGGGTTTTGTCCTCTTCATTAGGTGGGTTTTGTCCTCTTCAATGGTGGGTTTTGTCCTCTTCAATGGTGGGTTTTGTCCTCTTCAAAACTCTAATGAAATTTCGTTATCCCTTGATACATCAGCGTTTAACCCTCTTCAACCCCTCAAAACAAACATAAATATAAAATATTAAAACATAATTTAATAATAATAAGGACTTCTGTCTTTATTTTTTAATATCCACAGAAGCTCATATTTCCAATTTTACGAGACAAAAAACTATTTATAGGCCAATTACCCTATAAATAAAAAAACCCTCTCAAATCAAAAAATAGAGCCTCATAGGACTAATGTTTTTTAGATAGTTAAAAATCTTCCAAGAGACTATCTAAATTTGTTTCTATATCCTCTATTGCTGATTTAATAAATAATTCGTATTCCTATGGTCGCAACACAAATCGATCGCGAGCTACTACCTTTGCTATTATATAATTATCAATAGCACTATTATTATTAACAAATGTATTCTGCGGTATTAACTTACTAATGCTGGTAGATTGAAGCGGTTTCTATAATTCCATTCTCATAATTAAATTCATTAACTTAAATCTCCTTTTCAGATTTTATAAAAATGTGGGTATAGGTTATAAAAAAAATAGGTATAGGCTTTTATAAAAATGTGGGTATATCTTATAAAGTATTATTAGAGATTTAACT
>SFKZ01000054.1 GCA_004553595.1 Methanobrevibacter ruminantium | reverse complement strand
TACAAAAATCGTGTTTGTATCTTTCCGCGGTGAAATAGATCGTGAATTCAAATTGAATAAATCAATTATTGAAGACGAAGCTATTTTACCTGCAGGCTTTTCACTTTCAGTATTTAATGCACCTATCGCGTTGGCAACTATAGCCTGTAAGTTAAAAGCTGGATATAACGCAGTCTTTCCTTCTTATGATAATTTCTATGACGGATTAACTTGTGCTTTATCTTCTGTACTTGCCGGCAAACAGGAAAAAATTATTTTTGTTTATGCAGATGAGTTAATTCCAGAGGATTATTCGGAATTTGCTCCAAAAGATAAACCACCTGTTGCCTTCTCTGTAATTTTATCAAAATCAAAGCTGGAAAATATAAATTCAGTTGAATATTCATTGTCCGATATTCAGAAAAATGTTTATGATTTCATTAAGTTTCACATTCAGAAATGCTGGAACTAATAACTATAAGTGAGGTTTTCTCATGAGCAAAAAAATTGACCCTAGATATTCACCAGATGATCTTCCAAAGGTAAAAAATCCGTTTTTATATCTCTGGCGCTGTTTCATTAAAGTTTTCTGCTATGTTTTTTTTGGAATCGGAACATTTTTAGTTGTAATTTTCTGCTGGCCTGTACTCCGTCTTGTATGGCATGACAAAGCTACTTTTAAATATAAAGGTCGTATTTTTATTTCCGGCATTTCGAATTTCTTTGTTCAAACTATGAGTTTTTTAAGAATTTCAAGATATCAGGTTGATGATGCAGAAAAGCTAAGAAATCTTAAATCATGCATCGTTGTTGCTAACCATCCTTCATTGCTTGATGTTATTTATACATTTGCATTTGTTCGTAATGCTGACTGTATCATCAAGGCCGGATTAAAAAGCAGTCCTGTATCTGGAATTGTACGTCCTTTGTACATTCCTAATGATGGTGACTGGGATGAAATGGTAAAAGAAGCAAAGAAATCACTTGATACTGGTGCCAATCTTATTATCTTCCCTGAAGGTACAAGAACACCTCGCCATGGAACAAATCAATATAAGAAAGGTGCAGCCCGTATTGCACTTGAAACTGGATGTAATGTTCAGCCTTTGCATATCGGCGGTGGTGATAAATACGGATTGGGTAAATACGATCCATTCTATAAAGCACATCCAACAAATGCTTATCTGTATAAGTTTACTGTTTTACCACAGATCTCTATGGATAAATATAAAGGTTTATCTCCAGCAATTGCTGCAAAAAGATTGACCGACGATATGCGTTCTTCTATTGATTCTGTACAAGACTAAGTACTTTACTTGTTTCTCGTACAATTTCATCGACTGAGAAAGGTTTGGCGATATGACCGTTCATTCCTCTTTCAGTCGATTTTTTTACGTCTTCGTCAAATGCATTAGCCGTCATAGCAATAATAGGAATATTCTTCTTAACATCGCTTTCTAGATTTCGAATCTTAAATGTTGCATCGTAACCGTTTAATACAGGCATCATGATATCCATGTAAATCAAATCATAGTACCCGTCATTACTTTCTACCAGCTTATCTACGGCTTGCTGACCATTAACAGCGCATTCAACTTTAAATCCAATATCAGAAAAAAGACGAGTTGCTATTTCGCGATTTAATTCGTTATCTTCTACAATTAATATGCACTTTCCTTCAAAGCTTACTGTATTTTTAATTTCATGCTTTAATTCAGTTTCTTCATTAAAATATTTTGAATCCAGCTTTACGATAAATTCTGAACCCTCATTTACTACACTCTTAACATCAATTGTTCCGCCTAAAGTTTCTACGGCACTTTTTGTAATTGCAAGTCCCAGTCCATTTCCTACAATACCACTTGTTGTAGTATCTTTTTCACGCTCAAAGGGATTAAAAATTCGATCAATGAAATATGGAGAAATTCCTTTACCTTCATCGCGGATTGAAATTGTATAACAGGCAATGTTATTTCCCTTTTCTTCTTCTGAAACTTTAATATATATTTTTCCACCAGCTTCTTTTGAATATTTTGCAGCGTTAGAAATAAGATTCATCAGGATTTTTTTGATAAGAATCATATCGTTTTCAATGATGTAATGTTGAAGCTCTGAAAAGTCTGTTTTTAATTCACAATTTTTGCTTTTTATCTGATACTCAAGAATATCTTCGATATCAAAAATTGTTTTTCCAAGATTAAACTTTATTTTTTCATTAGTTATTATTCCTTGTTCAATCTTCTGCATATCAAGTACATCATTTATAAGACTCAATAAATATTCACTTGATGTAGCAATTTTCTCAAGACACATCTGAACACTTTCTTTATTATCAATATCCTGTTGAGCAATTCGTGTAAAACCAATAATTGCGTTCATTGGTGTACGAATATCGTGAGACATATTAGAAAGGAATGTGGATTTAGCTTCAGTTGCTTTCTTTACTTCATCGTAAGCATTCTGAATTTTTTTATTCTGTCTTTTATAACTTATTGTTTGGAATTTATAGATTACTACAATGATGATTCCAACAAACATCATCGATTGGGCAACGTCAATTCCGATTTTCCACTGTGAACCTTCATAAACATTTTTTACAAACTCAGGGTGAAAAGTCGAATAAATAATTGAAAATGCAAGAATCGTTAAGCTAATACAAAAAAGTATTATACTCAACTTTCCCTGTAAAAAAACAAAAGGAACAATAAGAACCAGCAGAATCCACAATGACATTCCACTTGAAACACCGCCGAAAGTATAAAAAAGAATAATAAAGAAAAATAAAGCACCAAAAACGGCCAGAATTCCGGCCATTTCGTGGTGTTTGAATTTATTTTCAATGATTAAAATAACTGCTGTATAAACCATTGAAATAATGAGAATAATATTTGAAGTTATTCCTGTTCCAAGTGCAATTGAAATAATAGTTGAAGGTACACCTCCAACTAGGAGACATATAAGAAAAAGATTAAGTAATTTTCTATCCAGAGAGTCCGAACTATCAATGAATTTGTTAAATTGTGCCGATAATTTTCCCATATTAAAATTATAACATGGAATTTTTATTTGTGGCTTTTTTTCTTATTTGCTTCTTTTTCTTCGTTTTCTTTATAAAGAATTGCTATATTACCAATGATTCTAACAAGACCAGCTTCACAGGTGTTTGCAATTTCTTCTGCCAGCTTCTGCTTGTCTTCTTTATATTCATTGAATTTGATTTTAATCAATTCATGTGCTTTTAAAGATTCTGCGATTTTTCCCATTACGCCGTCTGTTACACCAGCCTGTCCGATGATTACAACTGGCTTTAATTCATGTGCCTGAGCACTTAATGCTTTTCTCTGTGCGCTTGTTAATTCCATAGATGTTATATTACAAGATTATTGCCATAAACTCAACGCAGTTTTATAATTTCATCTATGTTGAACAACTAAACACTTGGACCATCCCTTTACTGTTTACTATGGAAAAAATTAATTACCAGAAACAACTTGATAAGATTCTTGAAAGTGTTTCGAAACAAAATATAAAACCTTCTCTTTTACTCCATGCATGCTGCGGACCATGTTCTTCTTATGTGCTGGAATATTTGATGAAGTATTTTGACATCACAATTTATTATTACAATCCCAATATTCATCCCGAAGCAGAATATGTACGACGTCTTAATGAACTGAAAACATTTCTTCCTAGATTCGATAAAGACAAGTTAGCTTGTCTTTATGAAGAAAACTACAATCCTGAGGAATTTTTTAAGGCCGTAAATACAGAAATTGATACAGAACTTAAAACCGAAAGCGAAAAAGGTGAACGATGCCGCCGTTGCTATAAATTCCGTATGGAAAAAGCTTATGACTTTGCCATCAGGAATAATTTTGACTGGTTTACCACAACCTTAAGCATAAGCCCTTTTAAAGACGCCCAGAAAATCAATGTAATCGGACAGGATTTACAGAAACAAAATGAAAACGGACCAAAATTCCTTACAAGCGATTTTAAGAAGAAAGGTGGGTTTAAACGCAGTCTTGAGCTCAGCGAGGAATATGGATTATACCGCCAGGATTATTGCGGCTGTATTTTTTCAAAGCAAAATATGGGCAAACTGCCACATTCAGCCGATAATTAAAAATATGCACGAAATATCACAAAAAGCCAGACAGATCAGAGACGTTATCCGCTACCTTAAAGTATTCAAAAACGCGGTTACCGTCATTTATATCGACGATGAAATCATTAATTCTCCAATGCTGCCATCTCATATCCATGATATCAGCCTTATCCACGAAAGCGGAATCAATGTTGTTATCGTTCCAGGCTGCAGAAAAAGAATAAATGAAATTCTTTCACAGGCTGATATTTCATGGTCCATCAAAAATGGTGTAAGAATATCATCTCCAGAATCAATGCCACTTATAAAGATGGCAGCTTTTGATGTTTCAAACACAATCATGACTTCTCTTTCTGGAGAAAAAAAATCCGCCGTAATTGGAAACTGGGTAAAAGCCCGAGGCATGGGTGTTATTGACGGAATTGATTACGGAACAACAGGACAAATCGAAAGCATCGCAACTTCCTCTATAAAGGAAATTCTTAACGATGGATTTATTCCGATTTTGCCATGTATTGGATGGAGTGCAACCGGTAAACCTTACAATATTTCTTCACTTACACTGGCAACAGAAATTGCAATCAATCTTGAAGCTGACAAGCTTTTCTATATTTTACCGGATACTGAAATCAATCCTGATACCTTCAAAATTCCTTCTGAATTGTCTTTGACTGCAGAAAATAATATTCCTGCAATGAACATTCAGGAACTTTCGTCACTTATTGATTTAAATAAAGATTCTATAAAAAAATCTGCCGGCAATGGTTCAGATATTACTAAACAGGAAAAGCTTCTGACTTTGTTTAACCTTGCAAAAAATGCCTGCTCTAAAAAAGTTTCTCGTATTCACATTCTTGACGGTTCTATCGACGGTATTCTTCCATGTGAAATTTTCTCCAGCATTGGTTCTGGAACAATGATTTATAACGATGAATATTCCGGATTCAGAGCAATGACATTAAACGATATATCAAGTGTTCTTTCTTTGATGGATCCATTTGTTAAGAAAGGAATTTTGCTTCCTCGTACAAAGGCAAGCTTTACCGAAAAGGTTGATCCCCCGGGGGATCATGGCT
>SFKZ01000053.1 GCA_004553595.1 Methanobrevibacter ruminantium | reverse complement strand
TAATTCACTTCCTTCCATTTTCCCACCGGGGAAAATTCTATCACACTATTAAGATTTTAAACAGCCCTTTTTGTATTTTTTTTGTGCTGAATAGTTACTTTTTAATTAATAAATCTGCTAAATCGTAAGAACCTTCTTCTTCAGTTTTACACAAATATGAGAAAAATTTGGCTTCATTTTGTTTTAGAAAAGTGCAGCAATCATCTTTCTTAAGTAATTTATTTACTGTTTTGAAATCTAACATATATAATGCTTCTGTAAATCTTTCTTCTATCGACTTTTGTTTACAACTGGTAATGCTGAATACAATTATTAAAAGAAAGACTATCTTCTTCATACTTTTTTCACCCCATTAATCTTTTTTATCCTTTTTGAAATCAAAACTTCTTTGAAATCAGTACTATAATATTCTAAAAAACTTTTTGAAAAGTCTATTTTTTTAAAGTCATAATTAAAAATATCATTGTTATGCACAAATTTATCTGCAGAAAAGTTTTCAATATTTTTATATTCGTCTTTTAGATGTGCATATAAAGGAAGAAGCAAACTAGAAGTTTTTGTAATTATTAGTATAATACCCTTATTTTCATTCTTGTTTTTATAAGTAAAAAACTGTCCATTTTTACTATCTATCTGGTGCATGAAATACAAAGTCAAGGCCTTTTAATACTTCAGGGACATTTGCAATGTGAAACTCCATATGATCCATCAAATCTTCATCGGAATCTGGTAAATAAAACTCTGTTTCATAATTTATACAAACAGTATCATAATCTCTTTCTATATCAAAATAAGATGCTTTAGATTTTGGTTCTTTAAATACTTTTCCCTTCATATCTTCTTACTTATATTTTATTCTAAGTCTAAAGAAGTTGCTATTGGTTTATCAATTATAGTTTTTACATCCGTAATATCTTTTGGACGTTACTTTATCTTCGCATATTCCGGGTGATCTTTCTGCCAGTCATTGTAGATTTTTTTCAGTTGTTTTGTAAACCACAGCATTGCAGGAGTATATACTCGTTCTGATTCATTTGCGGGGAAAGTAAATCCTGTTAAATTGAAATCTAACATATCTTTAATATCTTCGTTATTTTTATAAGTAACAATTGAGGCCATTCTTAATACCGGATCTGTATATGAAATGACTGATAAAATATCACCATTGGCACTTATTTTATAATCTTCTCCTCTTCCATCTGGTGCATGAAATACAAAATCAAGACCTTTTAATATTTCAGGAACATTTGCAATGTGAAATGTGATATAGCTAAATAAGTTTTCCGGTATATCATTTGTTCTCGGAGCACCGGTAATTCCTTTTATAACCAGTTTATTGTTCTGTTGTGTGATATCAAATAATGAATATAAGTCATTTTCTTTTATTATTTTCATACCTTACCTCTATTTTATTCTAAGTCTAAATAAGTTGCTATTGGTTTATCAATTATAGTTCTTATATCAGAAATATCTTTTGGTCCTATCAAAAGTTTCTCATACACTCCTATATGATTTGTATATGTAAATGTATATTCCTTACCAGAAAATAAAGATGCTACTGATAAATAATTATCTAAAAGATCACATATCGATGCCAATACTGTTTCGCCTGCAAGTTTACCAGCTTTTAATTCTTTATATTTCTCTTCAGATGGTAAAGCTTCTTCAATCTGTTTCCATGCGGCATCAATTTCTGCTTTTGTTTTTGTATCTGTTTTGTTCAAACCATATGATTCATAGTTTTTCCTAAATCGTTTTAGATTATTTTCTATATCCCATTTATATTTTACTTTATCTATTTTAACTTTTCTATTATCCAAAGTTGTCAAACTTCCAGTTTCATATTCTTTTCCCCATTTATAATATAATTCAAAGGCTTTCCGAACATTTGCATAATTTGAGTTTACAAACATCTTTTCATAATATTCTATAACAAATACATGATCTGTTGGGGTTATCTTTATCTGATTCTTATTATACCCTATAATAATTTTTCCGTTTGTAACATTTCCCATACCTTGGAAATAGAACAAATCTGCAAAGAAGACGACAGGTTTCAGCGCAATATTATAAAGATTACCTGATGGATCCCCTGGATGTAATCTGACCATTCTTGTTGGTTTTATCATTCCGGATTTTTCCAGTTCAATAAATACATTTCTTTCATATTCCGTAAGCGGATATGAAAAATGCGGTCCGTTATCCATAGGAGGGGCATTTCTGATTCTTTCAACCATTTTTTCATCACTAAGTTTATAAAAATTATTATATTCATCTACGTGTACTTTTATGAAGGTTTCAGCAAATGGCTCTATTTTGTAAACTGCATTTTTGATGTCTTTAATATCAAAGTGGTTTTCATATTTACATAGTGCCATATCAGACTTTCCATCAAAATCTATGACATCGATTTTATTTACTACATCACCACTTTTTACAGTGTATTTGGATTCTATCTGTAAGACTTTTGTATCCGGAAAGTATTCTAATGCAGGACTTTTTGTAACTCTTACACTTCCTCCATAAAAATTAATTTGATTTACTTTATCTAAGTTATTTATAATTTCTTCTAATTTTCCAAAATAAATTGTCTTTGTTTCAGAAATTTGGCAAACTGTTTTTGAAACATTATCGCAAATCCTGCATGCTAGTTCATAATCATGGTTATCAATAAAGAGCATTGAATCAAGAGTATTTTCAATATCTATAATTGCCTGTTCAAGCAATGCAAGTTCACCTTCCTGGCAAGGAACCGAATATCCATATTCTTTTCGGAGCATTAATTCTGCTTTTGCCAAATCTTTTGATATGCCTTTCAGGAACTTTAACAATTCTTTAGGACATTTCAAAGCTTGCTCGTACTGACTCTTCATCTCGTTGAAGTTTTCTTTTGTTAATTCAATTTTTCCTTGATACCTTTTTTCTAGATTTTCTACCTGTTGTTTTATTGTTTTATAATATCCTCCAATTGTTTTTTCATATGTACTGAACTTTGCCTCTACATTTTTTACATATATTTTTTCTCCAGCATTGTACCCTTTGTAAGTTATTTTTTGAGTAAACCCTTCAAGAATTGAACCTGACAATGCAAATAATCCAGCAAAAGCTGCCTGGGTTGCTGTAAATTTAAGCCATTCTTTTCCACGTCCTTCAAATATCTGTCCGTTACCAGTTTGTTTCAGCTGAATCATAAATGGAACCGAGGTCATTACCATGCTTGTTGCAAAATTTGCAGTAGCTCCTATAAAGCATATTGCAACTTTATTTGTAATAGCCCCTGCCTTGAGCAAAGAAGAAACCCCTTTTCCGACAATTCCGAATGTCGCAAAGGAGACTACATTCATTCCAAAAGAATACGCTGTTTCACTTATAGTAGGAATTTGACCGCGATCCAAATAATTAAACAGTTGAGAAGCGCCTGTAACTAATGCCGCACTTCCTAATACTCCAACAGTCTGAGCTATTGCTACAGCCTGTGCAGTCCCGCTTAATGCCCCTGCTAAAAATCCTACAGCATAAGGAGCAACTATCATAACACCTATTCCGATGACAACCGCAAAGGCTATATCTATCCAAGCACCAGCAGACCTTCCCTGATTGATTAATTCATTTGCCTTTAATTTATAAGCCTCTATTCTATTTTGTATAATTTCAAGCTCTTTTTCCGCCTTTTTAATATCTGTTATTCGTGTAATTTTATCTAATTCATTTACTTGGCTGAAAACATCATTGAAAAAAGATTCTTCATCTATAAAAAGACTTTCTATATTTCCTATATTTACTTTTGTTTCTGCTGCTAAATAAAATAGTAAAACTGCAAGGTTATAACAATAATAACTTATATTTGCTAGTGACAGTTTTTCTGAAATTGAAGCTGTTACGGTTCCCGTCAGAGTGTCATTTATTAATTGATATTGATTAATAGTTACGTTTCTTAATTGTGTAAGTCTTAGCCTTAAACCTGTTTGAGTTCCATATTTATACTTACTAAAAATTTTATCTGCTCTTTTATTCTTTTTTATGTAATCACTTATTTGAATTTCTGAATCTTTTAATTGTTTTATGACTTGAGATAAATATTCTGTAGTACAGTTTGTAAGGGCGTCTTCATAATTTTTTTCCCCGTTTTTTTCAATATCATCAACAGCAGATTTATATTTATTATCAAGTTCTTTTGCTATCTCTTCTATTTTCTTTTTATCTTTTAATGAAGAAAAATCATTTGAATAGTTAAAAATATATTCATCTGTTATTTTTTTTTGAGTTTTTGTTCGCAATACCCCATATGAATAATCAAACATAAAACTATAATAAGATTGAACTAAATAATTGAAGTTGTCTTTACTTGAAAAATATTTAATTAAATTTCCAAAAAAACTTTCTGAAATTTTTGTAATATTTTGATAAACAAACCAGTCACTTGCATCATTACAAAGAAGGCTGTATTCATATTCAATAAAATTTAATATCTTTTGAAGTCTACCCTGTATTTCATAAAAAAGATTATTTGCAAATGACAAGGCATCTATTATTTTATCTTCCTTGGTTATCCATTCTTTAGGTAGTGTATTAATTACATATCCAATATAAGTCACGTCCCTGAAAAACATTCCTACATTTTTCATTGCCCCAGAATATTTTTCAAAAACATTTTTTTTATATTTTCCCCATGCTTTATTAACCTGAAAATCATATTTGAATGAAAGGTCATTTATAAAGAAAGTTCTGTGTGTAAATAATTCTGTATAATCCTTTTGATTATTATTTATATTTTTAAGTATCTTTTCGGTATTTTCATCAAATCTTTTCATTTGATAAAGTAAATAATTCAATCTAGGTTTTAATTGCATTAAAAGAGGTTCAAGTCTATTTAAATAATATACATTTTTATTTTCTTCTGTCATACGTCTTTTTCTCTATCCAATTAAATTATCCTGACCATAAGTTAAATCAATATCATCTGAATTATCTATTTCAACCTTATATTCTCCAGGTACCAAATCTTCATTTTTTATCAGTTTTTTTTCAGGATCAAAATTAGCTTCTATTTCTTCCCCAGAAGTAACATTAATTAATTTGAATTTCTCATTATCAAATTTATTTAACATCTTATCTTCTATGTTAATTTCAAAGACTTGTCCTATCTCCACCTCTCCACTTTCCACCATCTTGCATCTCTGCCCAGTCACCTCAAAGGTAAACTTCGGCTTGTGGTCAAGTTTCTCACCGTTCCAGTGGTAAGTCCACTCCGCTTCAGCCTTGCCGTCAGCAATGTCCGCCCCCTTAGAGAATACCTCGCGCTTGCTCTCGTCGTACACACGGAAAGTCACCCCGCCATCC
>SFKZ01000052.1 GCA_004553595.1 Methanobrevibacter ruminantium | reverse complement strand
TTCTTATACAAGTTAAAGGAGGTGTAAGATATGTTTAATGGATTAGTTTTAACAAATAAAGGTATGGAATTACTAACCAACTTATTAAATGGTCATAACATTCAATTTACTCATATTAAAATGGGTGATGGTAATGCCCCAGCAGATATTAGTACAATGACCGATTTAGTTAGTACTAAACAAACATTACCAATAGCACGTAATTCTATTATAGATTTTAAAACTATGTTAATAGGTGCCAATTTATATGGAACAAATGTTAAGGAAGCATTTTATTGGAAAGAAGTTGGTTTATTTGCTAAAGATTTAGATGGGGATAACATTGAATATTTATTTAGTTATGATAATGCTGGTAGTCAGGCAAGTTATATACCTGCCGGTGGGGCTGTTACAGAACAGTTAATAGACCTAAACGTGGTAGTAGGAAATGTTGATAATGTTACTATTGAAATTGATAAATCATTAGTATATGCTACACAAGATGATATGGATGAGGCAATAACGGCATTAAATACTACCTTAACTAATAAGATAAACACTGATATTAAGTCAGTAAATGATGCTTTAACAGCACATAAGAATAATAAATCAAACCCACACGGGGTAACCAAAGCACAAGTCGAATTAGGAAGTGTGGAAAACTATGGAATAGCAACTGAGGCGGAAGCAAAAGCAGGAACAGCAGCAAATAAGTATATGACACCACAGAGGGTTAAGAATGCAGTAGAAGCATTCGGAGTTATTTCTGATGGTAATGTAATAATTAAAGTTGGTGGTACACAACCAACAGCACAAACAGGTAAAACAATAATTTGGATAAACACAGCAAGTTAGGAAGGAGTTGATTTTAAATGGCAACAGCTATATCTACACAAACCTTAGATAGTAGCAATCCCGCCGTATATGGTAATGTGACATATGATTATTGGCGTTCCGGTAATTATATGGTTTATAAAGTTACAGTTTCTGCTTGGCTTGGTAAAAACGGTTGGAGAAATAATAGATGGGCTTGTAAATTATGGGTTAACGGCGAAGAAATATGGTCAAATCAAACATTAAAAAATCAAACTTCCGGAAATCTTGGAACTCAACCATATTCAAAAACTACAGATGAAATATGGATACCAGTTAATAGTGGTTCTATTTCAGTCCAAGTTCAATTTGCAGATACAGGATACAATACTGGTTGGAATCCAAATCTAAGTAATTTTACCAACTGGGGAACATATAATGGCTCTTTAGCTGTAAGTTCACCATCGGCACCAGGGGCTCCTGGATCCGTCAGTATCCCAAGTTCAATAGCACCAGATCAAACTGCTAATATTAGTTGGGGTAGTGCAAGTGGTGGTACTAACGGAGTTAGTGGATACCAATTATCATATACTAAAGATGGTGGAAGTAATTGGTCATATGTAGATGTTAGTGGAACTAGTTACAATCTAAATCTAAATAGTGCCGGATTTGTTAATGGAAGTGTATTAAGGGCAGCAGTAAGGTCATATAGTACCGTAAATGGAAGTAGATACTACAGTGGTTGGACTTATAGTGGAAATACCACAACATCATTCGTGGCACCATCTACACCATCTACAGTCACAATACCTAATTCAATAGCACCGGATAAAACAGCATCTATTAGTTGGTCGGCAGCAAGTGGTGGTAGTAATGGTGTTAAAGGATATGCTTACCAATGGAGTAAAGATGGTGGAAGTACTTGGTCCACAGAAAAAACTACTACAAGCACAAGTTTAAGTTTAAACTTAGGGGCAAATGGATTTGTTAATGGAAGTAGGTTAGCATTTAGAGTAAGATCATATACTACAGGTCAAGGAAATAATTACTACAGCAATTATAAGACAAGTTCAGTTACTACAACATCATTCGTGGCACCAACAGTACCACAGAACCAAACTATTAGTTATGATATGTCAGAACCAATTCCGACAGGAATATATAAAGCTAGTTGGAAAGCACCTACTAGTACAGGTACCAATGGTATTGGTGGTTATAGTATTCAATGGTTAAAAAACGGGGAAAACTTTGGAAGTGAGTATGATGTAACCGGAACCTCAGCGGAAAAAGAAACTACGGAAGATACTATACAACCAAATGATACTATATCATTTAAAGTTAGGGCATATACAATAGGTCAAAATAATAAATATTATAGTAACTATGTTACCAGTGGAACTATAACAATAGTAAGTGATAAATTCATTTATATATCACAGAATGGTGGTTCATTTATTAAATATAAAGCCTACATTAGTGTTAATGGTGGGGGCTTTAAAGAAATAAAAAAAGAAAAATTAAAAGTAATACAATAGAATAAGAATAAGGAGGTATTATATGGAATGGTTAACCGCCATATTAGTAGGAATAACAGCAGTTATTTCTGCAGCTGGGACTTTAGTAGTGACAGCAATGAAAACCAAAAAACAAATAGAAGATACTATTCCTAAAAAGCTCAAAAAACAATGTGGTATTGATACAATAATCATTCAGCGTATGGAAGAAGTTAAAGAAATATTAGATGCTGATAGAGTTCAGATATATGATTTCCATAACGGTGACCACTATGCTAATGGAAGAAGTGCATTAAAAACTACTTGTACATATGAGGTAGTTAGGACAGGAGTAAAAGGATACCAAATGTATTTACAGGCAGTACCATTAAGTGCCATACCAAGATTTACAAAGAAATTATTAGATGAAGGTGAATTAGATGTTCCTTGCCTAAAAAGTATTGAAGAATCTATGCCAGGAGCCTACAATATTAAAAAAGAACAAGGGGTTAATGGATTTTACGATATAATTTTAGAAAATAAGCAAGGGGAACCTATTGGCTTTCTAGCAATCCAATATGTTAATAATTCTCATAAATCATATAATAATAAAGAGAAGAATGAAATCTTAAGATTGAAATTCTTCATTGAAGATAATCTAGAACAAATGATTAAAAAGTAAGAGGAGGTGAAAGTATGGAATATGCAGCGTTAGTAATTGTAGCAATTCTAGTAGAGGCAATATGGGAAAATATTAAGATGGTATTTCCGAACAAGAAATTCTCAATCTCAATGTTAGGTTCATTATTAGTTTCTATTCTAATATGTGTTCTAACAAAAGTTGATATATTCCCAGTTGTAGGTTTAACTATCTCAATACCAGTTATTGGAAGTATTCTAACCGGTATTATAGTAAGCCGTGGTGCTAACTTTGTTAATGATTTGTTTACAAAATTAAAAGGAGGAACTAACAATGGAAAATAACTTAGAAAACATTGAAGAAGTTGAACTAAAAGAACAAGCCGAAGATGAAATGGGTCCGGAAGAAAGAGAAGAAGATTTCGGTATACCATCTGAGGATGAAGAATTAGTTGAATTAGAAGAGGAGGAATAAATATGAAAGTATTTGGTATTGATATCAGTACTTGGCAAAGAGGTTATCCTTATGATAAAGCCAATTCCGAAGGTGTAAAGTTTGCCATATTAAGAGCAGGTTTTGCACAAACCAAAGATAATCAATTTGAAACACACTATGCCAATGCTAAGAGATTAGGTTGGGGTGTAGGTGCTTATTGGTATATGTATGCCACAACAGTTGAAGGTGCCAAGAAGGAAGCAAGGGCATTCCTAAAAGCAATTGCTGGTAAACAATTTGATTATCCAGTATATCTAGATATTGAAGATGGAAGTATTTCTAGAAATACTACTAAAGAAACTAGAGATGCTATGGTTAGAGCATTCGGTGAAATAATAGAATCAGCAGGATATTACTTTGGTGTTTACTGTAACCTTAATTGGTATAGAAACATAATTAGTGGTGCTGAATTAAATAAAAAATATGATTGGTGGATTGCTTGCTGGTCTAAAGGGGCACCAAGTGGTCTTAACTATGGTCTATGGCAATTTGGTGGTGAAACTAATTACATTAGAGGTAATAAAGTAGCCGGGGTTACTACAGATCAAAACTATGCAGTGAAGGATTATCCAACAATAATCAAAAATGCAGGATTAAATGGTTATCCAAAACAATCTAATCCAGAACCTACACCAGCACCAAAACCAAGTATTCCATATGAAGGAGTAAGTGATGAAGAACTTGCTAGAAGAGTATGGCTAGGTGAATTTGGAAATGGTGAAGAAAGAAAAAATAAATTAGGATCTAGATATGCCGCAGTACAAGCTTTAGTAAATAAAGGGGTTGGAAAACCTCAATCACAAGCACAATACTATACAATCCAACGTGGGGATACTTTATATGGTATAGCGTTAAAGTTTGGTACTACTATAGGTCAATTAGTAAAATGGAATAACATTAAGAATGCTAATTTGATATATGCTGGAACTAAAATTAGAGTAAAATAAGAAGAGAAATTATAAAAGTGCCTTACCAAAGGTGCTTTTTTTATCGTATAATATATAAAATCTCAGATAATATCCGAAAGTTTTTTCGGAAATTACCATTTATGACTTGTTTTTCTCATAAAAAGATGCTATAATAATAAATGTAAGGAAGGAGATAGTTAAAATGAAAGAAGAAATTGAAAGAAGAATTATGGCAAAGGAGGAAAAGATAAAACTTCTAAATATGAAGTTAGATGAAAGCAAGAAAGCATTAAAAAGTCTAACAATGGATGAATTCGAAATAGAAGAATATTTAATTAGAACAGCAAGTAAAAGAATTTCTATAAGAAATGAGATTTGCCAATTACAAGTTGAAGTATATGAACTAATGCAAATACTAAAACAAGATAAATAAATGAAAGGAAGGTTTTACAATATGGAAAAGAAAAAATTAAATAAAGATGAAAAGAGAATATTAAGGGAGGATATCCAAGATCTAAAATGGTTAGCAGAAAAATACAAGGCGGAAGGTAAACTTACCAAATCCGCCGACTGCGAAAGTGAAATGGACAAACTAAAAAGAAAACTAAGAGGTGAAGAAGATGGAATTTGTTAAAGAGAATCTAAACCCTAAGGGTTGGAAAACTGGGGATTGTGTGGTAAGGGCATTAGCAGGTGCCAACAATAGAAGTTGGGAAAGTACCTACTTAGCACTATGTGATATAGGTGCAAAGAAATGTAGGATGCCAAATGATAAAGCAACCTACGAGGCATTCCTAAAAGATAATGGATGGGTAAAACAAAAGATGCCAGTATGGTATGATGCCTTCGGAAAGAAAAATAGATACACAGTTGAAGATTTGGCAAAAGAATATCCGAATAAGAAAATGGTTGTTAGTGTAGCACACCATCTTACCTTTTTAGATAAAGGTATTCTAAGAGATACTTGGAATTGTGGTTCTAAATCAGTTGGAAATTATTGGATAAAGGAAGGTGAAGAATAATGGATTATACGAACAGTTCTATGGTG
>SFKZ01000051.1 GCA_004553595.1 Methanobrevibacter ruminantium | reverse complement strand
GCTTTAGACATTAATCAAGAATTATTTACTGATTATTTTAATCTAAATGCTATCTATAACTATGACAAAATAATTATTATTAATGATGAAGAACTAGAAAAAGTATTAAATCAAGAAAAAATTTTAAAACCATTAATAATAAATGATAAATATCCTATATATACATTACTTAACTATCTAAATAATTCATCATCTATATATTTACAAAAAGAATATGGTATTTTAAACCAAGATGAATTAAAAGAATCAATCAAAAATTATTCTAAAACAATCATTGCAAGTAAAGAATTAATAATTTATCTTAAAGAACTTGATCTTATTAAAGAAGAATATACTCTTAATAAAAATGAATATTTAATTGTTGATAAATATCAAAATAATATCAAAAAAGCTATTAAATAGGAATAAAACACTAATAAAGTCATAAAATAACTTGACAACATCAAATAAAATGTTATAATACTAGTGTTTAAAAAAGGAAAGCGATGTATCCACATCCACCTGACTAGCAAATAAGCAAGTAGGTAAAAAGCCATGGAGTGAATTGGTTTTAATATGGGTGGATACTAAGCGTATTCACTTTTTTTGATATATGGAGGTGTGTTTGTATAGCAAACGTCAAAAAAGATGACTTACTTATTAATGAACAAATTAAAGTAAGTGAATTAATGGTAATTGGCCCAAATGGAGAACAAATGGGAACTAAGAAATTAGCAGATGCTTTAACATTAGCAAATTATGCCGGTTTAGACTTAGTCTTAATGAGTGGAAATAGCGATAGAGCAGTTGGTAAAATTATGGACTACAATAAATATCGTTATGAAAAACAAAAAAGACAAAAAGAAGCTCTAAAAAACCAAAGAGCTAATAATAAAGATATGAAAGAATATCAATTATCAGTTACCATTGATGTAGGTGATTTCAATACTCGTAAAAAGAATGCTGAAAGTTATTTACAAAAAGGCCATAAAATTAAAGCAACTATTAGATTTAAAGGCCGTCAAATGGCTCATACAGATTTAGGAAAAGAAGTATTAGAAAGATTCGCATCTGAACTATCTGAAAGTAGTGTAATTGAAACAAAACCAAAACTTGAAGGTAGAACAATGACAATGATACTAGCACCCAAAAAATAAGGAAAGAAGGATTTATTATGCCAAAACAAAAAACACATAAAGCAAGTTCAAAAGTTTTAAAGAAAAAGAAAAATGGTACTTTAGTTTATAAAAAATCTGGTGGCAACCATAAAACTGCTAAAGATTCAAGTAAACAAGTAAGACAAAGAAGAAATAAAGGATTATTAGCGAAAGGAGAAGCTAGCAGATTAAAATCTGTTATCTAGGTGGTATAAATGACAAGAGTTAAAGGTGGAGTAGTAGCTAAAAACAGAAGAAGAAAAGTTTTAAAAGCTGCTAAAGGATACTTTGGAAGTAAACATAGATTATATAAAACAGCACAAGAACAAACATTCCACAGTGGTGCATATGCATTTAGAGATCGTAAACAAAATAAACGTAATTTCAGAAAATTATGGATTACAAGAATTAATGCAGCATGCCGTGAAAATAATATTTCATATTCAAAATTTATTAATGGATTAAGCAAAGCTAATATTGAAATCAATAGAAAAATGCTTTCAGAAGTAGCTATCGACAATCCAAAATACTTTACAGAATTAGTTAATATTGCTAACGATGCATTAGCTGGAAAAACAATTAAAGCTGCTGAAGTAAAAGCTGAAACTAAAAAAGAAGAAAAAGTTGAAGTAAAAGAAGAAAAGAAAACAACAACTAAAAAAGCTGCTCCTAAAAAAGAAACAGCTAAAAAAACAACTACAAAGAAAACTACAGCTAAAAAAGAAAACTAAGAACAAGCTGAAAAAAACTGATATTTATTTATCAGTTTTTTTGTTCCATAATTTGATTATAAACTTCTTCAACATCCCTAAGAGGTTGTTTTTCTTTATATGCAGGAATAATATGTAAATGATAATGTTTAATAACTTGCGTAATACCATAATTATTAACTAAAACAAGACCATCAGGATTAAGAGCTTTATATAATAATTTTTTCATATCCTTGGCAACACCATGAATATGAGCAATAGTTTCTCCATCTAATTCTTCAAAATCAGTTATATGTTTTTTAGGTAAAACTAATACATGACCATTAGCATTTGGATTTACATCCATAATAACCTTAACAATATCATCTTCATATAAAGTTCTAGAAGGAATACTACCTTCAATAATCTTACAAAATAAACAATCCATTTTCTTCACCATAATAAATATAACATATATTTGAAAAATGTTAAATATTTGTTATAATATTCCCCACGAGGTGATATCATGGAAATCAAAGGCTATAAAGTATTTATTGGTAATCAATCAGATTTTAAAAATAATGCCGGCTTGCAATGTAAAGTAGGCCAAATATTAGAAACAACAAAACCAATTGCTCCCAAACAAAATGGTTATCATTTTGCTAAAAGATTAGAAGATACCTTACGCTTTGGTAATGCTCTTCACGAAGACGTTGTTATTTGCGAAGTAACATCTCTTGGTGATGTAATTGAATATGAAGATGAATACAACGACTATTTTGAACTATATGTCACATCAAAACTAAGAATAGATAGAATATTAAATCGTAAAGAAATTATTGAATATGCTGATTCTTTAAATGAATTTCGATTAAGAAGATTTATTCAAACAATGAGACTAACTGACTTAGAAGCCGAACATTTTAGAGGAAATCATTTACCATTGATAATTATATAGATTATTATCATTATGAAGATACATCCGCTTTTAAAAGACCATATCAGCCATCATATAAATCTAAAAATAGCAAAAAATAATGTACTTTTTCTAGGCTAATGCATACATTAAATTAGAGGAGTGATAAAGATGGCTAATCTAAAAGAAATTGTAACAAAAGCCGTAATTGGTAAAACTAAGAAAACAAGTAAAGAAGTATATGAAGTTTCTTTAGAAGATAATATCAGTAATGTCTTGGGTTGCTGGATAATTAATCATAATTTTAAAGGCAATAATAAAAACGGAAAAGTTAGTGTAACTGGAAGTTATGACATTAATATTTGGTATTCATATGATAACAATACCAAAACCAATGTAATTGCTAGAACATTTACTTATGAAGATATTATCAATGTTAATCTAAAACAAAATATTACTTTAACAGATGATAATGAAATTATTGTAAGAACCCTAACTGCACCATCAGTATCTGATGTTAAAACAGAAAATAATACAATTAAATTAACTGTTGATAAAGAATTAGGTGTTGAAACACTAATTGCTTTAACTGCTTCAAATGAAGAATCTCAACGCTTTTATAAGAAAGTACCAAATTCCGAAATGAGAGATATTGGCATTTGGATTGATATTATTTAAACTGACAACTTCAATTTTGTCAAACAGATACAAGAGCGCACTTCTATACAGGGTATTCCCTTATGTGCGCACTGCAAGAAAAAACGCCCCGGGCACATGGATATCCGGAGCGTTTTGCGTCATTGCGTTCCGAACAAGGAACTGCATCCCTTGCACTGCTTTGCGGCTATCCTATAGTGCAGGCGTGACCGCTTTCGTCATGCCTTTTGCCTATTATACTCTCTTACGAACAATACGCGAATCGCGGGCTTTTTCATTAGCTTTATGGTCATTGCCACTATGCAATGACCATCTTGATTCTCGTCATGTTAATCGTATGCAATAATCACAGCTTGGTGCAGCCCATGGTATTTATCAGGCCGTCAAGCTTTCTGCCGCTGCGGCAGAGGGGACATTCATCGCTGCGGTAGTTGTTGTATTCATTAAGGTCGTTCTTCAAAAAGATGCTGTGTATCGGCAGCTCGCCGGAGCTCTCAATTGCTGAGAAGATTGCGCCTATTGCAACGAGCTTTCCGCCGTAATAAGTGATGCATTCGCCTGCACGGGCAAGGCTGCGTCCGGTCGAAACGGTGGACATCATGAGTGCGACATTGCGGCCGGTGATGTATTTCTGGAGCTCGCTGTTGAAAGTTAGCTGGTTATTGGAGTTTATCTCAGGCGTTACAACATGAATGGGCATGCCGGCATTGATGCTTCGCCTTCCGCCGTCCGTAAGGTCGCTCGCAATGAATGCACCGATGAGCTGGGTGGCTTCAAGGCATACAATGGTATCAATCTTTGTATACCTGAGCTTATTGGCGATCTCGGATGCGGCTTCCCTTGCCATAGCAGCATCACAGCGAATTTCCGTCATGCTGATATAGTTATCAACATGCGCATGGCTCGTGGCATAATGACCGGGATAGATGGTTAGCTTGATCCTATGGTTCATACGGGATGCAACGGTTGAACTTGTGAGCATATAATCCCCCTTTTCGGAATACACTTGATGTTGCTTAATTTCATTACTTTTCGGTCTCAAGCTATTATGCTTGTCAAAAGATTATATCATAGAATTTTTCGGAGCGCAACTGTATTTTACTGTGAAAATCAGCGAAATCTGTTGAAGTGTCAATCATAGGTGACACTTTTCTTTCCAAAAGAGCTGTCAAGGGTAGGTGTAGAGATTTTCAAAGCGAAGAAAAACGGTCCGATTTCACCTTTTGTACAAACGCGAAAGAACTCAGTAAATGTGAAATGGATAATCAATAGGAAGCCTCAGGGCGTCATTCCCTTCCCAAAATATCATCGATTATGCTGCGAACATGCCCAAGCTGCCTATCGGTTAGCCCCGTTACCTCGATATAATCCCTGTTATCAAGACCGAGTATATAGTCCGTAGATACTGAAAAGAACTTTGCAATCTTAACCAGCATCTCTATGGACGGAAGGATATTATTATTCTCCCAATTGGAAACGCTCTGCTTCGTCACATTCAAATGGAATGCAAGCTCAACCTGACTCATGTTACGAGCCTGCCTCAAACGCTTAATGCTTTCACCGATCATAATCACTACTCCAGCAATTTTTCAATATTATTGTAAAGTAATAATTGACAAATCAAAAATATTATGGTATTTTAATATTGGACTTATTCAAAAGCCCAAAATAAATCCCATAGAGGTTGAGTATGAGTTGTCCCTACTACTGGTGGAATAACCACTATGCCTGCCGTAAGTCCGGCAAGGATGTAAATGATATTGTTTACATCCGGCGAAGCAAAATCGCATAAAAATCTTTGAGTTAATATGTGAAACAAAATATGATTAGATTTAGGAGGTAAAATATGAAAAAAGCATATATTAGCAGATTTATTTCAAACTTCATCCGCGCCATTGCGTTAGTGTTATGCGCAATTATGTGTATGAGCTGCTTTATTGCCTGTTCGGAAGGTAGTAATAAAAACGAAGACGGCCGCGACAAAGATATTAGCAGCAATGTAGATTCAGTCCATGATAGTTGGGAGTCTGTTCTCGATGCCTTTCTAAACGCTGTCGAAAAGGGTGATTCCGATACTCTCTTGTCTCTTA
>SFKZ01000006.1 GCA_004553595.1 Methanobrevibacter ruminantium | reverse complement strand
ATTATGGAGTCATACCTTTCTTTTCCTTTTCCATATATTCCATTTACTCTATTTGGTTTTACTTTATCAATATACATTCCATAGAAATTTGTTGCAGCTGTTTCGTAAAACTATTGTTTAATGAACTAAATTAAACTTAATAATAAAAGTAGTAGTTTAATAAAAGCAATATGTAATATAATAAAAGCAGTAGTAAAAAAAGTAATTCTTGGGCAACTTGATATAGGTTACCCAAGCCCTAAAATTAAAAGTTGTCAAGATATGGTGCTTCAATGATGAGGCAGTCCAACCCTCCCCAGTCCTTATTGACATACACTCTACCTATCGTATTGTTTTTCATCACTCTTTTCTTAAGGATGATGTCAGATTCGATGTTTACTTTGTAGCACTCATCTTTTTCATCGTATTGGGCTTCGATGTATCTATCTGTTATATTGTATGGAACTGGTATGATTAGCACCATTTTGCCTATCCATTCTTGTGTAGTGTATACTACTGGGTGTGAACCCATATATTTTACCCTACGAAATTCATACTCTTTGAATTGTAAGTTTATAGAAATTTTGTTGTCATTCATAGTTATTTCTCCTTTTTTGGAAATCGGTTTGAAAATCAAAAGCAGAAATCGATTTGAAATTCGGAACTTGCAATCGTTTCGTAAAACTATTGTTTAATGAACTAAATTAAACCCTTAATATTTTTTCTTATTTTACTTATTTAAATGGTTTATTGTACTTGGTTTATAAAAGTTTTGTGGAAGGGGTTTTTAACAGTGTTATAATAGGTATGTTTCCACAAATTTGTTATCATATTATATAAATCTTTCCTTGTTTTTTTCCTTGATTTTGAGGAGGATATTATTAACGTTGTTATATTGGGTAGGTTTCCAAATTTTTAATAAAATCTTAAATCGTTATAATCTCTTCTTTTATTCAAATAAGAGATAAACATTCATTATTCTTATATTAAGTATAAAAAAACTTTTTATTTATCTTTTAAGTGCAATTTATTAATTTATAACTATTTTACTTAGATCTTAATTCTTTTTTAAAAAATATCATAATCTATTCTAATAATAAATCTTAAAAATATCCTCATAGGTGTTATTATGAATGTTTTAGTTTCTTTTGAAATAAAGTTCAAGACGAATAGGGAAAGATTAATAGGCATATTAAAGCACTTTGCATTTAAGCGAATTCAGGAAAATCTGTATTTTGGCGATATTGATTATGATGAGCTGTTTATGATGCAAACAGATATTATGGAGAATATAAGGGAATATGATAGCATTATCATGATTCCAATATGCCAATCCTGCTATGATAAGACCAATACATTTGGCAGGAACTTAAGTTTTGTAGAAGATTTGTATAGGATTTTTTGAGGGATTTTAATGAAGATACTAATTGAAGGCTACAATAAGTCAATTCATAAGCGTGATAATCAGATATTGATTAAGGAAAAGGATGATGAGCTTGAAAAGATCAATATAAAAATAATTGATGATATAACGATTATTGGAAGGGGCTCTGTAACTTTTGATGCTTTAAGGCTTATTTCAGATAACAATATTCCCTTGATGTCAATTGATTATTTCGGTAAGATAAACTATATTCTCGAATATCCAAAATATGAGAATATCTTCTTAAGGAAAAAGCAGTATGAATTCAGTGAAAATCATCAGGGACTATCCATTTCACGAGAAATAATAAGGTCTAAGCTTCTTAATCAAAGGTTCACCATTCGGACTTTAAACAAATCAAAAAGCATAGAGGATGTTAAGTTTCATGAAAACAAAATCAACGAGTCTGTAAAAAGTTTGGATAAATTAAGGTTTGGTCCAAATGTCAATGTATCCAATGCAAAAAATAAGATTATGGGTATTGAAGGAAATGCCTCAACCTATTATTGGATGGCAATAAGTGAAATCTTGCCTGATGATGTTAAATTCTATCAAAGGGTCAATAGATTTCCAGATGATATTACCAATGCAATGCTGAATTACGGATATGCCATACTTGCCAGTGAAGTAACTAAACATTTGGTTCTCAATCGTTTAGACCCATATTGTGGATTTCTGCATTTTGATAGGGATAGAAGAACCAGCTTGACTTTTGATTTGATTGAGGAGTTCAGACAGCAACTGGTTGACAAGGTTGTTTTTTCTTTAATAAATACGGGTCAAATAACAAATGATGATTTGGATAAAAGAAATGACAGCATAAGCTTGGAAAAAAGAAAGTTGATAATTGCAAAGATATTGGATAAGGTGAATTCTAAAATAAATTTTGAGGGAGAGAATTTAACTTATGGTGAGATAATTGATAAGCAAGCTCAAAAGATTGTAAATTTTTTAGTCAATGATAAAGAGTATAATGGGTTTTATTTGCGTTGGTAAGAGAGAAAAAATTAAGCATTAAATATGTTCTTGTAGGACATAATACAATTAGAGGTGCTGCTGGTGCTTCTATTTTGAATGCTGAATTGATTAATAAACAATATTATAATATTTTTTATTAATTCTTTTTTTACTTTTTTTTAATTATTTTTATTTTCTTTTTTTATTATATTAATTTAAACTTTTTTTAAGCCTAATTTTTGAAAATAAGTTAATATTTGTATTATTCTTGAAAAAATACTCCCTAAAAGAATATAATTATTAAGAAAAATATATATTATTACAAATATAGAAAAAACATTTCAAAATTATCATTAATTAAATATAAAAGTGAAAATTATGTCTAATGAAAAACCCTTCGGACTTGTTGCTCGACAAAAGATACAAAAGGGAATGACAATCACTCGAGAAAAGATCGTACCTATGGAATTTGATGAAAGCAGATATGATATTGTTGAGGTTAATGTTGAAATCAAGGATTTGGACCCTGTTTTCCATGACTATAAAATTGTAACCCTCTCTGATCTTCATCTTGGCCAATGGTTGACTGCAGAGTATCTGGAAGGTGTAATCGATATTGTAAACAGACAGGAACCAGACATGGTTGCACTTACTGGAGACTATGTGTCCTATGTTCTTGAGGATGTTGCAGAAGACCTTGAGCGATGCCTATCAATGATTGAAGTTAAAGATGCATCCCTTGCAGTGCTTGGAAATCATGACCATTGGAACGGAGCAGATGAAATTAGGCAAATATTGAAAAATGCAGGAATAATGGATGTGAGCAATGATGTCTATACAATAAGTAAGGATGGGGAAAAGGGAGTAGCTAATCTTCACATTGCTGGTGTTGACAGCATGAAACTGAATAAGGAAGACATTGATGCTGTTATGCTTAAAATACCAGAACATGGCCCTGCAATAATGCTTGCGCATGAACCTGATTTTGCAGACATTGCTGCCACTACCGGAAGATTTGCACTTCAAATATCCGGCCATTCCCATGGTGGACAATTCATCATTCCAGGACTCAACACCACAATTTTAAGAAGTGCATGTTCTCGAAAATACCCTGTTGGAGAATACCAAGTGGGGGATATGGTGCAATACACATCTAAGGGATTGGGAACAAATGTTTTCTGGCTTAGAATCAATTGCGCTCCTGAAATAACAATTTTTAAATTAAAAAGTCCTGAAGTTGAAGAAAAGATTGAGAATAAGGAAAGCAAAAACATTAATCAAACATTATCAGTTAGTCACTCCAAGAAAATCTTTCCAACAAGGGAGGATGTTGACAATTTCCTAAATATTGATGATATTAGCGAATTTGTAGAATCAAAAAGAAAAAGAATTCCAGTTTATATGGAAAATAAAACAGACAACATTAAAGAAAACATAAATGAAATCCCAAAAATTATAGAAAATAAGACAGAAGAAATAAAAAACAATTTAAAGTTTAATTAAGTTCATAAACCATAGCTTTAAAAGGTCATTATAAAAATCTTTTACAAATTTAATTGTTTTTTAGTTTTTATGAAGTTTCATAAAACTATGGTTTTATGAACTTAATTATGGCATGGCATCATAATCAATAAACTCTTTCTTTACATTAACATTGTCAACATCAACTCTTTCACGATATATGCACTTGCCATAATCCAAATGGGTTCTGTATACTTCAAATATTGCGTAATCCGCTTTTTCATCCAAATGCACTTGATATGGCACATCTCCAAGATAGCAGGTTCCCACATAGTTGCTGTCATTATACAATACTTTCCCATTTTTTGAGTAGAATATAACATTTATGGCATGTCTTCCATAGCTTTTCTGATTGTATGTAATTTCATATCCTTCTTCTATAGAAACCTTTGAATCGTATTGAATTGAATGATTGTATCGGGTAATCTTCAAATCATCTATGATTACCGTGTTAGACATTGACTCAAAAACTGCTGGTACAACAACTGTTGCCATAACTATTATTGCAAGAACAATCAGAATTCCTGCAAGGCAATATTTTCCGCTGTTGTCATTTTCGGAGCTAGCATTTTGTCTACTTGATCCATTTCCTCCATAACTTCTTGGATAGTAGCCTCCAAGATCAGAATCATCATAGTCTCTTCCATACATCTTCTCTGCATCGCTGGCTCCATAGTGATAATCTGCATTCTGCATGAAAAAGTCATCATCACCTATCATGAATTTACCTCATTCACCTTTTAGATTAATTCTATTTTTATTATAAGTATTTATTTTTTTACATTTCTATTTTTCAAAATGGTTAAACCACTTAATTAGTTTAGCAAAATACTTATTTAACGTTTCGTAAAATAAGATTATAAAGAATATTTACATAATATTTTAAATTTTAATAGTTAAGTTTATTTTTTATAAGAAGCTTTTTTAAGAGTTTTATTTTTTTTAAAGAGGATTATCATATGATGGAAATTCATTGCAATGAATGTGGGGGCAATAAGTTTGCCAGAAGGGAAGAGATGTACATCTGCACTGGCTGTGGCAGAGAATATTCCGCATTTGAGGTTATAGAACTTACGGATGATGTGATATCAAATCAAAAGACTTTTGAATCAAAAAAAGGTTCCATAACTGAAAAGACTAAAGATTTTCATCCAAAAAACCTTTAAGCTATTATGAATCCCCTTTTAAAAGAAATCCTAACGACTTTAACGTTCAATTGAATATAATTTACCTGAAGGCAGATAAGGCAAAAGTCACTGAAATAATCCCATATATTAGAAAAATGACCAATATATCTCCTAAAATCCTAGAGTCAATAAGGGATAGTCAAATGGATGAAGACAAGGAAATGGAAGCAATTTGGGAAGTAGGTGGCGTATTCCAGATAACTGCAGTCACTTTCAAGAATTCTGGGGATGCAAATACAAGGAAAATGGCCAATGATGCCTATGCCCAAAGAGTCAATAAGGAATGGTATCTTCGCATTCTCGAATTGACTAAACTGTTTTTCACTTTTGGTGATGATTTGGAAAGCGTATTTGATGGCAAGTATAATGATTTGGCTGTAAATTCATATAAGACTGGAATTTGGTATTATCTGGATGTAATTAAGCTTGCAGAGGATCAGGAGGTTCATATTAAAAAGATAAGGAATTATGAAGAGAAAATAAGATTGGTTGAACCTGATTTTGAGTCTAGGTTGGATCTTAAAGTTGGTAAAAACAAGGAATCCTTCTTTGGAAGATTATTGTCCAGAATTTAGCATTTTTATTTTTCCTTAGTTTTCATAAGATGAATCTTAAATTTTCTTTTTAGTTTATTTTAACACTTTACATTATATTGTTCCATATGTATTTCATGTTTTTTTCACTAATATATTGTCAGTAATGTCTTTTTCAAGTGATGCCAATTGTTGTTTTGTTTCTTGTTTTTTGCCCAAATAAAATCTTCCCATTCATTCTATGAATATCTGCTTTTCATTATTTGATATTTTTATCATGAATCATATTTTCTCATTCAATTCATGAACTCATTGTAATCCATGATAAAAGATATTGCCAATTTAATGAAATGACTTTTCTTCTAAAATTTAATTTTAGAATTTCATTGAAAGATTGTTCCATTTATTTAGCCTACTCTTTAAACAGGTGTTTTTTGAAACTTATGAAAGAGAAAAAAATTATATATGCCCTATAATAAATAGGAATATGTAAAAATTAAATTTTTTAATAATGAGAGGGGTATTGTGTTCATTGAACTTTAAATGGATTTTACATGATACTGATCTCATTAATAAGAATTTGAATTTTCAATTGATTTGACAGAGAAATTTTATGTTGGAAGAATTCATGCCTTTTGTAGGCCTAATTATTTTTGGAAATATAGAAAACCTTATTTTGGCATCGCAAGGTGTTGTTGCAGGTGTAAATCCTAAAGTTTTAGGATTGTTGAGTATTTTTGCTGTCGTTGTATGGCTATTTATAGGATTTGTTGCAACTGATGTCGCAATGCAATATTCCCAATACATCACATTCCTTGGTGGACTAGCGATTGTAATATTAGGTATCATATCCATCCGCGATGCAGTTCATCATATCTCAGAAACTAAAGGAGATGCCTAAGATGATAAATTTAAGAGATTATGCCCAGTTTACAGGACTGCTCATCTTTGGGAACATTGAAAACCTCATCTTGGCATCCCAAGGTGCTGTAGCACATGTAGACCCATTTATATTGTCCATATTGAGCCTGATTGCAGTGGTCATATGGCTGTTGCTTGGAACATATGGGACAAAACTGGCTATCAAATATGCAGACTACATTGAAATATTTGGTGGAGTGGCCATCATAGTCTTAGGTATTCAATCCATGCTTGAAGCTATGGGGTTATAATATTTCTGCCTCCCTTATCTTTTCTTTATTTATTCTATTTTCTTAGTTTCAATCTATTCTTTTTAGAAAAATTTTGGTGCAAAGAACAAAAAATGTTGGTGCTCAGAACAAAATAGTTAAATAATTTAAAGTATAATATAATATTGTTTTTTTATAATTTTTCAACCGGGCCCGTAGCTCAGTCTGGCAGAGCGCTTGGCTCTTAACCTTGTTGTCGCGGGTTCAATCCCCGTCGGGCCCGTTTTTATTTCTTTTTTTATATATAATCTATTTTTTTTTAAAATCAATATGGCAATTTTTAATTCAGGGTTGGTTTAAATAGTTTCAGTTTGCTATATGTTGGAACTTATTAAAGGCTAAATGCTATGTGATGGTTTGATTTAAATAGTTTCAGTTTGCTAAAAATGATTAAAGAAGTGAAGACTTTAATTAGTTTTTTTTTTATCTTGAATTAAACAAAATAATATACAATAATAAAATGTTTAATTATTTTTTTAAAATATCATAAAATTTTTATAAATCATAATTAAAATTTATAATTAGGATTTTAAGAGGTAAAAATATGGAGCCTATTTTAATTGATTATGAGAAATGCATTGCTTGCTCCTCTTGCATTAATGATTGTCCGAATTCATTTATTTATTTTGAAGATGGCAAAATACGGACACATGACAAGGGATGTATGGAATGCGGACATTGCTATGCCATTTGTCCTGAAGGTGCCATTAAAATGGTGAATTATGATTTAAGTGATGAAATGGTGATGTCTATGAGTGAAATAAATGAAAACATTCTACTGAATGCAATGAAAAGTAGACGAACTATACGTCAGTTCAAACCAGTTGGCATTGAAGAAGAAAAAATCAATATGATATTGGAAGCTGGAAGATATGCACCAACTGGTGCGAATTCACAAAATGTCAAATATACAATTCTTGGTTCAAAGCAGAAGGAAGCAGAGGAAATCTGTGTGAATCTATTTAGAAAAGGCAAAAAATGGGAAATCTAAGCAGCTATTTGAGAAGAATTGAAGTGACTGACGATTTCTTCTTCAAAGGCGCTCCATTGGTCATAGTCGTTTCAAGCAAAAGCAGTATCAATGCGGGACTTGCAAGCGCATATATGGAGATAATGGCTAACAGTCTAGGTTTAGGGGTCCTATACAGTGGATTTTTCGTAATGTGTACAAAGTTAAGCAGGAAACTTAGAAATCTCATTGAACTTGAGAAAGGATATGATGTAGTTTCATGCATGGTTATAGGTTATCCTAATGTCAAATACCATAGAGTAGTCCCTCGTAAGGATTTGCAAGTGAATAGGTTATGATGGATTGAATGTTCCAAAAACCAAAGAATCATATTAATTTTATTCTCTTATTTTACCTTATTTTTTTTTTATTTTTCACATGTTCCCTTCTTATTTTTTTCTAATTTTTATTAAAATTATCTAATTTTCTATAAAAAACTTAGATTTTCATTAAATTTAATTTTATCTAATTAATTAAGTTTAAATAAGATATTAAACATAAATTAAATTAATAGTTTTAATTATGGATTAATCTATTTTGATTAGCATTAAATTAAGTTATATTTAAGTGATAAAATGAGTTTTGAGAATTCTAGTGAAATATTTAAATTACAGAAATTAGTGAAATCGTCCCTTTTGGAGATCAACAAGCTTAAGATGGAAATTGCCCAATTAAAGGATGAGCAAAATTCCCTAATGTCCAATGATGAATTTGAAACCCTAAAAAATGAATCTGAACAGTCTTTAAAACAAAAAGAAGAAGAACTTATTGATTTAAAGAAAAAGCATGAAATTGAAATTTCAGATTTAAAACTTAGATATGATGAAGATTTAAGAATCAAGGATGATGAAATCTCTTCTTTAAAAAATCAGTTTGAAGATGACTTGAAAAGCAAAGGATTAGAGCTTAGCGACTTTTTAGATAAGTTTGACAATGACATCAAGGCAAAAAACGATGAGATTTATGATTTGAAGGCTAAGTATCAGGCTGATTTGAAAACTAAAAACTATGAAATTGAAAACTTAACTCATTCTTTAAATACTAATATTGAAGTATTGAACAGGTCCAAGGATCTCTTGAATTCAAAGGATGAAACCATCAGAAACTTATCCGATAAGGTAAATGAACTTTCTGAAATAAACGAATCTCTTTCTAAAATGAAGGAATCCTTTGATGAGGAATTCAACAGCTTTAAAACTTTAGAATTAGGTCAGGCAAACCTTAAATTGAAAGAGGCATTGAATGATGTCAGTTCTAAAGAAAATGAAATTCAAGCCATTTCAAACGATTTGAAGATTGCTGAAAATAAGATAACAGATGTTCAACGTCAATTGGATGAAGCGAAAAATAAGGAAAATGAAGCTAACCTCAAATTGGCCAATACTTTAAGCACTGTTGATGACAAGAATATGGAAATCCAGTCACTCAATGCTCAAATCGCTTCTCAAAATGAGGAAATCCTTGACTTGAAGAATAATTTGGTAAATAAGGATAATCTTGTAGCATTGCAAAGGGAACTTGATTCACGTGATGTAACAATTCGTGAGAAGGATGTTCAAATCCAATTGTTGAAAGACAAGTCTGTTTCCCGTGAGGAATATGCTAAAGTCCAGAATGAATTGTCTAAAAAGGACTTGCAAATCCAAAGGTTGAATGAAGTGAAAGACCTATTCTTTGAATTGTCTGATGACAGCTTCTTGGATAACCAGTCTCAGGATGGAGTCATTAACAAGACATCTGTTGAAGATCGGGAATTGCTTGAGCTAAATGACATCAAGAGAGAATTGGAATTGGCTAAAGAGAATAAGCTTAAGATTAGGGCTGTTGGCGATGAGGAATTGGAAAATTTGGCTAATTTAATTGATTCCTCTTCAAGTGATGCAGGTGCTATCAATGCTTCAAATCAGAATAATTCAGAGGAAGTTGAAAAGTTAAAACAGGAAATTGAAGGATACAAATCAACAGTTGAGGAATTGGAAAAATTCAAGTTTGTCTATGATAAGTTAACTGCTCCTCAATTGAAGAACTTGAATTCCATTCAGTCACAAATTTATCATTTGCTTCCTGAAGATGAAGCTATGGATACATTGTCTGTAAAGGATTATCTAAATGATCTTGCATTCAAGAACCTTTCATTTGGAAATACAAAGAACATTCTTAAAAGTTTAGAAAGAAAAGGATATGTGGAAGTGGCTAAAAAAGAGAATGATATATTCTTCTGGCAAAAGCTTCCTTTACCTGAAGAATAATTTATCTTTCTTATTTTATTTTTTTATTATATATTCGCTTTTATTTTTTAATATGCTTATTTTTGCACTATTTTTTGATTTCATGTAATTTTAGAAATTATCATGAAATCTATTTTTTGACTTTTTTATAATGCTTTTTTCTATTGTTTACTCATTGTTTGGTCATTTCATTAGGTACTGAATATGTCTTAATGTTGAAATAATAGGAATCAATAGGAACAAGTAAATGAAGTTAGAGTTTACATTGAAGTCAAGAATGTTTACGATAATTGTGACACCCATAAGTATATACAAAGTGTGAAACACATATTTTTTATCCTTTTCGCTTGTGTATTTTTCAAGGAATCCTCTCTTGTGTGCATAATGGAACATGAATAGGAAGAACACTATAACTAAAAGTATATTCACTCCAAATATTACATCTGCCAAGAAGAAATGTGAATAGTTTCCAATGACTGATGTTGAAAAAGGTATGAAGCATAGGCATGCTAAATAAAAGATATTTAGCCAGAGATATGGCATATTCAAGCTTTTTATTTTCATGAACTCATGATGGTAAATCCAGAATGAACCCAGTACAATGAAACTCACAATGATTAGTCCGGCTATTGGTCCGATGGAGCCTAAAAAATTTATGAATCCAGTGTAATTGAGTATTTCATTATCCGGCAAGACCATTCCAAAGACCAGGAGGGTCATTACTATACTGAATATCCCATCAGTAAGTCCCATTAGCCTTCCAGGATCAATGTCAAGGTCTTTTTCAAATGCATCTACGAATCTTTGGTAAGTGCTGATTCTCTTATTGGTTTTTTCAAGTTTTCTTATTTCTTCATCGATGTTCTCTTCATTGATATTTTCACTGAATTTATTCTTTTTCTTTGCATCTTCAAGTTTTTCCTGAACTTTTACCGCCCTATTTTCATCCATTTCTGATATTTGCTGTTCAATCTCGTCTTTTAGACTTTGCAATTCTTTATATTTTTCATCAAACTCTTCATCATCATAATCATTAGATGGATTGTGATTTTCAATTCCTTTATTTGCTATAAAATCACCTCCAAGTCCTTTATAATTAGTTAAAATTTTGTTTATCTTATTATAATAATATTTTGGAATCCTGCTTAATTTTTCATGCTTCTTTCAATTGTTTACCTCAAAGGAACTTGTGTTAACTGCAAAGGAACTTTCAATTTTAATATATTTTTGTTACTAAATTAAATTTATATTATTTTGTTCATATTTTTTTAAAATTATCAGAATTTTATTCAAAATTAATTAATTTTTATCTATTTTTCTTTAGAATAATAATTTTCCAAAAATTCATAATAAAAACAAAAACTTTATATATTACTTTAAACCCATTGTTATTATAGAATAAATATTGTTAAATTAGTTGAATCTATCAATGATTTAAATTAACTTATATTTATTTAATCTATCAAAAAATTATTTTTTAAAAAAAAATTGAGGTGTATAGAATGGCACAAGGTCAACCTATTTTCATTTTACCTGAAGGAACTAACAGATTGTTAGGTAGAGATGCACAAAGAACCAACATCTTAGCAGGTAAAGTATTAGCAGAAACTGTAAGAACCACTTTAGGTCCAAAAGGTATGGACAAAATGTTAGTGGACGGACTCGGAGATATTGTAGTAACCAATGACGGAGTTACTATCTTAAAAGAAATGGATATTGAACACCCTGCAGCAAAAATGCTCGTAGAAGTTGCAAAAACCCAAGAAGACGAAGTTGGAGATGGAACTACTACTGCAGTAATCATTGCTGGAGAACTCCTCAAAAAATCCGAAACCTTATTAGATATGGACATTCACCCAACCATCATTGCTATGGGTTACAGACAAGCAGCAGAAAAAGCACAAGAAATCTTAGATGAAATCGCTATTGAAGACATTTCCCGTGAAATGTTAGTAAAAGTAGCTATGACTGCTATGACTGGTAAAGGAACCGAAAAAGCTCGTGAACCTTTAGCAAACTTAATCGTAGATGCTGTACAACAAGTGGCTGGCGATGGTGAAGTTGACACTGATCACATTAAAATCGAGAAAAAAGATGGTGCAGTAGTAGAAGAATCCACTTTAATCCAAGGTGTAATCGTAGACAAAGAAAAAGTACACCCAGGTATGCCATCTGAATTAAAAGACGCAAAAGTTGTCTTAATCAACTCTCCTTTAGAAGTTAAAGAAACTGAAGTAGATGCTGAAATCAGAATCACTGACCCTGCTCAAATGCAAGCATTCATTGAACAAGAAGAACAAATGGTCAGAGATATGGTTAACAAAATCGCTGATGTCGGTGCAAACGTATTATTCGCGCAAAAAGGTATCGATGACTTAGCACAACACTACTTAGCTAAAGCAGGAATCATGGCTGTAAGAAGAGTTAAAAAATCTGACATTGACAAATTAGCTAAAGCAACCGGTGCAACCGTTGTATCCAACTTAGATGACTTAACCGAAGCTGACTTAGGTCACGCAGGTTCTGTAATCGAAAAGAAAATCTCTGGTGACGACATGATCTTTGTAGAAGAATGTCAAGAACCTAAAGCAGTAACCTTACTCGTCAGAGGAAGTACCAAACACATCGTTGACGAAATCGACAGAGCTGTTGATGACGCAATCGGTGTAGTAGCTGCTACTGTAGAAGACGGTCAAGTTGTAGCTGGTGGAGGAGCTCCTGAAATCGCTATGGCTAAAAAACTTAAAGAATATGCTCAATCCATTAGCGGAAGAGAACAATTAGCAGTAACTGCATTTGCAGAATCCTTAGAAATTGTTCCTAAAACCTTAGCTGAAAACGCTGGTTTAGACAGCATTGACTCTTTAGTAGACTTAAGAGCTGCTCACGAAAAATCTGCTTACATGGGATTAAACGTATTCACTGGTGATGTTACTGACATGAAAGAAGAAGGTGTTGTAGAACCTAAACGTGTCAAAAAACAAGCTATTCAATCTGCTTCCGAAGCTGCTGAAATGATTTTAAGAATCGATGACGTAATCGCTTCCAGCGGAACCAGTGCTGGCGACATGCCTATGGACCCAAGTATGGCTGGCGGCATGCCTCCAATGATGTAACTCAGCTTTTCCAGGCCTACGGCCTGCAAAACCTGAACCAAAACTCTTTTCTATTTGGGTAGGAGTTTGATCTTTAACAATGAACCTTTTTTAAGGTTTATTCTTTTCTTTTTTTACTTTTTTTACTTTTTTACTTTTTTAATATATTAAACTATTTCTAATAATTATGCTTATTTTTTAATATATTAAACTATTTCTAATAATTATGCTTATTTTTTAATATATTAAACTATATATGATTTATTTTTAATTTAACTAACTAATTGCTCTTTATTTTTAATATTACTTTTCAAATGCTCTTTGTTTATGTTTATATTCTTTAAAAATCAACCTTTATTCAAGAATATTTTTAAAAATATGTAAAGGATTTGATAAAATGTCTTTGGAAAATAAAAAAGATTTGGAAAATAAAAAAGAGCGTAATTATGAAAATTATACGGAAGATATGTATGTTAAAAACAGCATTGATTATGGTTCTTGTGAACCTTCTGAATCTGGGGGTGATGGGGAAATTGAGGTTCCAATTGATCTTGAGGAAAATGATTTGAATGAATTGGCTCTATTGGGATTTTTCAATGATTTTGCCTTGATTGATATAGGCATTCATGAGTTTATTAGAGAAGTTTATTTTGATGAGTAATCTTCTTTAATTTTCCTTTTATTATTTTAACATTTCATTAAGAGATACTAAAATTTATTAAGCATGCAATCAATATTATTATTGATAAGATTATATCGATAAATTAGTATTGAAAAATGATGATGAGGAGTAATAAAATGGATGATAATGAAAAAAGTATTAGAAGTGAAGAAGATAAGGAATTAATCATTAATGCTAGAAAACCTGTTGGTGAATTGGGAGATAAATTATTGGATAGAATGAATGAAAGTCATGAAAGCCTTGCTCAATGGGGTGTAAGCCATTTGGATATTTTAAAGGATGATGTTATTTTAGATATTGGTTGTGGTGGAGGAGTCAATGTTGAAAGATTCCTTAAAATGACTGAAAATAAGGTTTATGGACTAGATTATTCTGAAATAGCTGTAGAGAAATCCACAAAGTTAAATCAAAAAGCTATCGATGAAGGAAGATGTGAGGTTATTCAAGGGTCTGTCTCTGAACTCCCATTTGAAGATAATACCTTTGACATCGTAACTGGATTTGAAACAGTTTATTTCTGGCCAGACTTTGTGAATGACTGCAAAGAAGTCAGAAGAGTGTTGAAAGATGATGGAATAATGTTCATCTGCAATGAGGCAATTCCTGATGAAGAGGATGAGCGTCAAAAGGAACTCATTGATCTTTTGGATATGAAAATATTCTCTGAAGATGAATTTGATGAATATTTGCGTGAGGCAGGATTTTCAGATATTATCTGTTTCTCAAAAAGTGGTCCTGATAGTGTAGATAGGGAATTGGTAACTGGATGGCTTTGCGTAATTGCTAGAAAGCAATAAACTCTATTTTTTCTATATGCATTCAGTTATTTGCTTTTATTTTTTCTTTTCATTTCTTTTTTTCTTATTTTTAGTTTTTAAAAACAATTTAATATTTTTATTCTAATTTTTAAGAACAATTAATTTTTCTAAGTAAATTTTAAATATGATTAAATGTTAATAAAATATGTTAAAGATTAATTTTGGTTATATTTCTTATTAATTATTATTTCATTGATATTTTTTTAAATCCGTTCTATAATAATAACTAATAAAAAATAGCAATCATTTTAATCATATGGCGTAAATGGTGATTAGATGAATATGGCTTTATCAATTGGTTTAATTTCCTTAATTATTTTTGGCAATATCGAGAACTTGATTTTAGCTTCTCAAGGAGTAGTTAAAGCAGCAAATCCTTTAAAATTAGCGATTTTTAGTTTAATTTTCGTAACTTGTTGGCTAATAATTGGTACTGTTTGTACTCAGCAATTGGAAGCTTATGGTATTTACATTGAATTCATTGGTGGATTAGCCATATTTATTTTAGGTATCCAATCAATGCTAGAAGCAGTTAGAGGTTAGTGATAGAATGTCTTCAATGAAAGAGTTTGTAAATGAATATAAGCCATTTTTAGGATTATTAATTTTTGGAAACATCGAAAACTTGGTTTTATCCGCTCAAGGTGTTATTGAAGGAGCAGATCCTATACTTGTTGCTTGTTTAAGTATTTTAGTAGTGGTTATTTGGCAGTTTATAGGTGTTTTCGGTACAAAATCCGCTATGAGATATTCCAGACATATTGAGTTTATCGGTGGATTTGCTATATTTGTTTTAGGTATTCAATCAATGCTTCCATTGATTAATCATTTGCTTTAAATTTCTAAGGTTTTTCCTTATTCAAATTTTAAATTACTGTCCATTTGTGTTAATTGTATATTGAAAATCTTAATTATAGAAAGATTTATATATTATGTTAACTAACATTTATATGTTGTATATTGCGGTGTTAGTCCAGCCTGGTTAAGACTCTAGCCTGCCACGTTAGAGACCCGGGTTCAAATCCCGGACGCCGCACTTCTTTTATATTGCAGCTGTGGTATAGTCTGGTTATTACTTGGGCCTTCCAAGCCTACAACCCGGGTTCGAATCCCGGCAGCTGCATCTGTTTTTTTTTAAAATTATTTTAATATTTTTTTTCTGATCTATTAGTTTTTTAGAAATTTTTTAGCAATATTACTTTTTTCTATACTTGTTCACTGATTTTTTATTAACTTCCTTTAGTATTGATTAATAATTCATTTTTAGCCGTTTTTTCCTTATTTTATTAAATAAGTTTATATGTATTAAAAAATAATATTATATTAATATAACCTTATAATGAATATTTTAAGTTTTTAGTCATTTTAAGTTTATATTTCATTATAAAAACAAAATAAAAGATAAAACTACTGTTGAAATTAAAAATTATATTTATTTATTTAAATTAAAATTAAATTAATAGCAATTATTAGCTATTTCAATTAAGACTAAATTATAAAATGGTTGTGATTTAATGGCAGGAATTGTTGGATATGGGGCAAATGTGCCTTCATATAGAATTAAAGTAGAAGAAATCGCAAAGGTATGGGGAGATAACCCTGATTCAATCTCAAACGGTTTAATCGTTAATGAAAAATCAGTGCCTTCATCTGATGAAGATACTGCAACCATTGCAGTTAGCGCTGCAAGATATGCATTAGCTAGAGCACAAATCGATCCTCAAGATATTGGAGCAGTTTATGTTGGTTCAGAATCTCATCCTTATGCAGTAAAACCAACCGCTACAATCGTTGCAGAAGCAATTGGAGCTACTCCTGATATGACTGCAGCAGATTTGGAATTTGCTTGTAAGGCAGGAACTGCTGGAATTCAAGCCACTATGGGTTTAGTGGACTCTGGCATGATAAAATATGGTTTAGCTATTGGTGCTGATACCTCTCAAGGAGCTCCTGGAGATGCTTTAGAATACACTGCATCTGCTGGTGGTGCAGCTTATATCATTGGTAATAAGAATACCATTGCTGACTTTGGAACTACTTACAGCTTTACTACTGACACTCCTGACTTTTACAGAAGGGAAGGTCAACCTTATCCAAGTCACGGAGGAAGATTCACTGGTGATCCAGCTTATTTCAAACATGTATTATGTGCAGCAAAAGGATTACTTGAGAAAACTGATTCAAAGGTAGAGGATTATGATTATGCTATTTTCCATCAACCTAACGGTAAATTTTACTTAAGAGCAGCTAAAAAATTAGGATTCACTCCGGAACAATATAAAGACGGTCTCTTAACTCCTAATGTAGGAAACACCTACTCTGGTGCTGTTCCTTTAGCACTTTCCAATGTTTTGGATAAGGCAGAACCTGGAGATAAAATATTTATTGTATCCTATGGTTCAGGTGCAGGTAGTGATGGATTTACCTTAACTGTAAATGACAGAATTGAAGAAGTTAAAAATTTAGCTCCTACAACTGAAGAAATCCTCTCTAAAAAGATTTATGTTGACTATGCAGTTTATGCTAAATTTAAAGGAAAACTTAGAATGGCATAGGAAGAGGATTGAAGTTAGAGGAATTAATTATAATTATTTTATGATAAAGGTGAAAAAATGAGAGATGTTGCAATTATCGGAGCTTCCCAAACAAAATTCGGTGAATTATGGGACAGTTCATTCAGAGAATTAATTTCACAAGCTGGTCTTGGAGCTATGGAAGATGCAAACGTTAGCGGTGCAGATTTGGAGGCAATGTTTGTCGGAAACATGTCTGCAGGTCTTTTCGTAGGTCAAGAACATATAGCAGCACTTATTTCTGATAGTATGGGTATGAACCCAATTCCATGTACAAGAGTTGAAGCTGCTTGTGCATCAGGAGGACTCGCACTTAGACAAGGTATTATGGCTGTCGCTTCAGGTTACCATGATGTAGTGGTATCTGCAGGTGTAGAAAAGATGACTGATGTTGTTGATGCAACTCCAGCTATTGCTACCGCTTCTGACCAAGAATGGGAAGCACAGCAAGGAGCTACTTTCCCATCATTATATGCTATGATTGCTCAAAGGCATATGTATGAATATGGAACCACTAGAGAGCAATTGGCTATGATGTCTGTAGTGAACCATAAGAATGCTTCAAACAACCCTAATGCTCAATTCCCATTTGAAATTAGTGTGGATAAAGTATTGGCATCCTCTCCTGTTGCAGATCCATTAACTTTACTCGACTGTTCACCTGTTTCTGACGGTGCAGCAGCTATTGTTATTTGTGCAGCAGAAAGAGCTAAGGAATTTACTGACACTCCTATTTATGTAAAGGCATCTGCACAGTCTTCTGGAACCATTGCATTACACAGCAGAAAAGACATTACTACTTTAGATGCAACCATTGCAGCTTCCAGAAAAGCATATGATATGGCTGGAGTGACTGTAAAGGATATTGATGCTACTGAAGTTCACGATTGTTTCTCAATCAATGGTTTGCTTGCAATTGAAGACCTCGGATTTGCTAAGAAAGGTGAAGGTGGAAAAGTTCTTGAGGAAGGACAAACCAATATTGATGGTGATTGTCCAATTAACCCATCTGGTGGTTTAAAAGCAAGAGGACACCCTCTTGGTGCTACCGGTATCGCTCAAGCTGCTGAAATCGTATGGCAATTAAGAGGAGAAGCAGGTAAACGTCAAGTGGATGGTGCTGAAATCGGTATGACTCATAATGTTGGTGGTACTGGTGGTACTTGTGCTGTTCACATCTTTGGTAGAGATCTCAACTAGATTTCTACTTTATTAACTTTTTTTATTTTCTTACTTTTTTATTTACTAATCTTATTTTCTTAATTCTTTAGTTTTTAACTATTGTTTTATTATTTTTATGATTTTCATCTTTTTTTATTCATCAAAAATCAATTTATCAATATAATCCATATCAAGAGCTTCTTCTACGATATTCGCTAATTTTTCAAGTGAATTCTCTACGCTTGTTTCGAATGGATCTTCACCAATTCTTTCTTCAAGCCCTTCCCTTTTTCTCAAATAATTTAGGAATTCTCTTCTTATATTGTAGTTATTGAAGATTCCATGGAAATAGGTTCCAAATACATTTTCACTGTATGCTCCATCGAACTGGTCATTGTCATTGTTTCCAATTCCCTTTTCTATCTTAAATAATGGGTTTGCACTTATGAGATTTGTAGTTCCTTCGTGCAATTCATATCCTGTAACCTCTTCACCATTGATTTTTGAAAAGATTTCATGGAACATGCCCTTTTTATCAGAAGCAGTATCAATTTCAATCTTAGCTAAACTCTGCTTTACAATCTTGCCTTCTCTTATGAACTCGCTTTCGATATCCAAAAGACCTAATCCTTCAACTTCATCAAGCTTTGATTCCTTATGGTCCTTATCATAAATCTTGTTTCCCAATATTTGGTATCCTCCGCAGATTCCAATGATCGGTATTTTAGACTCATTTGACAATTCCCTGATTTTCTTTGCCAATCCAGATTTTTCCAGTTCCATGATGTCTTCAGTTGAGTTTCTTGTTCCAGGTAAGATCAATGCATCAACATCCTTTATCTTTTCCTGATAGTTATGGACTTCAATCATTCTCACTTCGACATCATCCTCTGTGTCAAACGGATCTATATCTGTAAAATTGGCTATTTTTGGAAGCTTGATGACTCCAATGATTATATGGTCATCATTGCTTTCGAATTCCTTGGTCCAGTCATGTTCCTTTAATGATGCGGAATCTTCTTCAGGAAGCTGCAAGTTCTCTGCATAAGGGACTATTCCAAGTACAGGAACTTTGATTATTTCTTCCAATCTTTCAATTCCGGAGCATAACAATTCCTGTTTTCCTCTGAATTTGTTTATGATAACTCCTTTGAATCTGGACCTGTCTGCATCATCAAGCAATAGGAATGTTCCAGCTATTGATGCAAATACTCCTCCCTTATCAATGTCTCCAACAAGAAGAACATTTGCATCAGCTATTTCTGCAGACCCCATATTTGCAAGGTCTCCTTCCCTTAAGTTAATTTCAGCAGGAGATCCGGCACCTTCCATAATGATTATGTCATAATCTTTCTTTAAGTTGTTTAATGAGTCTATTACAGCTTCTTTTGCCATGATCCTATAATCTTCATCATCCATTAGATTATTGTCAATGTCCTTTTGGGTAGTTTTTGTCTTGTCATACTTTCTAAAGAAGTCCTTGTTTCCAACTGCTTCACCTTGAATGATTACCTGTGAACATGATTCGCCCTTAGGCTTTAATAAAATAGGGTTCATGTCTACTGTAGGCTCTATGTTTGCAGCTTTTGCCTGCAATACCTGTGCAATGGCAATTTCCTTGTTTTCCTTTGTAGTGTATGAGTTTAAGGACATATTCTGTGATTTGAACGGTGCAACCTTATATCCTCTTTTTGTATATATCCTACAAAGCGCTGCAACGATTAAACTCTTTCCTGCATTGGAAGCAGTTCCTTGAATCATTAAACATTTTGTCATAATCTTACCCAAATTCTTGTATATTAGTTTCATTTGTTTTTTATAAAATATAAATTTTATTTGATTTGTTTATCTTGAGGTTCTAATTTTGATTTTCATGTTCGCTTATTTTAGTTAATAAAAGTTACTAAAATACAAACCTTTTTATATAACTAAAATCATAAAGTTATTAAGCATGTAGTTTAATATATATTAATATAATGAAATATTGAGGTAATTTATAAATTTAAAGCTTTATTTAAAAAACAATGGTGTCATATTAACTAGAAATTAAGTAAAATCAAAATATTTAGGAGGTTTCATATGGAAGAAGATAAAGTAATGGCTACAGAAGTAGAAGAGTTAGAGTCTAAAGAAGAAATCGTAGACTCCCCTGTAGAAGACAATATAATTGATGAAACTGAAGAAACTGATAAAGTTGCTGATGCTGATGCAGTTGAAGAAATTGCAGAAACCAAGGTAGAAAATAAGGATTCCCTTGAAGTCGAATTTGTTGAAGATGATGAAGGAAATCGCAGAATCAAACCTATGCTTGATTATGATTCAATTTCAAACACTGCTGATATAGAAGTGCCTCCTTTGCTTATTGATCAGGTTATTGGTCATGAAGAGTCTGTTGAGACTATTAAAAAGGCAGCAAAACAAAGAAGAAATGTTCTTCTTATAGGAGACCCTGGTGTAGGTAAGTCAATGTTAGCTAAAGGTATGGCTGAATTATTGCCTCCTGAAGTGCTTCAGGATGTTTTGGTTTATCCAAATCTGGAAGACAGCAATTATCCATTGATTAGAACCGTGCCAGCAGGTCAAGGTAAAAAGATAGTTAAGGCAAACAAGGCTAATGCCAAAAGCGGTGATGAGAAAAAGATGATGATTACCATGTTCGTCACTGCAGCCATTTTCGTTCTTGGATTGATGTATCAAAGAATATTTGAAGCTATTATTGCTGCACTTCTTGTTATATTCATTTCAATGCAAATCAAGCCTAGAGTTTCCAATAGTGCACCCAAATTGTTAGTGAACAATGGAGATAAAAGATTTGCTCCATTCATGGATGCTACTGGAGCTCATGCAGGTGCATTGCTTGGTGATGTAAGGCACGACCCTTACCAATCCGGGGGTCTTGGAACTCCTGCACACGAGCGTGTTGAAAGTGGTATGATCCATAAGGCACACAAAGGGGTTTTATACATTGACGAAATTGGTACAATGAGCATGAAAACTCAACAAGAGCTTTTATCTGCAATGCAAGAGAAAAAATATGCAATCACTGGTCAAAGTGAAAACAGCAGTGGTGCAATGGTTCGTTCTCAAGCGGTTCCTTGTGATTTTGTTCTTGTAGCTTCAGGTAACATTCAAGTTCTCGAAGGTATGCACATTGCAATGCGTTCAAGAATCAGAGGATACGGTTATGAAGTATTCATGAAAGATTATATGGAAGATACTGAAGAAAACAGAAGAAAGCTTGTCCAATTCGTAGCTCAGGAAGTCAAAAATGATGGAAGAATTCCACACTTTGCTACTGATGCGCTTGATGAAATCATTTTGGAAGCTAAACGTAGAGCAGGCAGAAAAAACGCATTGACTCTTAGATTAAGGGAGTTAGGTGGTTTAGTACGTTCCTCTGGAGATGTAGCCATTGAAGAAGGTGCAGATTTAGTAACTGCTGAGCATGTTGTAACCGCAAAAAGATTTGCAAGAACCTTAGAACAGCAAATTGTTGACAGGTCCATCGTACAAAGAAAAGAATACAGTGTATTCCATTCATCAGGTGGAAAAATCGGTATGGTTAATGGTTTGGCTGTTATGGGTGATAGGAGCGGTATTGTCATGCCAATCGCTGCTGAAATGGCTCCTGCAAACAGTAAGAATGAAGGTAAAATCATTGTAACTGGTAAGCTTGGAGAAATTGCATTGGATTCAGTTCAAAATGTAAGTGCAATCATTAAGAAATACACTCAAGTTGACATTTCCAACCACGATATTCACGTTCAATTCCTTCAAAGTTATGATGGGGTTGAAGGGGACAGTGCAAGTGTTTCAATAACTGCAGCTGTAATCTCTGCTGTTGAAGGAATTCCTATTGACCAATCTGTCGCACTCACAGGTTCCTTAAGTGTTCGTGGAGATGTAATGCCTATTGGTGGAGCTACTGCTAAGATTGAAGCAGCAGCAGAAGCAGGTATTAAGAAAGTTTTACTTCCTAAATCCAATATGGATGACGTAATGCTTGAGAAAAAGTATGAAGACATGATTGAAATCATTCCTATTGAAACCATTGGGGATGTTTTAGAAAATATCTTAATCAATGGTAGCAAAAAGGAAAGGTTAATTAAGAAAATGAGAGAAATCAGTGGTGCTGTAACCAGTAAAGTATCTGCTGACTCTATGGCTTTGTCTAATCCAAGTCATAACTAATCTCTTAATTTTTCTAATTTTTTTATTCTTTTTTTATCTCTTATTATTTTTTAACTTTAATTTTCTTTATTTTAATGATTTCTTCTTATAATTGCTATTTTCACTTATTTTTATTGTTCTATATGCAAAAAGTTTATATATTAAAAATGTGTTATAATAATAATTAGATGTAAAAACATCTTATAGCAAATATAATAGCAAAATTATAAGAAATTCATTTTTATCAATTGACGTTTTCAATTTGATGAATTATGGTGGTGATAAAATGGCAACTACATTAAAAAAAGCTGTAGGTATCATTGCTGTTGTCGTTGTTTTGTTTTTAGCGATAACTGCATTTTCCGGTATTTTGATTTTAGCTCAAGACGATACTGAAGGAGGAATTCCCGGAGTAGATATGGCTGCTTTATGGAGTATAAATGGAGGTTTTACTTGGATTTATCCGGGAAGTTCACATAATGCAAATGGTCATACTCTTCATAACATTTATATGACTGATAATCCTTATCAAGATGCTAAAGAGATTATGGAATATACTTATGGTGTAAGCCCTCATGTTTTAGTGATCATTAACGATCAGGCAGCTGCACACATTTTTGGAGACAATATTTTAGATACTATCCGTCAACATGACTGGGTCGAAGGAAACTCTCGTGGGGATGCTGTTGCTATAAGTATTACACATGTAAACCCATTACCGATTATTCCAGATATCTTGTTAGGTAATATTAAAATCATGTTAATTTAATAGTTTTGAATCCTTTTTCAAAACAAACTTTTCTCTTTCTTTTTTTATTTTTTCTATTTTTTAATAATTCTTTCTATTTTTTAATAATTTCTCTATTTTCCCTAATTTTTAATAATTTTTTCTAATTTTACTAATATTTAAATACTTAATTAAATAAAAATAATGATGTATATATAATCTTAAAAGTTATTTTAGATATTTTAAAGATTATTTATTATTCAGTTTACAAATTAAAAACTTAAAAAATTAAAATTATTCATTGTGTGATTTCATGTTATTGATAGCTCAAAATCATTTTCAACTTATAGTCGAAGTAGGTTTGATTTTACTTGCTACCATGATATTTGTTCTAAATCTAGTTCCTTTTTCATTAAGTGTAGTTACTTTCCTATCCCTATTCTTATCTGGAGGATTTGCAATTTTATTCGGAGCGGATTTAGCATTTCTGATATTGTCATTTGGTCAGCATGAATTTACTCACCCATTCGGCCCAATTGCTCTTTTAGCTATTATAACTGCATTAGCTTCGCTGAAGGTGATGGAAGAGTCGGGGGTTAATGTAGCGCGGCTGAAAAGGATAGTTTATATGCTTCTTGCAGCAATTACTATCTTTGGAGGAGCAATGCATAGATCTTTCTTATTATTATGGTTTGTTGGTTTATTCATAGGATACACTATTATTTCAAAATCCTTTAGACAAAAATCCATTCTTACATTGAGAAGAATCGGAATGTTCTTTGGAGCCGCATTAGTTGCTTTTGGAATATTAGAGATAGTTGCAAGAATCAGTGGTATGGAAGTTTTCTCTCCTGTGCTTAGGATTTCAAGACTTGCAGCAAATTCATTATCCAGTTTAAAATTAGTAGTTGAAAATACTTGGTTAATTGGGCATGACCCTGCATCCTCTTACTGGTCAAATAGTTCCGGATTTGCTGATGGTTATATCAGTTTGCCAATGCAATTCATATTAATGTTTGGTTTACCGTTCCCTCTCTTCTTTGGTCTATTGGTAACCAGAAAGGATACAATCGATTATATGCTTCCAGGTATTTTTGGTTATGCTTATGACTTTGGATATCTCACATTCTTGATATTGCTCTTAATAGTTTTAGGAACCATTATCGTTGGATTAATGATTTTAAGGGAATACAGGCATAAAAGAGAAAGTAAAAATAGGAAATACCTTGGTAAAGAGGTTCTTTTAATTGGTTCCCTTACCGGTTTTGTTTCCCAAGCAATCATTGGTCTTTTCTTATTCAACAGGACTGTAAACGGTATGGCTTTACTGACATTCATGTTCTTGGGATCCTTAGTATTGGCTCATACTGTATCCATTAGAAGAGACAGCAATGAAGCTGTAAGCAGATAAAAAATAATTTTTCTATTTTTTTACTTTTTTTACTCTTTTTTACTTTTTTTTTACTTTTTTTATTTCAAAAATCTTTTTTTTTTCTGATTTTTATTTTGCCTTTTTTATTTTACTTTTTTTAACTTTTCACTATTTTTAATTCTTTGTTTTATTTTTGCTATTTTTTTTAAAACTTTTTTAATTTTCAGTTTAATTTTACACTTTTTGTTTTTCTAATGGATTTTTATAAAAATATTAACTATTGATGTTCTGATTTTTTTAAAATAGTAATATTTAATTATAAACATTTATAAAGATATTAGTATATTATTAATTGGATTAATTAATAAAATTTTATGATTAACTACAATAATTTTGGTGATTATTTTGATAATTGGTGGTTCAGCATCACAAAAATTGGCAGCAAACGTTGCTAAGGAATTAGGAGAAACCTTATGTCCTCTTGAAACTAAAAAATTCCCAGATGGAGAAAGGTATGTTAGGATTAAAGGGGAAGTTGAAAAGAATGTTACAGTTATTCAATCAACCGGTTTTCCTCAAGATGAAAATTTAATTGAATTGTTATTTATACTTAGAACTCTTAAAGACTTAGGTGCAGAGCATATTAAAGTGGTTGTCCCATATTTGGGTTATGGTAGACAGGAATTAAGATTTAAAGATGGGGAAGCCATTTCCGCTCAATTGGTATCCAACTTGATTGAAGAATCCGGTGCAGATGAATTCATTTCAATCAACTTGCATGAAGACAGTGTCAGAGACTTCTTCAACATTCCAACTGCAAACCTTTCTGCTATGGCACCAATTGCAGAATACATTGCTGACAAGGTGGAAAACCCTATAATCATCGCTCCAGATAAAGGTGCTTTAGGATTTGCAGAGGAAATAGCTGAAATTCTCGGCTGCAATTGTACCTATATGAGCAAAGTCAGATTAGGTCCTGACAAGGTTGAAACCAGAATCGTTGATGTTCAATGTGATTTTGACACAGAAGATCTTGATAAGGTTAAAAAGGATTCTAAAGTTAACATTGATTCTGTAGCTGGAAAAGAAGCAGTCATCATTGATGACATTATTGCTACCGGTGGAACAATTGTAAATGCAATAGGTATCCTAAAAGAGCATGGTGCAAAATCTGTAGATGTCTGTTGTGTTCACCCAGTGCTTGTAAATGATGCTGTTTTAAAGATCATGGCTGCAGGAGCTCGTGACTTGTCAAGTACAGACACATTGAAATCAGATGTTAGCTGCATCTCTGTAGCTAAATTGATTGCTGATGCTTTAAGATAAATTTAATAACTTTTTTTATTTTCTTTTATTCTCTTTTAATTTCCCTATTTTTTGAATTAACTCTCTTTTTTATTCATTTAATTTTTTTTTTTTTTTTAAAAAGTATTACTTACGAATTAGTTAAATAATAATTGTTTGATTAATCAACAATAGTTTTATATTATATTAATTAAAATATTATATTATAATTTAATTAATTTATATTTGGAGATATTGAATGCACGAATTTGCTATGGCTCAAGGGATTTTCAACACAGTTTTAGAAACTGCACAGGCTAATGATGCAATTGAAGTTACTGAAATGGTTATTGAAATTGGAAAGTTGGCTATGTTGAATCCAGAACAATTGAAGTTTATGCTCGGTGTTATGTGTGAAGGTGAAGAATTAACTAAAAATGCCGAGATGATCATTAAAACTGTTGATGTTGAAATTAAATGTCACAATTGTGGCTTTGAAGGTATAGGTAATGTTGATGATAGTGACCACTATGCACCTATGATTTTATGTCCTGAATGTGAAAGTCATAGGGTTCAAGTCATAAATGGTAAAGACATTACCGTTAGAAGCATTAGTATTGAAAAAGAGGATGATGAAAATTAGTTAAATTCTTCTTTACCCCTCCATTAAAATTAGTTAAAAATTCACAATAGAAAATTCTATTGGAATACTTAATATTTCTTTTGATAATTTCAATACTTTTTTAATAAAATACTAAAAATATTGTCCAAATTTTTAAAATTATTAAACTTATTATAAAATTACATGTTTTGAAGGTGAATCATATGCATAAGATTGCAGATGTAGAGATAGCAAAGAATATTATGGATGCTAATGACAGATTAGCACATAAGAATTTACATTTATTGGAAGACCACGATATATTTTGTATAGACTTCGTAGGAGCTATTGGATCTGGTAAAACAGCTCTTATTGAAGACTTAATTGATAATCTTGATGAGAAAGTCGGTGTACTTGCAGGAGATATCATAAGTGATTTTGATGCTGACAGAATCAAATCCCACAATGCACCTGTTGTCGGGTTGAACACTGGTACAGAATGTCACTTGGATGCCCATTTGGTGGGCCATGGTTTAGGTGACCTTCCTCTTGATGATATCGATTATCTTTTCATTGAAAATGTAGGTAATTTAATCTGTCCTGTTGACTTCCAATTAGGTTCTCATATGAGAATTGTTGTTGTCAGTGTTACTGAAGGTGATGACACTGTAGAAAAACACCCTTACATTTTCAAAGACTCTAACTTGATTATCATCAATAAGATTGATTTAGCTGATGCTGTTGGTGCAAGCACTGATAAAATGGTTGCTGATGCTAAGAAACTTAATCCTGATGTAAAAGTCATTACAACCAGCTTAAAAGAAGGTAAAGGATTAGATGAAGTGATTGAAGCTATTAAAGATGCTAAATCTCACGAAGCTGAACATCACCATCATCATGACCACGACCATGAGCACAGTCATGATCATGACCATCATCATTAAATCCAAGTTTTTTGACCTTCGGTCAAAAACCTTGACCAAAAATCTTTTCAATGGTTGTTTTTAACCATCTTTTTTATTCTTTTAATTTATTTTCATTATTTTTCGCTGTTTTTTATTTAATTATTACTAAAATTTATTAAGTATTACTAAAATAATATTTATAAAAGGTGATTTCATGAAAATATGGATTGATATATCAAATGCTCCTCATGTAAGATTTTTTAAAGATGTCATTAAGTATTTTGAAAATGAGGGAGAGGATGTTTTAGTCACTGCACGTAAATTCGGTGACATTCATAAATTAATGGATATGTATGATATTGATTTTGTATCTGTAGGTAAGCATGGGGTCACATTGGAAGAAAAGCTTAAGGAAAGTGCACAGCGTGTTGTGGACTTGGCAGACCTTGTTTCCGGTGAAAACTTTGATGTGGCATTGTCAAAGCATTCCATTGAACTTCCAAGGGTAGCATTTGGTCTTGCAATTCCAAGTCTTTTTGTTCTGGATAATGAGCATGCAATGGCTGCAAATAAGTTGACTCTTCCATTATGCAGCAAGATTATAGTTCCAAGCATTATCGATGAATGGAAATTAATGCAGTATGGTGCAAATCCAAATGATATCATCAAGTATAACGGAACTTCCGAGCTTATGCACTTTAACAATTTTAAGTTTAATGAGAATGTCTTTGATGATTTGGGATTAGACTTGCCACTTCAAAAGACTATCTTAATGAGACCTGAACCGTCTCTTGCTTCTTATTTGAATACTGATTGCAGAAAATCTGTTTTATCTCCAGTTGTAGATGTCCTAAAGGAATATGCTAATATTCTTATTCTTCCTAGATTTAAAGAGCAAGCAGAGATTTTTGAAGGAATCAAGAATGTAACAATCCTTAAGCCACCTGTTGACACTTCAAGCATAATTAAGGCATGTGATCTTGTAATTGGTGCAGGTGGAACAATGAATAGGGAAGCGGCTATTCTACAGACTCCTGTCATTTCATGTTATCCTGGAGACACATTATCTGTAGACCAGTTTTATGTGGATAATGGTTTGATGTATAGGACAACTGATTTAGAGGATATTACTCAACAGGCATTAAGCTTTATAGTAAATCCTCATGAACCAATTGAACTTAAAACAGACAATTTATTTGAACTTATTGTAAATAAGACTTACGAATTAGGAAATTCTAAAAAGTAAGTTTTATTAATTCTTTTTTTATTCTTTTTTATTTATTTTTCAGATTAGGCAAGGCTATTTTTTATCACAATTAGACAATCCTGCCCATTCTTCATGAGGCTTATATTCCTTAAAGTATTTTTCAAAGATTTCCTTTCTGTGTTTAATTATCTTTTCATACTTTTCAGGGTTTTCATCCTTGAATTTATTATGAAGCGCTATGGTTAAACGATTCAAATATTCATTCAGATTTTCCTTTTCCTCTTCACTTAAAGTGTCAAAGATGTCAATGTCCTCATGATTTTTGAATTCAATTGCTCTTCCTTCTTCTGTCAATTCAACAAGCAAGACCCTTTTGTCTTTAGGGGATGGAACTTTTCTGATGAAATTTTGCTGTTCTAGCTTATTTAATGTTTCATTAAGGGAAGTGACACTTATATTCAATATTTCGGCCAATTCCTTAGTGGAAAATCCATCTTTCCTTTTTAAAAAACCAATTAACCTTCCTTGTCCCTTGGTAATGCTTTTCATTTCTGGATTTTGCTTTTTATTTCTCTTATCCAGAATTTCATTTATCATAATGAATTTATGGAACAATAATTGATTATTCACTTGATTAGGATTAAAATGATTGATATGGCCTTTCAAATCTTTATCTGAATTATTTTCCCCATTCATATGATATTCTCCTTTCTTTGTGCATTCAAGGTATTGTAGTAATATCCTTTTTGCTCCAATAGCTCTTCATGTGAACCTTGCTCTATGATATGTCCATCTTCAATTACAATTATCTTGTCTGCATTTCTGACAGTTGACAATCTGTGAGCAATGATGAAGCTTGTTCTCTCTTTCATCAGCTTATCCATAGCTTCTTGGATGATTTTTTCCGTTCTTGTATCAACTGAGGATGTTGCTTCATCCAAAATCAGTATCTGCTTGTTTGAGAGAATGGTTCTTGCAATTGTCAGGAGTTGCTTTTGACCATGGGAGATATTGTCCGCATCTTCGTTAAGCTCACTTTCGTATCCTTCAGGGATTTGCCTTATGAAATGGTCTGCATGAGCCTCTTTTGAAGCGTTTATGACTTCCTCTTCAGTGGCATCCAATTTACCATAACATATATTGTTGTATATTGTGTCATTGAATAGCCAAGTGTCTTGAAGCACCATTCCTACAAGAGATCTTACGCTATGCTTGTCGTAATTATTGATGTTCACGCCATCAATCTTTATCTCACCGCTATTCAGGTCATAGAATCTCATGAGCAGTTTCACTATTGTGGTCTTTCCTGCTCCAGTTTCTCCTACAATAGCTATTTTCTCACCCTTCTTGACTTTGAATGAAAGGTCTTTGATTACAAGTTCATCTTCACTGTATCCGAAGTTGACATTTTCAAAGCTTATCTCATCATTGATTTCCTTGATTTTCTCTTTTGAAGGGTTTTCTTCAGTCTTTATTTCAAGGAATTCGAATATTCTTTCACTTGCTGCCATTGCAGTCTGTATCATGTTCATTATTCTTGTAATCTGTTCAATAGGTGTTGTGAAGTTTTTGGAGTATTGGATAAATGCCAAAATGTCCCCAACGCTTATTGCTTTCTGGAGTACGAGAACCGCTCCAAGAACTGATATGATCACATATTGCAGATTGGAAATGAAATGTACAAAAGGACCTGATAGACTTGAAAAGAACTTGGATTTCCATTCCTGTTCATACCAATTCTCATTTTCCTCTTCAAAGATTCTCATGGATTCCTTTTCCTGATTGAATGATCGAATGATTTCATGTCCTGTAAATGATTCCTCAATTTGCCCATTCAGGTTTCCCCTATACCTTAGCTGCTTTAGATAGTAATCCTGTGAGTATTTGGTTATGTAGGTTATAATCAGGAAAGCGATTGGGACCAATATGATTGTAGTGAGGGTTAGCCATAGATTAATGGAAAGCATCATCACTGTAACCCCTATAATTGTAATGACTCCTGTCAACAATTGGTTGAATGTTTGGACAATTCCTGTTTGGAGAGAGTCTACATCGTTTGTGATTCTTGATAAGATGTCTCCTCTGGTATTTATGTCCAAATCACTCATTGACAAGTGAGTGATCTTTTCAATCAAGTCCTTTCTAAGATTATAGCTGATGTCAGTTGTTATGTCCAAGAGGAGATAACTTTGAAGATATGAGAAAACTGCACTTATGATGTATAGAATCACGATTGCAATGAGCAGATTGATTATATGATTCAAATTCATATTTCCGGAGTTTATTCCATCAAATATTGCAGTTGTAGCAAATCCGATTAAAAGAGGGCTTATCACTGAAAACACTGTTGATATGATTCCACAGATAACTGTCAAGCTTAGCTTCAATTTATATCCTGTCAAGAGAGAGAATATGTTCTTTATTGACTGCTTAGCGTTTGCCGGTTTTTCAGGAGGTGCTCTTCGTGGTTTTCTTGCCATATCATTTGCCTCCTGCTGTTTTCTTAAGGTAACTTGTATCTAGAACATAATTGGAGGATTCCTCATTATCATACAATAAGTCTTTTGAACGATCTATTTGTGAGGATACGATTTCTCTATAGATTTTGCAGTTTTCATTAAGGTAATCATGGCTTCCCTTATCTATTATCTCACCTTCATCAAGAACAATGATCTCATCTGCATCCATGATTGTTGAAATCCTTTGTGAAACAATGAGCATTGAGGAATTTTCCTTTAGGCTTTTCAAGTTCTCTTTCACTTTTGCTTCAGTGTTCATGTCAAGTGCTGAGAAGCAGTCGTCAAATAGGTAGAAGTCACGTTTAGCCAATATTGATCTTGCAAGTTGAAGACGTTGCTTTTGCCCTCCAGAGTAATTGGATGCCCCTTGTGAAACTCCATCATCCAAGCTTTCTATAAAGTCAACTTCTGCCATTTTCAATGCTTTTTCTATCTCTTCATCACTTGCATCCTCTTTTCCGATAAGCATATTTGACCGTATTGTTCCTTCAAAAAGGATTGCCTTTTGAGGAGCATAAGAGATCCTTTCTCTCAAGGTTGTTAATTTATAATCCTTGATATTCTTGCCATTGACTAGAATTTCACCGCCAGTCACATCCTGAAGACGAGGAATAAGATTTAGGATTGTTGATTTACCGCTTCCAGTTCCACCAATTATTGCAGTGGTTTTTCCCTTTTCCAATTTGAAATTGATGTCTTTCAAGGTTTCCTTTTCACTTCCAGGATAACTGTAGGCCACATCTTTGAATTCAATTACAGGATTGTCATCTATGGTGTCAATTGGCCCATCGCTGATTGTTATTTCTGTATTTATAACTTCAGCTACACGTCTTCCAGATACCAAAATCCTTGGAATCATGACAAGGAATCCCCCCATCATTAAAAATGCCATAACGATTTGAGTAGCGTATTGGATGAATGCTATGATTGTTCCAGTTAATATTTCACCTTGGATTGCATCGTATGCTCCGAAGTATAAGATGAGAACTATCATTAGGTTCAAGAGTAAAGTCATTGCAGGCAATAACACTAAGAGTATTCTGAATACATTCAAGTTCACTGCTTTGAAGTCTTCATTGGTCTTTCTGAATCTTTCCTCTTCATAGTCCTGTCTTACGAATGCCTTGATTACAGGTATTCCCATCAATATTTCCCTTGATGTCTGGTTGATCTTATCAGTCAATTCCTGCATTACCTTGAAGTATGGAACGGTTCTGATGAATATTATGACAAAAGGTATGATTGCTGCAGCAAATGTCACTGCAATGATCCATAAAAGGTTGGTTCCAAGCTCCATTGCCTTAAGTATGCTCCCTATACCTAATATTGGTGAAAAGAGTATTGTTGTAAAGAATAATCCTAAGAAGATTTGTATTTGATATACATCGTTTGTATTACGTGTAATGAGTGATGCTCGGGATATCTTGTTCAATTCAAAGTTTGAAAATTTCAATATCTTCTCATAGCTTATTTTTCTTAAATCCCTTCCATAAGCTGCTGACACTTTGCTTGAGAAGTATGAAAGTCCTATTGTAGCTAAAACCCCTATCAAGACCATAGCCATCATCATTGTTCCTACGCTTATTATGTAATTGAAGTCTGTGTTCTGTATACCGATATCTACAATGTCTGCAGTGTATTTAGGTAGGGTAAGGTTACAGTAAACATCAATGAGTAGGAATGCAACAATAAGAATAAGTGGAATTATGCTCTTTTTTAAAGGGCTAAGAAGCTTTCCTATAGTTTTTAGTGTTTTTTTAAAATCCATAATTTTATTTCCATAATTTTTTTTAAAGGTACCTTTAAATTATTTTTCTATAGGTACCTTTTAATTTTATATTATATAATTATTTTCAATTGTTTTTCATTAATTTTCACGTGCTCTTTCTTTTCTTTTAATAGCAAGTTGAAACTAATAATTTAGTGTTCATATGGTTACTCTTTTTTAATTTACAATATTAAATTTGAATCATTTTATTTGGTTTATTTGATTATTGAATTAATGATTGGTGTTTAATATGGATTTTAAAAAAGAAAAGTATGTTAAAATTATACTATACATCATATCACGTTGCACACATAAGGAAAACCTTGGAAAAACGGTAATTTCAGTTTTGCTCTATTTCATTGACTTCAATTATTATGAATTGTATGGCGAATCATTAACCAATGAGATTTATCTTAAATCAAGAATTGGGGTAATTCCCAAACATTTCAATGAGAATATGAATCAGCTGATAAGGTCTCATAATCTGTATTATAGGCAAGAGGTCTACTATTATTACCTAATCAAAAGATATTACCTAAGACAGATTCCATTGTTTAACTTTACTGGAGAGGAACAAATGGTTATTGATCATGTAATTTATGAGTTAAGTGATTTCAGCGCTACGGATCTGTTGATTTATCAAAGAGGGGATATGCCATATAAATTATCTAATCTTGACTGTGAATTGGATTATAATCATGTGTTCTATAGAGATGAGCTTTATTCTGTCCGCAAGTATTGATTGTATCATTGTATTATTGTATCTTGTATAATGGCCTGTTGCATTGTTTCCTTAAACAATATAGAAAACTTTAAATGTAACTATAATCATTATAATTATTAAATAGAATATTTGATTAGATATTTGATGAATGTTATAGGGGGAATTTTATGTATGGTTTATGTCCTGCTTGCGGAAGTGAATTAGACGACGAGGGAAACTGTTGGGTATGTGGATATATGGCTCATTTCGGTAGTCCTGATGATTATGACTATGATGATTTTAATGATGAATACTTGCCTTAGGGCTCATTTATTTAGGTGATATTATGCTTATTTGTCCGATTTGCGGTTATCCATTGGATAGTGATGGTCGTTGCTGGAACTGTGGATATTGGGTAAATACTCATCCATTGGATCCATTTGCGCCTGGTTCTGTTTATAATGGCGGTAGCAGTGATGACTGATAACGTTTAAAATTGATTAAACTATTCCATTTTTTATTTTTTTAATTATTCTTTTTCATTCTTTTTCTAATTTTCAATCTATTTTTCTATCATATTAATTAATTTTATTTATAATAATTAACAAAGATATAAAGTGATTAATTATTCTAAAATTAATAATGAAAATTTATAAAATGTCTATTTAAAAATTATTAAAGTGATAAAATGAAAGCATTAGTTTTACTTGGATGTCCTGAAGCTCCTTCACAAACTCCTATTGGATTGTATGCCTCATACAAGTTAGGCCAAATGGGCTATGATGTTACTGTATCAAGCAATCCTGCAGCAGGAAAGATATTGGATATTTCAGATCCTGAAGGGGTTTACGTTAAAAAAAGAGTTGACATTGAAAAATGTTTGGATGAAATTGAGGAAGGAGATTATGACTTATTGGTAGGTTGCGTTCATAAGGATGCCGCAGCTACTTTCTTCATAACCTATTATCATATCTTAAAATGCAAGGCATTGGCTCTTGTATTCTCAAGAGATGCAGAAGAAGTGGCTGAATTTGCAGATATGGTCGAATCCTCAACTGATGCGGATATCATTGCTGTAAGGGCTTTCCACAATCCAAATCCAATTAAGGTTAGATTTGACAAATACTTGAAAACTTTAGAAGAATAATTATTATTTTAATAGAATTTATCAATTATTATTTAATGATGGTGATTAGATGTCTTTCTGTTTAGAAACATATTTGCAACAAAATGATGATTATGAAATACTTGTACAACGTTCTGGAGTTAAACAATGTTACAAGCTTATTGAAGAAAACTCCAAAGAGCTTATTCATGTAAACCCTGGTGATAAGGTATTGGGAGCAAGATTGATTGGACTTCCACCTATACCTGTGGGAATCAATGAAGATGAAGGTGCCATATTGATTACTTATACCAAGCCTTGCCATGGAACTGCAGCTATTAAGATTCCAATTAGCCCAGAAGAGATTGCAGATGTCAGGGCAATGGATATTGGTGATGGATAACTCTAAAATTATAAATTAAAATAATGCTTTATAAATAAAACATAGATTTATGGTGATTATTTGATTACAACTGTTGTAGGTAGTTTTGGGATTGATTTGAAGGAACCTGAAACTCTTGGTGAAAAGATAAAGTCTTCAATTGGATTGTATGATCCTTATAAGATAGCTATTGAAGAGGCAGTCAAATTGCAATTGGACTGTGGAATAGACATTATTGGGGATGGTCAGCCAAGAGGGGATATGGTAGGTTCCTTTGTAAAGCATATTCCAGGATTCTCATATGAAATGAATTCTTCAGTTATTGTATCCAAGATAAGGGCCCCTCAAGTTGATATAATGATCAAGGACTTGAAATTTGCTCTAAATGTCCTTAAAAAAGAGATTAAGGATAGGAACATGAGTGAAGATGAGGCAAGCAAAAAGGGAGTCAAGCTTATGTTGACAGGACCTTCCACTATTGTTCACTCTTCAAGAGTTGAATCATTTTACAAGGAGAGAAATCCTGCTATCATTGACTGCGCTTATGCATTAAGACGTGAGGTTGAGTCCGCTGAGAAGGCTGGAGCAAAATATGTTCAAATCGATGAGCCATTCTTATCTACAGGCATGGTTGACTTGAAAGTTGCAAAAGAAGCGATAGGCATTCTTACTGATGGAATTGAAATGCCCATGGGAATGCATGTCTGCGGTAATCTTGATGGATGCTTTAAAGAAATAGCTAAGTTCCCTATTGATATATTGGATTGTGAATTTGCTGGAAACAATGTAAACATAGGTGTTCTTGAAGCAAATGCTGATTTACTTAAGGGCAAAAAATTAGGATTCGGTTGTGTCGATTCAGCTGTAAATGCTGTTGATGATAAAGAGGAAGTTAAAGCTTTGGTTGAAAGGGGAATTAGAGCAGTAGGTAAGGAAAACATGCTCCTTGATCCTGATTGTGGCCTTAGAAAAGTGGATATTCCAATTGCAAAAGAAAAGTTAAAGATTCTCTCTGATTTGGCTAAAGAGTTTAATTAACTCTTTTTTTACTTTTTTTAGAATTTTCATTTATTGATTATCAGGTGTCATTCATGAAAGCAACAGATTTATTGGAAAAAATAAGAGAAAATTTGAAAGATTATCCCATAGACTATTTAAAGAGAAAAGCTACGGATGAGAGATATCCTGATAGCATAACAAAACGATTAGCTATTTATAATTCTTCAATTTATGATGAGATATATGAAAAGAATATTGAAGAGGACTATGAAATAAAAGATGCTGTAATTAAGAATATAGAAGGTGATGTAAACTATTATTTCAGTGTTTATGATCCAGGAGACATTGAAACAAGGGATTTCACAAGAGAACTTTCTTTATATCTTGTTTTAATAGCTAAAAAGCCATTGCATCCTTTTGGAGATAATCCTACAAAGTATGATGTCTTTTTGGAAAACGGTGAATACAAATGCAAGAACAGAATCATCCACATTAAGGATGAAAGATCATTATGCAGATATTGCATTTGCAAAAATGCAGGTTATTCCTTTGGATTTATATAAATTAGATATTTAAGTCATTAAGGAAAATATATTTCATCATTAAAACATGCAAAATGATTGGAAAGAGAATTAAATAACACAGTTATTAATTAACGACAATCCCAGCAAAATTTAAAACCTCATTGTTTTTTAATTTTTTCTTTTTTAATAAAAAACGCATTTTAAAAATGATTGAGTGATTTTATGACTATAAATGAGGAAATGTATAAGGAATTTTCAAATGTTGTTATTGGAGAGGATAGCATATCCAATGATGCTCTTTTACAGGTATTAAAGGATTATGCAGGAACAGTATCTGTATTTGACTTGATGGAAATCAATGCAGAACTGATTGATGAAAGCAAATATGTTCAAGACAGCTATAAAAAGAAAAGTCATGGAATATATGCAAAATACTTTTTAGCTCGCTTAAAGGAAGTAAGGAGCAATAACAATCACTATACTCATAAAATCGATAAGGATGAGTTTATAGATGCAGTGGCAACATTGCAGTCCTATGAGGATTCTGAATCATTAAGCCATAAAACAAAGTTTCCTTTAGTCTATTCTATCATATCACTATACACTACTTTTATTCTTGAAGAGCCTATTCATCCTGTTGGAACTCCATTTCCAGGTTCATTGTATGTGGAAAAAATAAATGGAAAGTACTATTGCCCTGTAAAGGATGCAAATGTTGACTCTCCTAATGCAGTCTGTAAGATGTGCATTGCAGAACAATTGGAATTTTAAGAAAATATTTATTTTATTTTAAAAGAGAATATTAATTTTATTTTAAAATAAGAAAATAGTAGTTTAAATAAAAAATAGAAAAAAATTAAAAATAAAGAAATTAAAAATAAAAAAGAAAATATAAAAGATTAATCTATAAGTCATCTGTGTAAATGATAGGCTTGATCAAGTCTTTTGGCTTTTCATCCATAAGTTTGAAAGCTTTTTCGATTTCATCAATTATTTAACTAATTCTTTTCCTTTTTCGAAAGCAGCTTCTCTTTCTTTAGGGAAAATCTTTTCATGTCTTTCATATCTTTCTTCAGCATTGAAAAACCATGGCCAATCTGTTTTGCTGTAATCCTTAAGCTGAAGTGTTTCTCCAGATACAAAGACTTCAGTTGGCCCTACAAATCTATTAAAAACTTTTTGATAATTTTGAAGCAATTCCGCATACATTGTATCAGGTGCATTGCTTGTCATAATTAGCAATGTTGGAATTGGATTTTCATTGCAGCATGGAGTCTCTGTATTGTATGTCAAGTTTTGAAATACCAATCTTTCATAAAGTGCTCTAAATGATGCTGTAAGTTCACCTAAGTAGTTTGGAGATCCTATTATCAATCCATCGGCTTCACGAATTGCATCCAATACTTCTGTCAACCCGTCTTTGCGTATGCAATTTCCTTTATATTTATTTTTTTTACATCCAAAGCATGAAATGCATCCTGTGTATTTTTCCAAACGGAACAAGTTGAATTTCTGCACTTCTGCGCCTGCAGATTTCGCTCCCTTTATCGCTTCATCAATTAGAGTGTCAGTATTCCATCCTTTTCTAGGTCCTGCATTGACTGCTATTATTTTTTTAGCCATTTTATTTCCTTTTAAAATTTGTAAAAAAATCATCATATATTGAAAAAAGTTCATTATATGAATTAATTTTTATAATTTATTTAATTTAACTATTATTGTTATTTATAATTGTTTTTTCTTATCATTCTTTTAATTTTTAATTTTTGTGATATATTGTTTATAATAACCATTTTGTATTTGAATAAATTTATAAAATTTTAAATAGTTAGTTAATTAAAAATATCATTATAATATTTTATTCATTATCAATAAGTAAATTCAATTTAAATCAATAATTTTAAATCAATTTAATTATTTTTATTTGAATAAACTAATTATAAATTAGAATATATTTTAATTGAGGTTAAACTATGGTTAGTGTCAATTTAGAAGCTAAAAAAACTGTAGATGTAATGATTGAAAAAGCTGACGACCTTAACATTGCTGTTTCCAAATTAGGAAACGGAGCAACCGTTATTGACTGTGGTGTAAATGTTGCTGGTAGTTTTAAAGCAGGTGAATTATATACTAAAGTATGTCTTGGAGGATTAGCTGATGTGGGTATTTCCATTCCTGGAGACTTATCTGAAAAATTCGCATTACCTTCTGTAAAGATAAAAACCGATTTCCCAGCTATTTCCACCTTAGGTGCACAAAAAGCAGGTTGGTCTGTTTCTGTAGGAGACTTCTTTGCATTAGGTTCCGGTCCAGCTAGAGCATTATCCTTAAAACCAGCTGAAACCTATGAGGAAATTGATTACAAAGATGAAGCTGATATTGCAATCTTAACTTTAGAAGCTGATGTATTGCCTGGTGATGATGTAGCAGCATACATTGCAGATGAATGTGGTGTAGCTGTAGAAAATGTATTCTTGCTTGTAGCTCCTACTGCTTCCTTAGTTGGATCTATCCAAATTGCAGGAAGAGTAGTTGAAAACGGTACCTACAAAATGTTAGAATTCTTAAAATTCGATGTTAAAAAAGTTGTACATGCAGCAGGTATTGCACCAATCGCTCCTATCGACCCAGATGGATTAAAAGCTATGGGCAAAACCAATGATGCAGTTTTATTCGGTGGAAGAACTTACTACTATGTCAAATCTGAAGAAGGAGATGACATTGCAGCAGTAGCAGCTCAATTACCATCTTCTGCAGCTGATGGATATGGTAAACCATTCTTTGACGTATTTAAAGATGCAGGATTTGACTTCTACCAAATCGACAAAGGAATGTTTGCACCAGCTGAAGTTGTTATCAACGATTTAACCACTGGTAAATTATACAAAGAAGGATTCGTTAACGCTGAGTTACTTAAAAAATCCTTCGGTATCGAATAAATTTAGTGTTTATTCTTAGTGTTTTAAAATTTAAATGCTATTATTAGCTATTTTCTTTTTCTATTTTTTTTCTTAATTTTCTATTTTTTTCTTAGTTTTTTAATAATTTTTTAACTTTTTTTAATTTTATCCTATCTTTTTTTTCGATAATTTTTTAATATTTTAGTTCACTATTCATAGTAAATTATGGTATTACTATTCTATCTATTTTTGCTTATTTTGTAATACTAACGAGTAATACTTTTTAAAATTTAAAATTATTACCTAATATTTAAATAAAATTGATTTTAGTAATAATTAATACTTTTTAGCCAAAAATAAGTCATTTTGTATTACTTTTTTTAGAAATATTTTTATATATGTATGTAATAATTATTTAGTGTAAAGTATTAAATTAATAACAATTTTAATATTATTATTACTATTGTTTAATGAAAATTTTGTTATTGAAATTTTCATTTTTTAAGATTGTTGTTTAATATTTTATTTTTAACTTAAGGAGTCTTATTATGGATACAAAATATATAATTGGTGCGGTAATCGCAATTATTCTAGTACTCATTGGTGGAGCTCTTCTTATGGGATGGGGCTCACATGAAAGAGGGCCTGGTGAAATTGTAGTTGCGGCTTACAGTCATGGAGGGGAACCAGAAGCTGGTTTCGATCCAATTGCAGGTTGGAACTATTATGCAGAGCCATTGATTCAAAGTACCTTACTTAAAATGAATACAAACGGTACTTACTCAAATGATTTGGCTACAGACTATGATATTTCTAGTGATTATAAGAAATATACTGTAAACTTAAGAGATGATGTCAAGTTTACCGATGGTACACCACTTACTGCAGAAGATGTAGCATTCACATTCAATGCCGCAAAAGAAAGTGGTGCAAGCTTAGACTTAACTGCTTTAAATGAAGCTAAAGCTATTGATGATTACACTGTAGAATTTGATTTAAACAAATCTGATTCCACTTTCTTGGATAAATTAGCTTACATCGGTATTGTACCTTCTGATTCCTATAACAATGAAACCTATGGTGAAAACCCTATAGGTTCTGGACCATACAAATTCGTACAATGGGATAAAGGTCAACAAGTAATCTTAGAGAAAAACCCTGATTACTATGGTAAAATGCCTCAAATCGAAAAAATAACCATTCTCTTTGCTCAAAACGAAGCAGCATTCAACTTAGCTAAAAACGGAGAAGCTGATATTGTAGCTGTACCTCTTGAATACGGTAAGGAAAAGGTTGACGGATACACCATGTACTTAATGGACACAATTGACGTTCGTGGTATTTCATTGCCAAGTGTACCTGATACTGGTGAAGTATCTCCAGAAGATAACTACACCATTGGTAACAATGTAACTGCAGACATTGCAATAAGAAAAGCATTGAACTATGGTATTAACAGAACTGCATTAGCTGATGGTGCATTAAACGGATTAGGTGTTCCTTCCTACGACGGTATTGCTCATCAATTACCATGGGCTAACCCAGAAGCAGCAATTGAAGACGGTGACGTTGCATTTGCTAACAAAACCTTAGAAGAAGCTGGTTGGGTTGACTCTGACGGTGACGGAATAAGAGAAAAAGATGGTACAAAAGCATCATTCAAAGTATATTACTCTGCAAATGCTCCAGAAAGACAAGCATTAGCTTTAGGATTATCAGAACAAGCTAAAGAATTCGGTATTGAAGTTGAACCTGTCGGTGCTGAATGGGATGAAATCTATCCAAATCAATACTCTCAAGGAGTTCTCTGGGGATACGGTTCCACAGATCCTTCTGACATGTACGGAGAATACTACAGTTCTTCTGACTTCAACCCTGCAAGAGTAAACAACAGTGCTGTAGACGCTCACATGGATGCTGCATTTGCTGAATCCTGTGAAGCTTCATACAAAGATTGGTCTGCAGTATCCTGGGACGGTACCACTGGTATCTCACCTAAAGGTGATGCAAACTGGTTATGGTTAGGTGAAATCAAATACGGTTACTTTGTAAATGATAGAGTGGACATTTCCAATGACACTGCTCTATTGCAACCTCACGGAGGAGACTTATTCAGTAACATATATGACTGGACCATGACTAACTCTACAGCATAAAAAATGTATAAGTGATGGAGGTAGGAAAAGTTTTCAAAAACCTTTTTCTACTTCCTTCTAATTTTTTTAAGTTTTTTATTCAAATGAAGAATTAGTTTCCTTTCAACTTTCAATAAAAGAAAATTTTATAGATGTATTTATATTTAGATTATAGTTTTCATATTTAAATTCCAATTTTTATATTCAGATTATAATTTCTAAAAATATTGTTTATTTAAGCTTTTTTAATGCATTAAGGAAAGATATGGGTAAATTGTATTTTTTTGAGTATGTTTATTGATTTTATTTTATTATGAGTTTAGAGTTATTATTATTAGATTTTCAAATTTAATTGTTCACTATGTGTAAATTTTTATGGGAGGTTATTTTTTGTTAGATAAACAGAAAATACTTAAATTTTTAGGATATAAGCTTGTCCGTTTTGTTATATTATTGGTTGTTGTAATATTATTAAGTTTTATATTAATTGACATGTCTCCTATAAATCCAGTAAACGCTTATATTTCCAATATGGTTGTAGGCCCTGAAAAAATTGCTCAATTGGAAGCTTATTGGGGTGTAAATCAGCCGATTACTGAAAAACTATTGAATTGGTTAGGAAATATTATCGTTGGTGATTTTGGAACTTCTTTAATTTATAGGACTCCAGTATTGCATGTTATTGGTGAAAAGTTCACAGCATCATTAATTTTGATGTTAACCTCTTGGTTGATTTCCGGTGTATTAGGTTTTGCATTAGGTGTTCTTGCAGGATTTAAAAGAGACACTTGGGTAGACAAGGCAGTGAAAGTCTATTGTTACATATTGCAATCTGCCCCTACATTTTGGATTGCATTGCTTGTTGTAATGGTATTCAGTGTTTATTTAGGACTATTCCCTGTAAGTGGCGGAGTGCCGATTGGTGCACTGAGTCAGGATGTTTCATTTTGGGATTGGTTAAGGCATTTGATCTTGCCTGCATTCACTTTGAGCATTTTAGGTGTTGCATCAATTGCATTGTATACTCGTGACAAGCTTATTGAAGTCATGTCAACTGATTATTTCCTTTTTGCAAAAGCAAGAGGGGAAGATGGATGGACTTTGATTAAAAGGCACGGTGTAAGAAACATTCTTTTGCCTGCTATCACATTGCAATTCTTGTCTTTCAGCGAATTGTTTGGTGGAACCGTTCTTGTTGAACAGGTTTTCATGTATCCTGGAATTGGTCAGGCAGCGGTTTCTGCAGGTTTGAGAAGTGATGTCCCACTATTGTTGGGTATTGTTATATTCAGTGCAATATTTGTTTATTGTGGGAATTTAATTGCAGATATCCTTTATAACTTTGTAGACCCAAGAATCAGGGAAGGTGAGGAAGATGGATGAGTCAGTCAATAAAGTGAATAAGTTTGATGTTTTAGGCAACATGAATTTGAGGACCAAAACATTGCTTGCAATAGGTTTATCCGCTTTCATCTTGATTTTGGTTGTTGTTATCAGTTTCTTCATTGACCCAAAAAGCATCACTACCAACTGGACCATGATGAACCAACCTCCTTCCTTGGAGCATATCTTCGGTACAGATTGGTTAGGTAGGGACATGTTTATCCGTACCTTAAAAGGTTTAGGATTAAGTGTTCAAATAGGATTCTTCGCTTCCATTTTAAGCAGTATCATTGCTGTTGCCTTAGCGTTCTTATCAAGTTTCAATAAGCATTTGGACAGTTTTGTTTCATGGTTGATAGATGTATTCCTATCCATTCCACACATCTTGCTTATTATCCTTATATCCATTGCTTTAGGTGGAGGTGCTTTCGGTGTATTGATTGGTGTTGCATTCACTCACTGGACATCTCTTGCAAGAGTGCTTAGAGCTGAAATAAAATGTATTAAAACTTCAGAATTTGTTACAATTTCAGAAAAATTAGGACAATCCAAGTTTTGGATTGCAAGAAAACAGATCTTACCTTTGGTTATCACTCAAGTGATTGTAGGTACAATCTTGATTTTCCCTCATGCAATCATGCACGAGGCAAGTGTAACTTTCTTAGGTTTCGGATTATCTCCGCATGAACCGGCTATCGGTATTATCTTGTCTGAATCCATGAAATACCTTGCAACTGGTAATTGGTGGTTAGCTTTATTCCCTGGGTTGGCATTATTGATTCTTGTATTATTGTTTGATATTGCAGGAGAGAACATCAAGAAGATGCTGGATCCAGCAAGTGCAAATGATTAGGTGATAATATGAGTGATTTAATTAATGTTTCAAATATTTCCATTTCATTTACCCAATATGTCAAAGGTTTGAATCAAAGAGAGCTTAAGGTTATCCCGGATTTGACTTTGGATATTAAGGAAGGCGAAATCGTTGCTGTTTTAGGTTCAAGCGGATCTGGTAAGAGTCTTCTTGCACATGCAATCCTTGGTATTCTGCCTCACAACGCTAATTTATCTGGTAATATGGTCTATAAAGGGGATGTTTTAACAGAGGAATTGAAAAAGGAATTGCGTGGTCATGAGATTGCCTTGATTCCCCAATCTGTTAACTTTTTAGATCCTTTAATGAAGGTTTCAGACCAGGTTATTGGTGAATGTGCTGATGAAGCTGAGGAGAAGGAGAAAAGAGCTAAGCAAAGGGCTATTTTCGAGAAATATGGCTTGTCTGAGGAAGTGGATGACATGTATCCTTTCCAATTGTCTGGTGGTATGGCAAGAAGGGTTCTTGTATCAACAGCTCTTCTTACAAATCCTAAGCTTGTAATTGCGGATGAGCCAACTCCAGGATTGGATGAAAAGTCTGTAGAGGAAACCTTGAATCATTTAAGACAGATGGCAGCAGATAATGTGGGGGTTTTGCTTATTACCCACGATATTGATGCTGCTTTGAAGGTTGCAAACAGAATAGCAATCTTCTATTCAGGTTATGTTATTGAAGTTGCAAATGCAAGTGATTTCAGTGGTGAAGGAGAGAATTTGCTTCATCCATATACCAAATCCCTTTATAAGGCATTGCCTCATAATGGTTTTGAACTAACTAAAGGGCATCAGCCATTGCATGGTGAGATTCCAGTAGGATGTCCATATTATGAACGTTGTCCTCATAAGTTGGAGAATTGTGATAAGGAAAGGCCGTTCTTATTCCCTATTGATGAGAATAAGAGGGTCAGATGCTTTAAATATGGGGAGTAGATAATATGGAGTTAACTGGTAGAAATATTTCATTCAAATATAGTTCAGGATCTAGGCAAATCTTGAAGGATGTTGACATAACCATTGACAATAAGAAGATTTTAGGTTTGTTTGGAGACAGTGGAAGCGGTAAATCAAGCTTATGCAAAATACTTGCTGGACACATTAAAAGATATGATGGTGAAGTGAGATTGGATGGAAATGAAATCCCTAAAAGCGGTTTTAACCCTGTTCAATTGATTTATCAGCATCCCGAAAAGGTTATGAATCCTAAGTGGAAGATGCATGAAGTCTTGGAGGAATCTTGGGATGTTCCTGATGGTTTGTTGGAAGACTTCGGTATTCAAAAATCTTGGCTAAACAGATGGCCTGCAGAGCTTTCCGGTGGTGAATTGCAAAGATTCTCAGTTTTAAGGTCTTTAAATCCAAAGACTAAATTCTTAATAGCTGATGAAATGACCACTATGCTTGATGCAATCACTCAAGTTCAGATCTTTGAATCAGTTTTAAAGATTGTCAAGGAAAGAAACATGGGTTTGCTTGTTGTTAGCCATGATAGGGATTTAATGGATATTATTTGTGATGAAGTAATTTATCTTGATGATATTAATCACATTTAATATCTTTTTTATTTTTTTTATTTTTAAGAATTTTAATTTTTGTTTTTCGCATGGATTATTATTTTAAAAATGATTTAAAGTGATAAAAATGGATTTTACCATAAAGCAATTGTCTGATGATTGTGATGCAAAAATTAGAGTGAGAAATTTCCTGTTTTCTCAAATAAGATCTGAATATGGCTATGGTTACATTCCTTCTTGGCATAAGGACATAATAGACTTGAACAAGTATTATATAGATTGCAAGAAAAACAGTCTGTTTTATGTTGAAGATTGTGATAATGGAAAAATCATTGCTACCATAGCAGTTAGGCAGTATGATAAGAACTTTATGGAATTTCAGGATTTGTACTCTAAGGAATCCACAGCAAGCATTTGGAGACTCTTTGTAGATAAGTATTATAGGCGTTGTGGATTAGCTACACAGTTATATAATGTTGTTGAGGAGTTTTGCTGTGAAAATAACTTCAATGAGATTTATTTGCATACACATAAGAATCTTGAAGCAGGATTTAATTTTTGGAAAAAAGTAGGATTCAATGTAACATGGGATACAAATAATGAGCTTCAGACAGTCCATATGGTAAAGAACTTATCAAGCAAATAATTTAATAAAATTAGTTTTAATAAATATAAGTTAAAATATATTGCTTTAATTACAAAATAATAATTAAAATTAAATTTATATTTTTTAATTTATACTTTAAAATACAAATTTAATTATAAACGATTTTTTTATTTTTTAATAGATTTTATGTGATAAAATGAGTTGTTATAAATATTGGGGAACAATTGAAGAGATTGCGAATAAGCTTTCAAGCTATGGAGATTTGGATACTGAGGGCATTTCTGCATTGGATGGCACTGATATTGGGGAGATTACAAAGATCTTGGATGATATTGAAGTAATTGCCCATGACAAGGAAATAGATTTTGACTCTGCAAAGCATATTCTTGATGATGAGAAAATGAATAAAGCATTGAAGTTGATTCGTAAGTTCTATGTTTATATCGGTGCAAGATTAGAACGTGAAAATGCTATGAAAATTTTGGAATCTGATGATCCCAAAGCTGTTTTGGATTCATTCCATTTTTATGACAGGTATATTGGCCTTATTGAAAATGAAATGCAATTGGCTAAATTCAATGAAAACAAGACATTTGTATTTTTAGGTAGCGGTCCTTTGCCATTAACAATAATCATGTTTAATATGGTAACTGGATGCAAATGTATTGGTATTGAACAGGATCCTGAAGTTGCTGACTTGTCAAGAAAAGTCTTAAAACGTTTAGGTCTTGATGAAAGCATTGAGATTATAACAGGTAATGAAAAGACTATTGCAGACTTGGACTATGACATCTTGATGATTGCGGCATTTGCTGAACCTAAGGATAGGGTATTTGCAAATGTTTGGGATGTTGTTGATGAGAAGACTCCGGTTCTTTACAGAACATATACTGGTATGAGAGCTATTCTTTACTCTCCAGTAACTGAAAAGGATACAAGAGGATTCCATCAGGAAGTTATGTTGCTTCCTAAAGGAAAAACAAACAACACTTCTGTATTAATTAGAAAGATTAGTTAATTAAACATTAATTAAATTCTATCCCTTTTTTTTATTATTAATTTTTTTATTTCTTTAATTTTTTTATTTTTATAGTCCTCTTTTTTCTATTTTTATTAAATTTCCATATTATATTACTTTCTTTTGTTAATTAATTTTTTTTAAAATTTATTTAAAAGTAATACTTTTTATAGAAAAATCACCAAAAAAGTAATACTTTTTTCATATTTTTTTTAAAATTTTTCTAAAAGTAATACTTTTTGCCCTAAAAACTACAAAAAAGTAATAAAATTTATATGATATGGCGTATATATTAACATTAGTGATACTAACTATACAAAAAACTTAAAAAAAGTAATACTTTTTAATATTACAAAAAAATTTTATTAAATTATTATAAAAGAAGGTGTCTATATTGATTGATGAAATAACTGATTTCTTATTTGGTTTGAAAATGACCATTATTTCAGCTATATTTCTTGTAATCGCTGTTATTTTCATGATACTTGGAATTGACACTCCAATTTACCTAAACCCTGCGTGGGGTGCGGTAATAATAAGTGGTATTCCAATGTTATTATTGGCTTTAACCAGATTAATCCGTGAAAAGTGGATTTCATCTGCACTTCTTATTGCAATCGCTATGGTGGCATCACTCTTGATTGGTGAGATATTTGCAGCAGGTGAAGTTGCATGGATTATGGCTTTAGGTGCTCTTTTAGAAGACTGGACAGTTGAAAGAGCTAAAAAAGGTTTAAGAAATCTTATTAATTTAACTCCACAAACAGGTAGAAGAATTGTGGATGGCAAGGAAGAAATGATTTCCGTTGATGAGATTAAAATCGGAGATACTTTGAGAATTCTTCCTGGTGAAAGCGTACCTGTTGACGGTGAAATTATAAACGGTACCTCTTCTCTTGATCAATCCATCATGACTGGTGAATCATTGCCGATTGATAAGGATGTGGGGGATGAGGTGTTCTGCGGTACCATGAATTTGTATGGTGCAATTGACATTAAGGCAACCAGTTTAGGTGAAAACTCTTCACTTCAAAAGTTGATTGACCTTGTAAAGGCAGCTGATGAAAAGCAAGCTCCAACTCAAAGGATTGCAGACAAATGGGCAACATGGCTTGTTCCTGTTGCATTGATAATTGCAATTGCAGCATGGCTCATTACAGGAAACATTGAAAGGGGAGTAACAGTCCTCGTAGTATTCTGTCCATGTGCATTGATACTTGCTACACCAACTGCAATTATGGCAGCTATTGGTCAGGCAACAAAATATGGAGTGCTCATTAAATCTGGTGAAGCTTTAGAAACTCTCGGTGGATTGAATACATTAGTGTTCGATAAAACAGGTACTTTAACTTACGGTAATTTAGCAGTTTCGGATATTATTTCCTTGAAAGATGATTTAGATGAAATGGATGTTTTGAACATAGTTGCCTCTTGTGAGGAATTAAGTGAGCATCCATTGGCTAAAGCTGTTGTAGACAAAGCAAAAGAAGTTGAAATTGATATTGAAGAACCACAAGACTTTAAGATGTTCCCTGGAAAAGGGGTAAGTTGTAAGAACTCTTATGGTCAAGTATATGCAGGAAACTCCAAATTTTTATCAGGAAATAATATTGATTTTAATTTTGATAGTGAACTAAACCAGTTAAAACATGAAGGTAAGGCTTCAATTATCGTTGCTTTGAATGATGGTGTAGTCGGTTTGATTGGATTGTCTGATGTAATACGTGAAGATTCCAAAAACATGATTGAGAACTTGCATGAATTGGGAACTGAAACAATATTGCTTACAGGAGATAATACAGAAACTGCTAATTATTTTGCTTCTCAAGTTGGAATTGGAAAGGTATATGGAAACTTGCTTCCTCAAGAAAAGCTTGATTGGATTGAAAAGCTCAAAAGTGAAGGCAAGAAAGTCTGTATGATTGGTGATGGTGTAAATGATGCACCTGCACTCAAGACTGCTGATGTAAGTGTAGCAATGGGCTCTGTAGGAAGTGATGTTGCTATTGAAGCAGCAGATATTGCACTTTTAGGTGATGACATCGGTAAGATTCCATATCTTAAAAAGCTTTCAAATTCAACCTTGTTTACAATCAAGGCAAACATTATCCTTTCCATGACAATCAATGCAGTGGCTATTGTATGTTCCGTTTTAGGATTATTGAATCCGGTTACTGGAGCTATTGTTCACAATGCAGGATCATGTCTTGTAGTATTGAATGCAGCGTTACTGTATGACAGGAAATTTGATGATTCAATTAAGAAAATCGATACTGAAAATGTGGAACACAGCCATTATCATTTCCACAATGATGGAGAGCACTCACATTCTCATGACGGCATTAAGATAATTGATGAAATCGAAACTGAAAGTGGAATTAAGCATATGCATGCTCACAAGCATGCTTTAAGCAGACAAAGTTGTGGAACCTATCACAACTAGTCTTTTTTATTTCTTTTTTTATTTTATTTCTTTTTTCTACTCTTTTTATCTATTATTTTTTCAAACATTTTTTTTCATTGATTTATAAAAATTTATTAACATTAAAGTTTATACTAACTATAACAATGTTTTAAATAATTCGAATTATTCAAAATTTGATTTAAATTAGTTGTGAGGGATTATTATGGAATTGGATTCAAATGAAGTAGTAAAGAAAATTGAAGAATACAGAAAGGATTACAGTTGTTCACAAGCAACTCTTATGGGAATTTGTGATGTTGCAGGTATGCCTACTGAAGAATTGGCTCTTCTTGCAAAAGGATTCTCTGGAGGAATTGGTGGAACATTCTCTGAAGGAACCTGTGGTGCTGTAACTGGGGCTGTAATGGCTTTAGGTCTTTTAGGTGCAGATGAAAAGCAAATCATTTCCGCTTCCAAAAAGTTATTCAATGAATTCAAGGACAAGTATGAATCTGTAACATGCGGATACATCTCAAAAGATGGGGATGACAAATCTCCATGTGTTGAAGTATGCTTATTTGCAGGTGAAAAGGTCTGCGAATACTTAAAAGAATAATTTTTTCTTTATTTTTTTATTATCTTTTTATTATTTAGATTAATAATTGTTAATTTTTTAGTTTTGGAGTGAGAAAATGAAAGTTTTACTAATTAATGGAAGTCCTCATAAGGAAGGATGCACTTTTACAGCACTGACTGAAATCAAAAACCAATTGGAAAAAGAGGGTGTTGACAGTGAAATCTTCTGGATTGGAAACAAATCTGTTAGAGGTTGCATAGCTTGTCTCAAATGCGGTCATAACAATGGAAAATGTGCATTTGACGATGATCCAGCAAATGAAATAATTGATAAGCTAATAGAATCTGATGGAGTGATTATAGGTTCTCCAGTTTATTATGCTGGTCCTAATGGTGCATTATGCGCTATACTTGATAGGGTTTTCTATGCTGCAAGTGCTAACTTTAAATTCAAACCGGGAGCTTCTATCGTAAGCTGCCGTAGAGGCGGTGCAAGTGCAAGCTTTGACAGATTGAACAAGTACTTCACAATTTCAAATATGCCTATTGTTGCATCACAATATTGGAATAGTGTTCATGGAAACACTCCTGAAGAAGTCAAGCAAGATTTGGAAGGTCTCCAAACCATGAGAACATTGGCAACCAATATGGCTTGGATTTTAAAATCACTTGAAAATAGAGAATTGCCTAAGCATGAGGAAGAAAAACAAAGAACTAATTTTATTAGATAATCTGATATTTTTCTTTTAATTGCTAATATGATAATATTTATATTTATTAAAAAAGAAATATCATTATTGTGTAAATCTTAAAATTATTTGCTATGTTTTAAAAAATTTAGGAGTAATTCTATGGATACTGGAAATAAAATAATTATTATTTTACTTATCTTGATTGCAATTGCTGCACTTGTTTGCGGTTTCCTTTTCATATCTAATGGATTAGGGGATTCAGAAGATACAGAATTGCAAGAAAATGTAACTAATGTTACTAACACAACAATTAATGAAACAGAGAATTTAACAGTTGATGATGGCACAGATACCAGTGTTAGCACTAGTTCCTCATCTTCAGGCTCTACTGTAAGATATAGTTCTAGTTCCTCAGGTTCTAGCCATTCTGAAAGTCCAAGTCATTCTGGAAGTTCTAGTTCCTCAAGTTCTAATGGTTCTGGTTCTGGTTCTGGTTCTAGTGATTCAGGTTCCAGTGGTTTTGGTTCTAGTGATTCAGGTTCTGGGTCCTCTGGTGGAGGTTCATCTGATGGTGGAGGATCTTCTTCAGGAGCTACTGATTTAGGATAATTAATTATCCATTAATTCTTTTTTTCATTTTTTATGTTTTTCTCACTTTCTTTTTCTATCATTTTTATTTTTAGATTTTTAATTATTTTTTAAATTTTATCAAATTTTTAAATCCATTTTAAATTAATTTTTTAATAGTTTTAACATTATTTTTCCTGTTATTTTTAAGCAATTTTCATACTTAATTAGGTTATCTAAATATGATTTTTTATCTTTCATTTTAATGCTTTATTTTCCATTTTACCTTTGATTTGTACTTTATTCTTCAAAATAAGAATGTTCTATTTTTTAAAAAATCTTTTTTTAATTATATATTAATATTATATATGATATGGGATTTTATTTTTTCTGTTTTTCAATTTAAAAAGCGTTGTTTATTGCTTTTTTAATTAAATTCTCTTAATTTTGTTTATATTTCATTTATTTGATTATTATTTTATTATATTTTAATAAAATACATATGGGTAGTTCTTTATTTATCTAATAAAGCATTATTAGATTGTTTTTAATTTTATCCAATAATATTTCTTTTTTTCTTATTTAATTTAATATTTTTTATTATTTTTTATAAATAAATATCAAATATATTTCATTTTCTAATTTAACTATTATTTGCTCGTTATAGTAGATTTAACCTAATGATATCTTTCTAATTAAATTTTTTTTTAAGAGAAACATTTATATTATATTAATTAAAAATTTTTATATAACATTAAAAAAGATTATTTTACTTAGAAAAAATTCCTAAATTCTTTAATTCTTATAAAAAATATTATTATGAAAATTTATTTTTAAAATAATAATTAGCATTATTTTATTTATTATGTTAATTCATCTTTTTTAATGTATTGAGGTGAAAAAATTTCGACTAAAAACAGAGCATTGCTTTTGTTGATTTTTTCATTGTTTATTTTGACAATGGCATCAGTATCAGCAAGTGATGCAAGTGACATAAATGATAATCAGAATTATCTTTCAGAAAATGAGGATTCAGTGAGTGATGATTTAAGTAGTCAATATGAGGATTTATCTGCTATTGACTCCGATTCTGCAGAGGATGGTTTAGAAATATTAGACAATACTAATTCTGAATCTAATGAATTATCTGATGCTACTGATTCAGGCAGTGAAGACCCTGTTGAACCTACTAAAAACTCTACTTCCATTGTGAGTTCCAGTTCAAGTGTAGTTAACGGATATGATTATTCAGTCACTTTAATGGATAATAACGGAAACGTTTTATCTGGAAAAGATTTAATCTTCACATTCAATGGAAAAAATTATACTAAGACTACTAACTCTAATGGTGTTGCAAAATTAAATATTAATGCAAAAGCAGGTAGCTATGTAATTGGGGTTATTTTTGAAGGTGATGAATTGTATGAAAATTCATCATTATCAAATAGTATAACTGTTAGCAAGACTCCAACAACTATTTCAAGCTCCACTAAAGATGCAGTTAAAGGTTACTCCTATTCAGTAGTTTTAAAAGATAAAAATGGGAATGTATTAGCATCAAAACCAGTAACCCTTACTTATAATGGCAAGACTTATAAGTTAACTACCAATTCTAAAGGTATTGTTAGTTTCACTATTACAGGTACTGTAGGAAAAACTTATAAATTAACTTATAAATTTGCTGGAGATAGTTATTTTGCAGCATATTCAGGTTATATGAATCTTAAGGTCAAAAAGCCTACAAAAATAGTTGGATCTAATGCTCGTATAGTTAAAGGGGCTAAATATAGTGTTACTTTAAGAGATTCTAGTAATAAAGCTTTATCTAAAAAGACTGTTACTATTACATTCAATGGCAAGACTTATACTAGGACTACCACTACTAAAGGAGTTGTAAGTTTAGTTTTAAATGTGGTTCCTGGAAAGAATTATAATATAAATTATAAATATGCCGGCAGTTCTTATTATGCGCCATCTTCTAAAACAGTATCTGTATATATTAAAACCCCTACTAAATTAACCAATTCTGGTAGTTCTGTAGGTAAAGGAAAATATTATTACGTTACTTTGAAAGATTATAACGGCAATGTTTTATCTAATAAAACTGTAGTTCTTAAATACAGAGGAAAAACTTATAAGAAAACTACTAATTCCAAAGGGGTTGTTAGTTTAAAAATCAATTCCGCGATTGGTTATACTTATAAATTAACTTACGAATATTCTGGAAGCATTTATTATGGTTCTAGTTCCGGCTCAGTAAATCTTAAAACTAAGATGGCTACTACTTTAACCGGATCTTCTTCAATCATTGTTAAAGGAAATGCATACAATGTTACTTTAAAAGATGGAAATGGCAAAGCATTATCCAAAAAGACTGTGACTTTTGTCTTTAATGGCAATACTTATACTAGAACTACTAATTCTAAAGGTGTAGCTAGTTTAACTATTAGTTCTCAGGCAGGTAAAACTTATAAATTATCTTATAGTTATGCAGGAAGTTCCTATTATAATAGATCATCTTCTGGAAATATTAATTTGGCAGTAAAGCTTTCAACTTCACTTAAGAATTCCGGTAATTCCATTATGAATAACAGTTCTTATGTAGTGACCTTGAAAGATGGTGACGGTAATGGAATATCTGGCAAAACCCTGACATTTACTCTTGATGGGAATACCATCAAGAATACCACTGACTCCAAGGGTCAAGTTCATTTATTAATGTCAGAAAGTTCTCCTAGAATTGTTGCATTGACTTATAAGTTTGATGGTGATAGTCTATACTCTGCTTCATCAGGATCTGTCAATCTTGATGTTAAGTCAGACAAAGTTTTCACATTTAATCAGATTGCTCAATCAGCAAGTAATTTAAGGAGTTTTGTAGAGCTTAAGGGCTATGTTCCGAATAACCTTTCTGTAAATGGAATAACTGTTAATATTACCAGCTTTGCATATTTAATGGCTAAATCAGTGGAAAATATTAATAATGGTAAAAAACTTGATGTAGATGTTATTGCTATTAATTCCTCATATGCTAATGGAAGCTGTTTATCCTTTAATGCTGCTTTAAATAAAAGCGATTACCTTGCTTTAGCTAATAAATTAATTAATTCTTCAATTAATGAAAATAGGCTTCCAAACACTATAAGTACAAGTGAAGGTTTAGTGTCTCCTGATTTATACATATTTGGACTTTCAAAAGCTTTAGACTTTTATAGGATTAACAATAGGTTGCCAAATTATGTTACTTTCAATGCAGAGGATGTTAACGGTACACCTGGTTCAGATGTCACTAAAAGAGAAAATTCCTCACAATATAAGAAGGGTTTAAATGAGATACAGTCTTTAACTTCCTCTCAACTAGCACAATATTTGGTTTCTTCTGGAAATGATGCGCTAAATTCTCAAATCAAGACTTTGGCTAATCAATTGACTTCAGGAAAATCTAGTGTTTGGGCTAAAGCAGAGGCTATATTCAATTGGGTCAGAGATAATATAGACTATGAATATTATGCAAACACCAAGTATAAAGCAACAGGAACTTTAAGTAATAAGAGAGGTAACTGTTGTGACCATGCAAATTTGATTGTGGCTCTTTGTAGGGCAGCAGACATACCTGCTAGATATTCACATGGTAAGAACTGTAAATTCTCAAGTGGTTTGGTGACAGGTCATGTGTGGGCACAAATTTATGTTGATGGTGTCTGGTATTCTGCTGATGCAACAAGCAGCAGAAATAAATTAGGTAATATTCAGAATTGGAATACCACTTCATTTGACCTTCATGGTCAGTATGTCCATTTATCTTTCTAAATTGGATATGACTGATCTTTAATCTTTTCTTTTTTTATTTTTAATTTTTTCCACTTTACTTAAATTTTCTATTTTTTAAAATTTTTCAATAATTTTTTCTTTCATTATATTCATTATGAGTATGATAATTTTAATGCTTGTGATTTTATAATCGATTTAATTAATCTTATTTTAATTTATTTTAGTAGTTGTACTATTTTTATATTATAATGTCCGCATTCATCTACATATCCCCTATACTTTAACCAATTTTCATTGAAAAAATAATATTTAAATAATTTAAGTATGATATATTATACTGTTTAAAGAAATTTATACGAGGCGTAAAATGGCAAATAATGGACATGGACATCATGGAGCTGCAAATTTGACTCCTGAACAACAAAAGCAAATGATTGAACAGGAATTAAGGCTCTTTGAACATATGAAAAATATCAAATATAAAATAGCTGTTATGAGTGGAAAAGGTGGAGTAGGTAAATCCACAGTAGCCGCTAACTTGGCAGAAGCTTTCCAGAAAAAAGGATTATTAACTGGTATACTTGATGCAGACATTCACGGACCAAACATTCCTAAGATGTTGGGGGTTGAAGGTAAGGATGTTATGATTGAACATGGGGAAATGATTCCTGTAATGAGCAATAATGGAATCAAGGTCATGTCAATGGGATTCTTGATAGACTCTCAAGACACTCCAATCATTTGGAGAGGTCCTCAAAAATCAGGATCAATCAAGCAGTTCATGGCAGACACTGCATGGGGAGACCTTGATGTCTTGATTATTGACAATCCTCCTGGAACTGGTGACGAACCGTTGACTGTGCTTCAATCATTGCCTAATGTTGATGCAGTCATTATGGTAACCACACCAAATAGCCTATCACAGGAAGATGTATTGAAATGTGTAGGTATGGTTAAGATGCTAAACATTGAGGATATTGGACTTATTGAGAATATGTCCTATTATGTATGCCCTCATTGTGGTGAAAAAACCAATATATTTGGTGAGTCCCAAGGTGAAAAGTTTGCAACTGATATGGGAGTTGTTTATTTGGGCAATTTGCCTTTAACTGAACAGGTTCCGGAATCTGCAAATCAGGACAGCACTATGGTAAATAGTTATGCGGATTCTGAAGTCAGTCAAAAGTTTTCTGAAATAATTGACAATATCCGATTAGCATTTTTGGATGATGAATAATCAATTCAATCATCTTTTTCTTTTTTTATTTTTTTATTAATTCATTTTTTATAATCATTTTTTATGTATTCTTTTTTAATGTGGGGGTTTCATTTTTTATAATCATTTTTTATGCTATTTTTTTTAATTTGGGGGGTTTCTTCTTCTCTCATTGCTTTTTTATTATTTTAATTATTATTTAATTTAATTAAGTATTTTTAAACAATTTTAATCATTATGGCTGTTTTTTAAAACAGATTAAGATAATTTTATATAGTTTATAAAACATAGATTAATATATAAAATTGTATGGTTTTTTTAATCAATTTTATGCTTTAAAAATCAATTTAAAGGCTATAATTATAAGTTATAAATAAATTATCTTTTTAGCCTTAAGGTATTTAGAGGTGTTTGTATGACTATATTGGATGGTATTTTAGAAGATAACAAGAAATTTGTCGAAAACTTTGAAGGGGAGGAAATGTCTCACCATGCACAAAAGAAGTTAGCTATTCTCACTTGTATGGATTGCAGATTAATCGACTTCTTTGAACCAGCTTTAGGACTTAAAAGAGGAGATGCAAAAATAGTCAGAAATGCAGGAAACTCCATTGTAGGAGAAGATGCAATCAGATCTATTGGTGCTGCATTGTACAATCTCGGTGCTGAAGAGGTATTGGTTGTAGGCCACACTGAATGTGGTATGGCTGGTGCTGATGCAGATGCATTGAAGGAAAAGATGCTTGCAAGAGGCATTAAAGAGGAAGACATTGCAAAATATGACTTGGCAGAATGGATTGGTGGATTTGAATCTGAAGAGGCAAATGTGCTTGATGTTGTTGACAAGATCAAAAATCACCCATTGATTCCAGATGTTCCAGTGCATGGTCTTATAATTGACATTGTAACTGGAGAATTAAAAGTCTTGAAAGAAGACTATTAATGCAAACCTTTATATATGGCGGTGTTTATAATATAATATCCGACATGTATGAAAAGTTAGATTAATTTCAATAATATTCATAATATCTGATTAAAATTAGTATAAGTTTTTAGAAAAGTTTGAAAAATTTTTTCTAAAATCTTTTATTTTTATTGAAACCACCTAAAATTAATTTATTTCACCAAATTAGATTAATTTATCATATATTACTAAAAATAATCAATTTTGCAAATGTTAATTAGTATAATTGTAACTGTAGTACTGTTGCCATCAATAATGGGGCTATCAAGTTCCCAAACATACATTATACCACGACTTGGATTCGTGCTAGCTTATGCCAAAAGCTTAGCTTTCAATTAATAACCAGTTAATTGAATTGTAGAAAAATCAAACATCATCAAAATCATACTTTATAGGACGCTTTCTTTTTTAGTTCTATTTTTCATTGCAATAGTATTTAATTACTATTTAGTAGTCAACTTTATTATCCCACTTTATTAATAAAACCATATCCCACCTATTTATTCATAAGTTTTGATAATGGAGTAGTTATTTGAATTACATGATTAAAGGAAGAGAAATGAGCGTAAATGAATCTATTATTAAAAACAAAGCATCCAACTGTAGAACTAATTTTAAAAATGAACTTGGAGAAAAGGAATATTCCAATCTCATAAGGAAACAATCCAGACGTAGAAAATCTTCTAGCTTCGAAGACAGTGAAGTTCAAGCAGTCACTTGTCCAGTTTGTGGATCCACCGAGTTTTTCATGGACACAGTCCGTTCTGAAAAATCCTGTAAGAAATGTGGTTTGGTTGTTGAAGAGAACATTATCGATTCCACCTTTAGAGGAACCGCAAGAGATAAGGATGGTAATTTCCATGGTCAAAATGGTGCACCTAAGAACATGGCTATTCATGATGGCGGATTGTCCACCACTTTTGATGTCAATAAAGGACACTTGAATGACAAAACTAGATGGTACCGTTTAAGAAGATTGAATAACCAAGCTCGTGTAAGTGACCCTCAAAGTAGAAACTTGGCCAGGGCATTCACTGAATTGGGAGTGATCGTTTCCAATTTGTCCCTTTCAAAAGATGTAAGGTATGAATCTGTAAACATTTACAGAAATGCTTTGGATGAGGATTTAATCAGAGGCAGAAGCATTTCCAAACTTTTGGTTGCTACCGTCTACATTGCATGCAGACTCTGTAAAGTTCCACGTACTTTAGATGAAGTCGAGAAAGCTACTGGAATAAACCAAAAGACCATTAGTAAGAATTACAGGTTCTTAGCAAGGAAATTAGGTATTAAGTTAACTCCTATATCTCCGAATGATTACATTCCAAGATTTGCTAGCAGATTAGGATTATCTTCCCAAGTGGAAGTTAGATCCATTGAAATCATTAACGATGCAAAAGACTTGGGATTAACTTCAGGAAAAGATCCTGCAAGTGTTGCAGCTGCAACTTTGTACGGAACTTCCATGTTGTTTGGTGAACGCAAGACTCAAACTGAGATTGCAAAAACCCTTGGTGTAACTGAAGTTACCATTAGAAACAGATTTAAGGAATTAAACAGTAAATTAGACTTTGTATAAGTTTAATCCTGTTTAATATTTAATTTTTTAACTATTTTTATTGTATTTCAGTATTCTATTTTTTTAGTATTATATTTTTTAGTATTATATTTTTTTGAGAATTCCTATTTTTAAAATATTTTTTTAGCTATTTCCATCCCATTCTATTTTTATTAAACCTCATTTGCAGGGCTTCTGCTTAAGAGTATTAATGCCACTATTGTAATGGCTACTCCACAAACCATTAGTACTGTAGGCATTTCCATATAGAATATCATTCCAAATGCAAGAGCAGCTATTGGCTCTCCAGATGATAATATAACTGCTGTTCCTGCATCCATATGATTCAATGAAATAGTAATGAATACATAAGGCAATGCGAATGAGACTAATGAATGCAACAATAGGAATAATACATTTGGAACTGGATTCAAGCTAACGAAATTAGCAATTTGAGTGAAACTGGTAAATGGGATTGTCATTATTGTGATTGTAATCAATGAATATAAAAGTATTGTAAATGTATGCCTTCCCATATCAATTGATTTCCTTGATGTAACTGAGTAGATTGCCCAGAAAATTGCAGATCCAATACCTGCAATTATTCCTATCCATGAAATGTCAATTGAATTTTCCTCAAGAAGTCCAGTAACCAATGTACATCCGATTAGTACAAGAATCACGCATAATACTTTAATTGAAGTGATTTTTTCTTTAAACAGGAAATATTCCAATACCAAAACAAAAACCGGTGCAGTACTTAAGAGTATAGCTGCAAGGGATAATGGGACAGTATTGATTGAACTATTGTAACATAAGTTCAATCCGAGAATGCATAGTCCACACAGTACAAATAATGGGATATCCTCTTTATTTATCTTCAATAGGCTTTTATCAGTTAGGAATATTGCTATAGCTATGTATAAAATAGCTATTGAAAATCTTAAAAAAAGCAATGTGGTTGAATCCACTCCATTTTCAGTTAATGTTCTGACAAATATTCCAGTAGATCCAAACATTATTCCTGCAATGATTGGTAAAAGCAAGTATATCTTCTTCATTATTTCACTTATTTTTTTTAATTCATTATATTTTATCTATCTCATTTTATTAATTTTTATCGATTAATTTGGGGATTATTCCCATATTTTTTTACAAATTCCAATTAGAAATGAGTACATTTATATATTTTGTATGACAATTTAATAGTATACAAAAATAATTTATGTATTACATTACTGAATTATTTTTATATTTTTAGAATATTTTAATTTTAATCGGGGGAGAAAAATGCCGGGAAATGAAGAAAATAATGAGCAAAAAAGCAATAACTATGAATTTGACAACTCTGGATTCAAAGCTAAGGATTACAAGGATGCAGATGAGTTTGATATTTGGGATTTAGAACAGATATTCAAAGACAGAGTTAAGATATTGCAAGATTTAAACACTGAATTCTGGGATGCTTATGAAGATTCAAAAACTGTTGCTTCTGGAAGAAAAGCTGGTGAAAAGGAAAGATTACAGCCTTTAAGTGTTAGAGTGAAACCTCATACCAAAAAATTCCTTAAAGAGGAATCAATTCTTTCAGCAAGAGAGATCTTGGAAATCTATGAAGATTATAACAATGGCAGTGAAGATTATATCAACTCATTAAAAAGAGATGAAATGCTTCTTAAGGAAGAGCTATCTGAAATCGAATTGAAATTGCAAAATGCAAAAGAGTTTACAGAAAAGCTTAATGACATCAAGGAAGCAAAACAAAAAAGAAATGAAAAGATCACTATTGATATTGAATAATATCTGTGGCTTTTTACTTTCTTTACTTTTTTTTATTTTATTTTAATTTCTTTGATTTGTTTTTATCTTTTACTTTTTTTTAATTAATTTGACTTATTTTCAAAAACTTTTATGTATTAGTAATTTCTAATTAATTTTGAGGATTGGTTATGATAATAGAAAAAGTTTCTAAAAATGAGGAATGGGAAGACTACTTTATAAAAAGCAAATCCTCCAATAAGCATTACATTATCACTTTTGACCTTTTAGAGGATACTGTCAGCTGTGGCTGTGAAGACTTTAAATACCGTAGGGAAAACCTAAAATTTGGAGGAGTCAAAGTAAGCGATAAGGAAAATCATTGCAAGCACATAAAAAAGATTTTAGAAATTAGAGATAAGTTAAAATAAGTTAAAATAAGTTAAGATAAGTTAAGATAAGTGAAAAGAATTAAAAAAAAGAAATAATTTTTAAGTTTAAGTTTTTAAAAAATTCAAGAAAAAGAAAGAAAAAAGAATTATTAAAAAGGAATAACCTTATTTAATAATTACATCCATAAATTCGAAATTATCACCATCAAACAATCCTTTATCGGATATTTTAATGGATGGAATTACCAGCAATGCCATGAATGCCATTGTCATGAATGGCGCTTCCACTTGACATCCTAATGCTTTAACTATATTATGTAAAATGCCTAATTTTTCAGCTACCTTATTCACATCTTCATTAGACATCAATCCAGCAATAGGGAGAGGTAATGAGTCAGAGAAATCTTCACTAACAACGGAAATACCTCCTTTATCATCAATTACTTGATTTACTGCATCCGCCATCATTTGAGAGTTATAGCCGATGACGATTATGTTATGTGAGTCATGTGCAACTGATGAAGCGATTGCTCCTTTCTTAAGTCCAAATCCTTTAATGAATGCGTTAGCAATAGTGTTTCCACCATAACGTTCTACAACAGCAATTTTTAAGACGTCCTGAAAAATGTCAGGTTGCACTATACCATCTTTTACATATAGCTTTGCAGTTGCTTTTTTAGTTAAGAGTTCACCGTCAAAGCACTCTATTACATTGACTTCGCATTCGTCACCGTCATAATGTATGTCAAAGTCACTTGCAGTCTTCTTAGTGGTATTGATTGTATTTCTAGGTTCGATTTCCGGAACGTCAAATAAAACGTTCTCTCCATCGAATACACATTTTCCACCGACATATGTTTTTAGAACGTTACAGTCATATATGCTGTCAACAATTATAAAATCAGCGTTTGCACCAGGTACAATAGCTCCACAATTTAGGTTATAATGATATCCTGGGTTGATTGTTACCATATTAATTGCTTTAATAGGATCAATTCCTAAATCAACTGCCTTATTAATGGATTTATTCAAATGACCTTTGATTAAATCGTGTGGATGTTTGTCATCACTAACTATAAAATCGAATAAAGGTGAATAAATTTTTCTCTCAAATATGTCTCTAAACATAAGGCCCATAGGTCCTGTAAAATCAACGGATTGACGACCTTCATCTATATTAAAAAGACCTTCCATATCCATAGCTGATGAGCCATCACGGACCATAATTTTCATACCTTTTATCTTTTTCTCAAGAGCTTCTATAACATTACTGCATTCGTGGTCTGTACTTATACCTGCAGCGAGGTATTTATCCAAAGCGTCTCTAGTTACTAGCGGTGCATGGCCATCAATTGGCTTTCCATATTTTCTTGCCAATTCCAATTTCTTATGAACATCTTCATCGCCGTTAATTACACCTGGGAAATTCATCATTTCTCCCAATGCCACAATCTCATCTTTTTTAAGCAAATATTCTATATCAGAGGAATCTAAAACAGCACCAGAAGTCTCAAATCCAGTAGCAGGTACACAGGATGGGGCCGTGAAGAAAAAATTAAATGGAACTTGCTTTGCATTTTCTATCATTGCTTCAACCCCTTCGATTCCTAAAACATTGGCTATTTCATGAGGATCGCAAACAACACCAGTAGTACCATGACGAACTGCAATTTTAGCAAATTGTGCTGGTGTAATCATACTGCTTTCAATATGAATATGGGAATCAATGAATCCTGGAAGCATTAATCCTTTTACATCAACATTTATAATTTCTTTTTCAGAAACTGTAATTGGGGTCACTTCTTTAAATAAACCGTCTTCTATTGTGATTCTAGCCGGATAAATAGTATCAGATATTACATCCAACATATATGCTGTAAATGACATCTTATTCACTCTCTTAAAAACTTTGTAAAGATAGTATTATAAACCATAATTTTTTTTTAATATTTTGCTTAATTAACTCTTTATTTTCCGCATTTATAAAAGTTTTGTGAAAATGATTTCTAACAATGTTATAAGTAAATTTTTTTAATTTAAATTCAAATATAATTATGATGGTGATTAAATGGTTATAATAAGCAAATCATTAAAGATTAGTTCAAGTTCTAATTTTCAGATAATGGATATTACAAGAGATGTTGTAGCGGTTTTGAATGAGATTAATAAGGAAAATAAAATGGATAATGGTATCGTAAACATATTTACAAAGCATTCTACAAGTGCCATTCGTGTAAATGAAAATGAAAAGGGACTTTTATTGGATTTTGAGGAAGCATTAAAAGACATTGTCAAGGAAACGGACAATTATAAACATGATTTCATTGACAATAATGCAGCTTCACATATAAGAGCATTTCTCTTAGGCTCATCTGAAACCATTCCAATAGTGGATGGTAGATTGGACCTTGGAACTTGGCAATCAATATTCTTCGTTGAATTGGATGGTCCTAGATCAAATAGGACAGTTGAGTTAACTTTTATAGGTGAATGATTATGGAACTCTTAAGAAATCTTGATAAGGTACATACAACTGAAATGGGTGTAGATAGAATTAAAAGGAACATTGAAGTTGATGTTGAAGACATTGTAAAGTATTGCATTGATAAAATAAAACAGGAAAATGCAGTTATTGAACGTAAAGGAAAGAATTATTATGTAACTGTTGATGGGATTATAATCACTGTAAATGCTTCTAGCTATACAATCATAACTGCACATAAAGAGAAAAAATAGATAATGAATTAAAATAGGATTAAAAAATAGTTTAAAAATTTAGAAATAATTATTAATTCAAAAAATTAATTAAAAAAGAAAAAAATAAATTGAATTCAATTAGAGGAATTCAATTTCAAATGCTATAACTGGATATTCCAATTCAAAGTTTCTAATAACTTCAGGGGCTATTTCACCAAAGAATCCAGTTATTTTGCCGTTTTTAGATTCACCGCTGACATCAGCAACTCTACCTGGAATAAAAGTAGTGTTCTTTGAATCACTGATTTTCATACTGTATCCTAAATTGGAAAGCACACTGGAAACGGTTGATTTTATTTCAGTGAAGTTTGCAGAGCTGTGACAAATCATACCTGCTAATTTTTTAACTTGTCTTGTCTTGTTAGCGGATTTATCATCCATGTATAAGACATCACCGATTTCAAAGATCTTTTGTGGAAGGTCTTCATGCTTGTTGTCTTCAAGGAATTCCATTAAGCTATTGAGAAGACTGGTTCTGATCATGGTTCCACTAATGGTGATTGGTTTGGAAACTTGAACATGGTCAATCTCTTCCTGATTCATCTTTTCATATTGGCTTTCTTCACTGGTTAGCATTAAGCTCATTACTTCTTGGAAGCCTAAGCCTACCATAACTTCTCTAATGGTCTTTTCACCTTTAAACCAGTTATCTTCACTTGCTACAGTAACGATATCTGGCAATTTTGCTTCAACTGCATTGATATGGTATTGGATGGTAATGTTTTCAACAATATCAACTTCGTGCAATATGTCAACTCTGTAAGGTGGGATAAGCACTTCCAATTCGTTGTCATTAATGATGTTAGCATCAAATCTTGCCTTTTCAAGCAATCCTTTAATGTCTTCAGCAGTTAAATCGGTTCCGCCAATCAATTCATTGGTTAAATCAACATGAACATTTCTTACTTTTGGAGTGAAATCAGGGCAGATGATAGTTTCGTCTTCATAAATCACTTCCATAGATTTCACTTTTCCTCCAACTTCAGCAAATGATGCGCAAAGAATGTTTAAGGATTGCTCAACCGCTCTCTCATCAGTTCCAGTTACATCAACAATGATGTTGGTTGTGTCTTCCTTAAGTTTGGTTAATTCCCCGTTGATGATTGGAGGCATTGACAATACCTGTTCATCCTTATCAATAATGAGAGGATACTTATCGAACTTATCAATCAAATGAGCATATTTTTCTCCTTTTGCATGATCTTTCAATATTTCATCAGGAGTCATTTCCTCATCCATTTCAAGAGGAACAAATGAATTTTCGTCTTTTGGTGTTGCAATGTATTTGTATGGTCCACTTATGACATCTGCGTTATGGACACCAATTGCAACTTTCTTACGGTCTCTTCCAATTACCCAATGAAGGTTTTCCTGGAAATCCATGATGTATTTGATCTTGTCTCCTGAGAAGTCAACTCCTTCTATCCTCGCAAATCTGATGTAAGGTCTGATTTCTGCAACTTCTGGACTTACATAAACCTTTTCTCCAGATGGTTCGATTTCATATTTTGGAAGTCCAGTTTCCATTCCTAAGAAACCTTTAAATGATCTTGACACTCCTTCAACAGATAAGTTATCTGGACGATTTGGGAAGAATTCTACTTTAATCTCCTCATCATCATAATCTTCAATATCACTTGCCATCATAGGTAAGGTATCAATAAGCTCATCTTTTTCCATATCAATACCTAAATCCTTTAAATCTTGATATTTAAATGTAATTACAGGCATATTATCTCCTAATACTCTTTAATAATATTTTATAAGTTTAATTTTTAATTTAGAATTAATTAACTAATTTTCATCTAATAATTTTTTTTAATCTTTAATTAATCATAGAGTTCTCTATTTTGATAATTAATTAAAAATAGGATTTATTCTTTATAATCCAAATACGGCGATAAAGAATAAAGATTCAAAGACAAAGTGTAATGCTCTATGAGGTAACCCTGGCATATGTCTAATTGCAATTGAATGGCTTACATCCAATAGGAAATGAATCAAAGCCGCTAAAAATCCCACTTTTAATGAGAAGAATACACAAGACACAAAAATAAAATGGAAAAGTGCTTCCAAAGCTTCATGAACAATCCATGTTTCCATTACAGAATCTAATGCACTGCTGAGGATTCCTCCAAATATTATGTAGAAGTCTCTTACATAGTCCCAAACAAGTCGGCTGTGAACTTCATCGCTTATAGCAAGTGCAATAGCTACATAAAACCATAATAATTGCATTTTCTCACCTCATATTTAGTTAATCAAATAATAAGTTAATTTCAGTAATAATATTTATTATACTGTGTTTCTTTATGTATATTATTTATTATATAATTATTGTTTTTAGGATTAAAATTAAGAATTATTCCATTCTAAAATTATTATAATTTACAACAATATTTAATAAATACTTTTAATAAATATTAAATTAGAATGTTTTATTTTGAAATTGAAGTTTCGAAGATTACATTTTTAATTAATTATTTTTATTATTCATTCTATTTGGAGGAATATTTTGACAAATAAAGAAATTCCTAAAGATTATGACCATAAAAACGAAGAAAAATGGCAGAAAAAATGGGAAGATGATGAAGTTTATAAATTTATTGGTGATGGAACCCGACCAAGATACATTATAGACACTCCACCACCTTATCCAACTGGATTGCTCCATATGGGCCACATCCTTAACTGGGCTTATATGGACTTCAATGCAAGATACAGAAGAGAAAAAGGTATGGATGTATTGTTCCCACAAGGTTGGGACTGTCATGGTCTCCCTACTGAAGTAAAAGTTGAAGAAACCCATAACATTAAAAAGAATGATGTTACAAGAGCAGAGTTCAGAGATATGTGTACTGAACTCACCACACACAACATTGAAGTTATGAGAGGACAAATGCGTTCTGTTGGTTTCTCACAGGATTGGAGCAGGGAATACATTACCATGACTCCGCAGTACAGAAAAAGAACCCAATTATCATTCTTGAAAATGTATGATCAAGGATTGATCTATCAAGGAATTCACCCTGTAAACTGGTGTCCAAGATGTGAAACAGCTATCGCTTTTGCAGAAGTGGAATACAGTGACAACACCACATTCTTGAACTATGTGAATTTCCCACCTGCAGATGTTCCTGATGATGTTCTTGCAAATGTTGAAGGCAATTCATATGTAAGATATGCTGATTTCCCAGAGAAGGCTGATGCAAGCGTTCCTGGCGTATTGATTGCTACAACTCGTCCTGAGCTTATGTCTGCTTGTGTAGCAGTAGTGGTTCACCCAGATGATGAAAGATACAATTCATTATTAGGCAAGTATGTAGAAGTTCCTTTATCCGGTCAAAAGGTAAAGATCATTGCCGATGAAGAGGTGGATATGGAATACGGTACTGGTGCAGTAATGATTTGTACTTTTGGGGATAAGACTGACGTTGCTTGGGTAAACAAATATGACTTGGATGTAATTGAAGCTATTTCTGAACAAGGAATACTCACTGAAGCTGCAGGAAGATACGAAGGTATGGAACTTCCTGATGCTAAAAAGCAAACCATAGAAGACTTGAAAGCTGAAGGTTACTTAACCAAGCAGGAAGAAGTTGACCAAAATGTAGGTCAATGCTGGAGATGTAAGACTCCTATCGAGATTTTGGTTAAAAAGCAATGGTTTGTAGCTGTAACCAAAATGATTGATGAAAGTAAAAAAGCTTCAAATGAAATGCGTTGGGTTCCAGAACATATGGAAAGCCGTTTATTGAATTGGGCAGATTCCATGGAATGGGATTGGTGTATTTCAAGACAAAGATTATTTGCAACCCCTATTCCTGTATGGTACTGTAAAGACTGTGGTAAGGTAATCCTTCCTGATGAAGACCAATTGCCAATAGACCCAACAGTAGACAAACCAAAACATGCATGTGAATGTGGATGCACTGAATTCATTGGAGAAGAGGATGTATTGGATACTTGGATGGACAGTTCAATTTCTCCACTCTCTGTTGCAAACTGGCCAAATCCTGGTTGGGAAGACATTTTCCCATCAAGCATTCGTCCACAAGGACACGATATCATTAGGACTTGGGCATTCTATACAACTCTCAGATGTTTAGCATTAACCGGTCAGAAACCATTTGATGACATTGTAATCAACGGTATGGTATTCGGTGAAGACGGTTACAAAATGAGTAAATCCCGTGGAAATGTAACTGGTCCTGAAGAGGTTATTGCAGAATATGGTGCAGATCCTTTAAGATTATGGGCTGCTAACAGTGTTCCTGGTTCTGATGTTGCATTTGATTGGAAAAACATCAAGCATGGTTATAAATTCATTAGAAAATTCTGGAATGCATTCAGATTTATCAGTATGCACATCTTCGATGAAGAATCTGAAAAGGCTTTAAGTGGAGATATTGAAGCTATTAAAGCAAACTTGAATCCAATGGATACTTGGATTTTTGCAAAACTCAATAAAGTCAATAAAATCGTAGATGAAGCATTTTATGATTATAATTACAGCATTGCTGTCAATACAATTGAACAGTTCGTATGGCATGATTTCTGTGATGAATACATTGAAGCGGTAAAATACAGATTATACAATGATGACATTAGTGAAGAGTCAAGAATTGCAGCAAAATACACTCTTAGAACTGTAATTGAAGACACTTTAAAATTGCTCGCTCCGATTGCACCATTCTTTGCAGAAGAGGTTTACCAATACTTTGGCCATGAAGGCAGCATTCACAATGAGCTTTGGCCTGAAATCGACCCTAAATTAGATTCCACTCAAGTGGAAGAGGATGGGGACTTAGCTATTGAACTCATTGGCGAAGTCAGAAGATTCAAATCTGCTTCCAAAATCCCATTGAATGCAGATGTGGAAAGTGCAACTGTTTACTTGAATGAAAAGACAGAAGACTTGAAAGATGTATTTGAATACTTTGCAGATGACATTAAAGGAACTTTAAAACTCCAAAACTTCCAAGTTACCACAGGTAAACCTGAAGTTCATGAGAAGGTAATTGAAATTGAACCTGACATGAGTAAGATTGGACCAACCTTTAAGAAGAATGCTGGTCAAGTTATAGGATTCATCAAGTCAACTGATCCTGATGAAATAGCTAAACAATTAGCTGAAAATGGTGAAATAGCTATTGCTGATGGTGTAATCACTGAAGATTTCCTAAAGATGAAAAAGGAAATCGTCGGTGCAAGTGGTAAGAAAGTTGACATATTGCAATCTGAAAAGCTTGGCGTTATCGTAGAAGTAATCAGATAATTACTTTTAAAGTATTTTTAAAATTTATTTCATGAAAAGTTTAATACTTTTCATGTAAAATCTTTTTTTATTAAAATTTTTATAAGTTAAAAAACTATATAAATTATTTTTTCTATTTTTTACTTAATTCAGCACCTATTTCAAATGCATTTTTTAAATCAATTTCAAATTGTTTTTCCATCTCTTTTATTTCATCTTCGCTCTTTTTCTTGCTTGTCATTCCTTTGTATGATTCATAAATTTTAACTTTTCCATTTAACATTTTAAACAGGTCTTCTGTTGATTTGAGATTTGGACGAACATTTTTTTTTTTCAAAATGCTTTTTTGGAGAGATAATGCTATAGAAGATACCTACATTGACTTTTCCTTTGTAATAGCAATTTCTATCATATGAAACAATACAATATATAAGTCTTCCAACTAAAGCCCTATAATGGCTAGTTGGTTAATTGAAGAATATTTGGGAACCTATTAAAAGTGTATCTGCATTAAGAATCTTTTCAATTATCGGGGATAAATCATCTTTCCAGTAACATTTGAAGCTTTCCTTATTTTTCTTTTTGCAGATTGAACAGATCATGCAACCTCGCATATTTATTTTGTATAAATCAAAGTATTCAACTTCACTCCCTACAGATTCTGCACCTTTAGCTGCGGATTTCAATAGTTTTCCTATTTCCTGTTTAATTTTAGGATCTGCATTGATTACAATAGTTTTCATCTTTCCACCTTCTTATTAAATACTATTAATAATAATCTTTATAAAAATTGCTTTCTGGATAATATTATTTCAGATACTTTTTTGATACTTTTGATACTTATTAGATATTTTTATAAGTAACGGAGTTCATAATTATAGTATATAATAATATGGGGGTAAAATATGGAAGGAATTATTGGCGCAATCGCTGGAGATATTATCGGATCAGTTTATGAATTCCATCCGATTAAGATTAAGGAATTCTCTCTTTTTAATAAAAAATCTTCATTTACAGATGATTCAATCATGACGCTTGCTGTAGCTCAATGGCTACTCAATGATAAGAATTCAAAAGAGGAATTGGTTAAGCAACTGCAAATCTTTGGACATAGGTATCCTAAAGGGGGATATGGCAGAATGTTCAACAATTGGCTAAGAACTGAAAATCCAGAGCCTTATAATAGTTGGGGAAATGGTTCAGCAATGAGGGTTTCTCCTGTTGCATGGGTTGGAGATTCATTGGAAGAAGTTCAAAGATTGGCAAGGATTTCTGCGGAAGTAACCCATAATCATCCTGAAGGAATTAAGGGTGCATTAGCCACTGCAGATGCTATCTATTTGGCAAGGCTCGGCTCATCAAAAGAGGAAATCAGAGACCATATTGAAATAAGATATGATTATGATTTAGATAGGACAGTTGATGAAATAAGGCCTTACTATAAGTTCGATGTTTCATGTCAAGGTTCTGTTCCAGAGTCTATCATTTGCTTTTTAGAAGCTAAGGATTATGAGGATACAATTAGAAATTGCATTTCATTAGGTGGAGATGCGGATACCATGGCAGCTATTGCAGGAGGAATTGCATCTGCATACTGGGAAGTTCCAAATGATATCCACGCTAAAACAATTAATAGATTATCTGATGATCTTTTAGATGTTTTAATTGAATTTGAGAATAAGTTTGTATAATTTCAAATTCTTTTTATAATTTTTCTCTTTTCTCTTTCTCTTTCTTTTTCATTTTTTATTTTTATTTCTATTCATTTTCAAATGGAATCTTAACAAATAAAATGGGGATAATATGAGTGTTGAAAGGTTTATAGATGCACAAAAAGAAGATTATGGTATGGCTTTTAGGGAAATCATCAATGGTAAGAAAAGAAATCATTATATGTGGTATATATTTCCTCAAATCAAGGGCTTAGGGAGAAGCTCTACAGCTAAATATTATGGTATTGATGACTTGGAAGAGGCAAGGGAATATATGGAAAATGAATATTTGGCAAACAATCTTATTGGCATATTCAATGAATTATTGAAATTGGAAACCAATGATCCTGTAGAGATATTCGGTCATACAGATAGCAAAAAATTAAGAAGTTCCATGACCTTATTTGAATTGGTCAGTGACAATGATGTATTCTCTTCAGTGTTGGAAAAATACTTTGATGGAGAAAGAGACCAACTTGCTCTTGATTTAGTGAAATAATTGATTTTTTAGTTTTTTAGATATTTTTATTTTTTTAATAATTTCATATAATTTTTTAAAATTTTTTTATCTTTTTAATAATTTCATATAATTTTTTAAAATTTTTTTATCTTTTTAATATTTTTAGATAAATTTAATTATAATTTTATTCAAATAATTCATAATATTATTGAACTTAAATTCAATAAAAAACATTTTGTATAAACAAATAATAAATAACATGCATCTAATTTTAAAAGGTGGTAATCATGCAAAGAAGAACATTATCACGTTTTGATGAGATTATAAAAATCTTTAGGAAATACGATTTTGATAAGGTTTTAGGTCAAACTACTCGTAATAAGATTAGTCCATTTAGAAGTGATGCTGATAATAAGGAGTTATTGAAGGATGACTTTCCAGAAAGATTGCGATTAATGCTTCAAGAGCTTGGAACAACATTCATTAAATTTGGTCAATTGCTTGCTTCAAGGCCAGATTTGGTTGGTGAAAGAATAAGTGAAGAGCTTTCACAGCTGCATGATGATAATCCTCCAGTAAGTTATGAAGAGATTAAGGAAATGATTGAAACACAACTTGGAGGAAATATAGGAGAACTCTTTGCTGAATTTTCAAAAAAAACCACTTGCAACGGCTTCTATTGCTCAAGTCCATGAGGCTAAATTGCCTACAGGTGAGCGAGTGGCTGTAAAGGTTCAAAAAGCAAATGTTGAGGAAATAGTTGAAACAGATTTAAGCATAATGAAATTCATTGCAAATGAATCCGATAGATTCAATACTAGTATCAAGCATCTAAATCTTCCTGCTGTTCTTCATGAATTTGACAGATCCATTCATAAGGAAATTGATTTTGACAATGAATTGATGAATATCAGACATTTGAATGACAATTTCAAATATAATGATAAGATAATCGTTCCAACCACATTCCGGATTATTCAACTGAAAAAGTTTTGACTATGGAATATGTTGACGGCATTAAATTATCTGAAGTCATAGCTGGTGATGACCCAAAATACAATAAGATAGTCATTGCAGATAGGATAGTTCGTTCCTATTTCCAGCAGCTTTCCATTGACGGTTTTTTCCATGCAGACCCGCATCCAGGCAATATCTTTGTAACTGAGGACAATGCGATATGTTATATTGATTTTGGAATGATGGGCTCTCTTGATGAGGAGTTTAGGCAAGATTTGGCTGAATTGATGATCTATTTCTCAGACCGTAATATTGATGGCTTGATAAATCAGCTAATTCGTATGGATATTTTAAATGAGAAAAACAGACATCAACATTTTAAAAAGCGACCTTAATGATTTATTTGCAAAGTATTATGGTGTAGAGCTCAGTCGTTTCAACGGTATTATTGGGGACTTGCTCTTCTTAATGCAGAAATTTGATGTAAGATGGCCAAATGACTTTGTCTTAATGGCTAGAGGATTGTCAATGGTCGAAAATACCGGTTTGAGATTAGACCCAGATATTGTTGTAGCTCTTCTTAAGCCATTTGCTCGCAAGTTGATGGTTCAAAGATACAATCCTCTAAAAATGGCAAGCAATGCAAAAAACAGCTTTTTTGCCTTTGAACATGTCATTAGGGCATTGCCAAGTCTTATTTCAAAAACAATATATAAGATAGGAGAAGGGGAAGTGACTGTAAATATCGAAGTAAAGCATATTAGTGAAATAGCAAACCAGCTTTCTCTGGCTATTATTATTGCTGCACTTTTAATCGGTTCTTCACTTGTAATGCTGATTGATGTAGGGCCTAGATTCTATGAAATGCCAGTACTTGGTTTTGTAGGGTTTACAATAAGTTTAGCACTTGGTGTATTCACTGTCTTAAGGTATTTCATTGAGTTTTAGACAAACTTTTAGAAAAAGTTTGATCAAAACTTTTTCTTTTTTTATTTAGTTATTCTTCTATTTTTCATTTTCTTTTTTTATTTCTAGACTCTTTATTTTTTTTCGATTTTAGATAAGTTTATTATTAATTTTAATCTAATAGTTTAATAGATAATTATATCGAAAAATAGATTAATTTTATTTAATTAATCAAAGGATGTATTAAATGAATCTTAAAATAAAAAACTTTTCTAAAATTAATGGAACCGTTAAAGCTCCTTCTTCTAAAAGTTATAGCCATAGGGCAGTTATTCTTGCATCACTTGCTGAAGGGAAATCCAAGCTATTTGATGTTCTTTACTCTGAAGATGTATTATCAACCATAAGGGCATGTGAAGCTCTTGGCGCTAAAATTGATAGGAAGAAAGAAATCATCTTAAAAGGAGATAAAAGTCAAACTGTGGACTATTTGGAAGTTTTTGGTACTGGCGGTAAATTACATAATATTAGCGAAAATCCTTCTGAAGACATGATTGATCTCGCTAATTCAGGCACTACACTTAGGATTATGACAAGTGTGGCTGCATTATCTGACAATGAAGTGATATTTACAGGTGATGATTCTCTCAAATCAAGGCCTATGGGTGCATTGATTGACGCTTTAGAAGATTTGGGTGTTAGGATAGAATCATTGAATGACAATAATAGGGCTCCTCTTAAGATTTATCCCGGATATGATGGGGGAGAAGCGGATATTTTGGGAAGTTTCAGTTCCCAATTCATATCATCAATTCTTATTTCTGCCCCATTATCTAAAAAAGGAGTGGAACTTGAAGTTTATCCAGAATTCGTATCAAAGCCTTATGTGGATATGACAATTTCTATTTTAGAAAAATTCGGTATAGCTATTGGTGAGGATACTTATCAAATCCATGAAACCTGCAAGAAAGAGCATACTGATTGCTTAGGGGTAAAGTTTAATGTAAAGCCACAAAAGTACATTGCTAGCGATTATATTGTTGAAGGGGATTTCTCCTCTGCTTCATATTTGCTTGCAGCTACAGCTATTGCTGGAGGTTATGTGAGAGTTGAAAATCTATTCGCCGATTCCAAACAAGGAGATAAGTTCATCTTAGATATTTTAGAGGAAATGGGCGCTAATGTAACTCAATTTGATGATTACGCTTCACTCAGATCCGATGGAAATCTTAAGGGAATTGATGTAAACCTCTCAAATGCGCCGGATTTATTGCTTACTGTAGCAGTTCTTGGAGCAGTGGCAGAAGGAAAAACCACAATCACTGGCGTCAAGCATGGAAGATTAAAGGAAACTGATAGAATCGACACCACATGCAGAGAGCTTGAGAAGTTAGGATGCAAACTTGAAGAGTTTGAGGATGGAATGACTATTTATGGCCAAACCATTGGTGATGGAACAGTTGAGTCCCATAATGACCATAGATTGGCTATGGCATTTTCATTGCTTGGATTGAAGCATGATGTTGAAGTGGAGAATGGTGAATGCTTCGATGTATCATTCCCTAATTTCATAGAGCTTATGGGTGAAATTGGCATTGAAATGGAATTAAAATAACTTTATGATTTGGTATTTTGGAGATTATAACATGAATGATGAAGAGAGAATAAGAGAAATCTTTAAAAGATTGAATGAAATCTACACTATCCGTACTTTCCATGATCATGACCCTTATAAAGTATTGATTAGAACTATCCTATCTCAAAGGACAAGGGATGAAAATACAGATCAAGCTGCAAATGCATTGTTTGATGTTTATCCTGATATTTATGCAGTTGCTGATGCTCCAGTGGACCATGTGCAGGAATTGATTAGGCCTGCAGGATTCTATAGGGTAAAGGCAGCCCGTATATTGGAAGTTTCAAGAATATTGATTGATCAATATGGTGGTGAAGTTCCAAGGGAAATGGATGAAATGCTAAAGCTTCCAGGTGTAGGTAGAAAAACAGCTAATTGTGTAATTGTATTTGCATTCCAGGATGCAGCTATTCCTGTAGACACTCATGTTCACAGAATCTCTAATAGGTGGGGAATTGCTGATACAAAGGAACCTGAAGAGACTGAAATTGTCTTAATGGAAAAGGTCCCTAAGGAGCTTTGGGTGGATTTAAATGATTTGATGGTTCAGTTTGGTCAGACCATTTGCAGACCGATTGGTCCTCAATGTGATAAATGTCCACTTACAGACCTTTGTGAATATGATGTAAGTAAATTAGAATAAATATTTTTTTATTTTAACTTTTTTTTACTTATTTTTAAACTTATCATTTTTTATTTCTAATTTTAAACTAACTTTGTCTGACTTGTTTTATCAAGTGCAATTATAGGGCTGTCACCAACCACTTTTTTATCTTGAATCATCAATCCATCTAATTCAAGAAGTATTTTTTTAGATTCAAGTCCTTCTGCAACACCACTGAATCCTCCAATGGTTCTGTCTGATTTTACGGTTCTGTGGCAGGGTATGATTATAGGGTATGGATTTTTCGAAAGTGCTGTGCCTACTGATCTGTATGCCTTCGGACTTCCAGCGGCTTTTGCAAGATCTTTATAGGTGTTTATGGTTCCTTTTTTTGTCTTGAACTCAGTTTCCAATACTTTTCTCTGGAATGGAGTAAATTTGTCTAAATTAAGATATTCAAGTGAAAATCTAGCGTCCTTTTCTTGGAAGTAATTATCTAATTCTTTCAATACATTATTCAATTGTTTTGATTTCTTATTGATTGGCAATTTGTCTTCTTGCTCATATTTTTCTTCAGCTATTCGTGATGAGCTTTTATCTGGTTTTGAGAGGATAATCTCTTCAATTTGGAATTTAGGTTTTTTCCTCCAGATTATTGTTATCTCTCCAATTGGGCTTGGATTAATAATGTATTTAAAGAGAGTCATTTTATCATCTTTTTTAATATAATGGTTAAAATAATATAATCTTATAATTGATTTTAATATTAATTATTTATTTTCTTTAATTTTTGATGAAATTTTAGTTTTCTATAGAAATATTTATATATCATCATTTATTAATTATTATATAACAATTGTTATATTTTTAACTTTTGTTGTAATTTTATAGTTTTGATTTGAATTTTTGAATGTCAAATTAAAATTATAAATAAAATAAGTTATTAAATTAATATATTAAATACTAAAGATTGGTTATTAGAAGGGATTTAAGCAAAGATTTTATTTTTTATATTCTTTAATAATAGACTTTTTAAAAATTATTTTAACAAATTGAATTTTATGATGTGATAATTATGGTAAACATTCCTGAATTGAAAAGAGGTATAGCTAATGATATGACTGAAGCTATTGGTAACACACCTCTTGTAAGATTAAATAGATTGACAGAAGGATTGAATGCGGATGTGCTTGTAAAAGTGGAATCTTTCAATCCTGTAAGCAGCATTAAAGATCGTATTGCAGTGAACTTAATTGAAACTGCAGAAAAAGAAGGATTGCTTAAAGAGGATTCAGTAATTATTGAACCTACAAGCGGTAACACTGGTATTGGTCTTTCCTTTGTAGCAGCTGCAAAAGGTTATAAGTTAATTTTAACCATGCCTGAGACAATGTCTATTGAAAGAAGAAAATTGCTTGCTGTATTTGGTGCTGAAATCGTCTTAACCCCTGGAAGCGAAGGTATGGGTGGAGCTATTGCCAAGGCAAAAGAGCTTGTTGAAAACACTCCAAATTCATTCATGCCCCAGCAATTTGAAAACAAGGCAAACTCTGAAATTCATAGATTAACCACTGGTCCTGAAATCTACAGAGATACCGATGGTAAAGTGGATATTGTAGTGTCTGCTGCTGGAACTGGTGGTACTGTAACTGGAATTGCTCAATACATCAAAGAGTTAAAACCAGAGTTTAAGGCAGTTGCAGTTGAACCTGCTACCTCTCAAACTTTAGGTAAAGGTGAAAAAGGACCTCACAAAATCCAAGGTATCGGACCAGGATTTGTTCCAGAAGTGCTTGATGTAGACCTTATTGATGAGGTTATTCCTGTAAAAGATGAGGATGCAGGAGCTACTTTATTAAGACTTGCAAGAGAAGAAGGTATTTTCACTGGTATTTCATCTGGTGCAGCTACTTGGGCAGGATTAGAACTTGCTAAACGTCCTGAAAATGAAGGAAAAACCATTGTAGTCATATTGCCAGATACTGGAGAGAGATACTTGTCCACTGAGTGGATCTTTGGAGATTTATTCTAAATAAATCTTCTTTTTATAATTTTTTAAAAAAATTAAAACTATTTTCTTATTTTTTTATTTTCTTATTTTTTTCTTTTAAATTTCCATTTGATTAAAATAGTATATATAGTAAAAAAGATAAAATATAACTTTGTTATTATAACAAATGTTAAGTTTATATAAAATTAAATTAGATATAATAATATAATTAACAATAGTTAAATCATTGCTGTTGATTAGTACTTAGTGATATGGTGAATATATGTTTGATGATTTAAGAGATGATCTCCAAGCTGCAAAAATGAGAGACCCTGCTGCAAGGAGCAGTCTAGAGATTCTACTTTGTTATCCTGGAATTTGGGCCATTATTTTACATAGATGGCATCATTGGCTTTGGACTCATCGCTTGCCGTTTTGGGGGAGATTCTTCTCTCAAATATCAAGATTCTTGACAGGTATAGAAATTCACCCTGGTGCGCAAATAGGCAAAAGGGTCTTTATTGACCATGGAATGGGTATTGTAATAGGTGAAACAACTATTGTTGGAGATGATGTTTTAATTTATCAGGGAGTAGTTCTTGGTGGAACAAGCTTAAGCAAAGGCAAAAGGCACCCCACTGTTGAAGATGCAGTGGTAATCGGTTCTGGAGCAAAGGTTTTAGGTGACATTACTTTAGGCCGTTCCTGTAAGGTAGGTGCTGGAGCAGTTGTATTGCAGGATGTTCCAAGTGGGGCTACAGCCGTTGGGGTGCCAAGCAGAATTATTCGTGAAGACCGTAAATGTGTTTTGGACTTGGAGCACGAATTCCCAGACCCTGTTTCATCAGCTATTGATCTGCTTTTAGAACGTCAGGAAGAGCTTGAAAAAAGAGTCAATATCTTAAGCCACTTCCACGACATAGAACATGTTGAATTAAGCCATGATTCTGAAGTTGAAGAAGTGTTCAAGGGTGCTGATGAAAAATTGTTTTATAGATTAAATAACTATATTGATGATGAATAAATTATTTTATATTTGATAATTATAAGAATTTGATAAAATATTTTAACATTAGGAGGTATTATATGAAACCACCTTGTGAAATGGTAGTATGGTATATCATACCCGCTATACGATCTGAATTAGCAAAAGATTTATTGAAATTAGGAATGAAACAAAAAAAGATATCTGAATTAATGGATATTACACAACCTGCTGTATCTCAGTATTTAACTGACAAAAGAGGCAGTGGCATTGAGTTCAATGATGATGTAAAAGCATTGATTCAAGAATTTGCAAATGACTTAAATGAAGGAACTGCAACTAAATTAGATATTATTCCTCGTACTTGTTACATCTGTAAAAGAATCAAAACAGAAGATGTCATTTGTCAAATCCATAAAGAAAAAGGACATATGCCTGAAGATTGTAGGGCATGTTTAGGTTCTGAAGCACATTTATTATAAAATTTTAGTAGATTTTTCTACTAATTTTATTTTTTAGATTATTTTTCTATAGGATTCTATAGTCATTTTCAGTAATTATATAGTTATTCTATAGTATTTTTAGTTAATTTTAAACTTATTTTATATTAACAACGTTTAAGGAGATATAATGGAAATTTATAGTACTATGTCAAGGGAAAAGGAAGAGTTGAATACATTATTTGAAGATAAGATCAAGCTCTTTGTTTGTGGCCCTACCGTTTATGATGATGCTCATATTGGGCATGGAAGAACATACATTTCCTTTGATACCATTAAAAGATATTTGGAATTTAAAGGATATTCTGTATTCTACTTACAAAATATTACAGATATAGATGATAAAATCATTAACAGAGCAAAAGAAAGTGGTGTAGACTCCAAGTTGCTTGCAAAGAAATTTGAAAAGAGATTTATTGAAGATATGGCTGCTTTGAATGTCAAAAGCGTTAATTATTTTGCAAGAGCTACTGACCATATGGAAGAGATTTTAGACCAAATCCAAAGATTGATTGATAAGGGATTTGCATATGTAACTGAAACTGGAGTTTACTTTGAAGTTGCTAAGTTTAAGGATTATGGTAAATTAGCTAATCGTAAGATTGAAGAGCTTGAAACTCATAGGATTGATATTGACAGTTCTAAAAAAAGCCCTAATGATTTTGCTTTATGGAAAAACAGAGAGGCTGAAGAGTTTGCAGGTGAACCTGTATGGGATTCTCCATGGGGTAAAGGAAGACCTGGTTGGCATATTGAAGACACTGCAATCACTGAAAAGTACTTTGGACCTCAATATGACATTCACGGTGGAGGTCTTGATTTAATATTCCCTCACCACGATTCTGAAATTGCTCAAATGGAAGCTGTATCAGGTAAGGAACCATTAGTTCAATACTGGATGCATACTGGTTTCTTGAATGTTTCTGGAGAAAAGATGTCTAAATCTTTAGGTAACTTCATTACCATTAGGGATTTATTGAAAGAGTATTCCGGTGAAACATTCAGATTGTTTGTTCTTGCTACTCATTACAGAAGCCCTATAGACTTTAGTGAAGTGAGCTTGCATCAAGCTGAAAGAAATGTGGCTAAAATCAAGAATTATGTTCAAACTATTGATGAGAAGATTAATGAGGCGTTTGAAAAAGGCAATGTTTCTGACAATATTGCTTATTTAGCCGACTTAGCTGAAAATGAGCTTTTCGAAGAATTGCTTAAATTTGATTACTATCAATCTTCTTATGATGCATTAAATGAGGGAGTCAGTGAGTTCTTCAAGAGTATGGATGATGACTTCAGCACTCCTAAAGCTATTGCAGCTATTTTCTCATTTATCAAGCGATCCAATAAAGACTTGAATGAGGATAAGATAATCATTGATGATCTTTTAGCTATTAAGCACTGGTTTGCAGATATCAGTCAAATATTAGGTATTGATTTCTTTGCAAATGATGATGAAACCAGTGGTGATGAAGAGGAATTATTAAATATAATTGCTGATGTTCGTCAAAAATTAAGAGCTGAAAAGAAATACGATTTATCTGATGAAATCAGGGACAAGCTTGTTTCATTAGGTATTGAAGTAAGTGATTAATTTTTTTAATCATTTTTATTTTTTCTTTTCTTTTTTTAGTTTCTTTTTCTCTTTTATTTTTTTTTACTTTTATTTAAAATATTTATAATGTTTTATCATTATTTTAAATTCTGGTTTTAGTTTTCCCTATTTTTTTCAATGTTATTAATTATTAGATTATCTCTTAAAAAATAAAATAAAATAATATATACTAGATTTATAAAAATATAATATATATAGTTAAAATCCATCATACTTAAAATATTTTTGTAAATTTAAGTTAATTCATAATCTATATTATTAGGAATGTTCCAATTATTTTTTATAAATTTCATAGTTAATTATATATATTATGATTTTTAAAGTAATTAAAAACATTAAGATAATTCTTAATTATTTATCATTATAAATATGATGAACTACAAATAATATAGTATAATAAAATTAATATATTTGGTGAAGTTTTAAAAGGATGATTTTAAATCATAATTTTAAATCATAATTTTAAATCAGCATTGAATATTAAATTAATTGAAATAAAGGAGTTAAAATCTATGACTGATCTTACTAAGATGTTCAATCCGGACTCTGTTGCTATTGTTGGAGCTTCCAACTCAGAAGGCAAAGTTGGTTATATTATAGTAAATAATATGATTAATGATGGTTTTAAAGGAAATATTTATCCTATTAACCCTAAAGATGATGAAATTCAAGGATTAAAAGCATATAAAAATGTATCTGACTTACCAGAAGTGCCAGACCTTGTAATTATTTCTATTCCTAGTGTTTTAGTAAACCCAGTTGTTGAAGAATGTGGTGAATTTGGTGTTAAAAACATGGTTGTAATCACTGCAGGATTTAAGGAAATTGGTGGAGACGGTGTAGAAAGAGAAAATGAGCTTGTAGCTCTTGGTAAAAAATATGGCATAAATATTATTGGTCCTAACAGTTTAGGTATCACAGATTCACACTCATTATTGAACGCTTCATTTTCACAAATCATGCCTCCTACAGGAAATATTGCATTTATTTCCCAAAGTGGAGCTATGATGGTAGCTATTATCGATTGGAGTGTTACTTCTGGAATAGGATTCAGTAAAATTATCAGTTTAGGAAATAAAGCTGGAACTACTGAAATTGAATTGATTGAATATTTATCTGATGATGATGAAACAGCAGTAGTTATCTGTTATCTTGAATCTATCACTGAAGATGATGACTTTGTCAGAACTTTAAGAAAAGTATCCTATAAGAAACCGGTTATTATCTTGAAATCCGGTTCAAGTTCTGCTGGTGCTGAAGCTGCATCTTCACACACTGGTGCATTAGCTGGTAGTGATGTAGCATTTGATACTGCATTCAAGCAATCCGGAGTATTCAGAGTAACCACTATGGATGAATTGTTTGATGTAGGTTTAGCATTCTCCAAATGTCCACTTCCAACTGGACGTAACCTTGCAATCATTACCAATGCAGGCGGTGGAGGAGTTTTATCCGTAGATGCAATGGAAAGATACGGATTGGAACTTGTTAAATTTGATGAAGAAACCAATGAAAGATTAAAAGCAGCTGTGCCTAAGGAGGGAAGTATTAAAAACCCTATTGATGTTTTAGGTGATGCTCCTGTTATAAGATATAAAGAATCTTTAGAAGCTGTATTGGACAGTGATGATGTTGACGGTTTAGTGGTAATGGTTTGTCCTACTGCATCTGCTGATGCTGATGGAATTGCTCAAGCACTTGTTGAAGGTGCTGGTGAATTCGACAAGCCTGTTATTGCAGTTAATATGGGTGGACCTACCTTTGAAAATGCTAATGGCGTATTGAGAGATAATGGAATTCCTACTTATGTATTCCCTGAAACTGCTGTAAAAGTATTTGATTACCTTGCAAGATTTGCTGCTGTTCAAGATAGAAATTATGATGATCCAGTTGGGGACATTGATGATGTAGATAAAGAAGCAGTTGAAGCTATTTTCGCTAAAGTGAAAGAAGAAGAAAGAGATACCTTGCTTGGTAGTGAAGCATATGCTGTAGCTGAAGCTTATGGCATTGAAGCAGCTCCTATTAAATTAGCTACTTCCGCTGCAGAAGCAGGTCAGCTTGCAGAAGAGATGGACTTCCCAGTTGTACTTAAGATTGCATCTGATAAGATTTTACACAAATCAGATATTGGTGGTGTAAAAGTAGGTATCCAATCCAAAGAAGAAGCTGAAGCAGTCTATGAAGAAATCATAGCTAATGCTAAGAAAGCTCATCCAGACATTGTTCCAAATGGTGTTGAAGTTCAAAAGATGATGGACTCAGGAATTGAAGTTCTTGTTGGTATGATTAGAGATGCACAATTCGGTCCAATGATTGCATTTGGTATGGGTGGAGTTCTTGTAAACCTTTTAGAAGATGTTTCATTTAAATTGGCAAAAGGAATGACTAGTGAAGAAATTGCTGAACAAATGGAAGACACTAAAGTAATGGGATTACTTAAAGGTTTCAGAGGAGAAGCTCCTGGTGATATAGATGCTGTTAAATCAGCTATTATCAGAGTAGCTAGATTAACTTTAGACTTCCCTGAAATATCTGAACTTGATATTAACCCAATCTTTGTTTATGAAAAAGGATCAAGTGCATTGGATATTAAAATTAAATTAGATTAATTGTAAAATTAATCTATTTTCTTTTTTCTTTTTTTTTAAAATTAATATATTATAATAATATATAATTTTATTTTATTTTTTATTTTAAATTCTTATTTTCTTTAATATTCCAATATTTTTTATTATTTCTCTAAAATATTCCATATTTTTCTTTATTATTAATAAATTTCCTTATTTTCGTAGGTTTTCTTTAATTTAAATTAATTTTTAACATTATTTCTAAAAGTTTCCTTAATCTTTTTAAACTAATAGTATATAAACTTTTTCATATTTTCTCGTATTTGCCTTACTTTCGTCCAATTCTTAATCTAATGAAGACCCATCGAATTTTAGATCATCTTAATTTAGTTTTTATTATATGAAACAAACTAGGAAAAATTTTATTGAATTTGTTTATTTTAGTAATAAATAGTAAATATTAATTATTTTTTGATTTTTTTAAATTTTTTTTATTAGATTTAATTATAATAAAATTTTGCAATATTTAATTTTTATTTTTGTAAATGTTGTAGCTTTGCTTAATAGATGTGCTACCTTTGTAGCATGTATTATGATTATATGATATCAATCATTTTTTATCATAAATTTATTCGTGAGAACCTAAGTTTAACTTAGTGTTTGATGTTGGTAAAATAGATGTGGTGATATTTGATTGTTATGTCTGTGATGTAATGATTTAATATTTGTGTAATATCTCGTCTAATTTTTTTAGTGTACTTCTAAGTCTTTATTGTACTTATTTTGTGTATTCTGTCAAATCTGTTTGATCCTGGCAGAAGCT
>SFKZ01000050.1 GCA_004553595.1 Methanobrevibacter ruminantium | reverse complement strand
CGAAGAAGAAAATCATGATGATCGCTCATTAGGTGAAATCTTGAAAGAAATGAATGAAAAGTCAAAGGCAATTAGTGATGCAATTGCAGAACTTAATAAGGCATTAGAAGGGATCGACGATGAAGACTAATACTTTAGATTTTGATGCTCAAGCTTTGAGAGAAAGAATCTTGGATTTAGCAATGCGAGGTAAACTTGTACCACAAGATCCTAATGATGAGCCGGCAAGTGTATTGTTAGAAAAAATTAAAGCCGAGAAAGAAGAGCTTGTTAAAGAAAAGAAGATCAAGAAGACTAAGTCGCTTCCTGCAATTACTGATGATGAAAAGCCTTTTGATATTCCTGATAGTTGGGAATGGGTTAGATTAGGGGATATTTTAAAACCCGAAGTACATCAAAAGCCTGAACAAAATTTCATATATATTGATATTGCAAGTGTAGACAATACTATAAACAAAATCACAAATCCTACTGAAATAGATATAAAAAAAGATAAAATTGCTTCAAGAGCACGTCAGTTGTTGAATAATGAAGATATTCTTTTTTCAGTTGTAAGACCATATTTAAAAAATATAGCAATGGTTCCTGATACGCCCAACTATAAAATAGGTAGTACAGGCTTTTATGTTTTAAAGCCTTATGAGCTATTAGAGCGAAAATTTATTTTTTATTTAGTTTTATCAAAATATGTAATTCAAAGTATGACAAGAAAAATGAAGGGAGATAATTCTCCTTCAATCAGAAAAGGTGATTTACAGAATTTAATTGTTCCTCTTCCTCCTCTTTCAGAGCAAAGTCGAATCGCTGCTAAAATAGCGCAGCTATTCGCTTTGCTTCGCAAAGTCGAAACTTCTACTCAACAATACGCAGAACTCCAGACTTTGCTGAAGACTAAGGTGCTGGATTTAGCAATGCGCGGAAAGTTGGTCAAGCAAGATCCCAATGATGAGCCAGCAAGTGTATTGCTAGAGAAGATTAAGGCTGAAAAAACTGAGCTTGTTAAGGAAAAGAAGATCAAGAAAAGTAAGCCACTTCCCCCAATTACTGATGAAGAGAAGCCATTTGATATTCCTGATAGTTGGAAATGGGTAAGAATTTCTGATGTGTTAGATGTTCGGGATGGAACTCATGATACCCCTAAGTATGTAGCAGACGGTATACCGTTAATTACTAGTAAAAATATAAGTAATGGCAAATTGGATTTTACAAATATAAACTTTATTTCAAAAGATGATTTTGAAAAAATAAATGAACGATCCAAGGTTGATAAAGGTGATATTATTTTTGCTATGATTGGTACAATTGGTAATCCAGTACTTGTTGATACAGATACTAAGTTTGGTATAAAAAATGTAGCTTTGTTGAAACACTTTACGGATAAATTAAATATAGATTTTATATTAGATTATCTATTGGTACTTCAAGTTATATGGAATAGTAATGCAACCGGTGCGGTTCAAAAATTTGTATCATTGCGCAAAATAAGGAAGTCAGTTTTACCTTTGCCACCGTTTAAAGAGCAAAAGAAAATCGTTAGAAAAATAGATCAAATTTTCAGAATGATTGGAGAATAAAGTTATCGAATGAAACAACTTTTGATACTAGGTAATGGTTTTGATATAGCCTGTGGTTTAGAGAGTAGATATTGTGATTTTTTTAAGTGGCGCTTTTCTCGTCTTTTTCATGATAGAACCCGTGCAGAAGTATTTAAACAAATAAAAGCTTATGTGGATAATGGTATCAGTTGGAAAGACAAAGATGCTACTGATATAACAATGTGGGACTACATATTTTTATGTGCAAGTATATGTTTAGAAGATAAAGAAACTGCTCAATGGCAAGATGTAGAAAATATTATATTTAATGTCGTATCACTTATTTTGATTGGTGATAATTATACAGGAGCGAATTTAACATTTAAGTCTAAAATTGATAGCTTTGAAGAACCAGGTAAGATAATTTTCGTGAAGTTTATAAGGAAAATTAGTGAGAAAAATGGTGAAATACCAGAGACGGCTATAAATCTTTTGATTGAACTTAAAAAGTTTGAAGTTATTTTTGCCAGTTATATTAATGAAATAATGGAAAAGCATAAGGAATTAGATTCAAAGAGTCAAACTAGTTATAAATATATGGCTGAAGATCTTTTGAAAAGATTAGTTGGAATTTATAATGGAAATGAGCCATTTAAAGATTTAACTACAGATGTATTTTCCTTTAATTATTCTTTAAATGAATATAATACACAAAGGATAGCCGATAGAATTATGAGTGAATTGGCTGCAATAGGTAATGGAAAATACACTTGGAAATTAAATTTATGGGATAATATTCATGGAGTGGCTGATTATCAAAGAGTTAGTCGGTATTTGACTAATGGAAATAGTGCTCCAAGACCTATTTTTGGAATAGATAATCATAATATTTTGGCTGATAACATTGAAAATGATCCTAGGATAATATTTACTAAATCATTTAGAATAGTGAATGATAATGTTAATAATATCAGATTGCGTGATGCGCTTTCCAATTATGATTTGGTTACCGTTTACGGTCATTCATTAGGGAGAGCAGATTATTCATATTTTGAAACTTTTTTTGATAAAGGCGATTTGTACAATTCAAATGTGAGATTAGAATTCTATTATTATTCAGGAGAGACTGAAAAAGATAGGATGATTAATGCGATAAAATATAATAAAGCAGTAAATAATTTGCTAACCTATTATGGACAAACTATGGGTACTCTTCATGGTGAAGATATAGTAAATAAACTAACTTTGGAAAAAAGATTAACTGTAAAGCCTAATCCTAATTTTATTCCTACTCAATATTCAATAATTCATTAATAGATTATTAATAAAATGACTTGCGTATTTTATTTGGTGAAAATGTGAAATGGTTTTAGTTCGTTATATTCGTTTTTATCGTTAATATGATAGGGATGCGAATTTGTTATACTGAAGCTAAAGATCGTGATAGGACGAAAAAACAATGGAAGATTATACAACTTTAAAACACAGTGATAACGGCATGCCCACTTGGGATGGATTCCTGGGTCCAACTTTACAAGTAGCTTCAACTAAGGAACTTTGGAAACTTCATGATTTAGAAAATAATGTGATTAAAGCAGTAAACTTGCCTGATAATTTGGTAAATTTACGATATGATTCTAGATATCATGACTTAGTTGCAGAGAATAGAGTTAATTTTGCTATCAGTGATTTAAAACTTTCGGGTTTACTGAATTGTCCTAAACGTGGTTATTACGAAATCAGTGATTTAGGGAAGAGAACTTTATCCGAATTAGGTACTGATATTACTGCAAAGTACGTTCATTCATTACCCAAGTATGTTGAATATCAAAAGCAGCGGAAACAGAATTCATCTGATGAAACAGCAGATAATGATATTCAATCTCTTGAATTGACTGAAGGACAAATTCATAACTGGTTTGATAAACAAAAAGAAAATCTATCTGATGAACTTTTGACTAAACTGAGAAAGACGGATCCTTATGAATTTGAGCATATGATGATTGAATTAATGACTCGAATGGGATATAAAGGCGCAGATGGTAAGGCTTTTGTTACTCAAAAGTCTAATGATGGCGGCATAGATGGCATTTTAAATCAGGATGCACTAGGTCTGAGAAAGATCTATGTTCAAGTAAAACGCTATGCTGAAGATAATACTGTCGGTCGTCAAACTATCAGCCAATTTCACGGTGATTTAGATCTACAAGGTGCAGGTTCGGGTGTATTTATCACGACTTCTTCTTTTACTCGCAGTGCAGAAGAAGCTGGTAAAAAGTTCAATATTAGATTGATTGATGGTGAAGCTTTAACTAAATTAATGATTGAATACAAAGTTGGAGTTCAGGTACGCCAAACTTTTGAATTACTTGAAATTGATAATGACTTCTTTGATAAGAAAGATAATTAAATATTTAATTTAGAGAACAATGTTCTCTTTTTTAGTTGGCTTTATATAAAACAATAATTTTAGTGCTAGCTAAGCAAAATACGGAGGTAGCAATAAAGGCACTATCGGTCCGCGGCGATTTTATCATGGACATGATCGCTGGCAAGAAGAAAATTGAATATAGGACGTGGAAGACAAACTATCGCGGTCCGATTCTGATGTGTTCAACTGCTAAGAAGGTAGCAGGTGCCGCACCTGGCTATGCGATCTGTGTCGTGAATTTGAAGAGCATTCAATACTTTCCATTGGAAGGTTTCTATCATTGGAATATCGAGCTTGCCAATGTGATCAAGCCGATTCATGTGAAGGGTCAGCTGAAGCTCTTCAATGTTGATGATAATCTGATTGAACCGATTAGTATGAAGGAGTTTGAATCAGAAGTGCGGCCTTTGATTTATACGCCGAGAAGAAAGAAAAATTAAATTATAAAAAATGCTGATATATCAAAGCTTACTAGGCAGAGATTATCAGCATTTTTGTTTATTTTAGGATATTATCTTCTAAGTGTTTTAGATGCTTTACCTGATTTAGGTAATCATTTTGTGGGTTTAGACTGTATACGAAGCTTCTTCCACGTCTTTGTTTTACTAAAAATTTTTGATTGACTAATGAATTTAAGGTATGTCTGATGACAGTCTGTTTGCCAAATGTGTTGTTAGGATCATTAACAATTTCATTGGCTGTGGCAGAAGTTTTATTTTTTATAGTAGAAATAATGAATTTCTCTAAATCAGATAGTTTTTCTAATTCAGTATCATTGTTAGTGGCAAATGATTTCCAAATTCGAATGCGAGTAGTATTCATACTATAATCAACGCTAATTTCAGGATTATTCAATTTGTTTTTTATAGCTGCATTAAAGATTCGTGGGCCACCACTAGCAGCAGTTTCTGAGATACCGATTCTTCTGAAGAGACTAGCTATTTCTGTATTACGGATTGAAGAATATTGACCACGCAAAAATGATTCTATGCTAACACGCATTGTTCCTGGATTGGTGAATTCGAAATAGCTTGGACGATCAACAATTTTAACGCCAACTAATCCATCGTAGTATGAATGCATTAAGCAATTTACCAAAGCTTCTTTAGCTGCCGAAACTAAATCACCATGATAAGAAGTTCGACTTAATTTTTCATCTTGGATGAACGGATCAGGAACACTATTTTCTAATTTTTCAGAGACAATATTGTAAAAAGAAAAAATATTTAGAGATGGGAAGTTCATATCTCCGGCAGAAACTCGATCAACCCAATTTGTGGAATTATCACTATTATATTTTTGGTAATCCAATTGAAATCTAGGAAAACGATCAGTAATGGAGATATATTTACCGAAGAAAAGCAGACCACCATCTGTTAAATGATAAGTGTTAGAATTACTAATTCGATCTTTTCTAAACACACCAATTGAATACAAAAATTCTTGATTATTTGTATTCTCCGAAACAGTAATAATTCCTTTTTGATTTAATTCATCACGGTATTCCTTAATACTTTTAGGATCGAGGTCATCTATAGTATAAGAGGCAGGGAG
>SFKZ01000020.1 GCA_004553595.1 Methanobrevibacter ruminantium | reverse complement strand
AATTTTTTAGAAAAAAAGAAAAATATAAAATGTTGTTTTTAGATTAAAAAAAGAAAAAATGAGAAATCATTCTTCTGGTTTAGTTGAATACATTTCTCTTAACTCTCTTCTAAGGAGTTTCCAGCCGTTTACCCTTGGAAGCTCATCCATGGTGAATATCTTTCTTGGGACCTTGTATCTTGCTAAATATTCCTTAGAGTATTCGACCAATCCATCTGGATCCTCTTCCTCTTTCCATACAACTGCAGCTACAGGAAGCTCTCCCCTATGGATGTCATCAATGCTGAAAATTGCAATCTCATCCACTTTCGGATATTTGATCAATGTTTCCTCAACTTCAGTTGGGTAGATTTTCCATCCGCTCATTACAATCATGTCTTTTTTCCTGTCTGTAATGAACAAACGTTCATCCTCATCGATGTAACCTATATCTCCAGTTAGGAACCAACCATCCTCAAGGAATGATTCCTTGGTTTCCTTTTTCATTCCCCAATACCCTTTAGCTATTGCAGGGCCTCTAAGAGCAATTTCCCCATGTTCATAGTGGCCTAAGGAAATGCTTGGATCTTCTTCATCAACGATTTTAAGCTCAGAGAAGCATACGGGATGCCCAACGCTTTCATATCTGTCTGCTGTAGCATAGTCTTCAGGTCTGATTACAGTTCCGGTACCGATTACGATTGATTCGGAAAGGCCATATGCGTTAATGATTGGAATATTGTATTGTCCCATGAACTTTTTCCATATCTTTCTGTGCAATGGTCCACCTCCACTGATGATTTCCCTAACAGTAGCGAGGTTTTCCCTTTTTTCCTCTTCAAGGTTTGTCAATGTATGGATTACAGGAGGCATTCCAGATAATACACTTACCTCTTCATCTTTACACAATTGGAGGTATTCGTTTATTTCAAAGAAGTCCATTGTAATTGTCAATGCTCCAGCTCTAAGTGCTGCAATTGCCCACATTATTCCTACGTGAGCCATTGGATAAATGCAGAGGAATGTGTCGTTTTCCTTGTATGTCAAAACATCACATGCATTGTGGATAGCTGTAAACCAGTTTCCATGGGTTAGCATTGATCCCTTTGGCTTTCCGGTTGTGCCTGAAGTGTATTGCAATTGGCATAAGTCATCCCATTCGGTTTCGCAAGCAGGTAGAACATCGCTTCCCTTAAAGCTTTCACAATCCTCTATTATGTAGGATTCTATGTTCAAGTCCTTTACGGTTTCATTTGCATCATCATCAGTGATTATCAATTTTGCATCAGAATCTGTAATCATATAGTTCAGTTCAGATGCAGTTAGTATCCTATTTGTTGGAATGGCTATTGCACCGATTCTCCATATTGCAAGGAGTGAAAATAGGTACTCTGGAGAGTTATTCAAATAAATTAAAACTCTATCTCCCTTTTCAATGCCCTTAGACATTAAGCTTTGCCCTATTCCAGATACAATCTCCAATACTTCAGTTGAATTGTATCTTAAGTTTCTGCTTGGACAGTAATAGACTTCCTTATCCAATCTGCGTGCATTAGCATCAATAAATGTGGTTATATTTAACATGTTTTGCCTCTTTATTCATTCTCCTTTATCCATAATTGATTATCATAAATCTTTAAATTAAATCCTTGATTTCTCTAATAACTTCATTTGCAATATCCATGGTCTTGTCTGTTCCACCTAAATCCGGTGTTTTCACTTTTCCCTTTTCCAAGACATTTTCACAGGCGGTTCTGACCTTTTCTGCCCAGTAATCCTCATTCAAGTATTCAAGCATCATTGAAACAGAGAGTATCATGGCTATTGGGTTTGAAATGTTGTCTCCTGCAATGTCTGGTGCAGATCCATGAACCGGTTCAAACAATCCATGCTTGTCTCCAACATTTCCCGAAGGAGCAAGTCCCAATCCTCCGACAAGACCTGCGGAAGCATCTGATAATATGTCTCCAAAGAGATTGCTTGTAACGATCACATCGAATTCCTGTGGCTTTGTCAAGAGATACATTGCAGTTGCATCAACGTAATAATCATTGGCTTTTATGTTTGGGTAGTCTTTAGCCACTTTAAAGAATGACTCCTTAAAGACACCATCAGTCTTTTTCAATACATTTGCCTTATGAACACAGGTTACAGACTCCTTCTTTAGATGTATTGCTTGCTCAAAAGCAAGTTTTGATATTCTTTCGCTTGCCTTTCTGGTGATTATCCTTTGAGCTATTGCCTTCTCTTCACTTTCATCAATTGTTTCATTGCCTGAGTATAATCCTTCAGTGTTTTCTCGTACAATGAGAAAATCCAAGTCATCAAAAAGGCAGTTTATGCCCTTGAATGATTTGATAGGCCTTAAATTTGCATAAGTGTCAAGCTCTTGTCTAAGTGTAATGATTGGACTTTTTTGACCTGGTGTTGAAGTGATTGCACCAAAAAGGGTTGCTTTTGCATTTCTTGCTATTTTGATTGTTTCTTCAGGGATTGTTGTTCCATTCTTGTCATAGCATTCCCTTCCGGCTTCCGCTTCAATGAAATCGAAGTTCAAATCCAAAGATTCTAAAACAGCCACTCCTGCTTCTGTAACTTCCTTTCCTATGCCGTCTCCATCTATTCTTGCTATTTTTATCATGATTGCATAATCCTTAAATTTTTTGAATTAATTTATTAATTTTTAATCATAATTTTTAATAATTTTATAAATATTTATATATTATTTTATGTTCTTTTATATTATAATCTTTTTCAATTTTAACCCTTAATGTATATTTTTGTACATTGTTGTCTTTATAGATTTAATGTTCATTTGTATATTTTGATATTGTTCGTATAAAGTCGAAATATTTATATACTTGTAAATTATAATAATAATTAAGTACATTTAACTCTATAATAAAATTAAGGCAATTCATTTGTTTGTATTTGGTGAATTAAATTAAATTTTTATAATTATTTTAGGATGGTAATAATATGGAAAAATCTATTGATGATCTTATATTGGATTTAAAGGATTCTGATGATTTTGTAAGAGAAGAAGCAATAGGCATGCTTGAACTTAAAGGTGAAGAAGCAGTTGAACCGCTTATTGCCGCTTTAGATGAAAGAAACAAAGACATTAAAATCGGTGCAGCTCAAATCTTAGCAGCTATTGGTGATAAAAGAGCTATTCCTGCACTTGTAAAGACTTTAGGCGACAGAAACAAATTGGTAAGAAGAGAAGCTTCCACAGCTTTAACCACTATGGGTGATGAAGCTATCGAACCTGTCCTTGCAGAATTGGATAATCCTAAATGGAGAGTCAGAGGTGCAGCTTGCTGGATCTTAGGTGCACTTGACGCTAAGGAAGCTCTTCCAAAACTCGAAGAATTATTAAATGATGAAAGCTCTTTTGTACAATACGGTGCAAAAGATGCAATTCACAGATTAAAAGATGAATAATTGATTTATTCATTTTTTTTATCTTTTTTTACTTTTTCTTACTATTTTTAACTCTTTTTTATTATATCTCACTTTTAAATTATATTTCACTCTATTTTTTTAAGATTTTACTTTTCAACTGCTGTCTATAAGTTTATTTATAATGTTTAACATAATATAATTAAATCAAGAAAAAGAATATTTTTTAAAAATAGGGTTTTACTTATGATTACAATTACAAAAGCTGAAGAAGAAGTTTTAAATCAGATTAAATCATATCAAGAGGAAAAAATAGATGTTTCCATCATCAAAGATGATATGGGCATTTATGAGCATGACCTTAATGATCTTTTGAAAAGCTTGAAGTCTAAAGGATTGGTGTTCTATAACGGCTCTACAGTTCAATTGAAGGAAGTTGATGCAACAATAAACACTGTAGATTCAAAAGAGGATGTGATAAATGCTGAATTGAACCAAAAGGAAAAGGCATCCTTTGAAATTATCAAGTCTTTAGCAGATGAAAATGGCTTTGTTTCAAGATATGAAATTGAAGGAAATCTTTTGTATGGTGATTTGAAACTGACTGACTTTAGAATGTATCATATTCTATTGTCTCTAGAAAATAAGGGGCTTATTAAAGCTGTTTATAGGAAAAATGGAGATTATTATAAGATTTTATAATAATTGAATCCCTTGCTTTTTTTCACTTTTTTAGTTTTTTTTTAGTTTTTTTATTCTTTTTATTTTTTTATTTTTATCCTATTTTTAACATAAAATCATTAATGATATTCAGTAATTTTTCAATGTTTCTGCCAATCAATATATTGTGTTTTGTTTTCTCAAGGACAAGCAATTCGCAATACCTTATGTTGTCGCTTATTTTTCTTTGAATATCCAAAGTGGTTAAATTGTCCTCTTCTCCGGCAATAACGAGTGTAGGAACATTTATTTCATTTAACCTATCTGTAAGGTTAAATCCATATCCTGCATTGATTCCCTTTTTGATTCCTTCAAGATTTGCAGTTTTTGCAGCTTCGAACTTAACGTTTTCCAGGAGTTCCTTATGCTCTTCAAGCATATCATCAGTTAATGTGTAAGGCAAGATTGTATCGAAGAATTCAACGAATCCTTGATCTATTGCATTGTCAAAGTCATTAAAGATCTTTTTCAAGTTTTCGTCATGTTCCGGAAAGCTTGACATGACAACAAGCCCATTGACCATTTCAGGATGATTTACAGCCAAGTCTAATATGATATTTCCACCTAATGAAAGCCCTACAAAAACAGCATTTTCTATATTTAATGCCTTTAGCAATTGGTATAAATCTTCTTGATACAAGTTTATTGTAGTGTTTTTATCATCATCAGAGGATTCTCCATGGCCTCTTAAGTCATAAATCAATGTTTGATAATCATTCTTTAGGTTTTCGCTTAGCACTTTCCAATAAGCTAAGCTATCAGATAATCCATGAACAAAAACAATGGTTTTTCCTTCCCCTTCAAGTTCATAATTAATATTAAGGTCATTAATGGTCTTTTTAGTCATAATCAATCATTTATTTTAAGTTTAATATAATATTTTTTATTGAATGCATTAAGTATTCAAATCAATTTTAATTACTTAACCAAATTTAATATTTTATTGGAAATTTGTATTATTTTTAGTAATATTTATATTATAGAAAGTAATAAAATAGTAATAGTTAATAATAATGGTGTGTTTTTTACTATATTTTTAATAAATGGTAATTATTATTAAATATTTGTATTGTAGTTTTAGGTGTTTAATTATGATGAGAATAAGTATGTCTTTGCCAAAAAAGCTTTTGGCTGAATTTGATGAAGTTTTAAAAGACAGAGGTTATCAATCACGTTCAAAAGGTATTCGTGATGCTTTAAGCGATTATATTTTAAGATATCAATGGATGAATGAAATGGAGGGTCAAAGGGTAGGTGTAATCACCATTATCTACGATCATCATTTTACCGGTGTTATGGAAAGCCTTGCAAACATCCAGCATGATTTCAGAAAGGAAATTAACGCAAGCATGCATATCCACATGACTCACAAATACTGTATGGAAGTCATTGTTGTAAATGGTGATGTTACACAAATCAGAGACCTTACCGAAAGAATGATGAGACTTAAAGGTGTAGAGCATGTAAAACTTACCTCTACAGCTAACGGTGAGTCCTTAGACCATGAACACAGCCATGACCTTGATCATGACCACGTTCACTAATCATTAACTTTTTCTTAATTTTTATTAGAGGTTCATTAGTTGTCTAATGGGTCTTTATTTAAATATTTTAATATATTTTATATTCAAAATGTCAATTTAATCTATTTTTTTTTAAAATCTTTATTGATTGAGTGTTATTATGAAATTCAAAGTAAATTCCTATCATTTTAAGCTTTTAAGAGATTATGAAAGGCTTAGCGCTTTCAAGGAAGCTATTGATGATTATGCAATAAGAAATGGTGGGGATTCCAATGGCTCAAATTGTAAAGTGGCTTTTGATTTGGGATGCGGTTCTGGAGTTTTAAGCTATTTTGCAAGAAGATATATGGATAAGATTATAGCTATTGAATTAAATAATTCAACCTATCAATTAGCTAAAGAGAACCTTAAAGAATTCGATAACATTCAAGTATTCAATGATGATATATTAAGCTTTGATTTCAGTAAATTAAATGAAAAGGCAGACCTGATTATATGTGAGATGTTGGATACTGCATTGATAGATGAGGAGGAAGTTCCTGTATTGAATCGTGCAAGGAAATTCCTTAATGATGGCGGAGAGATCATACCTAATGGAATGATCAATTCAGCTGAAGCGGTATACATGAACAATCACTTCATTCAGTATGAAGATGATGAATACAGTCCAATTTATGTTTCTTTAGGTGAATCTGTTGTTTATAGTGAATTTGACTTTATGGATGAAATCGATTGCAATTTCTCTGCAGAAATAGAACTAAAGATATATGGTAAAGAAGAGTTGGTGGATGAAATTGGCTTTGAGGAAAGATTAAGTCAGGAAAAGTATGAGAAATTCAATTTTAAAGAAAATTTTAATATTGAAGAAGATAAATTAAAGATTAACGGCATTAAACTAACAAGCTTTACCAAATTGAATGAAAGCATTATCTGCGGACCTACCCCAATGCTAAATCCTGAAATGCTGATTCCAATGGAAGAGACTGAAGTGAAATGCAGCGATTCAGTAAGGATTAAATTGGAATATGTGATGGGTGGCGGTGTTGAAACCATCAGGACTGATGTTTTAGAAATCATTCATCAATGATGAGGTAATTTTTAATGGTAAAATAGGTGTTCATTCAATAAAATTTAGTTAAAATGTATGATGTTCAATTGATATGAAATATATTGAATGCATACTTTTTTAGTTGCATTTCAAGTGTAAAAATTTTCAAGTTTTTCAAATGTGTTCTATTGTGATAAAATGTTAAATAATTTTGATGAAATAAGTTCTGATATTGATTTATTTTTAGAAAACTGCGATAGTCTTCTTATTTTAGGTATAGGAAATGATATTCGTGGAGATGATGGTTTAGGGCCATATATAATTAATCAATTGGCTATTTTAAAAGATTATATCTTGAATAAATCAAATCAAAATGATAATAATCAAAAAATCAATAAGAATGGACTTGAAAATAAAGATAATGAATTTGGGTTTTTTGATAATGCAAATGACATTAACACTGGAAATACACCTCTGGATGAGGGTCTTGATTCGTACATGAACGAATTAAATGTTGATGTAAATGAGTCATTGATTGAAATGTTGGATAAAACATTTTTAATTAATGGTGGATCTGTTCCTGAGAACTTTACAGGACTTATTAAGAAACTTGACCCATCTCATATCATAATGGTTGATGCAAGTTTGATGAAAAGGCAAGCTGGTGAGATAAACATTGTAAATAAGGACAATATAGTTGATATAAGCATTTCAACACACTCAATGTCATTAGCATATCTGATTAAATATTTGCAGTTGGAAAAGGAGTATAAGATTCTCTTCATTGGAATTGAACCTGAAATCATGGACTTGTCATTTGAATTGTCTGATAATGTTAAAGAGTCATCAGACATGCTTATAAAACTGTTGTTCGATAAGATTATAGCATATTAATGCATTAAAAACTTTTTTTATTTTTTATTTTACTTAATTCATTGAAAATAAGGTATTTCTTTTCTTTTTTTAGTAAATTATATTTAATACGATTTTAAATATATTAATAGATTAAAGAATTCTAGTGATTTTATGAAAGTTTTGTTTATTGGATCAAGATTATACGATGATGTGGCTTATCATGTTGATAAATTGGGAGTTGAAAGCATAATTACAGAATCAAACGAGGAAGCTCCTAATTTGGATTTGCCTACCAAATATTATATCGTTCCAAGAGGAATGGATAAGCCAATGGAAATAGCTATTGAAGAGGAAGTTGACGCAATCGTTCCCCTTTTAGGAATTGACCCTCCATTGATGAGTGTAGCGGTCATGAAGGAGGAAATTGAAGAGAAACATAACATTCCAGTAATCTCTTCCAACGTAAATGCCGTATCAATTGCATCCGATAAGATAAAAACCAAGGAATTCTTTAAATCAATCAATCTAAACGTTCCTCCTGCAAATGTCTTGAATAGAAATGACTTTGACACTGAAGAGGAATTTATAGAAAAGTTAGGCTTTGATTTCCCTATTGTCCTAAAACAGGGAGAGGGCCAAGGCGGTAAGGACATTTGCATAACAAATGAATTTAAGGATGTTTTGGATTACTTTGAGAATTTTGAGCAAGCATTGATTGAAAAGTTCATCGAAGGATCTGAAGTTTCCATTGAAGTTATAGGATGGAATGGGGAATACTTGCCGTTGGTACCGGTTTACAAGGGAGAAACCAATTTGGAAGGAATTCATCCAATCAAAAGACTCAGATATGGTCCTTGCAACTTTGAAAATATGGATAATGAAGAGTTTAGAAAAATAGCAAAGCACATTGCAACAAACCTTAAATCCGAAGGAACAATAGATATGGACTTGATTTATTCAAAAGAGGAAAACAAGGTTTATGCAATTGAGATAAACACTCGTCCAAGCGGTACAAGATACCTTTCCTTTGCATGTACGGACTTAAATCCATTGAACTTGCTTGTAGACATTGCAATTGGTAAATTCGATGTAAAAGAGCTTGAAAAGGAAATGAAGAGCTATTGCACTTTAGAGATTCCAATTGGTGATTATGAAGGACCAACTCCTCAGGAACCTGTAAAGGAATACATTAAGGGCAATTTCATTGTTCATGGCCCTAAAGGATACCAAAGGGTAACAATCAGGGGAAAGACTCGTGAAGAAACCTTTGAAATAGCTAAGGAATTAACTGGAAATGATTACAGTTTTTAGATAAAACCATTCATTTTTCAATATTGTTCTTTTTTTAATTATTTTTTCATCTTTTTTTAATTTTTTTCAATCTTCTCTTTCTTCAATAATTTATCTAATTCACAAATTCTCTTTTAAAATCTTCTTTTCATTCAAATACATTTTTTATGAGGTTCTTTTGATATTATCACTATGTAATGATAATATCATTGTAATATCATTTTCTTATATGTAAATAAAAATATAAATATTAGGTTAACTATAAAATATTATATTTAATATGTATGAATTTTTTAATATTTTTTAAGAATTTAGTGTGATAAATTAGTGTGATGAAAATGGATTTGACAAAAGTAATTATAATGTTTTTAATAACCTTCTTTGCAACTGTGATATTCACTTGGTTTGTAAGGAAAACATTAAGGGATGCAGACTTGTCTGACAATCCTATAGTAAGTGAACATAGACATAAGGCAGGAACCCCTACAATGGGAGGAATAGCTTTCTTATTTGCTATTTTGCTTATTCTTTCATTATATTATAAAAACACAGATATTTTAATCATTTCATTTATCATGCTTACTGGTGGAGTAATGGGATTGCTTGATGACCTATTAGGTCTTAGAGTAAAGGAATATCAAAAGGTAGTTAAGAACATTAGCGATTCTATTGTTCCTATAGGCCTTCTTGATTTAGGAGTTGGTGAAGAGGCAAGAATCACCACTGACAAGGCTAAAGAGCAAGTAGGCGCATTGGTTGATGAAGGCAAGCTTGAGATTGTAGCTGAAATTCCAATCAAATACGAGCCAAGTGAAGGAGTAAAAATCATTGTACAGCTATTGCCTGGTTTATTCTTGGCATTTACCGGTGCTGTAGCAACTTGCGGTGGATTCAACTTAGGCCTTTTGGCATATCCTGTTTTGATCATAGGTGTATTAGGTGCAATCAATGCAGTGAACCTCATTGATGGTATGGATGGTTTAGCTGCTGGAATAATAACTATTGCATCATTTGCATGCTGCATTTACGGATACATGTTTGGAAATCCAACAGCACTTTATCCATTTGGACTCTTGACTGCAATCTGTCTAGGATTCTTGGTATTCAATAGGTATCCTGCTTCAATATTCATGGGAGACACCGGTTCATTTATTTTAGGTACAGGTTATGCTGCAGCAGTTTTCCTAACTGACATGCCTTACTTTGGATTGCTCGCATTGGCTGTTCCAATAGTATCAACAATCATAAGCTTAATGCACAGAGCTCATATAATCACATTGCCTGTAGAGCCATTGCATCATACCTTGAATTACAAGGGAATCTCTGAAATCAAGATTGTTTTAAGCTATTGGCTACTTACTGTAGCAGTATGTGCAATTGGAATTTTAGGAAAACTTTACCTCTTTTCATAAGATTTCAATTAACTAATTTAAATTAAATTTTCAATTAATTTATCAATTGTATCAATTATTTACAATTATTTTTATCTATTATTTTTATTCTTATAAACACATTAAGGGATTGAAATGTCAAAAACATATTTTTTAAATGAATTAGCAGATTCAGTATCTTCTTTAAACACTTTTTCTATCGATCAGCTTGCAGATTCCATTGGTGGAAAGATTTATGGATCCAATGGCTATAAGGCTTCAAATGGATTTACAGGAATATTCGAAACATTGAATGAAGCTCAAGAGGGAGATATTGTAATAAGGCATTGGATTAACGGCAGGGGTGTTGAAATAGCAAATGAGAAGAATGTGGCTTGCCTAATCACATTGACTCCTAAGGAAGATGCATTGGAAATGGCAGAAAAGCTCAAGTTTCCCGTGATAGTTGTGGATAGAATTGAATTTGCCAATGCATTTGCAATCAAATGGACAATTGACAATTTGGTTCCTGACTGCAAAAGAGTGGTAATCAGTGGAACAAACGGTAAATCCACAAGCTCCCATATGATTTATCATATCCTATCCCATGCAGGATACAATGTATTTACAAATACCGATGCAAAGTCTGAATTCAACACCTTGATTGACCCGATGGTTGCAAAATTGATTTCAGAAGAGGTTTTGGCAAATCAGGGAGTTGACCCAAGATTATTCAATTTCATATGTGACATTCCAAACAAGGAAGTATTTGATTATCTTGTCATAGAAGTTTCAGAAGTGCAAGGTTGGGGAACAGATTTAATGGAAAACCATGCATTGATCATGTCTTCAGCAATCAATCCGGATGTTGGAGTTGTAACAAATGTTGCAATGGACCATATTGGTCTTGTAAACTCAATAGAGGACGTTTTTGAAGAGACATCCGGTGTAGTTAAGGCTACAAGCAAAGGAGGGGTTGTCCTCAATTTTGATGATGGGAATGTCTTGAACATGAAACAGTTTTTAAATGATGGCGTTGACGCTTACTTCACTTCAATGGAAAAAGGTCTAATCGAAGATTATGATGCAAATAGTGATAGGAAAGTCTATTTTGACAGAGATGAAAAGAAGATAAAGTATGATGGTGAATCAATTTTAAGCTTTGAAGAGCTTCCATTTACCGGAGAGCATTTTATCCGAAATATCCTTTCTGCAATTTCTGCATGCATTTCATTGGAGATTCCAATTGAGGATATTGTAGATGGAGTTAAAACTTACAGGCCTTTAAGCAGAAGATTCACAAGGCTTTACGATGAGCCTATAGTCATTGATGACTTTGCACATAATCCGGATGGAATAAAGAACACAGTCAGGGCAAGCTATGACTTGGCAGAGCAATTGGATAAGAATGACTTGTATGTTGCCTGTGCAATCAGAGGTTCCCGTGGTGAAACATTGAATGGCCTTAATTCAGAGGCTTTGGCAGAAGTGATTAAGGAATTGCGTCACAGAAATGATGACTTGATTGAAAAGGACCCAAGCGCTAAGAAAAGAAAGATCTACTTAACATTATCCTCAAGCGTTGATTTGGTGGACCATTTGAATTATGTTGAAGACTTTGAAAAGGACATATTCTTTGCCAAATTGGATGAGAAGCATATCAAGTACAATCATTTTGAAAAGCTGTATGATGCTTTAGGATACATTATGGAAACTGCAGACAATGATGATGTTGTATTGTTGATTGGTGCACAAGGAATGGATCCTGCATCAGAGGTATTGAAAGATATTTTAGGACATTAAATAGTGTAGAATTATATTTTTACAAATTTTATTTACAAATCATTTAATTTATTATTTTTCTTAAAGAGTTGTTTATATGAGTGAATTTTGTTTTAGTTTCTTGGAAAATCAGTTTAGAGACATATACTTAGACTGTGCCAGGATGGATAAGAATCTCATTGAAGGAGATGGAGTGGAAGCTATTCTGATTGCTGGAAGAATAGCTGAAAAGATCGCTAAGGCAATTTTCGCTTATGAAGGAATCAAGGATGATGAAAACAGCCAATATAAAAGGATTGAAAAGTTAAATAAGGCAAATATCTTGCCGAATAACATAAAAAATGACTTTTCAAAGCTTAGAAGATTAAGAAATGATGTTTATCACAATACATTAAACAGTGATGGAACTGGTGGATTCAGACCATCACAACAAACAAATAAGCCTTATGTTCAGAATGGTGGTTTAAGGGATTATAAAACAGGGTTCAATGAAGTGAAAGATGATTCTTCATTTAATGATGATAATGAAATTGTCAACCCATCAACCAATCCCCTTTTATCTAAAAGCCCTTCAAATGATATAAGCGGTGAGCTTCAGGCTGCAAGTGAAGCACATAAGATCATCTTCAATATATGTGTCTGGTTTTATGTAAATTATTCTGGGGATAATGACTTTATAAGGCCTAAATATAAGCTTAGCAGAAGAACACAGGATGCAGACTTCCTGATTAGGTTAAAATCAGCAATTAATGATGGCAAGGATTTCATAAGACTTAGGCAATCCAGTCCCAACAATGAAATCATACAGATATTGAATGAATTGTACATCCCTAAAGCAAAAGAGGAAAAGGATGAAAATCTTGTTTATGGAATTAATAATCAGGAAATAAAGATTAGACAACCAGATGTTCCCTATTCACAATGCTTGGGAATTACATATGACGATAATCTTTTCATGTGGAAAGCAGAGCATGGGGATAAGGAATTGGGATTATACCAATCATCTAAAGAGGCTTTTGAAGCAAGGGAAATTTATATCCATTCAATTCCAATGCCTAAAAAGATAGGTGGAGCATATTCCAAAGCAAGAGGAATCTCATTCAGCAAAATACAGAAGTTATGGTCTGCAAGCGTTAAGGGACAGATAATCTCATATCACTCAAGTGAAAATGAGGCAATCAAGGCAAGAAAGGATTACTTGAAGGAAAACGGTTTGGTTGATGTAAAGGTCAAAGGCGGCTATAAGACAATCACCCTTGAGGAAAGGGATAAGTTAAGGGCTAAAGCAAAAGAGAATGCTAAAAAGACCAAAAGTTCAAAGCCACTCAAGTCAATTGATTCAAAGTCAAGCATTAAGAAGGAAATGGCTAAAAGCAAAGATTCCAATAAAAAATCTAAATTGGATTATGCTAAGGAATTTAAAAAAGGCAATGAAAAAAATAAGGTCAAGGTTGAAAGTGGAAATAAGGTCCAAAAAGAAAAAGCTAAAAAGAAGGTTAAGGTTAGCGGTGGAGCTAAAGTTTCCAAATCCAAGTCCAAAAAGTCAGACTCAACATTAAGTCAGAAAAAATCCTCTAAGTATGAAGGTGTTTATTATGAGGGAGGATTATTCATGTGGAGTGCTGAAGTTGATGGCAAGCATTTAGGTTTATTCCCAACTGAAGAAGAGGCTCATGAGAAAAGAGCAGAATACATTAAAAACAAATCTTGAATTTTGGTGATGAGAACATGATGTCCAATTTTAAGTATTGTCCAATGTGTGGAACACAAAGAGAAGATGGAAGTCAATTTTGTAAAAATTGCAATTTTGAATTTTTAGTTGGAAAGTATGTAAAGTTAGATGATGAAAAGTCTTCTCAAGATGAGAAAATTGAAGTTGAAAAAGTCTCTCAGGAAGAGTTTGTTGAATCAAATGAAATGTTAAGACAAACTACGGATAAAATTAATTGTTGTATTGCCAAGTATCTAAATTATGAACTGACTAATCAATATAATGAAACTTATGAAGAAAATATCAATATTAGTATAACTCAATACATATCCCATAGTTCAGATAGTTCATTTGATGACATTTTTGAAAAAGAGTATCTTGAAAAATTTGAAAATTTGATTCATGATGAAAAATTTGTAGATTCAAAAAATATTTTCATTCAATGGATTGGTGAAAATAGGGGTCACTTGCCAGGTATGGTATTGAATCAATATAAAGTTCCGATTCAATCAAACATTGATAGTTTGAAAAATGTAATTTCATTAGATCTGGTTGAGAGTGATGAGAATGAAAAGTTCAAGAATCTATTGAATGAATATTTGGATTTTGAAAAAGAGTTTTTAGAAAATTTAATTTAATTCTTTTTTTTAAAAAAAGGAATTGATGATAGAAATTAATTATTTTCTATCACTTAACAATTCACCAGCTACTCCAATGCTTTCTGGAGGTAAAGCTTCCACTAAAACAGTGATTGCTTCAATTGGCAAATTGTATGCTTCCGCTACAGTTTCACTTACTTTTTTTACCATTTCTCTTTTATTTTCTACACTTATGTTTGGGTTTCCAACGATTGTTACTACAGGCATTATTTCACATCCTTTTTTTAGTTAATTAATTCTATTCTTTTTATTATAGATATTATTTTTCTTTTCTTGGTTATTTTTATTCTGGTTTTTATATTGTTATAAACTTGTTCTGAAATTATAATTATTTTAAGAGATTATATTTAATTAATAAAATTTATATGAACTTAAAAAATTTATTAAAGACTGTAAAATCATTTATATTAAAAATAAAAAGATTTAAATACTTTATAGTTAAAAATACAACTATAAATTATTTTTTGGTGATTCAAATTTCAGATAAATTCTATGACAAGGCATTTAAATTGCAAAGCATTAAGCATTTTGAGAGCTTATGCTTTAATTGTGGCATATTTATCGAATTTGATCACTTTATAAATTCAGAACTGGTGGATGATGGTGGAACTACCTACCATATGGATATTGCATTTGTAGATAGAAAGGGCTTCATTGCGATAGTTGAATTCCAAAGTTCTGTTGTAACTGAAGATGATATCGACAGGTTTATGAAATATGCAGTTTTGACTCATCTTCGAGAAGGTAAAAATGTGCATATTTACGTTATAAGCACTGTAGAAGAACAGGATAGGGTTATTAGGCGAAAATGGAATTTATTTAACGAGTTTACTATTTATATTAAATCGTTAAAGTCTATTGATGGAAATAAAACTTTAAATAGGATAAAACAAAGAATAAAGAATAATGAAGTGAATAATGAAGATATTGCTGATTTAGAAACAATTATTTTTATGAAGTCTGATAAATCAGTGGTTGAATTGTTATGGGAAATAGCCACTTTAGTCAACTGTATAGAAAATATGGATGGAAATGAACTATATGATTTAAAAATGTTTTTAGAGATGTATGTAAGAAAATTTGTTGATGATGAGTATGAGGCACAAAAACTAATGGAGCTGATTGAAATGAAGAAGGACTTGTATCATAGAACTGTTGACACTATTATGAGTAGAGGTGAAGCTAAAATTATAAATAATTTATTGGAAAATGGTTTTACTTTAGATGAGATATGTGCTATGGTTAATTTAGAGAAGAATTATGTATTGAATTTATTGAAATAATTATCTATAATAATATTTATTTAAGAATAATTACAAATTAAAATTTAATAAAGACAATTATTTTCAGTGATATGATGAATAAAAAAAGGTTTTTTTCAGTTTTAATTGTAATTTTTCTAATTCTTTTAGCCCTATCTATATGTGGAACAATATTATTGGGGATGGATGAGGGGCAATATGATTTAGGTCATGATGACGTTTCAATTGCTGTCACTGGAGATGTCATGTTTGGCCGTAAGATGCCTGCTGTTTTAGACTCTGGCGAAAGCCCATTCAGATTTGTAGAGAATGTAACCAAGAATGCAGATGTCTTGCTTGTAAACTTTGAAAACCCTGTTACCACTTCATCCCATGCAGTGAAAGGGGATGTTCCATTAAAGGCAAACCCTAAGTACACTTACCTATTAGCAAATGCAAACGATAAGGTTGTGGCATCACAGGCAAACAACCATGCATTGGATTATGGTGAAGCAGGCATGAATGAAAGCATCAAGAACCTGAAGGATGCGGGCATTTATGTTATGGGTGCAGGAAATGATGTCTCTCAAGCGACAGCACCTGTAAGCATTGACTGTGGCGATAGAAAGGTAACCATTTTGAACTATATGGATGCAGATAACTTCCAGGAATATAGGGGAGTAATGGATCCTGCAACAGCTAACAGTTCCGGATACTCAGCATATGATTCAGAGCTTGCCCAAAAACAAGTTCAGGAAGCTCATGATAATGGCTCAAGCATTGTTATCGCATATCTTCACTATGGAAACGAGTATAGCAGAAGCCCTAATGAAAACCAGAAAAAGATATCCCATGAGCTCATCAATGACGGTGCAGATATTGTAATCGGTTCACACACTCATGTAACCCAAGGTGTGGAGATGTACAATGGAAAACCTATTTTCTACAATTTAGGTAATTTCATATTTGACCAGTCAAATCCTGCTACTCACACATCATATTTCTTGAATTTGGCTTTGCATGAGGATAATTGTACTGTAACCCTTTATCCAACATACTTATCCAACTATTTGCCGCACTTCATGGATGCAGAATCCGGTAAGTCATTGATAAATGTGTTGAATCCACATTGTGATGAGTTGAAAGTCAATGATGACGGTACTGGTGAATTGACATTTAAATTAGGTAACAATACTTTAAATGCTACAGATTAATATTTTAATATTAATCTTTATTTTTTATATTTTTGATATGACAAAATTTTTAAATTTTTATTTTTATTTTTATTTTTTGATGTGATAAAATGCTTGGTGAAATCGAACTTAAAAAACTCTTTCCAGACTTTGAGGACTTGGTTCAGCCATCTGGAATAGACTTGGAACTTGATGAGATATTCATTCAGAAATCTGGAGGCTCATTGATTGACAATGAGAAAAACCTTCCAAAGATTGAGGCTTTAGAAGGTCCTGTTTATACATTAAAACCTCATACTGCCTATTTGGCTTCAATAAAGCGTAAGGTGAAGATTCCTAAGGGATACACCATGCTCTACTTGCCAAGGTCTACCTTGCTCAGGTCTTTTGTTTCTGTTCAGACAGCAGTTGGAGACCCAGGATTCTATGGAACCTTGATGTTCATGATTTACAATCATGGTGATTTTGAATATAAGATCAAATCTGGGGATAGGATAGCTCAAGCTGTTGTTTATCCAGTTGAAGGTTCAGGTGAGTATAACGGTTCCTATCAGGAAGAGGAATGATTAAATAGATTTATATATTCCTAATAATAGAGTATAATTGAAATCTTATGATTTATATTTATTTTTTAAAATAAAGTTAATTTAAATTCTTATTAATTATTTTAGTTGATATTATGGTGGAAATAACAATTGGATTGCCTAAAGGCAGTTTAAATAATGTAAACAGAGGAAATACCCATCAATTATTTGTAGATGCAGGTTATGAAGTAAGAGGGTATGACCCTGGAAATGAATCTTATGAAATTGATATTCTTAATGATGAAGAGATAAGTGCATTTTTGACTCGTCCTCAAAGTACTCCTGTAGAATTGAACAGGGGCATGGTGGATATAGCTATCGTTGGAGAGGACTGGGTTTTGGAAGAGTCTGTTTTAAGTGAAAACGATATAACTAAAATTGGGGACTTGAACTATGGCCAAACCCGTTTGATTGTAGCTGTTCCTAAGGAATCTCCTTATAATGACTTATCTGAATTCTTTAGGGCTAACAAGGATAGGGACACTCCAATCTTATGCTTTACAGAGTATCCTAACCTAACCAGAAAGCACATTATGGAAAATGAGGCATATCAGGAAATCTATGGTGATGCCAGCCCATATGTGCAAGTGAGAGGATTAAGGGATGGAGACAATAAGAAGGTTCAGGTTATCAATTCTGACGGTGCTACAGAAGTTTACATTGCTAAAGGTGCTGACTTGATTGTAGACAACACTCAAACCGGTAGCAGCTTAAGAAAAGCAGGTCTTAAGGAGCTTGAAACCATTTTGCATTCTTCAGCAGGATTGTATGCTGGAATAAGCTGTGATGAAGAGAAGATGGCAAAGGCTAAAATGATTTATGAACAGTTATTGGGTGCTGTAACTGCAAGGAAATACTTTGATGTAAAATTCAATATTGCAAACGAATCCATTGAAAAGGTTTCAAATTATTTGGTTGAAAACAAGTTCTGCAGTGCAGAGCCAACTGTCAATCAAGGATCAAGCTTTTCACAGATTAATGTCTTGATTCCTAAAGAGCATTTCCCTGAAATGTTGGATGGAATAAGGGCATTAGGCGCTTCTTCAATTATAAGAAGTGATGTAAAGCAATATGTAATCTAATTTATTTGGATTGATTTCCAAATCCTTTTTCTTTTTTATTTTTATCTTATTTTATTCTATTTTTATCTTATTTTATTTTATTTTATTTTATTTTATTTTATTTTATTTTATTTTATTTTATTTTTATTTAATTTATCTTATTTTTCTCTTTTTAGTCATTTTATTCTTAAATAACTGTTTTTTCTCTTATTTAATTTAATTTAATTAGTCATGATAAATTAAGAATTATACATTAAAAACATGATAATTACATATTTTATTTATAATGATTTTTAATAAAAAAACAATATCTTTTTATATAATAATGTATAAATCAGTAAATAATAATGTTAAATGATGATAAATCATTATAATTTATTTGAATTTATCATTATGGTTCTTATTTATAATGATATTTTCAAAATCTGACTGTTAATTTAAATTGGTTAAGTGTTTTAATTGCAAAATGCTTATATTTTTACATTTAGGTGTCTAAAATGTTGACTTCTGTACAAAAGGAAATTTTACAGACTTTAATTAATTTGTATCAAAATTCAGATGGCAAGTCCATTAAGGGTGAAGACATTGCTGAAGTGATGAACAGAAACCCAGGTACCATCAGAAATCAGATGCAATCCCTTAGAAGCTTAAGTCTTGTAAAGGGAGTGCCAGGACCTCGTGGTGGCTATAAGCCTACTATTGAAGCATACCATACATTAAACATTTCAGTTTCATACAGCAATGCTAAAGTTCCTGTCTATAAGGAAAACAAAAAGTTAGAGGATGTTTCAGTAGCTAAGATTGAGTTTACAAGTGTACCGCACCCTGGTGAATGTGAAGCTGTCATTAAGGTTTTAGGAAGCATTAAGGATTTGCATGTAGGAGATGTGATCCGTGTAGGTCCTACTCCTGTCAATAACCTTGGTGTTATTGGTGAAATCGTAGGAAGGGACGATATGGACAATATCCTCCTCTTGGATATCAGCACTATAAGAAGCATTCCTAAAAACTCCGTTTATGAGATAGCTACATTGGATTTGATTTATCTAAAGCCTGGAGATTCAATTAAGGATGCTGCATGCTTGCTTTCTAAAAACAATATCGATGGAGCGCCAGTAATTACCGAAGGTGTAGCTATTGGTATGGTTTCATTGGTGGATATTGTAAAGGCATTGGCTGAAGGAAAGGAAAATGAAGACGTTAGGGATATAATGTCCAAGCGCTTGTTCTTCATTGATAAGGATACAAAGATAGCCTCTGCTGTTTACAAGATGTATAAGTTTGGAATAAGCAGATTGATTGTAGTTGATGATGATTACACTCCTATCGGTGTTGTTACCCGTACTGACTTGATTGAAAAGATTACAAATCTAAACAATTTCCCATTGTTGAATGATAACGATTTGGAAGATGAAATTTAATTTTAAATCAATTAGAAGAAAAATTGTCTTTTTTTCATTTCTTCTATTATTTTTTATTTTTTATTTCTTTAAATTTTTTAATATTATTTTATTATTTTAGTTTTTAAGTGTGGATTATATGAAAGTTGATCAATTGAAATTAAAGAAGGAAATGACTGTTAGTGAACTGATTGAACAGTTTGACAAATCAGGCGTTTTAGGAGCTGGAAGAGTTGCTAGAGCTTCTAATTTGCTTGTTGACATGATTAATGATGAGAATATGGACATCTTCATGAGTTTAGGTGGTCCATTGGTTCCTGGGGGAATGCGCAATATCGTTGCTGATTTAATCAGGGAAAAAAGAATCAAGGTATTGATGACAAGCGGAGCTAATATCACTCACGATCTTCTCGAAGCCTTTGGAGGCAGGCATTATAGGGACCTTGGAACCAATGATGAAGAGCTTAATGATGCTGGAATAGGCCGAATTGCTGATGTTTACACTCAAGGGGAAGACTTTGAACTATTTGAAAGCGAGATAACCAAGATATTTGAAATCATCAGCGAAAAGTTGGATAATGATGAGGATAATGGAATAATTTCCATTCAAAGGCTTTTGAAGGAAGTTGGTCTTTTGATTGATGATGATAATTCAATCCTCAGGCAAGCTGCATTGAATGATGTTTCAATCTTTGCTCCAGGGCTCATTGACAGCATGTTCGGTCTTCAGTTATGGATGTTTACACAGGACCACACTCTCGTAGTGGATGCTGTTGGAGACATGCATTACTTGTCAGACCTTGTATTTGAGTCTGAAAAGATTGGTGCAGTTATGTTAGGTGGAGGTCTTCCAAAGCATTACACCCTTGCTTCAAACCTTTTGAAGGGAGGAATAGATGCAGGCCTTCAAATAACTATGGACAGGCCTGAAACCGGTAGTTTAAGCGGTGCTCCTTTAGAAGAGGCAAAATCATGGTCCAAGGCAAAGCATGGATCCAATTTAGTTACTGTCATTGGTGATGTGACTATCATTTTCCCATTGATAGTGGCTGATGCATTGAATAGAATCGATTAAGTTATGGTTAAGACTTAATCTCTTTTTTTCTTTTTTTTATTTACATTATCATTTTTCATTCTCTTTTTAAGTTTTTAAACCTATGATAATTTTTTATTTTAAGTATAGTTTACTATATTTAACTATTTTTCTAAAATAATGATAATATTTACTTTATATTGTAAAATAAGAATTATTTAATCATTATATTTAAATATAATTAATTTAAGATATTATTTTAAATAGTATAACCAGTAATTTTAAAATTTTTTATCAATTCAATGTTGTGTTAATATGGATTTAAGTAGAATTAATCTTTTCAATATTCTTGCTGTAGTTCAAAGAATTCCTTTAATAAAAAGGTATATTGATACTTCTAAAAACAATTATAATTCTAAAAAATCAGTAGAAGACTCCCCTAGGGCTACATTGGATATTGATGAAGATCTTAAAAGGAGATTGGAGACTAGATCTAAAAAAACTGGGTTTAGCGAACATTATTTGCTAAATTCTTATATATTTCATGGCTTAAATGAAGATGGAAAATATGAATGTGAAGGAGGTATGACTCCTGAAGAAATTTTTGAGATTTTAGATCATGATTTGCCTGAAGGAGATTGGGTTTCAAATGAACTAGCAGGATTAGTTGAAAGCAAATATATTACTAATGCTATTAAATTAAAAAAGGATAGCTATAAGTGAGGTGTTCAATGATTTTTTTAGATAGCACTTATTTAATAGGCTTAATTTTAAAAAATGATTCATTATATTATAAATCTCACCTTTTGAAACCTTATTTGGGTGATGAAAATAAAATAATCAATAATACTGTTTTTAATGAGGTTTTAAACAGTGTAACTTCAAATAATTCTCATTATGATTTAAATCATATAAAAAAATTATTGCTTTCTTTTAATATTGATTTTTTAACTTCAGATGATTACCTTGATTCATTTGATATTTTTGAGTATTATAATTTTTCAGTTAATTTTTCAGACTGCACTATCCTAAATACTATGCAGAATTATAATATTAATCAAATAGCTTCATTTGATTCTGATTTTGATAAAATAAAAGGAGTTAAAAGAATTTATTTGAAATAAAAAAAGTTATGCGATATAATTTTCAAACAATAATCTTGCTATTTCATAGGCTATTTCAAAGCATAGGAAATAGATAAAGCTCCAAATGTTCAATAATCCAATTAAAACAAGCAATAGAATCACTACTTTTAATGCAAACCTATAATCGAAGAAATACTCTAGAAACTTGCTTTTTGAATAGATTTTCTCATTATCGTTTCCTATCTCATCGATTATGGCTCCAATCATGCAGATTATAATTGTGATAATGGAAAGATATGTGAAAGATTGCAATCCAAGAAATAGGAATGCTATGATAAATGAAGCCATTGTTGCGATATGATGAATTCCATCAACCTTAAAAGCCAAGATGTTTCCGATAAGAATTGCTATGAAGATGCAAGCTGCATCCAAATCGATTGAGCATGCATAAGCTGTAAAGAGTCCGCAGACTATTCCAAGCAGAATAGCTATTGCCTTATTTGACTTTTCATCATATTCATCATCTGAAAGCTTCATAAAGAAGCCAGAAAAGAAATAGGATAAAGCTAAACTAATATTAAACAAATTTACACCTTTTTAACTGAAATATGAAATAGAATTATTAATTTATTAAAATTAATTTAATTTATAATTTATTACTTATTGTATTGAATCAACAATGTCTTTAGTTGCCTTTTCAGGGTCTTCTGCATTGTAAATGGATCTTCCAATGATCAATGCATTGGAGTATTTCAATGTTTCCCTTGGGTCTCCACCTTGGGTTCCTACACCTGGAGAAATCATGAATGCATCTTTTCCAACTATATCCCTTATTTCAGATAATCTTTCAGGTCTTGTGGATGGTGCTACATAGTTGGTTATTCCCATTTCAACACCCATTCTTGCTATTTCATCTGCATTAGGCTGGAGGAACTTGATTGCTCCTGGGTGAGACATTTCAGTTAAGAGGAATACTTCCCCGCCATGGTCTTCTGCAGATGTCTTGCATGCATCTACACTGTCTGAACCTACAAATCCATGACATATGATTGCATCTGCACCGGCATCAAAGGTTTGGTTAGATATCTTTTCATTGGTAGCTGGAATGTCTGCTACCTTGTAATCACAAATTACCTTATAATCAAAGTTATCCTTAAAGAATCCAATAGTTGACAATCCTTCAGCAAGGGTCAATGGATATCCGATCTTTATTGTATCAATGTACTCGTTGATTGATTCGCATACCCTTTCCGCTTCATTCAAATCCATTAAGTCCATTGCAAGTATGATATTGTTTTTCACATCCATGTTATCAAATTCCATTTCATATTTTTTATACTATTATTAGTTTGTATTTAATTTGTTATAATATTATTTATTTTAGAACTTAACCAAATTCCTCTAAAATATCTAAAAGTATATAAAATTAGTTAAATAGAATTAAATATATAAAAAATTTTTTTATCAATTATTTTTATCAATAATAGCTTCAAAGAGGTCATTAAAGTGTATGAAAAACATAAGATATATGCAAAAATATTCAATATTCTTAGGAAATTTCCACAAAAGAATAATAAGATAACTCTTTTAACAAACAAGAACCACTCATTTGAAGCTAATTTGGAATATATTGCAAAGGAACTGGACAATAGGAACAATGCAGGAAAGAATTATGAATACAAGTTCATTCCTAAGGATTCCTTGTCATTTAGTAATATCCGCGACTTTGCAAGTTCAAAATACGTATTTTTGGTTGATAATTTCTTCCCTCTTGCATTCATGAATGTGGAAGGCATGAAATGGGTGCAATTATGGCATGGAACAGGACTCTTCAAGAAATTCGGTTATGATCTTTTAAATGATGAGGATAAGAAAATAATGGAGATGTTTGCTCCTAAGATTGATTTGGTGTCTGTAAGCAGTGAAAATGTAGCGGATATCTATGCCCGCAACTTCTATGTTGACAAGTCAAAGGTCAAGCCATTTGGAGTTCCTAGAAATGACTTCTATGATGAGGAACACTTGTCTGATGATTATTTGTCCAACTTAAGGGAATCATTTGAAAAGGATTATCCACAGCTTAAGGGTAAGAAACTGGTTCTTTATGCACCTACATTTAGGGAAGATCCTAAAAACAATGCTGTTTTCGCTTACTTTGATGTAGAAAAGTTCCTTAATGAATTAGGTGATGAATATGCCTTAGCCATTCGTCTTCATCCTAATTATAAGAGATTCTGTGATGAGGAGCACAACATTGATTTGGAGGATTTGACCAATAGGTATGATATAATCAACTTCACTGGATTCAAGGATGAGCAAAAGCTTCTAATTTTGGCTGACATTTTAGTGGCGGACTATTCTTCAATCATGGTGGATTACACTATCTTGAAAAAGCCTGCAATACTATTTGATTATGACTTAGAGGATTATCTTTACAAGGAACGTGGATTCTACTTTGATTATGAGGAAATGGTTCCGGGAAGGATAGTTTACAATATCGATGAATTGATAGAAGCAATCAAGGAAGAGGACTTCAGATTGGAGAAGATGGATGAGTTCTTGAAATTCCAATTCGGTGAATTTAAGCCAAATTCATCTAAGCTTATTTTAGACTACATTTTAGAAGATTAGAAAAGCATTTTTCTAATCAAAACACTATTTTTCATTAAATTTTACTTTATATTTTCTCAAACTGGTTAGATAAACTTATAAATCTTTTTTTATATATTATAGTATAGTGAAAATTTTTAATTCAGGTTTATTAAAAAAATTTTTCATAATTATTCTTTTATTACTTTAAAGAAGGTTTTCTAATGGTTAGAAAGAAATCTAGACGCCGAAAACGACAGGAAGAGGATCCTATGGCTGGAACAACAAACCTTGTTGATGCAATGCTTGTTCTTGCACTTGGATTCCTGATTTTTGCTGTTATAGGCTGGAACTTGCAAAGTGTTATTTTCAGTGACATGTCTCCAGAGGAGCGACAGGCTACCATGGAGTCAATCAAGGACATCACTAATGTAACACAAGGTGAAAAGTTAAACGAAACTCCAGACACTTCAAACAGCTCTGGAGAAGGTTATGTAGAACAGGGTAAAGTTTACAAGGATTCGAAAACGGGTAATCTGATTATGGTAGAGGGCTAATTCTCTTATCATTTTCTATTGTTTTTGAATAATAATTTATAAAAAAATTGAACTTAAGAAACATTAATAAAATTGTGATAGGATGAATCTATTGGTTAGTCTATTTGGCGCAATTATTTTAGCAGCAGTTCTTTTATTGGGAATTGGAACTGGATTGTTATCCAATTTCTTTAAGAATGACTTAAGGAAACATTTGATAATTTCATTGCTGATTTCCATAGCAATCGCTTTAATAATAATTGCATTAAGCCCATTTTATGAAAGTTTAATAGGATTGACAGTGAATAATTTCTTCTTCTATATATTCATGGCAATCATTGCCTTGATTTTAGGAATATTCACTTTCTATTATTGGCAAAAAGAAAAGCAATATGACAATATTTTAAAGGGATTATTGTACTTTGATTTCATACCAGTATCCTATGGATTGCTTCTAATGTCATCTGCAGCATTGTCTCCAAGCTTTGTATTTGACACAGCCAATTTCTCAATGACTATCTCAACAGTTCATTTGGCTATCATCATAGCGGTTTTATTGATGTTAATAAGCGTCATAGCTTATAGGTTTTCAGATTTCATTGAAGATTATCGTGTTACACACTATCCAATCATTTATGGAAGCATGATGGTGATCTTTGCATTCGTATTCATTGTATTTGGATTCTTTGTGCCTACAATAAGCCAGGTGCTTGAGTATCCATCTACACAACTGACTTTAATGCCAGTTGATGCAGGAATAGGTCTTATAGTAATATTAGCTATTTGCTTAGGCATTGGAGCATTATTCAAAAAGAGAAACAATAGGTTAAAATGAGTTAAAATAGTTTTATTTATTTAAAAAAAATTATATTTATTGATATTTATTTATAGGTGATTTAATGGCAATGGCAATTCCCGGTGGTGACTTCTTAACCACTGGACTTAACTTGATTTCACAAAGTCTTTTGATACCGGTAGTTATCATACTATTGATTTTTGTAGTGGTTGTAGTGGTTTCATTAGGTGGACTCATTTACGAATACACCTCAAGAACAAGGGTTTCTGTAGATGAGGTCTCCAATCTGATTTTGGATATGTCCGCTTCAGATTCTGTTGATTCATTGAAGGCAAAAATCAATGGCTCTCCACTTCCACAAGCTCAAAAGAATCTTTTGGTAAAGATAGCAAGCACAGAAAACTTGACTGATGCTTCAAGAGAGGCATTTGCTCGTAAATTGATTGAAAATGAGGAAAACTTGACAGACAAGTCTCTTGAAGTGACTGATATCATCACCCGTATTGGACCTACCTTAGGTTTGATGGGTACCTTGATTCCACTTGGAACAGGTCTTGCAGCACTTGGTTCCGGGGACGTAAACACATTATCACAATCCTTGATTGTAGCATTCGATACAACTGTTGTAGGTATTGGATCAGGTGCAGTGGCTTACCTTATTTCAAAGCTTAGAAACAGATGGTATGAGGAGTATTTATCTAATTTGGATGTATTGTCTGATGCAGTATTGGACTTCATGTCTAAGCATTAGGTGAATTTTTTTCTTTATTTTTTAATTTTTATTTATTGAGGGTTATGATTTTATGGAATTATATGGAAGGTTTTTATTTTTATTTGTTGTGTTGTTTTTGTTTTTCTGTTGTTTAGGTTCTGTTTTTGCTATTGATAATTCTGATAGTGTTTATGTTCCTGATGAAATGGGTGCTGGTTCAATTTCCAGTTCTTTAAATGTTGATTGTAATGGAAATGTTGAAATTGATGATGATTATGTAGATAAACTTTATTTAAAATCAGATATTTCATCAAATAATAAATCAGATAAAGAAGATGTTTTAACAAATAGTTCTAGTCCAAGAAGATATGTTAGTGATGTTCCAGTTGTGAACAAATCTTCTGTTGTTGATGGAGGGTCTGTTAGCACAAAAGGCACAAAGACTAAAACCAAGATTGTTGCTTCTAATTTG
>SFKZ01000049.1 GCA_004553595.1 Methanobrevibacter ruminantium | reverse complement strand
TGCCAGAAAGCACGGAGTCAATGCCTTTGAAGCAATAAGGCTTGCCTTTACCGGTTCCCCTGAAACCTGTTTCGGATTCTAGTGCTGAATAGTTACAAAAAATGAACTATTCATATCTTCGCCTTAAAAATATATTTTACCACTTTTTTTACCATTTGGAAATTAGGCAAGGCTTTTTTTAGGAAGAATTTTTTAATAATAAAGTTTATTCTATAAAGTTCTTATCCAAGTTTGGTATTCTTCCTGTCTAGTACATATATACTCTGACAATCTTTTGTATGACAAATTATAATGCTGTATGTGCTATTAAATCTGATCATAGTGTTTCTAAGTTATTTTAACATTCCCAATAAGTTTGTCAGAATACCATTGTCTTGTTTATCTTGAATTGATGTATATAAATCTTGCATAAGATATTCAGAAACTTCTTCTTCCGCTATAGAAGTTTGTAAAAGACCAAATTCAATAATATATATATCACGGCGTAAATGTTCATAATAATTATCTAAGTCTTCATGAAACCTTGGTAATTTCTGCTCAACAAAAACTATAGTTGTATTTCCCACGCTAGTAGAAAATGTTCTTATAATTAAGTTCGCATTAGGAATTAAATTCGCAAGATTATCTCCATTAGAAATACTCCATGTGATTTCGTTATTTCTTGTTTTCTCAATTAATTGGGACACAAAATTTTCTTTTTGATTCATATTTACACTCCTTAACCTATGTTAATCAAATTCTGCTATTAAATTTCTTAGTTGCGTTCGTATAGAAATAGTGTCTTTATTATTTATCATATTAAGTAAATCATCAATATTAGATAGTATCTTTTTCTTCCTTTCCTTGATTTGATTTTTTTCTATAAAAATTTTAAAATTAAGTATAAAACTGTTTAACTTTTCATAATACTCCGTTCCAACAGTATTGGATTTTGAAAAAATTTTTTCAAATTTTCTTATTTCAACTAAATAATTATCTATGTTTTTTTTCAATTTTTGCTTCGATTTATAGCCTCTAACAGTGGTCAGCGTTATGAATGTTACCACTATACCAATTATTGAAATAATAAGACCGCCATAATTACATACATATCCAAATAAAGTCGGCTTTACATAATCAATTATTAATTGATGTTCAGCGGACAAATTTTCTTGTAAGGTTAAGATAGCGTTATTATAGAATAGCGTTTCTGTATTTTCTTGTTCTGTTTTTTGATTTATTTCATCAATCATAATATAAATATCTCCTATCCGAGTATTGATTTTGCTTTTTTTAACAGATATTCTTCAATTTTTGCCTGTACGTCGCTCATCTTGTAGAGGCGAATGTAAATTTCATCATTTATTTCGATTTTTTGAATATAACATGTTCCATAGACAGGGTGTTCAATAAAGTAACCATCTGGATCCCATTCATAGTACTCTTCAGTAATGACTGGAAGAAGGTAATATGGACTTCCTTTTTTCAAATTGACAAAAAAATATTTGTAAAGGGATTCTCCGAATAGCCCTTTATATCCATAAATTTTACCTACTCCCCATTCATTGTTTTGATCAATTTTAGTAAAAGTTGTATCTAGCCCTTTTTCCTTCATTTTTTGGAAAAAAGGTGAAACAATGTATTCTGTTTTGATTTCTGAAAAATCATCGTTATAAGTTACATATATCTTGTTGCCATAACTTGTTATAATAAGTCGATTTTCACCATTCATTTTTATGATATAGGGAAACTCTTCTAATGCAAGCACATCTGTTAGCTTATTTCTTATGCACTTGTTTTTGTAGTAATTAAATAGACAATAATTTTTGGATAACCTGCTTCTGTCATTTATGTCCCTCTCCTGACATAAGAATAATCCATTCCCAAAATTGAGGAGGATATAGTTTTTCTTGAAATCTTCTTCCTTTTCAACTGGATTATAGATAACCTTGTCGTTTTCAAAGTCATAAATCAGGTAATCGTAGTTTTCAACTGTTGACATGCTTCCATAAGGTATTAAAAAGATTTTCTTCCTGCTGTCCAGCAAATACGGAGTTTTAGATTTATATCTGTTTGTATAAATTGGAACAGTCTCAACATTCTTATTATTCTTTATGTCGGAAAAGAATTGAACTGCAAAAAAGGAACTGCTCCACATAACATCAATTTCAGGATATGTCACAAACAAACCGTCTATCTGCTTTCTTGGAAATTTTACGAGCGGAGTTATTTTGATTTTGTCTTTTCCTGTTATTTCAAATGTCGAGAACTGCCCCCAGCCGTCTATTGTTGCAAGCTTTCCGTCCTTCCATATTCGAAGGTCTAAGATATATTCTTTGCAGCGGATTTCCTTGCTTGCTTTAATCGTTAGATTCATTCTTCTTTTCTCCTGTTAAAATCATGTTTCCGTTTTTATCTACAATATTTTTTGCATTTGGAATGGATTTATATTTGTCAAAAGATTTAGAGTCCGTCTCTAATTCCTCATTAATATCTACCTTAGTTTTTAAATTCCAAAGGTTCTTTCTGCACTTATCAATATCAGTATCATCAGGAAGTTCTTCATTATATTTTTTTAAGGCTGCCTTAAAATCATTCAACTTTTTTACATTAATATCAAAGTACTCTGGTTCGTTGGTTGAATCATCCCAATTAATCAGTCCTAGAAATATCAAAGGATTAATTACCGTAAACTGATGCCATGCATCCCATTTATTTCCTAATTTATGCGTTAAGAGCTGGTAAAAAATAAAAGTCGAACTTTGGTAATCGATAACCCCTTTTACCCCATCCGTTCCCTCAAACATTGGATAATCTGAACCAAACATAATCCTGTATTTTAAATTCCTTGGACTTTCTGCATTTTCAATGAGTTCTTTCAAATGATTTGCAGCTGTGTTTATATCCTTCCCCACAACCCCAGATTCCAGCATTGCAAAACGTATTTGCAATGCATTCTGTCTGTCTTCATATTGAGATTCTGCATATATATTTAAATTATTTAACTCTAGTATTGTTCTATAAAATGCGTTTCCTGCTTCAATTTCCATATTGAAAAATCTTTTTACAGACGGATTCTGTTTAATAATCTTATTATATTCATATTCCGTAAGGATATTTTTAAAATTACATTTTCCAAACATGAAATTTGACAAGTCCGTGTAGATTTTTTTATCAGGTTTTTTTATAAGATTGACAAGTTGTTTTTGCCACGCATATTTATCTTTGTCCATAGAATATTCATCTACAAAATAGGGCTTTCCGCCAAAGTGTGCCAAACAAAGTCTCAATTTTTTTGATGGAATTTCTTTTTTATCTAAAACAACTTCCCAGCTTTTTGGAGATGAAAAGTCATCTATAAGACCTAACCCCAACATAAAAGCTTTACAATGCGGTTCAAATTCTGAAGTCTCCTGGTTTTTAAATTCGCTATTATCATTTTGCTTCAAGTATTCTTTTAAATATATTTCTGAATCCGCGATTGTCATCCCCTGAGGAGAACCATGGCATGTAACTGGAACATCATTTTCTCCACACCAGTTAAGAAAACTTGTGAACTCATTGTATGCTTTCTTATTCAATCCAGGAAATACTAATTGACCATCTATACTTCCTTCACAGCCAATATAAGGAGGGTAGCCAAGTGCTACATATAGTTTTACTCCCCAGAATACCCCAGGATTATCCTTTGCAAGTAACTCTTTTTTTACATTTTCTATCGAAGTACTATATTTAAAACTTTTTCCGTTTGCTATATCACCAACATTTTTTTTACATATAATGTTTGTAACCGATTCCTTAATTTTTTCTGTATCTTCTTCATTTTTATTGCCGTCATATAACTTATGGTATATACCTTTTTTTGAAGTAGGAATATAAAAATCAAATTTTTCCTTTATTTCATTTATAGGTGCAAAAAAGCGTCGTGGATCAACATGGTAAAAAGGCAAAAACTGAAAAGGATAACGCAATGCTGCATTTTTTTGATATTCAATATGTTGAAAATGATCTTCAAACTGATATGTTTCTGATTTATCGTCAAGTTTTTGTAAGAATATTGAATACCTCTGAGTGTTTGAGCATCTTTTTTCTTTATATTTTTTTAAATCCAAATCACCATCTTCATTTATAGGCGATACATCCATATCATAAGGATAGTTCAAATTTTCAGGAAAATTATCTATCGTATAGATGTTACCATTCGCATCTTCAAGATAAATAGGAATCCCATAAGCTCCCCAGAAATGAGAATACATTAATTCCATACCCATTACACAAGCCATTTTTTGATTAGAAACAAAAGGGTGTATATTCTTGCTTTTCTCAGTTTTTAATTCATATTTTGTTGCATTTTCATACCATTGAATATGATTGTTGAACCACTTCTGGTCATTTCTAGCATCTGTAATTTTCTTTCGGCTGTTTTTGGCTTTTTTTATATCATCTTGGTTTGCAGTTTTTGCTTTAGTCCATCTTGATGGATATGCTAAATTTGTAGATATGTTTTCATTTTGATAAAGTCCTGCAATAGAATATGAGCAGTGCCGAGTAACAACTCCGTATTCTGTAATAAGTGCAGTTGCATTCGTTAGCAGTTTCCTATTCGAAAACTCAGGTTTATGAAAAATGCTACCTCGAAATGGATTTAAATTAAAAATCTCATTTATTTTACCATTTTTTGTTTCATAAATAGAATCTGTTTTCGGGTCATAATCATATTCGAAATTTGGAATATTGCGTGAAGATAAATAAGCAAAATTTATGAAACCAGCAGGAAGCCATGTAAATGAGGTTTTATATCTTAACATTCCGTTCATTATCGGTAAAGGGGCAATATCATTACTCTGTATATGCATGTGAGCATCTATAATGGGTATCTCAAAGGATAAATCTCTTTGTTCGCTATTAGAGTTTATCTTTCCAATAGTATCATTTGTCTCTTTTTCATCACTCATTTTCTTTTCCTTTCAATTTTTACATTATAATTACCAGGTATCAAATCCTCAAAGGTTGCGATTCCGTCTTCTCCGCAAGTCACCTTGTGTTCTTTGCCATTCGGCTCTTTTAGATATACCTTTGCATCCTTCTCTCCATTCCCGCCAGAATCAAGCACAGTAACAGTAATATCTTTGCTGAGTTCAAGAGTTTCCGATTTAAAGTCTTTGCATTTCTGAGCTTTTGTAACAAATATAAATTTAGGTTTTTCCTTGTATGGACTATCAATTTCAGAATCGTAGTCATCAAGAAGAAACTCAAACTGTTCTCGTGGAATATCTTCGCCATGTTCCTTATAATATCGGTATAAAGCCTCGTCGATTTTCGGCGGTGGCATTAAATCATTGAAATTGAATTCTACGGAAGCCTTGCCTTTCGATACATTTGCAAACAACGTTTTCTGTGGATTCTCTACACTTGGATTCTGTGAACTTTCAAAAATCTCAAAAGTAACAGTTTTTCCTTCATCAATATCTTTCGTTTCTGCGTAAAGAGTTATTTTATTATCAATTTTTTCTTTTGAAACATTTTGCCCATCAGAGTTATGCCATTCCGCCTTCGTAATTTCTGGCCTTACAAGCTCCACTTCAAGCGTGTTGCTGCTCTTCTCAAAGTTACACCACGCGCAATGGGCCGTGAAAATGAACTTCGGGTTCTGCTCAGGCGGCATGACGCTCTGGTCTGCACGGTACAGCCATTTCGCGCTCACGCTACCGCCTTTCACGGTGAGC
>SFKZ01000048.1 GCA_004553595.1 Methanobrevibacter ruminantium | reverse complement strand
ATTCGCTATTAGCAAACGCCCTGAGCCATCATAGCATCAAAATTAGGCATAATTTCAGCCATAGACACGAACTGATTATATGTCTTATATTTTACTCGACCAAAAGTCGGAACAACCATAGGAGCAAGACGAATAAGACTCTGAGTAGACATAGTAGTCTTTGAACCAGGAATCAACATCTTACACTGAGTAGGCTGAATTTCACCCCAACTAAAAGTAGTATTTACATCATGACTCCAATTAAATTTGGAACGCTTATATCCAGACTTAGGAATCCTTACTTTACCTTGTTTATTACTTTTCATTTACTTTTTCTCCTTCATTATCATTTTTATCATTTTTATCTTTCTTTGTATACTTGCGAATAACCTTATCCGCATCAATCTGCTTAGAACCTAATATAGTAGAACTAACTTCTTCTAAATCAATTCCAGCATCTAAAACATTATTAATATCAAATAACTCTGCCTCAGGCAACTTTACTTGACACATATCTTCATTTTTATCAATAATCTGACCTGACTCCAATTCAACACGCTTTTCACGCAAAACAGGAACACATACAGATTGTTTATATTTTTGTCTTGTTCTAAATGGCATTATATATCTCCTTAAAAACTTCTTTTAAATCTTCTGGCCAATCATATATTTCAAATGATTTACCATCAATTTCATACCAAACATCATAAATTATACATTTTTTATTCATTTATAACTCCTTATATTATTTATACCAATCTTCCTTTTACAACATTATTATAATAATCCAATAATTTGTTCTTTATTCTTTCATCTGCACTCCTTTTACTTTGATTTAATATATTACAATACGTATTACAACCCAATACCAATGAACAAAAATCTTGCAAAGACTTCCATGCACTCCATAATATTCTATCTTTACCTCTCATTAACATTTCATTAATTTCAGGCTTTCTATACCTACACATCCACTGTGTAACTAAATCATCTTCACTATAATATACTCGACAATTCTCATACTTTACTCCAAAATAGGAAAGATAAAACTTGCCAAGCACTCCACACTTTGACACATCTGAACCAAGATAATAATTAAGACGATCTTTATAATATCGTATACTATCTGCAAAACGATTTGCCAATTCTTCATCAACTCCTCTCTTGACGAACCAATCAAAAGATATACTCGATTCAAAAATCTCATTATAAAATTTCGCTTTTTCTTCATACATCTCCTTACGATACTTCTCAAAAAAAGCAGATGCCTTTCTCTTTACCAATCTATTTCCTTTCTCATCAATTACATAATAATTATCAAATACTATCTTATTCTTAATATACATAGGAACTTGATATAACTGACCATCTCCTTGAAAAGACAAACCATGTATAAACACTTCTCTTTTCTGCACATCATCCATATTCTTTATACACTCAAATCCAAATGACTTAGACTGTATATGAAATGACCTACACTTCCTCATCAATCTGTGTTTATACTTCAAATTCTTATTATCAATTATATTCTCTAAATCTATATCCTTACATGCATACTTTGCAACATAACTAATTGCCTTTGAAGCATCTCCTACTATCTTAAATGGCAATATGTCACGTTCACCTTCTGGCCTTCTTGGAAATAAAAATCCATTCTGCCAACACTCTGACACCAATTTATGCATTTCAACATATCCAACACTCTGTGGCCAAGCAAGTATAACATGGTAATGTGGCCTGTGTGTATTCGTTCCATACTCACTTGCCACAAAGTATCGAATAGCATTTTCTTTTACAAATTTATAATGATATTTACAATACTGTCTAATTCTATCAATCCAATTCCTTACATCATCACGACTAAAACATGGAATTTTCTCATATTTCTCTTCATTTTTAAATAAACACTTCGGAAAATATGGCAAATGCTCATTATTATATGTCAATGTACAAAATGCTATATTCCATCCTTTCTTCTTCATTTCCATAAATTCAGCATTTAATCTAAATTTCCATGCACTTTGCTCTTTCCTACGACAATCTACACATTTACCACATGGAACATAACCGTATCTTGTTCCGTATTCATTCTTTGTCTTTAATTTAATATATTGTATACACATTACCATTACCTCTTATTTTATTTATAAGTAAACATTGTCATTTTTTGTCATTTGATGAAGCAAGCTTCATCTTGAGCAAGCTCAAATCTATCTTTAATTATTAAGGATTTAAGATATTTTTATCTTTTAACAACCTTAAATGCTATAGCATCAATGGGTAAAAATAGTATATTATTTTTTGTGTCATGTTCGTTATTTTAATTTTATCGTTCATGTCACATGCATAATATACTATATTTTTAATTTAACCATTGTAATATTATAAATTACAAGGCAATATACCAGGACTATGAAATCCTGGTTAAAGCACTATTATTTATTAAATTTGAACAATTGTGTACCTTTATTTTGATTATAAGCACCATTATCTACCCAACTTTCTAATGGATTATTTGATTTATTAAATATAGTAGTCTTTGAATCACTATTATTCATTAAATCTTGACCATAATCTTTAGTATTTTTACCTTTTCCAACTTGATTAAGCACACTATTTGCAGCACCAATCGCACCACCAGTTGCAGCACCTGTAATTACAGATTTACCAACTTCAAATGCAGCATTACGCCACTGTTCATTATTTAATGCATCAAAATTACCTTCCCAAACTTTAAGCATCTGTTCAGCTGTAATTCCATGTTCTTCATCAACAACAGTCTTAGGATCCATAGCTTTATAACGATTTATTTGATAACGAGCATAAACTCTATCATTTAATTGAGCTCTAAATACTCTATCACCAATTTCAATTACATCCTCCTTTAATTTCAAAACAGTCTGATCATTTAATTTTTCTTTCGATTCAGACTCTGCTATATCCTGCTTAACTTTCTCTATATCCTGATCCAACTTTTTCTTCTCTGCAACAGTCATTCCAGCCAATGCAGAAACAGTTCCATTACCTAATTTCCTTTCAGCAACAGAATTATTCATTGCACCTATCAAATATTCATGCAATATAGACATTCTATTTTTTGTCTCATCTTTTGCAGCTTCAGTTCCTGTTGCAATACCTAATGCACCTCTAAACGTAGGATCAACTATCTGACCTTTCATTTTCTCTATTTCTTCAATACGACCTTTTGCTTTATTATATTCTGGTGTATCAGGTTTCATTTTCTTAAGAGCTGCTTCAAGATCTTCTTGTTCTCTATTCCAACCAGACAAATAACCACGAACAGCAGCATTATTAGCTGTATCTGTAATTTCATTCTGTTTCTTAACACCTTCAGTCTCTTCTTCAATTTTCTTAGTATTTGCATCAACATTTTCCATCTGAGCAAACAAAAGAGCATCCTGGGCATTAAACGGAATAGTCTGAGGCATATCTGCATTACCTTGCGATACAGTAGGCGCAGCCTGTGTTCCAGCGCCCTGAACCATAGAAGGATTAAATCCAGCTTGTTTCAATCCAAATGCTTGAACACCTGGCATATTCATAGCATTAGTCATATTCATATTACTCTGCATAGACATCAATTCTTTCTGTCTATTATAAGATGTATTAGCATTTTCTTGTGCCATTCTATTATTCAAAAAAGTAGTAGCCAAACTTCCTGCTAAACCTAAAATCGGATTTGCTCCCATATAAAATCTCCTTATTCTTTAAAAATTCAAAAAAAAAAGGTTGGCTGATCTCTCAACCAACCTATAATTAATCAAGCGTTAAGCCTTTTTAACGAATTCTGAACCATTTCCAATCATCGGATCATCTTCGTCTAAACCATAAGACTCAACAATAGGCTTCATAGGCGCATATGAATTAACTTCATAAATCGAATGAGATAAGAAATTATCATCATTATAATCTCTCCAACCAACAATCTCATCTTCCTTTACAAAATCATAATTCGGAGCACCTTCATCATCATCCTTAATACCAACTCTCAAGAAAATTCTATCAAAATTTCCAAGCCAATTATACTTAGTAGGATAACGCCATACATTACCTGCAACAGGCAATTGCTGTGTTCGATAAGACTTACTAATCTTAACTTGCTTTGTCTTATATTCAGCTTCAGAATTATAAACTGTCTGAGAAACAATATCATAATCGTTACAATTAATCTGTTTATCCAATGTATATGGCATATAAGTATTACGAAGCGAACGTCTATTAAAGTCACCATTAGTCAAATTCTGAGCAACCTTAAATTTACTATAACGAGGCACAAATCCAAAAGTATCCTTAGGACCTGTAACATCACCAACAATAAAATTAGTTGCAACAATATTTTCCTTAGGTGTAGCTTCCATACCAACTGCATCGAAATCCGGATTATATAAATTCATTTTATCAACAGCAGTCACAGTAGGATCAAGACCTTGTGTATAACCAGCTTCTGGAACAATAGTAGCAAGAGTGACCCAATAACCATAAGTATCATTTTCAAATACTAAAGTCTTGTCAGCTGTATACTGAAGACCTTTACCACCATATTCACCAAGAGCAGCACCTTCTGTAGCAGCAGTAGATACAACATCGGAAATAGTGACAAGTGTATCAGTAGAACCAATATAGTTAGACTTACATTCGTCAACATACTTTCCAAGACCTTGTGCACGTAACAATTCAGCAATACGACGACCAAGAATAGTATTACGATTAGTCCACTTATATAATCTCTTAAGCATTTCAGCATCAACCTGAGTATGATTTACTGCATTAATAAAATTAAGAGCACCAGCAGATTCATTATTAATACCAGGACCACGACCAACAGCATCATTTTGAGTCTGAGAAGTCCAAACATTATTATGACCCTGAATCTGAGAAAGAGTATCAATATTTAACTCATCATACAAAGTAGAACCATCACCACGAATAGAAAGGAATCCTTCAACATTAACTTGTGGAGAAACACTCAATGCATCAATATGAGCACTTACATAATCAACATCATCGGTATAAAATTCATTACCAATTTCATTGAGCATAAATGCAAGACCAATCTTAGAATTATTTGTACCAACATCAGCACAATTTTCCTTACTTGAACGCATAAAAGCATCATCAACAACAGTCTTAAATTCATTTTCAATCCACTTAATCATCTTAGAACAATAAGTAGTTTCCCAAGACTTGAACAATTCAAGACCAAATATATCGAAATATGCCTTATACTGAGCAATCAACGGAAGAATCGATACACGAGTAGTAGAAGTAAAATCAATCTGATAACCACAACCTTGAATTACCTTACGAAGTCTCTTACCAAAATCAGAAAGCTCAACAGCAATAGCAAAATAATATTCATCATTTGTACCAGGCTTAATATATTTACCTTCAAGAATATAATCTGCACTTTCAAATGTAACTTCTTGCTGATAATCCTTAACAGGAACAGGATTTACACCACCTGGAGCATAAGCCGGATCAACTGGACACATATCTTCATAGGTTTTAATACCCATAACAACAACAGAATTACCAGCAGGGAATACCTGACCATAAGTTTCAGGGTTAATCTGACCAAGATTAATGGTAACAGCAGTATCAATATTCGGCAAAATATTATTAGCCGCATGATTAAAAGGATCTGAACTAAAATTGAACAAATCAGGCTTTGCCGTAATTAAATCACCTAACTTAGCATTCCAAGTAG
>SFKZ01000005.1 GCA_004553595.1 Methanobrevibacter ruminantium | reverse complement strand
GAATCTTACGACTATATAATTTGAATAAAACGAAGAAATATTTGATTTTGATTGTAGTTGCTTGATAACTGATGACATTGAATTATCAAATTGTATTGTATTCGAAATTGCCATCATTTTATCTAAAATATCTATAAATTTATTTGCTTTTTCTTGTTTTGTGTTTCCCCTGATTAAAAGAGGCATATAATCATTACCAAAAAATACATCATCATATAAATAGTGAGCTTTTACATTTTCTAATAAAATTCCAGATTTATATGACTCATAAGAAATTTTTCCTATCTCTGAAACTATTTTCTTAATTGTGTTTTTATTTATGATAACAACTCTTAATACTGTTGAAATCCACAAATCTTTTATATTATCTGAATTAGAAATTTCAGTAATCAGTTTAGTCTTGCTATCATCTTTTAGAAAAAGAGAATCTAAATATACGTTTTTATATTTAATTCCATTTTTGTTTTCTTTCTGTTTTTCAATAAAATTTAAAAACGTTTCTAATTTATTTGAAAAAATATTATATTTGAAGTCCTTCATAATAAGCTCTAGAAATCGTTGTCAAATTTTCTTCTGAAATTGAAACATCATTCTTTTTAAATAATTTTTCAAGAACATTATTTTCTAGCAATTCATAAATTTTAGGTTTTTTAGAACCTGCATAATGAAATAGAATCACTTTTTTTGTAATTTTAGGGTCTCTTTTTACTAAATAGTTATTCCCTAATATTGATGCAAATTCATAATGCTTGTATGGTATTTGTCTATAAAAAGTTAAAGCTGTTCTCATAATTATATTGTCTAAATACCAAGCATTTAGTGTAGAACCTCTAGTTTCATTTACAATTTTATCAGTAAGTTCTTCATTGCAATAAATTAGCTTGCAAGCTTTTATATAAGTTTCATATATTGATTTATTTAAGAAATATTGTCCAACATGAGTTACATGAACTTTTTTAGGGTCAATAAGAGGTGTTTCATCTACCATTTCACAAAAACTAATGTATTGTCTTAATTCATCAAGATTTCCAGATTCACAAAGAACATTTTGTTTTGTTTGCCATATTTTTCCATATCTAAAAACTACTATATCATCATCTTGACCATACACATAATCATAATTTTCAAGAAAATATATATCTTTTAAATTATTTAAGCAAAATTTATTCTTATAAGCAAATGGCAAATCATCTTTGTAAAATTCTAAGATTTCGTCACCATTTACTATATTGAATTTTTTGATGTTTATATTATCAGTAGAATCTCTTACAAGTTCTAATTCTTTTTCTATGTTATTCAATCTATTATCAAAAACAACATAAAAATCATAATCTAAGAACTCTTCCTTTGGAAACCATTTACAAAAATGATGAAAGAATTGAACATTATTACATAAAACTACAAATGCTCTAGAATTGTTTTTCTGATTCTTCTTCAGATAATTTGGCAATCTCTTCTCCATTGATTTCTCCAACATTAATTTGATTCATTAAATAATATGTTGCTACACCCTCAGAACAATCAAAATCATTTTGAATTTGTTTGATTTTATCTTTTAAGTTATTCACCCATTCTTTAATCATAGAAACTGAAAATTTTGTAAAATTGCTTTTTTCTTCAAAATCATCTTCAAAATCTTCATCATCTTCTGAAATTAATGATACACCAGAGATCACTTCAATTTCATTATTCGAATATGGCAATTCTACTTTATCAACCAATTCAACTAACAATTTTCCTAATTGTTCTTGGTCAAACGGAACTGCCATTTCATACCAAAGAGTCTTTGATTTTGCTTCTTCATCAGAAACTTGACCAAGATTTACAATCCAAACTTTGTCATATCCTAAATCAAGAGCTGCAGTAAGACGTTGTTCACCATCAAGAACTTGATACTTGTAGTTATCATCTTCGATTTCTCTAACTACAATAGGCATTCCTAGACCATTTAGTTCAACAGATTTTTTTACTTTTTCATATTCCTTTGAACGTTTGATTTTTGGATTCCAAGGATTAAAACATACTTCATTAATATCAACAATTTTTGAATTTTCTTTTACATCATCTAAATTAAATTTCTTCATCATCGTCCTCATCATTTTTATCTTTTGAAAAAGCTGTAGCAAATCCAGCAATTAAAATAGCAATAATCAAGATTGCAATTACAAGAACTATTGGGCCCCAAAGCGGAGAAAGAACCCAAATCCATGACCAATCAATAGCTCCAATTAATTTTAGTGTAATAAACACAATTGTTAAAAGACCAAAAAATCCTATTCCACCACTAGAATAGTCATTAGAACTTTTATTCATTATGCCTCCTTATTTTTTTAAATTTTTATAGAAATTTTCAAAATATTCTTTTTTAAAATCTTCTTGAATGTGATTTTTCACAAGATTTGAATATCTTAAATAAATATTATCATCTTCTAATAATTGTAATTTTTTATTCCAGTCAATCCAATTAAGAGAATTTACATAAATTCCAGATTCGCCTAAACATTCTTTAAGACCTGCTGTTTTTGACGCTATGACAGGAATTCCACAATAAGCAGCTTCAGCTGCACACATTCCATAAGATTCATACATAGAAGGCATCATAAGTATTTTTGTTTTTGCATATACATCTTCAAAAATGTTTTGTGTATTGTCAATTTCTTTTATATTTTTTCTATTAAAATTTTCTTGTTTTCCGTATCCACCTCCAACAGTTAAAAATTCTTTATCTGGATTCTTCATTGCAAGAATTCCAAATATCGATGCACCTTTTGCTTTTGACGGATTTATTAATGTAATATATTTTCTATTTGTTTTCACATCTTTAGTTTGAATTATAGGGTGAATAACAAATCTTTGTGCTTTTGTTAACATTTTCTTAGCTATCCAGAAAGTATTAAATATAGCATAATCTGTTGAATTTAGCATTTTTAATTCTTTTCCTGTGCTAATTTCAAAGTCATTATGAACTAAATAAATTATTCTAATTCTTCTAATATGAGATTTTCTAATTGCTTCTTTTGAATTGAAAAACTGAGTAATCACATAATCTGGTTTAATCTCATCTAAGATGTCATCTAATGTTCTTTCTTTTAAGTGGTCATAAAAAACATCTTTTACTTTTTTCTTTCTCCACTTATTCTCATTAGAACAATAGCAATATACATCATTTCCTTTTTCTGCTAATTTTTCTAAAAAACCTTGTAGACATTTCTCTCCACCAGAACCCTGAATCAATGGATTTGCATGAGTATATGCTAAAAATTTCATAATTATTTTATATCATAGATATATGAAAAAATAAATACTAAAAAATAGCTAGAGGTGGGCGTTCTAGCTATTTCTTGATAGAATGAGAAGTCATAGGATTTCCATCCTATATAGATATATTATCTTATTTTCTAATATTTGTAAACATAAAACCCTGCTAATCTTTCATGATAACAGGGTCGCTTATTTTGTCGTATATTTAATATACATTGCAATTGTATCATCAATTTTTTAAATAAAGAACTATTCTCTAGAGAATCATTGCATGTTTTGTTTATTTGTCATGCTTTCAACGCAGGAGGCATGCGTCACACTACTATTAAATCATTTTTTCTGAAAATGACAAGAAAACGTGAACGTTATTGTCTTGATTATCAGTCAAGATAGTTCTTCCAATTTTAATTCTTTCAATCTTATACCAGTCTTCTCTTCCATATCTATCAATGACAAAATAATATGAATTCTTTTTCATATCTTGAGTCATAATACTCTTTACAAATGGGTCATCAATATCTAAATATGCATGAGCATCAGTAGAAGTTAATTGCTGAAAATTTGTATCATCTCTAGATTGACCAAAAATGAACAGACATTTTACAGTATGCTTTTCATCAATTTCTAAATCACCATATCCATTTTTCTTAAACTTATAAATGATGCATGGTTCTTTAACTTCAACTTTTTTCATTAGTAAAGTCTTACCTTCTTATAATATGGACTATAAACTCCCATATATTTTTCTAACATTCTTTGATAAGCAGGAGATTTAATATTTGTTTCAATAGATTCTTCTGTTGCATAACTTACAGAATGACCATCAACAGATTCAGACTTAATTGTTGCAGATGTATCTAATGAATACGGATGTCTCATAAAGTAAATTATCAAATCAGTAATAATGTCAAACATATCATTAGGAACCTTTGAAACCCAATCAGCATCAACAGCAAGAAGAGTGCAATTAGGACAATCACAACCGCACTGATATGGCCATGTATCACATCGTTCTATATATTTAATAATTTCCTGAGATTTAGAAAGAGGTCTTGGCATAACATTATCTAAATCTTTGATAGTGATAAATTTATAGTCATCACCTTCCATCGGAACAACTAACTTAATCTTATAAATGCAAGTAGCTGGGTCAATAGGAAGAGAACTCATTTTATTATCATACGGAAATAGTTTAATCTCTCCTTCAACAGAATCTGGTGGAAGCATGTCTTTCTCATCTATTTGTTTAAGGAATTTAGGACATGAACATACTGATTTAATTTTTCCTACTTCTTCATATTGAGACGAATATTTAAAACTCCACCCTAATTCATTTTCAAGCATAGAAAATGCTCTTTTTTGAGCTCTCTCATAAGCAGATAGCTGGTCTTCTGTAATATCTAAGCCAGTTAACTCCATGAACACATCTACGTCATAGTTATTCATAATAAAATTATAACATTTCTAATGAGCTTGGCTTATCGAATGATGACCTTATGATTTCACCGATTTTTTCTTCTTTAAAAGAACTGTCAGATGTCGATAAAAATACAGAATTTTTAATTTTTTCTAAATTCTCTTTTGAATATTCGTAACTATTTCCAATCTTACAATCATTGCACCCAATCTTTGAATTTGTAAAGAGATTGCCATAAAGTGTTCTAAAATCTATGTCTTTGTTTTGAAAATTTTCCCACATTTTATACAGTGAGATGAATTTTTCTTTTTCTATCATCATAGGTTGATGAAGATTATATGCTTTCTTCTTTTCAGTGTATTGCCAAGAACGAAGAGTTTTCTTATGATATCCGTGATTTTTTAAAGCTTTTTGATTATAGTCTTTTTCTAAACGATAGTATTCTGTCCATTCTTTTATTCTCTTCATGATATAAAAATCATCATTAAATAAAAGAAATTCATCTGGCATTTTTCCTGAATCATAGAATTTTTTAAGATGTAATATCGGAACAGAACCTAATCCATAATATTGAAGATTATAATTTCCAGACTTTATGTAAACTGATTTGCTTGTTTCTTTAAACCATGAAGGCTTATCTCCAACTAAATAAATCACGTCATGATCTAAGTTTTTCTCTACAGACCTAATAGAATATTTGAGTTCTTCTGAATTTTGTCCTTGAAAATAATAAACAATATTAAAACTCATTTGGCTCTTGTCTCACATCTATAATTACATCTTGCCCAAATGTTTGTCTTACAACTGCAGTAATTTTTGATTTGCATCTTCTACACACAGTTTCGCACTTTCCACCTTCATTCAGCTTAAACAGAAGAGCATTACATTTTACAAATTCTTTCTTTCCAGTTTCATGATTAAATTTATAAATCATTCCTGGACATTTAACTGGATAAAGTTGACTCATTATTTCCTCCTGATTGAATAATATTTTCCGTTAATTTTTCTTACATTTCTTCCGGCTCTATATGGTCCGCCGTCTTTAGTTCGATTATATCCATTTCTGAATGAGTCATATTTTTTAATAGATTTTTTCTCAAATCTATCTGCTTCTCTTGCAGTAGAAAATCTTGCTAATATTGTTTTCTTAAAATTTTTTGGATTCTTATAAAAGAGTGCTAAAACAAGTTTGGAGCTACATATATATCCGTCATCTTCATTTTGAAAACGAATTTTATGAGCTCCAATGTAAGATTTCTTGTTTGATAAATCTAAAATTCTATAAACAACGTAGTATTTTTTGTAATTTTTAGTTTGATTCTTCGTCAATCTCATTTTCTACGAAATAGTCCATACTCTCGGTATTTTTTCGTTCAACAACTTGATTTACTTTTTTAGCTTTCTTTTTTCGTTTCGGTTTTTCTACTGGTTCCATATTTTCTATAGTGTCAATTAATGAATCTTCTTTCTGTGATTCTAGAAAATCTTCCCATCTTTTTTTATCTATACCTGTAAACTCAAAATTTGGATTAATTTTCTTAATCTTTAACATAAAATCTAACGAATAAGGCGTGTTTCTTCCCATAAAATCTCCTGTTTTTAAAATTATAACAAAATTATTTATTTTCCATCGAGCTCATCTGTAAGTTCTTTTATAATATTTTTGTATTCTGATTTAGATTTGCTCTTTGCATTTGGACCATTAATAATTCCATTTAAAAGAAGAAGTGTTTCTGCTCGTCTACGATTTATTTCTTTGAACATTATTTTTAATTGGCGAAAAGGAATCTCATCTCTTAATTGTTCTAAGCTATATTGAGGATATTTCATTCCAACGATGCAAATCATTCTCTCAAAAGCTTCTTCCTCAGAGAGTTGGTTGCTCTTTCTCTGATTCTTTAATTTAAAAACTTTTTTAGGTTGATTCGGTTGCATTAGTTACTTAAGAGTTCTGTTTGAACCATCGTATCGAAGTTCTTTTTTGCATTAGATGGAAGATTATCTAGAAATTCATCAATTGGCATAGAATCATTTAATGGTTTGAACATTCCTGTAAATGCATCTGTCATTTCTTTAGTGATTTTTTCAACGTCGTCTTCGTATGATTTTTTCTCTTCTTCGGTAACGCCGGCTTTTTCTAACTTATCGTTGATTTCCTTTAAACGAGCATATCCAAGTTGGATTGGACGTAGTTGTTTTGCTGTTGGATAAAAAGCTTCATACTCATGAACTTTTCCTTCAATCTCACCGCTGAATACGAAAGATTTAGCTAGACCATCAGTAAGATTAATTGCCATTTAATAGTTCTCCTATCATCTTGTGATTTTAAATAGTTCTGTTTAGATTATACATATTTTTATTTTAATAGTAAATAATCTGCTTGACGTTTGTTTGCTGAAGACTAATGACCTATATTTGTGTATATATGAAAAAACTTAATTTTTCGAGCATTTATTATGAATTCATTCAAAGTTTGCCCTGCAACCCTTTGGCCTTTGGTTTAGAATTATTGAAAAATCAATAATGCTGAAAATTTTCTTTTATTGAGATTCAGCTTCGAGAGAACTGGATTTATGAATATCCCTCTTCTATCCTATGTCATACGATTTGGCCGACTCATCAAGGAATCTTCAAAGATACTTGTGCTAACGGTTATCTACTTGACATTGCAGAAACATTGGCTTTTAAATCTATTAATCTTGAAAAGAAACAAGATGTAACAATTAATAGATATTCAATAACTTGCTTAGGTTTTCACATTTTCTATTCACTGGCTTATAAATATATGTTACAATAAGTCTGACCGAAACTGTTAGTTTGTGAAAACCTTGTGTGGTTTCGGTCATTTTATGTGATAGATTCTTTGTAAATGTATAACCAGAAATGGTTATTTTTATTATATCATATTCGTTTTATGTAATAAATATGTTATAACAATTTACAATTTTCTTAAAAGATGTTAAAATAAATACTAATTATGAATGATGAGAAGTATAAAAAGCTAAAAGCAAAGATTCAATCTCTTGAAGAGAAAAATCTCAAATTAAGAGAAAAACTTAAAACACAAAAGATTAAATATCAAGAAAAAATTGATAAGCTTGAAAATGATAAGCTTAAGCTTAAGAAAAAACTTGAATCTAATCACATTATCGATAAACCATTTAAATATATCTTAGACAATTATCCTGAAATCACTAAAAAGATTTTTGACATATTAAATAAACATAATGTTCAATTTGTTAATAGAAAAGAACTCGGCAAAAGAGTAATTCTCTTATTAGAAGGTGATGATATTCAAAAGCCTTTGTTTAGTAGAAATAAATTGAATTCATATCTTGACTTAGTTAACAGCTTCTCATTACAAGAATATCGTCAAATCAAATTTGCTCCAATTATCAAATCTGATAAAGCATTATTTGAAAACTATGAACAAATTGTAAGAGTTCTCAAACCATTAAGAAAACAAGAAAAGCCAAAGAATGAGTTTGAGTTTACAAATTTTTCTCCAAAAGATGTTACAATTGAAGAATATGAAGATGATGAAGACGAAGAACTTGATACAACAAACGTCTTTAAAGATTAAGAAATAATATTTACTTTTCAAAATAAAAAGATTAAAATAAACATTATAAAAAGGAGGTTAAAGCCAGATGAAGCTTGGCAAGAAGATTGATGGTTATTATAACTATACAGCCAAAGCAGATGAGAATGAATCTCAGTTTGGAATAACTCCTGAATATAAATTCTTTGATGATAAACTAAATGAAATCTTCTGCGGAGGATTATCTAAACCTAATGCAACAAACATTATATTGATATATGGTGCATCTGGTGTTGGTAAATCGTTATTCTCACTTAATGTTATAGCATCTGCAATAAGAGAACATAAGAAATTTGCACACATTCTTTTGGAAGATGACCCAGAAGAATCTCTTATCAGATTAAGAAAAATTATTCCTCAAAAAGAAATAGATGTTGCACCTCATATATTGATTTCTGGAGACAATATAAGTGTTCAATTTACCCAAGAAGAGGCTCTGGAGCTTATTAACGATTTATATGAAAATTTTAATGTTGACATTATTATTCTTGACCATATTCAGTTTTTGTTTGAAGCAACTGCAAGTGGTTCTCAAGATAATGAATGGATAAGACAAAGAACTTTTGTTCAAGAGATAAATAAAGTCGTTAAAAAATATAAGAAAACAATAGTATTAATTTCTCATGTTAAAAAAGGTGCAGATATGTCTCTTGATTCTACAACTGGTTCAAACTCAATTCCACAAGTTGCAACAAAAGCAATAGCAATCTACAGAAATGAACAAAAAAATCTTTGTCTAAGACAAGAAAAATCACGTTATACAAAACCATATTTTGAAGAAATACCAATTAAATTTGTCAATTTTAGATTAATGTATGATGATGGAATTGATGAACAGAAAGTGATAAATGATGAACTCTAAAAAATGGATTGATTCAAACGGTGCAATTTACGACTCATATAAATCAGATTACATGATTTTTGTGAATAGAAATTGTGATTTTAATTTTTTAAAGAATACTGAATTAGACCACATCATTCTCATTAAAGATGAAAATAGAATTAAATCATTTGTTAAATTCTGTGAAAGAGAAAACAAAATGATTATCTATATTAAAAAGAGTTTTCAAAAAGATGTTCTTAATGAGATTACAACAAAAAATTATATTTTAATCAACTACAATTCAAAAAGATTAGAAAATGATTTTGAAACTCTTCTTCCAATAATCAAATCTAGAATTTCAGAAATAGAAAATCTTAATTCATTTAGAATTAAAACTATTAGAAAAAATGAAGAAGATGATGATGAAGACATTGACATGACAAACGTAGAAAGCGTTTAAAGTATTTACTATTTTTAATTTAATTGATAAAATTTATATAAAATAAGGAGGTAACATGCCAACATTAAATAAAGTTTTTCTAACAGGAAATGTAGTTAGAGATTTTGAAAAGAAAACTGATAAACTAGGTGTAGTTTCAATTGCTCAAAACATTTGGAATGGAACTGAAGAAGTTGCTCATTTCTACAATGTAGTGTTGCTTGGTGAAAAGAATGTTCAGTCTGCTGAAAAAGTAATCAAAAAAGGTGCAAACATTACTATCGAAGGTTCGATTGAAAATAATTCTTATGAGAAAGATGGAAAGAAAATTACAACTCTTCAAATTAAGAGCTTTTCATTTTATCTAAACAAGTTTGCTCAAAACTCTGAGTCTCAAGAAATAGTTCCTGATGATATTCCTGATGGTGAAATTGATTTAAGTAATCTTGCATTTTAATTATGGATGTTGATGAACGACTAAAAACTGTTGAAGAAGAAAAACTTACAGTCCCTATAGAAGTTCTTTTAAAAAATATTGATTTTCTTCCAAAGTTGTCGATTGAACAAACAGAAAAATTGCTCACATCTTTACCGTATAAAATGGAAGAAATTGAATCAAAAATTGTAGCTCTAGAAATGATTTTTGATGAAGCTCAATCAAGATGTAAACGAATAGAATCTCATTATAAATTATTGTCTATTGCTAAAAAACAATCTAAAGAACTTTTATCAGAAGGTGACAGAACAGCTTGGGTTAATTGTCAAGAAGAAGTTCAACAAGCTCAAGATGATGTTTTAAAAGCCAAAAAAGCTCTTAAAGAAGAACAGACTTTGTTTAATCGTTTAGAAAGAAACTTCATAGCAGTTAGAAAAATTGCTTCATTAGTAAATCTAACAAACACAGTAATTGATGAGTCTCAAAAATATGTATAGTTTTACAATCACAGGTAGAATTCCTAGTAAAAAGAACTCAAGAGTAACTAATAGAAAAACTGGTCGTTCTTTTCCATCAAGAGATTATGTAAAATGGCACAAAAATTCAGAAAAACAATTAGAAAATTTTCATAATGAAGAAATAGATTTTCCAGTAGAAGTATCTTACAAATTCTATATGCCAGATATGAGGACTTGTGATATATCAAACAAAATTGAATCAATAAATGATCTGTTAACAGACATAAATTTCTGGAAAGATGACAACTGGAATATAGTTAGAAAATTTCATGCATCAGCAGAACTTGACAGAGAAAATCCAAGGGTGGAGATTACTGTAAATGAGCTATAAAATTCTAACATTTGACCAAGGTTCTGATGAATGGTTCAAAATTAAGAAAAACCATATTAGTGGAACGATTAGCTATGACCTTTTAAAAAATGGTAAGAAATATGCTCTTCAGCAAGCTTATAAGCACGCAACTAATTCAATGAAATATTCTGGACCAGTAAGCAAAGCTGCAAAACGAGGAATAGATTTAGAGCCTGTTGCTAGAAATCTATTAAGAGATAAACTTTCTACTTTAGATTCTTATCCTGATGATTTGAAAATTGACGAAGTAGGATTTGTTGTAGCAGATGCTTATGATTGTGTAGGTTGTTCTCCAGATGGTGTCATTTATGATAAAGATGGAAAAATTTCAGAAATTTGTGAAATCAAATGTTTTGGATTTAAACATCATGAATCTTGCCATGAAAAAATTGATGAGCACATTATGATGCAAATTCAGTGGAACACATGGGTGACAGAATCTAAGTGGTGTTATTTTGTTCAGTATAATCCTGATTATCTAGATGAAAGACTTACTGAAGATGGAAAACGACACCCAGAAAAAGTTCTTTATATTACAAAAATTAAACCAAATCTAAAATATCAAGAAGCATTTAAGAAAGCATTAGAAAATGAATAGAAATGAATTTAATGTATCAGTAAATAACACTCTCAAAAGATGTGAAGATACTCTCATTAAAAAGAACAAAGAATATGCTCCGAACGATGACCCGTTGAATAATTTTAAAGAAGGTTCAGAAATGTCTGGTCTTATAATGGAACAAGTATTATTTATGTATTGTCTCAAACATTTAGTAAGTTTGAGAGATATTGTCTTTGGAAAAGTTGAAGGTGACACAGAGATGATTCGTGAAAAGACTGGAGACATTATTAACTATATGGTCTTATTAAATGCTATTAATGATTCAAAGAAAAAATAGTATTTACTTTTCTTTTATAAAAGTATATAATTTTCTTATAAATAAAAGAAAGGAAATTATGGAAGCATCAAAAGTATCTTTTTTCAAAAAGACATCTGACGCTATCAAGTCGGAACTATCTCCTCGTGAAAAAGGTAAGCTCCGACTAGAAAGAATCAAAAGACTATGTCCAGAATCAGGAGCAACACTTCAAGAAATGATGAGATTCGCTGGATATGACCCAGGAATCCCAAAACAATATCAAGCTGGAGCTTCTTTTATTAACTATCATCGTAAGAACGGAAATTTGATAGATATTCCTCGAAAAGAATATATTAATGGAACATCAAAAAATATGTCACCATTAATTGCACCAAACTTCAATAAAATCACTGTTAAAAAATCTACTAAAGAAGAAAAACAACAAGAAATCAATGTAGAAAAACAAACTAATATCTTAGGAAAAGAACTTGATTCAGTAACTTTGCATGTGACTGTTGGAGAAAATGAATACGATTTTAAACTTTCTAATATTAAACAAGAAACTGCAAAGATTAAAATTTCTCAATTGTTAGGAATGTTGTGATGAACAAGAATACAGATATACAAAGTCTTGGACTTCTTATTCAAGAAAAAGAAGAAAGATTAGTCCAAATCAATGAAGAATTTAATAAACTCATTCAAGCATCTAAATACTTTGAAGAATATCAAAAATTAGATTCTGAACTTAAAGAGTTTAGAAAAGAATTTGATAAAGCTGCAATTAAATTCTTAAAGAAGACTAATCAAAAAACTTCAGAAGGTCCAGCAGGAAAAATCACATTAGCAGTAAGAAATTCATACAAAATCAAAGACCCGTCGAAATTGCCTGAAGAATTTAAAGAACTTCCAAAACTAGAGAAAAAAGTTAAAGAAATGAATTCTCAAATTAAGCAAGAATTTGAACTCTTTAAAAATGATGTCCCTGGTGTTGAACACATAGAAAAAGAATATATCGTTTGGACAAAGCCAAAAACTTTAATTCTCAAGGAGGAAAATGGAAAAGACTAACAAATACAGTAAACTATTTAAAGTTTATCAAAGAATCAAAAAACTCGGTGTTGACTCAAAAGCAGAAGCTGGTAAATTTAGCTATGACTATGTTTCTTTATCAAAATTCAAGAAAATAGTTGACCCAGTTCTTGAAGAACAAAAAATTGGTTACATTCAACCTCTTAAAATTATTGATGGAAAGAATTGTCTAGAAACAATAGTTTATGACGAAGAAACAGGAGAAGAAATCGTTTCTTCAACAATTATTCTAAAACCTCGTTCCGAGACAAATCCACAAGATTGGGGAGCTTCAATCACTTATTTTAGACGCTATATGCTATTCTCAATCTTTGGTATCATCGGTGATAAAGATGATGATTGCTTGTTGTTAGATGAAGAAATCACATTAAGAGTAAAGCAATCAACTACTATAAATGAACTAAATAAGCTTTATAGTTCAATTCATGAAAAGCAGCAAGAACAATTTAAAGATTTGTTTACTGAGAGAAAAAACGAAATCTTAGAAAATACTAAAAAAGAGAATGAGAAAATTATCAATAATACAGAAATTAACGAAGGGTAGGCAGAATGAAGGAATATGGCAAAAACTAGAAAAACAATTACAATAAGCATTAAAGAATCTCTATGGAATGAATTAAAAGACAAAAAGATTAGAGTTTCTACAATCATTAATAAACTTCTAGATGAATATTTAACAGAATCTAATTAATAAAGAGGTCCGATAAGGACCTTTTTTAAACAAAGTTATAAAAAGTATTTACTTTTTGATAGTTTTATGATACAATATAATTATAAACATAAAGCAAAGGAGCTAAAATGTTAGATAGAACATCATACTTAGCAAATAGAATATTCGTTGCATATGATTGTGACCTAAATGCATATTATCAAGATGCAAAAGATAAATCTCTTGAATCAGCAAAAAAGATTTTCAAGAAAATCAAAGAATTTGATAGAAAAGTTGACAATAACACTGAACTTAAACATGCTAAAGATGATTTAGAAAATATTTTTGAAGTAAATATTAAGGGAATGACTAAAAATAAAATCTTTCTAGAACATCAATCAAAAATGATTAACTCAATTTATTCGGAGATTCTTTTAGATGGATCGTATTTCTAAACCAACTCTTAAAGACTATAGAGAATTTGCTGAAAAAATAGGCTTTAAAGATACAAAAATTGACGGTGTTTTCTTATATAAATGCGGAGAAACAATTCTAAGACCATTTGAACTAGGAAATCTTTATCGACTATGTCATTTAAAATATTCAGAAGGTGTTGACGATTGTCTTAGAACTCTTGAATATCATGTAAAGAAATCGAAAAATAACAAAGAACTTAAAGAAAATCTTAATGAATACATCAAATATATGAAAGAGAGTTCTGAAGTTAACAAAAATAAGTTAAAATAAATACATGATTGAAACATATGAACCAACAGAATCTTTGAGCTACAAAATTAGTTTAAAAGACAAACAAATCATTTCTATTCTAGAAACTGAAATGAATTTTTATGAAGCTGATAAACAGATTGTCAGATATTTCTTTTCTCATGAAGATGTTGAATTAGGTGAACAAGGTTTTCATGAATGTTTAGTCATATGGATTGACCAGATGATATATTCAGATGAGACTATAATTAAAAGATATCCAGAACAAGTAGAAAAAATTCACAATATTTTAGACAATGTTAGACTACAACAAGAATCAAACTAGTAGAGGAATAATTTTAGAACTTATATTTGATATTTGCGCTTCAGAAGCTGCTGTTTGTCATGATTATGAAACGTTGATGCTTTATGAGTTAGACCTGAAAGAAAAAGAAGAAGTTAATGAAACTATTAAGTCAACCGGAGAAGAATCACCAGAAGTCATTCTAGAAATCGATTCGATAAAAGAAAAGATTAAATCAATTGACGAAATGATTAAATTAGAAACTAAAACAAGACGAAAAAAGCAAGATTTATTAGAGTCATTAGTAAAAAATTACAATAAAAGGTCTCATTGCAAAATTAAACACTGGTGTAGAGTTATTGAACATGACCTTGAACTACTAGAAAGTTGTGATTATGAAACTGTTAGAGAAATCATTATAGATGATTTTAAGAACTTTGCAATGACAATTTCTCTTTATACAGGAATTGAATATTCTGACTGTTATAGATGTATTTCAGATAAGCTTGATGTTTAAATTTATAAATACTTTATTATATAATTCAAAATATGAAAGAAATATTATCTAAAAAATCTCAGAATAAGCTAAAATGCATTTGTGGACTATGTAAGCATACATATGAAAACACTTCTTGCATTTATAATAAAATCATTGATGCTCAAAGTCCAGAAACAAAGATGTATCAAGAAATAACTAAGGTATTTAAAGAAGAATTAAAGAATGCTAATAGACCAAAGACCAGAAAATCCAAACAGAAATAAAGCTTTTATATATACAACTAAATGTAAACTATGCGGAAAGACTAGAGAATACGATTCTATCATTCAAAAGTTTAAAAATGCAGGATATGATGTAGTTGTAAAACAAACACCATTGTTTGATGGTTGGAAAAAAGAAGCATCTAAGATTTCAGAAAAACTTGGAATTGAGATGCCATTTGTATGGTTTTTTAATACTCAAAAAGGAAAAACAATTGATGATGCAAAGCAATATGGAATTGATGATTTGTTAAAATAATATTTACTTTTTTAGTCTTCTAATTTAAAATAAAAATATCTTAACAAATAAAAGGAGGCAATTATGAACAAGAAGCATGATTATTATCTAGCTTCTGGGTGGTTCAGTGAAGAGCAAGAGAAAAATTATGAACTTACTTCTTCTTCACTAAAACAAAAGTTCAACATTTTTGAACCAAGGCTAGATGCAGGAAATCTTGCAGAAGGTCCAATGACTTTAGAAAGAGCTAAAGAAATTTTCAAAAATGACTTAATCGGAATTGACAGTTGCAAAGGAATCTTTGCAGACATTTCTTTTAGAGATACAGGAGTTTTGATTGAAATTGGATATGCAATCAAAGGAAAGATGATAAAAGAAAAATATCACAAACTAAAAGAAGACTTCAAAAATAATATCATTACTGAAGACCAATTCCTTGAAGAAAAAGAAAATCTTCTTGAAAATGGAGTAGATGAAATCACATTATTTGACAATTCAACTCGTCCAAAGATGAATATTATGATTGCATCAGCTGCAGACAACTGCATTAGAAATGATATTGAATTGCAAGATTATGTAAATGGTGAAAAAGTTTTTGACCTAGGAAGCACGGAGCTAGAATAATGCCATTGAATGAAAATATTCCAAAAATAGTTCACAAATCAAAAGACATTCTAAATACTGAAATTAAGACTGAATATAAAACTCTTGAATCAGCAATTGAAGTTCATCTATTAGATGGTTCTTATCTAACATGGGAACAGTTAAAATCTTATATTCCGAATTTTGTTGATGCTACATGGGGAATTAAAGAATCATATACAGATGAAGAAGCTGAAGATATTCTTATCAGAATGTTTAAAGGAGAACATCTTCCTGGAAGTCTTGAAACATTTAAATTCACATTTCTTGTTAAAGGACTTTCATACATTGGAGTATCACATTATCTAAGACATCGTCAAATTACGTTTAGTTCAGTTTGCACAGGTGATAGGCCTCTTGCTCAAGAAGATGTAGTAGTTCCAGAATCAATTGTTAACTGTCCAGAACTTTATAAAAGATATATTGCAACATGTGATGAACAGAAGAAAATTTACAAAGAATTAGTTGATTCTGGTGAAGTTTCAACAATGGATGCTCGATATGTTCTTCCAAAATCAACTTATCAGCAATATTATATGTCGATGGACTGGCTAACTCTTGTAAAAGTTGTAAAGCAAAGAATTGATAGAGAAATTCAGCCAAAAGAAGACAATCTTGTTGCTATGCATATGTGGGCAGAAATCTTAAGAGTTTATCCAAAACTCAAATCTCTGCATCTTATTGATATTGACCAAGAAAATAAATTCTATCAAATGAATGCTAGAAAAGAACGTTCAACGAATCTTTATTTACCTGAACCTCAAGATGATAAGTTTGAATATCGTTCAGATGATTTTGTATATAACAAACATCGTGAAGATTTGATGGGAACTCATAAAAATCCTAAATCTATATTCCAACAAATCTATGATTTTCTAAAAGAAAAATGGAGTTCAGATGAAAAAGCAAATTAGAAATTTAATGAATAAGCTTTTATCATATGACCTTTATAAGCAAGGAAACATTGTAAGATGGGCAGGACGTCATGTAATTGTTCATGAAAATGATGCAGAACATATGCATTATGTAACTCAACTTACAATGATTCTATGTAAGCATTTTGAAATAGATGAACATCAAACACTCTTAGCTTGCCAATTAGCTGCAACTCATGACTGGGGAGAAACAATCACAAATGATGTAAATTTTGTAGTAAAAAGAAAAAATCCAGCAATAAAAGAAGGATTAGATAGTCAAGAACTTGAGTTCATGAAAACTACTCCATTATTTGAAGAATATTCTCTTGCTCTTAAAGATGAACTAGTAAAGAAGATTGTTGATTGTGCAGATGCAATTGATGTTCTTTATTATATTAATAGAGAAAAAATGTTAGGAAATAGAACAGATATAGTAACAGATGTTTGGAATGAAGCTGAAAAAAGAGTTATGAACTTATTAGTAAGCATTAAAAATTTAAAGGAAAAAGATGTATAAACCAAAAAACAAATGGATTATCACTTTTGAAGGTTCATCTGATTGCACTGGTAAAACTACTCTAATCAATGAATTTAATAAAGTTACTAACTATTCTCATTTACTACGAGATAGAGGAACTCTTTCGACAAGAGCTTATGCTAGAAAATTTGGAAGAGAAATTGAAGATGATTTTCAACAAATTGAAAGTTTTATTAATAGTTATCCATATCATTTGCTAGTTTATCTTACAGCTTCTAAAGAAGATGTTAAAAAGAGACAATCTATTAAAAATGATGGATATGATGCAAATGATTATGATATTGATAAATCATTATTTGATAAGTGCTTAGCAACATCTAAATATAAGAAAATAATTAAGCTAAATTCTTCTGAAATGACAATTAATGAAGAAATAGAAAAAATTTTAGATGATATTCAATTTTATGAATTAGCTGATGACATCAAAAAAGCAATTAATAATTATATCGAAAGGAAAAAATATGCTAGATAAAGAAGACATTAAAGCAATAGAATCAAATGACCCTATTGCTCAAATTGAAAGAATGAACTCTAAATATGGATTTAATGAAATTCCACTAACAAAAGAAATTCTTAATTTTAAATTAAGCTGTTGCATTGAAGAATTGTCTGAAACAATGAATGCAGCAAATGTAAATCATGATGCAGATGGAATTGTTGATGGATTAGTTGATTTATCTATCTTTGCAATTGGAATTCTTTATAATGCTGGAGTAGATGTAAGAAAAGCATTCACTGAAGTTATGAAAGCAAATCTTCAAAAAGAAAGAGGAATTAAACCAACTCGTCCAAACTCAGGAGGAGTAGATTTAGTTAAACCTGAAGGTTGGATGCCACCATCTCATAAAGATAATCTTGGAGAATTTAAAAATCTATATGAGTGAAGCTTTTCATAACAGAGTAAAAGGAATGATGCCAAGAAGCATCTACATCTTAAAATGTCAAGATGGTTTTTATTATGTTGGAGAATCATCAACAGAAAACTTAGAATTAAGAATCAGACAGCAGTTTGGTGAAAAAGTTGGAAAAATTCCTCAAGCTAAATTTTGTGCTGACCACAAGCCTGAAGAAGTTGTTGAAACACACGATATTGGTGTTACTGAATACAAAGAAGCAGAAATGTTAGAAAATGCGTGGACAAAAATTTATGTAGGAAGATATGGTTCAGATAAAGTTAGAGGTGGAATTTCTTGTTTAGATGAAGATGAAAAAAATGAAATCTCTTCAGACACAAAAGAAGAAATACTTGGAAACTGTGAAATAAATGGTTTGGATTAATGGACAAAAAGTAAAATTATGTAAATATTGTTCAGAACCTGGACACACTCAATTTCAATGTCCAAAAAGAAAATTAGAAATTCAAAAGAAGCAGATTAAAAAACCTATTGCCAGAAAGCACCAGAAGACTTCTGGTAAACGAAATGATGAAAGACGTAAAATTATTAATCTGTTAGACAAAGAGTTCTCTAGATATTGGAGAATGACTCAGATTGAATCTCAGGGATACTGTAGATGTTTTATTTGCAACAAGCTTCTTTCATATGAAGATGCATGTATAGGACATTATAAGTCTAGACGATATATTTCTACACGATTTAATCCATTTAATGCAAATGTAATTTGTTATAAGTGTAACGAAATAAATTCAAAACAACCAGAAATCTTAAAAACTTATAGAAAAAATATTATTGATAGATATGGTGTTCTAGCTTTAAGAGAAATAGAAAATTCAATCCATGACAAGATTTCAACAGAAGAGTTAAAGAACATTCTTTATCATTATAGACAATTAAATAAGCAGTTCAAGAAGTAGTATTTACTTTTATTTTTTTTAGAAGTATAATTAAATTAGCTTATTTTGTCTGTGAGAATAACATGGAGAACATTCAGTTACCAATAGATAGACATAGTAAAAAGAGAGCTATCCTGATAGATGAACAACTACTTTACAGTGATGCATGTAAAGATTATATTTGCGAATTAATCGACATTAACGAATTAAGCACATATTACGATACTGTAATTCTAAGCACAGACATAGAATTCACGAAACATTTTCTAAATCATAATTCATTAAAAGCATCTGTAGAATTAAAATTTAGCAATTATGAAAAATTAAAAAATAAGTATAGATTCTTAGTATTAATTTGTCCTAAAAGAGAATCTAGAGAAATGAAAAAATATTATAAATGCGAGATATTAGTTCGTTAAATATAGATTATTCTAATAAATGGGATTTGAAACCTAAATTTCAAGCTAAACAAATTGTAATTGCAAGAGCTCTTCTAAAAAATCAAAAAAGAGGAGTCGATATTACAAAATTTGAAAATGTTAAAAATGAGAGAATATTTACTGTTCCAATTAAATTCTCAGATTATTGTGATGTAATCTGCAACTATGAAGAGATTTGCAAAGATGTAGCTCGTCTTGATTCTATTGTTAGAAAAAGAAAATCTTTAGACCCAATCAATGGTGCAGTCTATAAAATTCCTACAATTTTTCTGATTATAAGAAGAATTAATAATTCAGACAATAAATATCAGACATTCTATGATGAATTATTTATGAATTATTTTAGAAATTATATAGAACTAATCTTATTTGAATATAAATCACCAATATCTGTAAATGATATTAAAGAATATGATGTTTCAAAAAAAGTAATGTATTTTAGAAGACCATATGACTTTGCAGAAATTTTATATTCTCCATGCTTAGATAAAGAACAAAAAATTAAAACAATAAATGACCACTACAATTCTTGCAAAGTAGTTCCACATAGCTCTGAGATGATTAAAAACATGATTTCAAGAGAAAATTTAATTGATATAGACTTAGAAACTCAAGAAGCAATCTTGAATAAGTGGTATTCTTATAATAGGAAATCAAATACAAAAACTATATCAACTCTTAAAAAATATATAATTTAAATATGGAGGAATTATGGCTGAACACGAAGAAATAGATAAGATTAAAAAAGAACAAAAGAATGATACTCTTTCAGAAAAACTCAAAGTCCTTCTAACAAATGAAGAACTTACTGATAAGATGATTCAGAAAAAACCAGAATGGCTAAAAATTCTTACAGACAATGCGCCTATGACTGTAATTGCAGGGTCTCTTATTGCTGAAGCTATGGCTGGAGACAAAACAGCAACATCATTGATAAACAAAATTGCATATGGTGACCAAGTAACATTAAATGCTGGTCAAGGATTCTTTGACTCAAACGAAATTAAAATTGAAATTATTGACCCGAAACATAAGAATGATTTGGAGGTAGAGCAGGAAGAATTTTAAATGTGATATAATTTAATTATGTTTGGTTATGTATATAGAACAACTAATCTTATAAATGGAAAAAGATATATAGGCAAACATAGAAGGCAAGAATTTGACAAAAAATATTATGGTTCTGGAAAACATCTTAAATCAGCAATCAAAAAATATGGTTTAGAAAATTTTAAGGTTGAAATTTTATCTTGGTGTTCTTCAAATGAAGAATTAACATTAAAAGAGATTGAATTTATCAAAAAAGAAAATCCAGAATATAACATTTGGTATATGCCACAAGAATATTCCGATAATCAATATAAATGGGAAAAAGGACATATTCCAGTTAATAAGGGAATCAAGTTAACAAAAGAGCAAAAAGAATTTATTTCTATAAAAACAAAAGAAGCGATGGCTAAACCAGAAATAAAAGCGAAATCTTATAAAGGCTCTATGAGAATGAAAGATTCAGATAAAAGAGAGCAAATGAGAAAAATAATGCTTGAAAGAATGACTCCTGAATATAAAAAATTTATTTCTGAACAAACTAAAAAAGCCATGGCTCGTCCAGAAGTTAAAGAAAGAAATTCTAAAAATACTAAAAAAGCAATGGCTCGACCAGATGTAAGATTAAATTTTCTTCTTGGTCTTCAGAGAAAACAAGAGAAAATCGGAAAAAAATTAAACCCTAAACTTCTAGAGGAAATTGAAATGTTAAAAGATAGAAAGGAGGGCAGGCTCACCAATGAATCTGAGTAGAAAGCAAAGCGAGCTTTTGACTTGCATGATGGACGAGAGTGCATCAGAGATTCTTATTGGTGGGTCGTAACTCGGCTGGTGGTGGAAAATCAAGCAGCATTTGTTCTGTAGTTCTAATTTTAGCGAAAAAATATCCAGGATATAGGTGTGCAATATGTAGAAAGACATCACCTGCACTTCGTCTGACTACATTTGAAGAAATGAAACAGACTCTAAACAGAGAAGGTCTAACTAAAAGAGAACCTAGACAGACATCTGGATATGATTATGAATTAGATAATATGGCTAATGAAATTAGATTTGTAAATGGAAGTAAAATCCATTTTATGTCTCTTGACCTTCGAGGTGATGAAGACCTTCAGCGTTTAGGTTCTACAAACCTAGATGATGTATATATTGATGAGGCAGGTGAAATTGCATTTGAAGCTTATCAGATTGCTAAGTCTCGTATAGGTCGTGGTCCAGCATCTATTATGTATAAAAGACCTGGAAAAATTGTAATGTCATGTAACCCATCTCAAAATTTTCTAAGAGAATATTTCTATGACCCTTATGAAAGACAAGGAGCTGGAGAATTCCAAAAATGGAAAATCGGAAAGACAGTAAATCACGAAGGAAAAGAAATTGATGCATATAGATGCTTTTTAAGAGCTACTTGTTATGATAATCCATTTCTGCCTAAATCATATATTGAAAACCTTAAATCTCTTGAACCTAAACAAAGAAAACGTCTTTATGAAGGAGATTGGAATTATTCTGATGATGACAACTCTTTGTTTACAAGTGAATGTTTATCTAAAGCAATTATTTATGAAATTCCAGAACAGCCTAAAGATGAAAATAATAAAGAAATATTTAATAAATTCATAGGCGTAGATGTTGCAGATAAAGGTGGAGATGAAACGATTGCTACTGTTATAAGCAATAATGTTGTAATTGAACAAAAATCTCTTCATGCTGATATTAAATCTATGACTCCAATAGCTAGACAATATGCAGATGAACTTGAAAAACTTGCTCTTAAACATGGATTTACAAAAAACGATGCAAAAAGAATTTGTATAGAAAAGAATGGTGTTGGTGTAGGATTAGTGAGTCAAATGCAGATTAAAGGTTGGAGAATCTTAGAATATACTGCAACAGGAAAATCACGTTCTGAGTATATCTACCAGTTATATAGAGACTTAGAAGATGGACGTCTAAAAATCTATTACAACATTTCTACAATTGAAGATTTAAGACGACAGCTTCAAGCTCATGAAGTTAATTATGACGGTGACAAACCAAAAATTTTAGGAAAAGACAAAATAAGAATGAAAATCAATCGTTCTCCAGATATGAGTGATAGTCTTTATCTAGCAAATTATTCAAGACTCTACACATCAGAATATGGTTCACATGCTAGACGATTTAGAACAGTATCAATTTAAAGTATTTACTTTTAGATAAAAATTGTTTATAATTAAATTAATAAATAAATAAAGCAAAGGAGCTTAATATGGAAGAAGAAATTGATATACCCATAGAAGACTGGTGTAATAATAATTTTGTTTTCTTTAAAAATGAAGAATCTTATTAAAAGGAGTAATTATGAGTTTAAAAGAAATTCTATTTAAAGAAATAAATCTTCTTGAACAAGACGTTGATAGTCTTTATGAATCAAAAGAAAATTTATCTGATATTGTTCCAGAAGTAGAAATCAAATATGAACAAGCAATTGATAACGTCGAATCTGTAATTTATTTTCTAAAAGATTTTACTGAATCTTTGGAGGAATAATGATATTTACTGTTTCACAACTTTGTTCATCATCATATAAATTCATAAATTCATTTAATAATACTGGTGCAAAAAATTCTGAAATAAAGTATTATATTGAATATTACGGAAAACTATCTCATTCGAAAATAAGAAATTTAAAACAAGGAGGTTTGAACGGAGAATATTTATCTTTAGAAAGTGAGTTTATTGAACATTGCATTATGCAATATGACTTATTTAAAAATTTAGATAAAGAAATTGCATGTGCATATAAATGTTTAATAGCAGGTGCATCACATATTATCAAAATTAATGAAAAAATATTTAAATCTGCAATAAAAGAAGCAGAAGAATTCTTATTAAAAGAAGTATAAAAAAGGAGATAAAAATGGCTGGAACTAAAGCTGGTGGCGATAAAGTAAAGAATAAAATGTTACTAAAAAATCCTAATTATTATCGTGAAATTGGAAGAAAAGGTGGTTCAGTTTCACACCCAGAAACTCGCTTTTTCTATAAAAATCCTGATATTGCTCATATTGCAGGCAAAAAAGGTGGAAGCATAAGCAAAAGAGGACCAAAAAATGACGCTTAAAGAAATTGTAGAACTAATCAAAAAATGGAAAGAAACTAAAAACATCGGTATTGCATCAGATATATTAGAAGAATTATCTAAATATATTAAATAATGTTTTTATAGAAATCTTTAACGTGAGACATAGTTTCTTTAACAGCATTTTTAGCAAAGTCTTTACCTGTCCCAGGTGTAGTATAGTGTTTAACAATATGAGGTGGACCATATGCTCTTCTTCCTCGTTCCTGATATGAAGCATATGGAACTTTCCAAATGATAGTCCCAGTATAAGTTTCTGGGACTACTGTTTTTTCAACATCTCTTCTCAAATAAGAGTTTTTCATAGGAGTTTTAGGCAAGCTTGTTCTATGAATATCTTCAATTATAAGACGATTAGCAATTGCAACTTTAAATTTTAAAGCTGTTATTATATTATTTTCTCTGTGTTCTATCTTTACAGACATTATTTGTTACTCTTAACTTGAATTCTCTTAATATTATTCATCATATTTTTCATTGTAACAGGAAATGTCATTAGCTGAAGTTGAAGAGCATTAGGAATTGCTAATGTAATATCCATCGATTCTACATGGTCTTGACTAAGTCTTAAACTATATGCATAAACTCTATACTCACCATTAATAAAGTTGAACACTTCGTCAATATTTACATTAATTCCGAATGCATCACCAATGTGAATGTTTCCTGGATTATAAATATTTGAGTCAAACTTAATAGTCGGAATATCTTGAATCTCATCAGATGCATTAATTGCACCTTGAGCTTCAACTTCAATTTCACGTCTAGTAGTAGTATCAACTTCAACCATTTGAACTCTTGCTTTATACTTAGAGACAGAACTCTCATCAATCGCTACACCATTTGTCATATCTGCCCAGATAAATGATTGTCCAGATTGCTCAAAGAGGTCTTTATTATCATATAAATGAGTATTAATTGCACATCCAACATTATATAGAGTATTTGCATCTCTTTCAATGCTAATTTCAGAAATCTGACCAGGATATGTTGCAACATTCTTTACGACTAAATCACCTTCTGCTTGTTTAATGATAAACTGACCATCTTTGTTTACTTGATATTCAAAGTTCTGGTCTTCAAGTTTTGCTAAATTATAAATTGCTTCTTTTGCATTTTGTCTATGATAGTGTCTTACACGATCTGTTGAATATAATTTTTTATCATTAAATGCATCATCAAAATATCCAACTTCAAGATTCAAATCATATCCAGTTGTTGCAGCAATGTTTGTTTCATTTCTTCTATGCTCTTCATCACTTGGTCTATAAAGATTAAAATCATTTATTCTAAAATCATATTTAGAAGTATTAGTAAATGTTACATGCTTTACCATTCCTTGAAGAAGACCAATATTGAGATAAGCTTCAAATTTTCTCCATTGAGAACCAGCATCAGCATTTGAAGGCTGAGTTGTAAAACTAATATCAAATGTTTTTGCATGAGTTGATGCATCTTCTCCGTCAGTATCAAACTCAACTTTCATTGTGATAGTTCTAGATTCTAATTCTGAGATTGTTGTGTGCCAAAAGCTCAAATATAGAAATTGATTATAATTTCCTGATGTTCCCCATCTATCTCCACCAGTTAACTTAGAACATGTGAGTTTAAAGCATTTTAATGTGCATCCTGCATCAAATGCAATTGCGCCATTTTGCCAATGTGCTTGATAAACATTCGTATCAGAACCTTTAACAGGAATATAGCTTACATTCTCTGTATCAGATGCATACCAACCATTAAAGTAAGAAGTATCATTTTCATTGCTTGAGTCTGTTTGGTCTTTTAAGAAATCATAATTATCTATCCAGTTCATTTCATGTTGAGCATCATAGATAATTTGTCTTGCAATCTGAGGATAGTTCATATCTCCATACGAACAGTTGATGTAACGTTTAGAAAGTTCTTCACCATAACCGATAGCTTGAAGAGTGAGAGTTTGTTTTCCAACTGCTTGAAGAGTAACTTTAGAATACATCAATATTCCGCTAAATATGATTTCGAAATTTCTTCTTACAATTACATCTACTAAGTATGGTTTAAGAACATCTGTGATTTTTGTATTTTCTTTTGCAAGTTTATTCTTGAATTGAACATATTCAATATCAACTGACAAAGTATCTGGCAAATTTCTTTCTTTAGTAAGATTTAACGTAGAAACTGCAAGATTTGAAATATCAACAAGCATACCATAAGATGTTCCGATAGAATTTGGACCAACTTTCATTAAGTTAGTTGTAGCACTGCTATATGATTTTGAAGGATAAAATAACTGGTGAACAGTATCATATAAACCAGGAGTTGATGTTGATTTTTCATAAGACGGAATAAAATTATATTTTACTGCATTTTCTTCTGTATCATATCCACTCATTGAATAAAGCTTGCCAATAAATGTGTTCCCAGAAAGAATAGTTCCAGTAGAAGATTGAACGTTAAACAAGCAAACGCCTTTTGTATTAGAAGAGAATCCTGCATTTCCAGATGTAAACAAAAGAGAATCATTTATGTAAACTTTTACTTTTCCATCCATGTCGGAGTCAAGACTTAATTTAAATTTTTCATCATCTCTAGCAGTAAAATTATGATATGTTTGATTTGCTAAAGTTTGAGATGAATTTCCTATCATAATGCATACAGCTTTTGTTGTATCAGAAATTCTCTTAAATCCGACTGTATAACCATAGTTTTCGTATGGATTAATTCCAAAAAACGCCATTGGTGTTGAACTTCCTGTAAATGAAAGCTCAAAATCAAAATGCATATATAATAAGCTATTAAAATTCTTCTGAAAATCTAGATAGAAATCATTAGATGATTGAGAACCAGTATTATTAAGAAAATCAACAAACTGATATTTAGCTTCATCAGAAAGTCTGCTTTTCCAAATTTCAATTCTATATTCAGGTGTTTCAAGCTTCTTAAGTTCACCAGTCTCAAAAACTTCAGGAATTGAAATAGTTGTAGATGAAACTCCAGACATAAAGCTTCCACCATCATAATATGTCTGAGAATATAATGAATCGATGTTTCCTCTAGCAACTTGAACAGTAACTGAATGTCCAGTTCTGCAGACAACATTTGCGATTAAATTATTAGAAGAGTCTTTTTGAGGATTTTCCCATGATGTATAAACATCGTCATCATCATATTTATATCTAAAATAATGATAAATATTTGAAACAGCTTTTCCATCTCCAGAAGGAACTGTTACGGAATACCTAATTTTTTGACTTTGACCATCTTTGAGTGATTTTAGAGATTCGATGTCTGTTTGATTAAATGTTACAGATGAATAAGGAGACGGTGGAGTAACAATTGAAATACCATTTCCAGTTGCTGGTTGATAAAATGCTCCACCTCCTACATTCCAAAACCAATATATATTATTCCAAGAAGTATAAACATCACAAAAATTGATTCTATTTGATGTAATATGATTATTCAAACCGTCATTTAAAGGAAGAACATATGAATACATAAAATATTGTGTGTTTCCCTTAATTGATTGAGAAGATGAATATTTATTAGAGTTAGATAATGTTACTTCATACGTTTTTCTATAGCTAGAACCATTCTTCATTGATGAAGGAAATTCTAGCGGTGTTCCAGATGATTTTGCATTATAAGTAATCTTTGAAGTTTCAAAATCTTGAGAAGTATCGAATGTTCCTACATAATAGTTTGAAGTTGATGCGACTAAACCAACATAAGGGTATGGCATTTTATCTTCATTTAATTGCATTGATTCATTATACTGACCCTGAGTTGTAACAATACAATTAGATTTAATAGAATTATGTGTTACAGATGTAATCTCAAAAGGATGAGTATTAGGTTGAGATGGGTCAACAAAATAGTAATATTCTAAACAAATATCTGGTGCACTTCCTGCATCTACTGCCATTTTTTAAATTCCTTGATAGTTAACTGTCCATTCGATGTTGCATGAAATATTATCATTATCACCACCTGACATTAAATATATTTTATTTTGACCTGGTTGTAAATACCACCATTCAGAATTCTCATCTACATATAATGAAATTGAACGTCCATTTTCTAAGACTTGTCGTGAATTCATATCTACTTCAACAACTGAACCTTCAGAAATACTCTTCTTAATAATAAGATTTTTTCCTAAATTATAATTCTGAAGAATAATATCCGATGTAAATGGACCAGTAAGAATGAGTTTAGGATAGCACGGCATTGAACCAGTATAATTAACAATTGACGTAGCATATCCTTGTTCAAATAATACAGGAGTTGTTTCTGGAACCAAATGACCACCAGATGTAATATCTCTGTAAATAATATCTCTTTTAGTCACAGAATCTTCATCACCAAATTGTTCAGCAAGTTTAATTTCTGTTTCTGGACAATAAAATGTAATTTGAAAATCTCCATACTTTGTATTTGTATATGGCATATTAATTGCTGTCACATATCCTTGAGTATAATAAACTACTCCAGAAATTGTTTGAAAAAATATCGGAAATAGTGTTCTGATTTTTAAGAAGCTAATAATTTCTTCTCTTACTGATATAGTATTAGATTCACAACCATAATTTGCATCATAATAGAATCCTTGAAAAGTGATTTCTCTTCCACTAAATAATTGTGCAGACATATATCCACCGTCTTTTCCAGACCAGTCTCCATTATTATTTCTAAAAGGTGCAGATTCTATTCCGTCTATTTCTGTAAGCTGAATTTTAGAATCAGAAGTTCCAAGCAAAATGCCATTAAGAAGACGTTTATTATTTTGAGTGTAATATTTTCCTATTAATACTTGCATTTTATAACCTACTTATATTGAACATTATATCTCTAGACATTTGATTGAAATCAGTTTGAGCATAATTTGTATTATAGATGTTGATTGTATTAGATTTAGAATTGACTCCTCCAAGAGTTCCTTCTTCTCCTTGTCCAGAAATAGACATTGAAAGATTCTTTAAATTAGAAAATCCTATTGCATCTGAAAGATTATCTATTGTCATTGCATCTACTACAGTGTCTGCCACTGATTGTGCTGACATTCTAAGTTTATAGCTCATTCTTTCAATACCATCAATCATGCCTTCGACAGCCCAAATACCTGATTGATAAGTTGTTTTCCAAGGAGAACCTTGTCTTCCTTTGTCTTTCAAACCATTTAAATATCTCTCAGCAATTTTCTTACCAACTGAATATACATCTTTTGAATAAGCACCATTGATAAATCCTTGAACTGCATTTGCACCTGAATTATAGAACGTATCATCACCTTTGTGTTTTGAATTGAAACCATTAATGATATTTTGAGCCAAAGTTTTACCTTGACTATATTCATCTTTCATTTTTGGTTCGATAGCGTTCCAAATAGTTCCTTGAACGTTTGCACCTGCTTGATTAAATTCAGATTGCTTAGAATTAAATCCATTAATAATGTTTTGAGCTAATGCAGCACCTTGATTATATTCATCTTGCATTTTAATTTCAATAGCATTCCAGATAGAACCTTGAATATTTGCTGCAGTTGCTACTAATTCAGGAATTTTAGAAGTAATTCCATTAATGATGCTAGAAACAATTTCTTGACCAACATTTATAAATTGTTGCGCAGCTGAAACAGAAATAGCAGCTAATTTAAGAATCATATTATTAATGGATTCAATTACAGAATTCAGCTTATCATTGTCTGGTTCTTGGAGAGCATTTACTTTACTTGTAAATCTTCCCATAGCATCTGCAGCATCAGCAGCGCAGTTAACAGTGTTGATAAGTTTGATTTTTGTTTCTTCTTCCATTCCTGGAATATTTTTAATCTTATCAATTGCTGTTTTAATATGGTCTAATTTTGCATAATTTTCACCACCAATATCTTCCAAAGTATTGAGTCTACGAATCATTGATGCTGATATAAATAACACATCATTAGCTGCATTTACTGTGTTGATAAGTTTGACCTTATCAGCATCTTCCATTCTAGGAGCATCTTTGACTTTTTGAAGAACAGTTTTAATGTGTTCTATCTTGTCATAGTTTTCACCGCCAACATCTGGAATTTCATTTGTATTCTTAGCAATTAAACCAAAGTTTTCGATAATGCTAACAATATCTTTTACTTTGTCTACAGAAATAGTTCCACCAGCAAAGAATTCAGAAATTCCTTGGAAAATTCCACCATCTTTTATTGAAAGAACTTTGTTGATAACTTCTGTAATGTGGTCTACATTTCCTTTTGCTTTATTTACATCAAAGTTCTCACCAGCTTCATTGACAACGTCATATAATGTTTTAATTTTTCCGAATATATCTGGATAAACTGCCAAAACATCATTAACATTCTTAACTGCATTTTTGTAATTATCAGATGAAACCATTGTTTGGAATGATTTTAAGATACCACCACCAGCAGTTGAGATAGTTGTAACAATGTCTTTTATGTAATTGAATTTATTACCTATAGTATCTTTTATTCCTTCAAAATTGCCTAATGTTATATTAAGATCTTGTAATTTTCTAGAAATTTCAACATATATTCCAACTATTAACGAAACATTATCTACTATCTTTGATTGTAAGAAAGTTGTTATTATCTCAGAAAGACCACCAAAAATTCCACTAGGACTCGTATCAGAAATATCTCTTACAACTTTTGAAATTAATTTAACTTTTTCTGTAACCAATTTCCTATTTAAGATAATAAATTGTATAAAACTTAATTCACTTGCTATAGATTTATATATTCCTACAATATCAGAAACAGCTTGAACAATTCCAGCTTGCAAGAATGTATTAATCATTTGTTTAAGCTTTCCCATAACACCTGTTCCAGGCTTTGGAGCTAAGAAGCTTACAATAGATGAAATCAAAGAAACATTAAAGAAGATAGCTACTGGATTAAGTTTAAGTTTTTGTAAATAATTAAGATTTTTTGCGATATTAACATAATTATTAACAATGTTTGCAACAGCAGCTACAATTCCCATTTCTAAGAATGATTCAATCAAATCTTTTAATGATTTACCTGCAGCTTCATCTGTAATCATTCTTACAGTTTCCATTACAAGATTTACATTCTTAACAATTTTGTTTTGATTGAGTTTAATCTTTTGAAGAATCCCTAGTTCTTGAGCAACAATTACGATTCCAGCAACTAAGCTTATCATAGATGCAATTCCAGTTGCCAAGAATAATGCAACAGGACCAAGAGTAATAACAGCACCGATTCCTGTTGCTACTGCACCAATAGCTACAACAACTTCTGAAATTATTCCTAGTTTTATTGTTATTCCACCGATGTCATTAGGAACATTTTTATCGATAGATTTAATTGCTAATCCAACAGCAGATATTGCAACTGCAACACCAACCATTTCAAGAAGACCAGATGCAATTTGCGCAGGAGCAAGACCACCAACAAAAGCAATACCACCAAAAGCAGCAACTACTCCAGCCATAATTCCAAGCTTAGCAGCAAGAAGACCGATTTCATCAGGAATTGCTCTATTAGCAACAAACATTGCTACACCAAGAAGTGCAATTACACCTGCTAATTCAGCCATTTCAAGAATTGTAGATTGTTTTATATTAACTTTTCCAATAGCCCAACCAATTGCTCCAAATGCTGAAACAACGACTGCCATCAGTCCAAGCTTTCCGATAAGTGGAAGCATATCATCAGGAATCATTTTATTGGCAACATTTAATGCAACACCTAAAGCAGCAATAGCACCAGCCAAAAGAATCATATTCAAGATTCCAGACCTCATTGTTGCCATCATTTGCTGGCCTTTTGTCAAACTTTCACCAGCTTTAGTAATCGATTCTGAAGCACCACCAACTTTTTCAAATGCTTCACCTGAAACTCCTGAGCCAGAAGTTTTTGCAGCTGAACTTATTTTTTGTAATTCAGTGAGTTGTTTTGCTCGATTCTTAAAGAATTCAAAAACTGTTCCACTATATTCTTTAAATAGAGAAATAGATTGTCTAATAGGACCAACAATTTCGTTTACTGCTCTAAATGAAAGTAGAGCTCCTATAAAAGCAGTTAAAACTGGAGTTGGAAGAGCAGAAATCACATTTGCTAATACTTCAAGAACTTTAGCTAAAGCTTCTATTGTCGGAACAATAATATTTTCTCCTAAAATAGCTGCAATATCCATCAATCTTGAAACTGCAGGAGCAAGAGCTTTACCAATTTTCGAAATTGATTCAAAGATAGATTTTAGTGGACCATTAAGCTTACCATCTTTAATCGCTTTAAATACACCTGCACCAAGAATAGCAAATAAAATCTTTAAAGCTGGATTAAGTTTTAGGAAAGTTCCTGTAAGATTTTTGATTGGTCCTGTAATTTTTTCTATAGCTGGACCTAAAACAGGAACATTAGAAGCTAGACCACCAAATAATGTAAGTGCACCAGCTAATATAGGAAGAAGAAGTTCTATATGGTCAGCAAGTTTATCTATCAAATCAAATAATTTATTTAAAATCGCTGGAAGTTTTTCTGCAATTTTATCTATAAACGGTGCAATTGCTCCACCAAGCTTTCCAAAAGCAGAACGCATTTTAGCAGCTGTTTTTTCAGAGCCTGCCATCGTATCTGCAAAAGCTTTTTCCAAATTAATTACTGACTGATAAATTCCGCCTTCTACAGCTTTGAATCCACCATCAGCTGTAAGTTCATATCCTGCAATTGCTTGAGCCATATCTGCAATGCGACCTTTAACTCTGTCTGTTTGACGAGCCAAAGTATTATTAAATGCTAAATAAGCTTCAGCAGACTGTCTAGCTGCTCCAGTAAGAGAATTAAAATATTCTTGAAATTCTTTACTCTGTTTTGGAAGATTAAGCTTTGTAGTATCAAGACCATATAGGTCTTCCATTGCTTGTCTTACGATTTTTGTATCAACACCAACTCTATTAAGAGCATCACTAACTTCAGCAGCAGAAATTCCCATTCTTTTGCCAACTGCATCATAAAGTGCAGGAACTCTTAAAGCAAGCTCTTCAAACTGACCTTTACTTACTCTTGCTTGAGAAGAAACTTCACCCCACTTAGAAGCGAGTTCTGCAAGAGGAGTTCCAGAAGAAAGAGATGCAACACCGAGCATATCAAGTTCTTTCTTCAATCTAGAAGAATTATCAGCAGCATTAGCTATGCTTTTGTCATACATCATCAAGTTTTTGACTGCTTCTACTGTTTCAAAACGTTGAAATGGGTTATTCTTAAAGAATTTTACTGCAGTTGACATAGCAGAGTTTGCATCTTCTGTAGATTCAGCTAGACCAATTACTTGAGCATTGAATTTAGCAAGAGAGTCTGCACCTGAAACACCTTGTGAAACTAAGCTAGTAATTGCTGTTGTTGCAGCACCTGATACAACTTGAATCGTTGAAAGTGCTGCACTAGAAATAGCTTTGTTCATTCCGCTGATTTGTGAGATAGACTGTTCAACAAAATCAACAATTGGTTTTGATGCTTCTATTGCAGCTTTTTTCATTGCAGATTGCATCTCATTAGCCATGTTATTCCATTGCATCATGAGAAGTGTATCTACTTCACTTACTTCGTCGCCAAAATCATTAATAGCTTTTCCAGCAGACTTTAGCTGGTCAATAAAATCATCAGCATTAGCTGTAATATCATATCTAACTTGTCCTGCAGAATCGTTCACTAAAACTCTCCGGTTTTACATTTCATTGATTAAATTATACCAACCATATAAAATATAACTTAATCAATAAAAATTCACCAGAAGTCATCTGGTGAATCCAGAGAAGATAGTTTATTTATTCATCTATAATATCATGAATTGCATCATCTAATTCTGAAATATCAAGCAATTCAATTACAACTGCATAATTAAAACATAGATTATTGTTATTAATTTCTTGATATACATTTCGATATTTCTCTTCAAAATATTCTTCTAAATAGTCAGCTAATGGTGAACTGTTTCCAATCCAATCTTTCATTTTATTAACGATTGTTGCATATTTATATGAACAGCAGTCAAGTTCTTTTTCATATAATTCTTCTGCTATTTCAGCCATTCGATGAACTTCTTCTTCAAGTTCTGTCAATTCTATATCATCATTACTCATTTTCAAATTCTCCTTTTTCTTCTGCTAAGCAATAATCATAATAGTTGTCATATTTTTGAAAGCCTTGTTCATCTAATCCAGCGAATTGAGCAAGTTCTGAATCTTTTAAGATAAAAATTTCTTCTAAATGACTTTGAAGATAAATGATTTCTTCTAAAGAAACTGTTTCATCTTGAATATTTCTTTTAATATGTTCAAGAGCTTCTCTTTCTTGTTTTGATATTGAATATTCTTCCATAATTAAATCCACATAAATTTAAATTTTTTAGTAGTTTTTCCAACAATTCTTTCATAGCAAATTCCTTCATTTGAGAATTCTGAACAAATTTTCTTTGCTATTTTAAGAGTGCTAGCACCACAATAAACATGTCCGTCTGTATTTTCTAAAGTATAATATTTAATCTTTTTCATTCAGCTCCTTTGCTATTAGTTTATATTTAAATATTATCATATAATCAATAAAAAGTAAATACTTTTTTATAAAAATGGGCAGTAGTTTACTGCCCGTAGAGTTCGTTATAGAAGAAATCTAACTGTTTTTTCATTGCACTGCAGAATTTTTCATCTTCAGAATGAGAAATTAGCCACTTAATTCCAGAAATGATATCACTGAATTCTGGTTTTTCTCTCTCAAAATCTTTCCACATTTTAGACAGTTCTTGTCCATCAGGAACTGGAACATCAAATAAAACGTGATTATGAAGATTTTGATGAATGCAAATAGGAATCTCAAAAATAAAATTGTCTCTTAACATCTTAGCATATCCAGATTTCCAGTGCCTACCCTGAAATAAAAGATGATGCTTATTTGTTGAGTTCGAATAAGTGCAGATTCTTCTATATTTTATTTTCTTGCTCATAACATCACCTCCCTATTTGTTTGAGCAAAACGAACTTATAATGTGCTAGGAATTTCTTCCTAATCTAAATGAATAAATAATTATTCACTCAGATTAAAAAGAGAGGGAATTTTCCCTCTTCTTTTAAAACATTATGTAAGACAGATTCTTATCATCTAGGCTTTCCTTAAGCTTGAAGCTGGAACTGCACATCTTATAGTTTTTCCTTTAACAAGGATTGCATAACCTTTTCCATCTGTAGAATTCCATACAGACTGACCATCATTAATAATTCTCAAATTAAGATTCACACCATTTCTATCTTTTGTTGCAGATGTAAGAACTCTATCACCTATTTTCGGAGAATTATTTTGTTTTGAAGAACCATTATAACTTTTAAGATTAGAAGTATTTACTGCTGCATAAACAACATTTCCAGATTTTAGAACTGCACGATTTCCATTAATTTCTGAAATTGTGTAATAATCTCTAGTTTTTGCAAGTTTGTTTCCGTTATAATCAACCCAATTAATGAGAGTAACATTGTCACCAACTTTGAAATTTGTTGGAGTAGGCGTTGGAGCTGGAGCTGGTGCTGGTGCAGCTTTTACTTGGAACCATTGATATTGTCCAAGATTAATATTTCTTACAGTATAATTTCCTGCAGAGTTGTAATTGTATTCTGAAATTGTGTTTCCACCTTCAAACCAGACAACATGTCCGTATTTTCCAGATGTAAGAACACCAACATAACAACCACCGTTTTGAGGAGCACTTACTCTATTATAGCCCCAGCTTGGCAATCTATAAACCCAACTTTTTGCATTCATATCACCAGTTCTTTTTGGCCAAGAACCAGTTGCTTCACAGATTTTCCAAGCACAATATGAAACGCATTCTCTTGAATAGCAAGTTGATGGGTCAATTAAACTGTCTTTTGGTCGAGAACGATATGGTTCTGGATAAGTATTAACCCAAGCTGCACCTTTGCCTGGTTCTTCATCAACTTTTACCTCTTCACCATCATCAACACCAGCACCATCTTCATTTAATAATTCTTTGTCTGATTTTGGTGTTACTGTTTCTGGAGATGCAATAATATTTCCTTCAGAATCAATTCCAATTGAAAGCCCTGTTTCACCATTTGATGCAGTTTCTCGAATTTGAAGAATTTGTTTTTCTGAAAGTCCAAAAGCAACTAATCCTTCTTTTATTGCATATCCAATTGCACCAATATCAGCAATGAATAGTCCTAATAAGAAATTATGAATAGATATTTGTTCAAGTCCCTGAACTTCAATTCCAGAAGAATCAACTAATGTTAGAAAAGCAATAATAAGTGCTGCTAATGCGCCAATTGACAATGTCAAAAGAACAGGTTTTATAGAACCAGTAAGAAATTTCTTCCAATCAAATTTAACATCGTCAAGAGAAATTTTCTTATTTTTGAGATATCCGAAAATGCCTCGTAATGCCATAGCTCCAAAGAAAATACCTGATGCAGCTACACACATCAAAATTTCGTTCATATGTGTCTCCATTATTTGTTATTTAAAATATACCACAGATAAAAAAAGAGACTATTTTTCAATAGTCATTATGTGAGAAACATCAATGTTTCTTTCTTTAGCCCATTCATCAAAGAGTTCTGACATATACCAGTCACCGTCAAGTTCTTTAAAATAGTGATAAGCTACTTTTAAAATTTCACTTTTATTGTCAGGATAGTTGCTCATTAAAGTAAGAAGCTGAGTTCTAGTTGAATTTAATTCAATATTGTCTAGTTGTCCAGAAATATTGTCTAATTTTTTATCTACAGATTCTGTAATTTTAGAACCAATAAAAGATGAGCATGTAATAAGTGCTCCAGTAATTACACCAATTGCTGTAATAACGGCAGCAGTATCTTTCACAATCTTAGGAATATTTTTAAGAGAAAAGATTTTCTCTTTAACTTTACCACTCATAATTAATAAATATTATACCATAAGAATCTTAATCTTCTGACATTTCTCTTGTCGTTCTTTATGTCAATTTCATTTACTATCAATCTATCTATTCGTGCCACCAAACTTCAATATGAGCATCGAACATAGGTTTATTAGAGTCTAGGCTAAATGCTGTTTTATTATAACTGTTAGACTCCCTAACCGTGCCAATCCTTCCCCATGTCCCACATCCGAACTGGAAATTCCATGTTCTCCAGTTATTTCCAGAGTTGCTAGATGTAGCCTCGGTGCTAAATGCTAGATATGCTCTGCCTGTTCCTGCTGCAATAAAATTACCTGTATTATCGTCAATGCCATAGCCATTCACTGCAGTTCCAGCAAAACTAACTAGAGCAAAACTTGTATGTATTAGGGTTGCCTCTCCCACCTTTGTTCCACTATAGGCTCTTAAATCAACCCAGCCTTCTTCGTTGCACTGACCACTTGCTATGACTTTGAACGTTCCTGTTTTATATACTTTGTCTAGGTATACTGGCAGATTAGTCCTATTGCTTCCATTCGCTTCACCAATAAGTTTCCACCCACCAGAAATCTTATTTTGTGTAACAGCTCCATCTTTTATATTCTCGGTCCAAACAGCATTCTGAGTAAGTTTGTCTGAACCAACAGATGCGTTAACAATTCTTGCACCATTCAATTCTCCGTTAACGAGACTAATATCCGTTACTGGATATACTTCTTCATTGTTGCTATTCTTTAATGTAACTGCTTTTGCCATATAATTTCAAAACTCCTTATACATCAATTATAACAATTAAAGACGCACAGGATATTGGGCGAGAACTAGCCAATTCTGAAAGCGTCCAGCCTGAATCTGTTAGTTTGCCAATGGTTTGTTCCACTTTTACCACAGATTTGTATCCTATCGCCTTTATTGCAAGATACTATTGCAGACACTTGACACCCTCCAAAGAACCACGCTTTAGATGGGTTATTAAAAAATACCTGCGAGCCTGCTATATAGCCTCCATTCAGCGCTAGGAACACAGTTGCGTCACCAACATCATTTCCTAGAAGGTTTGGGTCGATAACAGCTGACGCATAATATACACCAGTCTCTGGTATAGTTACCGCACAGAGTATCGTGTCGGCTTGGCGAACATCTATAACAGTAGACGAGCTAATGCTAGACACATGACTCATTGTCGTCCAATTTATCTTATCTGACGTTACGGCACCATTTGCAATCATATTAGTCTGGACAGGTGGAGTGAGAGCGGAGGTGGACGCGATGTCTTCCGCCGTCACATACTGAGAAAGTTCAGTCTCAAGGTCAGAGCCATTGTTTAATAGGACGGCCCCTGCCTTTGTTTGGGGATATGTAATATCACCATTGTCTTCTTTGAGTGTTTTAATATATGTAGCCATAGCTCTCCTTTATTTTACCCTACTGACCATTCTACGATTCTAACCGACGTATCATTATATGCGAATGTAACTGCCTTAGCACCACTAACATTACAGTTGCCGGAAATACTCAACTTACTTCCGCTCTCCATGCACGAAGAACTTATGTCAATATCCACTCTATCATTGTTTCCACCTAATGTAGATGGAAGAACTATTTTATAATATACCGTTGTTGAAGTAGGCAAAGCAATTTTTAATCCATTTGCTAATGAACTTACACTAAAAGTCCAAATCTCTGCTGCCATTCTTATCCTTTCTCATCGTGAAATCGTATCTCCATAGCTAGCTGATATAACATATGGGTCTCCAGCAGTGCCAGATCCACGAGAAGACCATGGATTATTGCTCTCAACGAATATTAATTTACTTCTCCCATTTACTGAAGCATAGAGTTTACGAATTCGAACTGACTGACCATTGACTGACCCGTAGAGTTTCTTTATCTCTTGAGCTTGATTATTAACTGAACCGTATAGCTTTACTCTAGTGCTAGGTGTGACGGATATTGAAAAGACTGGAGTTGAGCCAGTTTTATTCGAACGACGAACATATAAAGTAGTTTGTCCAGACAATGAAAGATTAAATTCATCTGATACTGTTTGCCATGTTTTTTGGTCATAAGAAAATTCTGTTACTACCGTATCTGCAGAGCCTTCTGATGCATGGTTAACAGTAAAATACACTTCACCTTGTCCGACATCATTAGCTGTGATGCTAGTAATGTAAGCAGGACGAGTAACAAATGTTCCTTGAACTTTAGAAATTGATAATGAAGTGTTAGTAGCATATGCTCCATACCAATATTGAGTGTTTGGAACAATAGTCAATGGGTTTGAACTATTTGTTTTTGAGCTGTTATTAACCGTAATCGTAGCGTTAGTCTTGGCCGTAGCAGTGTCATAACGGTATTTTCCACCGTATGTAGATTGCCCCATAATAGCAGCTTCGATATAACGTCCATCTGCTGAGCTTGGTGTCCCATAAGATGAAAGTGAAACAGAGAAAGATGCACCAGTATCAGCAATTGATGAGATAGAAACACTTAGTCCAGATGGAGCAACAGCACCTTGTGGAATACCACTAAGCGTGAATGCAAAACTACCATCGGGTCCTGTCACATACATTGTGCAAGATGTAGATGAGTTAGCTAAGTAGAAAGACAGGTTAGGAAGTGAAAATGTTCTTGAGCCTGTTGAAGGAGAATATGGGACAGAAGTTGATACAGCTTCTCCACCAGGAGCTCTTAGACCCCAAGTTCTTGGGTCTGCAGCATACCAGGTGCCACCATTTGCTGCATAGAGATAACAACTGATACTAGTTAGTGTGACTGTAGTTCCATTTCGAGAAATGTTACCAGACACATTAATATTGAGTGTTCTACTTCCAAATGTTCCAACATATAATCCCGATACAAAAGTCGCCATTATTTATATACTCCATAAAGAGTATTAGAAGCAAGAGGTGAACCTTCTCCAATATCAGATGTAGATAACGTAAGTTTTAAAACTTCTCCTGTTGCAAATTTATCTGCTGTGATAGTTCCAGTAGCTATCATGTCATTCGTCACAACTTGAGTTACTTGAGATGAAGGAACCGAGCTTTCTGAATGAACATATCCTTGAGCACTAATTACATTATCTGTAATATCAATGTGATTTCCAGCTGTATAATTTGAAGAAGACGGTTTATCAGTTAAATCATTGTAAGAACCTGTAAAAGCAACATTTGATAATTCGTCTGAGTTTGCAAGATTATATTGAGTATTATTTGACCATGTTCCATCAGAATTCAACAAAAATTCATCTCTTTTAAGATTCTGATTAGAAAGACCATCTATGATTATTCTTGCATTTGATATACTCATTTAACTATGACTCTTATTGAAAATAAATTTCTGAACAATGGACTGTTACACCATTTTGTAAAACTAAAATAATTTCAGAACCAGACTCATATAAAGTCTTGATTTCATCAAGTGTATATTCAGATGTCCACTTTCCGTTACTATTCAAAATAATTTCAACATAACTGACTAACGAATCTTGTCCTACAGTAATCTTTTTGATATTTGACATTCTAGCCTCCTATAAATTTTAAGAGCCAGTAACGTTAATCAAATTATATGAAGTAGTTGTATCAGAAGAATTCGTTACTGTCATTGTGAATGTATTTGTATCAGACTTTAGATAAACATCTGAACTATTAGCTTTTGCTGCAAGCTGAGACGTTGTAGCATAAGGAGCTAACGCTGATGATGTAATAAATCCACTATCATTTGTGAGTTGAGATGTAGTAGTAGGAATCGTAGGTTTATTTGTTAAATCATTATACGAACCAGATGTAGCAACTGTCGATAAGTCAGAAGTGTTTGCTTTTGAACTTAAGAGAGTATCTGTTTGAGATTTTGTATAGTATTCTGTTAAATCAATATCTCCACCAAGTTCGTCCCAAGATGTTCCATTCCATGCATAGTTCTTGCCAGTGTCTGTGACATTATAAACATCACCTATCTCAAGATTTTCTGTAGGAAGTTCATCATAAGTTGCAACACTTCCTTTATAGTGCATTACTGAAGCTAATTTTGTATTAATTGCAGCTTCTACTTGTGTTGCATTCTGATAATTTGAATCATTTGTCAAATCACTTGTTTTTGTTGGAATTGAAGGTTTGTTAATCAAATCTACATAGCTACCAGATGTAGCAACTGCTGCAAGACTTGATGATTCTACATAATTTTCTAAATTAAGAGTATCACCTCCAATTGTTATTCGTTTAATATTTGCCATTTACTTTTCCTAATTACTTTGCTAATGTTAATATATCATATGTTTTAACTGATGCATCATCTAAAGTGATTACTGTATTTGATAAATCTATTTCGTTTTTCTTATAAACTTCAGATGATTTTACAAATCCTTCATCATTTTCAAATTCAGAAAGTTTTGTTGGTTTATTTTTAATAAAAGCTTGACTATCTTGGTTTTCTTCATTCCAATCACTTTGAATGATTTTTAAATCAAGCTCTTCTATTAATTTTCTGAGCTGATTTTCTACTTCTTCAGCTCTTATTTTTTCAGATTCAACTATTTGAGATACAGATAAATCAACTCTATTATTAGAAGTGTCTATTTGAACAGAATCATCTGATGATAAGATTGTAAGTTCTGTGCTGATTGAATTCCAATCGTCTAAATTGAAAGAAATTCCTGATGTAAAAGAATCTTTAGCTTCATATAATTTATAATCATAAATTATAACATCACCTTTTTCATAATATGTGTCTGGGTGAAAATGAGGAATTGAACTTGGGTCAAGAACTACATCACCAGTTTGAGGACCTTTGTCATCTCCTCTAACTCTTACACTTAAAACAGGTTCAGATAAAAATTCTGACACAATTTGAATTGGAGTTGACTCTTTTTCTAAGCTAACTTCTATTGATGATGATTCAGAATTTACAATTGTTTGAATTTCTGGAGATTCTTCTAAAGAAACTATAATTTCACTAGTATTTTCATCAAATGTTGTTGAGATTTCTGAAGAATTTTCTTCTAAAGTTGTATTAATTTCAGAAGTTTTTTCATCAAAAATATTATTAATAGTAGATTTTTTCTCAATTAAAGTAGATGAGATTTCTGAAGACTTGTTTTTGATTTCTGAATTGACTGAGCTTTTTTCATTTAAAACAAGTTTAATTTCAGAATTACCTTCTTGAGAAACTGAACCTATTTCATTTGCCATGATTATATTTTATCATCGGAAAAAACTACGATTTTTATTCTTTCGATGAATATACCAGAGATGCACACATACAAAACACACATTAAACTATACGATTATTCGTCATGATTATCAAACTTATTCTACAGTGATTTAAAATTCTATCATAGAACTAAATATTGATACACAAAACATTCATTGTTGTGTTATTGCTATAATTTACTAAATGAAATCAGAATGATGATAATGTCATTTGTCATGTATTTTCATTTATATCTTATGAGACTATCTCACTTAAATTTGCAATAGCTATCCAGAAGAATGTTCTATTGATGCCAAGTCCATATGTTTTATCGTGAGATTTTATTGTTGCTGTGTTTGCATCCATATTGAATAAGTATGCTCCATGAGTTTTTCCAGTCGCCAATTCTTTGTCTGAATAGAATGCTCCGTAACTTGCGTTTTGTTTTGCTACTCGATACCAAAGCCCATGGGTGACACTAAAATTGCAATTTGTTAAACAGATATAGAAACAGGCACCTTTATTATTTGCAGATGATTCGAAATCATATTGGAATTCTTCATCAACTACTGCCCAACAAGCAAATGTTTTTGGAAGAACACCTAGACCATGAGTTATTATGTGAGTGTTCTCTACTGTGCTTCCAGTTGTGAAAGTTCCCATAGAAATGTTTCCTCCAGAACCACCGCCACCAGTTTCAATACTTGCAATTGCACTTGCAAGATTCGCCATGTTCTTGTTCGTTGGAACTGTTCCTCCCTTAGCATTAATTTCATCATATGCACTGAGAATATGTCCATTCATGGCACTTAGTTCGCTTGCTATGCTCATGCTGCTCCACTCCCATTATTTAATTTTTGTAATATACTTTCAACATCACCAATTGCTTCATAAATAACTTTATTCTGAACTGTGTTTGTCGAAGTTGAGCTAAGTGCTGTATCTACTATAGGAACTGTTATATTAGCTGTAGTATTTGTCGAGCTATTTGCAGTAAAAGTCGAAACTGTAGAGCCATTTTTTTGAATTGTCAGTGTAGCATTATTCACTGTTGGAATAGTTGGTTTATTGCTTAAATCACTATATGAGCCAGAAGTTGCGACAGATGCTAAGTCAGTCGAATTTGCCTTTGTTGATAGCTTGGCATTTATTTTTGACCAAAAGTAAGCTAGTCCAGTTTTATCAAGATAGTTTTTTGTAGCCATCTTCAGCCACCTCCTACGATGCTACAACTGAATCAATTTCTGCATTAGTGATAGATACAAGTTCAGTCTTTGACCAATATCCAGATAAATCAACCGCTGTTGTTCCAATTTTCTCAAATGAACTTGAACTTCCTGATGTTACCCAGATATATTCATCATATACATTTGGAGAATCTCCTCCATTTGAAATAAGATAAATAATTCCTTTTTCACCTGATGATGGTAAGTTTGATACAACTTGAAAATCAATTCCTGTAATTCCTTCTAAAGAAGAATTAATTAACGCTTGAACTTGAGACTGAGTCTGAAAATTGCTATCATTTGTCAAGCCAGATGTTTTAGTTGGAACTGTAATATCAACAGATTTATTTACAATTCCTTGAGCAGTTCCATTGACTTTGATTACATCAATTTTTCCGCCATTTTTATCTACATATGTTTTTGTTGCAAATGAAGAGCCTGCAGTTCCATCACCATCATTTGTGAATTGAGATAATTTAGTGGGTTTATTTTGAATGTAAGCATCTGAAGTTGAAGAAGATTCATTCCAGTTAGACTGAACATTTGCTTCAGCACCAGAAGCAATTCCTGCTAATTTGTTCTTTTCTGCTGTAGTATAGTCATTTGTTGAAAGACCTTTTCCAGCTTCTTTATCTACTTTTCCTGAAAAAAGATTCTTAATTTTTGACCATAAATATATTAATCCATCATTGTCTAAATATTTTGCCATAATTAAATTATACAACAGAATTTATTATCAATTCAATATCAGAATTTGTAAGTCTTTCTGCACCTAAATCTTCAAATGTTTTATTTCCAACTAACTCAACTGAATTAATTTTAGGTTTGTCAGACAAATCATTGTAAGAACCTGAGATAACTAAATTTAAATTTTCATTCATCACTGAAATATTTTTCTCTTTGTTTTCTTGAAAAAGAGAAATTTTTTGTTCAGTATTCTCTTGATTTACAGAAATTGTTTGTTCACATATCATGATTCATTCTCACTAAATGTTGCTTCTTCTGTTATATTAAACTCATCTCTGCAGATAGTTGTTTTGACATTTTTATCAATTATTTCTATATCAAAAACATATTTGCCATATGATAGTTTATCTGTATCTTTAGATTCAATTGTAAAATGATAAATTCCTTCTTCATCAAATGTCATGTCATCTATAGTTTTTTGAATTACAAATTTAGAATCTGTGAACTTTTTCTTTACAGTAAAATAAACTTTATCTGCTTTTTGAAGAATTGGATTACCATCAAAGTTGATTCGTTGAAAATTATACTTCTTTGTATCACCTCTGATTTGTTCTATACTCATAAAATGATTATATCAAAAAACTGCCAAGTTTAGATACATGGCAGTGAGTTGTGTTCAAAACTAGTATGTGTTACTAGAAATAGCTATATTATAGAACTATTTTTTCTTTTTCTTTTTGCAACCTGCAGGCATAATAATCTCCTTCCTTCTTATTATAACAAAAGAAATTTATCCTATAAGTTATTGATGATTTTGTTGAGCCTATTTGATGTTCTTTTAACTTTATCTTTAACATCAGTATTAATTAATTTTTCTATTCGGTCGGTTTTTAATCCATATGATTTTGCTTCATTTATTGAGTTAGAGATAACAGCATAAGCATTCAGGTTATTAGGATGAGCAACGATCGACAAGCCGCAAAGTCTATGATTATGCCAAATTCCTTCGTTGTCTGGGTCTCCACCAATCGTTTCAATTGAAACACCAGAAACAAATCCACCAAGCATGAGATTCTTAGCAAGAACTGCTAAAGGATTTTCTTTTACTGCAAATTTAATTCCGTCAATAAGAACTTTGTTTCCATTTTTTCTAAGATTTACTACTTTGCCAATAACATCTGAAATTTCTTGACCATGATTAGCGGTAACAACACCATCATAATCTGAAATATCAAGTGTATTTATGTCATAGCAAGTCATATTCCATTGACGAGAATCATCTGTGATTGCTAAAGGCTCTGCAAAGTTAACAATATCATCTTCACCACCTTGCTTAATAGAATTTTTTTCTAAAGTGATAAAATTTTCATTCTTCTTTTCCATAAAGCTATTATATATTAAATACCATCTTTGACTAAAAAATTCACCAGATGTTCTCTGGTGAACTCAGGATTGATATTTTTTATTCTTCTTCAAATTCTAATTGAGAACGAAGATTCGCTTTAAATTCATTATATCGCTTAATCGATTCTCTATTATTCAATTTTACTTTTTTGATTTCTTCACTTAAAATTGAGAAATATTCTTGTCTTGTCATTTTCTAGCTCCTTTGCTATTTGTTTATAATTAAATCATATTATACTTTTGCTAAAAAGTAAATACTTTTTGTAACTTTATTCATTCTTTAGAAGATACTTATTTGAGATGCACTTAAATGATGCTTTCTTTGTTTCTAGTTGAGTAGATTTTTCTTTTACAAGATTCCACTTTTCTTCTGGAATTTTAGACCAATCAATTTGTTTGATTCTTTCATGCTTTACGTAGCATTTGTCAACTAATCTCCAGACTATTCCTTCAATCTGTCTATCTTTTGAAGCTTCTGGAACAATTGATTTAACTCCGTCAGGTTGAGAAATTGCATCTTTTAAGTTTTCTGGTAAAGAAAGTTCAGCATGAATAGGAACCCAGTATTTTTCAAGTTCTGGAAAGTATTTAACAATCTTAGTCATTTGAAGCTGAATCCATGAATCTTTGAACTTCACTAATAAATTATAGAATCTAATATGCTGTCCTTTGCAGCCTAATCGATTTGATTGAATTCCTTCACCAAATAATTCTCCTTGTAAACAAATTCCAGAAATCTGAAAAATATTCAAATCTTCATCATCAAGTATTTTATTCGATTTAATTTTTATGTAATCTTCTAGAGAGAATTGTTCTACATCACCAAAAGTTCCAAGTTGTTCAATCTTCTTATTGTTTACAACTTTCCAATATGGGTCTTCTTCTGTATTCACTAACTCAAAATTTCTTGAGCAAATTCTTAAATTTCCAGGTTTATCATTTTCTTCATCATATTCACAGAACATCGTAATTGAACAACCATCGATTTTTTCAGTAGCAATCCAAGTTCCTGAATTAAGAATATCTTCATATTTCCATTCTTTTACAAGTGATTGAAGTCTTTCTTCATCTGTTTTTGGTAAACTATCTGGCCAACTTGTAAGTTTTTGATTTCCGCTTAATTTAACTGGTTCTTCATACTTTACAACTTTAAAATAATCTGCAAAAGAATTTGTTTCTTGTTCAATTTCTTCTAAATCACCATCTTCTTTATTCCAAATATTTAATGGAAGCAAAAGTCCTTGTGAAATTTGTCCTCTTAATTTTGCAGTTTTCAAACGATGATATAGAATTCCATTTTGTTCTTTCTTTCCACGAGGTTCAAGAAAACTAAATCTCTCATCATCTAATGGAAGCATTGAATCAATTTCAAAATAAAATGCTTTATCGCATTTTTTAAATTCACTTTTTCTAATTACGATATTCCATCCACCGACTGATGCAACTTCAATGTTGTCTGCATTTTCTATTGGCTGAATATCATCTATTATTTGAATAGAAACTAATTTTCTTTTTTCTTCCATTCGCCTCCTTTTAAATAAATTTTAAAATAGACACAAGAAAAAGTAAATATTTTTAAGCATCAAAAAAGCCCCATTTCTGAGGCTTAAATGATTTATTTACCAGAGCTAGCTTCAGTAAGTGAACCGTTCTTATACATCTGAATGATGCCTTGATTCTGCTGAGGCATACCGGTAAATGTAATAGCAACCGTTTGAACAACGTTATCTTCGTAGTCAATCGAGCTAATCTTAGCTTGTGCATTTACCAAACGAGTAGTAGTATCACAACCAATGATTTCCAAATCTTCTTCAAGAGCAGTGCTGCCACATGCGCTCATAGCTTTCAAGTCAAAAGCGTCATATTCTGTGGTTTCGCCAGTGCTCATCTGACCGCCAGCTGAAACAGCATACTGAGGGAAGATTAGGCTGAGAGCTTCGATATCAGCACCGAGAAGTGTAACTTCAACGGAAGCAGATGTCGTTGTAGGAATATCATAAGTTCTACCATCAATCGTAGTTGGCTGAGTAGAATCAGAAGAATAATCCCACGAAATCTCACTTACATCTTGGAGTTCTACAGAACCGTATTTAAGAGTAAATGGACCTTTAACTAATGCCATTTATTGTTCTCCGTTTTGTTTAAATTTATTAATTTGCGCTATATCTACATACATAATAACACAGAATAGAAGTTTAATTTTGTTATTTACTTTTGAAGAGCATGTGGTTATAATAAAAATATAAATTAAGTTTGTAAGTTGCTTAATTTAAGTTCATTATATGAATTCCACACAATACCTTGCTTAAATCATCATTTAAGCGAAAACAAAAACTATATTTTCAAAAGAAAGAGCCTTTTGCGAGAGGGCTCTTTTTATTTTGTTCCAATCCTTCTTATTTGCTTGAATTGACCAGTTCCATTTTTACCATTTACTGAAAGAATTGCTGGAGTGATTACTGTCTCATTATTGATGTTCTCAATTATATAAGCTTCATACTGAGGCTGACAATAAATTTGACCAGAACTTTTTGTAGATGTTTGATATCCATTGTCTACTACTAATCTCAGTATTCCTTTTTCATCGTCTGGAATAAATTTCCACGGTTCAGATTCAGTTGTTGCATCATAATCTACTGTTATTGAAGTGCTTCCATCTGAAATAGAATACAATAAAGTAGAATAAGATATTCCGTCGAGAGTATAATCAAAATAAAGATTTGCAATTCTCTTCAAATAATTTTCTCCATAGTTTATTCCTGTTACTGTAGCATTTATTTTGTAAGCAGATTGAGAATTTACTGTAAGTTCAACATTAGAAAGATTCGGAGCTGGATAAGTTTTTCCAACTTTAATTTGAGTTGTAGTAGTTGATGAACCAACATTTGTAGAAGCAATCCACTTAACAGAGACATTTAAATCAGCTGGGAAATTAAAATCACTTTTTGTTACTGTTTTAGATGTTGCTCCATCAGTCCATGTTCCAAGAGTGAAGTTTTCTGTCTTTCCATTAAATGTATATGAAGCTGTGCATGTTAGCTTTCTGTTTGAATACCCTTGTCCCCAATTTATACCAGAACATGAAGTTGTGATAGTCGAATATTTAGTGTAAGAAGATGTTGATTTGATTCCAGATGGAGAAGTTGCATATCTATCAAAATATAGAGTCCAATATTTATCTCTTCCACCCATATTAGAATCTGAGAAACCAACATGAAAAGTTGCAGATGTAGCAGAATTTGAGCAGTTAATTCTTACAGTAAAATTCTTTCCCCAACTTCTATTGATGATATTGTTATTATAAGTTCTCGGTTTAATTTGTCCTAAATTTGCTCCTCCACACCAAGCAGTAATTGCCCAGTCATACCAGACTGTTCTTGCACCTGAGCTTTTGCAAAATAGATAAATTACACCACTTACATCAATATGGTCATTATATCGTCTAATTCCGTTGACGTATACGTTTGTTGTAAGTCTTGAATTATAACTGCCCCAACTGTTAATTGTTTGTTCGCCAAGCCAACCGATAGTCGCCATTTAGCCTCCTATGCTTTTTTCTTGAGCCAGATTAATTGAACTCCTTCTATAGAAGATGGTGTTGTGTTGTCATTAGCTTCTGTGACGACGATTCTTGTATTTGTTTCAGAAGAATTTGCTTGCTTAAAACCAGCTACATAAGAAGTTGCAACATCAATTCCGAGCTTTGAAGAATCAATTTGAGAAAATTGTCTCATGTCTGTAATAAGAGCATCTGTGATTGTAGATGCTGATGTAGGAACTGAAATGCTTGCTAAAATAATATATGGATTATTTGCACCAACAACACCCTGAATTTGAGCTGAAGTTGGAGGAACTGGAGCATTTGATTCTGATCCTGGAACTTCAACAATTTTCAAAACATCAGGAGATTCAATAACATTATTTCCTTCTACGAAAGTAACACTTCTATCAACATAAGCAACTACATAAGAAATTCTTGATGCTGATTGAGAAGCACCACTAATAGAAAGTGTAAAATCTTGAGTTAACCAGCCAAAGTAGCAATAGTTATTATAATCGACAACACAATGAGAATCAACTCCAGTTTCACCAGAGCTAATCTTTACAGCCATTGTTGGAGTATCTGTTGCTGTAACATTAAAACCGTTGATAATTCCACCTTTGTCTCCTGCACCATTTGTATGAGTAGTGAGCATTGAGTGCATAAACTTTGATGCACCAATCTCAGATGTCCACGAGTCATTGTCTCTATATGCTAAATATGTATTGTAAGTTGGCATTAATTATTCTCCCAATCATAAGCTGCTGTTCTATTTGTAGGAGTTCCTTGAATTGTGAAAGTTCCTAAAACTGGACACCAGTCTTTGCATTCTGATATTTGTCCTATAGTTGATTTAGATTTATCCATTATTCGAATGTCAAAATAATAATCACCTGGTTTAATCATTGTCATTTTCTTAGTAAGACGAAAAACTGCTTTTCCTTCTTTTGGGTCTTGGCCATACATTCCTTGATAGTTATTCTTCCAAATGTCTGAACTATCTTCTGGGCCAGAACTTCCCTCTGTTTCATCATCGCAGTCGATTGTAATTTTGAAATCATAATCTTCACTTATCTGAGATGTAACAGCTGAGTCATCTGAAAGTTCTTTTTCTGAACCATCTTCACCATCATATTCTTTTGATTTTGCAGTTAAAACAAGAAGTTTTCCAGTTAAATCATAAGGTGTAATATTTCCTTCTGAGTCTTTTCTACTAAAAGAAACTGGAATATAGTCGTTTGTTCCTCTAATGATAGTGTCATATTTAATAGGTTTTAGAGCTTTTCGTGCCATGATTAAATTTTATCATAGAAAGACATATTAACTATTAACTCATCAATAAAAATTCACCAGAGGACTTCTGGTGAACTCAAGACATTTGTATTTAGAACTATTTTAGTTAAAATTTTATTTACTTTTTTTCCATGAACTCTATCAAGTTTTTCTGAAAGCTCTTCACGAAAAGTTGGACCATTATCTGCAAACCAAGACGATCCTTCTTTAGGATCTTTTCATGGCTTAGTAGACCAAGATTCTTCTAAATCTGGCGTTCCATCTTTAAACTTAACAATAGTTTTTGCTTCATAATAATCTTTGTCAGGATTATATTTAACGTCTACAACTTCTCTCGTATATCTATCATGGCCATGTTGCAATAATTTTTGAACATCTTTTTTTGCAACTTTTGCAGGACCTACACTATCTTTTTTTAGATTTTTCTTTGATTTTAGCATCCCAAACAATTGTTTTGTAGCCATCTTCTTTTTCAATTTCATAATAATCACCAGCATCTGGGTTTGCAAGAAATGCTCTATCTTTCTTTTCTTTGTCAGTAAGCTTTCTTACAATTTTTCCAGTTCCTTTGCCACCACCGTATTCAAATTCTACTTCTTGTCCCTTTGAAAACTTTGATGTTCCTTTAGCTGGTTTACCTACACCACGACCTTGACCAGGGTTATGGTTTCCACTTCCCTTACCACCATTTGCAATTAATTTAATTAAAAATTCGTTCATATTTTTTCCTCTTTAATCTAAATCAATTTTATCATATTGTCAATTTGAGTTTGAGTGTATAGTTTTTCAGCTTTTGATTTAAGAACTGAATATCTTTTGATAGTAGAATTGTAATCTTTGTCTGAGAGTTTTGCATCTTTAGCAGCTTGCTTCCACTCCATAATCATATTAAATTTTCCACTTCTACGAACTTTTTCATATTTAAGCCAGTTTTCAATTTCTTTTGGAATAGTCATATCTTTCTCCTAAAATAATACAATTGTTTTAAAGTTTGTTTTAATTTCGTATGGAATCCCCTTGTTTATAGAATCAATCATATCCATCACTTGCTTGTCCATTTCTTCATAGTTCATTCCATAGAATTCAAGAGCTTCAAGTGCAGCCTGATAATCTGAATTTGTAAATTCATCATAATGTTGAGCTATATCAAAGAGTTCTTCATATAAGTTCTTGATTTCTTCATATTCCTGCTCAGTTTTTATTTCATCTACTTCTAAATCAAATATATCTGCAGCTTTATCTATGTTTCGTGAGCACCATCTAAAGTATTCATCAGCTTTTCCGATAATATCTTCTTCAATTTGCTGAAGATAAGCTTTTGCTTCATCACGAGTTTTGAATTTTTTATCAGAATCTATAAACTGTTTGAAAATCTCTTCCATTTTAGTGAATCTCCATTCTTTCTTCATCATATTCTCTAGCATTTTCATCACGAATATAAATTTCTTCTATAACATCATCTTTAACCATGTGATAAAGAATTCCTGCAACTAATGGATTGTATTGTTCATCTTCTCCATAAGCTTCATCTAACATTTCAGTGATATATGCAATCATTTCTTCTTCATCTTCAATATCATCAAAGTTTTGATATTCTTGATTAACTTCATAGTGATAATCAATCAAGATATTTTTTAAATCCATCTCTCTGATGAGTTCTTCTGGTGAGTATTCTAAAATTGTCATTGTTATGCTCCTTTTAATTCAATTCGATTTTGTTCCAACCACAGATATCACAAATATAAGCTTGTTCGTTAAGAACTACGATATCTCCAACTGAAAGTGAATGACCTTTGAAATCTTCTGGTCGGTGTATGTTAAAGATGCAGAAGATTTTTTCTAGAATATCATTGTTTGATAAATCTTCTGTGATTTCTCCGTAATAAACTTTGTTATATGATTCTTTGCTATAATTCTTTTTATCTGACTCAACCATAAAGCTTGGTTGTTTTGGTTGGTAGATTGTATATTTCATTGTTATGCTCCTTTGCATTTAATGATTTATATTATTATAATATCATAAAACATCAAAAAAGTAAATACTTTTATTCAAAATCGTCTTAAGCTCTAGAAAGTTTCAACTCATACCAATAGTTCTATATTACTTTTAACAAAAAAATTACCAGAGGACTTCTGGTGACCTCTGGCAATATATTCTGGAATTACTTACTTTTTAAGTTTCCATATTTTTCTAACTGTTTCATTTCCGCTATCCCATGCATCAAAGTATTCTCCATTCTTTACGAATACCAGATGATGAGGAACTGAAACAATATATCCTGTTGAATCTCCTTTAGTTGATTCTGCAAACTCTTTAACTATTTTGTAGCGTTTTCTTCCAGTAAATGAATCTTCTATTTTTGCATCAATTTTAGCTGATTCACAAAATGATTCATAAACCGCATTAGAGGTTTGAGTATCACAAAGTTCAAATGAACGTTCTGCTAATCGTTTTGCAGCTGTTAGCCAATCAGTATTCCAAGCTAATTGCATGCATCTGATAACGCAATCGCATTTGATTTCCTTTTGACCTTTTTTCTTTCCTCTTTTAATGATTTTGCATTTAGGATTGTTATTAAATTGCTTAAACATTTATGCTCCTTTGCTAATGTTTTATAATTATATTATAATCCTTTTTCTTAGAAAAGTAAATACTTTTACTGGACGAAAGAGTCATTCTTTATATTTTTAAGCGTTTCAGAGATTCTCCAGCTTAAATTTGCTTGAACATCTTTATTCGTTGCTCTTACATCTAACAAGTCTGCATAATACCGATAAAGAGATGAAATCCATTTTCTGTCTAGTTCTGTTTTTCTTTCTTTTCGATAAGTTGATACAGAATTTGAATTATTCCTATTCCATTTAACAACTCCTAAATTCGTTGAACAAATTGTATCAACGCAATCTACTTGTTTTAGATGTTGAATAACATCTTCCATAAGAGTATTTTCTGGAAATTTTACAATTTTATCTCTTCTTACTAGTTTTGTCTAGCATGCAACATCACAAGCTGAAGCTAAGTCTTTAATTGTAGTTTGATTAGATAAATCAACTAATCTTTCACCAGAATCACAGAACCAATAGCTTAATCTGATTAAATCTGGATAGTTATTCACTATAATGAGTTCGTTCAATTTTTCTAAGCAATCATTTGAAGATAACTTATCATCTGAATCAATGAACAAAAGATACTTTCCTTTTGCTAAATCAATTCCTGCATTTCTTGAGCCGACATTCCACTTCTTTTCTTGATTCTCTACTAAAGTGAAGTGTTGTGAGAATTTCTCTTTCCATTCTTTTGCTTTTTGAATGCTATTATCTTCTGAAACGTCATCAATAAAAATAATTTCATAATTCTTGAATGTTTGAGAGATAATCGACTCAAAAAGTTCGTCTAAATATTGAGAATTATTGTAGTTCGGAATTATTATGCTAAACATCTTTTTTCCTCCATACGAATTCTCCTGTTCCGGCTGAATAAACTTTTACTCCATTCTTCATTTGTTCTTCTCTCTTTAGAATATTTTCTTTTCTTCTCGGTTTATATGATGTTGCTTTCAAAGTTCCTCCTTCATTCCACACATCATAACATCTATTTTGCCAACTAACTAACTTCATTCCCATTGCATAATAGCCTCGTCCATCAAATTTGTCAAAATCGCATTTGCTCATAATGTTGTCTGGATTCTTCTCTCTGATAAAATGTTGAAAGAGCTTAGAGTTTCCTCCGATTACATGATTCATGCTTCCTGGACAGCCTCTAATGATTTCCCATTGATATTTTTTAGACCTTGCAGGTTTATCAAAGCTCATTAACTGAACTAATTCATCTTTGTAGTATAAGCCATAAACAGTCAAATCTTTAGTTCCTGCTTTTGCTCCTTGTAGATGATTCTTTCTGCAGTAATCATGATATGTTTTTCTATCTACATTTCTGATTTCACATTTTCTTGCATAAATTCTTCTTGAATCTTCTGTTAAACAGAATCTCAAAAAAGTTTTAATCATTTCTTTCTGATTGTCCCATTCCCATTCATAGATATGAATTAGTCTGATTCCTTTGTCTAAGCAAAGTTTTGTTTTATCTTTGTGATAATTTTTTCCTTTGATTTGTTCAGAATGCCAGTAAGCTCCATTAAATTCTATTGCAATGTTCAGTTCAGGTAAGTAGATATCTAGTTCTTGATTTCCTAATACAGAATGGTCATTTTCTATGATTGTCCCATTATAAATAGACTTGACATATAATAAGATTTCTTTTTCTTTTTTAGAGAATGATGGACCTGTTTCTGAGCCATATTTCTTTAAGTTAGTTTCAATGATTTTTTTAGAAATAATTGGTGATTGCATTCCAAGACCACCATATTTATCATTATTTGTTTTTCGTATCTTGTCATAAACTTCTTTTACTTGAGATATATTTTCTACACCATATTTTTTCTTTAGTGTCTCTACTTTTTTCTGTCTTACTTTTTCAGAACAAAATGGTGATGGACCACCGAATCTCTTAGAATTAAGTTCTTTAGATGAATTTATCGACTGCTGTTTAGAAATTTCTAAACCAAACTCATCAAGTTTCTTATAAACTGAATTTCTATTGCAATCAATTTCTTTTGCAATTCTATTTACTGAATATCCTTGTTTGATTTTTTCTTCTAAAAAAGATTTAGTGAGCTTTTGAATATTTCTTCCTTTGCCAGAATTCCAAGCTTTCATAAAAATATTATAAACTAATTATGGTTTTTTGTAAAATAAAAAGATGCCCCGAGTTGGAGCATCTAGTAGATATAGCGTTTTATTTTATTTTCTAATTAGTTAGAAGTTGGAGTCAAGCCTGCGAAGGCACCTTGGTTAGCGATGTAACCACCACGAAGGAAGCTACCTCTCAAAACTAACTCATTTCTTTGCCATGCAGAGTGAACTGAACCATCACCGGTTTCGTAAGCAGCTTCGGCAGAAACGTCATACTTCAAACCACCAGAAACTTTACCGCGGAACTCATCGAGGTCACCGTAGAAGACTGGGCTTGAAATCGTGACAGTTTCAAGAGTGCCGGTTTCGTTGTTAGTAGCCTTGAAGCTCTTTGTATCACCTTCACCAAGTGTTGGCATGAGGTCGTTAGGAACAACAATGTATGGATAACCAAAGATTGTTGGGAATTCACCAGTCGTGATAACATCTTTGCCAAGCTCACCATTAGCAGCAGCACTGAAGAGATATTCTACGAGCTGAGCTTTAGTCTTAGCGTTGAACACGAACACACCATTAACAACATCGCCGCTGACCTTAGTAGTAGCTTTGATGAATTCAACGAGCTTATCAATAGAAGTTTTGCCTTCCATTTCAACAGTGTTGCCAGTAGCGTTAATAGCTTGTTGCATGCGAATAACAACGAGCTGAGCGAGCTTGCGATCGTAATCATTGCGATAACCAGCAGCAACATCAGCAAGGATATCAACAGCAAGATACTTGGTTGCATTGTCACAGATTGGAGTAACAGCAGCCATTTCTTCCATTTGAGCTACGCCTTTCTTAAGTTCGTAGGTCGAAATTGGTTTGAGGTTGCCATCTTCACCGTTGTCGCACATAGCAACGTTCTGCATATCGATGTCACCAATGCGAGTAGCATAAGCGAATGACAAGCGATCAGTCGTTTGATAATCAACAGCATTCAAAAGTGGAGAATAATTAGTTCTCTTACCGTGAATCATGTTGTCAACTTCATATGGAAGAACAAAGTCATCAGCTGATTCAATGGTCATGACTTCGTTGGCGTTCTCAACCATTTTAGCTTTCTTTTCTTCGAAGTTGTATCTATTAATTTTTGCAAGCTTCTGAGCAGCATCAATGCTGTGGAGGCGATAAGCATTCCAAGCAGCAGCAATCTGGTCATTGTAACGCTTTCGCCAGTTCTTTTCAACCTCTGGCTCTTTAACAGCTTCCTCAGTTTCTTCAACTTCTGGAGCTTTTACCTGAGCGTCAAGAATTTCGTTCTTGATTTGCTCTTTCAAGGCGTTAATTTCCTCTTGGGTCATTTTATTTTCCTTAATTTCTTGAGATTCTTTCTGTTCGGCAATCTCTTTTTCCGTTTCTTCTTCAGAATCTTCTGATTCAGTTTCTTCAGTAATAGAATTTTCTACTTTTTCTTCTGCTTCTTCGGCTTTGAGTTCCTCAACTGCTTCTTTTTCTTCTTCTCCAGCAGGTTCAAGAGTAACTTTCTCACCTTCGACAGTAGCTTCAATAGAACCATCTTCGTTAATCTCTTCAACTTCGATGCTTTCTTCTACTTTATGCTCTTCACCTTCAGATTCTTTTTCAGAAGATTCTTCGCTAATATCGTTTTCTACCTGTTCTTCTAAACTATTTTCTTTCATTGGTTCTTCAGGAACCATTTCGACCTTTTCAGAATTTAGTTTATCGGAAATTTTCTCTAAGATATCAACGATTTTTTCTTGCTCTTCAGCGATGTCTGCGATTTGCTCGCCTTGTGCGAGAACAACTTTTTCCAGAGCATCAACTCTATCTTCTGGAGATTGCTCTTCCGAAGTTTCCATAACTTCAGTTTCTACAATCTCTTCAGACTTTGGAGCATCTTCAATCTTAGGCATTGAATCTCCCTTTTTTAATGTTAATGTTTTGCTGACGCTTTAAAGCGCCAACTTTGTGCGCACTTTTAAAGTATCTGAGCAAATAATAACATATAATATTTTCTTAACTTGTTACATTGTTTATTTTAGCAAATCTTTTTTGATTGTAATTATTTCGTATTCACCATACGTATTAAATTGCTGAGCTGAATTATTATAAAATCCGTCACATAAGCCTGCAAAAATCTCATAACCATTATTCTCAACATCTTTTCTTGAATATCTTGAATAATCAACTCCATCTAAGAAAGAACTATCTTGATTATATGCATATGATTCTATGTCTTTATCTCCTACATTACCTGTTCTATAAAGTGATAGAGTTCCATCTTTTTCTGTTCTGACATTTAAACGAGAATAATCTGCATTTTCATCTTCTGCAAATTCTTTTTCTAATTTTGAAACTTTATTCTCAATTTCTTTTATTAAAAATTTTTGATATTGAGCATTTAATTTAAATGCTTTTCCAACTTCTGTATTATTTTTAATATTTTCAAGAATTTCATTGTCTCCAGATGTTTGATAGTCTTTCTGACCAACATGCTTATTCAGTAATTCTTTGCACTTATTAATAGTTTCTTCTGAAATATTGTTTTCTTTTAAAAACTCATAAGATGGATTGTCTCCAGACACTCTTAAATTTGAAACTAAATATTTCTTATTTAAGAATTCATCTTCTTCTACAGTAACTGCTTTGTCAAGATAGTCATTTGTTTTCTTCTTAACATTTTCAGAAAATGAAATTTTTGAATTCGGTTTTCCGACTCCTCTGCCTTGTCCAGGATTGTGGTTACCTGAATTAGGTCCACCATTCATGATTGCTCTAATATATGATTTAATCTCAAATTCTCTCATAATCTTACTCCTGTGATTCAATATCACACTCTATTATAACACTTTTATTGTCAAGTGTTACTTTATTAAATTTAAGTGTTGTGTTTGGAGACAATAAAACTTCATTTTCAGCATTTATTGCAGAGCCAAACTTTTCTTATCAGCATCTTAATGTCGTATTCTCTCATGAAATTATTTTACCAACAAAATTTTTGGTATATAATAATATTAGCACATTAAAAAATAGAGAACTTTTCGGTCCTCTATTTTTGTGGCCGGCGGATGCTATTTACTGACCGACCGGCTAAGAAGATTATACCACACTTAATCTTTGACTAGAATTCAGTAAAGAAACTTTATAACCGCGTTCTAAGACTAAGCAGGGCGGGGACTATCGTTTATACGAGCTTTACGTTCCGACTTTGATTCGGGCTAGATACGTAAATGCCTTTGACCGCTGCTGGACTGCTTAAGGTAGACGGATGCACATAAGATTATATCGTGATGGATATAACGCTGACCGGTATTTTAGAACGTGTCTTCAAAATAAAATGCAAGAAGGATTCTGACAGTTTCACTGAGCATTTTCGACAGGAGCTACGTAAGTTTCGTCTTACCAATGGTCGCCCGAGAGTTAAAGTTTCTAATAGTAGTCCAAGCCTGCGGAACGGTAAGAATGGCTGAAACGTAAACAGGAAAACTGAAGTTGAGTATGGACTGAGCGAATAATCAATAAGCTCATAAAATCCCAAAAGTCTGAACAAGACTCGCTAAGGATTTTAGTCTTTCGAACTCAATTAAATGAGTGATTAACTTTGATATTTAATCTCTGAAATGATAGTTATATTGAATTTAGAGCAATAATTTAAAAGATTAGTTCTTAGAGATTCTTCAGAATTTGATTTAAATCTTTTAGTTATAGATTTAGAACAAAATTCATTCTTAGAGTTCTTATAAATCTTGATTAAAACATAATCTTTGATAATCTCTTGACTATTAGAAATTTCTTTTAATATTCTAGAATTGATTACTTGTTGTTTATGAAAATCAAATAATGAAAAATCGTTCTGCTCTTTTTGTTTTTTAGGTTTTGGAGTGATTTTCGGTTTTGAAATTTTCTTAAACTTTGAAGTGTTTTTATATTTTGAAGTTTTCTTAGCTTCTTTAGTAACTATTACTGGTCCATTTTGTCTATTGTAGTTGAAATTATTTCCATATCTGACTCTTTGCTTGATTTCTTTTTTAGTGAAAACAGGCTCAGAATAGTTAATCGGAGCTGTTTTTATTTTTTTAGATAGAGATTTTCTGTTTCTTTCAAGATATGATTTAGCAGCATTAAAAGAAGCAAAATCACCAATTTCTACAAATTTCTGATATTTTCTTAGATGATTTCTTTCTACACAATAAAGACCATATTTTTTAGATTCTGAAACAACATAGCTTTTTAGTAGACTACTCTTCATTTTTTCAGAAGTTTGTATAAATGAATTAAAATTAAAGCACCATTCAAAAACCAAACTGCAAAGCTTCCATTAAGAGCTCCATAAACTACGAATAGTATAGCTCCGATAATATTGACGATTCTAATTTTTCTTTCTGATTTGCATAGAAACGAAATCAGCACAATTATAGAAGCTATAGTTCCAATCTCTTCGAATATCATTCTGGGTTCCTCTCGTTAATTTCTTGAAGCAAAGTCTTATTAGTAGTATAGTTCATAACTTTGATATTTGAAGATACCAGAAGTCCTCTGAGAGCTTCTAGTGATGCTTTATCAGTCATAGTTTTCTCTCTATCAGAATTTACTGAATTTACGAATAATTTTTCATAAATAACTTCTTTAATTCCTGCTTGAATAATGTGCTTTAAGCATGAATCACATGGTGCATATTCACAGTAAAGAGTGCAATTTGATAAATCTCTTTTAGCGAACAGAATTGCATTCATTTCTGCATGAATTACATAATGATATTTTAGTGGACGTTCAGTTAAAGTAAGAAATTCTTCTTTAGCTCCTTGCGGAAGACCATTATATCCAAAGCTTATTGGTCTGTGATTTTCATCTACTATTACTGCGCCAATTTTAGTTGAAGGGTCTTTTGATTTTTTAGATACAGTTTTAGCTATTGAAATAAAATATTCGTCCCAAGTCATGTTACCACCAAAAACTTTCATAGTATTTTGAAATCAAATAAAGAGAATGTCTTAGTTTTTTAGAAGCTTTAGCTGATTTCTTTGTATTTGTCCAGTCTTTTCCGTGTTTAGCGTAGTATTCTAAACCATAGATAATTTCTTCAATAATTTTTTCCCAATCTTCAAAAGAATTGATTTCTTCATATCCCATTGGATGACCAATCATATATTCTTTAAAAGCTTTAAAATATGAAATCATAGTCAATGTTAAAGCATAATCTAGATTCCAAGTGCATACTCTAATTTCATCTTCGATTGTATCTTGCTCTGAAATCTCTTTTAATGGATATTCATACGGTTTGATGATTTTTCTTAAATATTTATTATACTTCAACATAAAGCATCTTTGTTCCAGGCAATGCGAACACTCCAACTGTTCTACACCTTGATTGGTGCTCGAAGAGAGATTTGAACTCTCATTCTCTTTCGAGAAGAAGATTTTAAGTCTTCCGCGTATACCGATTCCGCCATTCGAGCTGGTAGAGGATAATAGAATCGAACTATTCTCTGGCGTGTATAAGACGCATGCTCTAACCGATGAGCTAATCCTCTATAAGATATATTTTAAACAAAAAAATAAGAAAAGTAAATATTTTCTTAGATTCATTTGGTGCCGAGTCTAGGTAATGCTCCTAGCGAGTCATAACGACAAGAGATTTACAGTCTCTCCCTCCTCTTTAACGGATTACCTCGACATATGGCAGTAGGGACAGGATTCGAACCTGCGAGGCGTTAACCTTCTGGTTTTCAAGACCAGTGCCTTCAACCACTCGGCCACCCTACTATCTGGAGCCACCTATCAGAGTTGAACTGATATCTCCTCTTTACAAGAGAGGTGCATCACCGTAATGCTTAGGTGGCATTTGGTGACCTCTACGAGAATTGAACTCATATTGCCAGGATGAAAACCTAGTGTCCTAACCGTTAGACGAAGAGGCCAATGGCTCCTCCGACTGGATTCGAACCAGTGTTTATCGGTTAACAGCCGACTATTCTACCATTGAATTACAGAGGAATGTATTTTATTAAACTAGCTTTTAAAGTTCACCAGAAGTCATCTGAGAGCTTCTGAGAAGATATTTCATGTAGTATATATGGTGGCGGAGGCTGGAGTTGCACCAACTTTAACTTGTTTATGAGGCAAGTAAGATTACTGAATCTTCTCTCCGCTAAGACGAGAGACAAGAAAGGAGCAAAAGGTCTCTCGTTCCAGAAAGGACACAACTTCTTTCGGTGTTGTGAGTTCCGTAACAAATTTACGATATGTTAACAAACGTCTTAGATTATGGAGTTCTAAGCAATCCCCTAGTGAAGCGCTTATCTGCAATAACTAGGCAGACTGAGAATAGATAAGCTTCATTTTCTCACTCAGTCCATATTCATCATACCACGTTTTTCAAAAAAGTAAATACTTCATAGACTTCCGGCTATTCCAAGCTCTTTCAAAGAATAAACTACATTCTGTTCCATTCTATTAAAGCCTACAATTTGAGCATTTTCAACAAATACTATCTTTCCATCTTCATATGTGCAGAATATTAATAATGAACCATCTCTTAAAATATGAGTGATATTATTAAATTTACATTCATGTAGATTTTCTAGACAGCTTTTAATGAATTGAATTTCACTTGAATCTAGATTTATATCTTCTTCATATTTTTGCCAATTCTTTAGCTCATTTAAAGAGATTGTTTTTATGATATTTCCTTCTGCATCTGTAAGATTGAATTTATCTTCTATATAAGCGATTTCACCTGTTCTTGGATTTTTGATTCTCATTTATTGTCCTTTTACTTGTATTCTAATATAAACCAATCATTTAAGAATTTTTCAAGAGAATGATAAACAATTGCAAAGCTTCCTTCAAAGAGAATAATTCCACCAATTTCTTCGTTTCCTCTTCCTTTGCAAGATACAAGTTCTGCTTTTATTTCATATATTTGTCCATGATTCCAATATTCATCTCCGATAAATTTTGCAATAGCTTTCATTTATTTTCCTTTCGTTATACTTAGAACATATTTTATAGCATTTATTAAAAGAGCAATAACTAATAAAACTGAACAAACTTTTATAATGATACTCATTTTTCTATTCTCCAAATATTCTTCGCCAGTTGAACTCAAATATTCTTTCAATTCTTTTTTCTGTTTCTTCTTCAATAAGATTTTTGATTTCTTTGTTCATTTCTTCTCCAACAAATTATCATTTTCGTGAACATTTCCGACGACTTCTAACTTACCGTTGTCATTGACTAACTCATACCATTGAACATCGCCTAAACAGGCCATGCACCCATGTGTCAATATGTGGTATTGGAGTTGCTTGCACTTATCACACCAAGATATGAACCCACCTTCCCATATACCGCCTAATATATCTCCTTCATAAATCTCTTTGCCGTTCTTATCTTTAAGACCAGTGTATTGCTCAAGAACACAATCTTCGATAGGAACGTAAAGCCTGCGCTGTGAACGTTCGCCACTTTGGAATTGAACGAATAACCTACCTTGTTCGAATCCTAAGACATCAGCATAACAATTGTAATTCTTAATCCACGTCCTAAACTTTAATGCTCTCATTCTTCTTCCATTTCTATTTAAATATTGGACGTAACATGTTTTACTTCTTCACACCACCTTTTCTTATTAATTCCACTACCATGATGATTAGACACAGGCCATTGCTAACGACTAACGGGACATTCGCTGTCAATATTCCAGAGATTAGCCACCCCAAATTGCCTGCACTAACTAATAATTTAATAGTCATTGGTTCTTTAGCTAGCATTCCTCCAGCTCTTAGAAACGTTGCTATCCAGCCAGCTATTTGAGATAATATATAAAGCATTATTTTTTCTCCTTATTAATAGTTTCAACTTCTTCTAAAACAATTCGAATAATCTTGATTGGTTTATTATATCTGCAATGGAATGCTTCAACTGCTAATCTTGCGAGTTTCAGTGTGTCATAATGCTCAACGCCATTCATATAACTGCTAGTTGAATATCCGCCATCTGTTAAACGAACTTCAATATAGTCGTGGTCATATGAATCTGCTAGTTGCAATACAAACTCTTCAGTTTTCATTCTTCCTCCTAATCACAATAACTTCTATGGCAATATGGACAACCTGTGATAATGCCATCACCTAATGATTCGGCCGTGATGGCTTTCTCTCCTTCACAAATTGCTTTGTTGCAGTAATAGCACTTACCGTCATTCGGCGCAAAACCTGTTCGTTCTTCTTCTGGTCTATTCATCTGCGATTGTAGAAACCAGTCGTCTGTGTCCTTCTCATATAACTTGGCGATATTTTCTGCTTGTTTTGACTTTACTTCAGCCCAACTCATTCTTCCTCTCCGCATAGTTCGTCGATTGTATAGATTTTGCCGTGAACAGCGTTTGGGGCTATCTTTCCATAAAACATTATGTGTAAATTGTTGTCCCAAAACTCCGATTCTGTTCCGCACAGAGATTCCACAAAATGGTATTCGATAGTGGTGGCGTTGGTTGGAATACGATTTACTTTTGCCCACAGCCGCATAACATCTCTCGCTCCTGCGTCTTTTATGAGTGGTTCTTTGATTTCCTCAATGAATCCGTTGTCAAGTAAGAACGCGTCTCTGTCACTAATCATCGGTAGTCCACCAGGACTATGTAATGTGATATTCATAATCTCGCCTACTTTATGGGTTATGCCATACATTTCCCATTCTTTAATCACTCTTGCCTTCATTTTTACTCCTCAATTCCGAAAATTGTAAGCCATTCATTCCTATGTTTCTCAATCGACATTTGTGCGTCATCTTCTGTTGCAAAATATGGCAAACCGAAAATACCGTTATTAATGTCAGAAAAATTTGATTCTATAGCTAAATAGTTGTAAACTGAATCATAATATACACGCCAATTTCTACAGCCTTTTGCAAACTTGCTTGTTGCATCTCCTCTTACCACGGCGAGTGCTTTGAGATATTCTACTACTTGCTCGGTTTCTTCTTTGGTATGGAAGCAGTTGCCAATCTCGAATCTACTGTTGTCAATAGGAGAGCCATTAGCCCAGGTATCATCATATACATGACCAACACCGCTTATATAATAATAATCGTGCCCCAGCTCTGGCTCCCAGCGAGTTGGCTCTTTAATTTCCTCGAACCAGTCTGTCAAGATGTTTGGGAATTTTTCTATCTCTTTAAAACTATAAACAATATTGCTACTTTTAGCATGCAAAAAATTCCTATCAAAGAGATTTCCAGTATCACTAAGGTAGAAAATATCTCCTGCCTTGAATGTTGGTAAGTCTTTCTTTAGCTTGTATCGTTTCATTTATATTATTCCTTCTCTACAAAGATTTTTCATTCTTCACCTAAAAATTGTTCCCTTAGAGACTGAATTGTATAATCATCTAACCATTTTGATACTCGGTTAATGACTTCTTCTGCTCCTTCTTTATATCCAATGTCGTATGCTTTTTCTGATTCTTCTTCCATATATCTCCTTTTATTTTATTTATAAAAATTATATACTTTTTATCTAAAAAAGTAAATACTAAATCTCAAGTTCAAGAAAAGAATTATCTCCAATGTTTTCTCCATTTGTATATGTTGAATGAGTATCACAAAAATAGAGAATGTCTTTTTTGTTTTCTCTTTTTATTGTATGAGAAATTATTGTTTTGACTGGAGTGTGACCAACAACTTGATTTATATGTGGAGCAGGATTTGAAATCAGTTCTTTATAATCTGTCCATACTGGAGAAGGTGAACTAAATCCTCCTCGATATCCACCAACAGAATTTAATGCTTTAAATAATCTATTATATTTGATGTTATTGTTTCTTTCAGATAAGCTTAAATTTAGTTCAGCACTTATTCTATAAGGATATTTCATTTCTTTAAACTCTTCATCTAATAGGCTAATATCTTTTAGCCATGAATTATGAACTCCTGCATGAGTAAATAACCAATTTTTATAAGGATATGCTATCTGAAATAAATTTTCATTTTTATCAAATAAATCTTTGCATATTAAATGTGTAATAGAATTATATCCTGAACATTTAAAATCTCCACCAAACCATTCTGATAAATCATGATTTCCTAATAAAAGAATGCATTGATTATGATACTTATTCTTGAATTCTATTAAGTGTTCTAGAAGCTCTCTAGATGATTCAGGAGATTCATTCCAGTCATCACAATAATCACCTAAAAAAATAATCTTATCGAATTTTTCAGTTTCAAACTTATTTATTGCTTTTAAAAATATGTCATATTTTGTATGCAAATCACCGCAGACTAAAAAACATTTTTTATTTCTCTTCATTTTCTACTAAATAGAGATTTCCTATCATCGATAAGTCATTAATCATCATTGATTTAGCCATTTTCAAAAGAGCAACATAGCTATTTAATTTTTCAGTTGATTTTCCTTCTTTTTCTCTTTTTTCAATAGTATTTTTGCCTTGATTAATCATTCTATTTATTGTGTCTATGCAAAGAATTCCACCTTCATAATAAGGATTTTTCTCTTCATTATTTTCTTGAAATAGAAAATCATATAAATCTGATGGAGACTCAATTACATATTTAATACCATTGAATTCAACTCTGTATTTTTTAGGATTCTGTTTAGCTTCATAGAACCACCAACTTATCCAATGATTTTCATCTTCTAATAAAGTTTCTAAAAATTCTATGTCAAAATCACTGTTTTCAGTAAAACCAGTAAATTCTTTGTCATTCGCATATATTTGAAGTGCTTTAGATAGTGTTTCTGCGTTCTTTTCTCTTTTTAAAACATTATCTAAATAACTGCAAAATTCATCTTTAGATAAAACTTTTTTCATATTTCTCCTGTGGCATCCCCAGTTGGACTCGAACCGACAACCTTTTCTTTAGAAGAGAAATGCTCTATCCAATTGAGCTATGGGGACATATAACTTAATACTTAGAGTGCGGAGTTTTAAGCTATTTAAATATTATCTTGTATTAAGTTATATTTTTATTTTAAATTATTATTTTAAAAAAGTAAATACTATTAAATAATAATTTGAGAATATCTTTCACTATTTACTGTTTCATTCATTAAATCAATTGGAGTTTTATTTTCAAAAGCTAATTTAAATGAAGTTTGATTTGAACCACTAATTAATGAGACGTTTTTGTCAAACTTAGTCGCTGCAGTTTGAATATTTCTTGCTGCAACATTCCAAAACACAACTGTAGGAAGTTCAAATCCTTTTTCATTCCATTTCTTTCTTGCATTTTCAAAAATTGTATCATTTGCATTTTCAACACAGCAGTCAAATTCCATATCTGAAATTATGTAAATGACTTTAGGAATTTCTTCTTTAGTTGAATTTTCAGCAGCTATTAACAAAAGATTAAATACAGCTTCAAGATTAGTATTCATTCCCCAATCAGCAGTTTCTATATTTCTTAGTTTTTGTTCAAGAGTATCACCTAGAACTTCTACTAATTCTGGGTGTTCACTAAATGTAATAAATTTATTTGCAAACTGTCCTTTGTTGTGTTCTGCAAAATAAAGTGCTAATGATGTGCAAATTTTAAGAGGACGTCCACTCATAGAGCCAGAAACATCAGCAACTACAATTGCGTTCAAATCTTCTGGAACAAAATTTTCTAATGACTCCCAAATTACATTTGATGCTTTTGAATCTGTTTTAATTGTGTCAAATACTTCTTCTGTAGTTAAAGTTGAAGTGTTTAGCTTTTCTTTTCCTTCATGAACATTTTCTAAGTAAGACTTAAATCTGTCTTCATCATGACGATTAAATGCAGAAATATGTTTTCTGAAAGCTTGGCTTGGCAACTTATCATATTTAATTTCATTCCATTTGTTCTTTGACATGTCTTGTTCAAGCAAATGAATTTTCTTACGAAGTTTAGAAAGAATTTTTCTATATTGTTTAGGAGTCATTCCAAGTCTTTCAATTAATATAGAAGCATTTTCTCTCGTAATCTTTGAACTAGCATTTTCAGAAGGCAACCATTTAGCAAGAAGAGATGGAGTTTCAGACATCAAATCTTTGTTTAGTTGAAGAGAAATAATTTCTATTACCTTATCTGAATAAACATTGACATGTTTTCTATCACAAATCATGTCGTCCCATCGACCATATTCTGGAATATATTTTAGAATTTTTTCATATGTAGACATGTCTAAATCTATTAAATGATTTAAACATTTTCTAAAGATTTCTCTTTCACCTTGTCCACCTCTAATATCACGAATCCAGAATAAAATTCTTATAGCTGTTTGTTTATCTTCAAAAAATGCTTTTTCAAATAGTTTAACAGCATCTTGAGGATTTTCTCTCATTGAAGCTGCTAATGCAAAAAAATCCAGACAATGATTAAAGCTACTTTTATTTGTAGCTGCGCCATTCTCTGTATAAGATTTACCAGTTTCTTTTTGTAGTTCTTCTAAGAAACTCATATTACCTCCATTGTTCATTTATAGTTTTGTTCATTTATAGAACTACCTAGACACGATGATACATTTGCAATGTATATACTAAACAACACTTAGCATGAATTTATTGCTGTGAGTGTCTGCCTATAAATGAACCTAGGCACAAATTATTAGGTTGGATTCGAACCAACGATGAATGTTTTGCAGACATTTGCTATACCACTTAGCTACAAAATATAATTTGCTGTATGTGCCTGTTTTTAATGTTCTTATTTATATTTCTATTGTATATATTTTCTAAGAATTTGTAAATACTATTTCAAACAAATTGAAATCATGCAAATTAACCACATCAGAACACAAAGAACAAAATAAATCAAAAACTTCTTATGTTCTTTATTCTTCATCTTCTTTGTTTATTTTGAATTGTTTTACATTAACTAAATCTTTTTCTGTTTTTTCTAGTTCTTCAATTGAATCAAATTTCTTTTCCCATCTGTCAATATCACTAGGAGTTGAAAGAATAAATGGGATATAATAATTTTTTCCTTCGTCTCTTAATCTAAGATAAGCAGCAAATGTATGAGAACCATCTCTAATCTTAACTTTCTCATTTTCATCGATTGTAATCAAAACAACACCACTTTTCTTCTCTTTTTCTATTTGTTGTTTAATTTCTTCAATCCTGTTTTCGTCTTCTGCATTATCACTAATTGTCGAAACCAATATATCACCTGACACTAAATCGAATCTTTTTCCAGAGATTTCTTTTCCAAGAACTTTATGAGTTCCTTCTTTTAATTCAAGAGCAATATCTGAAAATGATTTAAATTTTTTATCGATTTCTTTTCCTTTTTCAGTAATTAAAGCTGAAGAACCGAAAGAACCACCTTTTGATGTGAACTTTCCTTTACTATCATGATAAGGATTTCCTCTATTCACTTTATTTAAAATAGCAGATAGTCTTTGACTTCTAAAATAAGATTTAGCAGAGAGATTATTTCTTAAATAATCAATCATTTTTAAACTATTTTTACTAGTTTTATCTTTATCTACTTTTAAGATTAATTGATAAGAACCATCTTCATTCTTAGAAATGCTATTTCCATTAGGAGAAACAAACTTTGACCCGCTTGGAAGAATCAATTCATTTTGTCCCTTAATCATTCGTAGATTTCTTTTATCTTCTACTGATAGATTTCCGTCATTATATTTATCAGCTGATTTTTGGACATCTCTTGCAAACGGATTATAAGTAGAAATTACTTTTGTTCCAGCAGGAATTGTGATTCTCAATAAATCATCACCCATATTAACTCCACTAGGCATTTTCTTTGCAATTGACCTTGCAGCTGTAACACTTGTAATTCCGTTTTGAGTATACTCACCTTTGTTTTTTATTTGATTTTCTATTACTTTAGCATTTGCAACTCTTCTTGTAACAGTGATATCTTTATCTAAAACAAATCCTTTGTTTTTAATGATATTGTCTAATTTGTCAAGGTCTTTAAAACTTTCTTGATATACATTTGCTAATGTGTCTGTAGTTGTCGGTTTATCATCAGGAGACATGCTCCACGTTAATCTAGGAATTTCTAGAACTTCATCAAATCTTTTTGAATTTGATTTTTGATTTTCTCTTAGTTTTACTATAGAAATTTTCGACAATTTATCTTCGTCTATTGTCCACATTTTTTGGTCATCTTTGATACTATCATACCGACCTTCTTCATAATTTTTTATATAATTTTCATAGTCAGAATATTTCAAAGTTTTTGAAATATCGTCTCTTTCTTTCTGTATCTTAGAAATATGAGCTTTAAGATTTTCAATTTCTTTTTCGTCAGATAATCCACCTTTTCGAAGAATAGAAGATTCAAGACGAATTTCTTCATTTAATGAATCATATTTTTTCTTATCTTCTATTTTTTGTTCAATAAATTCTTTGTTGTCTTTCCATGTAACAATTTGAGAATCATCTTCTGGGAACAGAATATTCTCTGTTTCTGTTATTTCACCATTAGAATCTGCTTTGATTGCCTGATTTAAATCACTAGATGCACCATATCTCATGCTTTTAGTATAGCTAGCAATTGCATCTAATTCATCATCTGCAAAATTGTCTTCTGAAGAATAATTGATTATATTTTCATGTTCTGCTCTAGTGAGATATTTATCTGCAGAATATTGAGTTGCACTTTTCGAACTGTGTCCATTAGCTGGTTTTCCTACACCTCTTCCTTGTCCAGGATTATGATTGCCAGAACCTGGACCACCATTAGTCACTAATTCTTTCTTTTTTTTGTGTTCATCAATCAGTTTTAAGATTTTATTATAATCTTCGAACTCATAGTCAATGTCATGTTCCCAGAATTCTGCAAATGAAAGAACACCACCATCTAAATATTCTTTTTCGTCTTTATGTTTAAGCCATTCTTTAAGATATTCTTTATAAGCTTTTACATCATAACGATAATCAAGATTTTCTTTTTGTGAATTTATAACTTTTTCTAAACTACAAAGCTTCATGATTCTAGAATTTGTTTTGACTTTTTCAGTTGATGTCTCATATTCAAAATCTTCAAATTCAGGACCATATCCAGAACAAATTGGAATTTCTTCAGTTATTTTATTCATAATTGAATTCTCCCTAGGTTTATTCAAATCTTTCTTTAAAATATCACTGACTTTCTTTGTAAACAATGAATAATTAGGATTTGACCAGCTTTCTGCAATAGCTTCTTTAAAGTTTGTTCTACCATATTCACTGATTTCTGAATTAGAACATTTCTTTAAATCTTTCAACGTTTCTCTGAATGAAAAATATGAATATCCCATAGCTTCAGAAACAACTTTTCCGCAATATGAATCAATTTTATCCTCTAACTGCCATATATTTTTCGGATTATCTTTTTCATTGAAGCTTCTTTGTGCATTCTGGTAAGAAATAATGTGTCCAGTTTCGTGTCTTACAACAGCTTTGATTGAGTTGTCAGTATGAAATCCTTCTCTACATTCTTTTATTTTCATTTCTTGAATAGGATTTCTATCATAAATTTGTCCAGATAAAGCAAGTTTAAAGTTGCCATCAGTTCTATAATAAGCTCTTCCCCAGGTCTGTCCGCTTCTAATTTTTCCAAGCTGTATTGAGTTTATATCTAGCCCAAAACTCTCAGCTTCTCTTAATGTTGTATAAATATCAGATAATGTTTCTTCATCAGCATACTTCGTGCACCAAGTTCCGAACTCTTTATCTTTAAACAATCCAATTTTATCTAATTCTGAGATTAAGCGTTTCTGTTCTGGAGTTCTTCTTTCTTTAGGAGATTTATGCCTGATTCCTTGTCTTTCTAATAATTCTTTTTGTTTTTCTTTAGCTGATTTTGAGACGATAGATTTTCTAATATCATCTTTCGAAATCTCAATTAGACTGCCTTTTTCTTTGTCTGTTAAAAGATAGAATTTTCCGTCTTTATATTGAAGAGTTCCTTCTAAAATAACTCCATCTTTTTCTAGTTTAATATCATCTCCTGTATAAATGACAGTCGGACTTGAAAAACCTCTAGATGGTTTTCCTACACCTGAAGGGCTAAAAGTAAATTTTCCTTCACTATCATGATAAGGGTTTCCAGATGTTTTATTTAAAATTTTTTCTAATCGTTCTAATCTATTCATTTTAGCCCTTAATAATTAATTGATAGTCACAATGACAATTGCAATGAACTACTCCGCTTTCTATTGTTTCATAGTTGCATGTAAATGTTGTAGTCTTTCCATCATTTTCGACTTGAATAGTGTCGCCAAGTTCTAAGAATGGGTATGTAAAAGGAATATCTCCTTTATCTATAAGAGCTTTGCAAACAGGACATGGGTCACCAGTAGAGCTAACAAGTCTTTTATATGCTTTATCTAGCATGTTTGTTTTACGAAGAAGCTCATAATCAGCCACATATTGAGAAGATGTAATTGAACGAGCCATTTCGTTTCCAACTAAAATATTCGCTCTTGTTCTAGACAAGTCAACATATTCTTTTCTAATAGCTCTTTGAATTTCTTCTCTAGAAAATCCTTCTTCAATCTTTTTTCTTACTGAATCATAAAGCTTTTGATTATCTTTAATAAAGTTTTCATTGTTTAATTTCGACTTTACTTGTTTTTCAGTAGGCTTTGACTTGAACCATTTATCTTCGCCTTGTTTGAATTGCTCGATATATTCTTTTGCAAATAGATTTCTTAATATTTTATTCTCAGCTTTATTTACTGCATCTAAAATTGTCTTATAAATTGTATTAGTATGAGATTTAGCTGCTTTTTCTGAAACTTGTTCAATGTAGTCTTTTACTTTTTTAGTTCCAAGAAGATTTACTTCAGCTTTTTTAATTTCTTCATTTTTTTCTTGAATTTCTTCTTCAGTTAAATTTGGACTATCTTCTTTTGAGATTTTTATGTTATTTTTGTCTTCAATAATTCTTTCTTTTCCAACTAATGGAAGAATCAAAAACCAATATTTTCTAAGAGCATTTTTGATTTTATTGTAGATTGCATCTTCTTGTTCTTCTGTTCTAATATCTTCGTAATCAAAAGCATTTACAGAAAGTTTTGAGCTTGATTCTCTAATAGCTTGAAGCTGAATTGTTCTAATTTCTTTTAAAAGATTATTTTTTGCTTGATTAATTTTATTTTCTATTGATTTTCCGTATTCATCAAGTTCACCTTGTTCATTTATATGAAGTTTTAGAGCTTTCATATAATAATTATCTGAACTTGTGTGATTATGCATTTCAGATTCTTGATTTTCAATTTTTATTTTTATACTATTTTGTTTTAAGTTATCCCATAAAACTTCTGTAGGTTTAATGTTTGAATTAACTTCACAAACTACTTCTAATTGTATTGCAAAAGGATGATTAATTCCTTCTTCTAATCCAGCAGCTTGAATTTCAGGAAGCATTTTTACATTTTTATCTTTTACATTAAACTTAAACAAATATCCTGCATCAAAATCATCTTTATTATAATCTAGTCCATTATTTTTATCACTAATCCAAGAAGAATCTGTAGTAGTTGATATATTTTTATCTTTTGTTATTAAACTTCCATCATATCCATAATCTTCTGATGAAACCTGAACTCTTTCTACATCCAAATTTCCTCCTAATTCATGAACTATTGATTGTGATAAAGCAATATCTAGCTTATTAAAAATTTCTGTTGATGATTTGTCGATTATATTTCCATCTTTGTCGAAAACAATATTATCTCCTGAATAAAATCCTTCTGTCCAGTCATCAATAATTTTATTTGCTTTGTCAATATCGATATTATTCATATCATATAATTTTTGTCTTTCTTTTTTGACTAAATCATAATAATTTTTGTATTTTTTATAATTTTTGCTTGTTCTATTTTTATAAACGTCTTTTGCTATTTTTGCTATTCTCTGAGCAGATTCTTTTAATCCTTTATATTCTTTGTATGGAGCAAAATCAAATTTTCCATCTTCTGAATGATATGGATTTCCTTTATTTTCATTTTTAATTTCTAAATTATTTAAATTAATATTTTGAAGAATCCATTTTTTACTTACATTATCAATATTCGACTCATTTGAATCTTTTTCAGAACTACCATTTTCTTCTGGAATTTCTTCTGTTGGTTGTTCTTCAGTAGGTTGATTTTCTTGATTATCAATGTCTTGTTGCTCATCTTCAATATCTTGAGCATCTTCTGCATCAAGTTCAAGGTCTGTAAACGAAATATCACCATACATAAAGTCTTCTGCTGATTCTTTCGTATATCCTGAATAAACTATTTCTGTAATATCATCAAATAATTTTTTCTGAGTATCAAATTGTTCTTGAGTTTCTTGAGCATCATATAATGGTTTAATCACCATTTTGATTTGGTTTTGCTTATAAAGTTCTGGATATTTTACTCTATAATCAAAATTAAATGCAGAAACAACTCTTTTAGCGACAGGAGCAATAGCTCTTTTAATAAATTTTCTATCTTGAACTTTTGATGTATCACGTGTAACGCCTGATTCTTCAATTCCGAGAACTGTCTTAGATGTTCCTGTTACTGCAAAAATTGTTTGACGTGAAAGTTCAGTTAAAGTAGGAAGTGCAGCTTGGTCAAGACTTTGAGAAATTGATGTATATGTAAGATTTCCAGTTCCATCTGTAACTATCGCTTTGCCTGGTTCATGTGAGTTAATCCTACTAATGAGATTATCATATTCTTCATCATTGAGAACTTCAGTCGTGCTCAAAATACCAGGAGTATTCATATTATTGATGAGAGCATTTTGAGCGAATTCAGTGCCTTTATTGATTGTGTATTGATAGTCTTTTGCAGCATCATAAATAGAATAAGGAACTTCTGGATCTCTTGGGTGAGGATTAATAACTCTGATTATCTGGTCTGCAGAATATTCTCTCTTATGAGTAGAATCAATTTGTTCTTTATATCCAACGATTTTACCGTTTCTTGTAAGAATCGTCATTTTTGAAGCATTTAAAATATCAATTCTTGTTGGAAGACCAATGTGTTCAATTTCTCCATTTTTGTCATATACAACTCTTCTTAAAATGAAGAAGAACATTTGACCATAATTATCATAATCTGAGATTGCTCTTTTCCAGAACTCATATTCAGGAATTTCTTTTGATTCTTCAATTAGCTGGAGATATGGGTGATAAAGATTTTCTCCTTTTTTAGATTCTGTAATAATATTTTCTTCACAGAATTCTCCGAATGCATCACTTCTAGCATTAAGAGCTGCAAACATCCAGCCATTTACTGTCATTTCTGGATTATATTTTTGGTCTAATGCTACATCTTGTCTAGTTTTAAAATTTCCTCTACGCAGAAAATCTGTAGCAATTGAGTTTTTGTTTACATTTTCTATGTTATTCTTATTAGGTGTTCTTTTAAAGACACTCGTAATCTTTTTGAACGGATTCATATGATATATATTACCATTTTATTTAAACATGGTAATCATCATGAATTTTTACAGAAATCTGAATTGTTCCTTTGAATCTTCCTTCTACATCAGCATCTTCATATGAGCCTAAGTTAGAAGTAGAAAGTTCATATAATTCAAAATTATCTAAATTAGCACATGTTAGTCGATTAAGAATTGTCTCTATTCGAAAAATCTCTTCATCTACATTTTGTGCTTTAACATCTCTATAGTTCAAAACAAATTGATATTCTTTAATTTTTTGTTTTGTTTTTAAATCTCTATTTACATAAGAACCAATTAGAGTCATCCAATACACTGGACCAACTTCATCTGGAACTTTCATATAGAAAAAATCTTTTCCGAACTCAAGATTAAGCAATTTACACAAAAACTCAGAAAATTCTTTTCCAATTGTATTCATATATCCATTCTAACAAACTAGATTGTCGGAACAGTTTTAATCCAAAGTTGTTTTTTAAGTTCTCCAGATTTTTTCAATCCATTAGAAATATTTATCATTTTTAAAAGTCGTTCTACTTCATCAGGTTCATTAAATTTATCTAATACTTTGAATTTATATTCACCATCTGTAGACAAATATTTCATTATTGTAACGTTATTATCAAACATTTTACAATGAGTTGAAGTCATATTTCTGCTTCCTTTTTTCAACAATTTTGTAGCCTAGTTGTTCAAGTTTCAACTCTACATCATTATTATTATAACCACCAGTATAATCTTCTAAACTTTTTACTGTTCTTCTATAAACAAACGGATGCTCATCTCTTAAATCTTCGATGTGAAAATACCAAAGCTGATTATCTTTTGAAGCAAATGCTGAACGAAAATTATATCCGTAAACATATTTTTCTACTTTATAACCAAGTTTTTCAATTGCATGTTTAAAGTTCAAAGTTTTCATAATTCCTCCATTTCAATTTTGCTTTGAATTCCTAATTCTTCATTCTCATAAATAGAATATTTTTTATTTAGCATTTGTAATAAATAATATTTTTCATGCAAGCTCCTTTGCTTTTATTTATATTTATATTTTTATTTTATAATAGATTTATCAAAAAGTAAATACTTTTAATAAACTTTTTTCAATTTTGAGTAAATTCTTAATTTTTCATTAAATGGCATTTTTATAAGAGAGATTTCTTTTTCTCTTAAAGTAGAACCTTCTACAAAAGGCATCAATACATCATTCAATTCTTTTAGAATTTTTTGCTGCTTTTCAAATTCTTCTTTACTTAAATTATCAGATTCAAAGAGTTCATAGATAGTCTTCATTTTATTCTCCAATTATTTATATTATAAAACTTTTTATCAAAAAAGTAAATACTATTCATAGATTCCAGAATCAACTATCCATTCTTTCTCTGTTCTATATCCAGAGAACTTCATCATATCATCAACAGCAATAATTTTATTTATCGGAATTTCTTCTACTATAACATTTTCTATGTTGCCTCTTGCAAAGTTAACTGCAGACATCATAGAATCTGTGTAACTAACAAATTGTTTCGGTTTATTATCAAATTTCTTTGGTTCTCCTCTAAATAGCTTCTTAGAAGTAATACCTGATTCATAGAGGATTGTTTGAATATAAGCCTTATATAAATTAAATGCTTCTGAATCTTTTTCTAGAATAATCCCTGGTGTATCTAGAAACAATCCATCTTTTCCTCTTGGACCTAGATTTGTTGACCAATCATAGAAGAGATTTTTAATCTTATAAAAATCATTTTCTGTTAAGTTATTTTTACATAGAGTTTTAAAATTATTTTCTATCTCATCTTGAGAGTATGCAATTTTCAATGTCATTCTGTCATATTCACCAGAATTCCACTCTATATCTTTTTGTTTTTCAGCTAAATCAATTATATTTTTATAGTTTTCAGCACCTTTTTTTGTTGCTGTTTCAAATCCATTGTCTCCAACACCGTTTAGCCAAAAGTCAGAATACTTTTCTTTATAAGAATCAATTATTTTAGAAGGTGAATTATTTGGTTTTCCTTTTCCTCGTCCTTGTCCGGGATTATGATTCCCTGAATTAGGTCCACCATTCAAAGCTACATTTAGTCTTATGATATTTGAGTTATTTTCATTAGTTTGAATGCCTGTAAGTTCAATTATAAAGTTTTTGAAATCATCTTTTGAGTATTTATTATTGCATAGTGAATCAGAGACATTCTGTGTAAGCTTTGAATAATCTGGACGTGAATATGCTTCAGCAATAAACTCAGTATAATTTCTATGAGCATATTCTGAAAAGTTTTCAGTTGATTCATCATTTAAGTCTATATTTAATTTTTTTGCTTCATTCTTCACAATCATTTCAGCAAATAGATGAGCTGATTTTGGTTTTATTCCGATTTCTGCAGCTTTCTTATACATTAGAACATGACCAAACTCATGGTCAATTATTGCTTCAGATGAATTGTCTGCAACAAATGAATGTTTATATACATCTTGTTCTTTTTTGGTGAATTTTTTAAGAACTGGTTTGATAAGATTTACTATCATTTTTGAGTCAATGTTGTCTCCGTCTACAACATTAACCCATCCATTATCACCTCCGCTAGTGTTAGAATTTACAAATTCTAGTTCAACATTATCTAATGATATATTTGTCTTTTTGAGTCTATCAATACATTTTTCAAAAGATTCTTGAATTTTCGGATTTAGTTTTTCATAAAATTTTTTGCTATTTTCAGACATTTTTAAAGATGGAAATGATGACTTTACAAATTTACCAGTTTTGTTGTTTGGTTTTCCAACACCCCTACCTTGTCCAGGATTATGATTCCCACTTCCTTTTCCCCCATTCCATATAAAGTAAAGCTCTTCAAGATTAATATTCATAAGTAAATTTTATCAAATAGAGTATAATTGAAATACTAATTAATAAGGAGTTGTGATGAAAACACCATCTATTATTTTATTCAATAAGCCGTCAGAAACTGAGAAATTCGATAAAGAAAAATTCTTGAACAGCTTAAGACAATTCGGTGAATTTGATTCTAAAATAGTAGATGAAGGTTTAAAAGAGCTATCTCAATTTCCTGAGTTGCATTATTCTCGTTTAATTGAACTTGGCATTAAATCATTTAAAAATAATGAAGATGCTAAAAAATATTTTGAAAGATACCAGATTGAAGAATCAGAATCATTCGAACGTCTTCGCCGGATAACGGGATATCTTGTAGGGTCTCTTGATAGATGGAACGATGGAAAGAAAGCTGAAGAAGCGGCTCGAGTAAAGCACACTATTTCTGAAAAACAAAAACTAGAAGAGTTAAAGAAAAACGAAAAAGCTTATTACGGAAAAATTTAAAAATTATCTATTAGAACTTCTCTGTTCACCATAATTGCTTCTAATAAGCACGAATTTCCAAGACTAAAATCACCACCAGTTGATGTAGTTGGACCTCCGCCATACCAAATACCGTGATTTGTTGATTGTGTTCTTACCCATGCAGTATAATATTTTATGTCACCTGGTTCAAGAACTCTAATAATTTCAGATTCTTGATGAATATATAAGTCACCATTAGCTACTAAACAAGACGTTAAATATCTTGGTGTTGCACTTAAATTCCAATCAAATTCCGCAATCCCACTATGACTCCATGAGCCGTTTGGATTTTTACAAGTTCCAGTAATATGATGAATTTTTATTGTCCATCGTTCATTATTCGGAACTTGAATAAAAAGAGCATATTTATTTGTAGTTTTAGCCATAGGACCATACTGAGTCCAATTTCCGCCACTCCATATAGTTTTTGAAGTTCCTGACCAATCTAATTGTTGTGAATTTTGAGTAGCACAAATAATATTTCCATTTTTAATATCGTTAAGACCGTATTGAGACAAGTAAATCTTGTTATTCTGGAAATCTTTTACTTTAATAGCCATAGATAAATTATACCAAGAAAAAGAGGAGTATTTAACTCCTCTAAAATTAATACCAATTATTAGATATCCAAAAATTATATGCTGATTCCCATGATTTATATCGAGATTTTACATATGAATCCATCCAGTTTAAAGCAACTATAGGATTATTCCAGTCATTTCCTATTTTGTTACAAGGCAACGCTTGAGCTAAGCTGCATGCACCAGAACTTTTATTAACTGAATTTGGATTCCAAGAACTTTCTCTTCCAACTATATAATCAACATATTGATAATCTTTCTCAGAAATATTTGTTTGAGAAAGCCATTGTCTTTTTATCTCAGAACTAATCCATTTATCTGAAAGAGTGGTGGAAACTGCATCTCCCCTTGAAGTATTAACTCTACTTTCTTCAAGTTTTACTTCCACCACTTTATCTTCAGATTTCTCAGAAATATTTTCTATTGATTGTTCTGAGTTTGTTCTTTTAAAACTGAAGCTTCAAGCTTTAGATTTTCAGCTTTAAGACTTGCATTTTCACGAACTAGATTCATTTGAGAACAATTCATATTGTAGCTCAAAATATATCCACTAGCAAAAGTAATAATTGCTGTAACTAGAATTGCAATAATCATATTTTTACGATTATCTTTCTTTGCAGATTCAAGTTTATATTGCAAAAGTTCGTTTGATTCATGCTGAATCGAATTTGTTTTTGGTTTGTTATTCATTTTAGCTCCTTTGCTTTTTATAATTTGCTTAACCATTTTTTAATTGGTTATGATTAGATTATAATATATTTTTATCAAAAAGTAAATACTTTTTTGTAATTTCATTGAAAATTGCGTTTAAGATATCTAGAATGAATTCTAAGAAACTTTTTCTTTTAGATAATATTTTATATAACTTTGATGTAAAAGTTCATCTCGTGTCATCTGGTGACTTCACATGACATTTGTAGTGTTCTTATCATCTCTAAATCTTATAAAAACTGGGAAACGTAGAGATTTTTGTCCAGACTTATTTTCAGTAATTTCCATAGTCTGAACTTCTACGATTTTTCCTAAGAACTCATTCTTTCTTTTCCAGAAATCATAACGTTGTTCTTTAGAAAATCCACTGCCTACAGAACATTTAATAGTATGTTCATCATCTTCACAGATAAATGAACCAAGTTGATTTGGGTGTTTAAATTCTTTAAAACCTGTGATTCTTAAATCTACTTCTACGAAAGGTTTTAACTTGACGAAATCAGATGAACGCTTTTTCTGATACACTGATGAAGAATATCTTAAAACTAACCCTTCCCATCCATCTTTTTTCGCTTTTTTCAATAATTCAAAAGCTATTTCTTTTCCAGTTCCTTGATAAATGAACGGAACCATTTTAATATTTTTTAATTTGTTCTTTGAGAAGATATTTTCTAATGTTCGAATTGTGTTTGAATATGGAGTAATGAATTTTTCAGAATCCCATTCTTCAAGAGTCTGATAATCAAAAATCCAGTGAGAAATTTTCTTATTTTCTCTTTTAGAGTTTAATTCACCTGTTGAAAGACGATAAAGCTCTTTTCTATCTTTTGCTTCATCTTCATTTGAATATAGAGCTTCTCCAAAGTATACTCCATCTGGAAGTTCTTTATACTGTTCAATTAAATCTGTCAAACCATCAACTTGTTTTCCTTGTCGAGTAAAGAATGTGATTGATTCTCCTCTTTTAAAGCAAGTAAGATTAACACCGTCTAACTTTTTTGTAAGAATATAGTTTCTATCAAAATCTACATCTTCATTTAATCTTTCACCAAGCATGATTTCAAACTTTGGAATGTGAATATATTTTGAAACTGTAGTTGTTGAAATTCCGATGTTGATGTCTTTAGTTGCTAAATAATAGAAAAATTTCTGTTCAAATGGTTCAAACCTTTTTGAGAAAGATTTAATTGAACTTACAACAATGTTCTTTCCAGTATTATTCTTTTGAATGTATTCTATAAGTTCTGAGATAGAGTTAAATTTTACATTCAGTCCGACTTCAGCTTTATTCCAAGATGTTTTTGAAATTCCAGTTGAAATTATTGGATTGAACAAATGATTTAAAACTTTTTCTAAATCTTCTTTATATTCAGAATTTAGTCCAAGTTCAAGCAATTCTTTTTTTGATTTTGTTCCACGAGTTTTTTCAATGCTTTCAAATAATAGAGATATTTCTTTTACATTAATCATTTACTTGAATCTCTAAAATTTTATATTCTAATTTTTTGTCATCTGATTTTCTAAAAAGCTTTGCAAGCCATTTGTTAGAAGAATACTCATCAATGTCATATCCATTTGATAAAGCATTAATCACTCTTTCATTAACAAATGATATTGCTTCTTGAATTTTAGAATATCCAAGAGAACTTACCTTATTATCACATTGAACTATATAGATTTTCATTTTTGCTCCTTTGCAATTTAAAATTTAAAAATCTGTTCTAACAACACCCCAACGAATATCTACAAAATTCTTCTTTGGTTTTTCTTCTTTTTTCTTACTCATATTAATTCCTTTTTAATTATTATATACTATTTTATCTAAAAATAAATATTTATTTTGCATATTGACTTTTTCTATAATAGTGATTCTTTTCTTTGATGTAATGTTTATTGATAGCTTTTTTGATTGATTTCTTTACATCATTAGATTCTAAATCTATCAAATCTGTAATTATAAAATCAATCCATTCTGGAACAAAATCATAATCAAACTTTCCAGATTTTATTGAAAACTTCCACATTATGTAATCAATAACTTGTTCGATATTTTTATTAAGTTTCAGTTTTCTTTCTAGTTCTGCATTAAAAATTTCATTAAATTTATTAATTGCATCTACTTCAAGATATTGTTCTAAATTCTTTTTAAGAACATATTTCCCGTTAAGTCTTTCTATCTTATAGAATTCAAATGCCATATATTACCTCCTTTGTTATTTATATGGATTTATAATTCTATTTTAAACTATTTATGCTAAAAAGTAAATACTTTTTGATTAAATTTCAAGAACTCTTTTTGCTTCATGCATTATGTATTTGTATCTTCTATCATTTTCATTGTAGTCATCTACATAATTTGTCATAAACAAACTATTTCCGTCTTTTAGAATGTCTTTGTATTTCTCAAACGTTGAAGGAAATACTGTAACATCAAATGAGATATTTTTTCCAAGCAAAGTCATAAAACACATTTTTTGTCCCTTCTTTGTAGTGATTACTCTACATGATTCAATTGTTCCAAGACATTTTACTGTTTTCTTTGTTTTATTTTCTAAATCTTTTTGAGAATTACAAACATTTTCCCAATTTTCATCTTCTATTTCTGAAGCATAATCTAATGGGTGTTTTGAAACATATGTTCCTAATACTTCTTTTTCATATTGAAGAGTTTGAATTTTATATTTCGGAAGTGGTTCTAAAATTCTTGGCTCATCATTTTCTATCTCAAATAATGCTTGTTGTTTTCTTTTTACATTTTTCTTTGTTTTATATTTTTCGTAGATTTCTTCAAAATTAAATAATAGTCTTGACCTAGATTTTATTAATGGGTCTTTCTTGCAAATATTATCTAAGACACCAGCTTTAGCTAACATTTCCATTTTTCTAACATTTAATTCGTTATTCTCAAACATTGTAAAGAAATCTTTTACTGAGTTGATTTCTTTTTCTTTGCGTCTTTCAAGAATAATCTCAGAAGATTTCCCAACTCCTTTAATTGCACTAAATCCATAAAGAATATTTCCGTTATCATCTACTGTAAAATTAACATCAGATTTTTCTGCATCTGGAGGAAGAACATTAATTCCAATTTCTTTTGCATTTTTAATTGCTTTCCCTAATTTTTCTTTATCTCCTGATACATGATTAAAATAAGCTGCATAATATTCTGAAGGATAGTGTGTTTTTAGATATCCAGTTTGATATCCTAGAACTGCATATGCATATGCATGAGCTTTATTAAATGAATATCTACTAAATCCAATTAATGAATCCCAATACTTATCAACTTCTTGTTCTGAAAATCCTTTTTTAATTGCTTTTTCTTTAAATGTTGGAAAAATTGCATCCAAGAATCCCTTATTTTTCTTTGCAAGAGCTTTTCTCATATTATCTGTTTCACCACCAGTGAATCCCATAAACTTAGCAATTTCCATGCCTTGCTCTTGATAAGCAATGATTCCGTAAGTTTCTTCAAGAAGTTTTTCTCTATTAAACCAATAATACGGCTTTTTTACTCCATTCTTTACATCAATTGCATCTTTAATATAATCCATTGCACCTGGACGATACATTGCGTTTACAAGAACTAAATCAGAAAATTTATCAACTTTTAGTCCTTTAAGAGTTTCTTGCATTCCTGGACTACTAAAAGTGAAAGTATCTTTACATCTTCCTTCACGATATGCTCTTAATGTTTCTTCATCTTCTAAGTCGACATTATCTATGTCTACATCAATTCCTTTAGTCTTCTTAATTAAAGATAGTGTATCTGAAATCAAATCAAGTGTTGAAAGTCCTAAAACATCAATCTTCAACAAACCACCTTTTTCATTTACTCCACCTAATTCAACACTGTGCATTGGAACTGTTGTTGCCATTACATCATTAGAAATTTCTGTAGGAAAATAATTCCAAATCGGTTCTGGACTAATTACTGTCCCACAAGCATGAATTCCATGATTTCTTTGTTTTCCTTCTAGTTTAATTGCAATATCTACAATTCTTTTAACTTCAGGTTCTGTATTATATCTTTCTCTAAACTCAGGCGTTTCACATTTCTGTTCAGGATTGTTATAAAGTTTTTGCAATTCTTCATCAGATGCAATATATTCTTTAAGTTTTGGTGCTCCAGTATGTTCTGCATCTGGAAGAAGCTTTGTCAGCTCCAAAGATTTATCAAAAGGATATTCCAAAACTCTTGCAACATCTCTAACTGCATTCTTAGAACGCATTGTTGATTGAACTCCAATTCCAACAACATGGTCTTCACCATAAATATCTTTAAAGTGTTGAATGACTTTATCTCTATATCTTGCTTCAAAATCAGTATCTACATCTGGAAGACTAATTCTATCTGGATTTAAGAATCTTTCAAACATAAATCCTGATATTCCTAATGGATTTACTTCTGTAATTCTTAAGCAATAACACATCAAACTTGCAAGTGAAGAACCTCTTCCACAACCAACTCTAATTCCATTGTTTTTAGCCCAATTAATATATTCTTGAACAATTAGAAAATAACCAGGAACACCAATTTTATTGACTACACCTAATTCCATTTCAATTCGTTCTAGAATATCAATTCCTGTAAAATTCTGACCATGAAAATTTTCATTTAATGGAATTAATTTATTGTAACATTCACTTATTGAAAATTCATTGTCTTCTTTTAAGAATCTTTTAACTGCTCCTCTATAAGTAAGAAGTTTCAAATATTGAATCATACTCATTCCGTCTGGAACATTGAATTCAGGCATTGCTTGTTCTTCAAGATTAAATTCAATATGAACTTTGTCGTTGATTTCTAAAGTATTTTCTAAAACTTCTACATCATCTTTCCATCGTTCATAAAGAACTTCTGGACTTTTAAGAGACAAATCAAATTCGTCTAACGTCATTCTATCTTTATCAGATAAATATTTACCTGTTCCAATACAAAGAAGGACTTCATGTGCTTCATGGTCATCTGAATTTGCATAATGACAATCAGCTGTCAAGACTCTTTTAATATTCAACATTTTAGCAATTTTAGTCAAATCTTTATTAATAGATTCTTGAATTGGCCATTGTTTTCCAGTAGAACGCATTGGATGGTCTTGAAGTTCTATATAATAATCTTCACCAAATTGTTCTTTGAATTTTTTTGCAACTTCTACAGCTTTATCAAAATCATATTCATATCCTTCATCTCTTCTAAGATGAGAATTAATTTCAGAACCTGCACATCCACTTAAAACTATAAGGCCTTCTTTATATTTGAACAACAAATCATCATCAATTCTTGGTTTATAATAAAAACCATTTTTATTCATTAAATAAGAAAGATGATAAAGATTTTTCACACCTTGATTATTTTTTGCTAGAACAGTGATATGCCATCTATCTTTGTTTTCTGGAGTTTTATCATCATATTTGCCATGAGATACATAAAATTCACAACCAATAATCGGGTTTATATCATTTTCTTTACATGCTTGATAAAAATCATCTACAAGTGCAATTCTGCCATGATTAGTCATTGATATACCAGGCATTCCATACTCTTTAGCCTTCTTGATATATTCTTTAAATGAAGCTAATCCGTCAAGCTAAAGTAACGAGGATTCATCATGAGTATGGATTGGGACATACGTCTTGAAGTTCTCGTTTTTCATCTTACCTCCTTTCTAATGGCAATTGCTATGAATTCATTTTCATTTAGTTTTTCCATTTGTTATAATAATAATATAATTTTAATTTCTAAAAGTAAATAATGAAAATAAAGAAAAATTGCATTTATTGCGGAAAAGAAATATTTCAAGTAAAACATTCAAAAGGAATTTGTCATTCTTGCAGAACTAAAAAACAATGGAAATCAAGACCAAAACATTATGATAATCTAACTAAACAAAAGATGTTTGAAAAAAGAAAGAAAACTCTTCTAGAAAAATATCCAGAAAGTTTTTCTCATAAACTAATTACTTGTCCTTGCGGAAAAATCATTGATGTAAACATTAATAGTGATAAAAAATATTGTTCTACTAAATGCCAATATAAATATTCTCAGATAATTTGGACAGAAGACAGAAAAAACAACCTTAGAAAATCAATTGCTAAATCAATTTCTGAAGGTAAATGGAGAGGACACAATTCAGGAATAGGAGGAATCAGAAAAGATTTAGGAATATATTTTCGTTCTACTTTTGAAGCAAATTTTGCTAGAATATTAAAATATAATGGTGTTGAATTTGAATTTGAACAACATCACTTTAAATGTTCAGATGGGTCTATATATATTCCAGATTTTTATATTCCTTCTAAAAATACATTCATTGAAATTAAAGGTAGACTTTCAGACACAAAAGGAATTAAGAAATTTAAAGAAGTTTCATCGAAAGAAAAACAATATAATTGGGATTTTATAGGACCTAATGAATATGCTATTCTTTCTAATAAATACTCAAATAAAATTAAAAATTGGGAAACAAAACAATTTAATATTCATTCAGAAAATTGGAAATACGAATAATTTATTTTGAAAACTTTCTTTCTACTTCGTTGATAGATTCTTCTAAATGTCCAGAACTTGTGAAAATA
>SFKZ01000047.1 GCA_004553595.1 Methanobrevibacter ruminantium | reverse complement strand
CGGTTTGTTGTTTTGCGGTAAAAACATTTTATCCGATTCAAACCTCTTTTTCTATCTTAGGCTATTTTAGCCAATCCACAACTTTTGATTATAACTCATTGAGTCAAGATCTTTTTCAAGATTGTCTAAGTATTCAGATAATTCTTTTTTCTTCCCCATCTCAAGCATGGCTTTAATAGACTGCATATGATTGTGATAATCATGACGCCAGGCTCTCATTGTCTGGTAAATATTCTGAACCTCGTCTCTCTGTTTTTTGAGAACAGAATCCTGAAAATCAGACAAGCGTCTGTCATATTTTTTCTTGAGAATAAGTATTGTGAGAAAGACTGAAAAGACAGCAGCAACAATGGCTACCAATACCAACATTATTAAATTATTCACAAATATTATTATACATTATTTTCTAAAAAACTCTATAAAAGCCTCATTAAGTTCTTTATAAATCCCGCGGGCAACCGGCAGCGTCTCCCCGCCGTCGAGAATACAGTCCGTGCGGGTAATACGGGCAACATGTGCAAGATTCACCAAAAGCCCACGCCTGAGACAAAAAAATCTCTTTTCATCAAAGGCGGCAGTAGTCTCTGAAAAGCCAGCTTTCCATTCGCGTTCAAAATCAAGACCTTTCATAAATACATAATGACCACGCGCTTCAATATAAATGATTTTATCAAAAGAGATTTTTTCCAGATCAGAGCCCTGTCCAAGTACAAAATAATCATCAGCTTTTTTCTGTCGCTCTTTCCAGACATTATCCAGCAGGCCATTTAAAACTTCAGCCTTTACCGGCTTTAGAATATAACGCACTGCCCCAACCTCATAGCCTTCAATTGCATAGTCTGGAACTCCGGTAATAAAAATGATTACAGCATCGCAGCCCCGTCGCCTCAAAGTTTTTGCCAGCTCCATGCCGTTCATATTTTTCATCTGGATATCAAAAATCAAAAGATCATAAGGAGCTTTATCTTCACTTTCAAAAAGAAACTGTTCAGAAGAAATGTATGTATCAAGCTCAAGTTCTCCTTTACACAAAGAAGTTTCAGCCCAATCTTTTACAAGGGAAGTCTCAAAATCAAGAATTACTTTTTCATCTTCACAAATAGCTACACGAAACATCAATTACTCCCAGACCACTCTAAAGCCAGCTGCACCAGAGTATGTTTTGTAATTATCATAAGGAATTGCTTTCAGACTCTGTATTTCTTCACGGGACGAATACATATTACCGCCCATAAAAACATATTCATCATTTTCTTCATCATAACAAAGCTCGCTCACATTTCCCAGCATATCATATATTTTGTTTTCATTTGGAAGAGTCTGGCATACAATACGAATAATATTTATGTTATTTTTATTATACCATACTGCATCAGAAAAATCCTTTTCAGAAATATCTGTATTAAGATATTTTTGTCCACATGCCAAGAGCCATTCTTTTTTTGTAGGGAGTCTTACACCATTTTTTGAAAAATCACATATAATTTTACCATCAATTATTTCATAACATTTTTCACGATTATAATCTTCACTAAAGGCATTACAGAATTTTGCAATTAACTCTAAAGGTACATCTGTTGCAGGAGAAACAATTTTACTTTCATAATTTTTTTCAAGAATAGTTTTTATCTCTTCTTCAGAAAGATATTCTTTAAGTTCATGAAGATCCGCTTCATGATTCATCATGTGAAAATCTTTTTTAACATTACCATCAGCTTTAATCAATTCAGCATTTAGTCTTCTGTTTCTATAAGAACTAAAGGTTATTGGCTGATCAGAATTCCCCTTACAAAATCTTTTTTGATAGTCCTCAACCGGATTAATATTTCCATAAGGCCAGAATCTGGAAGCTGGCAGCCAGACCAGTTTATTAAACTGAGACTTTGATAAAAGCGGATACACACAACCTTCATTAAAACTATCTGGAAGATGAGTATAAGCAAAAGCTGCCGGATGAGTATCAAACCACTGTGGAGAATACTTAAAGCGGAACTTTCCATGCAGCCCCGTTACATAACCAGCACCCCAGCAGGAATCCAGCAAAAGATCGCGTTCGGGCAGCTTTACAATATTCCAGGCATGACCTCCCCGGCCAATGCCTTCTCCTCCGTTTCCAATTCCGACTACCTTTACTGCTTTTAAATTAACAGCCTCCGCCATCTGACAGAATAATTCAGCATAGCCATTACAGATTGATTTTCGTTTTGTGAATGCATCCGGGCCTTTAGATACTCTATAACTTATATCATAAGCAACGTTATACGCAATCCAGTCAAAAATAGCGCGTGCTTTTTCAATATCAGTTTCAAGTCCTTCGCACACTATAAGAGCAACAGCCTCAGGAGTCTCCCCATCTTTCGCAAGACTTTTTACCCGCTCATCAAGCTCAGAATAATCAGGCCGCTCTGCTGTAAACCATTTGTCGGTTGGATAAAGTGCAATCTGTTCAGGAGTGAGGCTTGGAATTGGAGGTAATTCCTTTGAATCCGCCGTCTGTGAAATCAAACAAAACTGAATAAAACTTATAGAAAGTATTAAGATGCACACTCTTTTATACATATTTATAAATCCTTATGCCGCTGGAAAAAGTCTTTTATTTTACTGATTGTATCTTCATCCAGGCTGATGCTTTCCTCCTGAAAGTTTTCGAGGTTAATTCTGATTTTAATTTCATTATGATTAAGATTAAAGAAAACTAATCTGGCCTTGCTTGCAAAAGTATAAGCAAATTTTCCCTCGACACAATCGTCAATTACATTAGATAGCAAAATTATATGATTATTTGAAAGTTCCTTTAAATAATTAATAACTCCAAAGTCCTCATAATCATTTAAGAATTCTTCTCGCTTAATCAAAAACTTATTCTTATAAAGTGTAGCAAAAAAAGAATTTATTCTTTCCATTCGTTTCGTGAATAGTTCATTAAAGAGCTTTTCAGCATCCACATTTTCAATAGAAAGCTCCTCAAGATTTACATATTCAGCAAGCAGCGCCGTATGCTGACGTTTAATAGCTCTTAATATGTTATTATCTTTATTCCATTGATTTGTGAATTCACCTAATTCATTTTTAAATTTCGGATTAATAAGTAATTCGGAATTTGCCCGAATGAACATTGATTTATTAAAATCAATATTGTCATTATTAAAGTAATCTTCATCACAATAATCTTTTACCTCATCAATCTCTTCCTGCAAATCAGAATCCTCAGCCCAAAACCTGTATCTTATTCTTCCACCAAAGTAATGCTCTTCAGGCTGTTCAAGGTCAAAATATATTGTTCTGGAATTCCCAAAGTCCCAGGAAGGATTGGCATAATCAACCTTATTATCTTTTAGAGCCTGAATAAAAGAATTATATATAAGTTGTATCTGTTCTGGTATTTTTATTTCCATATTTGCTCCGTATTCTTTTTATACCTCATTTTTTAGCCCATCAATTTTTCTTTTTCAGAGCGTCTTTAAAAAACTTTAACACATCTAAATATTTATCTTTTCTAAATACGCAGGATTGATTAAATTTTTTACTCTTATCGTCTAAATTATGTTTATTTTATTGATTCATTTTTTCATTATATTTTTGATTCTGTTTTAATAGAATTCCTTCGGCATATTCCTTAACTTCCATAACAGTTTTATGATTTATAAAAGTTACTTCAGTATGAATATTAAAAACTCGTTCATATTGTGTTAGAAAATTCAAAGCAGGTGTCCAGCCTTTCTCTATGCTGATACCAATTCTACCTTTGTCAAAATCGCAAGAATATATTTTGTCCTTTCTACTATTATATAGTTTTAAGGTTTTTCTTTTATCTTCCGTTAAAGACATTTCTTCCATTAAAGCCGAATAATCTGGTTGATTTGGATCATATTTCCAAGTATTCCATTCAACTATAAAATCATAGAGTTCAATTTCTGAATTAGCAGCCTGTGAATCATAAAAAATTCCATTAACATATGGGACTTCAATGTTCACAATTTCCTGTCCATATTTATTATAATAAACTGGTCGATAATCATCTTCAGGATTATAAAAAGAGTATGCAAAACTTGAGCCATCTTTAAAAATATAATCAATCGGTTGGGATTCTTTATCATAATAACCTATGAAAACACGATTTCCTTTTATATCATATATCATCTCTTTTATTGCATAACCATCTAAAGAACAACATAATTTTGAATCTAAATCAAAGTATTCTTCCCTTATAATATTACCATTTTTTTTATACGTTCTTGTCATCCAATAATTATAGGCTCCCATAACAGGATTGTTGTCTTTTCCATACAATGTTGCTTGTTCATAATCATTAGTATAATCATAAACAATTCTTGCTACCCCATCATAAGGATTTAAATTATTATTTTCATCTACAGAATCCCATATAGTTATTCTTCCTATTTGATCAAATTCTTTTTTCTCACCCGAAATAAATTTTTCATTTTCATCGAAATACTTAATTGTTGTATTATTACCTTTATTGTCATACTCAAAAATAGTTATAGGTATTTTACCATCAGAATATTTCATAATGTTATCATCCATATCATAAATAATTCGCTTGGTTATAAGTCCTTTTTCATTATAATTAGATTTTATAGAAGAATATAAGCCATCATATAGAGTTTTAGCCTCGTATTTATCATAAAAATTTGTCTCTATCAAATTACCTAACTTATCATATGCATATTTATAAATCGCAACTCCATGAATATCGTTAAATAAAGCTTTTTTATTATCATAATAGCGACATTCTATTAGTTCATTTTTTTTATTATAGATTCTTTTTTCTATAGAGCACCCTATTTTATTTTCAGGTGCATAGTCATAATTGTAATTATAAAATTCTTTTTCAGTTATATTATTATTTATGTCATATTTTAGTTTAATAATAGTTGCAGTGTTGGTTTCTATTTCTTGATTATTAATACCATACTGTTTTTCTTCTATTATTTTATCCGAAATATCATATTTATATGTATAATTTGCAACTGAATTACAATATATATTATTATTTTGTTCATCATAATATGAAACATGAGTTAAATTATTTCGTTTATCATATTCATAACAAATTTTATGTGCACCTGCTATATATAAAGGGACTCCTTCTTCCCCAAAAAAACAACGACAATCGATTAAACCATCTTTATTTCTGTGAAATAACGTTAAACCAATTAAATTATCATATAAATAATATTCAGTTTTATTAATATTTCCAACATTATCATACTCAACTTTAATTGTAGTAAAACTTCCAAAATCATTTTTTTGTGTTACTAGATTTTCCATTAAATCATAATATTTAACTTTAAATAAATATCCAGAATCTAAATACTCATATTTTATTTTAGAGATTCCTTGACTGTTTTCATATTCAATAAAATTTCCATGTAAATCTTGGGTTAGAAATGACTCTGATACAACTCTACCTAAATTATCAAATTGATAGTTTTTACCACAAATATTGTCAGGAGAAAAGCCTACTATATCTTCATCATGAAATTTATAAAAAACAGTACGTTTACATAGACCATCATCTGTAAAATAACACATTTGACTCGAAATTTTGATATTCGTTTCACCCCAAGTAGAATCTGAAACAAGTCCAATAGTTGAAACACCTTCCGTTTTTTTTGAAAAATTCATACGAAATATATTCTCATCTTCTCGTATAATTTCAATTTCTCTTTCCAATTGATTATTTGCTCTATATTGTTTTATTAAGCAGAGTTATAATCAAAAGTTGTGGATTGGCTAAAATAGCCTAAGATAGAAAAAGAGGTTTGAATCGGATAAAATGTTTTTACCGCAAAACAACAAACCG
>SFKZ01000019.1 GCA_004553595.1 Methanobrevibacter ruminantium | reverse complement strand
ATAGAAACTAATCTATAGAAACTAATCTATAGAAACTAATCTATAGAAACTAATCTATAGAAACTAATCTATAGAAACTAATCTATAGAAACTAATTCATAAAAAAATAAAAATTTAAATAAATTAAATAAAAAAATAATATTTAATTCTCAAACAATACAGCAAAAAACCATATAGCGAGATGAAAAAGATGAAAATTAGTATTATCATACCTACATACAACGAAGAGGAATATCTTCCTAAATTGCTTGAAAGCATAAAATCCCAAGATTTTACTGATTATGAAATCATTGTTGCAGATGCACAATCAGATGATAATACTAGAGAGATTGCTAAGGAAAATGGTTGTGTTGTTGTAGAAGGTGGGCTTCCTGGACCTGGAAGAAATAGAGGTGCAGAAGTGGCTCAAGGAGAAATACTACTGTTTTTAGACTCTGACTTGGAATTGACTGAAAATTACCTAAACAATGTGATTGAAGAGTTTGAGTCAGATGATTTGGGAGTAGCAATTACCCAAATGACACCACTATCTGAGAAAAAAAGAGACAAATATCTCCACGACCTTGCAAACTGGTTTATGATAGCTGTTGAAAACATAAAGCCTCATGGAGCAGGATGCTATGGGATCATCTCTAAAAAGGAATTGCATGATGAAGTTGGAGGATTTGACGAAAATCTAAGTTTTGGTGAAGATACTGACTATATCGAACGTGTTGCTGAAATCAGCGAATTTAAAGTGCTAAGAAATGCAAGAATCGGCGTTTCCACCAGAAGACTTGAAGAGGAAGGTCTTTACACATTACTTAAGCAATATGGAAAAAGTACTGTAAATGACTTCAGAGGAAAAAGAACTTCAGCAGAGGACTTAGGTTATGAGTTCGGTCACGACCCAATATCTGCACTTGATAGTGTGGACATGGAAAAGATTGCTGAAAAATCCAGAAACAGAAAAATCAAAGACAGAATCAATAAACTCAAGGACAGGGATATTGAAGAAAACGAATTAGTTGAAGTTACTGAAGATGAAACTGGCCTTGTTGTTAAAGAGGCAGCAGGATCACAAGGCAAGAAAAGAATATTCTATTCCGTCTGTGGAGAGGGAATGGGACATGCAATCAGAAGCAGCGTTATTCTTGAGCATTTAACCAAAAAATATGATGTTTACATTTTCTCAAGCGAAAGGGCATATGAATTCCTCGCAAGCAAATTCGATAATGTATTTGAAATTGGAGGATTCAACACTGTCTATGAAAACAATGTGGTTAGAACCAAGAAAACATTCTTTAAGGCATTGAAGGCAAATCCTACAAACTTGAAGGACGGATACAATGTATTATATAAGGAATGCAAAAGAATCAAGCCTAACATTATCATATCAGATTTTGAAAACTATTCCAGTATGCTCAGTAAGATCATGAACATTCCACTCATTAGCCTTGACAATATCCATATGTTGACCCAATGCGAATATGATTATCCTCCAAACCACAAAGCGGATATGCTAACTGCAAAGGCAGTTACCAAATCATATATCCTAAGGCCAAAAAGGCATATAATCACAGCATTCTTCTATCCTCCATTAAAGCATCCCAAGATGACTGCTCTTTACCCTCCAGTATTAAGGGAAGAGATAATGAAATTGGAGCCTGTTGAAGGGGAGCATGTTTTGGTTTATCAGACAGCAGAATCAAGCATAAACCTTATGGAAGAGCTTAAGAAACTTGATTACAAATTCATTGTTTATGGATTCAACAAGGATGAGGTTGATGAGAACTTGACATATAGGTCATTTAATGAAGAGCAAATCTTTGAGGATATGAGAACAGCTAAGGCAATTATAGTGAATGGTGGATTCACTATGATTTCAGAGGCGATATATCTTAAGAAACCTATCTACAGCACTCCTGCACATAAGAACTTCGAGCAGATATTGAATGGATTCTATGTTGAGAAGTTAGGATTTGGAGAATCTCATGAGAACCTGGATGTCAAAAAGATTGAAAGCTTTTTACATAATCTTGACAAGTATCAGGAAAACTTGAATAAGGTAGAGCCATGGGACAATACTGAAATCCTAAATGATCTTGACTTAAGCATTGAAAAATATTCAAAGCTTTATTAGCTCTTGAATTGAAAAATAAGTCTTTTTAATTTATTTTTTTAATAACTATTTTTTACTTCATGTAATTACATGACTTTACATGAAAGTATTTTTTTTAATTATTTTCTTTAAAATATTTTCTAACTATTTTCTAACTTTTTTAATTATTTTTTAAATATTTTTAAGAAAAGATTTTTTTAATTCTTGTAAATAGTCCTATAAATTCTTGTAAATAGTCCTATATAATACGAATTAAAATAATTGAAATGAAAAGGTTTTGAAAATAAAATGAATTAATAAAAAAAGAAAAAAAGAAAAGAATTGAGTGTTATAAAGTTACACCCATTTCTAATTGTTCAGTAAGTTCTTTGTATCTGTTACGGATAGTTACTTCAGTTACGCCTGCAACTTCTGCAACATCTCTTTGGGTTTTTCTTTCACCTAATAAAACAGATGCAATGTATAATGCAGCAGCAGCTACACCAGTTGGACCTCTACCGGAAGTTAATCCTTTTTCCATTGCCTTTTCAATGATTTCAATGGATCTAGATTGCACTTCACCAGATAATCCAAGTTCACTTGCGAATCTTGGAACATAGTCTACTGGAGATGTAGGAGGTAACTTAATGTTCAATTCTCTTGTCAAGAATCTGTAAGTTCTTCCAACTTCTTTTTTACTTACTCTAGAAACTTCAGCAATTTCATCTAAAGTACGAGGTACTTTACATCTTCTACAAGCTGCATATAAAGAAGCAGCTACAACTCCTTCAATACTTCTTCCACGGATAAGCTTGTTTTCCACTGCACTTCTGTAAACAACTGAAGCAGCTTCCCTTACACTTCTTGGAAGACCTAATCTTGAAGAGTCTCTGTCTAATTCACTTAATGCAAAAGCCAAGTTACGTTCAGTAGCACCGGAAATTCTGATTTTTCTTTGCCATTTTCTTAAACGGTACCATTGAGCTCTATTTCTTGCAGGAATATCTCTACCATAGATGTCCTTATTCCTCCAATCAATCATTGTACTTAAACCTTTATCGTGAATAGTGTAAGTAATAGGAGCACCTACTCTTGTACGTTTGTCTCTTTGTTCATGGTCGAATGCTCTCCATTCTGGACCCATATCTACAAGGTTTTCATCAATAACTAATCCACAGTTAGCACAAACCACTTCTGCCCTTTCATAATCCCCAATCAAATCAGTTGAACCACATTGTGGACATACGGTTTGTCTTTCTGGCTCAGAGTCATCTTTTTGTCTTCTTCTTGAAGTTCTTTTGGAATTTTGAAGAACTTCTTCAGATAATCCTTCTTTCGTGTTAATCTCTCCTATTATATCAATTTGACTAAGTTTTACCCAAACTAGGGGAAAAACCTTTAATTTTCTCTAAGAAATGAATAGAGAAAAAATTTTTTAAATATCCTATTTGTTTCTTCTTTTTCTGGAATTGGATTTCCTATTTCTGGAATTCTTGGAATTACCTTTTGAACCCTTTTTGGATTTAGAGTTCTTGTTTTTCTTATTGAGTTTTTCCATTTCACTTTTTGTGGAAACAAATAGCTTTTCACCATGTCTACTTTCAAGATCCCTTCTATTAACTGACCTAAAAATATTTACGGAAACGTATGGATTTTTTACTGGGCCAAAAATAGAATATACCTTACCTATTTTCTGCTTATCATTTGTAAAAACAAAAGCCCCTGCTGGAGGAGTCTTTGTGGTTTTGACAATAAGCTTTCCAGAATTGGCAAGGTGTGAGATGTTTCCTAAAAATTTCATCAAATCACCTTAAAAATAAACATTAGTACATCTTAATATAATGACATGATAGCATATAAATGTTTCGATGCCTTTATATATAAAAAAATTTCTTCTTAAAAAGTATTACTAAAAAGTTCTAATAAAAACTTTTTAATATGAACAATTCATTCTTTAATCAACAAACAATTGATTAATAATAGTTATATTGGGTAATATATAAAGATTATGGAAGTTGATGGAGAATAAAAAGAAATGATGATTGTAATAGAAATAAAAAGAAAAAATGACAAAAATCAAAATAATGAGAAATAATAAGAAATAATAGTGAACAAGAACATAAATAGAATCATGAATGAAATTAGTGCATTGCAAGAGATTATAGACAATAGCGATAACATTGTATTCTTCGGAGGTGCAGGCGTTTCTACAGAAAGTGGAATACCTGATTTCAGATCTGAGAACGGAGTGTTTAAAAGCTTGGAGAAATATGGGCACAGCCCAGAATATCTGGTTTCACACAGCTACTACCTGGAAAATACTGAAGAGTTTTTCAATTATTACAAGGAAAATCTCGTTTTCAAGGATGCTAAGCCAAATCCTGCTCATTTAAAGCTTGCTGAACTTGAAAAAGCAGGTAAGCTAAAGGCAGTGATCACTCAAAACATTGATGGCTTGCACCAAAAAGGCAGAAAGCAAAAATGTTCTGGAACTTCATGGAAGCGTTCACAGAAACTATTGTGAGTTTTGCAAAAGGGAATATGATCTGGATTTCATATTAGAAAGTGAAGGAGTTCCCATATGTGAATGCGGAGGAATAGTCAAGCCCGATGTTGTGCTTTATGAAGAACCATTAAACAATGATGTTCTAAGCGCATCAATCAATTACATAGCCAATGCAGACACTTTGATAATAGGGGGAACATCCCTTGTGGTTTATCCAGCTGCAGGATTGATAAATTACTTCAATGACTCAAAGTTGGTTTTAATCAATAAAAGCGAAACTCCTTATGACAATTTAGCCAGTTTAGTCATTAATGAAGCTATTGGAGAAACATTAGAACAAATAAAAATAAAATAGAATAAAAAATAGAAAAAAAGAATAAAATAAAAAATAAAGACAACACTTGTCTCTTAAAAAATAGTAAAAAAGATTATTATCTATTCAAACCAATAATCTCAGACAATAATCTGCCTTTTTTCAATTCCTTAATGATATGGCTTTCCTTTACCTTTACGTTAAAGGTAGCCACCATGGTTTCATGGAACAGTTCCTTAGGAATCACCACTACACCATTTTGGTCTCCAAATACAAAGTCTCCTGGCTTTATGATATCTTCATCAATTTCCAAATCAACGTTTATTTCACCAAGACCTAAAGCTTTTCCCGCATTTGGAAGGTAATCAAGAGCGAACACTGGATAATCCAAATCCACAAGAGCATCCATATCCCTAGCCCAACCGTATAAAACAGTTCCAGCGATTCCTTTCTCACCTGCACAGGTTGAAGCAAGCTCTCCCCAAACTGAAGCAGGTTTTCCATAAGTGTAAAGGAATAGGACTTCACCTTTTTCTGCATTGTCCATAGCCATCAATGAGGTTCCCCAATCATCAGTGCTGGTTTTTGCAGTGAATATCTTACCGTAAACCTTATTGTCATTCATCGGTTTCAAACCATCTATAACACCGCTACGTCCAGAGACAGATGAGTAAGCATCTGATACCTGACAAGCGGAACTTGAATCCAAGATCTTTTTCAATAAATCATGGCTTTTGCTTTTTTCATTATCTAAATCATCAATGGAAAAATCATATTTGCTAATATCTACATCATCCAAGTCAATCACTTTGGATGATTTTTTCAATAAAGTCTTAGGAGTGATTTTAGCCAATTTAACACCTCTTTTAAAAATAAAATTATTTAAAAATTATTAATAGAATGATTAATTGAATTATTCATTATCTACACTTAAATTTCTAAAGTATGTTTAATAAATATTTCTAAAAATTCTAAAAATTTTTCCATTCATTAGAAAAATATAAAATAATTTATATATTATGATAAAGATATTATTATGTGGATACTAAATCATATAAAAATGATATTAAATTATAATAGAAATTATAATTACATTATTAATTAATTCGAACATTAATTAATTCATTATTAATACGATTATTACAATTATTATTAAAATTAAAGACTTAAGGTGAAAGGAAAATAGATTATTATTAATTAAATTAAACTAATTATCATAAAATAAATTCAGAATAAATCTTTACTTAAATAAACAATTTACATTAATTATAAGATAAAAAGAACAATTATTCATTGAATTATTTGAATTAGCTTATACAAAAATAAATTAAACTATCATATTTGACTACTTTTACCAATCATAAAATCAATGTGATTTTATCAGATCATTATTAAATTTAGAATCAAGAAACAAAGTAAATTAAATGAAATTTAAATTTGTTTATGGATAAAATTATTTGTAAATGATTTTCTTTAAATTTTAATCAAAAAATATCTTTTTTTATATGAATCCAATCATAGAATATTTCAAAGATCTCAAATAGCTGATGTCTATTTAATTCAAGAATTCTATTAATATTAGTATCTGCTTTTATCAATTAATTTATAAAATTAATTAATCAATTTATTACAAATTACAGTATAATTTAAAAAATTATAATCAATTATAAATTAACAAATTATATATCAAGAATTTATTAATTAAAATTAATTATAATTAAGCTAGTAGTAAAATTGTTATTAGCTAAATCTTAATTAGGATAATTAATTTTAAATCATTACTCAAAACGAGTTTAAATAAGAAAAAAATGAGGTATTATTAATTATAAATGTTTAAAACTGATTAGAAAAAACAATATTATTCATAGGATTTATGGATAAGAATCAAAGGTTTTAAATTATCATGATAGATATTGGTTATGATAACAATTCTACGAATAACTAGCCTTAAATTATCCTATTACAAAGCTCAAAGGAGGCTTATTATGGGAAAAGGTGTAGAATTAACTACAACTAAATATCTTATTCACGCTCAAATCAATGCAAACGGAATCGTAGAAAAACCTGATGTAGTAGGTGCGGTTTTCGGACAGACTGAAGGTCTTTTAAGTAACGATTTAGACTTAAGAGAACTCCAAAGAACTGGAAGAATCGGAAGGATTCAAGTTATCATTCACTCAAATGGTGGACGTGCAAAAGGTGAAATCGTAATTCCATCTAGCTTAGATAGAATTGAAACTGCCATCCTTGCAGCATCCTTAGAAACCATTAACCGTGTAGGTCCTTGTGAAGCTTCTATTGAAGTTCTTAGAGTTGAAGACGTAAGAGCTGTGAAAAGACAACAAGTTATTAATCGTGCAAAAGAAATTTATATGGGCATGATGGAAACTGTCTCTCCTGAAAGCATGAAAATGATTGAAGAAATCAGAGAATCAATGAGAGTTCATGAAATTTCTGAATTCGGAGCAGAAAGACTTCCTGCAGGTCCAAACGTACACACTTCCGATGCAATTATCGTTGTGGAAGGAAGAAATGATGTTTTAAATTTATTAAAATACGGAATTAAAAACACTGTCGCAGTTGAAGGAGTTAATATCCCTACTAGTGTAGCTGAATTAACTAAAAAAAGAACTGTAACTGCATTTGTTGATGGTGACCGTGGCGGAGAATTAATCTTAAAAGAACTCTTGCAAGTTGGAGATGTAGACTACATCACTAGAGCTCCAAGAGGCAAAGAAGTTGAAGATTTAGAAAAAGAAGAAGTTTTAATTGCTTTAAGGGACAAAGCTCCTACTGAACAAGTAATAAACAACCTTGATTTCAATTTAGACACTCAAGGCAAAGTGAGAAAAAGCAAAATCAACAGAACTAGCAAAACTAGTGACAGAAGAGCAAAAAACTTAGACAAATCCGATAAATTTCACGGAAACAAAAACGGCAGAACCGATCGTAAAGACAAATTCGACAGAAAAGACAGAACAGATAGAAAAAACGGTAGAAACGATCGCAGAGGAAAAGACAGAAATTCCAGAGGCCGTAGAGACAGACAAAACGACAGGATTCAAGATAGTAGAATAAAATTATTAAAGAACATGTTAAGAGAGTTAGAAGGAACTGGAAACAGTGAAATCTACGATGATTCTTTAAACTTATTAAAAGAAACTAATGTTGAAACCCTTTACGAAGATTTAAAACAAGACAATCCTGATGCAGACACTGTTATTTTCGATGGTGTAATCAGCCAAAGATTAGTCGATATTGCATACTCCAAAGGAATCAAAACCTTAGTTGCTTTTAAATCAAGCAGAGTAATTAAAAGACCTGACAAGCTCAGATTAGTTACTTTAAACTAAATGGATTATTCGACTATTTAATTCTAAATTCAAATAGAAATAAATTATTTTATTTCTATATTTTTTTCTTTTTTCTTTTTTTTTACAAATTTTTATAATATTAATTTCTAAAATATTAATTTTTATAATATTAATTTTTACTGATTTTATGATTCAATGAGCCAATTTTAAAAATATTTAAATAAAACCATAAATATAATTAGGTATAACGAAGTAAATATTACTGAATAAATATAAAATAGAATTTTAAAATTATCCTAAATTTAGATTAATGGGTTTGGTAAAGATCTAAAGAAGGAATTAACATGAATCTTTTTACCGAGCAATTGAACTTATCAAATGAACCAATTCAAAAGTCTCCAATAAAACTGCCTGTTATCGAGGAAAATGGAGATAAGAAGCATTTGATGGAAGTGTTTGATTTTGAAAGCATGCTCGAGGACTACTTGATTGAACTGGAAATTAGAAACTATTCTGAAAATACTGTAAAGACATACAGCTCCATCATCCATAACCTAATCAATTATATGAAAAATGAGGAAAACCTATATGATGGAAAAAGATTTTTAGCTAGTTTCAGAAAGTATATCCGTGACTTGAAAAGAGACAAGTACCTTACCCAGAATTACATTTACTTAACTACAGTCGTTTCAAAAAAATTCTTAGAATTCAATGACATCTATTTTTTAGAGGATATCAAGAATCCAAAGAGAACAAAGTCATTGCCTAAATCCTTAAATGAAAAGGAAGTGAAGGATTTGATAGAAGCTGTGGATATTGATGAAAATGACACTCCTTTAAAACAGAAATCAAAAAGAAGAGACAAGGTTATTCTCACATTGCTTTACTCTACAGGACTTCGTATTTCAGAACTTGTAAAGCTATTGAAAAGAGACATCGATTTTGATGAAAGAACCATTAGAGTAAGAGGTAAAGGGGATAAGGACAGAATTGTCCTTTTTGATGAGCATACAAAGGAACTTCTTTTGGATTATCTTGAAGTGGATAAACAGAATTCAGAATTTATCTTTGTAAATAAAAATGGAAATAGCCTTACTCCAAGATATGTTCAGATGATGATAAAGAAATATGCAGATGAAGCAGGAATCAAAAAGAAAGTTACTCCACACGTCTTAAGACACTCATTTGCAACACATCTATTAAAGAATGGTGTGGACATTAGAGTTATTCAGCAACTTCTTGGACATTCAAGCCTTTCTACAACTCAGATTTACACCAGTGTAGACATGGATACAATAAAAACAGTATATGATCAAGCAAGGGAACAGGAAAATAACATTTAGGGATGAAAAATATGGAAAATTTGCTTATTATGGGAATTGACACAAGACCAATGGTCAATTCAGCATTGAAATTGGATTACAAAACATTTTCTATAAGCTATTTTAAAACTGTAGACTTTAAAGCACCTTATGCTGAGAAACATGTTCTAGACCAGGAAAGTGCCATATCCTGTGGAAGGTTTGAAGAGAATTATTCACCTGACAAACTTCTTGAATTATCAAAAGATTTTCTTTTTCAAAATAATGATGAAGATGAAATTGATAAGATTGTACTCACCACTGGAATAAATTCAAAAAATTTTTCTGGAGAATATAAAAAATTTAGAAAAATTGTTCATGGCAATAAGAACACTGAATCTGTTGAGAATAAATTCAAGTTTTACAAGAAACTGAAAAACAAATTTAACGTTCCACTTACATTTCAACCATCTGATGTAGGGGAATTGAATGAAATTTTACAACAATACAGCAACAACCAATTTATTTTAAAACCCCTTCAAGGAAGTGGAGGGTTAGAAATTTTCTTGATAAATAATGAAAGTTGTGATGAATTAAAACAAGACAATGAAATTTATCAAAATATTTCACTTGAAAACTATATACTTCAGGAATATATTGAAGGAACTAATATATCATCATCAGTATTGTCAAGTCACAATGAGAGAAAAAATTTGATCAATTCAAGATTGATAACTGAACATGACTTGGGAAATGATTCATATGAATATTCTGGAAACATTTTGCCATTGAAGGAAAATAGCTTTAGAATGTTTAACGGTAATCAAACAGAAATTAATGCAAATGAAATTAATGATGAGATGAAAAATACATCTGAAGATTTGATCAAGCAGTTCAACCTAATTGGATCAAATGGTGTTGACTACATTTTAGATAATAATGGGGAATTGAAAATCATTGAAATCAATCCAAGGTTCCAAGGAACTTATGAACTTGTTGAAAATGTGCTTGGCATAAATCTCTTGGATGCGCACATCAAGGCTTGTGAAGGAGAAATCATCGACATTCCAAATCCAAGCCAATATTCAATCAAGAGAATCATTTATGCAAGAAAACAAGTTAGCATAGGAAATTTGAATATTCCTAATGTATATGACATTCCATATGAAGGAGTTAAAATAGAAAAAGATCAACCCTTAGTCACCATCATCAGTTCAAGTAAGGATTTGAAAACTGCAACTAATAATGCAAAAATAGCTGAAGAAAAAGTCTATGAGAATATTAAGTAAATAAAAAAGCTATAAAAAAAGTAAATATTGGAATTAGATTACTCCTACCAATATTAAGATAAGCATGATAGTACCAATAACCACCAAGAAAGTGGTAATTATCATAGCACCAGTAATACCCATGAATAATCTTGCCTTATTGTCAGGATCTCTTAAAAATTGATGAATTGGGTCTCTTCTCATAATTTCACCATTTTAAAACATTATTGTACAATATAATATATCATAAAAGGACTTATTAAATTTTACTTAAAAAATTCCTTTTAAAAAAAAATAATTTATAATAAAAAAATAGCAATTAAAAATATAACAATGTTATAATAATCCTCTAAAAAAATTGATAGTCCCGAGCGGAGTCGAACCGCCGTCTCCGGGTCCAAAGCCTAGAAGGATTACCACTACCCCACGGGACTATACAACATATTATAATATGTTAAACATAATATATAAAGTTAACTGAAATTAGGATTTTTTAAGTTAAATTATTTGTAAAAATAAATTCAAAAAATTTTTAAAAATATGAAAATCGATAGAAAAACAATGCCAAAAAATAGTGAAAATGTAAAATAGTGAAAAATAGTTAAAAATTTATAAAATAAAAAAATTGAAAATAATAAAATTAAGATATAAACACAAATTCCATTTCAACAAGTGAAATATGAATTGCATTTATTCTAAATTTTAATTATTCACTTTGAGCTGCTTTTAATTGAGCTTTTGCTAAAGCTTCTGCTTCGTTTTTCTCGATAGTAGCTCTAATCATCTTCATTCTTACGAAGTTTTCCCTTTCCATCTCTTCAAGTTTCATATTAATGGACTTAATAGTAGCTTGGAATCTAGGAATCATAATGTGTTCAAGTGAGTTTACTCTACGTTTAGTAGCTTCAATCTCATCAGCTAAAAGATAAATGGTCTTTTCGATTTCTCCCAATTCAATAATGTATCTTAAAGCAGTTTCGAATTTCTTTGCTGCTTCGTCTAATTGAATGGAAGTGTCGGATAAACCGTATCCTCTGTCAACTAAAGTTCTTGATTCCATTTCCATATCAGCTATAGGTACGTTAACACCCATAATACTTCTTGAAGAAATATCTACTTTAACAGATTCTTTAACAGATAAAGCTGCTTTTTGAACAGCTAAGTCCCCCATTGTAATTTGAGCTTCAGTAAGTGCTGCATAAGCTTCAGATAAATTCTTTTCAGCGTTTTCTCTAGCACCTTTAACTCTGTCCAAGATGTCGAAGAACTCTTTAATTAAAGCATCCCTTTTTTGTTTTAACAAACTGTGACCTTTAACTGCAAGTTTTTCTCTATCTTTAAGAGCCAATAACTCCATACGAGTAGGGTTAATACCATCAAGTATTTCTTCTGCCATACTATCCTCCTAAAGATAATATTCCTAATTAAAACTTAAATTCGTGATGAATTTAATTAAAATATTAGATAAATCTAATAAAGAATTAGACTTATTCTGGGTAATATTTTTCAATAAATTCATCTTTTACTCTTTTAAGTTCAGTCTTAGGTAATATGGTTAATAATTTCCAACCAAGATCTAAAGTTTCAACAATACTTCTGTCTTCATCTTTAGCTTGAGTAATGAACTCATCTTCGAAAGCTTGAGCAAATGCTAAGAAACTTTGGTCCCTTTCAGTAAGAGCGTCTTCCCCTACTACTGCAACTAAGTCTCTTAAGTTACGTCCTTCTGCGTAAGCAGAATAAAGTTGGTCAGATACACCACTGTGGTCATCACGAGTCTTATCGTCACCGATACCACCACTCATCAAACGAGATAAGGATGGAAGTACATCTACAGGTGGGTAAATACCTTTCCTGTGGATATCCCTACTGAGTACTATTTGTCCTTCAGTAATATATCCGGTTAAGTCAGGAATTGGGTGGGTAATATCGTCTTGAGGCATAACTAAGATAGGCATCTGAGTAATAGAACCTTCTTTACCTGCAATACGTCCTGCACGTTCGTAAATACCAGCTAAGTCAGTGTACATGTATCCAGGGTAACCTCTACGACCAGGCACTTCATCCCTAGCTGCGGAAATTTCCCTTAATGCTTCACAGTAGTTGGATAAGTCAGTAAGAATAACCAATACATGCATACCAAGTTCGAATGCCATGTATTCAGCAGTGGTTAATGCCATTTTAGGAGTAAGAATCCTTTCAATAGCAGGGTCGTCTGCCAAGTTCATGAATACAGTTACTTTTTCTAATGCTCCAGTTCTTTCGAAATCTCTCATAAAGAAGTTTGCTTCTTCGTGAGTAATACCCATAGCAGCGAAAATTACTGCGAAGTCATCGTCTGAACCTACTACTTTAGCTTGTCTTGCAATTTGAGCAGCTAAATCGTTGTGTGGTAAACCAGATCCTGAAAAGATAGGTAATTTTTGTCCTCTTACGAGGGTGTTCATTCCATCAATAGTGGAAATACCAGTTTGGATAAACTCTGCAGGGAATTCTCTTGATGCAGGGTTCATTGGGTTACCGTTAATATCTAATTCTTTTTCTGGGATGATTTCTGGACCACCATCAATAGGTTTACCAGTACCGTCGAAGATACGACCCATCATATCTTTTGAAACACCGATTTTAGCAGTTTCACCAGTAAATCTTACTTTAGTGTTTAAGGTGTTTAAGTCAGTAGTACCTTCGAATACTTGAACAACAGCAACATCGTCTTTTACTTCTAATACTTGTCCTCTTCTGTGTTCACCGGTAGGAGCTTCGATTTCTACGATTTCGTTATAAGCTACACCTTCAACACCTTCTACTACCATCAAAGGACCAGAAACTTCAGAAACTGTTGTATATTCTCTTGTTTTAATATCAGCATTCATTTTTATACCTCAGCACATTGTGTTACAACTTTTTCTTGAATTTCTTTTACTCTTGCTTCAAATTCATCTTCTGGGACGTATTTCATTCTAGCAATGTCCTCTTTAACAGTTAAAGCTGCAATTTCTTTTACATCTGCACCACGTTCTACAGCTGCACTAGCTGCTTCGTGGAATTTAAGAATAGTTGCTAACATACCTGCTTGTTTAGCTGGAGAACAGTAAGTGTCTACATCGTCGTATGCATTTTGTTGCAAGAAGTCTTCTCTTAACATACGGGTAGTTTCCAATACAACTTGTTCAGAATCAGGTAATGCATCAGGACCTACTAATTGTACAATTTCTTCAAGTTCTGATTCTTTTTGTAAAAGAACCATAGCTTGATCCCTGTTTGCTCTCCATTCTTCTGAAGCGTTTTCTTGCCACCAGTTGGTAATACTTTCTACATATAAGGAGTAACTTTGTAACCAGTTGATGGAAGGGAAGTGACGTTTATCTGCAAGAGATGCATCCAATGCCCAAAATACTTTACAAATACGTAAGGTGTTTTGAGTAACAGGTTCGGATAAGTCCCCACCAGGAGGTGATACTGCTCCTACTACAGTTACGGAAGATTCTTTAGGATCTTGACCAAGAGTGATTACTCTTCCAGCTCTTTCGTAGAACTGTGCAAGTCTGGATGCTAAGTATGCTGGGTAACCTTCTTCCCCAGGCATTTCTTCTAATCTTCCTGAAATCTCCCTCATAGCTTCTGCCCATCTTGAAGTTGAGTCTGCCATGAGCGCTACGTCGTAACCTTGGTCACGGAAGTATTCTGCAATAGTAATACCAGTGTATACACATGCTTCACGAGCTGCTACTGGCATGTTGGAAGTGTTTGCAATAAGAACAGTCCGATCCATAATTGGATTTCCAGTTTTTGGGTCAGTAAGGAATGGGAACTCGGTAAGTACTTCAGTCATTTCGTTTCCACGTTCTCCACATCCAATATATACCACAATATCTGCATCTGCCCATTTAGCTAATTGTTGTTGTGTAACAGTTTTACCTGAACCGAAAGGACCAGGAATAGCTGCTGCCCCTCCTTTAGCTAAACAGAAGAAAGTGTCTTGTGCTCTTTGACCAGTAATAAGTGGAATATCTGGGTCCAATTTTTCTTTGTATGGACGACCTTTACGTACAGGCCATTTTTGAAGCATTTGAACTTCTTTAATTCCTTCATCAGTCTCAATTTCAGCAATAGTTTCAAGTACTGTGTATTCTGCTTTTGCAGCAATAGACTTAATGGTACCTTCAATCATTGGTGGAACCATAATTTTTTGTAAAACAGCAGATGTTTCTTGTACTTGACCAAGTACATCTCCACCAACAACTTTGTCTCCTACTTTAGCAATAGGTTCGAAAGTCCATTTTTTCTCTTTGTCAATAGAATCTACATCAATACCTCTAGCGATGTAATCACCAGAAATACCTTTAATAACTTCTAAAGGTCTTTGAATTCCATCAAAAATGGAACCCATTACACCAGGTCCAAGTTCTACAGACAATGGACCTCCAGTACTTTCCACTTTCTCACCAGGTTTTACCCCAGCAGTTTCTTCGTAAACTTGAATGGTAGCGGTGTCACCTTCTAGCTCAATAATCTCACCGATAAGCTTAGCTTCACCTACTCTTACCACTTCATACATTTGAGTTCCTCTCATCCCATCTGCGACGATAACAGGACCTGCAATTTTAATAATATTTCCTTCATTAATCATTTAACCATCTCTACCCCGATAACTCTCTTAATAAGAGCTGCCATTTGATCGGCACCGCCTTCAGATGAACCAGATTTATCTGGTATCTCAATAACCATTGGTAACACATCAGAACCAAGACGTTTATGAATATGTTCTCTTATGTTATCAGCTATCTTTTGTGTAATTATAATAATTGAAATTTCATCGTTTAATAACTCATCAAGAGCATTTTTAGCTTCTTCATCATTATTTACAATAATACCTTTTTTAACTCCACCAAGTTTAAAACCAGTGACAGTATCGATATCTCCTATAATAGCGACATCACTCATACTAACATCTCCCTAATTTTAGATATTGGGAAGTCTTCTTCTCTTTTAGCTCTTGCAATAACTTTTAAGTTTTTAACTTCAACTTCTTTTTGGGACAAGAATCCTATTATAGGTCCAATACCTAAAGGTTTTCTCATGGAATAGGATTTTGCAGAGTCGACTAAAAACTTGTCTAAAGCTTGTTCAAAGAGAGCCACAGATCCAGTTTCATTGTATTCTGGAAGTACATCAGTAAGTACATCAGAGTATTTTGTTCCTTCTAAAGAGGAGATTACTCCTGTGACATCTTCTGCTTCCATAAGATCTTTAAGCTTCCATTCTCTTAATTGATATCCACTATCAATCATATATGGACTGATAGCATCATAATCTAATCCATCAACTTTTGCTCTCAATATTAATTTAATGTTAGCTACATCAACTTGATTTCCAACGTATGAATAGAGAATTTGTTTGTTTTCATCAGATGGTGTTTCTGAGGAAGCGAGTAACTTGTCTAAATAGTATTTATCCAATGCAGATTCCAAAGGAAGGACCATACCTGTTTTTTCATATTCAGGAAGCACTTCTTCTAAAATCGGTGCATACTCAGTTCCATCTAATCCTGCAACAACATCTGTTACAGAGTCAACATCACTTAAACGTTGTAAATCTTCATATAAAGAACCAGTAGGAACTAAAAGTTCTTCAGTAGCTTCTTGGCTTAATCCTGCTTCTTTAGCAGTCAATAAGCTTTTAATATTAGCAATGTCAGATTTCTTTGCCATTACTTTAAATGAAGATTGAATTTCTTTAGGAGCCATTCTTGAAACTAAATCGTAAGTTTCACCAAGTTGAATATCTAATGCCTTTTCAAGTGTATAATTATCTAAGTATTCAGCATAGTCAGGAGATCCTCTGAGATAGTTGGTAATTTCTTCAACGTTGTTTGCTTCAACAAGTTCAGAAATTTGTTTGTCATCAAATAATCTTCCTTTTCTTGCTCTTACTCTCGCATTAGGATGAAGATATGGATAAACATCTAGAATTGGTCTAGTTGCAACAATTACAATAATTGCACCAATAACTACAAATGCTAAAAGAACTATTGCTAAAAATGCCTCATTAGAAAGTCCTAAGGAACTTATGATTGTAGCAATTTCATCAGCCATAATTCATCTCTCCTAATCAAATAAAGTTTTTGCAACTTCTGAACGTAATGATTTCTTAAATCTTAACATTCTAGATTCAATAGTGTTATTAACTTGAATTTCACCATTTCTTGTTCTTAATATAGCTCCACCAATAGTGTCGATAGGTTCGCCAATTTCTAAAGTAGTTTCAACATCAGTTTCAAGGGAAACTTCTGTAGCGATTGCACTAAGATCAGAAGGTTTTTCACGTTTAATTAAAGATTTGATTAAACCGACAATAGTTTCCAATTTGTCTTGGACTTTAGGAATGTCTTCTTGTTTTAATAAAACGATTAAATCTCCACCACCAATTTCTACAGCTGCTTCTTTAATCATTTCAACTAAAGCATCCACATATTCTGAATCATTGGTATTTGCCATATTTGTTAAATCTTCAGTAGCTTTACTGAAAGCTTCTTCGATTACTTCTTCTTTTGCCCCTAATTCTGCCCTACGAGCATTCATTTTAGCTTCAGAAATAATTTGTTGATATCTCATTTCAGCTTGTTTTGCAGCATCTTCTGAGATCTTAACTTTGGTAGCTTCAGCTCTTTTTTCACCATCAGCTAAAATAGCATCAGCTTTTACTTGAGCTTCACTTTTATTTACATCAGCTTTTGCTTGAGCATCAGACATTATGTTAGAGACAATTTTGTCTGCTCCAGAGCTCATACAACTGACCTCCTTAACCTAATATTCCACCGAATACCATAAGTAAGATAGCAATCAAGAAACCGTAAATAGCTTGAGTTTCTGGTAATGCAGAGAAGATAATACCTCTAGCAAACATGTCAGTATCTTCAACGATAGCACCAACAGAGGAAGCTGCTGCCATACCTTGTCCCATACCGGAACCTAAACCTGCAAATCCGATAGATGCACCTACACCAATAGCTACAATACCTGCAGTAGTGGAAAGACCTTCTCCTCCACCTAATAATCCTGAGAATACAAGTAATAAAATAGCAATCAAGAATCCGTAAATAGCCTGAGTTTCTGGTAATGCAGAGAAAATAATACCTCTAGCAAACATGTCGTTATCTTCTGCTACAGCTCCAACAGATCCAGCTGCTGCCATACCTTGTCCTAAACCGGAACCTAAACCAGCAAAACCAATTGCTACACCAGCACCAATTGCTGCTAAAGCAGTACCTAAAGCAATTTCTACCATATAATATATCTCCTTAAATTAAATTGTTTAAATAAATCGTTTAAATATAATTTTCATTACATTTCAATAGAACATAAAGTTCTTGATAAAAGAACATCATTTTTATAAGAATTGTCCTAATTGACATTTCCATAAGCATAAGTTCTTGATTTTTAATTATGAATTTTCATAATTGCCTTAAATATAAAATCACATTTCCAATAATTTCATCTTTAAGCGTTGAATTATAAAACTATAAATTTAAATTTTGTCTATTTTTTGATTTTAGTAAATTGTCTTTTAGCTTTAAAAGCTTCAAATGAATGTTTTCCACCCATATAGAATTGAGAGAAGAACTCTACATAGTTAAGACGCAAAGCGTTAACACCAGCACCTAATACTTGGAAAAGGAAGTTAGCAATATGTCCACCAATAAAGATGATAATAGCTAAAACAATACCTACAACTGGAATCATATCATTTACCATATTGGTCAAGATGTTTACAGTCATTGCAATACCACCAGTAGCTAAACAAAGAGCTAAAAGACGAGCATATGAAAGGACATCTCCCATGAATCCAAATACATCCATAAGTCCGTAAGCACCGTTACCCCAGATAAGCATACCAAGAGCAGCAACAATAAATACTGCACCTAATGCCATACCAATCATTCCAATTGCTGGGAACAAGAATCCTAAAACCAATAAAATGATACCAAGTTCAAATACAAACCATACGATTTGAGAACCGATAGCTTCTTTTTTCTCGCCGTATCTTAAATTGTCAATTGCACCTAAGATGAAACCAAGGTTGGTGTAAATAATACCAATTACAATAGCAATAACTAAGATAGTAGCCGGATATTTGAACGCATTAATGGAATCAATAACTGTAGGGAGAGCAGGGCCCCAACCTAATATTCTAGTCCATAGGTCCCCAAGTAAACCATTGGTAACCAGACCTAAAATAATAGCCCATACACCACTTGCGATGATGATTAAACCACCATCATGCATGGTTCTATTGATTTTACCCATTCCTCTGTATAAAATGAATCCTATAATTGCAACTAAAAGACCATAACCTGCATCGGTTAAACAGAAACCGAAGAAGAAAGGATATGTAAGAGCTACAAATAAAGTAGGGTCAATTTCATTGTATTTCAATGGGGAATACATTTCAACTAACAATTCATAAGGTTTTGCATACGCATTGTTTTGTTGCAATACAGGAACGTCTTCTGCATTGTCTGGAACTTCCTCAACTTCCATGATTGCATGGCCTTCAGTTGCGGTCTCAATAATAGCTTGAGCTTTTTCCACATCTTTTTCAGGTACCCATGCCTCAAAGACATAAGTCTTGTCAGTTTCAGCAAAACCAGCGAAAACCTCATTCTTATCTTTCTCATTTTCTAATTGTTCTTTTAAAGCAAGAACTTCATCATCCCATTTTTCCGCTACAACTTTCAATTCAGCTTTAGCTTGGGATCTTTCACTTTCGATAGCTTGGAGTCTGGATTCAGAAGAGGAAATAAGACTATCCGGTCTTCCTTCTAAACCTTCAGTTTCAAACTTCTCGAATTCATTTTTCCTAAGTAAGGTATAGATATCATCCTTATACTCATTAGCAACGACGACAACCATGATATAACTTTCTTTTTCTTCGTCTGGTACTAATTCATAGAAGAGATCATCTGTAATCTTACTGTATTCATCTTTGAATTTCTGAGCTGACTCAGCAGTGATCCTACCAACAATGGTAGAAGTGTACTTGGAATCGCTTAATAGACCTAAGTCCATATCTAAAGGTTTTAGCTTTTCAGCCAACTCTTTATTTGATTCAAGTTTACTCTCTTCACTGTCTAGTGCGGCTAACTTATTTTCAATACCTTTTGTTTCACCTTCGACCTGGCTTAATGTTGATTCTGCATAAGCTATCAAGCTTTCAGTATCAACATCCTCGACTTCTTTTGGAACTGGAAGGTCAGGACTGATAAATGACATTATCAGTTCCTTCATGCTTCTATCCTCAGACAAGGCATCTCCAAGCAAGTCGGAAATACCGCTTGTCTTCATGAGAAGTGAAGATAGCTTACCGGTGTGGGGTGTAACTTTTGAAGGTTTCAAAAGTTCTGCTAGCTTAGGATCTTGCTGAATACGTTCAGAAATATCATTTATTTGAACAATACCCTCGTCGTGAAGTGCACTGACCGTAGGACTAGCGTATTTGTCCAAAGTTATAACATTAAGCTTACGCATTCTCGCAGTTCTAAACATTATCTCACACTATAAAATATTTTTAACAATAATTGAAGCAGCTTCGTCTATATTTTTTCTTGCGTCATTTTTGATGCTTTCAACATCTTTTTCTGCTTGAGAAGTAATAGATTCAGCTTCTTTCTTTGCATTTTCTTCTGCATTAAAAACAGTAGATTGAGCTTCTTCGCTAGCTTCATTCTTAGCAAGTTCAATCATTTCATTAGCTTTAACAGTAGCCTCATCAATCATTGCTTTCGCATCGACTGTTGATTGTTCTACTAAGGAATCAGCATCGCTTTCAGCTTTTTTTATTTGGGTAATAGCTTCTGATATCCCTGCCATAATAAATCACCATGGTAATCTTATTTTTATTTTTGTTAATATATATATTTTATTAAAATATTGTAATATTATTATATAATAAAGAAATTATAACGACATTATAAAATTTAATTTTCTTAAAAAATTAGACTGAAATTTCAATAAATATTTTGATAAAAACTAAAAAAATCCAAAAAAATCCAATAAAAAATTAAATTGATTAGAATTAATAAAATCCCAAATAAAAGTATTAAAATGAAGATATGAAAAATAAAAAAATAGCTTTCATGAAAAAAACTTGAAATTTCATGAAAGGAAAAAAATAGTGAAATTTGAAAACAGAATAAAAACAGTTTACAGATCATTGAAAAAAATTATAAAAAGATAATAAAAAATTAATAAAAAAATAATGAAAAATAAAGAAAAAAGTTAAAAAATTAAAATAAAAATTGAATTATTTGTGGAATAATCTTAAGAAAGATTTAGGTAATTTTCCAAGATATGCTGCAATTGCAATTACAAGCAAAACAATACCAAATATAATGAAAATGAGATTATATGGCATCAAGAGGAAAGTAATACCTACCAAAACAAAAATTAACCCATCAATGAGAATAGCTGCCTTAGTCCAGCTAGGTTCAAAAACAGACATCGCAAGTGTCCATCCAACTACAATAAGCACAACACTTGAAGCAATGACATCGTAAGTTACTGGGTTTGCATCAACATAATTCCATAATCCTAAAACCATTAGGATAACTGAAAAAGCAAGTAGAATAATTGATTTTTTTGTAATTCTCATAGTATCAACTTAAATTTTTTTATCATCAGATATGTCAATAATTATTATTTGTAAATGACTAACTCATCAATAGCTTTTCTAGGAGTGTCTCTTGGCTCTGCATTTCCATAACCTAAAGGAGTGAATAGTACAGGTTCCCATTCATCATCCAAATCAAGGAATTCTCTTGCCTTATCCGGCTTGAATGCTGCAATGAAACAAGTGTTTAAACCTACATCTTCAGCTGCAAGGATCATATGAGTCATTACAATGGTTGCATCAATATCTGCAATGTTCTTATCATCATACTTTCTAGTCCAAGCCTTTTCCTTAGAGGCAACTACACAAAGGACAAGTGGTGCTTGTGTAAACCAATCAGGACTGTAAATTCCTTTCAATTCTTCTTTATACTTTTTAGTGTCAATTACAATTACCTTAAAAGGCTGGAAGTTTACTCCAGTTGGAGCAAGTTGAGCAGCTTTAAATATCATATCTAATTTTTCCGGCTCCACTTCCTTATCTTCAAAGCCTCGCATACTGTATCTTTGTTCAATTACATCAAAAAATTCCATTTTTATTTCTCCATCATATAATAAAAAGATTAATCATCAATATTCTTATTTTTAAAACCTTCATAAACAATATTTTCCAAATCACAGAAACGTCTGAATTTCTCTTCCTCTTCCATTTCCTCATGTGCATGAGCTACAAGTCCTGGAAGCCTTCCAATCATAAAAATGCCTAAACCTAAAGAGCTGTCAAAGCCCAAATCAGAAAGCAAACCCGCATTTGCACCATCAACGTTTAAGCAAATTCCTTTTCTTTCAGACAAAATACTTTCGATAACAAGTGCCAATTTAGTATGTGGACCAATAGATGATTCCAATATTGCCAAATCCAATAGCCTAACTGCACGAGGGTCCTTATTATGATACCTATGACCATAACCCGGGATTCTTTCAGACCTTGACTCATATTCTTCTACAATTTCAATGGCTTTTCTTGCTATTTTCTTATTTTTATCCTCATCATCAGTTTCATCTAAATTCAATGAACTTATGGATTTCTGGAACAATCCCATTGCCTTTTCAATGGCCCCTGCATGATTTTTACCGAAAGACAATAAACCTCCTGCAACAGCATTGTTGATATTTGCACCAGAGGACGCTATCAATCTTGCAGACTGTGTGCTTGGAGGAGTGACTCCATGATCACAGAATGAAACCAATATATGATTGAAGATCTTGGATTCCCTCTCATCAGGTAACCTTTCCATAAGAATTAAAAATACCATTTCAGCAAAACTAAGATTTGTAATCAAATCTTCCTGATTATAACCTCTAGTAACCAATTCATTAGGCCTTACATCAGTAATCTTAGTTTTAATACTGTGTTCAGGAAATTTAAAACCATTTTTAGTAGGTTTTGGATTATCGTTCATAATATTCTCCTAATAATCAAATAATCTTAATATAATATCATTTTTTCTAATATATAATTCTATTTTAGTTAACTTGAATAACTAGAATTCAAAGCTTGAAACTCTTGGCTCAACTAAACATGCAGGCCTTGCTGCTACAATTCTCACTCCACTTGCCCTTTGAGATCCGATATTTACAAATGAGCCAAGTGCAGTTGTTTTTCCACCAAGTCCTAAAGGACCTATATTTGTATTATTCAACTCTTCTGCAATGTATTTTTCAATATCCGTTTGATTGCTTAAATCACCATGAGCCATTGCTCTAAGCATCAATGCATTTGCCTCAAAATGGGTTCTTCCAACTCCAATAGCAGGAATTGATGGGGTGCAACCTAACATAGCCAATGATTCCTTTAGCCAATCCAAAGCCTCGCCAAATACGATATTAGAATCTCTTTTATGGAAAATCCTATATGTTTTTGCCCTTATTTCAGGACCTCCTCCTTCCAATAGAATTGTGATTCTTATCTTATCATCATCCACACCAATCCTCCTTCCATAAGTGGATTCATCCTTCTCTTCTATTAAAAAGGATGCGGGCTTCATCATATGGGATTCATTGTATAAACCTTGTGATTGCTCAATACGTTCTGTATCATTTCCTTTTACTGCCATTGGCCTTCCAGGAAGCTTATCAAGTCCTTGAGCAATACCAATATTGATTTCATTGAAAAATCCTTTAGGGATTTCCCTTTCATGCCCTATTTCAATCAAAACATGTGGAATTCCTGTATCATCACATAATGGAAGCTTCTTTTCACTAGCGACCTTAAAGTTTTCAATCATCTGTTCCAAAGCCCAAACTGCATTTTCATTATTCAGCCCCTTTTCCAACTTTAGAGCATTTTCGTAAGCAGATAGCCTGTCTTCACTATATGAACTGCCTGCATTTACAACTGCATTTTGAACCTTTTCAATCAAATCCATAGTATCAACAATAATCTTAATTTAAAAAAAGGATTTAAATACTATTTTATATCCTATTTTCATACCATATTTTTATAATTTGCTCATTATAGCATCTGGATAATGCCTTTCAATCAAATCTCTGATTAAAGCCACTTGCTTAGCTCTTTGACGAGCTTCTTTTTCAGTTGTGTCCCAACTGTGATGTTTTGCAACAGACCCTCCTGTCTTTAAATAGACTGGACTTGTCACCTTAATCATTTCAGGAACTTCATAATGACGAATGAATCCTCCCGTGGACTTAGGATTTTCAGTATGGATGTCAATTGGAATATCTATTGCATCTCTAAGTGATGCCAACATTGGAATCTGAAGGTCTCTTACAGGATTAAGTGAGTTCAATCCGATTGATTCGAAGAGCTTTGCTGAAGCGGGATTGGAACAGCCTGCATGAGCAGACAATTTAAACAGCAAGTCTTTAGGAAGCTCACCAGCATCTCTCATTTTAGAAAGAGCAAAAAGCAAACCTTCATCATATAACAATATGCCCCTAACTCCCAAATCAACTGCCCTTTTAACGTCTTCAATAGCATAAACAAGGTTATTGTAACCTCTTAATCTATATCCTATACGTTTTCCCTCTTCAGTTTGAACAGTTGCACTTGTATCATATGGGGCTCTTGGACCAACTGCTAAAAACAATTGCATATTTGCATCTTGAGCCAAATCAACCATTTCGCTTATCTCCTCATCCAATAGGAACATGATCCCTTTGGTTTGGGTGGCTCTGTGAATTGTTAAGTCATAATCGTTGGAAGCCTCTAAAAGAGATTCGAGCGCAGAAGGACCTTGTATTCCAGGAACTTCAAATCTATATTGTCCCCCATCTTCAAATCTCTTTTGGGATATGTAATCATCGTGTATTTCATTGATTCCTAACTTTTCCAATGATTTTTTAGTTTCATCCATCATAAAAATCACTTTTAATAAATAATTGATAAAATTTAATTCACTTCAATAATTTATTCAATCAATAAATTTTAACTTTAATCTAATAAATCCAATTCTTCAAAAACTTCATGAATAGAATACTCTTCCATATGTTTAATTATTTGTAACTTATTCATATTAAACTTAGGATTTAAAAGTTTGAATTTCTCTAAAATATCTTCCTCAGTTAAAGGATTTTCCGCTTCTCCCAACGGATAATAAGTGGTTTCCTCTAAGTTTTCATATGTATTAGCATTAAACCTAATTCCAACTTCAGATGGTCTTTTTTCAGGAACCATTTGATCCAATTCTTCATTATTATTGATATGAATCTTGCTTACAATTTCCCTTACCTTCAAGATGTCCTTATCAGAGGATTTTTCATCAAAAAGACCTTTATCAATCAATTCATCAATTGAATCCAAGCCCAAATCGTCTAAAACCAATGCAATGGCTACAGCATAAGGTAATGATTGCTTTAAGTCCTGTGCATTTTTAGGATCATAATTGTCATGTTCACTAGAAATCCTGTAGGTTTCGATATCAATAGAAGAGATGTCTGAATAATCAATTTTCGAATTCTTCAAATCATTTAGTTCACCCAATTCATCCAATTCATCCAATTCCCCCTTTAAAGTTAAAGTAGAATCAATAGCGGAATGAATATGCCTGCAAAATGGATATTTCTTCAAATAGACATTGTTTATATGGAATTTTTTTAAGTTCATATCAATAAATTCTGATAATTTTGAATCATCCAAATTGCAATCATCATCACAATGCCTATCATATAAATCTGAAGCCATGGCTTTTATGAATCCTTCATTCCCATCAATCAATGATTCTCCGCCAGTGAATCCATTTTTAGCAAGATATGCTGACAAGATTCCATTGTAAACTGCATTTCCAACATGCAATGATTTTCCCATTGTACCAGCGTGATCTGCTTCAAGAAGTCCGGATGATTGGGTTGCACATAAGCCTAAACAATGTTCTGTTTTCTCCTTATTCAAGATTAAAAGCTTTGATGCAACTGCTCCAGCTGCAAATGTTCCTATTGTTCCGGTGCTATGAAATCCCTGATTTCTATGGTCCTGATTAACGAGCATTCCAAGAGAAATAGCTATTTCATATCCTCCAATGACTGCTTCAAGAAACTCTTTAGATGTGATATCCAAATCCAAATTCTTGTCTGATATCATTGCCAAAGCTGTAGAAAAGACAACAGATCCAGGATGCAATTGTGCCCACCTATGGCCATCATCCAAATCCAAGCTATGAGATGCGATTCCATATACAAATCCCTTATTTAATGAATTAAAATCATTTCCATACAATTCATAAATGGTTTTTATGGCTATCTGGGCATTTTCACTTTCCAAACCTCTTAGATAAACTGCCAAATAGTCAATGAAACATGATTTAGCCTTTTCAATAGCTTCTTTAGGAATATCCTCATATTTCAAATGAATCAAATATTGGGACAATTGATTGATAATCATAATCTTATCTTTATAATTACTATATAATAAATTGATACAATTTTAAAGAAAATAAAATGAAAATTATTAAAAATTTAAAGATTTAAAGATTTGAAAAATAGTGAAATGTTAAGAATTTTAAAAAATGAAAAAATAATAATAAAAAATAATAAGTAACTATACCATTCCTGTAGCAACTAAAGTGATATGAGCAATAGCTGCAGAACAAAGGTAAGTTCCTGAAATAACTATTAATGTAATCTTCTTGAACTCTTCCCAATCGTTACCGATTGCAATACCTACATATGCTAAAAATGCAGTGCATATTGTAGTCAATTCAATTTGAGAAACATAATGAACCAGGAAGTCAGCTGTTGGAACACCGGGAATAGCTACAAAAATACCGATTAGGCTGATGTAAATGATTGCTTGAATGTTCCATGGAATAATCCTTTCAAGAGCCATGCCTATAATTGTAATAAGTGAAATCAAAAGCATTCCAATGAATGCATCAATGATTGAAGTATGGAATCCTATGAAATTTCCTACCGCCACAATGAATGAAAATATAACAAGGAATGTGGCCCATCTTTCAAGCTTACCTACAGTCAAGTCATCTGTAGTTGCATACTTATCATGCTTTACCTCTTCAATGGCATAATCATCATCAATGCTTATTTCCTCATTATGCCCTAATATATGAGGGGATAGCCAATCATACATCCTTTCTGCAATAGGCAATGATACGAATATGCACATATAAATACCGAAACAGAATGAAAGAAGATTTCTGCATCCTGCAAAAGCCTCTAGTTGAGTATCCATTGATGGGAACATATGCATCAATAGAGCAAGAGCTGCAGCATTCATACTTGCACTTCCTACACCTGATGCCATAGCGTAAGCATATGGATGCATAGGTATCACTGAAGCGCTGATGCTTGATAAAAAGCTGATGAAAGGGTGCCTAAAATGGATCTAATAACAAAAACAGCCAAAACTCCACGAGTCTCGGGGGATTTGAAACCATACTTATCGATAATGACCCCTAAGTTAGGTTCGTGACAAATGGAACTGGTCATACCGATAACTTCCCTTCTAAAACCTAAAAATAGAGCAATAGGCAATGCCAATAGGGTTCCTAAATTACCTATTTGCTGAAAAATCAAAGCAGGAGCCACTTGGAAAATACCGGATATTGCCTGACCACTTGAAATAGCCAATTTGGTGATTAGGACACCAATGAATAAAACCATTGCACCTTCAGTCACCTTAGATTGCTTAGGCCCAACAAACTTGATAGGCTTCGCGAGATAAAGAGCCAACCCTAAAACAAGTGCATAGATCAATGGCAATAATAAGACACTTATGGCATCTGTAATTTTAATCTCCTTAACTCCAATGAACATTGAAATAATAACCAATAGAAATACAACAATGTGTAAGTTATACTCCTTCCATGGAGGCCTCTTCTTAATTGCCCTATCAGTTTTTTCCCTAAATGGATGTTGTTGACTATCAGTGATAAAATCACACCTTGATACAATACATTAAAAACTTCACATAGTAAACTAAATTTTACAAATATTAATCTTTAATTTATTATTTATAAACTAATTTATCTAATCCTTAAAAATTATAAAACCTGGTAAAAAATAGACTGATTATTAAAATTTTAAAAAATAACGATTAATTATTATAAAAAATAATTAATTAAAATTAAAAAAGAAGATAATCAATGAGAAAAATTAAAAAATAATTAATTAAAATTAAAAAAGAAGATAATCAATGAGAAAAATTAAAAAATAATTAATTAAAATTAAAAAAGAAAACAAATAGATGATTTTAAGATGAACTTCTTAAATCATACCTGTTAATAATAAAACTACATCTGCAATGCTTGCAGAGCCAAGGTAAGTTCCCTTCTTGAACTCTTCCCAATCGTTACCGATTGCAATACCTACATATGCTAAAAATGCAGTGCATATTGTAGTCAATTCAATTTGAGAAACATAATGAACTATAAAATCAGCAGTTGGAACACCAGGAATAGCCACTATAATACCAATTAAACTTATGTAAATAATTGATTGGATATTCCATGGAATAACTCTCTCAAGAGCCATACCTATAATTGTAATGAGTGAAATCAAGAGCATTCCAATGAATACATCACTTATTGGGGTTTTATAACCTACAAAATTTCCAATAGCCACAATAAATGAAAATATAACAAGGAATGTAGCCCATCTTTTAAGCTTACCTGAACTTAAATCCTCTGAAGCAGCATACTTATCATCCTTTACCCCTTCAATGGCATATTCATCATCAATAGTAATCTCATCGTCTTTACCTATAATTGGAGAAAGCCATTTATACAATCTTTCTGCAATAGGCAATGAAATGAAAATACACATGTAAATTCCTAAACAGAATGAAAGAATATTACTGCATCCTGCAAATGCCTCAAGTTGAGTGGCCATAGCTGGGTACGAATGCACTAATGGAACCAATGCTGCAGCATTCATACTTGCACTACCTATACCAGATGCCATTGCAAATGCATATGGATGGAATGGTATGAGGGAAACACATATGCTTGAGAGGAAACTGATATAAGGAGTACCTATAATTGATCCAATTACGAAAATAGCCAAAACTCCACGAGTCTCGGGGGATTTGAAACCGTATTTGTCAATGATAACACCTAAGTTAGGTTCACGGCAAATGGAACTTGCCATACCAATAACTTCCCTTCTAAAACCTAAAAGCAAAGCAACAGGCAACGCTATAAGAGTACCTAAATCACCTAAAAGCTGTAAAATCAAAGCAGGACCTACCTTAAAAATAATATTAATAGATTGTCCACTTGAAATAGCCAATTTAGCAATCAGAACACCAATGAATAAAACCATAGCCCCTTCAGCTACCTTAGATTGCTTAGACCCAACAAATTTGATAGGTTTGGCCAAATAAAGACATAATCCCATAACCAAAGCATAGATTAAAGGTAATAGCAAAATACTGATAGTATCGGTTATCTTAATCTCTTTCACTCCAATGAACATTGAGATAATAACTAAAATAAACACTACAATATGTAAATTATATTCCTTCCATGGAGGTCTCTTCTTAATTGCCCTATCAGTTTTTTCCCTAAATAGGTGTGACGATTGATCAGTAATAAAACCACTCCTAATTGTAATATGAAAAATTTTTTCAAAAATAAAAATACATTCTTAAATTTAAGTTTTTAGTTTATTACTTATAAACTAATCTATTTTATCCTCAAAAATGATAAATAATGAATAATAGTGACAAATAATGATAAATGTCATGCAACTAGGTTAAACAATTACTTGATAAATATCATGCAACTAGATTAAATAATGACAAATATTATGTAACTAAATTAAATGAAACTTAAGAATAAGTATTTAAAAATGAAGAAAATGATATTTAAATAAAAAAATTGTTTAAAAAAAAAGAAACTTAAAAAAAATGATTATTCCAAATTCATGCGAATCAAAGGCTTGGCCAAATGACGTCTAGCTGAGACTGGAGTTTCATAGAATTTGCCATTGATTAAGGATCTTTCAACCTTTTCAGCTATTTTTTCATCTGAATCTACTCTTTTGCCACAGCTTTTGCACTTGAATCCTTTTCCTTTTCCTGCAGAAGTCATTCTTTTTCCACATTCACAAATAGGATTCCTATAGATGAATTCATTTAGATTTATGACTTGGAACTTTTCAATGTTGAAAGTGTTCTGTTCCCCTATTCCACCGTAAAGCTCTATCTCATCTCCAGCTCTCAATTTTGCTACAGTTTTTCTAAAGTTCTTGGTTGGTTCATATGCACCACATTCAATTTCTCCTGATCCATCATATAAAGTGAAGAACATGTGTCCTCCTTCAATTATATGTGGCTTGTCCTTGACAAAACCTTTTATCTTATAGCAGGAATACTGTTTAAGCTCACTAATTGAATTTGCATTTTGAATGTGCATGTCAGTATGCTGATTTGTCTTGAAAATGCATGAATCCACAATCTCTTCATTTGGTATTACAATATCCCTTGCAGTCTCTAGAACTTCAGGACTGTTGGATCTGATACCATAAAGAACAGGGCATGGAGTTTTAGGTTCAATAGCCAAATACTTGCCGTCTATGTTTTCAAAGGTTTCCGGATAAGTTTCCTTGTCCATTTCAACAACAGAATCATAATCAATATTTCTTTTTGTACCATATCTTGATGGATGCCTATATGCCAATAGTTCATATGTATAGTCTTCAAGAGGACATGAAATAGCTGCAATGGAACCGATTATCCCTCTTCCTTTCTTGAACTTATGGATTTCAGCGCCAATATGATTTGCAAATTCCTCTGCCTCTTCAATAGTTATGATGGAATAGATTGCCTTAAATGCGTAGTCAATCATCTCTTCAGTGATTTGACCTTGGTAGAATACAACTCCAGGATTAGTATTGTCACAATCAAACATTGAAAGCTCTGATACATACTTAAGGACAATTTCCTTTGCCAAAGCAATGTTTTGATCCATACTCAATTTGAATGACACTCCTCCATTTCCCCTTGTCTTGAATCTTGCAAAAGGGTTTAGACGAATCAATCTTGGATGGCCAATAATCTCTATACCATTGTCCCTGAATTCGTTTAGGATAGTGGATGCGAGAAATGTTGTGCACATTCCATCTGGAGAGTCTGTATCATCAATTCCAATATAAAAATAATCCATATAAATCACTGAAATTCCACTATGATTAATTAAAAAATTTAGTTAAGCGATTAAAGATTAACTATTAATAATCAAAAATCTAGAAAATTAAATAGTCAATTTTATATTAATCTTAAAAGATAATAATATTATTAAGATTTATTGAAACTAATTAATAAATTCTATCTAAAAATACTATCAAAAAATTATCAGAAATCAAACTGAATTTATACGAGGCAATCCTATGGCAATAACAAATAGGAATCAATTAATACGAGAAGTTTATCAACTGCTAAACAAAGAGGGCTTTGAAACATCAAACATTTATGAACAAAGCTGCTTTGATATAGTGGCTCGTAAGAAATTGCTAATTCTACTTTTAAAAGTCCTCGTGAATATCGATAGTATAAATGAATCTCATGTAGAAGAGATTAGGCAGATCTCCAATGTTTTCTTAGCCAGTCCAATCATTGTAGGAGTGAAATCCAAAAACCATATTTTGGAAGAGGATGTTGTCTATGAAAGACATGGGCTTCCTGCAATTGGCCTTGAAACCTTAAAGAACATGATTGTCTATGACGAATATCCTGAAATTCTTGCAGACCGTGGCGGATATTATGTTCAAATCAATGGGAATGTTCTAAAGGAATACAGAGAAGAATACAACTTATCTTTGAAGGATTTGGCTGATTTGGCACATGTTTCAAGAGCTACAATGTACAAGTATGAAAATGGAATGGTGAGAGCAAACACTGAAACTGCAATGCTCCTTGAAGAAATCTTGAATACCAAAATTACCCTTGACATCGACCTTTTTGAACCGTATCAGGAAGACATTAAGCTAAAGGCAGATACAAGCAGTCTAAATCAGACCCAAGGAACAAATGCTCAAAACTTGGCAAAATTAGGTTTTGGTGTGGTTTCAACCAATAAGAGTCCATTTGATGCACTTGCTAAAGCTGAAATAGCTACCAGAAAGAAAGAACAAACTCCACTTATAGCAAATCTTAATGTTCAGGATGAGCAGAATACAAAAACATTGAAGAAGATGGCAATCAGCTTAAAGGACCTTTCTCTTGTAACCTCTTCAGATTCATTCTTTGTGCTTAAAGATGATAAGATCAAGGATTCAATTGATGGAATTCCAGTTATCAAGTCATGGGAAATGAAAGAGGTCGAGAATTCTAAAGAGTTCTTAAGGTTGATTAGAGAAAGAAGAAACAATTAATAAAATTTTTTATTTGAATTAAAATTATTATTAGGTGAAAATATGGATTTTCAAAAAAATAGAGGAATGATCATTCTTATTATTGCATTGATATTAGCTATTATATTGACTTTTTATGTTGGAATTGTCAATCCAATCATTTTAGGATTGGGAATTCTTGCAATCATCGTAATTCTAATCAATATCTATGTTGAAAAGATTAGAAAATAAATATTTAAGAAAAGAAGAAGCAAATGAGGAATTTAAGATTCCTCTTCAATGTCACATGGCTTGATCCACTCTTCTTCACCTTTTACCAAGGTTTGAATTGCATCTATAATGCAATGTGGATTCCAGCCAACTACAGCATCGGCCTTTTCAACTATTTCTTCCACAACATATTCCACACCAAATGAGCGAACAAAAAGCAATGGAATATCATATTCCTGTGATTTATCAATCAATTCATCACATATTTCCTTATTTTGATGATAAAGGCCATAAAGCAACACAATTATATCTATTTTTTCAAATAATTCATCATTCAACTCATCATCTTGAGTATTGTATTCATCCCATTTGAACTCCTTTTGACTGTTTATCCTTTCCTTGTAGAATTCATATTCATTGTAGGAATCAATCCCTTTGCTTATAAGAAGATTATAAACCTTATTTTGACTTTCATTTGACATAAAAATCACTTTTTAATTGAGTAATTAAAAATTAAAAATTAATATTTGGAAATAATTTTTATAAATAATAAAATTATAACAATAGTTATATTATTGATTAAAAAAATATAAAAAGAATCATTTATCCAAATTGATTCTTTCTGTTGCAGTGTAAAGGTTAAATCTGTCACCACGTACAAAACCAACCATAGTGATGTTTCCCTTTTCTGCAATGTCATAACCTGATCCTGCAGGAGCTGCATTTGAAACCAATATAGGAATACCTACCCTAACGACTTTTATTAGCATATCTGCAGGCATTCTTCCACTATAGCACACATAACATTTGGATAAGTCAAATCCTGCTTTAGCTGCTGCACCGATTACCTTATCAACTGCCACATGCCGGCTTACATCTTCACGGGTAATGAACTGGTCCCCATAAACCAATTGTGCAACATGAACACTACCCGTCTCTTGCCAAATTTCCGCCTTAGCTGTGAGCCTTTTCATGTTTTCAATTATTTCAGTTGCATTTACTACCAAGTCAGATTCTATCGGTTCAATTGATTTAAGTTCAGTTCTCCATCCTCCCGCACTATCTGACATTACCCCCTGATATTCCAAAAGTCTGCAGGCACAGGCATGTTTAGCTCCGCCTTCCTTTTCCTGAACCAAATCATCACTTTCAAGGTCCATTTCCGGAGTGTGCATATGGACAGTTTTGATGATTACCTTCTTGTCATCAACTTCAATGCTCTCAATCTCATCAACAGATTTTACCAATCCATCACCTAAGCAATATCCGACGGCGAAATCATCCAAATCTGCAGGATATGTGGAAAATTTACGTGGCTGGAGGAAGTCTATATAGAAATATATGTTTTCATCCTCAACAGTTTCTTCCTCAACATGCTCATACTTTCCATTTTCCCATCTGATTGCAGGGATTTTCTTAATGAACTCCATATTCCTCACCTTAAACAAATAAAATATAAATAATTATCTTAATTTCAGTTATTTTTTATTCCCAATATAATTTATAACAATAGTTATATTTATAAATTTATATTAAATCTTATTTAAAATGTCGAATGTTTCCTCTGCCTCTCTTTCACTTGCAATTCCAACAGTGACCATATCGGCAAAATCCAATGTATTCAGGAAATTGAAAGCCTCCTTCGGTCTTTGGATTCCGACAGCAAGAATCTTATTGATGATAATCTTCTTATCAATTTTATCAAGCATTCCTTTCAATTCATCCTGCTTATCAGACCTGAAATCTGGAATGTCCATCATGTATCCAAGCTTGTTTACTGGAATCATATAGAAGTCAAAAAGGCTTTTATCTTCAAGAATAGGGGAATCAATTAGTTCTCCACTTGTTTTGAATGGGAAAGATGTGATTATTCCTGCTGGAACACCTGCACCATTGATCTCATCCAATATCTCAGTTATGAAATCCCAATCATAGGTATCAACCAAGAACTCATCAACAAGCATCACAGAGTTATCAAACTGTGCCAAATTTTCAATGTCTTCCTTCCAAGTAGCTTCCATCTTTGCCTGTTCATAATTAGGGAATACATAATCCATTTCTGTCTTTCCGATTGTGGAAACAGATTGCATTTCAACTCCATTGTCACAAGCTATTTTGAATGCCTTCAAGAGATTTTCCTTGTTTGCCAAGTTGATGGACTTTACACCACATTCATATGACTTTTCGATTATCTTGCTAACATTGTTTGGGTTTCTAAGCAAATCTAAATTATATAAGCGAGTCCTATGGCCAAAATAGGCATCAGCTAAAAATGGAGCATTTCCCAAAACTACACGAGGGATTGATTTTCCTTTAAATTCTAAATCTTCATTAAAAATAATAAACACGACCTAAATTGAAATTGAATAAAAATTTTTATAAATATATGATTTCATTAATTCTAAAATAATTTTAAATCTAAATAAAAATTTAATTTAAATAATTATTATATTTATCGAAAAATAGTTAAAAATAGAGAAAAAATAGATTAAAAAAAGAAAAGGATAATAAGTTAAAAAGTTGAAATCATTCATTTAAAATTCTTTCCACTTCATCCTTGTGTTCAAACAATACACAGCCTCCTTCATGGTCATCCAAAAGGATACCACCATCACGAAGAGACTTGAACAATTTGGAATCCAATGCTTCAAGAAGAGAGGAATCTCTAACATTAATATCAGAATACGGTGAAGCAGGACACGGTTCAGCACCACCATGGGAATTTATATGGAAAAATCCTCTTCCTGCTGCTAAACAGCCTCCAGAGGTCTTTTCATCGCCAGGGAATGATAAGAACAACATATCACCATACTCTTTTCTAAGAAGTTCAAGCTCATCCAATAGCAAATCTCTCTCATCATCACCAGGAGCAAGTTCTATTGTTTCCTCATTTACTGGAACATATTCAATGAAAAATATCACTTTGCATCCAAAATCCCTTAGCTGATTGATATAATCCCTTGAAAGCAAATTGGATAGATTGCCTTTTGTAAAGGTAAGAGAAGACCCAAATATAAGATTGTTCTTTCTCATCAATTCCATTGAATTCAATAGCTGATTGTAAACTCCTTCTCCTCTTCTTAGATCAGTTATCTCTTCGTCTCCTTCAATGGAAAATATAGGAACAAGATTTCTGTTTCCATCAAATAATCTTAAATAATCATTATTCAACAATGTCCCATTTGTAAATATTGGGAATAGAATCTCTGGAAAATTGCTTGCTTTTATGATAACATCCTCTCTTATCATTGGCTCTCCGCCAGCAAGAACAATAAAGCTAATTCCAAGGTCTTTTGCTTGAGCGAAGATATCTTCCCATTCATCACCACTTAATTGGTTTAAAGGTTCACCATCATTGCATGCATCATTCGCTCTTGAATAGCATCCAGTGCAATGCAAATTGCAACTGCTTGTAATGCTTGCAATTAAGAAAATAGGAATATGCTTACCATCCTTGCTATAGCTATCTCTAATTGCAGTAGCCTTTCTTGTATGCTTTGCAAACTTAGCAAGAAACAAGCTTTCCTTAGGATTCCTGAAAGTAGCTTTAATCGCGTCCTTAACAATTATTTCTGCTCCTTCAGCAAGATATTCCTCTAAATTAAAATTATCCTCAACCATCATTTCACCTTCACACAATCCAATAGGAAGTTTGCATGCTCTTCCGCTTCCTCAAAGAAATTTTCTAATGTACTTTCTGGAATGTCATCATATTTTGCACATATTTCAAGAAGCAAATAAATTGGAAAACTATAATATTCCTTAGCCAAAAGTTCAGGATTGCAATCTTCTCTAATAATACCATTTTCCTTTAAGATACTGAAGAATCCTTTCCAAAATATCAATGGCTTGACAAGAATCTCCTTCTGGAAAAAGAGCCTTATCTTATCATTATGATTCATCTGTATAAAGATCAATTTCCAAATCTTTAGATTTCTCTCCTCACTGAACATTACCTTGATGGCTTCAGAACCCCTATGATAGAACAGTTCCGGGTTTTTGATTAAAATTTCATTGTCTGCAGTCAAGTTCAAGTCTCCATTATTCAGCAATTCATCATATTCAAAAAGGTTTCTTAAGTAATTAAATATATCCATTAATATCGCTTCTTTAGATGAATAGTGACTGTATATTGAACTTTTCCTAATACCCACTTCATCTGCAATCTCTCTAAGTGAAACAGAATCATACCCTTTTTTTGAAAACAGATCTAAAGACACATCAAATATCTTTTCTTTAGTGTTCATATTACCTACCTACCGTTCGGTAGTTATATATTATGAAGTGATTACTTATAAAGTTAATGATTTAAAAAAAGCTTTAAGAAAAGATGAAAAAAGTTAAAGAATTATAAAAAATAGTTAAATAATTATAGAAAATAGTTAAATAATTATAGAAAATAGTTAAAGAATTTTAAAAAATAAAAAGATAAAAGAGAATTAATCCTCTTTTTCAATTACAACAGCAGTACCATATGCTAAAACTTCTTGCATGTTTTGGGAAATGCTGTCTGAATCCATCCTCATGGTGATGATTGCATTTGCACCTAATTCCTTAGCGTGTTGAATGCAACGATTAATTGATTCATCTCTGGACTCTTCCATCATTGAAACGTATTGCTTGATTTCTCCACCTAACAATCCTTTTAATCCTGCACCAATGTCTCCACCAATACCACGTGCACGTACGGTCAAGCCGTATACGAATCCTTTTTCTTCTACAATTTTGTATCCAGGAATATGATCTGAACTTGCAATTGGAAATTCTTCAATACTTACCATTTTTAACCTCACATTTTTTTCTAGAATTAACCTAAGTTAACTATAATAATATAGAGTCATTAAATATATAAATCTTATTAAATGAAATTTGAATGCTGAGATTTGAAGTAAATTAAAATGAATGAAAAAACACATGAATAATTGGAAAAAATACAAATGAAAATGAACCTAGTTTACAAATGTTTTAAATATTATGTAAACAATACATAATATATTATAAGGTACTTCGTATGAATTCCCATAAAATAAATTATCCAAAAACTAGATTTACTATATATACGAAGTACCTTTATAATTATCATTAATTTTAATCTCAATCAATATATTAAAATTACATAATTTATTTCAAATAAAAAACGGTGAAATAATGAAGGCATTAGTCGCAGATGCAATAAATGAAAAAGGTATTGAAAACTTAAAAGAAGTTTGTGAAGTTGTAGTGGATACTAGCATCACACCTGAAGAGTTACTTGAAACCATTGGTGAATATGATGCTATCCTTATAAGAAGCAGAACCAAATTGCCTGCTGAAGTCATTGAAAAGGCAGACAATCTTAAGATCATTGCAAGAGCAGGTGTAGGTGTAGACAACGTTGATGTGAATGCAGCTACCCAAAAAGGTATTATGGTAGTAAATGCGCCTGAATCTACTTCTATCACTGTAGCAGAACACACAATGGGGCTCATCTTAAGCACCATCCGTAAAATAGCTATTGCTGATAAATCAACCAAAGCTGGAAAATGGGAGAAAAAAGCATTTATGGGTATGGAACTTAGAAACAAGACCCTTGGTGTAATCGGTATGGGAAGAATCGGATCCCAAGTTGTAAACAGATGTAAGGCATTTGAAATGGATGCCATTGCATACGACCCATATTTACCTCCTGAAGTAGCTAAAAACATGGGCGTTGAATTATACGAAAACATTGAAGATGTATTAACCAGAGCAGATGTAATTACCATTCACGTTCCACTCACTCCTGAAACTGAACACTCAATTTCAACTGAACAATTCAAGATGATGAAAGACACTGCACTTATCTTTAACTGTGCACGTGGAGGAATCATTGACGAAGATGCATTATATGATGCATTGGTAAATGGAGAAATCCTCGGAGCAGGTCTTGACGTATATGAAGAGGAACCTGCAAAAGAAAACAAATTGTTCGAATTGGACAATATCGTATGTACTCCTCACATTGCAGCATCCACTAAAGAGGCTCAAAGGGATGCAGCTATCATCGTAGCAAATGAAGTAATTACCTTATTCAAGGGGGGCATGCCTAAAAACGTAATCAACATGCCTCGTATGAACAACAGCGAATTTGAAGAAACCAACAATTACCTAGAGCTTTGTGAAAAATTAGGAAGCTTCATTTCACAATCTGCAAGCAGCCCTATCAAAAAATTGGAAATCACTTACAAAGGTGAAATCGCTAAAGTTCCAAATAGGGAATTGTTCACAAGAACCATCTTGCAAGGTATCTTAAACCCAATTACTGAAACTGCAGTTAATGCTGTAAACGCAACCTCTGTTGCAAAAGCAAGAGGAATCAGCATCACTGAAGCTGTAAGCGATGACAGCGAAGGATACGAAACCATGATTAAGGTTACTGCAAAAACCAAAGCAGGCCAAATGTCTGCAGACGGTACCTACTTGCACGAACCTAAGATCATTAAGGTCAATGGCTACTGGGTAGATGTAAAACCTGAAGGAAACATGTTTATTGCAAAATACAAAGACATTCCTGGAAGTATCGGTGCAATCGGTACTAAGTTTGGTGAACAGAACATCAACATTGGTATCATGCAAGTTGGAAGAGACTCCTCTGGCGGAGAAGCTATTATGATTCTCACTTTAGATGAGCCTGCTACCAAAGAAGCTGTTGAAGAGATTAAACAATTAGAAAACGTTTATGATGCAACCAGCTTAATTCTTTAAGTGGAATGTTAAAAAACAGTTTAATTAGAATTCATTGAATTCTAATCTTTTTTTCTTTTTTTCTTTTTTTAAATTTTAGAAATAGCAAATATAATCTTATTCTCTTTTTAAAAAAAAAACTAATGAATTGGAGACAAAATATTCTTTTTTTAACTTGGATTTACTCATCCTCATCTTCGAGGAATTTATTTGAAACTCCTTTTAAAATAGGCTTTCCATCTCTAAATTCAATGACAAGACCTAATTTAGGACTTTGACCATTGATTCTCTCTCCACCTATTTCAACAACAGTTGGATTCAAGTCAATAGCTCCCAAATCCTCATCGGATATGTTATATGGATCATAAGATTCGTCAAATTCATGAGAATACTTATTGGTCTTTTCCTTATCATCATCAAAATATGACAAGTCCTTATCCAAATCAAAGAATGAAGGACTTAGATCCTCACCATCCATTTCATCAATTTCCTCTTTGATTTGCTTTAAGTCCTCAAGCATCAAATCCTTATTCTCATCCCTAAAGTTTCCAACTTCAAATCCAACTGGCTCTCCATAAGCATTATAAGCTTTCATAGTCTCTAAGCTGTACGGTTCACAGACAATAATATGGAATGGCCCATGCTTTGAAAATGTCATTAAATCTGCATGTGACGGATTTGCATTGTTTCCTGGATGGGAATGTACAGAACCCCATTTTTTCTGATTAGGTGGAATCATCCAATCGTTAAAGCTTGCGCTTGTATGGGACCTTTCACCAGGCAGGAACAAAAGTCCAGTGATATATAGAACATTATCCTTAACGTGTCCATCAAGCATGGCTAAAAATTCATTGGGATATGATTTTTTAGAATAGAACACTACAGAATCGATCACTCCCTGGTCTACACAGACCTTCTTGAATTGATTTCTCCTGTTCATTTTTGAGACTAAATCTTCAAATCCCATAATATCACTTTTAAAAATAAAAAATAGTTAGCATAATAATTGAAAGTTATAATTTTTCAAAGAACTCTTGATTAAAGATATCCAAATCATAATCAACAAAGACTTCAGACCTTGTTGAGACTGTTTTTTCCTGTTTTTTAGGATTGAATCCTTCAATTTCCCAAGATCTCTTATAAACTCCTATTCCTCTTTTCTTCCAGGTTTCCACATCATTGAGATTTATTCCTCTCTCAAATAGCATGTCATGGATTTCATTAGATTTCAATCCATTAATTTTCTCATTTGCTTCTTCACTATCGTATTCCTTTTTCAGTGCCCAGATGCCATATCCATTGATGCAATTTCTCCAACATTCATCTTGTCTCCATTTGAAGTAGTCAGATATAGATGCATCATCGATTGGAATGATTCTTGAATCAAATGAAATAGGAAATACAATATTCCTTTCATTATCTGATAGGTTATCTAAATCAAATTCATTAGAATAATCGTTTAATAAATTATATGTAAAGGAACTTGAAGCCAGTGAAGCGAATACAGAATTGATCTTCTCAACTCTGCCTGAAAATGGAATCTCATCCAAAAGTATGCTGATTTCATCTGAAAATGCATAAATGAATTTAGGTGCAAACTGATTGAATATGTCGAGGCAAACATTTGTGATTATCATATAGAAGTTTTCATCATAAGGCTTTACAAGATCTAATGCCTTTGATAAACTATGAAACTTGCGACCATCTAAACGTATGATGATATTGGAGTTCTTTGGAACCTTCATAGTTGAATAAATCTCATAATCCTTCATCTAATCACCTAAATTCTAGTTATTTCATTATACAATACATGATTTTGAAAAAATTAAATTGATTTTAATTAAATATATTAAATTTAAATTATGTTCCTACAGAGAAACATTCACCAAAACTCTTTAAGAGCTTAATAGCTGAAAATGCAGCTAACATGCTTGTTTTTGGGTTTGCAGCAAATGGATAGTTTTCAGAGCTTGTTCTGAATTCGCCGAAGTCACCTTTAACTACAACCTCATGAACATTCCTCTCCACTTTTGGATCCACTATTATCTTTACATCAATATCCATATTGCAGGCAATGCTTAAGGATGCTGCAACATTGATATTCACTGGGAATTTCTCAACAGCTTCTGAAGCTTTTCCTTCAAATAGAACCTCTTCCTCTTCAACTTCCCTTCCTAAAGATTTAGGCGCTTTTCTTGTAGTCAATGAAGCTTCTGTAATCTTGCCTATGGATGCCGCCTTGATACCATCCAAGCCAACTATAGCACCTGAAGGAGCATACACTTTAGCATTATTGTCTTCTGCAGTTTTTCTAACCTTGTTTCTGAATTCATTATCCATCAATGCACCTACACTCATTACCATAAGATCAACACCTCTTTCAAGGATATCCAATGCAATGATCTTTAATGCAATTGGAGAAGCTGATTCCAAAATCAAATCAACGTCATCCAACATATCTTCCAATCTTAAAACAGCAACACCATTTGCAATCTGTGCAAGATTTTCTGCCCGTTCTATGTCTGTATCATAGAAATATTTAATTTGTATTCCACTATCAGACATGAATTCATTTACTATAGTATTGGCTATAGCCCCACATCCTACAATACCTACAATCATCAGTTCACCTCAAATATGAAAAATTGAAAATTTTTTGAATGTATAAAATTAATTTAAATTAATTTAAATAAATTTTCCTTAATTATAATTATTCTTTATTAAATAAAAAACTATCCTATTGAATATAGTTAAGTGTTTAAATTTTGATTAAAAATGAAAAATTAAAAAATTTAACCATTTATTATAAATTGTTAATAACATTGATAATAACAAGAAAATGATGAAAATTGCTTCATGAAAAAAATTGAAAAAAAGAGAAAATAAATTAAATATGTTAATTAATCTGAAATTACATTTAGAAAAAATAGGCTAGTAATCAAAGGATATGGTAAAAATCTCAAAGATTAAAAACATATTTAGTTAAAGAACTATTGTGCTTTTGGTATAGGAGATTCTACAGGAGCTTCTGCCGGAGCTGCTCTAACAGGCTCTGGTCTTGGGCGAATAGACATTTCTTCTCCAGCTACTGGAGGTTTTGGTCTTTTTAAGTCTTGAGGATCAATTAACATAATGTCGCCAATAGCAGTTACTCTGTCAAACTCAATGTTAAGTAAGCCTTCTTGGAAGGTTCTGCCCACTTCTTCTTCAGGTACGAACTGGAATCCACCTCTAAAGATATCTCTGAACCCTGCACTTTTTCTTTCAGGTTCTAAAGCTTTTACTTGAAGTCTAGAGATAGTTCCATATCTGATATTTAAAACTACATCGTGTACTCGACCTACATACTGTCCTGCTAATGTATATATATCCAAATCGTAAAGAGTTGAAACTTCTACCATTTTTTCACCATTATAACTCAATAAATCAAATAAAAATGTTTGTTGTCAATGCACTTAAAACATTGCAAAATCCTTTAATTTTTAAAAATTTTAGCCTATGGATAATGAATTAATAATTAAAGATATGAATTTTTTAATTTTGAGTTTTATTAAGAAATTCATATGAAATTTAACAATTTAAACATCAAATAAGCCTATTATATAATATATGTCTATTTGCTTATATAAATACTTTATGTTTTTTAAGTCAAAAATAACTATTAAAATTTAAAAAAATTGCTAAAATTGAAATAAAAATTAAAAATAATTGTAAAAATTATCTAAAAATTAAAAAATAGAAAAATTTCAATATCAAAACGAAAAAATAAGTAAAATTTTAGAGAAAAAATTCAAAAATTTCCAAAAAATGATAATATCATGATAATATCATTGAAAATTTCATGAAATTTGAAAAAAATGTTAATGTCATGTTAATATCATAAGTAATTTAGTTAGGATAATACTAGAATTTAAGAAAATATTATCGAAGAAATGGAAAAGCTGGTAGAAAATATTATAAAAAAATAGAAAAATGAAAAAATGAAAAGATTAATGAAAAATAAAAAAAAGTGAAAAAGTTTTGATCAAACTTTTTCTAAAAGTTTGTCTAAAAGTTTGGGTTAATTGTCCAAGAAGTTTGTAATCATGTTTTTGGTTTCATTCAATGATTCCATAGGTATTCCATTAGGCATTTGGCCCAATTCACCTTGAACATCCTTCAAGATGCTACCGTTCATTCCTAAAAACATACCTTCAGAAACAATTTCCATAAATGTAGCAGGAGGAAGCAATGAAACGCCTACTCTATTTCCTTCCTTAACAGTCAAGTCATTGGTAACAACTTTCAAAGCCCTTTTTCCAAGATTTACATTACAAATCATTAGGGAATCAGCATTAGGGTGCTTGCTGACACTCATGATTTCTCCAACCTTCACATCAATTGCAATGATTGGATCATCAATTGGTCCGAATTTGAATCTGTTTCTAAGACCTAAAATGGTGTTAAGGAAGAATCTGACCTTAGCAATGTTTTCTTCAGTCTTTTCCCTTTCATCCTTTGGAGCTCCATTCATAAACTTATGAGCCCAATCTTCACCGCCAAGGAAATCAATGATCCTATTGGCTTTTTCTTCAAGCTTATCAACATCTTCACAATTAGCTAATGTATCTCCTTCAAGATAGCAGTAAAGCAATGACTTTAAGTCCGGCTCCATCCTTTTGGTTTCTTCAATAGCTCCTTTCTTATTCCAATTCCCTCTAAAACTTCCTGTTTGAACAGTTCTTAGGAATAATTCACGAGCATGCATAGCTATTAAAATTCTATAATCTTTAGCAGTATCCCACATAATATCACTTGATAATCATAAAAATTTTAAAAATTAATTTAAACTTTAATTTTTTCTTGAATAATAATTTATTCCTCTTTAAATTAATACTTTATCAAAATATTGGAAATTATCTGCAATTGAATGCAATCAATTTGGTCTTGCACATATCCTCAACTGCATACTTGATTCCTTCCTTGCCCATACCGCTTGACTTGAATCCTCCAAATGGCATTGCATCGGTTCTGAATGTGGATTCCTTATTGATTAAAACTGAACCTGCATCAATTTCATTTGCACATCTTAAGGCACTATGGATACTTTCTGTAAAGACTCCTGCCTGAAGGCCATATTGTGTATTGTTTGCCTCTTTGATTGCTTCATCAAGGCCATCCACTCTGATTATAGGTGCAATTGGACCAAAGGTCTCATTAGCTACAATATCCATATCCATAGTTACATTGTCTAAAATGGTTGGTTCATAGAAGCACTCTTTTCTGTTTCCACCAAGCAAGAGTTCTGCACCATCCTCAATTGCCCTATTGACAGAGGTTTCAATATTAAGGGCGGAGCTTTCATTGATTACAGGACCTATATCAGTTGATTCATCCATAGGATTACCCATTTTTAACTTGCTTGCCTCCTTTACAAACATGTCTATGAATTCATCTGCAATCCTATTGTCAAGAATCAATCTCTTTACACCAATGCAGACTTGACCAGAGAATAGGAATGCACCGGATACTGCAGCACTTACTGCCTTTTCAATGTCTGCATCTTCAAGTATGACTAAAGGATCGTTTCCACCAAGTTCCATTGTCAATTTCTTCATTCCTGCCCTTGATGAGATGAACAATCCAGTTGCTACACTTCCTGTAAATGATATCTTGTCCACTCCAGTTGAAACCACCATTGCATCTCCAACTTCGCTTCCATAACCAGTTACAGAGTTTATTACACCATCTGGAAAATGGTTATTGATTATTTCAGCCAATCTTAAAGCGGAAAGCGGTGCTTCCATAGATGGTTTCATAACAACAGTGTTTTTAGCTGCAATAGCTGGAGCTATCTTATGTAGAGCTAAATTCACTGGATAATTGAATGGAGTAATCGCTCCAACAACACCAAGAGGAACCTTCTTAGTGAATGCCAAGAATCTTGCCTCAGTTGAGCCAGTTGCATCAATAGGTACTGACTCACCATAGATTCTCTTTGCCTCTTCAGCTGCAAATTGAAGTGTTTCCACAGATCTTTGAAGCTCAACAATAGCTTGCTTATATGGCTTTCCAGCTTCTGCAACAATCAGTTTTGCAATGTTCTTGCTTTCCTTTTCAAGCTCTTCGCAAGCATTTTGAAGGTTTATTGAAACTTCCTTTGCAGATAATTCATTCAATGCTTTCTTTGCATTATTTGCAGCTTCAACAGCATTATCAACATCACTTCTATATGCTATTGGAACAGTATCCACAATTTCTCCATTGTATGGATTGATGACATCATAATGGTCTGATTTGTCTATAAATTCACCATTAATTAAGAATTTCATGATTTTGACTCCTAAATTATTTTTTAATTTTAATTATTTCTTTAATCTTTGAATTTTCAAATAATTAATAAACTATTTGTTTTATTCAATAATAAGTTTTGGTAAAATAATTATACTATTCAAATTTAGAAGCAATATCACCAAATGAACTGTTTAAAGTGTTTATTTCATTTGAATCAATTTCAGTCCCCAAGTCAACGATATATGATTTATACATTGAAACAACCAAAAGAATGATTACGATTATTCCTCCAATTATCAATATCAATTCAACAGCCCCTTGACCCTTATTGTCATGAATTAAAATGCTTGGAAAATTTAAATCTATATTTCTCATAATATCACATAATTACACTAATCCAAAGAATCCTGCTCCAAAATTGTTGATTATATAGAATACCGCAAAGGCAGAACATGTGATTGGAATGGAATGCCTAAGCCCTTTCTTCAAGTCCCCATACATTATCAAAGCTATTAGAAAGCCTGCCAAAATCGAATGAATGATGAGATAAATCTCTGCAGCAAGCGGTGCGACTTCACAAATTGCCCCACCTTTTCCAAGTTCAATCATGAAGGATGAATAGACTCCAACCATCCCAAGGGCAAAGGGAGCGGCTATTGTTGAAGCGATTATTAGAAACATTATTGACATCATAACGCTTGCCTTTCTCTCCCTCTTCAATATCAGCATAGCCCTTAAGTCATCACTTACATCAAGAATGATATCAGACAAGGACCCTCCGCTTTTATGGGCATTCAATATGATTTTAAAGCTTCTCTCAAGGTCCTTTGAGTTGAGTTTCATTGCCATATTGCTAAATGATTCATCAATAGATTTTCCCATCCTTATCTCAACAACAACTCTTCTTAATTCATCATACAATGGCCCTTTTCCATGGTCAGACATGTCCACCAAAGCATTTTCCAAACTCAATCCAACCTTTAGCATAGATGACAATTGCCTTAAGAAGTCTGGAATTGAGTTTTCTATCTCACTTGCCCTTTTTTCTATTTTCAAGAACAAGATCAAAATGAATGCAATTGTTGGAATGAAAACAGCTAAAGATAAAGCAAATATCAAATTAAATGACAACACTATTGAAACTAGTGAAAATAGAATGATGAATGCAATATAAACCATTAGAATAATTGCCAATATTTGGGATGCCAATGTAAATATTCCTGCCTTAAGCAAGTACTCTTGAAAGGCAATTAAAAAAGATTGGTTTATTTTATTTTCTATTATATTCGATAATTTGATTATTAAATCTTCAATAAACATTGATAATAGATTTGTATAAGTAATTAATAAATTTAACTTATTTATAGACTTAAAAAAACAATTTAATTAGAATATAATAAAAAATAAGTAAAATTATAATGCTGTGATAAAATTAAAGTGATTTAATAAAATTAAAATTAGATTGGAAAATTAAATTAGATAAAAAAAGTCAATGAATGTTAAATGAATTCTAAAAGAATTCAAATAACACAACGTTCTTAAAAAATTTTGGATCTGTCAATAAATCCATAAATATAATTTAATAAAAATGATATTTAAAAATTTTTATTAGCATTCAAAAATAGGAAAAGCCCATCAAGGAAAAAATCTAACCTAACTTTTTTCATGGCATTATAGACAGAGAGGATTATTCAATAAAAATTAGAAATAATTTTATTAGAACTTCAAGAAACAATAAAATTGTTCTAAGATTTATTTCCAAACCAACACATCCTAAAAATTTTTTAAGAACGTTTGATTTTTTTTAGATGGTGAAACCCAAAAATAGATTTTTAAAGATTAATACTTAAATATAACGATTTTAAACCCGTTAAATTTCAAAATAAAATCATTATCATATTTATATGAAAAAATAACTAAAAATAAGAAAAATTAAGCGATTTGTAAAATTATAATGAGATTAAAAAATTAAAATTTGACTGAAAAAATTAGGGAAAATTAAAAAGAAAAATTATAATATTTGAGGCAAATTACCAATCAGTTTACCCTTTTTGTCAACTAAAACCATATCCTCTATCCTTACTCCAAACTCTCCTTCAAGATAGATTCCTGGCTCAATTGTTATAATCATATTGTTCTCCAAAACAGTTTGATCCTTTAGGGAAACTGAAGGATTTTCATGAATGTCCAATCCTAAGCTATGGCCAGTGCTGTGAATGAAATTATCCCCATAACCATATTCAGTTATGATGTCTCTTGCCACCTTATCCACTTCACAAGCTTTTACACCTGCCTTAACAGCATTAATGGCCTTGTCATGAGCTTCAAGAACTATATTGGATATTTCCTCCTGCCTTTCTGTGTAGATGAAAGTTCTTGTTGTGTCAGAGCAATAACCCTCAAACTTACAGCCGTAATCAACTAAAACTGGTGTGTCAAGGACATGTTGCCTTGGAGTTGAATGGGGCAATGAGGATACAGGGCCAGATGCAAATATTGTATCAAATGATTCAACGGTTGCCCCATTCTTTCTCATCAGATAGCCTAATTCATATGCACATTCCCATTCTTCTGCCCCCTTTTCCTGCTTGGAGCGGACATCCAATTCAAGGAGTGACTTATGTGCAATATCAGTTGCCTTAATCATCTTTTGGATTTCATCATCAGACTTTATCATCCTTTCAGTTGAAATTGCATTGGAGATAGTGAGATTGAAGTCCTTGAACTTTTCATAAACGTTTGCAGTCAAGTCTGATTCAATGGCTAAGCTCTTGATTCCTTCATCTTTTAGATATTCAATCATCTTATCAAATGATTCATACTTCACAATATCGATGGAAGATGTGTTTTCTGCATTTTCCATATCCATTCCAGAAATAAATATGATTGGATTTTCCTTAATGATCATGAATGCAAAGCTTGTTGACAAGTATCCTGACAAGTAATGGATATTATTGAAATTAGCCACCAACATGGCATCAAAGTCTTTCTCTTCCAATTTTTTCAAGATGTTTTTTATGTGAAAATTATGAATCTCATTATCCTTAATTTGCATTTGAAAGCCTCAATTGAATTATTAGTTTTCTCCTATACTTTCTTATATCACTTATTATTTAAAAATTAAACGAATGATTGAAATAAACCTATAACAATTATTATAAATAATCAATTACATAATATAAATATTATAAAATTTAAAACTTTAAAACAATTTCAAAATTATTTTGAAAATAGCTAAGGATAAAAAACATGTTTGAAGATATTCCAATAAAATTCTTTAAGGGAACTCATAGAGTAAGAGACCCGAAGGAAACAATTGAGATAAATGAGAAAAAGCTTAGAACCGCTGGAATAACCAGATTGACTGACATTACAGACTTGGATAGAGTCAAGATTCCAGTATTTTCAGCTATCCGCCCAACTGCACAATCCGGTAGTGTAAGTGTCTATGCAGGAAAAGGCGCTACCAGAGAGCAGGCAAAGGCATCTGCAATGATGGAAGGATTTGAAAGGTATTCTGCAGAAAGGCAGGATATCGATGGAGAAAGAACATTTGTAGACACATACAATAACATAAAGAATGAAAAAAATGTGCTTGACCCAAAAGAACTCCTCTTGCCAAAGAATTATGGCAATGAAAATGTTGAAAATTCAAGGCTTGAATGGATTGAAGCTGAAGATATCATAAGCGAAGAGACAATCTATGTCCCATCAAATGCAGTTTTCCATCCTTACATTCCTACAAGGGAAGTGAGCCCAAGTCCAATAGCTATTTTTAAAGGAAACACAAATGGTCTTGCATCCGGAAACATCATAGAGGAATCTGTCTTGCATGGTATTTTTGAAGTTGTTGAAAGGGATTCATGGAGCATATTTGAACTTACAAAAAGAAACAAGAAGGAAATAAGTCAAGACAGCATTGACAATGAAATTATCAATGAGCTTTTAGGCAAGTTCAATAGCCAAGGAATTGATATTAAGCTTATGGACATCACAGCAGACTTGAAGATAACCACAATAGCTGCAAGCGCTGATGATACTGTCCTCAAGGATCCAGCACTCCTAACTTTAGGTGTTGGAACCCACTTGAACCCTGAAGTTGCAGTGATTAGAGCACTTACTGAAGTTGCACAGAGCAGAGCAACCCAGATCCATGGTACCCGTGAAGACACAATCAGAGCAGACTTCATGAGAAAATCAGGTTATGAACACATGAAGAGAATGAATAAGCATTACTTCCAAAGGGAAGATGAAACCATAAATCTTGGCGATATTGAAGACAAAAGCTCACATTCAATCAAAAAGGATATTGAAACAAGCATTGAAGAGGTTCAGAAAGTTGGATTCAATCAAATATTATACACTGACCTTACAAGAGATGAAATCGGAATCAATGTTGCAAGAGTGATCATTCCAAAGGCTGAGCTCTATTCATTGGATGAGGAAAGATTAGGTAATCGCGCTTTGGAATATGATAGAAAAGCACGTAGAGGATTAATTTAAAAATAAATTTATAATTATCATTAATTTTAAGAGATTTTAACATGACTAAAAAAATCATCGTTTATTTAGGATTATCCATATTGGAGGATGAAGCAAAAACAATACTTGATGCAGACTATAGACCTCCAGTTAAAAGAGGAGACATCCTAAAGGCAATATCTGAAAAGCCAGACATAATCGGAATCATTGATGGTGCTTTCCACCACACACCTGCAGTGGCCCATAAGGAAATCATGAAGGCATTGGATAAGGGAATAACTGTAGTTGGAGGAAGCAGTATGGGAGCTTTAAGAGCATCAGAACTTGATGATTTAGGCATGATTGGAATCGGTTACGTTTACAAGGCGTACAGATCTGGAGCAATTACTTCAGATGACGATGTGGCTTTAAGTTTTGACCCTGTCAATCAAGTTCCGTTATCAGAAGCTCTTGTAAATGTTGACTACAAATTGGACTTGGCGGTTAATGAAGGAATAATCACTGAAGAGGAAAAGGATTACATCCACAATATTGCCAAAGAGATCTATTACCCTAAACGTTCCTATCAAAACATATTCTCAAAAGTGGAAATGGAAGATAAAAAGAAAACCAAGCTTATCGATTTCATATTGAAGGAGAAGGACATCAAATACTTGGATGCAATTGAAGTCTTGGAATACATTAAAAATTTAGAATGAAATAAAAAAATAACAATCGTTAATTTTTTATATTATAATCCTCTAAACTAATAACATTAAATTTAAAAATTAATGCCATATTAATTTAATTCTATTTTTAATTCAATGAGGAATTTTATGAACACTAATCAAAAGATAGAAAAAGTTAAGGAAATATTTAAAAACTATGAAAAAGTGGCTTTAGCTTTCTCTGGTGGAGCAGACAGCACATTGCTTGCATACCTTGCAAAGGAAGCTGGTGCAGATGTGCTTGCAATCACTTATGACAACCAGATTTTTCCAACTGGATTCTTGGAATTTGCAAAAAGAAGAACATCTGAACTTGGAATAAGACACGAAATTATTGAAAATAATTTCCTTGATGTAGGTGATGTTGTTGAAAATACTCCACAAAGATGTTTAGTATGCAGAAGATTGATGTATGGTGCAATTAAACAAAGGGCTTTTGATGAAGGATATGAAATTATCATAGATGGAAACAATGTAACAGACCTTACTCATGATAGGCCAGGGATACTCATGAAATATGAGTTTGAAATTGAAAGTCCGTTCATTGAAGCTGAACTTGAAACCCCTGAAATCCATAAGTTCCTTGATGAAAATAATATTGAATACTCAAATTCCACAACATGTCTTGCAACAAGAGTGAAGACCAATGAAATAGTTACTATCGATAAGGTAAATAGAATTGACCATTGTGAAGGATATGTTAAAGAAATCACTGGTTCTGATGTAGTAAAGCTTAGAGAAGAGAAAAATGTGGCTACAATAGAATTAAGTGATTTGGATACCATTTTAGATAAGGAAAAAATAGATCCCATAGTTCAAGAATTGAAATTATCCCAATATGACAAGATCCTATTGAATCTTAAAGCAATCGAAAGTGATGATGAACTCATCTTAGATGATGAACTTGAAAAAGGAGCGAATAATCTTACACTTAGAAAGAGATTGCCATTTGGAATCAATATTTTAGAAACCGATAGGATTCTTAAAAATAAGGAAAATGACCATATAAGCAATATTGAGACTATTGAAGATATCGGATACATCAAATTGCATATTGATGAAAAAGAGTCTAGGATATTTAGAGATGGTAAGATAAGCATTAAAAACAATAAAAACAAGAAAGATGCAAAAGAATCTTTAGTAAATATATTGCCATATATTAGAAGAACTGTTTAGTTCTTCTTCATTTACTTTTTTTAAAAAATATTAAAATTTTAAAAATTCTATTTTTCAAAACATTATTGATTATTATTTTTTAATCTTTGCTGCCTTGCAAACTCCTTAAAGGAAATCTTCTTTTCAGTTGGAATATTCTTTTCAACAGATTTAACAATTATTCCATCATTTGAGTCATCCTCTTTTTTAAGTTTTAAGCCTAAAATTCCTTGTGAATACTCTTCTTTTGATGAAATGCCCTTTAATGCAAGTATTTTTCCGTCCAATCTTAAGCTAATATCATCCGCTTTAACTTCAATTAGATGAATCTCAAATCTGCTTGCTTTCCCTATCTCGTCATCTGTGATAAGGTCATATTTCAATAAAAGATTTTCATGTGGAAGAACTTCATTGATTGTCCTTTTGACAACTGATTCAAAAAGATCTATCAAACTTTCTATAACAGGAAGATCATTATCCCAATAATATGCAAGCATGACATTCAATTGGATTTCATGTTCAGCGAATTCCTCTCCAACTCTTGCTCTGATTCCAATTGTTGAATCATTATCCTTTATTACTAAAATAGGCTCAGATGACATCTTATCACTCAAATTAAAATCATAAAAAATTAATATTACATTATTTATTCAAACTAATATAAATATTTAAATAGTTTGCAATATGTGAAACAAATATTTTCTTTCTTAATTAGTAAAAATAGTAAAATTGAAAGAAAAAATAAGAAAAGAAAAAAAGAAAAAATTAAAACTATAATAAAGTTTTAATTAAGTCACTAGCTCTGACGAGTCCAACGAGCTCTCCTTCAATTCCTAAAACAGGTAATTGCTCTACATCAAGAGATCTCATTTTTTCAGCACATACAGAGACTTTAGTTTTAGTGTTTGCAGTTACAACATCATTGATTGCAACATCCTTGAACACTTTGTCAGTGAATTTGAGATGGTTTTTCTCAATGTACAATACAGAAGTACTGTCCCAAGACCATTTGTCTCCTTCAGTACCTACAGAAGAGCTATGTTCAGTTCTTTCAGAGATGATTTCACTTTCAGCAATGAAATCGGTTTCAGTTAAGATACCAGTCATTCTGTTGTTGGAGTTTAATCCGATTACAGATTTCAATCCAAAGAATTTCATTACTTCAAATGCAACATTCAATGGAGTTTCATCCCAAGTTGCAGGAATGGTTGTAATCATGTAATCTTCTACAGGATCCTTGATTCCCATATCTGCAATAGCTAAAGCTACAATATCAAAAGAAGTTACAATTCCAACTAATTCATCTTCATCATTAATGACAGGAATTCTTCTGATGTTGTTTTCCACCATCTTTTCTGCAACGGTCTTTAATTCATCATCCATCTTTGCTGTGATTAAATCTCTAGTCATCAACATAGCAATTTGTTCTTCATCAGGATTGGTGATCATATCAGAACGAGTTAATATCCCGACTAATTTGTTAGTATCATTTTTAATAACAGGCACTACAGATACATCCTCTTTTTTCATGATTCTTAAAGCATCTTCTCTGCTTCCTGGAACTGTTACATGAATAACATCTGTAGAAGCTACATCTTTTACTTTCATAAGTAACACCTAATTGATTTTTAAATAAGATTAAGACAAGTATTGTGATAATTTCAATCATTTTATTTTCTTATCTGTTTAACACCTAATTATCACATACCAAAATAATTTTTGTTATAATTTTTTAACAAAGTAGTATTCTTAGTATACATTTATTAATTTATTGTTTATCATTTAAATAATTTTAGTATGTAAGTGATAAATTATTTCAAAAATTGGAAGGAATAGTCGGATATCAAATTATTTCCTATGAAAAATAAAAATAATTGCAAAAAATTTTATGAAAAATGGGCAAAATAAATAAAAAAAAAAATAAATTAAATTAACTAAAAAAAATAAAAAAGAGGATGAGAACTTTTAAAAGAGAAGAACCAGTGCAAACCAATTCCCCTCATTATTTACTCAAGAATTTAATTTAAAAAATTTATACAACAATTTATTTCATTTAAAAAATTCAATATAATTGAACATATAATTCTAAAATATGCTCATTGTAAATGCAAATGAGCATATTAGCAGATATCAAAAAATACATATTCTCCCCAAAGACAAAACATATATTTATCAGATATCATTCAAAATGCACATCCATCAGAAAGACAAATGTGCATATTGTTTTAAACTAGAAAAGGATTTTACATTCCAATTCTTAATATTACCTAAACTGTTTCTGCTACTTGTTGCATCAGCAGAGTACCATATGCCATCCACATAGATTTGAGCCCATACATGTCCAGTTACCAAACCGCTGGAAAATGTACAACCTTGAGCATGTGAAAATCTTGCAGGTATGTTTGCTGCTCTACAAAGAGCAACTATCAAATTCGCTTGATCGCAACAATTAGCAGACTTGCTGCTTAAAGTTCCGCTTGCAGCTTTTTTACTGTTGGAATAGAAACTGTATGAAATATTGTCCCTAACATAGTTATAGATTGCCTCTGCCTTAGCCCATGTTGTAGTCTTTCCAGAAACAAGTTTGCTTGCCAAACTCTTTATTGCTGAGTTAATGGCATCATTTCCAGAAGCGGTTAAATATGATTTCAACTGAGCTGCAGTGAGATTTGTAATTTCATTCAAACCAGTCTTGTATTGGGAACTGTTTCCCTTTTTGGTAACTGAAGAACTGCTTGCAGAACTGCCTGAACCATCAACTTCATTTGAAAGAAGGGATAAAGTATTAGGCAATCTATTATTAGATGAATAAAATACTAAAACTTTAGAAAGACCAAAACTGTAGAGCTTTGGTGAAACCAACCCTAAACTTGTATTAATATAATTAGGAATCCTGCTATTGGAATTTGCATAAGACACCAAACTATTTGCCAATGAAAGGTAATTGGCTTTAGTCAAATTGCCTTTAATAGATGTGCTTCCTCCATTTGAATAGCTTGAACTGATATTTCCTAAAGTTATTACCCCAGAAGTTTTTCCAGAATTAATGCTTACAACAGCTTTACCCATCAAATAAGTGAAACTGCTTATATTTAATGAAACTCCATTTACAGAAACTGTAGATGGAACCTTTCCATATTTCTCAACATATGATTTAACTGTTGAGGATGCGGATACAACTTGTGCAACAGTAAATACAGATTCTGACTTTACATTCAAGCTTACAGATCCAGAAGAGGAAGTGTATGTGTTATCTCCTCCAAATTTATAAGTCAATGAATATTTTTTAGGGGTGCTTACATTTATGCTTAAACTTGCCACACCATTTGAAGAGGTAGTTTCAGTGTATGACTTTCCATTGAAAGTGAATGCAATCTTCTTATTGGATAAAGGATTCCCATTAGAATCCTTCAATGCAATCTTATAATTACTTCCATTCATTAAAGAACTTCCAGAATTGGAAATGACACTTTTAATCTTTACAGACAATTTGATAGTGCCTGATGAAGAAGCCGCATAATACGAACTTCCAGCATACTTGTAAGAAAAACTATATGTTTTTCCTGCAGCAGCCTTAATTGTCAAACTAGCCACACCTTTTGAATTGGTAGTTCTAGTATAATTCTTACCACTGAAAGTGAAAGTGACTTTTTTGCTTGATAATGCTTTTCCACTTGAATCCTTCAATGTGACTGAGTATTTGTTTCCTTTGATAATTGTAGTTGAACTGGAACCGGTCAAACTTGTGCCTTTCTTAATCTTTAAGTTTACAGACCCTGAAATCGCACCATATTTGCTATTTCCAGCATACTTATAGGAAATCTTATAGGTATATCCTATGGTTGAACTGATCTTCAATCCCACTTTTCCTTTTGAATCTGTAGTTTTGGTATAAGTTTTTCCACGATATGTGATCTTTACTGTTTTGCCAGCCAATACATTCCCATCAGAATCCTTTAAAGTAATGTAATAGGTTTTACCCTTTGCAATTGAACTACCTGAATTTACAAATTGGGTAGGTGTCTTGACAAATAAGGAAACCGTTTTAGATGAACTTCCATAATATGAACTTCCATCATACCTATAAGTTAAAGTGTAAGTATTATTAGATTTTAAGTTAATCTTTAAACTTGCAACCCCTTTGGAATTAGTAGTTTTAGTATAATTCTTACCATTTACTGTGAAGACTACAGATTTGCCTGATAAGACTTTCCCATTGCCGTTTTTTAAAGTAATGTAATAATATTTTCCTTTAATTATTGTAGATCCAGAACCGGATAAAGCAGTAGGCATCTTTATTTTGATGCTTGCTGAGCCAGCAATGGAACTGTAGTTTGCATCTCCAGCATACTTGTAGGTTAATTTGTAAGTCTTTGCAACTGTACCGCTGATGGTTAAGCTAACTTTACCATTAGAGTTTGTAGTCTTCTTGTAAGTTTTTCCATTAAATGTCAAACTTACAGTTTTGCCTGACAATACATTCCCATATGAATCCTTCAATGTAATGTAATATGCTTTTCCATTTACGACAGAGCTTCCAGAATTAACTAGTGCTGTTGGAGTCTTTACGATTTTTATGCTTTGGGAATTTGAATAGTTCCCATAATTGGAATCACCAGCATATGAGCAAAGAATCACATAAGTTCCGGGACTTGAATTTAGCAATAAGCTAGCGACTCCCTTTGAATTTGTAGTTTTTGTATACTTGTTTCCATTAAATGTAAATGTTATTGTTTTTCCAGCCAATGGATTGCCGGAATTTCCATCTCTTAAAGTGACATTGTAATAATCCCCTCTTGCAACGGAAGTGCTTGAAGATTCTATAACTGAAGAATTTTTTTCACTTGCTGAAGAAGCTAAAGCACTAACTGAATCCTTTTCACCATCTTCAGAAGAGCATAAGAC
>SFKZ01000046.1 GCA_004553595.1 Methanobrevibacter ruminantium | reverse complement strand
CAAGATTCGTGTAGGGGATGCCAGCGGTATTGAGTTTTTTAATAAAAACGCTGCTACAAACGAAATAGATCAAGCCATTACGTTAACTAGTAGAAATGCAACAGCGGAGAAAATTAATCGAGAAAAATTGAGTCAAATCAAAGAGCCAGTACCTGATAAAATCGAGCTTAAGATCGGTACTCAGGTTGTCGCTACCGCAAATGGTGAAAATTATAATAATGGCGACATTGGTATTGTTACGGGATTTGGTAACAACGGCTCTGTGGAAGTTAAGTTTGCACCAAATAGACCAGCTATTCACATTAAGCCAAAGGAATGGAAAGTTTATGATTATTTAGCTAGTGACAAAGGTGCTTATCTTAAAACCATGATAGGATCTTATGTCCAAATCCCGCTCAAATTAGGCTATGCGATTACAATTCACAAGTCTCAGGGACAGACTTATTCACGAGTTAATGTGCAACCTGCGGGATGGAGTAATGGCTTATTGTACGTATCTCTTTCTAGGTGTAGAAAGGTTGACTCTATGTACCTGTCATCATATTTATCAAGGAATATGGTTAAGACTAGTCCGTATGTTAATGATTTTTATTCAAGTCTAGAAAAATTGAATTAGCTGGAAGGTCAGAAATTAAATATTTCTGCCTTTTTTATTTTTATCATCAGTAAGTGGTGTAAGAATTTAATACGTTTTTGTTGATATTTGTATATTGGATTGAATATAGTAGAGTTTTTTAAACAACAACTTTTAATATAGTTAATCAATTAAGGCCAGAGTAATTAGCGAATTTTTTATAGTTATATAGGTTTTTTCTTGCCTTACAAGGTTTTTTTGGCTTTATTAGTAAGTTCATACTAGTGTTTAATTTAAACTCTTAGAACGTAAATATGACGCATCTGTAAGAGCTAATAGTTATGTATCCGATTTATTTGCAAATAAAATATGTGATGAATGTGCTTTTAACTGAACTATTGTTTAGTAGTTGCAATGAGTATAAAAATTGCTATATCTAAAATATTAATGGCTGTACAAAAAGAATTTTAAGTTGAGTCAAAAATCAGAATAAGAAAAGATGTAATTACCGAATCAAAAATAAAAAATTGTGTACTTTATTTTTAGAGTATTTACTTGTTCAGATTCCTATTAAGGAATTGATTAATTCTTTATATACCCTTTATATATCCTTTAATACCTTTTTCCTTTCTCCTTTAGAGAAGCGTAATCCTTTGGGAGAGTAAGGCTCGAAAAAGTCATTCTACACAAAATTTAGGCTATTCTACACAAAATTTAGGGTTATTCTACACAAAATTTAGGCTATTCTACACAAAATTTAGGCTAGTTCTCCCATGAAACTTGATTTGCTCTACACAAAATTTAGGGTCATTCTACACAGAATTTAGGGTTTTAACGAGCAAAATAAGGTGCTTATATTAGAGTTATCCACAGGTCATTTAATACATTTTTTTGTATTTAAAGCCAAACTACACATTTTTTATAAAATTGATGATGCAAAAAAGTCGAACTACACAGAATTTATAATTTCTTACCTAAAATCCCTTTTGTTAGAGAACGAATTACGAAAATGCCATAATTTCTGTGTAGTTTAAGCTTCTTTACTTTTCTTTTTATAAAAACTGTGTAGTTTAACATAGTTATTAAAAAGTGAGAGCGCTTAAAATTATAAGCAATTAAATATTTTTCGCTCAAACTACACAGGTAATAAAAAATAGTGTATTATGAATGACGAAAGTATAAAAAATGGGTAGGTTAAAATGGACAAAAATAAAAAAGAGCAAGAAAAAATAAGGGAATTACTAAATTTTCCTGACAGAAAGAAAAATTTAGTCAAATATAACAATGATCTAAACGATAATAAGCAATATTATGGCGTTAGTAGCCTATCTAAGTATGAGATGGATATCTTTTTCTTTCTAATTGCGCAACTCCAAGGTCAAGATGGAGCAGTTGTAGATATAAAGATAAAAGATCTAAAACGATATCTTCATATGCCTACGACAATGTCTTATCGAACTTTTCAAAGAATAGTAATTCAAACCTTTGATCACTTAGAAAATATTAAAACTGGTTTTTTAAAAACCGATGAGGAAAATCGTGAATATCTTCAATTAAAACCGATTTTCGATTACACAAATATATATACCGACTCTCTAGACGTTGAAGTAAAGGTAAACAAGGAGTATAGATATCTTTTTAATGGTCTAATTCGTTCTACAGATCCATCAATGCAGATCAGATATACACGCTTTGATTTACAACAAATGATAAAGATTAAGCGGCAGAACTCGAAAAATTTGTACCGCTTATTGATGCAGAACATGTATCGTGGTGAGCGTGAGTTTACTGAGAACGAGATATATGAGCAATTAGGTTTATTTACCGTTCGAAAAGGTAAAAAAGCAAAGAAATACGAAAATGGCAAGCTGTATAATCGTGTTCTTAAACCTGCGTTAGTTGATTTAAGCCCATTCTTTAGAAATCTGCGATTAAAAAAACAATATGGTCCTAATCATACAATTGAAAAGTACCACTTTTACTGGGTAAAAGAGCCTGCACGTGTTTCTCGCTTAATTTATAATCCTGAAGATGCTGATATAAGAGCTGTTGTTAATATTAAAACTAATGATCATTTAACTCTTAAAGAAAAAAACGAAGCAATTGATCGATATTTTGGTCAAAAAATTGGGACTTCGCATTTAGAGAAACAGGAAGGAAATAAGAAGTATCTCAAGTCATTTTTCGAAGATACTCCATTTAATCAAAGTGGTCTAGATATTGAGCAGAAGAAACTAACAGACGTAGAGCTAAAAAATATGATCAGTACTTACAGATATCTAGAAAGTTTAAATTTGCTCAAGGATCGTGATAAGACTTTTTTAAAACTTTTGAATACTGAGCAGCGTAGGCGAGAGGGAAAATTAGAGGAAGAAAATGTAGACAAAGGCACATTTCTACAAAGCTTTTTAAATGAACCTAAACCACTCGAATCAATGACAGATGTAGAATTAAATCATTATCAAGATATGTTGTTGGCTAAAATCGCAGATCCAGAACATAATATTACTAACTCTGAAAGAACAGATTTAAGTAATATTAGAAAGATATTATTAGGATTGAATGATCTCAAGAAGAATATGCCTAGTTCTGATAAGTAGCGCTACGTATTGAATTGTATAAGCTGGTGTCAGTAGCTTAAGTGCACGTGTATTTGCATGTGCAAGCCTAAATACCCATGCCTGCTGATAAAATCAAGATTAAATTTCTGAATGTGAAAAGGCAATAAAACATAATATGGTGCAGGTAAAAAGAAAAATTTTTATATATTGCAAATGGAATGCACAAAAACGTTACTCTAGACTTGAAAATGAGTAACGTTTTTGTGTATCTAAATTCTAAAGTAAAAACTCAAGGAATTAATCAAGATTAGCAATAATATCGATGGCGATGATTATATCTAGTTACTTGTTAAATAGCATCTTTAAGACAGATTTCAAAAGGTAAAAGATATCTGTATACACTTCACTTTTCAGTGATAGGTATTGATTGTTTGACAGAAAAAGGGTAATTAAAATTGCTGGAGTATTACATATTTTAGGCTAATATTTGCACATGCACATGTAAAAGCATTTGCATGTGCAAATAAATGCTGAAATGCACATGCTGAATTAATAATAGCTGGAGATGAGCCTTTATCAAGTTAAATTTTTAGTCAGACTAATTAACCCAACTATGACTATTTCTTTGATTTATTGAATTTTTAAATCTTAAGTTTAGACGTCGACATTATATTTTTATGGTATTGGTTAAGTGTAATAATAGTACTTGGTGGTAAGTTATTTTGATGATTTAGTGAAGACTTAATCAATAGTTGGCAATGCTAGCAAGTATGCGAGAAACCGTGATGTTTTATCTTGAAAAAAGAAAATAAGTTAGAAAGGAGAAAATATGTCTAATAAATCTATATATCAAGATATAGCGGATGAAACTATCCGGATAATTACTGAAAAGGTACATTTATCGCCATCGCCGCTATAGCGTTAAAGATTTATATGATCGTTTGGCTGCTTCAAGCATCTGTAAAAGGAATCATTATCTTTATTCAAGCATAGTAGAAGCTCAATATCATGGGCATAGCTTTTTATTAAAGCTGGTCTTTGTCTCCAACCGTGGAAGCAAGAACAAGTATTTGGTTTTAGCTACTACTCAAACCAAGCTTAGACCTGAAGAAATCGTCCAACTTTATGGCCGTAGATGGCAAATTGAAACATATTTTAAGACGTCTAAGCAATATCTTGCTCTAGATAAATCTCAAGTTCAAAGCTATGACGGCCAATGTGGCTATATCGCAGTTACAGCAATAACTTATGATCTATTGGCCTGGCAGGAAAGACAAAATACAGATGACAAGATAATCGGAGATTTATTCTATCTAATGAACGAATCCTTGCCTGATATTAAATTCATAGATGCATTGGTCTACTTAATTTTAGAATTAAAAGAGCTTAAGCAGACTAGTTTTGAAAAGATAGATGGAAGTGGCATCCCCATGAGAATATTACTATCCATAAGAAAGAGATTAAAACAAAGCAAGAAATTCAAGAAGATAAAAAAGTTATGCAAACAATTGAAAATTTGCCAAAGGATTTTTTC
>SFKZ01000045.1 GCA_004553595.1 Methanobrevibacter ruminantium | reverse complement strand
TAAATACAGTTTAAATGATACAAATGTAATAGATTAAAATCAGAATTTTCTGATGTAGTATAGGTTAAAGTGTTTTGATCAGTTACAGTAATTTTATACCAAAGGTCTTGACATTTTACGCTTAGTGTTGCATGATCATCAGATAAATACATATAAAATTCTTGATTATTAGATATGGGTAATTCTATCACATTTGTATCATTTAAACTGTATTTAACCTTAAAGTTAGAGTTATCACCATAAATTTTTAAATGCTTATATACATTATAAGAATTTGATATATCTCTTTGCCATATAAATTCAGTAGCTTTAATACTAGTACAATTTAGATGAAATTTATCAACTTCATTGGTAATAACGCCATCAATAATTTCTTGTATCATAGAAATGTTAAAATATTTATCGGAATAATGATCTGAATAGTTAATTGGTCTTTCACTTATAACTTTATTTTTCTGATCTTCAAATATGAAAAGTTCCTCTGCTACTTTTGTCATTTGTTTTCGCCTCCTTTATATTATAATTCTATTAATTACTGATAAATATGAGATTCTACAATGCCATCACTATATAACGATACTTTTAATCTGCCAGAATCCAATACACCAACAATAGTGGGTTTAGTGTATTCTGTTCCGCCTATTGGATTAACCAAACCATAAAGAAATGGTTTTAAATCAATATCTGGATATGATTGTATAAACTTAGAATCTAATTTATGTATATTAGAACTTGACAAATTAATAGTCTCGGTAAAAGTTGAAGATGATTCCGGGTTCGATATTTGTATTTGCAACTTTGTAACACTAGGGGCTATACCGATTGCTGTGCCCATACCTGTAAAAACTAGACACTCAAGAAGAGACCCATCGGCTTGTCTCATCTGTCCCCTACCCTCATACGTAAGAGTAATTGTGTTACTTCCACGTGATAATGTAAGTTCTGAATTTTCAGATACTTTAGATAAGGCATCGGTGTATGATAATAGTTCACTATACGCTTGGGTTCCACTTATTGTAAATGATATATCTCTATTCGCTAAAAGAGTAAAGGGCTCTTCCTCATAAAATGGTCTATTCTTTATATAATCAGTAGCCTTCTCATCATTTTGATTATAATTCGCTTGCACATTTATCTTTTCTTTTCCACTTTCTTTTCCTATATATAGTTCATTGGTGTCAGTCGTTATTGCTAATTCCCCTTGTTCAAGAGTTGCATTAGAAATATTAGAGGATAAACCTCGCTTTATTTTTATTGTGTTCGCCATTATTTCGCCTCCTTTCTATTTTTACTTAATTCTATACCACATATATACCTCAAAATATGGAGGCATGTATGTGTGTGTATGTTCTTCTCCTCATCGATCTTAGAAGATAGATCTCTTTTAAGTTTGATTTTATTACTCATCTCATTTCATCCTCTCTTTTAGTGTTCTTCCCATACACCAGAACTATTCTTTATTTTTATTTTATTTATTACTATCCATTTGCCATTAGAATCTTTTATACTTATTGTGCCACCTGACATAAAATTACCAGAAGAATCTCTCCAATTTATTAGACTTGGCGTTCTTTCCCAAACGGCGTATAGCGTTTGTGATGAAGTTGGTGTAATAGTACCAGTGACACCAGTCGTTGCAGAAGCCGTTGTCCCCCATCCGACAAAACTATAATGAGCCCTAGCAGGAGTAGGTAACATAACAGACCCTTTCGTTGTATTAGTATTCCAAATGGCATAAAGTGTTACATCTGCGTTTGCAGTATAACTCCCTCCAGAATTATATGTAGTACCAGTACCAGAAGAATTTGTATTCCAAGACCTAAAAGCATATGAAGTAGTATTATATTGCGTTAATTCAGGAGTAGATACATAACCGCCATTTGCATTTAATGTTATTATATAGCCAGCTGTACTCGTGTTGGCTTTATTTGGTTTTACTGTGCTTAATATTAAAGTTTTATCATGTTCTTTTGTTTGTGCTGATGGAGCACCTGTACCGCCATTTGCATTATATGAAACAGTGTAATTTCCTGCAGCAACCGAAATTGTACCAGTTAAAGTTTGATTATACTGAGCTGCACTTCTGCCGCAACTTATTGAAACTGTTAATGATGTTAAAGACGCATCTGCGCTTACGCTTTTAGTACCCACTCCAGTACTAGTCCATGATTTACCTTTCCAGTAATCGCTTCCTTTAAATGACCCTGATATGCCCAAGCTAGTACCATTTAAAGTTACACTATTGATAAAAATAGTATTTGTAGTATATCCATCTGCACCATACTCTGTACATTTAACTCGAGGATTAGTAATAGTAACAGTTGTGCCATTTCTTGTAGTGCCATCATAAGCAAAGTAAACGGTAAAAGCACCATAAGCAGTATTTTTATCCTGATACCCATATAAAGTTCCACAATTTATCTGAGCCATTTACATCATCTCCTTTTTAAAACTACAAAATCCTTTTCCACATATAAACTGCTAAGTATGGTGGTAACGAACTTCCGTTTCCTGTCGAACCATCTAAGCCTATACCATACTTACTTTCACCAATTCCATCTGTTTTGATAGTACTACTAACATTTGTGTACGCTGTTTCATTCCAAGCAGGTGTTGAAATTCGCCTTTGATAAACATTTGCCGTTGCGGCCGAAAAATTTATCTTTGCGTAACCATCATCATTTAAAATGTTTGTATGTGTTTTACTTCCACCAGTTTTCTCACTTGTGTTAAAATCTGTATCAGATGAATCAATACCAACTAAAAATTTACCTTTTAATTGTTCCCAAGTTCCACCAAACAATACTGAAGGATTAGTCGCATTTACAGTGATATAAATAGAACCGACAGGATATATTTGATCCCATAGAGAACTCAAGTCTATTTTACCAGATGGAGAAATCCAACATTTTACATTCGAATCTGTAGGCTCAGTATCTCCGACGTATACATTGTCTGGAGAAATTTGTCCCTTATTAGTATAAAGTTTATTAGTGTCAAGAGTAAGGGCTAATTCTCCATCTTGCAAATTGCTCACTGATAAATTATTAGACTTGCCTCTCTTTATTCTTATTGTATTACTCATTTATCATCTCTCCTTTTCTTTTCTATAATAAATTTAATTTGTCATTTCACTGGGCAATTTGCATTATGAGCAACTACAGAATTAACAACATAATTATGATGTTCTCCATTTACGGATAAATTATACATAGTAATTGGCTCAATTGTTTCTCTAACTATTTGCTTAATTTTTATTTCTCCATTAATTGTAACAAGAATATCTTTATCTGTCAATAAAGGTAAGCCCTCATGTTCTGTTAAAGAGTGGTATCCTTTTGTTGTTAATAAAGGATGATATGCATTCATTTCGATAGTTATACCATTTTCTAATACAATTGTAGCTTTATCTGTGACATTGTTGTTTCTTGGGGTATCAGAAACTGTAGACAATTCAAATTTCTTTTCGTCTTCATTGTAAATAACAATCTGTTCTCCAACTTTTAAATCCTCAATATTCTTGGCAATTCCATCTAAAGATATCCTAACCTGAGAGCCTTTAACAAAACAACATACTTCTTCCCGTTCTTTTTTTAATCTTTCCAAATGCCCAGCTTTCCATTCCCCATTTACTTTTGTATATATCGTCTTTATTTTCTTCCATTCATTGTTCTTTTTAAAATATCCTTTTCCTTGAGACCAGGTTGAATTTTTATTTACACTTAATCTTGCCTGATCCTGAATCCAAACAGCATAGAAAGTTATCGTTGCTCCGCTATATCTACTTAAATCTGAGCTTAGAGTTTGTCCTGGAGAATAAATAGTATCTTCCCCGGCTTGCGCCCATCCAACAAAATCATAACCGTTATAAGTTGGAATTTGTGAACTCAATACAAGATTTTGTCCGTATGTTTTTACTTGTGTTGATGGCGCATTACTACCGCCGTTCGCATCATATGCAATGTTATAAGCTACTGGAGCATAGAAATATTCGGCTGTTCCATTAGCGTCAAATGTGTATGTTGCATAATTGTTTGTAATATCAGTTACTTGTGTAGCACATACATACCAAGTAACAGCAGCATTATTATCTCCATTATTTGCTCTTATTGCAACATGCCCGAAAGTAGAAAAATTTCCAGAAGAACCTGCATGAACATCGTATACGTATCTATACCAATCACCCGTTCCGGCAGTATCAGTAAGCCATTCACTGTATCCTCCATCACCGATTGAATTACGATAATCTCCAATTGTATAACCTACAGGTATTTTTGCCCATATAATATGTCTATAAACATGATTAGCAGCAGATTGAGTTAATAAATAGAAACCTCCGCAATAAGGAGAAGCTGTTCCAGCTGCTTTATCTATTCTTATATAATAGGCCTTTGTAGAATTACCAAAATATTTACAAGCCGATGGTACTCCATCATCATCCTGTACTCTTGTGTGAGTAACTGTTCCATTTGCACTATTATTATAAACTTCAATTCCTCCGTTTCCTGATTCAAATACAGAATCTTTAGATGAGATACTGCTTAACGAACCCGTACTATAAAATCCAGCAAATAAATATCCTGTTGGTGGGGTTGGATGTGGAACGTTATAAGTCGTATTATATTGTTGAACTATTGTAGAAATTTCGGTTGTTCCCTCTCCTTTATATGTCCTAAAAGTGTAATTTTTCCAAGCAGTTTTAAAATTAACAGATGCTCCGCTGCTAGATAAAGTTAAGCTCCATGGACCTGTTGTATTACTAGGGCTAATACCAGTCACAGAAGATAATTCTCTATGCGCTCCTGGCGTAAAATTTCTGTAATTAAAAGTTGTCCCTAACGGATAAGAACCAGCTCCTTCATTATAGACTCTTGTATAACTTCCTCCATTTATTGATTGCTCAACAGTTCCTGCTTCACCTGTTTGATAAGGCTCTGAACCATCGGGATTCAAAATATTCAAATTGAAAGATGCATTTTGTTGAGGAATTGTGACAGATGATGAGCCATTGACAGAACCTCCCCACGAACTTCCGGAACAAGTTTGAGTTATCGTTGTAGCACTATTAGGATTTATAGAGAGTCTCCCTAAAAGATTTGAACCCGTTCCGTTATTACTAGCATAATAAGTAGCAGCATTTTTTGTGAAAGTATTGTTTCCTGTGGTGAAACGTAGCCATATAGACCAACCAGAAGGACCTACATCAACATAAACACTAGCACTATTAGCACTATAATCTACACGGATACGCCAATAGCAAGACCCCTCGCCGTTCCATCTTTTATCGCTATATAATGTTGCCATCTATCTCACCTCTCTAACTATCTAATAAAACATATAAATCTCCGTTTTTCCCTATGTCATTAGTCGGAGCAGTTGTTCCACTATATACTACAGGTAATTTAACAGACCCATCATCCTTGTTTGTTCCACTTGTTGAACCAGTATAAACATCACCCGCAAACCAAGCGTTACCTTGCCAGTCTAATGTGTGAGCGTTTGATCTATTAGAACTACCGCTACCGTTTCCCATAATATGAGCACTTGTTGTATCTGCTATATTATACTTACCTTGGACATGTTGGTTATTTCCTTGTGCTATTGTAGTACGACCTTCTGCATGGGAATACTCACCTGATGCTGTTGTACTATATCCTTCTGCATGGGAAGAATTACCTGACGCTGTTGTGTTATTTCCTTCGGCGTGAGAATTAGGACTTGACGCTTCTGTTTCATTTCCTTCTGCATGGGAAGTTTGTCCTGACGCTACTGTTCTATATCCTTCTGCATGAGAAGCTGCCCCTGATGCTTTAGGACCAGCACCCTCTGCATGAGAATACTCACCTGATGCTATTGTGCCAGAACCAAAAGCTTGTGCATATTGACCCAACGGGTTTATCGTTGTATCATAGGCACCAATAGACCTAATGCTTCCGTCGGCTTGTCCATTTACCAAATTACTTGGCATTGTATCTATTGCCTCATTAACAGCTGTTTTAATTTGATTCATATCTGCTGCTGTAACCTTATTTTCTGCTACAACATCTGGTTTTTCTTGAAGGGCTACCTTATCAGCCCATGTAATTTTATTAGCCATTTTTCACCCTCCTATTTTTTTATTTGAGCTATTTTGTCAGCATAACTTCTAAAAGTGTCCGTTTCCAATACACTTACTCCTGCTGCTACGATAGCTCTTTTTATATTATACATGTGTAGTATTTTTTATACTATCTATCTTGTTTGCATAATCTCTAAATGTAGTGTTTTCCGGCACATCTACTCCCTGAGCGATGATAGCCTCTCTTATTAATTTCTTTGTTTCTTTTATATATTTTATTTTCTCTTTAATAGAGCCCATCTCGTTCTCACCTCTTTAAAAAAATAAGGAGCACTTATTAGAAAGTGCCCCCATCAATTACGTCTGTATTACTTAGTTTATTTGCTAAAGCATCATTAACTTCAGTCTTTGTATAAACGTCGCTACTGTTGGCTTTCTTACCTAATTCAGTATTAACTTCATCTTTAGTATAAGCGTTTGTAATGCCATATCCTGCCAATGTTGTAGATTTAGTTGCGTAATTAGATAAATCTATATTTACAGCCTTATCTGTAATTCCTAAAGCTGTTCCATTAACTTTTACTGCATCAATTTTATTAACTTCAGCTCCTGTTGCAATACCAGTTAATTTTGTTTTTTCAGCAGTTGTATAGTCATTTGTAGATAGTCCTTTACCTGTTACTTTATCTACTTTTTTATCTAATTCAGTATCAACTGCTGATTGAGTATATGCATCTGTGATACCATAACCTTCAAGAGTAGTTGCTTTAGCAGCATATGTCCTACCTGCATCTTCTTTAGTTAAGTATGGTGTTAAGTCTACTACAGAACCTAATTTATCCCATCCTTCGCCAGTCCATGCAACATTCATTCCTGTATCTTCTAGGTTATAAACATCACCAACTACTTGTCCTTCAGTAGGTAATGCTGCTTCATTAGCTACGCTTCCTTTATATTTATAAACTGATGATACTTTTGCATCTACTTCAGTTTTTGTGTAAGCATCTGTGATACCATATCCTGAAATAGTTGTTGCTTTATCTGCCTTTCCATTAACAGTTGTTGTTAATGTTTCGACTGTAGTTTTGTCAGCCTTTTTACCTAATTCAGTATTTACTTCTTCCTTTGTATAAACATTATTTGCTTCTGCTTTTGTTGCAATAGAAGCTCTAATATCTGCGTCATCGTAATTAGATAATCCTGCTAATTTTTCTTTTTCTGCTGTTGTATAATCATTACTTGATAATACTTTTCCTTCAACTTTATCAACTTTTCCTTCTAAAGCTGTGCTCATTGCAGTTGCATCAGCTTTCTTAGCTATGTCTGCTTTAATTGCAGTATCATCATAGTTTTCAACAGAAGCTAATCTTGTAATTTCTGTATCATCAATTAAAGATTTTCCTGCTACTTTATCTACTTTTTTATTTAATTCAGTAGTTAAGTCTGTAGTTTTTACATATCCTGCTAATTCTTCTTTTGTTGCTAATCCAGCTAAAGTTGTTGATAAATCTCCAATATCCTCAACAGTAATATTAGAACCAGCTGTTACTCTACCTTTTGCATCAACAGTTACTTTTGAATAAGTACCAGCAGTTACTCCGCTAGTTGCTAATTCTAATGCCATCTCAACATTTTGAGATCCATCAAATGAAGTAGAACCAGTCGCATCTCCTGTTGCTGTAATTGTTCTTGCTACTGTTAATTTGTCAGCGCTCTCAACAGCTCCAGAAGCTCCACCTTTAACTATTTTTACATTTCCTTCATTATCACCAACATATAACTCTTGAGTGTCTAATGCTACTGCTAACTCTCCAGCTACTAATGTTAGTTTACTGATGTCGGCTTTTAAACCTCTTTTAATTTTTAATGTATTTGCCATTTTTCTCCCTCCTTATTTATATAACATTCCAACCTTTATTGGTTGCAATTGCTATTTCTTCTACAGTTAATTTTGCTTTATTTTTATCTCCTAATTGAAGTGTTTGCGGTTTAACTCCTTTAGATTTTATATCATATAAATTATTTATTACATTCATTAAACTATCATGTGTTAATAATGGGCATTTAGACAAAACCAAAGAATACCAACCATCATTAGCTGTCATTGTAGTTGAATAAGCCTGTCCAAGATTTTTAAGCCCTCCTAAATTTTCAAGAAGCTCACACCCATCAAAAATTTGCCATACATTTGTTACAGAACTTGCTTCTAACAAGGGGATATCTTTTATTGAGCTGCAGTTTATAAACATGGATGGCATGCTACTCACACTTACTGTATTAAGTTCAGGAATTGTTCTTAATAACTCACAATTACCAAACATCTCATGCATGTTAGTTACATTAGAGGTGTCCAATAAAGGAATTTCTTCTAAATTCTTGCATACACTAAACATGGTGGACATGTCAGTAACCTTAGCAGTATTTATTTTTGGAATTGTCTTTAGATTACTACAAAAACTAAACATACCTGCCATATTAGTGACATTACGCGTATCTAGCAATGGGATTGTTTTAAGATTCTCACAGTTTCCAAACATTCCGGCCATATTAATGACATCTCCTGTATTAGGATTAAGTTCTAATAAAGGAATTTTCTCCTCTTGTCGATACCTAAAATACTCTTTCATATCTTTTGGATAATGTGCATTTATTCCATATTTATTAATAAAACTCTCTACTTTAAGTAATCCTTCTTTTGTTTCAGTGTTACCTAACATTCCTTCTTGCTCACCATTGTTATAATATCTTTTTGAAACCTCAACATTATAATCATTTAAAGGATAGTTTAAGCTCAATATTTTCCAATTACCATCATATTTATATAAACCATCAAAAACTTGATCGGTGCCAATCAAAAATGCTCCAATATGTTCATTCGTATTCTGAATAACGATATTTATTTTAAAATCTACTGTTCTTTCATTAACTAACTCAAAACTTCCTTCTACATCTGGAGGTTGATTTAATGTATATGTAATCCCATCTTCTGAGCTATAGAAAGCATTGGCTCTACTTTGGTCATCCATCTTATCTACTTGAAACATGAAATCATTAGGTGACAAATCAATCATTCCCCAAAGTTCAACACTACTATCTGTTGCTTCTATTCTAGCATTATAATATTCTGTAATAGCATTTTCAAATACAACTTTTTTTGGAAAGGTTATTACACCAACTGCACGATCTTCAGTAATGTTGAAGCTATTAGTATAATAACACAAACAAGTATCTCCATCCTTTGCGTCTGTTATCGCATTCATTTCTTCTATAGAATTTCTTTGATATGAGTTTTTTGAGCTTGATGCAGCTTAATTTCATCAGATAAAGGCGTGTCGGTAATTAAGACATCGACCTTATCTAATGGA
>SFKZ01000018.1 GCA_004553595.1 Methanobrevibacter ruminantium | reverse complement strand
TGTTGTTGTTGCAGATACTCCAATGGCTGCTAATGGTACTATTTCCGGTCTTGGTTTGGCTGTTGGTGAGTACACTGTCAATTATGTTACTGTAGTTGATGCTAACCACACTGTTGCTACTAATACTAGTAAGATTATTGTGACTCCAGCTCCTTCTGCCGTTAGTGCTGAGGATGTTGAAGTTACTTATGGTGAGCCTATTACTGTTAATGTTGCTAGCGAGAATGCTACTGGTGTGACTTATGTCATTACTGGTGAAGGTGTTGAATTGTCTGGTACTGTTCAAGATGGTGTTATCACTATTGATAAGGATTATTTATTAGCTGGTGAATACACTGTTACTTTGACTACTCAAGTTGATGCAAATCACACTGTTGCTACTAATACTAGTAAGATTACTGTTAATAGGTTAAGTATAATTATTGAAACTACCACTACCATTTCTGATGCTAGCGGTAAACCTGGTGAAACTGTAACTTTAGATGTAGAAGTAACTACTGAAGATGGAACTCCATTTAATGGTGATGTAGTAATTACTTGCCCTGATGGTAAGAAAGTGACTGTCACTGTTAAAGATGGTAAAGGTCAATTCGATTGGACTATCCCTGAAGATGCTAATGCTGGCGATGAATATCAATTCACTGCTACTTTTGAAGGTAATTCAACTTATCTTGCATCCAGCGGAAATGGTACTGTGACTGTTGAGGAACCTGAACCTAAACCTGAACCTCCTGTACCTGTACCTGAACCTGAACCAGAGGAACCTGAAGAACCTGTAGTTACTCCAGCTAAAATGTTAAACACTGGTAACCCATTAGTTGCTTTATTAGCAGCATTCGTCTTAATCGGATTAGGCTTAAAACGTAGAGAAGAAGAATAAACAGTTTTTAGGAGATTTATAATCTCCTTTCTTTTATTTTTTTAAAATTTAACCTTTTTTTCTTTTTTATATTTTTTACCATTCTTGTTTTTTTTTATCATGCAATAATTAGTTCGCATTATATGGAATTATTTTAAAAATTTTATAGATTTAATTATTTTTTTTTTTAGCAATGTCACAATCTAAAGATTTATAAATAGATTTAACAAATATTAATTTTATGAAAATATTTTTTAAATTAGTTGAGAAATATTTCTTTATAATTATTCTACTTGCTGTATTTATTGCCATAACCATTCCAAGTTCATTTAATTGGGTTATGGAAGAGTTTATGGGAGTAAATATAATAAATGTTCTTTTAGGAATCATTCTCTTTGGAATGGGTACAACACTAAAAATAGATCACTTTGTAAATGTATTCAAAAGGCCTAAAGAGATTCTAATTGGAGTCAGTGCCCAATATTTGCTGATGCCTCTTATAGCATTTGCAATTGCAAGTCTCTTTCACTTGAATGAAGCATTGACTGTTGGGCTTGTTCTTGTTGGAACAGTTCCTGGTGGAACAGCATCTGATGTAATTACCTTCTTAGCAAAAGGGGATTTGGCCCTTTCAGTATCCATTACTGCAGTATCCACTGTAATTTCACCTATCTTAACTCCAATTATCACATTGATTCTAATTGGAAATACAATAGCATTCAATCCTGTTGATATGTTCATTTCTATTGTGCAGATTGTAATTATTCCAATAGGTTTAGGATTGTTCCTCAATTATAAATTCCCAGACTTTTGTGAGGAATTGAAGGATTACTTGCCTGCATTGTCTTCTGTTGTGATAGCAATTATCGTTGCTGGTGTGATTGGTGTAAACAAGGAAGCGATTATCAGTTCATCCCTTGTAATAATTGCAGTGATTGTTTTGCAATATTTCATAGCAATGGCTTTAGGATTTGTAATAGCTTATATTTCTGGAATGAAAAGAAAGCAGATGATTACAATTGCAATAGAACTTGCTTTCCAGAATTCAGGGTTATCTACAAGCCTTGCTAAAACACATTTCCCAGCATTGACTTTAGCGACAGTTCCTGGTGCATTGTATTCTGTATGGCAAAACTTTGCAGGATCAATTCTTGCCTATGTCTTTACAAAATATTTTAGTAATGAAGAGTAATTCTTAAAGTATTCACTCTTCAAATATTTTCTTTTTTTATTATCAAGCAATTAATACAGTAATTATTAATTAATTTATTATTTAAACTATTTTTTCATCTTTTCTCACTTTCTTCTTTAATTAACTTAAATAATGAAACAAATCCTATAAGGGCTGTAATCACTTGAGTAAGACATGATACAATATCATAAATACCTATAAAGTAAACTGCATAGATTAAAACATTAACAATAAATGCTACCTTAATCCATTTGATTGTTTTCAAGTAATAGTTGCAAATGGTAAGCTGTATGATTCCAATCATAGGCAATAGTCCAATCAAGCCCATTGTATTTATTATTGGACAAATGATTAGGGTAATTATAATGAACATTATTGCTAATTTGGAAGTAAGCTTTTCATTCATAACCAAGTAATTCCTTGCCGCTGCAATGAGCATTGTAAGTATTCCTGTCCATGAAAGGAAAAAAGCAGATGAAACAGTAAGAATAAGCGCTTCAATAACCTGATATTTATATGCCTCTCTTTTATCATTGACTACGCAACTTAAGATAAGTGCAATTGATGCAAAAAAAGATATTATGTTTCCAATGATGATGTTAAGGGGCAAACTTAAAATATCCATTCTATTACCTTTTTGCTGATTTATTATTTTATCAAAAATAGTTCCTGTTTATATTAATTTAATTTCTTTTTTATACTAATTAATCTTTCACTAAGTTTATATATTTCTAAAGAGAAAATAATTTTAAATTAGGAATTTTATTTTTTTCTTTAAAACAATAAAGATTGATTGCCATGACACTTGTATTAATTGGACCAGCATGTGAAGATCTAATAATAATTGGAGATGAGGAAAGCTCTAAAGTAGGTGGAGCCAGCTTTTTCCAAAGCTTTGTTTATGAAGAGTTTTACAATGATTACTTAGCAGTAGTGAATGCTTCAAATGCTGACTTGATTGATGAATTCCCAAATAAGTCAAAAGTAAAGCTAATTTTAAAGGATGATACTCATCATTTCATTAATGAATATCCTAATAAGGATAATCTGGATATGAGAAAGCAATCAACCAACTTTGCAGATATACCTATACTTGCTGATGAGATAAAGAATATTCTTGATGAATGTGAAATTGATGATCGTGATATTGATGCATTTGTCCTGACACCACTTAACAGCAATGACTTTCCAATTGAAACTTTGGAATTTCTGAAAACTTTTGAAGTTCCAATATTTATTTCACTTCAAGGTTTTTTAAGATTCAAGGATGAAAACAATTCGATGGTATTAAAACTATCTGATGACCTAAAATATGTTTTTGATATAAGTGATACAATTTTCATGGATGAAGGCGAATTTGATATCATAAAATGTGGAAAATTTGAAGGTTCAACATTAGTTGTAACAAATGGAAGTAGAGGTTCAAGAATTGTTGATAGTAATGACACAACTATTAAAATAAATGCAGTTAAATGTGATGATATTGTAGATGCTACTGGATGTGGTGATACTTATATGGCTGCATATATATCAGCAAGATTAAAAAACAAAACTTTTAAAAATTCTGCAGATTTTGCATCAATGATAGCAAGTCAAAAATTGGAAAATTTTGGACCATATAGAAAATCATAAAAAACTTAAAAAAATAAAAATTCAGAAAAAAAATAAAAAAATTAAAAATAGAAAAATAGGAAAAATAAATTCCTATCTAAAATGTATAATGAATGTTGTGCAATTTGTACAAGCATACTGAACTGCTTGAAGGGAATGCATAAATCATATGGTCAAGATCTTCAAGGCTGATTTTTTGATTGATGATGAATGTAAACATATTCGCCACATTCTCGGCATCTGCTGCCATGATTTCTGCACCGACTATTTGAAGGTCCTTATCTACAATTACCTTAGCTTCAGCGGTTCTGTCGTTTTTAAGCTCAAGTGAATATGATTTTCCGTATTGGATTCTATGCACTTCGTAGTCATCACTCTCTTCAGCTACAAAAGCAGGAACTCCAACTGTTGCTATTCTTGGAATTGTATAAGCAACTGCAGGAACTACAGGATAAACTATTTTTTCAGGATTTTCCTCCAATAATGCCTTTCCAAGGTATTTTGATTGATGGATTGCAACAGTTACAAGCTTTGCGATTCCACTATCTGCCACATCACCGCTTGCATAGATATTAGGAACTTCAGTTTGAAGGTATTCATTAACCTTAATTCCTCTATTGGTATATGTCAAACCTACGTTTTCAAGACCAATGTCATCTACATTTGCTTCTCTTCCCATAGCTGCAATGACATAGTCTCCTGCTAAGCTTAAACCGCTTTCACAGTTAACTGTAAATGCATTTTCATAAGCATTATTATCGATTTTAGCATCAGGATCTCTTAATTTATCATCAATATTCAATGCATTTTCAAGATTAAGAACTCTTTTTTCAGGATTATCGATTGCAACATTCTCATCCTTAATGATTTCTCTAACGGTTTCATTGAAGTGGAATCTGATGTTTTTCTCTTTAAGTATTTCAATTACATGTTGAACATATGGCTGGTGGAAGTATTTCAATGCCATGTCTCCTCTGATGATTACATCCGCTTCAAGACCTGCCTCTGCAAGGATTGATGCAAATTCCATTCCTACAAATCCTGCACCAATGATTATTGCATGCTTTGGAAGCTCATCAATGTCTAAAAAGTCAGTGCTGTCATGTAAGTATTCCTTTCCAGGAATGTCTGGAATTACAGGTTTCAAACCGGTACAAATGACTATTTTCTCTGTGGTGAATTTCTCTTCTCCAACTTGAACGGTATGCTCATCAATGATTATTCCTTTTCCATGAGCAACATCAAGGCCATATTCCTTGAATTTTCCATCAATGAAAGGAGCCATATTTGCAATTCTCTTACGTTTCAATTCCATTAATGCAGTCCAATCCACATCAAAATCGCCGGATTTTCCACAGCCTTCGAAATTGTCTGCCAATGCCTTTATTTCATATGGGGCATCAAGGATTGCCTTTGAGTTGCAACCTCTGTTTGCACATGTTCCACCATATAGGCTTTCTTCAACGATTAATATTTTAAGGCCTGCTTTTCTTAAGAAACGGCCTCCTTGCCATGCTGCATTTCCACTTCCAATATATATTACATCATAATCCATATTAATTCCTCTAAATATTATATGTAAAAAATAGTAGATATTATTTATTATTTTTAAAAGTTTTTATTCTTTTTGATTTTTTTCTATCATTATTATTTTATATATTTTTAAATTAAATAGTAAAACATATAAAATTATAAGAGTTTGCAATTTAATATAATATGATATTGATTCAATTAAAAAAATCTTTAATCTATATTTTTATATTTGGGTTTTTAAAAGATAATGATAGGTTTTTGTCAATATCTGATTCAAAAGAATTTTTCTTTATGCAGTTATAAAGAAAAAAATGTGAATGGCTTTATGGGACTTTAAAAACTCTTTTATAGAATAATTGTAATTTTTTTATTCTTTCTAAAATTGTTATGATAGAATTTAATTTCAAGATCTTGATAAAAGGAGGATACTTTGATTAAAAAAAATTTCAAAAAACATAATGTACATAAAGAAGCTAGCGAAAACCTTTCCATTGCATTGGTTTTAAATATAATATTTAATATTATCGTTATTAGCGGAGGAATTTTCACGAATAGTGTAGCAATCCTATCTGATGCTTTGCATGATTTAAGTGATACAATTTCAATATTGATTGCGTGGATTTTGGAAAAATTTTCCATTAGGAAATCCAATGATAATTTTACTTACGGTTTCCAAAGATTATCCGTTTTTGGAGCCTTATTTAATTCCACTATAGTCATTCTAGTCTCTATGACTGTTGCTTATGAAGCATTGCATCGACTATTCATAAGCCAATCTCCTGATGCTTCAGGCATGATCCTGATTGCTATTTTAGGCATAATATTTAAAGGGGCTTCTTTAATTAGATTGCATAAAGGAAGAACATTTAATGAAAAGGCCATTTCTATTCATATGCTTGGAGATGTATTCGAATGGGTTGCTCTTCTAATAGTCAGTTTGATTTTATATTTTGCAAACATTCCAATTCTCGATCCAATTGCATCTATTTTAGTAAGTGTTTGGGTTATCTATAATTTGGCCAAAACATTAATTGCAAGTGTTAAAATACTTTTGCAATCAAGTCCAAGCAATATTGATGTTGATTCATTAAAAAAAGATTTATTAAGTGTTAATCATGTTGAATCAATTGATGATTTTCATATTTGGTCATTGGATGGAATAGAAAATGTTCTCACATCCAAGCTTAAATTATCAGTGAATAGTGAAAATGTTAATGGTATTGAGTCAACACTAGCTGACTTAAGGAAAGTGGCTATTGGTTATGGTATTGATGAAACAACTTTTGAATTCACATATTTAAAAAATAATTGAAAGAGGGGTTAAGGAGAATTATAATTCTCCTCTTTCTCTTCTCTCATCGAGAAGCCTTAATCCGATTTCACCTAATTTGTATTTTTGGATTTTACCACTTGTGGTAAGTGGGAACTCATCTACAAAGAATACATATTTAGGAACTTTATATCTTGCAATGCTTCTGATACAGAAGTCTCTGATGTCTGCTTCGGTAACATCATCATATCCCGGTTCCTTAATAATGAAAGCACCGACGATTTCACCATATTTCTCATCAGGAATACCTGCTACCTGGACATCCTGTACACATTCATGAGTGAAGAGATACTCTTCGATTTCTCTTGGATAGATGTTTTCTCCACCACGAATGATCATGTCCTTGATTCTTCCTACAATGGAGTAGTAACCTTCCTCATCTACAGTAGCTAAGTCTCCAGAGTGTAGCCATCCATCCGGTTCAATGGTTTCAGCGGTTTTTTCAGGCATATTGTAGTAACCTTTCATTACATTGAAACCTCTGCACATGATTTCTCCAGTTTCTCCAGGTCCAAGTTCTTCACCAGTTTCCGGATCTACGATTTTTACTTCAATATTCGGGAATTTTCTTCCTACAGTATTGATTTTTTTCTCAAATGTATCTGCTGCATTGGTTTGAGTAAATCCTGGTGCTGCTTCAGTAAGGCCGTATACACTGGTAATTTCCTTCATGTTCATCTTTTCAATTGCATCTTTCATGGTTTCAACCGGACATGTGGAACCTGCCATGATACCAGTTCTAAGTGAAGACATATCAAACATATCAAACATCGGATGGTTCATCATTCCAATGAACATGGTTGGAACTCCATAGAGGGATGTGCATTTTTCCTTTTGAATTGATGAAATTGCAAGAAGAGGGTCATATTCTTCAAGCATAATCATAGTGGAACCATGTGTAATGACTGCCATCACTCCCAGTACAGTTCCAAAGCAGTGGAATAAAGGCACTTGTAAGAGAAGCCTGTCAGCAGGAGTATAATTCATGTTTTCTCCAATGTAATATCCGTCATTAACAATGTTACGGCTTGTAAGCATTACTCCTTTAGGGAATCCCTCAGTACCACTTGTATATTGCATATTGATTACATCATGTTGTGTAACGGAATCCTTAACTTTCTGATACTCATCATCATCATAGTTCATTCCAAGAAGCAACAATTCGTTTGTATTGAACATTCCCCTATGCTTTTCCTGCCCTACATGGATAATGTATTTTAAGCAAGGGAATTTTTCACTTTTCAAATTTCCTCTTGCACTTGTTTTCATTTCTGGAACAAGTTCATTAATGATATCAAAATAGCTTGTATCCCTAAATCCATCAGTCATTGCCAATGCTTTCATATCTGACTGTTTCAAAACGTATTCTAATTCATGGGATTGGTAAGCTGTGTTCACAGTAACGATTGTTGCACCGATTTTAGCGGTTGCAAACATAAATGTTAACCATTCAGGCACGTTTTTAGCCCAAATGCCTACATGGTCTCCTTTTTTTATTCCGATGGAAAGTAGACCTTTAGCCATATTGTCTACTCTTTCATCAAACTCTTTATATGTGAATCTAAGGTTTCTGTCGGGGTAAACGATAAATTCATGATCAGGTTGCTTTTCAACTTGGCTCTCAAAGAATTTTCCAAGTGAAAGTTCAGTAAATAGTTCACTCATTTTTTCACCATTTTCATAATAATATCAGTTAATCTTTATTTATAATTTAATATTCGCTCTTTTTAATTTGCTTTCGTATAAAGGTTAAATCACTATTGGCTTAATAAGGAGTGTATAAAACAGCTAATATTTTTGCTTTGTCTCCACTTGAGTGTAAATGATGTGGTACAACTGAATCATAGAATATGCTGTCACCTGCAGCTACAGTAAACTTGTCTTTACCGTATTCCACTTCAATTTCGCCTTCTAATACATAAATGAACTCTTCTCCTTCGTGTGATGATAACTTGTAGTCTTCTTCAAATGTAATGTCAATTATGTATGGATCGATATTTCTGTCGATTTTACCTGCACCTAATGAGTGGAATTCTAAATTACTTGCATTAGTCACATCTTCTCTTCCGGAGAAGTATAATACATTGTTTGGTTTTCCTCCTCTTACTACAACAGGTCCAAGCTGTGGTGTGTCGTCAAGGAAGGTTCCCACTCTTACTCCAAGAGCTTTTGCCATTTTGGTTAATGGAGTGAGGGAAGGAATGATTTCACCATTTTCCATAGCTTGAAGAACTTCTAATTTCACGTCACTTTTTTCTGCAAGTTCTTCAATGCTCATATTTTGTCTTTCTCTAATGCTTTTTACCTTTAAAGCAAATTCTTTGTTTTCTTTCATTTTTTCACCTTTAGACATGGATTTTTTTTTTTAAAATTTGATATTTTTATATTTTTTAATTCTATATTTAGTTTAATATAATTAGAAAAATTTCTAAATTCTCTTTAACGAGTAATTTTACATTAAATGGTTTAAAAAAGAGAATAAAGAATCAATAAATTTAATAAAAAAAGATTAATGGTAGTTATTCATCATCACCAATATCTGCAGAACCAGAATTTGATTGGGGATCTGAATTATCTCCTCTACCATTCTCATTGCCGTTTGAATTTGAGTTACTGTTATGATTACTGTTTGGATTGGTGTTTCCATTATCATAACCATCATCATTGTCTTCAATAGTGGAATTTGAATCTGTTTCATTATCAGTTTCATTAACTTCTTCTACTTTTTTTGGTTCATAAACCGCATTTATAGTTGCTGGAACAAAATTGTCGTTATCCAATGCAATCATCTTGTCAGTATCATTTATTCCTGGAAAGGATGAACTAACAAAATCCCCTGTAAATGCAGCTGCAAAATTACTCAATCCCAAGGCAAGGACGGCAATAACCAAAAATATGCAGAATTTAGCTTTTCTATCAACTTTCAAATTCTCACCTCTTAGAAGTTTATTTATTAATATATTTATAAATTAATATAATTAAGAAAATAATTTTCATTAAATGGATATACATTATAAATTTTTATTTAAATAGTATTTATATATTATGGTAAAATTATCTTTTCTATGCTTATTTCTCTTTTATTCCGTAATTTGCTTAACTTAAAGCATCAAAATCATTTATCCTTGTTAATTATTTCATTTATTTAGTTTATTTCCTTATTTGCTTTTAGCAATTTGTTAAGGGGAATATTTATATACTTAAAAAACATATAGTATTATGTCGGAAGTCGGAAGCCGTCTTCCGATAGGAAATAAATAATTTCATTTTATGAAATTAGTTTATGATTATATTTCAACTGCAACAAATATTAAAAATTAATATAATTCTTAAATTTAATCTAAAATAAGTCTAAAACATCAAATTTCATTAATTAATTACTTTATTGATCAAACTTAATTACTAAACGCGTTTATTAAAAAATCATTAAGATTTTTTGAAATTATTTATTTCCTTAATTTTATTATTAATTGATTTATGAGTAAGTGAAAATATGGTAATGTTAAGTACAGGTGATACTGCATGGATACTCATTGCAACTATCTTGGTTTTATTGATGAGCATCCCTGGAGTTGCTTTCTTTTATGGCGGTTTAACAAAAAGGAAAAATGTATTGAATACAATGTTTTTAACATTTATTGCATTCTCTATAGCAAGCATAATTTGGGTAGCTTATGGATATCCGTTTGCTTTTGGAGATGTAAGCATCAGTGGATTGATTGCACATCCTGCACATTTCTTCATGACTGGAATTGGGATAAATGATTTGACTGGTTCCATTCCAACAATATTGTTTATTGTATTCCAATTGACTTTTGCAGGACTTACAGCAGCTCTTGTATCCGGAGCTATTGTAGGCAGGATGAAAACCTCTGCTTGGATGATATTCATCATTGCATGGGTTACTCTTGTTTACGTCCCTATTGCCCATTGGGTATGGGGTGGAGGATGGCTGATGCAAATGGGATCATTGGACTTTGCAGGAGGTACAGTTGTGCATATTAACTCTGGAGTTACAGCTTTAGCATTGGCTCTTGTCCTTGGAAAAAGGAAAATTCCTTCATTGCTACCACATAACTTAGGTTATTCTGTTTTAGGTGCAGGGCTCCTATGGTTTGGATGGATGGGATTCAACGGAGGATCTGCTCTTGCAGCTAATGGGCTTGCAGCTTCCGCTATTCTAGTTTCAAATGTTGCAGCAGCAACTGCTCTTATCACATGGGTATTGATTGATACAGTTAAAATAGGAAAACCTACAATGTTAGGTGCTATTACAGGAGGTGTTGCAGGTCTTGTAGCAATTACTCCTGCAGCTGGGTTTGTTGATGTTCCTGCAGCAATCATTATAGGTTTTGTAACTGCATTTGTATCCTACTACGCTATTTACTATCTGAAATCAAAATTTGGCTACGACGATGCTTTGGATGTATTTGGAGTTCATGGTCTTTCAGGTGTATGGGGAGCAATAGCTACCGGTATCTTCGCTTCACCTGCAATCAATGGAGCAGCAGGACTGCTATTTGGAAATCCTAACCAGCTTACAATACAAATAATAAGTATTATTGTAACAGCAGTTTATGCATTTGTTGTAAGCATAATTCTTGCAAAAATCCTTGATAAGACAATTGGTATCAGAGTTAATGAAAAAGAGGAGATTGAAGGACTCGATGCAAATCTACACAATGAATCAGGATATAGACTATAGATTAATTTAATGGTGGAGTGATATTTATGAAAAGGATAATTGCAGTTATTCGTCAGGAAAAGTTTGAAAACGTTAAAAAAGCATTGATTGATGCCGGCTGTGAAGGAATGAATGTTTCAGAGGTTAAAGGAAGAGGAAGGCAAATGGGTATCAAGGAATCCTATAGAGGTTCCAGTTACTGCATTGATCTTATTCCTAAAACACGTATAGAGCTTGTTGTCAATGATGAGGATTTAGGACGCATTTTGGATGTTATCATTGAAAGTGCACGCACTGGTGAAGTTGGAGATGGAAAGATTTTCGTTTCTGATGTAATTGAAGTGATTAGGATTAGGACAGGTGAAAGAGGTTCTGATGCTGTTTAACTCAAGCTTTTTGACCTTCGGTCAAAAACCTTGACCAAAATTCTTTCCTCAGTTGGGAGTAAAAAACTCCCTATTTTTTATTTTATATTTCTTTAATTTTCTTTTTTTTTATTTTATTTTCATTTTATCTAATTTTTTAATTTTTTACATTTTTAATTTTTTATATATTTAAATACTATTTTTAATAAATTATTATTTAATTAACATTTAGAAAATTAGAAAATTATTTAAATAATTATTTCTATTAACTATTTTTTGAGGAATCATATGCCAATTGATGATAAAAATCAAGAATTTGAATTGATAATGAAAACAAGTGATGGTGATGAAATACTAAAGAATTCAGACACTGTTCTTGTTAGATTTGGTCCTAAAAGAAATGGAATAGTCAGTTCTTGGTTAAATGGAGGATACAATGAGGATTTATCTGCTGTTTTCAATCATCAATTGTCTCAAGAAAACATTGATAAGTATGGCGATGGAGGCATATTGGATTTCCTAAAGGACTTATCAACTGATTTTTATAATGGTTTGGATTTAAGAAGCGACAAGTTAAGCGGTCTTATCACATCTGCAGACATGAACAGTTATTCAATAGCTTGTGAAAAATATAGGGATATTGAAGTTATTGCAATTACAACAGCCGGTGCTAGAGTAAATGCTGTCTCTGCAGGAGATATTGCTTCATATTATGAAATCAATGCAGATTATCGTTATGATTTAGAAGAAGATGAAAGCAATGGTCAAAACAATAATCAAAATCCAAATAAGCCTGGAACAATCAATACAATACTTTTAATAAATACAAAATTGGATGAAAGCTCCCTTTTATTAGCAGAAATGATTGCTGTAGAGGCAAAAGCAGTTGCCCTTAGGGATTTGATGGTGTCAAGCAATTATTCTGATGAGATAGCTACAGGTACAGGAACTGATGGACTAGCTATTTTCTCAAATATGGAAAGTGAAAACTTTACAGACAATGTAAGCAAACATGCTAAAATAGGGGAACTTATAGGAAAAGTTGTTATTGATTCAATAAAAGAAGCTTTAGCTAAACTGCAATGGTTGACTCCAACTTATCAATTGAATGCATTGGTTAGATTGGATAGGTTCCAATACAATTTAGATGAGTTTTATAATGATTATTTGCCAAAACATATGAAAATGGATGAAGAAGATGATAAAAGGAAATTCATTGTTTCATTAATTAGAATTTCCAAAAATCCTGAGCTTGTTTCATATGTTTCATTGATTATTCATCTCTTGGATCAGCATAGATATGGATTATTAAGCAAGAAAACAGTTTTAAAGGCTTCCAATTCAATTTTGGATAATCAATTAAATAGTGATGAATGGCAATCCATGAAATTGCTTTTGGATTACATCATCAAGACTCAATTAGAATGATTTTAAAATACTAATTTTCCTATTTCCTATCCTATTTTTACTATTTTTTCTATTTTTTTCTATTTTTTATCATATGGTTGATATTTTATCAAACGGGGTTTATTTAAAAGTATTACTTTTTTTAAGATTTTATAGAGTTTTTTATTACTTTTTAAACATTTATATACTCTTTTTTATATAATAAATAATAAGTTGGAGGTTTTAGTATTTTAGAGGCAAGAAATATAGTTTTTGATTATCCTGATGGAACAAGGGCATTGAACAACATTAATTTTAAGGTTGATAAAGGTGAAATGGTGGCTCTTTTAGGAAGAAATGGGGCTGGAAAGTCTACACTTTTCTTACATTTCAATGGAATCAACATACCAAAATCAGGTGAAATCTATATTGATGGAGAGAAACTTGAATATGATAAGGAAAGTCTATTCAAAGCTCGTCAGAAAATAGGAATCGTATTTCAAAACCCAGATAATCAACTCTTTGCTCCAACTGTAGAGGAGGATGTGGCTTTTGGGCCAATGAATTTAGGGCTTCCAATTGAAGAGGTGGAACGAAGGGTTAAGGATTCCCTTGAAAAGGTTGGAATGGCCGGATTTGAAAAGAAATCCCCTCATCATTTAAGTGGCGGTCAAAAGAAAAGGGTAGCTATTGCAGGTATTTTGGCTATGAATCCTGAACTGATGATTCTTGATGAGCCTACCTCAGGTTTGGATCCAAAAGGAGCTTCACATATTCTTAAGTTATTGCATGAATTGAATCAGGAAGGAATGACTATTGTAATATCAACTCATGATGTTGATTTGGTTCCTGTCTATTCAACTGAAATCCATTTGATCAGTGATGGGGAAATCATTGCTCAAGGCTTGCCTAAAGCGGTTTTTTCCGATGTGGAACTTATAAGGTCTGCAGATTTACGTTTGCCAAGAATAGCTCATCTTGCTGAAGTTCTAAATAAGAAGGATGGTTTGGATTTTGGAGAATATTATCCTTTAACCATTGGGGAAGTACGTGAGAGAATTCTTGATTTGATTGATAAAAAAGAATAGGAATTGCTTATTCTTTTCTAATTTAAGTTCTTTTTTTACTTTTTTTAATTTAATAGTTAATATTTTAAACTAGTTTCAATAAACTAATTTTAAAAAGCTTTTAAAAATAAAAATTTGATTTTTTCTATTTTTTGTGATGATTCAAATGACTGATGAGATTATTAAGCAAATTAAGAGGAATTTAAGCGGAAATCCTGATTTGGATAGGGATTATCTGGTATCTCAATTGGATTATTATAAGAATCATGAATCTGCCTATGAGATCATTAAAGAGATTTCAAGATTAATTTGGCAGTCCTTAGATTTTTATCTTGATTACAATGATAATGAATCCAAAAAGACAAATGTATCAAGGATTCTTGATGAGGTTATTCCACTTATTGCAAATCGTGACAAGAAAACCGCTTTAGAAAAATTAGACAATTTCATGAGTTATTTTGTTGATAAGTATGAAATGGGGAACATTCCTAAGGGAAGCGATTTCAAATCAAATAGACCAATCACTGAAATCCAATATATGAGATATGAGGAAAACAAGTTGTCCAGAAGTCCAAGAAATTATAATCTCAATCAGAAAAAGAGCAGGGTTAATTGGAAAAAAGATGTAAAAATCAATAGAATTAGTGAAGTTGATAGTGAGGATAATACTCTTTTAAAGGAATATCATAGCTTCTTAAATCCTCTTGAAGAGATTTTGTTTTACCAATACATTGGCTTAAGGAATGAATTGGAGTATATTCCTTTCAATGAGCCTCTTTTTGATTTATATTATATTTATGGAACTTTGCTTTTGGAAAATGATAACTTTGAAAAGGCAGAGAAATATCTTCTTAAGGCCTTAAGGATCAATCCAGTATCCTCAAAAACCATTCTTTCCCTAGTAGACATTTATAAATCTAAGACACGGACCTACAACAGATTTTTCCTATACAATGTAGATGCATTGAAGTTTGCATATAAGAATGAGGATATAGCAAGAGCCTATAGGAATTTTGGTTTCTTTTATGTTGAGGAAAATCAATTGGATATTGCTGCTGTCTTCTATGATTTCAGCTTGAACTTTGATTTCAACAAGCAGGCATTTAGGGAACTTGAATATATTAAATCCAGAGGATTCAACACTGAAATCAGTCGAAAGGATGCAGAAAGAATCATTGAATCAAAGAGTATTCAAGTGGGAGCCAATCCATTTGTCCTAGATACATTAAAGGGCATTTGCGCTGATTTGGAATACAGGAAGAATTATAGTGGCGCATTGTATTTCTATAGGATCCTATATGACTTGACTAAAGACAATATTGTTTTAGGGAAGATCAATTCAATTCAAAATAGGATTTAATAATAAGATGATTTTTTATATTTTCAAATATTTGATTTACTTTATATATAATTAAAAACATAATCAATAATATTGTATCAAAATATTAAATTAATTATTGTTAGAATAATTAAATAATTTTTAAAATAATGTTTATTTGGTGAATAAAATGAGAATAGGAATTGCAGATACTACATTCGCTCGTTATGATATGGGTGCTGCAGCTATTGATGAATTAAAGAAAAACGCTTCAGACTTAAAGATTATCCGCGTTACTGTTCCAGGTGTAAAGGATCTTCCCGTAGCAAGCAAAAAGCTAATTGAAGAGGAAGACTGTGAGATTGTCATGGCATTGGGAATGCCTGGACCTATGGAAAAGGATAAGATGTGTGCTCATGAAGCGTCTACAGGTTTAATTCGTGCTCAACTCATGACCAACACCCATATTTTGGAAGTGTTTGTTCATGAAGATGAAGAGGAAGACCCTAAGGAACTAAAGAAATTAGCAGACAATAGGGCTCGTGAACATGCTCAAAACCTTATCAAGATGATGTTCCATCCTAAACAAATGAGAAAAGAAGCAGGAAAAGGAATGAGAGAAGGTAAAGAAGACGCAGGTCCTTTATAGTTAAAAAATTTCAAAGATAATATGTCAGATGTAAATTCAGAAATCGCTAAAGATGTTTATTTGGTTGTTCCAGCATTCAATGAAGAGAAGACAGTGTCCCAAATCCTTGAAGGAATAGCTGAAAGGGGATATAATGTGATTCTTGTCAACGACGGTTCTCGAGACAAGACCCTTGAATTGGCTATTGAATCAAAAAGGAAGTATCCCAATCAGATATTTGTCATTTCCCATGTAATCAATAGGGGACTTGGTGCTGCATTGAAAACCGGAATGGTTCTTGCACATAATAAAGGCGCTAAATACATTGTAACCTTTGACGCTGATGGGCAGCATGAAATAGCGGATATTCCAAAGGTATGCAAGCCTTTAGTTGATTGTGAGGCAGATGTTGTAATTGGTGCAAGGCCATTTGAAGACATGCCAATAAGCAAAAGTTTTGCAAACCTGATCATGAATGCCTTGACTTTCATATTCTATGGCAGAAGGGTTAAGGATTCACAGTCCGGTCTCAGGGCATTTACAGCCCATGCTGCTGATGCAATAAACATCGTTTCAAGAGGATATGGGGTATCATCTGAATTCATTAAAGAGATAAGTGATAAGGGTCTTAGATTAGTTGAAGTAACAATAACTACAATCTATACTCCTGAAACCCAAAATAAGGGAACTGATGCAATAGTTGGATTGAAAATTCTCACTAAGATGGTGATTGACTTATTTAGAATATGATTAGAATATAATTAAGGAAGTGTTATTATTATAGGTCCATTTCGCACATATCAGATTTTATTAATTATTGCAACCATACTATTCCTTATTTTCTTCTATAGGAGATTAAGAGTTAAGAAGATCACTCCAGCTTCATTTGGATTATGTATTCTTATATGTATTATTGTTAATTTCTTTGCTTTTGCCCCTAGATTCAGTGACCCTCTTGCAGGATTCTTCGGTTTTGGCAGAGGATTGGATTTACTTCTTGTTCTTGGATACGGTATTCTAGTTTATGCGATTTTTAGATTGTATGTGAAAATCGATGAGTTGAATAGGAATACAACGGAACTTGTCAGGGCATTAGCAATAAAGGATGAAATCAAATTGGAAGATATTGATAATGAAGAGGAATGATTTCCTCAATTATTTTTTTTAATTAAAATTAGTTTTCAGTTTATGGATTTGATTAAATAATTTTTTTATATTTATTAAGGTTAAAATATGTTATTGTATTTTAGAGGATGTACAGCTAAAGAGAAATTAACTTCAATCAGCAAGGCTACAGAAAGGATTTTAAAGATAGCAAAAATAGATTATGAAACTTTAGAAGACGAAAAATGCTGTGGATCCGTACTTTTAAGAACTGGTTTTTTAGATGATGCCATTGAACAGATGAATGGGAATTTAGAGGATTTTGAAGGAAAGACCATTCTAACTTCATGTGCAGGCTGTTATAAGACATTGAAGGAAGATTATAAGAAGTACCTTGGTGTTGATTTAAAGGTTATTCACATTTCTCAGCTATTGGAGCAATTGATTAAGGAAAATAAAATCAATCTTAAAGGCAATAAGGACTTAAAGGTCACATATCATGATTCATGTCATTTAGGAAGGCATGCTGGAGAATATGAAGCTCCCCGCAATGTAATCAATTCCATTTCTAATTTGGTTGAAATGGAAAACAATAGGGAAAAGGCAAGATGCTGTGGCTCTGGAGGTGGAGTGAAATCCGCTTATGGCGAATTGTCCAATTCAATTGCTGGATTGAGAATCAAGGAAGCAAAGGAAACTGATGCTGACTTATTGGTAAGTGCTTGTCCATTTTGCAAATTGAATTTAAGTCAAAATAGTGATGATTTGGAAGTCTTGGATTTATCCGAATTCGTTTTGAAAAATATGGAAGAGGAGGAGATTCAATGAAAGAGGAAGAAATTGAATCAATGAGAAAAGTGTTCAATAATCTAAAGAAAAAGATTGAACCTCTCGCCGAGTCTCCTAAAATTCAGGCTCTTCAAAAAAGAGTTATAGGCATCAGAAAGGATGCAATAGAAAACAATGAAGAGCTTATAGCTATTGCAAAGGAAAGCTTTAAGGAAAATGACATTGATTGCTTTTATGCACATGATGAGGAAGAGGCAAGGAAAATATTGTTGGATTTAATCAATAAAGAGATTGAATCAAGCAATTTAGATAAAAATGAGGTTTATATTGCAAAGTCCAAATCAAATACCTTGCGTGAAATCAATGCAAGTGAGTTTTTAGAATCCCATGGCATGAAAATAATAGAAACCGATTTAGGTGACAGGATTTTACAATTGAAAAAGGATGACAATAGTCCTGTTCATCCAACTGGTCCCGCTTCCCATTTGACTGTTAAGGATATTGCAGACATTGTCAATGAAGCTATGGATTTGGATTTGCCTGCTGTTCCAAGACCAATTATGGAAGCAGTTAGGGAAGATGTTTTGAAACTTCTTGAAAAGTCCTCAATTGGAATTAGCGGTTCTAATTCAATAGCTGCCGAGGATGGTTCCATCTTAATGGTTCATAATGAAGGAAATATAAGTCTTGTTCAAAACAAAAAACTTCACATTGTTCTTGCAGGAATCGATAAGTTGGTTCCATTTGTAGAGGATTCAGTTTCAATTGCAAAACTTGAAACCGCTTATGCAACTGGAAATCCTTTGACTTCATATATGAATATAGTTTCAGGCCCTTCTAAAACTGCCGATATTGAAAAAAAGCTTCTAAAGAATATGTATGGAGCAGAAAAGGTAGCTGTTGTTCTGCTTGATAACGGCAGAAAGGAAGCTATTGATGAATGCCTTTGGTGCATTGGCTGTGGAAATTGCATTGTAAGCTGTCCTGTTTATAATATTTTAGGGAATGAATTTGGTTATCATAGCTATTTAGGTGGTCGTGGTGTTGCAATGAGTAAATACCTAAAGGATAATCAAGTAAGTGTTGATTCTGGCTTGTACATGTGTACATTATGTGGCATGTGCACAGAGAATTGTCCAGTTCTCACCCCAACATATGAAATAATTGAGGGTCTTAGAAATACAACTCAAAAAGAGGGGCTTTCAAAGGACCAACACAAAAGAATAAGGAATAACATTAAGGATAATGGATCCCCTTATTAATTTTTCATACATTTAATTTTTTACATTTAATTTAATACATTTAATTTTTTTTCTTTTCTTCTTTTTTTATTTTTCAAATTATCCTATTTTTTTAAAATAGCAATTCTTTTTATATTCGATGTGAAATTGTTCTCAAAATCGATATGAAAACATTTATATGTCATTAGAAAGTAAAATACTATTAGTAATCAAATAACATTAAATCAGTAAATAACAAGGTTAAGTAATGATGAAAGTCATTATCATTCGATAGTGAAAGTTATTGCATAAAGGATATTTAAAAGTTCTTTCACTTCAAATTTTTGATTTAATATTTGATTGTCTTTTATAATATTAAAAAGGAGAATATATATATGAATAGAAAAGCTTTGATGATTGCTGTTTTAGCATTAATAGCTGTTATTAGTGTAGGTTCATGTTCTGCTGGCTGGTTTGACTTTATAACTGGTGAACCAGACTTAAATGGACAAGAAGTCAATTTAGCTGCAGCAGCTAGTTTAAAAAATGTATTTGATGATGAATTAATTCCTATGTTTGAAGAAAAATACCCTGGCGTAAAGGTCACTCCAACTTACGCTTCCAGTGGTGACTTGCAAACTCAAATTGAAAACGGTTTAGAGGCAGATGTGTTCATGTCTGCTGCTAACAAGCAAATGAATGCTTTAGCTGATGAAGGTTTAGTTGACAATGATACAAACCTCCAATTCTTGGAAAACAAAGTTGTATTGATCGTACCTGCTGATTCAGACTCCAACATCACTTCATTTGAAGATTTAGCAAATGTTGAAGGAAACATTGCTATCGGTGACCCTGAATCCGTACCTGCAGGACAATACGCAGAAGAAATCTTAACCAACCTCGGAATATACGATCAAATTGAATCCAAATTTTCCTTAGGTACTGATGTAACTGCAGTATTGAACCAAGTAGCTCAAGGGTCTGCTGAATGTGGTATTGTATACGCTACTGATGCTAAATCCACTGATGATGTAAAAGTCGTCTGTGAAGCACCAGAAGATGCTTTAGACACTCCAGTTATTTATCCTATTGCTCAATTAAAAGATTCCAAAAACTCAGAAGCAGCAGCTGAATTCATGGACTTCTTGGAAAGCCAAGAAGCTAAAGATAAATTCGTTGAATATGGATTCACTCTTCACGAGTAGATTCAGTATCACTTATTCATGTGAATAATAAAAATATTAAAAAAAACTTAATATTGGATTATTCATGTGAATAACCACTTTTTTTAAAATTTTTAGTTAATATTAAATTATTTATCTAATATTTTACCTAATTATTATGCAAATATTAATAAGAATTAAAAAGAAATATATTATCTATCATATCGATTGAATAATTTAATATTAATTAAGGAGAATATTACATGACAGATTGGTCCCCAATTTTCATTTCAATGAAAACCGCAAGCGTTTCAATTTTCATAACCTTTTTTGTAGGTTTGATTGTCGCTTGGGGGCTTGTGAAGATGAAAAATGACACTGGAAAGATTATATTAGATGGCATATTCACATTGCCTCTTGTATTGCCTCCTACTGTAGTGGGTTTCTTTTTATTATGGATTTTTGGTGTAAGAGGACCTATAGGAAGCTTTTTTATAGACTTTTTTGCATACAAAATAGCTTTCTCATGGCCTGCAACTGTAATTGCAGCAGTGGTTATGTCTTTTCCATTGATGTACCGTTCTGCTCGAGGTGCATTTGAGCAAATAGATTCAGACCTATTGGATGCAGGACGTACATTGGGAATGTCTGAATGGAATATATTCTGGAAAGTTGCATTTGCAAATGCATTGCCGGGAATACTCAGTGGTGGAATTCTTGCTTATGCACGTGGTTTAGGGGAGTTCGGTGCAACAGCTATGCTTGCAGGAAACATTGCAGGACAAACAAGAACACTTCCTATGGCTGTTTATTCAGAAGTGGCTGCAGGTAATATGGGAGAGGCATTTGGTTATGTTATAGTCATTGTTTTCATTGCATTCATTGTTATTTTCATTATGGATTATGTCACTTTACGTAAGGAAAAGCAATGGAGATATGATTAAAGTAATTTATTTAATAAAGAAATCTAAATTAAAATTATTATTTGCTAATTCTATTTTTATATTCATGAGGAAGGATTATGAGCGGTAAAATGTTAAAGGTAAATATCCAAAAGGAACTTAAGGAATTTGATTTGGATGTTGATTTTGAATTGAAAAACAAGCGTTTAGGTATTCTCGGTCCTTCTGGTTGTGGAAAGAGCATGACCTTGAAATCCATTGCAGGTATTGTAAATCCTGATGAAGGGGTTATAAGCTTAAATGATACTGTTTATTTTGATTCAAGTAATAAGACTAATTTAAAGCCTCAAAAAAGAAATGTCGGTTACCTGTTCCAGAATTATGCACTATTTCCAAACATGACTGTAGAGGAAAATATTGCAATAGGATTAGGAAAGGATTATGACAAGAATTATTTATCTGAGATCATTAAGCGTTTTCATTTGAATGGTCTTGAAAAGAGATATCCTCGCCAATTGTCTGGGGGTCAGCAGCAAAGGGTTGCATTGGCTCGTATAATGGCTTATGGTCCAGATGTCATATTGTTGGATGAGCCTTTCAGCGCTATGGACACTTTTCTAAAGGAGCAATTGCGTCTTGAGCTTGTCAATTCATTAAAGGATTTCGATGGATTTTCCATTATGGTCACTCATAATCGTGACGAGGCATTCCAGTTTTGTGATGAGCTAATAGTATTGGATAATGGTAAGATCATTGCAAAAGGAGAAACATATCAAATATTTGAAAATCCTGGAAAGGTTCAGGTTGCAAGGCTTACAGGATGTAAGAACATCTCTAGAATTGAAATCATTGATGATTATCATGTAAAGTCATTGGATTGGGGACTTGAGCTTGAAGTCTCTAAAAAGCTCTCACCTAATATTACACATATTGGAATAAGGGCTCACGATTTCTCTTCTGCTAAAGAGGATGACTTGAATGCATTTGATACATTAGGTTCAACAAAGATAGAAATGCCTTTTGAATGGGAGATAACCTTGGCAAATGGATTATGGTGGAAATATGACAAGCAGATTCATGAGCATGAATTCATTGTTCCTGATTACATTAAGATAAATCCTAAAAACATTATTTTATTGGAAGAGTAGTTTTATAGCTCTTTTTTATCTTATTTATCTTATTTTTTTTATCTTATTTTTTTTATTTTATCTTTTTTAATATTTAACTAATAATTTTATTCATGTCTCTTAATTTTTTTCAAAATTCATTTATTTTTGTCTTAATCTTTTTAAACTATTAAAAATATAATTTAAACTATAATGTTTATATAAAAATTTATAATAAAAATAGGGAATTTTATCAATGATAGTTTTAAGCAAAAAGAAAAAGACTTGGGAAATGTATCCTATTGGAAGTCCTAAAGGGGCTTTAAATACAAAGCGTAAGCCAGAATTCATTGGCGTATTGAAGTTTAAGGAAAATGATGAGGATGGCTACATTTCCATAAACCGTTTTGTAGTCAAGGATGAAAAGGAAGATAAGCTTTATCCTCCTTCAAAAGCAATCAATCTATTGCGTTCCCAAGCTGTTTTCTTGGCAGACAAGGATGAAAAGCTGGAGGCTTTCCTAAAGCAGAACAACATAAAGGTCAGATTCACTAACATCTGCCAGCATTGCAGTTTCGAAGGGGAAGTCACAATAATCAATTCAGACTTTTCATATCTCTATCATGACCAATTGATCTGCAAGATCTGTGCAGAAAATACAATAAAAAGGGAGCTTCAGCTTAGGGGATATGACAAGAAGGTATTCCGGAACTTCAAGAGAGTGCTTGAAAAGACAGGCAGTCTTGATGACGTTTTGGAAATGCTTTCACCAAGGTTTGCCCCATTGGCCCACACAGACTTGACATTGTTTGATAGAGTGAAGGTACATGATGATAAGATTCCAAAAATAGCCATGAAAAGGCTTAAGATACCTGAAGAGTTCAAGCAAGTTATATTGAAAGAGAAAAACGATTATCTTCTTCCAGTTCAATATTTAGCGATCAGGGAAGGATTATTGAAAGGTGAAAACCTATTGGTTGTATCAGCAACCGGTAGTGGAAAGACATTGGTTGGAGAGATTGCAGGTATTCCAAAGGCATTGAACGGTAAGAAATTCCTCTTTTTAACACCACTTGTAGCGCTTGCAAACCAAAAGTATAGGGATTTCAAAAAGAGATATGAACCTTTAGGCCTTAAGGTAGCTATTAAAGTTGGTATGAATCGTATTCAAGCTAAAGGAGAGCTTAAGTTACCTAATTCCAATATTCATGATGCAGATATTGTTGTCGGTACATACGAGGGAATCGACTTTATGTTAAGGGCTGGCGATTCTGATGCATTAAATGACTTAGGGCTTGTTTTGATAGATGAGATCCATACAATTTCAGATGAGGAAAGGGGTCTCAGGTTAAATGGATTGATAAAAAGGATTGAACATATATTCCCTAAGACTCAAGTAATTGGATTGTCCGCTACAATAAAGAATCCACAGGACTTGGCAAATGACTTCAATATGAAGCTTGTCCAGTATAAGGAGCGTCCTGTCCCACTTGAAAGGCACATTGTCTTTGTAAGGGGAGATGTCCAAAGAAGAATAATCATGAGAAAATTGGTCCAAAGGGAGTATTACAGCACATCCTCTAAAGGATTCAAGGGCCAAACACTGATATTTACAAACTCAAGAAGAAAAACCCATAGGATAGCTAATTTCCTATCTGGAAAAGGAATCAATGCTTCAGCATATCACGCAGGTTTGTCCTACTTCAAGAAGGAAAAGATTGAAAAGGACTTTTCCAAAGGTAAGATTGCAGCGGTAGTTACAACTGCAGCACTTGCAGCGGGGGTGGATTTCCCAGCATCACAAGTAATATTCGAGTCATTGCTTATGGGTAACAAATGGATTACCCCTAACGAATTTTCACAGATGTTAGGTAGGGCAGGTAGGCCAACATACCATGACAGAGGTGTAATCTATCTAGTTCCAGAGATAGGCAGTGAGTTTGACAATGAAAGTGAAGAGGTTGTTGCACTTGACCTACTTGAAAGTGATGTTGAGGATATTTATGTGGATTATACAGAGGATGGATCACTTGAACAGATACTTGCTGATATATCATCAAAGTCCTTAAGGAAAGTGAAGGATGTCGATGAATTCTATCAAAATATTCCGGTTCCAATGGATATAATGACAGCACTTGATGAACTTGAAGATAAGGATGCAATAAATATACATGCGGACGATACAATTGACACAACTCGTTTCGGTAGGGCAGTTGCAATGTCATTTTTATCTGTGGATGATGGTGTTATCATTAAGGATTCCATTAACGATCCACATTACTTAAGTTATTATTATAAGAAGCCATTCTTTAAGACCAATCTGAAAGAGCTAAGGTTGCTTTCTGAAAAGATTGATGAATATAATGAGAATGCTTTAAAGAAAAACAAGAGAATTAAGAACAAGTCTAAGTCTAAAGACAGTTCTAAAAAGGATAAAAAGGATAAAAAGGATAAAAAGGATAAAAAGGATAACAAGGATAAAAAGGATAACAAGGATAAGAAAGAGACTAAAGAAAAAGTTAAAAAGGATAATAAAAAGAAAAACAAGTCTAAAAAAGATAAGAAGAACAAGAATAAGTCTCATAAATCAAAAGAAAATAGGATTAAGGAAAAATCCATTAAACATAAGGAAGATAAACCTAAAGAACATATAGAATTTAAGGAACCTAAAGAGTCTCAAGATAATCAAAGTTCTGGAATCAAGTTCATTGTTGAAGATGAAGTGGATGAAAAGCCAGTGAAAAAAGAGACTAAAAAGGAATCTAAAACCAGCAAGTATATTGATAATATTGCTGATTATTTCAATGGATTGAATCAGTCCAAGGATTACAAATCTTCTGATGATGATTCCAATATTGAAAATAAGAAGAATGATTACAAATCATCTAAAAAGGATAATAAGTCAGATGTAATCTATAATAAGAAAACTTCAAATAAGTCTAAAGGTAAGAAAAACAATAATTCTGCAGCAGTCAAGCAGATAAAGTTTAAGGAAAACATCTTCTCAGACATTCATGAAAAGATGACTAAGGATGAAGTCAATTCAAATGACTTATTGAAAGTGCAGTCAATAGCTCTTGATTTGGAATTGTTTGAAAACGCTTATTTGGCTCCTGTTGTTCATAAGCAAATCATTAGTGCATTGAAGATGAATTTCTCAACAAGGCTGTTTGCTGAATCCACATTGGATATAATATCATCTGGAGAGGCAATATCAAAGATTGACAAGAAATTCCAGGATGCATTGCTTAAGATTCAAATTGATTTCCTAAGATGTGACTGCAATGAAAGACCATTCTGTGAATGCATCCAAAGGGGAATTTCCTATTATATAATAAATCAAAGGTTGAATGGAAAGGATCCAATTGATATTTCCAACTCTCTTCTTAAGGAATATCAAATCCAAACATATCCTGGAGACATTTTCTCATGGCTTGATGCTTATGTAAGGAATCTGGATGCAATAAGAAGAATAGCTAAGGCATTTGGTAAAAAAGAAATTGTTCAAGTTTCAGAAAAACTTATGAAAATAGTTGAATCTGGAAAATAATTGAAAATTGGATTTTTAAGAATTTTGAATTGTAAACAAGTAAATAAAAGAGAAAAAAGAGAATGGGTTAATTAAAGAATTTTCTTTAATTATCCGCTGCTTATAAAGAATCTTAAAAGTCTTGCTAAGATGTCAGGATTGTCATCAGAGCTTGAGCTTGAATAATAGCTTGAGCTTGAACCGGAATTGTCTGAATTGAATAGCTTGTTCATTCCTTTATCAATCAGTTCAGACCAATCGCTGCCATCATCATTATAACTGTTGTAATTGTCACCGTTATCGTTAGAGTCGAAAAATGAGAATAAGCCTCCTCCATTTTCAGAACTGTCTAAGTAACCGTTGTTGTTTTTATCCTCATCGTAATCGCTGGTTGCAATCCAATCTGAAAGACCGCCAGTCATAGAAAAAACTGCACTGCTTGCAATAAAAGCAATAAAAGCTATAACAATGTATACTATAAACTTTGCTTTCTTATCTTCCATGATCTCACCTCGATGATTATTAATAATTTTTGAATATAAAACTTATCAAAATTAATATTATATCAATTAAACATATAAATGTATATGTTTATAATATAAAATAATTAATATAAAACATTTTCTAATAATCGAAAATATTGAACGATACTATGAAAACAATAGCTAAACCTTTCCAAACATCTATAGATATCAAGAAATCTCAATTCATTTGCAGACTCTTTCCTGCACAGAATGAAAAGGAAGCAAAAGAGATCATAAATAGGATATCTGAAGAGTACAAGGATGCAACACACAATTGCACTGCATATGTAGTGAGTGATGGAGAAGGATTTGATGATGATGGAGAGCCTGGAGGAACTGCAGGCAGACCTATGCTAAATGTGTTAAAGAAAAATGAGATGGAAAACATCGTAGCTATTGTAACAAGGTATTTCGGCGGTATCAAGCTTGGTGCAGGAGGTTTGGTTCGTGCTTACAGCAAATCAGTTCTAGAAACCCTTTCAATTGCGGAGATTGTTGATATGGAATTGTATGAGATATTCAAGTTCAGTTTTGAATATCAGCATATAAAGACAATTGACAATGAGATCAGGGCTAAGAATTTAGCTGTTGTTGAAAAGCAGTATGAAGCGAATGTTATCTATTTTGTAGCTTCCAATAATGTGGATATGATCAAGAATATTCAGGAAAAATTAGCGAGTGTAGTTAAAATAGAGCATTTAGGAAGCAGATTTTTGGAAAAAATAGATTAAAATAATTAAATAATTTACTTTTTTTAAAATAAAAAAATAAAAAATAGAAAAAATAATTAATAAACTTACTTTTTTTAAAAAATAAAAAAGAAAATAGAAAATAATTTAAAATAAATTATAATCTATATTCAGTTTTATCCCAATCTTCGTTTGTAGCAGGCATTTTAGTAAATATGAAAGTCAATGCAAGCAATATAATGGTAAGAACAGCAAATACTATCAATTCATGCATTGAACCGGTGTTTATAATGTCCAATACTCCACCAATCCATACGATTGCAATGACCAATGGTAAAATGTATTTAACTATATAAACCCACCAATTGCCTAATTTAATGGTTCTACTACGTGCATTTAAAGTTGGAATAAGCTCTTCACAATTAAAGGTCCATGCAAATAGGTTACATTCAACTAAAACACTGAAGAGTATAGCTATTTGGTTGATATATGCATCAACATATCCAAGAAGTGTTCCACCATAGGAAGTTGCATACATCATGGATAAAGCAGCTCCTATTAAACAAAGGACAGTCATTGTCTTCTTACGGGACCATGTGAACTTGTTTTGAATACTGAATGCCAACGGTTCGATAGTGGACAATATACTTGTAAGTCCTGCAAGATAAATTGTCAAGAAGAACAAAGGACCAATTATAATTGCATATTGTCCTAATACATTCAATACGGTAGGATAAGCTACAAATACCAATCCTGTACCTTGAGTTACAAGGTCTGCTATTGCTGTACCGCTTTGAAGTGACATGTATCCAAGGATTGAGAATACTCCTAATGCACAGAAGTTTTCAAATGCACAATTTGCAAACGCAATGGATAATGTGTTTGTTATCAAGTCTCCTTCCTCTCCAGTATAGCTTGCATAAGTGAATGCAATACTCATACCTAAGCTTAATGAGAAGATTATCTGACCGAATGCAGCCATCCATATGTCAAAGTCCAAGATCAAGCTCCAATCTGGTGAGAATAGTTCATTCAATCCTATCATTGCACCAGGCAAGGTTAAGGAGAATGCTACAATCACAATCATGATTATAAACAATAAAGGAACAAGAATTTTACTTACCTTTCCAAGTCCCTCTTCAAGGTCCTTGTGGGAAATGTACCAGATTATTCCCCAACTTGCAAGCATTGCAGCTCCAATGACTGGAATGAAGTTAGTTATTCCACTAAATGATTCCTGAGATTGAAGCAAGGTTGTTGCAAAGTAAGTATTTGGGTCTGCTCCCCATCCCTTAAATAAACTTAAGATTACATATATTCCATCCCATCCAAGTATACATGAATAATAGATCATAATTATGAATACGGAAATAGGCAAGACCCATCCTAAAAATTCATAATTTGCATGTATTTTACGAATAGCCTTTGGAAAGGATGATTTGAAATTATATCCAACACCATATTCCAAGATTAAAAACGGAACTCCCATCAGCAATATAGCAACGATATATGGAATGTAGAATGCTCCTCCACCATTGCTGTATAAAACGTATGGGTATCTCCATATATTTCCAAGTCCTACAGCAGAACCTACCATTGCCAAAACAAATGATAGATTACTGCCCCATTCGTTTTTATCACTCATAAAAAATCACAAAAATTTGTTTAATAAATAAATTGATTAAATTGAAAAATAGAATATTCTAATCTTTTAAATCAATATTTTAACTTATTTAAAGATTATTTCTAAATTAATTTAATATTATTATATTATATCCCAAAATATAAAAACTATACTATGTTAATTTGTATTTTTTATTGAAATGAATTTATTAAATTTTAGTAAAATATTATTAAAATAAAGTACATATATAATTCATAAGATTTTTAATTAATAAATTAAAATATATAAAATTTTAAGGTGCTGGTTTTGAAAATTAAAAAAAGATATTTCCTAAAGAAAAAGAAAGTTAAAGCCATTAAGGAAGAACTTGGAGATTACGGATCTTTCATCAACAATAAGGACACCCTTGAAATGTTGGAAGCAGAGGATTACGACTTCATTTTAGTTAATGGAGAGCCTTATATCATTATGATTAACGGCAAGCCATACCCTACACTTAAGGCTGCATTGAATATAGAATTGGACAGCAAGGTAGTTGTTGTGGATATGGGTGCAGTAAGGTTTGTAACCAAAGGTGCTGATGTAATGAGTCCTGGAATTGTTGATGCAGACGAATCCATTGTAGAGGATGATGTTGTAATTATCGTTGAAGAGACTCATAATAAGCCTTTAGCAATGGGAATCGCCTTGATTTCCGGTCCTGAAATGGTTGAGAATTCAGAAGGAAAGGCTATCAAGTCACTCCATTTTGTTGGAGATGCAATTTGGAACCTGGAAGTGTAAAACCTAATTTATACCTATTTGGTTTATTTTTAGAGTTAATCTTTAGCTATTTATTTTATTTATTTTATTTATTTTATTTATTCAAGTGATAATATGGTTGAATTGAGAGTAAACGCTGGAAACGTTAAGAATCCTAATGTTCACAAGATAGGAATAATTGCACTTGGATCACATCTTGAGAATCATGGTCCTGCCCTTCCTATTGATACAGATGCAAAGATAGCTTCATACATTGCATTTAAAGCTGCTTTGGAAAGCGGAGCTAAGTTCTTGGGAGTCGTTTATCCTGCTCATGAGATAAAGGAAATCAATCATGGAATACATGTTTCCTTAGATGACTTGACAGATGAAATTGTCAAGGTATTGAAATCAGCTAAGAAATTTTTGGGAATCAGCAGTGTAGTCATTGTAAATGGGCATGGAGGCAATTTGCCTATTGTTACTAAATTATATGATATTGAAGAGCAGACAGGTCTTCTTATCACACTAAACAGCAAGATAATTGAATCTGAAGGGCCTCATGGAGGTTCCGGTGAATTGTCCATGGCAAAGGTTTTAGGAATCATCAGTGAGGATGAAGTCAAGAACCAGACTGATTTGAGCCAATATGGTGAAGTTGGCCTATTCATGTTTAGCCAAGCAAGGAAAAATGATCCAAACATTGAAGAAGGTGCAATGGACATTGAAGAAAACGGGGTTTATGTGGATGAAGTTTATGGAAATGAACTCCTGAAGCTAGCTATTAACTCTGTATTGCTTGATGTTGAAAAGCAATTGGATTCCCACTACGGATACTGATTTTGTAAAACGGAGGGATATACCTGCAAAGGATTTACCACTTGCTGAAAAGATAAAAGAATGTCAGGAAC
>SFKZ01000044.1 GCA_004553595.1 Methanobrevibacter ruminantium | reverse complement strand
GTGTTGTTGTCTAATCCATCTTCAATTTCTATTTCAATAGCTCCTTGTTTTAATTCAATGTTATATGTCACAGATGTTGTATCATTTTTTTTCTGTTCAATAGAATAGTCTATATTTTTAATATCATCGAAATCGCTTTCAATAACATTAACTGTATTAATCACATCTTTTTTTGTTACAACATTAGGTGATAGATTAGCTAGTTCGTTAGTTATTTCCATATTTAAGTTCATCAATGAATCGTAATAGTCAGTTATAATATAATTATCGGTGTTGGCTATAATTTCAGACGCTTCTTTTTTGTTATCTGCAGCAATTAACTGATTTTCCAATTCATCAATATTGGTTGTTTGTTTCATACTTTCATAATCATCACTTGCTTGTAATTCATGACCATCATCAGCAAACGCTTGTATACTACTACAGCTAAGTAATAATATTAAGGAAATAGATACTGCAATAATTTTCTTCTTCATTTAACTCAACGCCTCCCTTTTAAGTTGGAAGTTTCTTAGGAATAAGAAACTTTTTAAGATAGTTATAACTGCTACTTATATAACCGTTGAAAGAAATAATTTGTGACAAAAAGACGTGAAAAAATCAAAACCCCCTTTCGTTTGAATTTTCAGAAATATCCCATTCAGTATATTGTAAACGATGGCATATGTGTATGCAATAATAATATTTTTGATAGGGATTTTATTCTTTGAAAAATATATTTTTTGTTGAATTTTTTTGACTATGTTTACAGGTAGGTATATACTGTTCTTAAGCCCTCGGCGTTTGAGAGCGAAAATAATACGTTTGCACAAAATCTTCGATTTTATGTCAAACAATTTTCGGTCTCCGACGGCTCCTGCGGAGGGCGGAAAGGAGCAGATTAAATGAGTAATATTTACGTACGAATTACACCCCTTAAATCATCATCCGGAGGAGTAAAAGGAAGGGTTGATTATATCTCTGATCCTGCCAGGCAGGAAGACATCGTTTCTTTCCATTCTACCGTTGATATGGACTTATGGGAGAAGCTTTCTGCAGAGAGAAAAAACGATAATAAATCTTCAGGGCAATATGATAGCTGCATCGAAGCAAAAGAGCTTACAATTGCTCTGCCACATAAATATTTTGATGTTGCTGATAAAGAGCTGCTGGCTCATCAGCTTGCAGCAGATTTTGAAAAGACCTATAAAGTGCCGTGTGCTGTGGCCGTGCATCGGAAAGGCAGCGGAAAGAATGTCCATGCGCATATTGTGTTTTCTGAATCGGAACTTCTTCCGGAACCTGAAATTAAGATTGCTTCCAGGAATATGTTCTACGATGAAAACGGAAAGCACTGCAGAACGAAAAAAGAAATCTTCGGAGAAGATGGGCATATTCGTCCAGGATGCAGAATCATAAAAAAGGGAGAAGTGTATAAAATCAAGTATTTTAAGGGGAAAAGAGAAGATCTGAAGTCAAACCAAAATGCGTATTTTTTCAAGCAGCATTATGCAAAGCTACTTGATTTAAAGGTGTTTGATCGGGACAGTTATCAGCTAGCTCAGATTAAATACGGCAAAGGCAATCCGAAAGAAGATGAGATTAAGGAATATAACGCAGAGGTTCAGGAGTATAACAGGGTTTTGAAAGAGGGTATAGAAAAAGGGGTTATATCCAAGGAAACAGCGGTTTCAAAGACTTCAGAGTTTCGAGAACTTCGGAAAGGTTTCAAAGCACCTGAAGGAAAAACACAATATCCATACCGTCTAGAACAGGTTTTAAGCGCTTTTAAATATTTTAGAAGCAGAATTACCTTGGCTATAGAAAAAATCTCTCAGAAGGAAAATCTGGGCCTATCAAGAGGCACTGAAAGAAAGCCTTCTGTGAGAGAACAGTTAGAAAGAATGAAGCAGCAAAAAGAAGTTGAAGATGTGCAGTCACGATTTTCTTTAGATAGGAAAAACAGTTTTCCTAGCCCTAAGCCTGCCCGTCGTAACAAAGACTATGATTTGGATAGGTAAGCTGATATAATACCCTTGTTGTCTACTCCAATCTGGCAACAGAAAGGAGGTGACCAGGTGGATATATTTACATCTTTTTTTATTTCTATCATAGCAAGTGTGGTCGGCTACTACATTTGCAGGTGGCTGGATAGAAATTTATAAGACAACCAGCACAGAAAAAACCCAGCAGTTGCCTCTGCTGGGTTTTGTTTTTGTCCAGATGGACATTTACATCTTTTTTGGCTATAGCCATTATACAGTATAGCCACCTATAAAGTCAATTATGCAAAAATGACATCGCAAAGGTAAACAATGACAGATAATCCGGTAAGTAGTATTATTTCTTTAGCAAAAATGTACATTTAACTTCATTGATAATATAAGCCCCCAAGGAGGGTAGTCAGTGAGTGAGAATTTGACAGACCACAAAGTGTCTGTTATATTTTTATAAAAAAGGTTAAAAAAACCTATTGATAATATAAGCCCCCAAGGAGGGTAGTCAGGTGGAAAGTAATTTATACATGAAAAAGAATATAGTGTGTAGGCGTTATGCTGAGGAAGTTTCTCCAATGGATTTTTATAGAGATATGTTTCCTGTGGGCTCTTTTGAAGAGGAGGGACGTCAGGATCAGCGGAGGGCAAATGGTATTCTCTGCAGTATTAAAGATGGTGTTGGTAGGCATTCTCTTATATTCGATGATTTGAAGGAGATTGAAAATCATCTTGATGATGATTTCGTTATAATCAGCCCTGTTGCTTATTTTGGGAGAAGACGGAATGCAAATAATGCATCTATTCTTTACGGTCTTTGTTTTGACCTTGATAAAGTGGGAATAGATGAGCTGCAATGGATTTTAGATCGGCTTGATAATCCACATTTCCCAAGAGCGACGTATATAGCCAATAGCGGTGAAGGAATACATTTGTATTATTTGCTGAAAGAACCTATACCACTGTATAAATCTGTTCATAATCGATTGAATGCTCTTAAACATGATATGACTGATTTAATTTGGAATAAGTACACGAGTAAAATTGATACGAAAGAGAGACAGTATCAGGGAATTTTTCAGGGGTTCCGTATGGTGGGAAGTAAAACGAAAACGAGTCCTGATAAAATATCAGTATTTAAGACAGGAGATAAGGTTGATATTGAATTTTTAAATCGTTATGTTGCTCCCGAATTTAAGATTAAGAGCCTTGATTATGAGTCTTCCCTGACATTGGAACAGGCAAAGGAAAAATATCCGGAGTGGTATCGTAAGAGGATTGTTGAAGGGAAACCTGCAGGGCGCTGGTATGTTAAACGTGATTTGTATGATTGGTGGATTCGGAAAATACAGACTGATGAAAAATTAAGTGTTGGTCACAGGTATTTTTGCATAGCAGTGCTTGCAAGTTATGCCGTTAAATGTGGGGTGAGTGAGGATGAACTCCGGCAGGATGCGTATGGATTGCTAGAGTTTATGAATACTTTACAAGATGATTTTACTGTTGATGATGTTGAGAGTGCTTTAAACTTTTATCAGGAAAGTTTTATTACTTTGCCAAGGCATGAAGTGGAAGTTTTGAGTGGTCTTGATGTTCCTCCAAACAAACGGAATGGATTAAAGCAGAACCAACATTTGTATCTTGCTAGAAGGAGAAAAGCGGATATGAAAGCCATTGATTTACCTATGAAAGCTCCGGAGGGTAGACCAAAAGGAGCTGGAACTGCAAAGCATAAAGTTAGGGAATGGCAGCTGCTGCATCCAGATGGCAAGAAAGTTAATTGCATTCGAGATACTGGATTGAGCAAGCCAACTGTTTACAAGTGGTGGAATCAGACCGACAAAGCAGGTGAGTGAAACGAGCGGTGTTTGTCGGTTTACCCAACCGCAGGGCTTGATAACTTGAAGTATATTGAATTTTCAATGTTTATAAGTTAAAATAAGACAATGTCCGGAACATGTCCGCAGACATGTCTGGAAAGGAGGGCTAAAGTATTGAAAATTAGCGATTTTGCGAAATCAAGGAATGTTAATTATGATACTGTTCGCAGATATATAAAGCGTAATCCAGATATATTTAAAGATCATATAGGAAAAGCTAATAACATCGAACTCGATGATGAAGCACTGAAGATACTTGATGAAAAGTATCCTCTTCCTTCTCCGGTAGAAGTGATTCAGGATACAGAGCGTGTGAATCACTTGATGGAAAGGCTCGCAGATCTTCAAGAGAAGCTTATTTTTGCTCTGGAACAGAATGCTTTACTTCAGCAGGAAAATGCAGAGCTGCGACTGATTCAGTATAAGCAGGAACTTTTAGAAGATGATTTGCATGGGAAGGAAAAGGAACTTTCATATCTTCGAGAAGAAAAAGAATCCTGGATAAAGGCTTTCAAATCAGATGAAGAAGAAATAAGAGATCTTGAGTCTCGGCTTGAGGGTGCCAGGGAAAAAGAAAGGCAATTAGAAGAAGAATTAAAGAAGGAAAAAGAAAAAACCTGGTGGGATAAACTTCGTGGAAGATAAATATATAAGGGGGGATGTTATGTTTAATAAAGTTGAAGAAGCACGTATCTTGCGTGGAAAATATGTTGATATGAGACTTATTTATGCTGATTCTGATGAGTGGGCTATCTGTGAAGCAGGAAGTCGTAAACCATTGGTAATTGGTTCACGAGAACAGATTCTTGATGAGTATGATGAGATAGAACGTACTGGAGCGATAAAAAGTTATGTAAGAAATTTATAATCGGTCCATTCTTATTGAGTGCAGCTAGCAGATCATATATTTGAGGAGTTTTTTTTGCAACAGGCAAAAGTTTTGAATAATCCTGTGCTTATGACACCAGCATTCCGGGAAATGGAAACCGAGATTCCTCCAGTAGGAAACCGCTAGCATTTAACAGTCTCTATCAAATGTAATGTCACCTGTATGCATGAGACAGAAACGTATGGGTTCCTTTTTACTGGAACACCGGTTTCCTGGCGCAGGAATATTCAGTTTAAAAGAAAACCATAGTATTTACAATGCTATGGTTTTTAGAGTCGGGTTAAAATCACCTTTTTTATTGAAATCTGGAAAATTAACAAATATAGTACTATAAAAAGTACATAATAATAAATTGATAAATGAAAATCAATTTCATTTAGTGCTGTAATGGTACTATCGTATAGTCCATGTATTAATATTGTTTTTATTATATTTCTAGATAACAAATAAAAAGTTGTAAAAAGAAAACCAATGATAATCATTAAAAAGAATTTTATCAATATTTTGGGATAGTCAAGGCCTACACTAGGTATATGAATAAAGGAAAACAATAATGAAGATATTAAAATATAACAAATTACAGACTCTTTATACATGTCTAAAATAATGATTTTTATTATTTTTCTAAAAAATAGTTCTTCTGTTAATCCGATGATTATGGTGAATATAAAAAATATTTCAAGACATTGTTTAATATTTAGAGTATTACGATATATCGCTAACAAGTCAACAATGAGCCATATAAAAAGTGATAAAACAAAAAATATATCTCCTCGAGCGCTTGTAGTATTTGAAGTGTTGTTTTCTTGGATAGCAAACCGTAAAATATAATAAGTTAAAAGTGATATTACAAGAGTGTATATATATCCCAAAAAAGATGGTAAGTTGTTATTTGCAATTAAATTGCAATATGATGGATTTAATGCGAATGCAGGAAAAGCAAAAAAATTAAGTATACATAGTATTAATAATACGTGCTGTGATATTTTTAATTTATTTTTAATGAAAATTAAAAATAATAAACAAAAGCATAAAAGTAATTGTAATAAGATTAATATTTGTAACATTGAAAATATCCTACTTGGCGTTGTATGCTTCTTAAGACATACAACGCCTTTTTCTTTTTAATTTTTATCAGGTTTGTTTTCTTTTTTTTGAGGAATTTGATTTTTTAATAATTTATAGGTTTTTCTAGCATAAATAAAAGCGCCAATTATAGCTATTGCAAATATTATTTTTAAAATTAAGTTAAAAATTAGAACTGCAGTTGGTAATGTATCATATAATCCAAAGCTCACAAGAGTATCCGTACTGTTCATAATATATTATCTCCTTCATAAAAAACTAAATTATTATTCATCTGAATTCTCTGGTTATTCGAAATTTGCTTGAAATAGAATTGATTACGCTTAGGAATATTCTCTAAGCTATTTTTACAGAATCAATTGTACCGGTTGCACAAATAACAGCTCCAGTAGAACTCCATCTAGAAGGTGTTACGCTATATGATATTTTCACGTTATAAGTTAAAACTTCGTTTTGAGCCACATAAAATCTTTGTTTATATTTACAATGTGCTTTTATAGCGGTACCGTTTTTTGATTTTTTATCCCATCCCAACGAGTCAGTTATTGGCTCAGTTTTAATTCGTGAACCGGCCGCTTGTCCCGCTTCATGTTCATAAGCTTTGATATAGCGTCCTGAGATTTTTTTGCTTTTGTAAAGAGTATATCCAATTCTAAACTTAAAGTAACTTGTTGGGTAACCAACAAAAGTACTTTTGTTATTGATTGATGTATATCTGTCTCCGTACTCTTTTTTCATAGTTACGGATCTATCGTGATAACCCGCAATAAATAAATCTGAAGAATTGAGTGAATTTGTGTTGTTGTCTAATCCATCTTCAATTTCTATTTCAATAGCTCCTTGTTTTAATTCAATGTTATATGTCACAGATGTTGTATCATTTTTTTTCTGTTCA
>SFKZ01000017.1 GCA_004553595.1 Methanobrevibacter ruminantium | reverse complement strand
AGATTAGTTTCTATAGATTAGTTTCTATAGATTAGTTTCTATAGATTAGTTTCTATAGATTAGTTTCTATAGATTAGTTTCTATAGATTAGTTTCTATAACTATGATTATAAGTTTTTATAAGTATGAATATATGTTCCAGCTAAGTGAATACCAATCACATTTTCCCTCCAAATCAATGGCTAAGTTATTTAACAATTCCATCTCATTATATTGATTTGAAAGATAAAATGTTGTTTTATTTTCATGCTCTGTTAAATTTAATACATCGTATTGATCTAATCCATCGAGATCATGCGGGTTAGCTACATCTAATTCATAAGAATCTGGACAAGCGCCATAAAATGCAATTGAAAACCTTAAGACAATGATTAGAATCAAAGCGATATGCGGAATCAAAATCTTCAAATACTTTTTAAGTGACTTTCCATTATCTCTTATTTTGCCTGATAAAACAGATTTAATTGTGACCAATTCTTCGTTTAATTGGCTTTTGATTGCATCTCTTTTATCTTTTTCAGTTATATAATCTGAAAATCCTTCAAGTATTTCATTATTGTACATCAATATGAGTATTCCGTAGATTCCTCCAATTGTTGGAGTTGCAAATAATCCTCCATCTATGAGTCCAATTATGCTGATTGTGATTGCAACTGCCAAGAAGATTCTTGGGGCTGCCTTTCGCCTTTGCAATGAAATGACCATGACAATATAATTGATTGGAATTAATATGAATAGAAGACCAATTAAATCTGGAGTGTAAGCACTTAAGGAGCTTCCAGTGTGAATTCCCGCTGGAATGTAAGTTAAAAGCATTCCAAGAACCATTCCAAAGATTCCTTTGTATAAATGGGAATGGAGAATGCTTGTGCTTGTTTCACTTGGATTCATGATTACAAGGATTGTGTTCCAGTCTATTCCTAGTGAATTCCTTAAGTAGAATTCCATAACTATTCCATCTATTGCAGTAAAAAGCAATAGGATTAAGGATAACTTTAAGTAAAAATCCTTATCTTTTAGCATTTCTGGAATATGGAGATTCTTAAAATAGCTGTGTATCCTTTCATTGTCTCCAAGTGTGGATAATATCATGGTAATACCTAAAAGGACAAAAAAGAGAATGTCTTTTCCTTTTGATGATCCCATTAGAAGCGGTTGGGTAAATGGTCTTATGAATTGGTCTATTCCGCTTAAGAAGAATAGCATAGTTCCAAAAATGATTAGAATTATTCCAAAAGGAATGTATTTGTTTATTTTCATAAGAATTTCCCCATATCCATAGCATTTTAATTTTTCAATTTCTAAAAATCCATATTTCAAATATTTATTTATAATATGACATACAATATTATTATAAGTTTTATTAATCATATAATTTATAAATTTTTATATATTAACTTGAATTCTCATATTTTAAAGTGTTATCATGTTTCCAATTAGCTTTTATATAGGTTTGATTTTGATAGGGATTTTTGTAGGATTCGCTTCAGGATTGCTTGGAGTGGGTGGAGGATTCCTTATGGTTCCTTTGCAATTCTTCTTATTCAGTTCTGTAGGTGTGGACCCTTCACTTGCTATGATGGTATCATTAGGTACCAGTTTAGCAATCATCATTCCAACCGCTTCATCTGGAGCTTATCAGCATCAGAAAAAGAACAAGTCAATTGTAAAGCCAGCTATCAGATTAGCTGTTTTTGGAATTATTGGAGGATTTTGTGGAGGTCTTCTTGCAAATGTTGTTCCTTCAAGAATCTTGCAGATTATTTTTGCATGCCTACTCTTTATTGTAGCTTTGGATATGCTATTTGGCTCCAGAGCTGATGGTGAAAATGCACTTATTGACTTCAATTTATTGAATGCAGCTATTGTAGGTTTTTCAATAGGGATTGTATCTGGCTTGCTTGGTGTAGGTGGGGGAGTTTTCCTGATTCCTGCCCTTTGCATATTGTTTGGATTCAGCTTGATTCAAGCTATTGGAACATCTTCAGTTTTCATAGCATTGGCAGCTATTGGAGGACTCATTTCATACATTTACACTGGATGGTCAGTTAATCCAATGCCATATTCATTAGGTTACGTAAGCTTGGTGAATTTTGTGATCATAGTTCTTTTTTCAGTTCCTATGGCAACAATTGGTGCAAAACTAGTTTATAAAATGCCTAAGGAAAGACTAAAACAGATATTTTCCATAATCCTGATTTATATGGCAATAAAAATGATTGGATTTGATCCAATAGCTATTCTATTGGGATTGTAAAAATCAGAATACCTTAAAAAAAGTTAAAAAATAGATATGGGTAATTTATAAATTATATTCTTTTAGTGATTATAAGGAACTTACATCTTCTTTTTCTTCAAATATGACTCCAGTTCCTCTCATAACTACATGGGCTAAGTTTTCTCCCTTGCTTGGGCCTAATGTTTCAATTGACATATTCAAGTTCAATAGGCCATTGCATCCATCTGCCCTTAATTGCTTAATCAATTTCAACAATGCCTTATCTTCAGCAATTTTTGTACAAATAAGCAATTCCTTTTCTATTGAGTCTTCAATTCCAGATCTTATTTCTTCTCTTTGTTTAACGGAAAAGATATTGGTTGATTCGTAGACTCCTTTATATTCAATTATGTTCAATTCTTTAGGGGAATCTTCCATAGTCAATATCAAGACTCCTAAATTATTCATATCAAGTTCACTGTCATAAAAACTGTGTATCTTTTTGTTTTGCTTTTCGTTATATGTCTCTTTAGTTTTTGGCTCTTTCTTGAAGATTTTCTCATATGTATTCCCTAGGAAACGTGTAATCTTCTTGAAGACACCTGTAACGTGGGAGATAATAGCTAAAATTGTTGCGATAAGGAAATAATTCACAGCAATAGGAAATGCAGCTTGAAGGATTATGACTATGCTTCCTGCTGTAATGACATTGAATCCTAAAGTTGGGTTTGCTATGATGAATCCATAGATAACTGTAATTAAGAAAAGAATAAATGCACTGATTGCACCGGTACTTTCTTCAAGATACCTTTTTGCAGCTAGGCTTTCAGCATATCCTGCAAAAAGTGGGGATAAGACCAATCCGAAATTCCATCCGTAAATGTCGAAATGAGTGTATAGGCAAATTACATAGGTGACTATACCTACTATTATCCCTATATCAATGCATCCTAGCTCTTTTAGGAATACTTTTCTCTCCTCTTCATCCTTGAGACGTTTAGAGATGGATAAATCGTTAACTTTCTGTTTGATTTTATTAAGCATTTATTCACTCATTAAAAGTTGATTAAAAAATAGTTTAAGTTTATTTGTAACTTACAGCGGTTCCATATGCAGTTACTAAAATGGTGTTTCCCATAGTGCCTCCAAGGTTGTTATAGGATATCTTAAGCCCTATGATTCCGTTGGCACCAAGTTCCTTTGCCTTGTTTTCCATAATTTGGAATGCTTCATTTCTTGCTGATTCAAGCTCTTCAGCATAAGTGCTGGTTCTTCCTGCCACAACGTCTCTAACTCCAGAGAATAAGTCTTTATATATGTTGGATCCAATTAATGATTCTCCATTAACCAATCCATGATATTTTACAATGGTTTTGTTTTCTAAAGTACTTGTTGAGGACAATAACATTTTATCACTTAAAATTGTCTGATTTTAAAAAAATAATTATAATTTGACTTTTTGTTTAAAAAAATATTGTTAGCTATTAAGTTTAATTAATAGCCATTTATTGTTTTAATTGTTTTTTATGGTTAATTTATTTAAAGAACATGAAGTATGCCCATACGAGAATGAACACTACGATTACACCAAATAGCATTAATCTGCTTTTTTTAATGTTCTTTTGTTGTTGTTCTAACACTTTTTGACAATCTGCAGAGCAGACTCTTTCTTTCATTGGTATTGGGCTGCCGCATACTGGGCAATGTTTATGTGGTTCTACCATATTTCTCACCTTTTTTAATTTTTTGATTATTAATAAGTTTGATTTACTTAAATTTAATAAATTATAATTTTATTAAATAATTTTAATCAATCATATAAAAATTATATTCTATTATTTTAATATTGATTTAATATTATTTAAAAATTGTCTAAACTTAGATATTAAAGAATTTTCTTGTTGTTTCACTTACATTTTTGCCAAGCTCTTCACTATCCATACCTTTGTACTCAGCTATTGTATTTAGGATATGTGGCAAGTATTCAGGTTTGTTCTTGTTTGATTTTGGCTTTTTAGGGAAGTTTCTTGGAATCAGGAAAGGTGCATCAGTTTCTATCATCATCTTCTCAGGTGGAATCACTGTCACAGCTTCCTGCAAGGATTGACCTCTTCTCTCATCACAAATCCAGCCTGTCACTCCAATGGAACAGCCTAATTCAAGGTATTTTTCAGCTTCCTCTTTAGTTCCTGTAAAGCAATGGACGCAAGCCTTTTCACACATATTAGGGTATTTTTCAAGAATTTTAACTAAGTCTTCATGTGCTTCACGTTCATGCAAGAATAGTGGCATATCCAATTCATCTGCAAGTTTCACTTGCTCTTCAAACCATTTTCTTTGAACATCCTGTGGAGAATAGTTTCTGTTATAGTCAAGACCGCATTCTCCAATAGCCACTATACAGTCCTCTTTTGCAAATTCCCTTAAGGTTTCTATTGTGTTTTCATCACAGGTCTTTGCATCGTGAGGATGGACTCCAGCAGTTGAGAATAAAACTCCTTTAAATTGGTCTTGCTTTGCGAATTCAAGAGCAGTTTTGCTTGATTGGATATTGGTTCCAGTAATGATGAACTGGCTTACTCCAACATCATTTGCATTTTTTATGATCTCTTCTCTGTTTTTATCAAAGGATTTGTGCATTAAATTTAATCCTATATCAATTAATCCAGTCATTCAAATCACTTTAAATAAGAATTAATAAAAAAAATAAAGTTGTTTTGTTAGTTTTTAAGATAATTTTTTAGAAAAAAATATTAAAAAAAGTAAAAATGTGTTATTTATTCAGAAATAACACGGGTCCCTATTTTTTCACCTTTAATAGCTCTAATTAGGTTTTGAGGTTCATTACCATTAGCTATTACGGTTTCTAAATTGGAACGCTTAATCATTTGAATTGCAGTTGTATCAATGAATTCATAAGTTCCTGCCTTAACATCATTTCCGCTGATGATTCCCATCATGTCAGAAGCAGTGATTTCTTCAATGAGTTCTGCATCATCGTATTTTTTAGGGTCTTTAGTGTATAATCCATCTACAGCGGTTAAGTTAACTAAAAGGTCTGCTTGAACATATTCTGCCAAGATTGCAGACACTGCATCGGTACTGTGTGCAGGTTCGGTTCCACCCATAACGATAATTTTTCCGCTTGCAGAAAATTCCAAAGCTTCCTGGAAGTTATGAGGAACTCTTTGATAAGCTGCATCGCCGAGTGCAAGCAATAACAATTTTGCATTGACTCTTGTAACTTCTATTCCAATATCATCACATTTTGCCTCTCCAGCACCGAGGTCCCTTACAACTCCAATGTATTCTCTTGCAGGTTTTCCACCACCTACAACAACAAATATTTCATGCTCTTCGCTTTGTTCCTTCAAGAGCTTTGCATATTCCTTAAATCTTTCAGCGTTGTAATCCTGTAATAATATTGATCCACCAATAGCAGCTACGATTCTCATAAGTTCACCTTTTAATTAAATGTTTTTAGTTTTTAGTTAGATTTAGTTTTTAGTTAGATTTAGTTTTTAGTTAGATTTAGTTTTTAGTTAGATTTAGTTTTTAGTTAGATTAAGTTTTTTTAAATAAATTTGAATTTAGTAGAAATTTAGTTAAATTACTTAATTTATTACTTTAGTTTATCTATTTAATTATATTTAAATTTACTATCGGATTGCTCTATACCAACTGAAATTCTCTCCACCAAAGTAGCTTACAAGAATTGATGTGATGATTGCAAGAACCAATGTTATGAGTGCAGATTGGGGAGCAAGGAATATGAAGAATGCAATCGCTAAAACGCATAATAAATAGAATAATGCTTTTGTATTACCTTTTCCATTGTCATTCAATATTGTTAGAATGCCTAAAACTATTGGAGCGAAGATAAGTCCAAGAATTATCCATAAGCATTCACCTAATGGAACTAAATTGTAGACAGGTAAATGAAGCAAATCCATGTATAAATAAGCTTCCAATACAGTCATTACAAGTCCAAACACACCACCTGCTATTGCTTGAGCCATGGTATGCTTCTTTAATGTGAATCTGCTCCAAATGAGTAATGGGTAAAGCAATCCGACTAAAGCGCCGATAGGTCCAAGAAGCAGGATCAATGCAGCTACTGGTCCGGTAAGTCCAGTTGTATGGATGCTGATTTTCCATTTGCTTGTAATGAGCATTACAATGAATGTGTTCACTGTATAACAAAGTATCAAAACAATCAGGAAGCTGGAAACTCCAAGAATCCATGCGATTACAAAGCCTATTAGGTAAGACACCACTCCAACAATAAGCGGAATGAAACGGTCTTCCCTATTGGAAATGTCCTTGTCTGTATTCAATTTCTTAGCCCAATAGAGGATGATAGCCATTGGCAAGATGGATGCAAATACAAGTGAAATAAGTTCTGTTATTATGAATTGAGTCCAATTAAAGCTGAATCCACTTGTAAATGGAGTCCCATCACATGCAAGGATTATACAAATGATCAAGAATAATGGAATTGTGATTATAGGAGGATTTGTAAAAATAGAGATTGTATCCGCTATTCTAAGTTTCTTCTCATCCGTTTCATCATATCTATTTTCCGTATTGATGTCTTTTAAGCCAAACAATTAATTTCCTCCATGAAGTTCATAAAAATAGTCTTATTCAAATAATCTTATATCGTTTCAATTATTAATATTTTCTTAAAAATTTTTAATTTTTAACATTACTTATATAAGTAACTTATACCAATATATAATATATTATATCAATTTAAGGTTATTATTATGGTTTGACAAAAATTTCTATTTTAGTGAATAATTTTCTTTAAAAGTTACGGTTTAGTAATTTTTTAGGAATATTTTATTTTAAGATGTTTTGAATAATCTTAAATTATATTGTTTTATTTTAATTTTTATACTAATTACTTATCAAAAAGTTATTTATCAATTTTATCAGGTGTTATAAATGAGTGAGGTATCCTCAAAGGAATTATATGAGTTTAAAAAGTCATTAAAGGAATTGGCGGAAAAGAAAGGGAAGGGAACAGAACTTGTTTCCATGTACGTTCCTCCAACAAAGCAATTAAGTGATATCATCAAGCAGATGAGGGATGAATTAGGACAAAGCGCTAACATCAAGAGTAAAACCACTCGTAAGAATGTTCAATCAGCTATTGAGGTAATCATGCAAAGAATCCGTATGATTACAAATGACAACAAGGAATTGCCGAATGGTTTTGTATTGTTCGTTGGTATGATTCCTAAAGGAGGGCCTGGAACAGAAAAGATGGAAACTGTAGTTATTGAACCTCCTGAAGAGATTCAAACTTACAGATACATTTGTGACAGCACCTTTTTCCTTGAGCCTTTAGAGGATATGATTGCTTCTAAGGAAGTTTACGGTATTGCTGTAATTGACAGAAATGAGGCAACTATCGCTACATTGAAAGGTAAAAGAATCAATGTGGTCGCTAACTTAACCAGTGGTGTTCCTGGAAAGCATAAGGCAGGGGGACAATCACAAAGAAGGTTCGATAGGGTCATTGACCAATTGGCTCACGAGTTCTTGAAAAGGATAGGCACTCACATGGATGATGAATTCCTCCCAATCAAGGATGACTTGAAAGGTATTGTTCTTGGTGGTCCTGGAGGCACTAAAGAGGATTACTATAATGGAGATTACATGCATTATGAGCTTAAGGATAAGGTAATCACCACTGTAGACACTTCTTATACTGGAGAATTCGGTATTAGGGAAACTATCGACAAGGCATCCGGCGCTTTAGAGGAATTGGGAGTTATCCAAGAGAAAAAATTAGTCCAAAGATTCCTTGCTGAGCTTAGGGATGACCATGGTTTATACTCCTATGGTGAAAAGGAAGTAAGAACCAACTTGCAGATGGGTGCTGTGGATATTCTCTTGCTTAGTGAAGACTTAAAATCCAAAAGGTTAACCTTGGATTGTCAAGCTTGCGGGTTCCATGCTGAAGTCACTCAAAAGGAAGGTCAAAAGGTAGAGGATTTGACTTGCCCTCAATGTAATGAGAAAATGAAAATCACTCAAGAGGAAGACCTAATCGAAGATCTGGCTAATATCGCTGAGGACTTAGGTTCTAGTGTAGAGATCATTTCCACTGAAACTGAAGAAGGAAGCCAATTATATAGGGCTTTCGGTGGAATCGGCGCTATCTTAAGGTATAATGTAAGATAATTCCTGGGGTGTTTATATGAAAGATGAAAATTTCGGTTTGGTTTTAAGCACTAAAGACAGTGAAGATAAAAAGACTGCCCGTATTATAGGAACAGATTACTTCATATTGATGGATTTGGATTTGAATGATGATGTTGAAGTTAAGGTTCAAGACAAGATTCCTCTTGGAAAGGGTAGTGATTTTGTAAAGCAGGAAAGAGCTCACTTAAGCTTTGATGACTTAAGCAAGGACCAGGAATTTGAAACCAAAAAGGCTGTTCACAGCATTGTAATTGCTAATGAGCCTAAATATGTAAAGTTCTTCAATGACCAAAGCAAGGAAGCAAGCAGATTGCACTTCTTAGATGGCATAAGCAGAAAGTTAGGTTCTAAAATCTTAACCGAAAAAGAGCTTAACGGTGACTTTGAAAGCTTTGAAGACATTGACAATAGAATCAGCTTTATTGAAAGCTCTAAGGAATTGATTGTAAAAAGAGTTCTTTATGAATTAGCTGAGCTTCCTAAAGAGAAAAAGGGAAGGCCTTCATACCTCTTTACGATTGTCAAGAGATCCAATAAAAAAGAAGTTCAAGAGTATGATGAATTCGTTACTGATGACAGCCGTTTCATCGAAATGATAAAAGAAAAAGGACTTCTTGAAAAAGAGGGAAAACGTATAAGATAATTATTTTTCTCTTTTATTTTTTATTTTTAGTTATTTTTATTTCTTCATTTTTTTATTATTTCCTTTATTTTTAGCTATTTTTATTTCTTCATTTTTTTTATTATTTCCTTTATTTTTAGTTATTTTTATTTCTTCATTTTTTTTATTATTTCCTTTATTTTTAGTTATTTTTATTTCTTCATTTTTTTTATTATTTCATTAATTTTCATTTTTTCTATTTTTAATTATTTTTTGTATTTTCCCATAATACTTAAGAAAAGCTATTTCCCCTATCAATAGGGGGTGTGGGATTAACAAATATATTGAGTTTAGGGTTTTTTATATTGAGTATGTAATTATTTGGATCGATTCATTGAGTGAAAAATGCTTAATAAGTCGTTTAGCCTATAATTCTTTAAAGGTATTTTATAAATGTTAATCCCATACCTTATTTTATTCTTATTCTAATTTAAATCTTTCTATTTGATTTCTAAATGATTATAATTTCTTATTTTTAAATAAAAATTAATATTTGCTTGTTATTTTTATTTTAAGTATCATATTGATTTTATTCAGTTATTTTTAGTCTGATTTTTATATTGATGTCATTTTGTAAAACATTATTTGATAAAATATATATTCCTAAAGGATTATAAAAAATATATAATCAATTCAATAATTCAAGAGGGCTTTTTATGTCTAATATAAATACATGTTCAAATGAAAAGTTATCATTTAAATACAGCGATGAATGGGAATTGGAAGAGGTTCCATTGGAGAACAATCCTGATTGCATAGCTACCTTAAGCTATGAGGATGGCAGCTTATTGAATGTAATTGCATTCCAATCAGAGATGCCATCACTTGATGATTTCAAGGAAATAATTGAAGAAAGCCTATTGAATGATAATGCTGAAATCATATCCTCTGAGATTGCAAATGTAGGCAAAATGCCAACCATTCAGATACATTCAAGGATTTCAATTCCTGAGATTGATTTTGAAATGTTTTCAGTTGTATTTCTAGAGGATGGATTTGTCTATATATTTGAACTTAGGACAGTTAGCGACATAGTTTCCAAGTTTATGGAGATAGTCAGAACTTTTGAAATTCTGGAATAATTAGTTATTTTTATTTATTTTAAACAAAGTTTGATTGTGGTGTGGTTATGAATAGAACAAATAAGCTTTTTTTTACTTATAGCAGTAGTGATTGCAATACTTACTTTGTTAGTGGTTGCAAGTGAAAGGGGTTTATTAACGGATACCAATCATTATAATGTTAATCTAACAGCATTGAATGATGAATTGGCCCTTAACATGTCCAATTGGAAATATGATGAGGAAAACAATATATATTACCAAATTGGACTTGTGTACTGTACAGAACCTGAAGCTACAGAATATGAGTCTTTAGGAATTTATGTCCCTGGAGATTACTTTAACAGCGAAAGAAATGGGAATGGAACATACACATGTACAGTGATAGACGGTCATGTTGGAAATTATTCTGCATCCAATGCCCCCTATTGTAATGCCTATCAACACTGCAGGATATTCTGCCCAAAAAGCTCCAACAAGATATAATGCTAAGGAAGTTAAAGACTACACAGATGCAGGCTTCATTTACGTTAATGTAGGTTGCAGAGGCAGAGAAATGGTGGAAATTATTCTGGGGGAGCCCCTTGGGGAGTAACTGACTTAAAGGCAGCAGTGCTTTACTTGAAATTCAATGACGATACCCTTCCTGGAGACAGCCAAAGGATATTTTCATTTTGTCACAGTGGTGGCGGTGCTCAAAGTGTTATATTAGGTGCAAGCGGTGACAGTGAGATGTACACACCATACCTTGAATCCATTGGTGCAGCCATTATAGACAGAAATGGAATCAAGTTATCATACAGTATCTGTGGAGCAATGTGCTGGTGCCCTATCACTTCTCTAGACACTGCTGATAAGGCTTATGAATGGACTATGGGCCAATACAGTACAGATGGAACTCGTGGAACAGGCACTTGGACCGGTGCATTATCTGACGATTTGGGTAGTGAATATGCCAAATACATTAATGATTTAGGCTTTAGGAGTCCTAATGAAAAGCCTTTAAGTCTTGAAGAGTCTGAAGATGGAATTTACACATCAGGTTCATATTATGATTATATGCTTAAGATTGTAGAGGATTCCTTGAACAATTTCTTGAATGAAACCAGCTTCCCATATTCTCCAAGTTCTTCTGGAAGCAGGGATAGTGTTTGAAACCAGCTTCCCATATTCTCCAAGTTCTTCTGGAAGCAGGGATAGTGGTCCTCTACCTGAAGGAGTCTCTCTTTCAAGTGAGGGTACTGGATCAAGTTCTGGAACTTACAGGACTCCACAAGAATATATCGATTCATTGAATGGTGATGGGGAATGGATCATTTATAACAGTTCAACAAATACTGCAAAAGTCACAAGCATTGAAGCGTTTGTAAAACATTGCAAATCTCCAAGTAAAGATGTTGGTGCATTTGATGATTTAGGAAGAGACCAAGTTGAAAATGAGTTATTCGGCAATGAGGAGCATGAGTCATTGCACTTTGATGGCATTATGGCAAATACCCTAAAGGAAAATTCAGAAAATTACTCTCAGTTCTCTGATTATGACTCCTCTAAGGCAACATCCTATGCAAATGACTTGAAAGAATTGGATAGATTCAATTACACAATTGAGAATCGTTCCAATATGTATAATCCATTGTATTATGTTTCCCCTTATTATGATGGAGTGGGATCATCACATTCTGCTAAATACTGGAGAATAAATGCTGGAATTGATCAGACAGACACTTCATTTACCGTTGAAACCAATTTGGCTCTCGCTTTGATGCAGATTAGTGATGTGGATAGCGTTAAGTTCAATGAAGTGTGGGGTCAAGGCCACAGCCAAGCTGAAAGAAAAGGGTCCGCTAGTGGAAACTTCATCAATTGGATCAATGAATGCATGAGCAATGAATCAGATTTCTTTTTATTTGATTTTTAATTTAATTCTTTAATTTTCATTTTTTATTTTTTTTTATTTTCTAATTATTATTTTTCTTTCTAATATTTTAATTTTTTAAATTATTTTTTTATTTTTTTTATTTTCTAATTATTATTTTTCTTTCTAATCTTTTATTTTTTTATTTTTTTTTATTTTCTAATTATTATTTTTCTTTCTAATCTTTTAATTTTTTAAATTATTTTTTTTTAATTATTTTTTAGCCATTTTTAAATATTTTTTTTTAATAAATTTTTCATGTGCTTTTCACTAATTTTCATTACATGAATTTATTGCATGAGATTTCATGTTCACTTCATGTACTTTGTTTTAATTTATTTGTTTTTAGCTATTTTTAACAAATTCTTGTTTATTTTTTCATTTTTATTGTAAAATCGCTTTAATTTTTCTAAAATATTTTTAAATTAAATAATAATCTTTATAAAGGCATAAAACATATTATTAAATATGATTATCAAGACTGGGAAAATTAATAAATCAAGAGGTAATATAAGTCTCACAATCGGTAAGGAAGATGTGAAAAAACATAATCTTGAAGAGGGAGATTTTGTAATCTTGACTCCTGAAGAATATGAAGAATTGAAGACATCTTCTGAAATCGAAGTGTCCACTTTGGAAGTAGTCCCAGATGATGAAGCTGTTGTAAAATTAGAATACGATCTTAAGGAAGCAAAGTCTAAAGAAAAGATTCTTTTCTCAAAAGTTGAGGAATTGGAAAACATTAATCTAGAGCTTACCACTAAATTGTCTCAACTTGAAAAAGCAAATTATATAAACAGCAGTGTTTTGTCCGATTCTGAATCAAATTCTCTCATTGATGAAGTTAAAAAGTTAAATGGGGATATTGATGACTTAAATTCTGAAATCAAGCAATTGAATAAGGATTTAAATGAATCAAATGAAGAAAGAATTGAACTATTGCAGGATATGAATGTCTTAAAGACTAAAATGAGTTTTGATGCCGGAGAATTGTCAAGACTTAGAGAGCGTGAAGATAAGCATAAGGAAATCTTGGAGATAATCCTAAGAACAAACAGGAACATGCTTGATGAGGTTGTAAACAAGACATTGACTGCTACAATCAATGAGATAAATAAGGAATTAGGTGAAACCAGCATAATAAGAAGAATTAGGGGATTGACAATTGTCAAGGAACCTGAAATTCATAAATCAGCTATTTCAAGCAAGGCTTACACTCAATTGGAAGAGTTAATTCCTGACGAATATTTGCTTGAAAGTGGAGAATAAGTTTCTTTATCATAGTGAATTCTAATTTGCCTATTCTATTGCCTAGTCTATTTAATCTAAGATTTTTCAAGAATTTTAATCATTGTTAATCATTAATCATATTTATATAGTTTATTTGGTATCAATTAAAATGGTGATTCTATGGATGAAGTTCAATTTGATGAAGAAGGAATCAAATTTAAATACTTAAGTAATTGGAAAGAACAAAACAAAGAAATGCTTGGCCCAAATTGTATCAAGGCTTTAGTGAAAGTTGTAGAAGGCAATCCATCTACAATTACAGTATATAAGAATGATGCAGGTGAAGCTGAGGCTATTGCACAAATTGAAGAAGCTTTTAAGGAAAGTTTTGAAGCACAAGGATGGAACATTGTTGAATCTAGAATTCTAAACCTTAATGGCCTGCCGGTTTACAATATCATTACAAATGCTGAAGAGGGTGGAAAAACTTTGGAAAACAATACTTCTGCATTGCTCAATGATGGAAACTTGTATGTCTTTGAATTGATGCACTTTAAGGAATTCCCATATGCTTACAATGATTATTTAGCTATTATGGATTCCATTGAATTTGAATAGTTTCATAATTCATTTTTTATTCTCTATTTTCTATTTTTTTATTTTACTTTTTAATTTTATTTTTATTTTACATTTATCTTTGTTTTAAAGGAGTTTCTCATAATGTCCAATATATTTAAAAACGATGAATTAAGCTTCAAGTATCCAAATAATTGGAAATTGCTTGAAGCAGATGATATTGAAAATTGCATAGCTGTACTTGACTGTGACAGCAAATTCAGTAGAGTTATGGTGTTCAAGTATCCTCAGGAAGGACTGTCAATGGAATACCTTAAGAATGCAATTGAAGACATTCCAAGGGAAGACAGCTTAATCGTTGAGGAGTCTCATCTAACCATTATTGGAAACAAGGAAACCCATGAACTTATAGCAAAGGATACAAGTCATGAACCTCCTTTGAATACTCATTCTTTATCCGCAATCAATGATAGGGATGCATTTAGCTTTAATTTCTTTGGCTTTGGAGAGGATAATCCTGATAAAGAAGGATTTTTGATGATGTATAAAACTTTAGAGTTCTATTAAAATTTCTTATTTTTTATGATATTATGTCTTTAAAGGAAGAAAAGGAATCCATTAGAAAATCAATTTATGATAAATTGTTTAATGAAGGCCAGTCTCTTAGACCTAATGGGGATTATGGAAAGATTCCTGATTTTAAAGGATCTGATATTGTAGCTGAATTGCTTGCTGGAACTGATGAATGGAAGAATTCAAAAACTATTTTTTGCAGTCCAGATTCTGCTCAAATTCCAGTTAGATATCTTGCTTTAAAGGAAAACAAGAATCTCATTATGGCAAGCCCTAACCTTGAACACGGCTATTTGTATCTTGAAGGAAACAAGTTAAATGGAAAGGAAAGAGAAGCATCAACAAAAGAGGGAGCATTCAATCATTGCTCAAAGTTTTTTGATTTCGGTGAAGACAGTTCATTTGATATGGCTATGGATATGGTAGTGGAAGGATCTGTTGGTGTGGATAGATGTGGAAACAGAATTGGAAAAGGAAAGGGATATGGAGATAGGGAAATCGAAGATCTCTTCAATAAGAATCTCATTAATGAAGACACTCCTTTAGTTACCACAATTCATCCATTTCAATTGCTTGATCATATTCCAATGGAAAGTCATGACAGAAGATTGAATATGATTGTAAGCACTGATGAAGTTATTAAGATTTAATTTTAATTTTCAAATATTTTTATTTTCTATTTTTTTCTATTTTTCACTCAATTTTTTATTATATATAAACTATTTTAGAAATATTTATTAACATTCAAAACTAAAATAGTCTTAAGTAGTTTATACTACTGCAATTCTTAATTTTTTTAAGAATTAACACATGCGTTAAAAAAAATTTAGGTGATTATAATGGCAGATTTAAAAGGTACTAAAACCGAAGCTAACTTAGCAGCAGCTTTTGCTGGTGAATCTCAAGCTCATGCTAAATATCAATATTTCGCAAGTAAAGCTAAAAAAGAAGGATACGTACAAATCCACGATATCTTTATGGAAACTTCCAAAAACGAAAAAGAACACGCAAAAATCTGGTTCAAACTTTTACACGATGGAGAAGTTCCAGACACTATTGCTAACTTAAATGCAGCAGCTGATGGTGAAAACGAAGAATGGACTGCAATGTACAAAGAATTCGCAGAAACCGCAAGAGAAGAAGGTTTCGATGAAATCGCAGGTTTATTCACCATGGTTGGTAACATCGAAAAAGAACATGAAGAAAGATACAGAGCTTTACTCGCTAATGTTGAAGGCGAAACTGTATTCAAAAAAGAAGAAGAAATTGAATGGAAATGTATTAACTGTGGTCACATAATTAAAGGAACCGATGCTCCTGTAATTTGCCCAGTATGTAAACACCCTCAATCTTACTTCGAAGAAAGAGCAACCAACTTCAAATAAGTTGATTGATTTTCGCTATTAATGATTTTTCATTAATAGCATTTTTTTATATTTTTTAGCTATTTTTGAAAATTTCAATTTAAAAGCAGTAATTATTTTAGAATTATTTACATTTATTTAACTATTTTTTGGTGATGAAAGTGTCTAAAGATGATAATTGTCAAATCGAGGATAATTGTTCCAATGGTACTTGTGCACCAGTTAGCCCATTTTCAAAAGAAGGGGCTTTATTTTTAGTTTTCATTGCTGTTTTATTTGTTATTCTATTTTTTATATTGCATGCATTTTCTTATATATGGAGTATTATTAGGGTATTGTTATGAGAGATATGTGGGGATTGACTGTCAGAGGAATTTGTGAGTATGATGGTAAGATCTTGCTCCTTAAGCTAAGGTCCATTTCCGCTCATGATCCCGGCAAATGGGAAATTCCTGGAGGAAAGGTTAAGAAGAATGAGTTCTTTGATGATGCTTTAAAAAGAGAATATCTGGAAGAGACAGGGCTTGAAATAGAAATAGATTATTTATACAATGCCATTCAAAAGGATTACACTGCATGCAAAACTGGAGAAAGCATAAAATCTATTCAACTGATTATGAAAGTCAGTGTAAAAACTGATGAAATTGTTATAAGTGATGAACATTCTATGTATGGGTGGTTTACAAAAGAAGAGATTAAAAATATGATTGAAAATAATGAATTAACTCCTCCAGTAATCAATGCTTTCTTAAGGTAAATGTTATTTTAATCAATCGTTTTTTTAATTATTTTATATTAAATTTTTCAGCTATTTTTTCTGTTTTAGAGGACATATTAACTTTTTTTTTACTATTAATCCATATTCTCATCTTCAAGCATTTCCTCTTCAATCTCTTTCATCATGTCTTTGAATTCCCTTTCCTCATCAAAGAGACTTAAGAAGTCGTCAATGCTTATCTTGTATTCATTTTCTGCACTTGGATTGATGATGATTTGATCAAAGCTGTCTTGAATCGGAACTATGGACTTATACAAGTCTCTCATAAACAATGATCCTACAGTTGTGTTCAATTGAACATCATGAATGTTTTCCTCATCTGTAAAAATAGGGATGACTTTGATTCCATTCGGCCCTACAAAGGATTTTAGATGAAACTTGACTTCCTCATTTATCTCATTCAATCCCTCTAGATTCATGTTTTCAAGGTCAAGTGAGTCGAGCTCAATTTGAAGAGGAACCAGCAGTTCTGATTTTCTAAATTCATTTAGGAAGTGTTCATTTTCATCCTCGCTCATTTCTGATTGTATCTTCATCAATTCTTCAAGTTTATCATTATAGAGTATGCTCATAAGAATCCCTAAAAGTTATTTTTCTCTAAAAATTCATCAAAGTCTATCTTATATGAATCAACGCTGTATGGATTTATTACAATATAATGGAAATCAATGTCAAACTGTGCCAATATGAGTGATAATTCCATCACGTTTACAGCTATTGACTTGATTTGGTATCCTGCCTTTTCCAATTCGTTTGTATCTGTAAACAGGTATATGTTGCGGTCTCCGTTTTCCTCATCAAAGAAGCCAATCTGCAAGTCAAGTGTGTCCCCATCGCTTAATGATTCCTCATTTTCTATTGCGATAACTGGAACAAAAACTTCTGATTTTAAGAATTCCTTATAGAACATATCAGGTTTCTGTTCTATCTTGACTCTTGACTTGGATTTCAATAGTTTTTTAAGTTTTTTATTGTTTAAGTTAGTCATTTTAATCAGTAATTATTTTAATAATATTTTGTTTTATTCAATCTTATTTATGAAATCAATTATATTTATTTATATGCTAAAGGTTTTCCAGTTAAGCAAGTTCCTAATTTAAATAAAGATTAAATTTAGCTTTATATTTTTCATCATCAATTAATTTTCTATTTTTAAATCAATTTTTTATTTTTTTATTATTTTTTTAATTTTAAGCCAATATTGATGTCATAATGTAATTTAAAGCTTTAAAAATAGTTTAATTTATATATGAGCATCTATATATTTTTTAATTGAAATTTAAAGTGTATTTAATTATTCATTTCAATTCTTTTAGATTTTTTAGAAAGTTTTTTATAGTATACTGAGTATACTATATAATGTGGTATTATGATGAATAAAACTATTAAAATCTCTCAAGCCAACCATAATTCCTTATCAAAATTAGCTTCAAAAAATGATACTTTCAATGATGTTATAAGTTTTTTAATAGAGTATTATTACGCTCATGAGGAATTTAGTGATGAAGAAGGGAAATTTTATAATGAAGAGATAGAAAAATTCGAAAATGGCAATTTAGAAAACGTTAAGGAATTAACTCTAGAAAGTTTGGAAGAAAGGATTAATAAACTGGAACTTGAGTTAAAAAATGAGCTATAAATTATATGAACATGAAAAAGCAGAAAAATTTCTTTATAAACATAAGAATGATAAAAAGTTATTATTGAGGATCAATAAGAAAATTATGGAAATTCTAAAGAATCCTCATCATCCAAATTTTAAAGAATTAAAAAGCAATAAATGCCCTAAATGTCAAAGAGCAAAGGTAGGGGAATATAGAATTATTTTTTATGTATCCGAAAGAAATCAGAGCATTGAAATAATTGATATAATTCCCAGAAAAAATAATTATAGATTGTTTTAAAGTTTTATTAAGTAAAAAATTTGATGAATCAAATTAGATAATCATCTAATCATTCTTCACCATCATCTTCCTCTTCAAGATTATCATAGAATGGCTGTTTTATGCATCTCCATATTGAGGTGTCTCCATCTTCATCATAGAACTTTTGGAACTCGCATCCAGGAGCAATCAATACATTGAAATCAGTAACTTCCTCGCTTTTGCCAGTGTACAATATTTTTTGGCCTTCATACATCATTATCTTATGCAATATTGGAAGATTGGATTGGAAATTAGGATCTGTGCATGCTCGCAGTGGCATTTTTGCTGTAAATATTCCATCTACAGCCTCATTTTCCATGAATTCATATTCTGATCTGATAAAGAACATGTAATGTTTATCAAGTTCCACGGAATTGCTCTTCAATGTAGCTAATGTTTGTTCAAGTGAAGCAATAAATGGATTTTTTGCCTTTTCCTTAAATAGGTCTATAAGTGTAGAAGCGTTGACTATAATTGAATGCTCAGTTTGAGGGTTTATGATAATTGATGAGAAGGTATCGCCAAATCCATACAAGATCTTTGCAAGATCTCTCATATTCATTATGATATGGTCTTTCTTAAGCTTGATTTCCTTCATGATTTCTTTTCTGGTGAATGCTACAAGCGCTCTTGTCCCATCATTCAAGTTAAGGGAAATGAAATTGAACCCAAGTGGAGGTATAGGCTTTATAACATCTATAACGCTTTGGTTTTCAATGTCAAATACCTCTTCCTTTTCCATTTGAATTGGGATGAAAAGCTTTGCCTCTTTGAGTAATCTAAAGAACTCCTCTTCATCTGCAATGGTCATCATGCCAGGCTCTATTAGCATTATGTCTTCCAGTTCGCTGTTGTCTATTTCCATTTCTGCATTAACATTATAGTTGTCTATGATTTCATTCATTGCATTCACCTTTTACACTTCTGTTTAATGTTTTGTATTTTAAATTTAAAATAGTTTTATAAAATATTCTTAATTGTGTTTTTTTTTTCAAAACTTATATTAATAAATATTAACAAACTTTTTTTTGACTTATAAATAAGTCAGGATTAATTGAGTAAAGAGGTTTAGAAAAAATGGTTAAAATTTGTCCAAGCTGCAATAGCGAAAATGGGGATAATTCTAAATTTTGTAAAAATTGTGGGGAGAAATTAGAGATTAGTTCTTCTCAAGTAAGTTCTTCTCAGGACAGCCCTAAATCAGAACCAAAAAATAATAAGAATCTTATAATTGGTGCTGCAGTTATTATTTGTGCAATAATTGTTGCTGGAGCTTTTATGGCTTTAAATTCAGATAATTCGGGGAATTCTTTGGGAGCGAACGCTTTAGACAGTGAATCAATTTCTTCAGATTATTATCAGTATGATTTTGAGGGTTATACCTTTAATATTCCTGAAGGTTATGAGGAATTTTCACTTGATGATTATTCAACTGGGCTTTCTGCTGGTGAAAAAATAGGTTTCAAAAAAGGTGACAATCAGGTTATTTTTATTGGGGTTTATGAAGATGCACCAGGATTATCAAAAGAACTTTTGGATGAGCGGTATAATGATAAAACTTTAGAAGGTGGGGCTCATTTCACTTATCAAGAAATTTGGGGAAAGAAATTATATAGATTTACTAATAGTACAACTGATTGTGTATTTTTCGCATCAGGCAAAGACCTTATTTCAGTATTTACTTATAATGAAGATTTAGAACCTATTATTTCAAGTATTGATCAAAAGGACATTCCTAGTTCTTCCAGTTCTGATTCAATGACTTATTCTGAAGCTAGCTCTTATTTAAGTGGTGCTTCAAGTACAGTTATTCAAAATACCTTTGATGAAGCGGATGCAAATGGTGATGGTCTTTTAACTGGAAGTGAAATAAGCAAATTCAAAAAACTAGCTGATTTGACTGAAAGAACTGCAGACACTTCAAATTCTGAAAATGTGGAAGCACAGGATTATGGTGCAGGTGATGGTACAACTAAAACCAGATACTGTACAACTCACGGTAGAGTTGCAGTAGGTTCCGATAATCTATGTCCATATTGTCAAGAAGAAGGTTTAGATGCTAGAACAGTTAAAGGATCTACTGAATATATTTAAATTTTTTAATTAATTTTCCACTATAATTAATTTTAAACTAGTTTTAAGCATATGGTGGAAATTATTCTATTTTTTTTCTTTTTTTAAAATACTTTTTTTATTAATTAATATTAGAAACTTTTTTATATATGTCAAAAATAGAGTATATTTGTGGTTTTAAAACCACATGAAAATATCGGAGAAAATCATGTCTTTTTTAAACACAAAAACTAGTAAAAAGTACAGAGTGGTTGAATTAGATAAAGGCATATACTGCCTAAGCGATATTTTGGGAGGAAGGAAGACTTAAAGTCTTTTTTAGTTTGTTAGGTGATTATCAAGATCTATGCATCTTGCCCTAATAAAATTAGAAATGAAAGTCAGCTTAATGCTGTGCTTCAAGAGATTTTAGGCGAATCATTAATGGAATGGATATATGGAAAAGATTTCTTCAAGTCTCTAAAGAAATTGGATAAAAGCGTTTTATCTCAATTATTGAAGAAGATTAAGCAAATCTTTCAAAATCCTGATGTGGGCAAGCATTTGTCTTCTAACCGTAAAGGTCAGCAAGAAGTTTATGTTGCAGATTCATTCAGGTTATATTATTCATTCTGCAAAAAAGAGAATAGGATTGAGTTTCTTGAGTTTTCTCACAAGAAACATCAATGATATTTTTCTTTTTTTCTTCCCCTTTTCTTGTTTTTGTTTCTTTTTTTAAAATTTTTTTGAAATATTTTGCACCCTAAAATTAAAGTTTAAAATATTTTGCACCCTAAAATTAAAGTTTAAAAAAGCAGTGTTAATTAATTAAAGGGAAATTTTTTGGTGATGTGTATGGTTTTTGAGAATTCCCCCTTTAACATATGTTTTTTGATGTATGTTATAGTTTGTAATAATTAATATATAAACTTTTTGTTTTTATATTACAAATTTAATTATTATTAAATTTTAAATTTTTTCTAATTTATTAAATAAGGATATTTTATTAAAAAAAGTATTTATATTATTTTAATTTTATTATTTTTTATTAATAATAATTTTTTATTAAAAATATTGATTATTTATTAAAATCATAATTAAATAATTATTTTAATTAATTATTACAAAATTATTTTGATTATTTTTATTTTAATTCTTTTTATTTTATTTATTTTGCTTTAAAGATAATATAAACTCTATATAATTATTTATTTTAGATTTTAAGATTTAAAATTAATCAAAAGTTATATATGCTAATATTAATAAACTTTTTATTATATTTTTGAATAGGGTGATGATATGAACAACATATATTTATCAAAATCAAAGTATTGCAGATGTGTGCAATGTCAAAAGATTCTTTGGCTAGAAAAGTACAAGCCAGAATGTGCAACACCTGAAGACAAGACAGTCATTTTTGAAAACGGACATAAGGTGGGAGAACTTGCAAAAGGATTGTTCGGAGATTATGAGGACATTCCATTTGACAAGACAATCACTCCAATGATTAAACAGACAGAAGAGCTAATGCCAAAAAAGCCAAATGTCATTACAGAAGCTTCATTTGATTATGATCACAATTTCTGCAGTGTGGATGTCCTGAAGAATGATGTCGACGGTGTGGAAATCTATGAGGTTAAGAGCTCTACAAAAGTAAAGGACATCTACTTGGATGATGCTGCATACCAATACTATGTATTGTCCAATTTAGGATACAATGTGAAGAAAGTCTGCATTGTATATGTCAACAAGGAATACGTTAAAGGAGAACTTCCTGTTGAAGATGAATTGGGCCAATACTTCAATATTGAGGATGTGACTGATATAGCACTCTCAAAGCAGGATGAGATTCAAAGCAATATTGATGAGATAAACAGATTCATGGAACAGTATGGCGAGGACAACGAACCTCCTACATGTCTGGAACTGAAATGCTTCAATCCTTATGATTGCGATTTCTGGCAGTACTGCACTCAAGATTTGCCAAAACCTAATGTCTTTGATGTGGCAGGAATGTGGAAAAGCAAAAAGTTCGAGAAATACAATGAAGGAAAAGTGTCTTTTGAAGATTTATTATATGAGGACTTGAATCCAAAATATATAGAGCAAGTGGATTTTGAAGTAAATGATAAGGAGCCTAAAATCAATAAGCCAGCTATTGCTAGAACTTTAAACTCCTTGGAATATCCATTGTATTTCATTGATTATGAAACATACAATCAGCCTATACCTGAAGTGGAAGGAACCAAGCCATATCAGCAATTGCCTTTCCAATACTCTTTGCATGTCATTGAAGAGGAAGGAGCTCCAATAGAACATAAGGAATTTTTGGCGGAAGTTGATGATGAGGATTTCATAAGGACTTTTGCAGAAAGCATGATAAGCAATCTTCCTGAAGACGGAAGTGTGATTGTCTACAATAAGTCATTTGAATCAAGCGTAAACAGAAAAATAGCAGAGCTCTATCCTGACTTAGCAGATGAAATGGCTAGAATAAACCATAATATGGTGGATTTCATGGTTCCATTCAAGAATAGGGATTATTATATGAAGGAAATGGAAGGGTCCTATTCAATCAAGTATGTATTGCCTGCACTATACCCAGATAATCCTGAGTTGAATTATGATAATTTGCCTTTGGTTCACAATGGTGGAGAAGCTTCAGAATCATTCTTAAAATTGAGAAATGAAATGCCAGAAGAAGTTAAAGAAAAAATAAAGGAAAGTTTGTTGATATATTGTGAACTTGATACTTTGGCTATGGTAAAATTATGGGATAAATTTAAGGAAGTTATAAAAATTTAACGAATTATCTAATTTATTTATTTTTTTACTTTTTCAATTGATCTTAGGTTCATCTTTATATTGCGAAGTCCAAGGTATACCAAGAGGCATGAAAGTTTTTTTCAACAACTCTTTTTTTCTCACTATTCATGTTAACTATTTTTCATTTCATGCTTCGATGAGATGATTCTTTGGAAGATGTTTTTGTAGAATCATTTTTTTCCTGTTATGAGAAGAATAAGAATAAATAGTTCATTATCTTTTTTAAATTTTATCACTGTACTGATTTTTTTTTATTTAATGTTATAATTAAATTTTTTCTACTAAAATTAAATAATAATTTAAAATAAAAAAATCAATTCAATTTGGTAAATTTTTTATACTTATTTATTTATATTAATATGTAGATTAGTAACTAAATCGGTGGTTATTGTGAAGAAACAGCTATTAGTCAATTTAATAGAATTAAGATTGTTGATAGAACTTTTTTTAATTGAGAATATTAATATAAAAGACAAAATTAAAGATATTATTATTATTCTTATGCAAATGGATAGTGAAAAAAATTACACAAATCTATTAAATTATGATAAAGAACAATTATTGGACTTTTGTAATGTAAATATAGATAATTTATTAAAAGATTTCTAATATAATTAAAAATCTTTTTTTATTATTTCATTATTCTTATATTTTTATTATCCATGCTATGTTTATAGAGAGATAAGAGTATAGTGTTGATTTTTAGAGCTAATTTTAATTTGTTTTATAATGATTTTTTACTCTTATCCTATTCCACAAAAAGTTTTTATAATTTGAAACTAAATTATTTATTACATGCTAATCCTTTACTAAACCTTAACTCAATTACATATCCCCCTTTACATATGTTTTCTGGATTCGGATTAGTCCTCCTTTCACTGTTTTTAGATTTTTTTATTCAATCATATGGTTATTTTAAATATTATTATTGATATATTTTAGAATATACGAATATGTATAAAGGGGTAAAAGTATGGTTCAATTAGGTAAGCTTGAAAAAGTTAAAGATTTAAGATTGGTTTGGAAAAATGAAGCGCAGGATTTTACTAAATGGCTATCTAAAGAGCAAAATTTAGAATTGTTAGGTAATGAGTTAGGTATTGACATTGATCTAATCAGTATTGAAGCTAAAACAGGTTCCTTCAGTACGGATATTTTAGCTATGGAATCAAGCACTGAAAATAAGATTGTAATTGAAAATCAATTGGAATCCACAAATCATGATCATCTTGGAAAAATCATAACATATGCTTCTGGGCATGATGCAAAAACAATTGTTTGGGTTGTCAAAGAGGCTAGAGAAGAACATAGGCGTGCAGTTGACTGGTTAAATGAGCATACGGATGATGAAATTAACATATTTTTATGCAGAATTGAGTTATGGAAAATAGATGATTCCAATATGGCTCCTAAATTCCAAATCGTATCAAGCCCTAATAACTGGACAAAAACTATCAAAAGAAGTACTGATAATAAGTTAAGCGCTACAAAAATGCTTCAATTAAATTACTGGACAAAATTATCCGAGCGATTAGATGATTATAATGAATTTAATGCAAGAAAAGCAAATCCTCAGCATTGGTACAATTTAGCCCTTGGGAGTAGTTTAGCGCATATTTCTTTAAATGTAAACACTCAGAAAAAGGAAATTAGAAATGAAATATGGATTAGGGATAGTAAAGACTTATATGATTATTTAGAATCTCAAAAAGAAGACATTGAAAATGAATTATGTTATCCTTTGGATTGGGAGAGATTGGATGATAAAAAAGCTTCTTACATTGCCATTTCTAAAAAGATAGATATAAATAATGAGGATAATTGGGATGAATCCATTACTTGGCATTTGGAAAAGGCTGCTGAATTTTATAATGTTTTCTCAAGGCGAATTAAAGAATTTAAATTTTAACTTGGTATTTTAAATGAAGCTAAATTTTATTAATTATAATTTTACACATAAAGTCCATATTGACTTTATTACATAATTTTCATAGGGGGAGTAATTATTTCTACTCAGAGTGAAGCAGTTCTAGAAGAAGAATTAATGCAACAATTAGCAAATAATGGTTATGAATGTATTAAAATTAAAAATGAAAAAGGTTTAATTTCAAATTTTAAAACTCAACTTGAAAAATTAAATGATTGTTATCTAAAAGATGAAGAATTCCAATCTGTTCTTTTATATTTGGATCAAGGTTCTATTTTTGATAAAGCTAAGAAATTAAGAGATAAATTCTTCATTGAGAGAGAAGGAAATCCATTTTATATCAAATTTTTAAATGAAAAAGATTGGTGTAAAAACATTTTCCAAGTTTCTAATCAAATTACTGTTCAAGGAAAGCATAAAAATCGTTATGATGTTACTATTTTAATTAATGGTTTGCCTCTTGTCCAAATTGAACTTAAAAGAAGAGGAATGCCTATAAAAGAGGCATTTAATCAAATAAATAGATATATTTATCATTCATATAGTGGTCTTTTTGACTTTATTCAAATTTTTGTAATTAGTAATGGAATAAATACCAAATACTTTGCAAATGGTCGTGAAAGCGATATAAACTTTGAATTCACATTTTTCTGGAAGGATGAGGATAATAGAAATATTAGAATGCTTGATGAATTTGCAGATACATTCCTTGAGAGATGTAATCTGGCGAAAATGATTTCAAAATATATGGTTTTAAATGAATCTTCTAAGACTTTGATGGTTTTGAGAGCTTATCAAAAATATGCTGTTGAAGCAGTTCTTCATCAAGCTTTGGAAATCAAACAAAATGGTTATGTATGGCATACAACCGGTTCTGGAAAGACTTTAACTTCTTATAAAGTCAGCCAATTGCTTGCAGAAGACGAATCAATTTACAAGGTCATTTTTGTTGTAGATAGAAGAGACTTAGACATTCAAACTAATAAAGAGTTTAATAGTTTCTGTGATGGTTGTGTAAATGTTACAAAACATACAGGAGCATTAATTAAAAACCTAACAACAGAAGGAAAAGGCAAATTAGTCACTACAACAATTCAAAAATTATCTAAAGCAGTTAAAACAAGAGGCGATCAAGAAAAACTCCAAAGAATTAAAGATAAGAATATCATATTAATATTTGATGAGTGTCATAGAAGCCAATTTGGCGAAATGCACCATTCAATTGTAGAATTCTTTACAAATTCTTTATCTTTTGGATTTACAGGCACCCCTATCTTTGCAGAAAATTCTGATGGTGCAAGAACAACACAAAGTATTTTCAAGAAACAACTTCACTCTTATATGATTAAAGATGCAATAGCTGATAATAATGTTCTTGGTTTTTCAGTAGATTATTATGGTGGGGGTAAATTAAAAAATATTCCTGATTATGAAGTTAAAAGTATTAATACAAAAGAATTTTTAGAATCTGATGAACGTTTAAGTCAGATAGTTGATAAAGTTATTGAAAGTTATAATACAAAAACTAAAAATCGTGAATTTAATGCAATGTTTACTGTTTCAAGAGGAGGAGTAATTAACAAATATTATAAATTATTTAAAGAAAAAGAACATGATTTGAAAATTGCAACAATATTTTCTTTCCAAGCTAATGAAGACATTAGTGAAAAAACTCATTCTCAAGACTTGCTAGATTCATATATGGGAGATTATAATGAAATGTTTGGTACAAACTTCACCACTGATGACTTTAAGGGATACCATGCAGATGTATCAAAAAGAATGAAAAACAGAGAAATTGATTTGCTTTTAGTTGTCGACATGTTCTTAACTGGTTTTGACAGTAAGTTGCTTAATACCCTTTATGTGGACAAAGATTTAAAATTCCATACTCTTTTACAGGCATTCTCAAGAACAAACCGCATAGTAAATATGCGAAAGTCTCAAGGAAACATTGTTTGTTTTAGAAATATTAAAGAAGACGTGGACAATGCTATCGGGCTTTTCTCAAAAGGAGGTACTGAAGAGATTATTATACCACCATATGAATGTTTTGTTCAGGCTTTTAATAAAGAGTTAAAGAACTTTTATAAACTTGTTAAAACAGTTGCTGAAGCTCAAGACTTACAAAGTGAAAAAGACAAAGAAAAATTTGTTTTAAATTTTAGGGAATTATTAAGAATTAAGAATAAATTAGATGTATTCTTTGAATTCACTTTTGATGATTTAAACATGACTGAACAGGAGTTTAATGATTTTAAAAGTGTTTATTTAGATATTTATGATGAGTTCAAAAAACCTAAACCTAGAGGAGTATCTGTCTTGGAGGACATTGATTTTGAACTTGAATTGCTTAGAAATGATACAATCAATGTGGATTATATTGTTCAGTTAATTGCGGATTTAGATTTAAATAGCCCTAGCTTTGATCTTGATAGGGCTCGTATATTAAAACTTATGAACGAAACTGAGCATTTACGTAGTAAAATTGATCTTATTAAACGTTTCATTGATGAAACACTTGGAAATATTGATACTAAACAGACCAATGTCTTTGAAGCATTTGATAATTTCATGAAAGTTGAAAGAAAAGCAGCTTTCTGCAATATTATTGAAGAGGAAGAGCTAAAAGAAGATATTGCACGTAAAGTTATTGATGGTTATGAATTCTCTGGCAAATTCAATGATGATTTGATTAAAGATTCATTTAAGAATGAATTGAAGTTTAGAGAAAGAAAAATCAAAATAAATAATGTTAAACATAAAATTGAAGAAGCATTTGAGAAATTTTCATATTAACTCTCATTTTTTATTTTTATTTTTTTCCAGTTTTCTATGTAATTAATAATTAATTACACAAAAAATCGAAATATTTATATGCTATGACATTCATAGATATCTGTAATTAGTGATTAATTACAATTCAAAGTTTTTTTATAAATTCTTTTGATAGGTTTTTTAGGGGGTGATAAGTAATCTAATCACTAATTATTATTTTTTATTATAAAATAGGTGATTTCAAGTTTATGACTAAAGAAAAATTAGATGATATTGCAGAAATATTTTCAGGAGTTCATATATTTAGGTTTATGGATGAAAGTTCTGGTTTGAAGCCAGTTTTAAGAAATAAACTGGATGAAAACAATAATTTGGAATTTGAAAATGAACATATTTCTGATAAAATAGATTTAAAATATTATTCAAAAAAAGGAGATATACTGATTTCATTATCTGAGCCGAATACTGTTTATAAATTAAATCATAAAGGATTTATTATTACAATGTATTTTGCAATAATCAGATTAAAAGAAAACATTGATTCTTCATTTATATTTCATGTTTTGAGTAGTGAAAATTTTCATAAGAAATTATATAAACTTTTAGAAGGAGGCGCTTTAAAAGTTATCAAAGTGTCTGATCTAAAAAATTTAACAATTAATTTGCCTTCATATGAGAAACAAAAACAATATGGTGAATTTTTTGATGTGATAGATAAAAAAATTAGTTTAAAAGAAAAAAGCATAAAAAAAGATAATGATTATAAAGAATCTATCATTGGAAATATTTTAAAGGAATAATTGGAAAATTTAGATTCTTTTTAATACCAATAAAAAGTGGGGTGTAAAAATATGTCAAATTATCAAAATAGTTTAGAAAGTAAATTATGGGCAATTGCAGATGTTTTAAGAGGAAATATGGATGCTAATGAATTTAAAAATTACATTTTGGGATTCATTTTTTATAGATACTTGTCAGAAAAGTTGGAAATTCATTTGAATAGTGAATTGGAAAACGATAACTTAACATTTGCAGAAGCTTGGGAAAAAGATGAATTTAAAGAAGACCTTAAAGAAGAAGGAATTGAAGCTTTAGGTTATTTTTTAGAACCTCAATATTTATTCAGCAATATTGTAGAAAAAGCTAAAGTTAATAAGTTTATTCTTGATGATCTTTTGAAATCATTGAATTATATCAGTAATTCTTCTATGGGAACAGCTAGTCAAGATGATTTTAGCAATCTTTTTGAAGATGTTGATTTAAATTCTTCTAAATTGGGTAAATCTGCAAATGATAAAAATAAGACCATTTCTAAAATTATTCTTAACTTAAATGATATAGATTTTAAATTAGATGATGACGATGCAGATATTTTAGGAGATGCATATGAATATTTAATCAGTCAATTTGCATCCAGTGCGGGTAAGAAAGCAGGAGAGTTCTATACTCCTCAGGAAGTTTCTAAAATATTGGCTAAAATTGTTTCTCTTGGCAAAAAACGTCTTAAAAATGTTTACGATCCTACTTGTGGTTCCGGATCATTGCTTTTAAGGGTTGCAAGAGAATGTGAAGTTGGGGATTTCTATGGTCAAGAACTGAATCAGACAACTTACAACATGGCTAGAATGAATATGATTTTGCATGGGGTTAAATATGCTGATTTTGATATTAAGCAAGGAGATACTTTAGAACACCCGCAACATATGGATAAGAAGTTTGAAGCTATCGTTGCCAATCCACCATTCTCAGCAAAATGGTCTTCAGACAAATCATTCCTTGATGATGAAAGATTCAGTGCTTATGGTAAGCTTGCTCCCAAATCAAAAGCAGATTATGCCTTTTTACAACATATGATTTACCATTTGGATGAAAATGGAACTATGGGAATAGTTCTTCCTCATGGAGTTTTATTTAGGGGGGCTGCAGAAAGTACTATTCGAGAATATCTTATATGGGAAAAGAATTATCTTGATGCAGTTATAGGGCTACCAGCTAATATTTTCTATGGGACAAGCATTCCCACTTGCATTTTGATTTTTAAAAAGTGCAGAGAACAGAATCAGGACATATTATTTATTGATGCTTCCAAAGACTTTGAAAAGGTTAAAAATCAAAATAAGCTAAGACTTGAAGATATTGAAAAAATAGTCAATACCTATGCAAACAGAGAAGAAATCGATAAATATTCTCACAAGGCAACTATTGAAGAAATTAGGGAAAATGATTTCAATCTCAACATTCCAAGATATGTGGATACTTTTGAAGAAGAGGAACCAATAGATCTTGATGAAGTATGTGATGAGCTAGAAAAAATAGCTATTGAAATGGAAGAAGTTGACAAGGAAATCAAAAAATATTGTGATGAATTGGGCATAAGAGCCCCTATATTTTAGGTGGTTAGATGGTACAAGAACAATTGCAAGTTTCTAAAGAGACTCACAAAAATGATAAAGTTTATCGGGATAAGCCACAACTTCAATTTAATAATAAGAATTGGGACGAATATTTATTTGAGGAATTATTTGAAATAAAAAATGGATTAAATAAAGGTAAAGAATATTTTGGGCATGGAGTGCATATTTTAAACTATATGGATGTAAATAAAAATGTTTCAAATAATGAAAAATCCATTGAAGGATTAGTTGATGTAGATAAAAATGAAATGAAAAGATACAATGTAAAACCGAATGATTTATTTTTTACCAGAACATCAGAAACCTCAGAGGAAATTGGTTTGACAAGCTCATATACCGGCGAATTAATAGATTGTGTTTTCAGTGGATTTATTTTAAGGGCACGGCCTATTAAAAAAGATATTAATTCATTATTCTTTGCATATTACCTTAGGTCTGATAAAAGTAGGAATAATATTATTAAATATAGTTCTATCACTACAAGAGCACTTATTTCTGGAAGTAATTTATATAAAATGAAAATAAGAATGCCAGACCTAAATGAACAAAATAAAATTGCAAGTTTCTTATCTGCAATTGATAAAAAAATTGAGTTATTGGAAAAGAAATTAGTTCTGTATCAAAAACATGAAAAATTTATAAA
>SFKZ01000043.1 GCA_004553595.1 Methanobrevibacter ruminantium | reverse complement strand
TCTCCTTCCACTGTCTGTTCGTTATCATCGTCACTTTACTTTTCTCTTAAGTTAAATAAAAACCTTGCAACTACCAGTCCTACTGTATCAACAGATTCAACGGCCCTATCTGTCGACCTAACCAAAAACTCATCCAAAAATCACTAAAATCATTAGACAAATCGCACAAATATCATTGTACCGGCATTTTGCAAATCTGTCGATCTCCCAGGATTTTCTTCGTATCTTACATCGACAGATTCTTCTTTAGAATATATCCGACGTTAAATCAGTTAAATCCTGACCCATAAATTCTTTATCAAGCCAATCTTTATTTCTATTTTTGAATATAATCACTGAATCAACGTTCTGTCGAATCCATCTATCCAACTCATTCTTCAAGCTTTCAAGCTGGGACCTGGTTAGTTCACCTTCGAATACTGAATTTTGAACATGAGTTAAATACTTTTTACATATTTTGAAAACATGTCTACTTACTTTAGCACCTTGTTTATCCATTACGATATCGTAAACCAGAATCACATACATATCTATTACCATCCCATAACATAAGGCTCATAGGTTTCTCCTTCAACCAACGATCTTACTAATTTATAGCATTCTAATCGGATTAAATGTCTATAGGAAACATCCCTATGCAAGGCTTTATATCTAACTTTTTGTTTCATATATTTGTCGTATTCACTAACGATTACCCGTTTGGATTTTTCAGATAAGTACCAATAATTTGATTCCTTATTAAAGTCTTCCTCACTAATCATATTTTTATTTATCAGTGAGAAAATTAATCTATCAACTATCATTGGCTTAAAAATTTCAGATATATCAAGACATAATGAAAATCTTCTATCCATTGGACTATGTAGATAACTAATAGTCGGATTAAGCTGGGTTACATAAATCTCTGACAAACACGTTGTATACATTAATCCATTCAAAAATGAAATAAGTGTATTTACCATATTATCAGGCGGTCTTCTTACCCTTTTTGAAAAATCTACATCGGGAATAAAAACACTTTGCCATGATGCATAGTATCTCCTATGAATAGTACCTTCGATCCCCATTAGTTCTTCAACATCATGCACTTGATCTATTTGTCGAATTAATGATGTAATTTCTTTTATGCTATCATCTAAATTTCTCCCTCTTCTTTGATAATATTTTAGGTTTCTTAATAGATTTTTAGCAGCTCCTAAGACAAATTTTTTAGCATAATATAATCTTCTTTTAGGATCTGTATAAGCCTGTACCTGTTGAATTAGAAGTGTACCAGAAACATTCTGTTCTTTTGGATAAAATGATCCAGTATAAAAACCATAGTAATTAAAAAAATGAACCGGTATTTTCATTTGAGCAAGATAATTTAAGCACTTAGTATTAGTAGAAACCTCGCCAAACAAATAAATATCTCTGGTAACTTCAATCTTTAAATCTTTATACTTACCATCTGACCTTGTTAATCTAACCGTATTATCTTTACGTTCTAATTCTCCTGAAGAAAATAAATAATAATCTTCCATCGTAATCACCTAGGAAAAACAATACTCATAAAATGCACATGATTTACAAATTGGCTTAAATTGAGGCTTAGGTGGTGTTACTTGTTCACAAATTTGTTCAATTTCTGAGATATACTTCTCCATCTGCTTCTCATCTTCATCCGTATAATCAACCTTTACACATTTCTTAAGACGAGGATAATCTAGTAATCCTTTAGAGATATTTACTCCTTTCTTCCTTAAATAATAAATATAGTATTTCAACTGCCAAATAGCTGCTGGTTCGATTGCATCGCTTCTTTTAACTTCATGAATCAGTTGCCAATTTTCAACCATGTCAATATTGATCAAATTATCAATCATTACATGATGTGTACCATGCCCTTGATAACTAGTTCTATCTAATAGGCTCCCTAATTGAACACGTTCACTAGTTTGTTCAAATCCTATTTGATGTTGAAAAAGCCAAAGCTTTCTTTTACAAACAAAGAAATAGTTAACCATATTACCAGTAACTCGCATTTTATATTCTCCAAACTAGAAGATATTATCATCATCGTCAATCTCAGCATTTTTATTCTTACTATCGTTATAAGATAGGCCAGTCATAGAATCATAATTGAAATCTGCTGGTAAGATGTTATATCCGACTTCATTTAATGCTTTATCTTTTATCCATCTATCTTGTTTTGAGACCTTACTAATTATATATAGGGGTATACCAACTAAATAATTATTAATTACCTCTCTTGCTTTAGTCTTTTCTTTTACAAGGATCTGATGCTGCTTTTTGTACTCCGTTTGATCAAGAAAATCTTCTCTTCTTATATAATTATTTAGTGCTTTAGCAGCTGCCTCGAGTTTATCTTTATTTTCTAGAAATACTTGTTCAGGAATAATATCTATTGTGTTGATATTTCTAAAAGTGTTTACAACTTCTTCTTTTGTCTTGGGGTTATCTAAAAAAGTCAAATCATTTAAATAATCAATACAATCGTTGACCTTATCAATAAGCTGACAATTTTCATCTAATAGCTTGTCAGTAGTGTAATTCTCATCAATTAGCTTTAATTTATCTGATTCAGTTAAATATCCGTCAACTTGAGCTAAAGCTCTCTTAGATATTTCAAACAGATGATAATCTACAACAGAATGATATCTTTTATCGTCATATTCCTGCTTGCTTTCATGAATTCCACTTGTTAGCTTATCTCCGCCATCGAAAACATAAACATTTGGTCCCTTACCTTCATAGTTACGCTTTCTATAGCATCTTCCCATTCTCTGAAAAAGGCCACACAATTCAGAAAGTTCTGTAATTAACATGTCAAAGTCTATATCTAATGATGCTTCAACGACTTGTGTACCTATCCAAATTCCAGAACTATGATTTTCTTTTTGTCCAAATTCAAGTATCTCTTTTTCTCTTTCATTTCGATCTTTTCGAATAAATCTACTATGAATTAAATGAACATCTGAGACCCCTTTTTGCTTTAGTTCAGAATATAGTTCCGTAGCAGATTTAACGGTATTACATACTACAAGGGTCTTTTGATGACGATCTAAATTAATTATGTCATCCGAATTAATTTGTTTGTGCAAAACTTTAACCTTATGCCGATGATTCACTTTAGGATCTAAGAATGGGTGTGGTGCTTGCTTAAATTCCAAGCCATTGCTTTCCAACAAATCTATCAAAAATGGAGGTAATGTTGCTGTCATGATCTCGAATTTGCCGCCAAATTTTTGGATTTCACTTAACCCGTAAATCAAATATCCTAAAAGATCTGGAGAATACATTTGAATCTCATCAATTACCACCTTTGCATAAGCAAGAGTAGCAAGTTTAGGTTCATAATTTTTATAGTGATAAACAAAATTAAAAATTTGATCCAAGGTAGCAACAGATAGTTGCTTAGACCAACTCCGTTCTTCATTTACGAATTCTTCAAAGTTATCTTCATCATCAAATTTTTCTGATAATGCCTTAGCCATCATATCCGAATGAAGAAGTGCCAAATTTTCATGACTTTTATTTTGAAAAACAATTCTAGAAATTCGATCATAGATAGAATTGATCGCACTTTTCAGAGGCAATACAAAGAATGACTTAGAATTATCAAGCCATCTGAGCGCTGACTCGGTTTTACCTAGTCCGGTCTGACCGACTACAACGATACTTTCATTTCTATGATCATATGTCCATTTTTGCAGTTCATTCCAATCAGCGACTGGATTTTTCTTATGCCATTCTTGAAGTATATTTTGACTCAAACATACACGTGATTTCGACTCTATTTCATAATGCCCAGAAGCAGCATAATCAATACGATTAAGCAACCCTTTTAGTATTACAAATTCATCATAAATTTTAGGCTCATAATTAGGTGACAATCTATGACTTAAATTACCAGTTAAATACTTACTATCTACTTTTGCTGGCTCTTGAGGGGGAATTGGAAAACTTAATTTTGAATAATCAAAACTAGCAAACTCTTTCTTTAAAGCTTCTATTTCATCCTCATAATGCTTCTCGTCTATTTCAGAGAAATTACGTTCATGGTGCCACTTTATTGCAAAAATTAATGCTATGATTTGATCTTTAGTATAATGCTTCTGTAATTCATCAATTGGAAGCATCGTAATACTTAACAATGCATGCGGAATTTCACCTTTACAAAAGCTCTGCCCTGCTTTTACCTTTTTCTGAAAGCGTAGGTTCATTTTTCCTAAGTCGTGATAGCTACAAGCAATTTCTAAAAGCCGCCAATCGTCTTTACTACGAATATCTACCTGTTTTGTCATATCGTTAAATCGATCTTGACTAAGCCAAAAATTTTGAAATATATCTGGATAAGTTTGCTTTAATAAGCTATATTGCTTTAACAAATTATTAGTATGTTCAACGATCGTCTCACAATGATTTCCTTCAGATTGGTCTAAAGATTTAGCTAAATATTCATTCATCCTTTCACACTTTCTATCTTTATGGTTAATATCGTATATTCTCGTAAGTTAAATAAAGGATATGTACCCCCTATTAGAGAGCGATTTACATTCCTCTTAAGTTAGATAAAAACGCTGCAGGGTTCATAGAAGCATCATGTGCAGCTTGATTTACATTCCTCTTAAGTTAGATAAAAACTGGCTGCTAAATATGCTGATGATGAAGAAGATATTAATTTACATTCCTCTTAAGTTAGATAAAAACTTTACAAGTTGGTTTACTTCCGTCAATTTTAAAGCAATTTACATTCCTCTTAAGTTAGATAAAAACTTGTACTAATGTTACATAATCCAGAATTCTAGTGTTATTTACATTCCTCTTAAGTTAGATAAAAACTTGGTGCAAATGGTCCGCAGATCACAAAAGTAAATTCATTTACATTCCTCTTAAGTTAGATAAAAACAGTTCCAGTAAGCAAACCATATACATCAATACCTAGCCACATAATTTCTGTCGAACTCTTAAATACAACTCTATTTTAATGCCAAAATCAATTATAAGTTCTAAAAAAGTTATCTTAAGTAGCTTCATCGTATCTGTCGATCTACCAACAAAAAACGCTTATTGGACATCGACAGATTTTTAACTAAAAACCATATTATGCTAAATAAGCATTTTCATCCAAGCCTTAAAGAAAAATTTATATTTCTACTAAGTGAGATAGAAACGCGCTTGAGAAGTTCACGCGCCGCCGCTAACTTGTCGATTTATATTCCTACTAAGTGAGATAAAAACCACCTAGTTCCTCCATGTCATAAGCCTCATTTGCGAATTTATATTCCTACTAAGTGAGATAAAAACACAGGTTTATTTTTAGGTGTGGGTGATAGTATTCAAATTTATATTCCTACTAAGTGAGATAAAAACAGTTCCACTTGCCAAGTCTTATACATCAATGCTTTGTAATATGATTTCTATCGACCTCCCAAAACATATCATCATTTTGAGTCTAAATTAATTGGAATCTCTAGAAAAACTATTACATAAGGCTTTATCACATCTGTCGATTTACTGGTAAAAACTGCTTATTAGACATCGACAGATTTTAAACTAAGAACACTACATTATTATCTTCATCAACGTAACTCTTATAAACCGTAAACCCAGAAGCATATATAACTTCAACTTTATTCCATCGACGTTGTGTCTGACCTTTTTTTATCGTTACCAGTTTATAGTCCTTATTTAAGTAATAATGCGTTCCTTTATATCCAATACCTTCATTTTCAAGACCAATATTTTCAGACATTTCAACTGGTATATACGCACCATGATTTACAGTTAAGTCTTCATCCTTTTTTTCTACATCAACGATTTTTACTTCTTCAAAATTTGCCAAATCTTCTCGTCGACCTAGATTTGGAAACTCACGTGGATATTTTAGAGCATTGTATATATCTTCCAGTTCATTCTCATCATCAGGTTTAATATGCAATATTAGATTGACATCATACAATAATTGAACATGTCCGATTCCTCTACTAATCCCATATCCTTCAGCATTTAACTGATGCCTACCAGGATCAAATTTCATACCATTTTTGAATTCATATCGTGTAAAGAAATCACTAGTAGTAGATACATATGAGCCTTGAACACTGACTTTCATTGGATGATACTCATGGAAATCACACAAGTAGTGAACCATACCAATTACCGTTGAAATGGGAGGTAATGGATAACTCTCACGAAACCCATGACTAGCTGGGACGCGATAATTAGCAGTTTCTTGATGCAATTTAACTCTAATTACCTTCATAATAATCAGCAACCTTTTTCTTTAAATCAGTCATAAACTTAGCTACTGTTACTGCATCCAATTTATCTTTAATTTCTTGGTTGTTGTTAAATGCACCATCTACAAAGCCGACACTAGTATTTTCTTTAACTCTTGGATCATCTAAAATACTTTGAATTGATTCAATATCAATATTAGAATTTCTTACTTTGACGGCATTCTCAAAAATTGGATTCTTGATATCATATACTCCGCCTATAACAAACAATGGCTTTAAATCTTCCCTGCGGCCTCTAATATCACGATACAAGTATTGAATTGTATCTAGTAATTTAGCAACACGGCGATTCTTTTCATTTGCATTTAAATTAGTGCCGTCATTGTCATCAACACCAATTTGATCCAAATCAACTGTTAGTGTGTACACATAGTATGATTGTTGAATTTCGGATTGGGCAATACTGTTACGAATCTTATTGTCGCCTGTAGCTTTACGAATTCTTTGAGCTAATGACATATTAGTTAAGAAATCAGTATCGCCTTCATATGGCTCTTGACTGATAGCATTTGAAAGACGTACCTTGGCAGATCTAATAGATGAGTTATTGCTCTTTTCGGTTTTCATATAACCAAAGAAATCAATTTCAGGGAAGTCCTTAATAGAAGCGTCTTTAGCAAATTGAATTACCTTCTTGTCGCCACTACCTTCGGCTTCCAAATTTGCTTC
>SFKZ01000004.1 GCA_004553595.1 Methanobrevibacter ruminantium | reverse complement strand
ATTGGTCTACATGTTTATGACATTCTTAGAGTTCTTCATTGATACTGAAGAGGCTTTAACTCCAGAAAATGTTAACAGAAACATTGGACAAGTTAGAGAAATAACCTCTAATAGACTTAGTGTTTCCTTAAGTTCTGCAAAAGATGCTGTCAAATCAATGAAAGAATCTATTAACCAAGTTTCTTCTGGAGAAATTATTGGCGAAAGCAAAGCGGCAGAAGATGAAAAGGAAGAAAAGGAAGAAAAATTATTAAGCATTAGCACTGGTGAAGTGGAAGAGGAGTAAATTCATTAAATCTTATAATTGTTTTATTTAATGATTTAATTTAATGATTTAATTTAATGATTTTTTAAAATTTCATTTTTCACTTTTTAATTTTTTTTAATATTTTTTTTTCTGATTTATTATTTCAATTCTTCTTTTTTATTATTTTTATTTTTTTCAAGCTATTTTTACAAATTGAGTTTAAAACTTATGTAATTTCTTTTTTCAAACCTATTTTTTCTACTTATTTTATCTCATTCCATTCCAGGTTTGATAACTATGACTAATCGAAAAAATCGATTTAATTTGTTTAAGAATGATAAGTTTAAATTGAAATTAGAAAATTTCGGAGAAAAAGGAGAAAAAGATAAATCAGATTTGCAAACGAAAAACAAAAGAGAGGATTCCTCACATTTTCCAAGTTTTGATTCCATAATCCCTGAAAGTTCACCCTTAAAAAACAATTCAAATTCTCCTTCCAATTCTGGATTTTATAATGACGAGTTTAAATCTAAGAACCAATCTAATGCTGCTGGTGATTTATATGGAGTTGATGAGAAATATGCTAAATATATCTACTCTAATCCTGAATGTTTTAATGATTCTGATGAGGAAGATGGTGGATTTCCAGATGGTTTAAATGGGTTAAACAAAGGAAAAAATGAAGGTCCGGATAAGAAAACAATTAAAAATGAGTTGTTACGATTTAAGGCTAATCTATTGAATCAAAAGGATTCCTCAAAGTCATCATTTGCTAAGATAACTATTTTTCTAATAATTCTGGTATTGCTTTCATCAATATTCTATTTTTTTGTTTATCAGCCGTTTCAGAATGAATTGAATTTAGAAAAAAATTCAAAACTGAATGAGTTGAATGCATTGTATAAAGGGCCTTTGGAGGTTAATGATAATGCTTACACTTTGGAAAATAGAATCAATCAGGCTTATGATATTGAGGAAATCAAGTCAATTGATGTTTTGCGATATGCTACTAAGGATTGGAGAATCTATCATAGCTCTAAAATTGTATCTTGCAAGGACGATTTTGGCAGGATAATGATGTCTTATGGTGAAAATAAGAATATCATAATGTCTGTTAAAGATGCTAATGATTTTGTTAAGGACAATGATGCTAAGGTCTTATCAAATGTTCAGTTTGAAAAAGTCAATACTGTTATTGTGCCGATTTCCCTTTCAAGGCTTCAAGCTACTGCAGGGCTGATTTCTGTCGGTTCAGTAGTTGATGTTTATTCATTAAGCGATAATGATTCAGACTATTCCTATGGCAATGAAGACCTTAGTGAAGATGAAGAGATAAGCAACGATTTAAGTTCAATTTCATCAAATGAAACACTTGATGGCACTTTGGAAGAGACAGAAAAGGATCCGATTGTAAGTGGTGCAACTGTTTTGGCAATCTTGCGCTCTAAAGATAGTGGTTTGGTTGATAGCACTGTTTCAAAATCAAAAACAGTCATTAAGGGAAATGAAACAAAGCCATTTGAAAACACAGTTTCCTATTCAAGTGATGTTGAGGAACTTCTTAAATCATCCGTATTAAACTCAAAAAGTGATAATAATATCTTAGACTCTTATTTGATGAATTATGGGGTCAGATTATCAAATTTTGAGAGAATGTCCAATTTAGGAGACTTGGATTCTGAATATATTATTCTCTTGGAAGTGCCCCAATCTGATGTAAATTTTGTTATAAACAATATGGATAATTTGATTTTAGCTATTCCTACAGATTTTGCACCTAATTGGGTGGTGGATGAGTTAAACGAGACATATTATGAGAATTTATATCAAGACCAATCTTTAGATTTCTTATAATCTATTTAACCAATCTATATGACTAAACTATTTTACCAACCAATCAATCTTTACAAATCCATTCAAATTGAATATTATAAATTTATTAAATATGAAAAATAGATAAAAGTATAAAATTAATATTTAAGTTTTTTATTTAGTTATTTAATTAAGTCATTTAATTAAAATTAGTTAATTTGTTGATGATTTTTATGGATATAAAAAAATATATAAAGCCTACAACAATTATTGTCATTATTGCTTTTTTGATTATAGGATTATATGCTTTAACTGAGGTTAATTACTTTTCATATAAACAAGTTGCAGAATCTAAGGATGTCAATGCTTCAGTTGTAGTAATCCCTGCTATAGGAGTTTTTGAGAAGATCAACAATGTTTCAATATCCCAAGGGGTTTATATTGATGAGACTTCCAATATTCCAACTAAAGGAGATACTGTTTTATATGGACACAGAACCTTGCAAGGGTCTCCGTTTTTACGTTTAGATACTCTTAAGAAAGGAGATGTTGTCACTGTAGAATGGCCTGGAATCGGTGAAGTGAATTACACTGTCAAGGAATCTGAAATAATTGCACCGGCTAATTTCCTAGATTTAAATGAAAGTCATGCAAATGATGTTAATAGTCAGGATTTGTACTTGGTAACATGTCACCCAATAGGTTCATCTGCTCAAAGGCTTGTTGTAACTGCTGAATTAGACTCAATAAGCCCAATCAATGAAACAGTGTTGGAACAAAATCCTCAAGCGCACTGGGCTTGGTTAATTACTGCAGGATTCTTGATTCTTGGTTTGATTGTAACATATTTCACTCCTGCTGAAGAAAGGAAAATCATTTTGGCAGTTGTCATAGCCATTACAATTGTTCTTGCGTATTTCTGTATTTTCCCAATATCCTCACAGGTCTGGGCGGATCAATTAGGATGGTTAAATAGTTTGATTGGAGTAAATTAGTAGGATTGAATTCATTATTGAATATTAAATTTAAATTATTAGAATTAATTTATGTAATTAAAGGATTGAATTAATTGATTTATTTAGAGGTATTTTATGGGCGCTAAAGAAGAATATTTTTCTAATATTTCAAATAGGGAAAGAGCAATATTTGAAGGAGCCATTAGTATGGGAGCATTATTCCATCAATTTGTAGGCACTCCTTTCAATAAAACCAATATTGCAAGTTTAGAAAAAGCTATGGAGGAATCTTTCGCTTTACAGCCTTGCATTGAAAAGGTTGAAGTTTCAATTGATTTAGACAGATTGGATAATGCCATGACTGAATTTGAATACACTTCATTAAGTGGGGATATGCTGGATGTAAAGATCTATTCAAAAGTGGATGATGTTTTGGCAGTTATTAGAATCAAATTCATAGAAGAGCTTAACTATCCTTTAATGTACGTTGAAGAGATTATTGAATAATCCTTCAATTCTCTTTTTAATTCCTTCAACAACTCTTCTATTCTCTCTTTTTCTACAATTCTTTTTTATGATTTTTTTACTTTTTTTACTTTTATTTTTTTAATTTTAATTTATTTTCTATTTTCTAATGATTTTTCACATGATTAAAAAAATCTAATTATTTTGTTTACTTATACTAAATTATTTAAATAAATAAACTCATATATAATAATATTATGATTTATATCTTAAGATAATCAACTGATAAGGTATAATTTTAATATTTGAACTAATATTTTTCAAACTATACAAAGTATGTGAGATGATTTAATGATTATTATAGATTCTAAGCTTTGTAAAGGATGCGATATTTGTATAGCTACTTGTCCTAAAAATGTTTATTCAAAATCTGATAAAGTAAACACAAAAAATGTTTACCTTCCTTTCCCAGAACATGAGGAAGGTTGCACTAGATGTGGATTATGTGAATTATCATGTCCTGATCAAGCTATTTATGTTGGAAAAGAGGTGGAATAAATGGCGGAAAAACGTTTTGTTCAAGGAAATGAAGCTTGTGCATTAGGTGCAATTGCTGCAAACTGCAGATTCTTTGCAGGTTATCCAATTACTCCATCTACTGAAATCGCAGAACAAATGTCTATCTTGCTTCCAAAATACGGCGGATCCTTTGTTCAAATGGAAGATGAAATTGCATCTGCTGGTGCTATCATTGGAGCTTCATGGAGTGGTATGAAAGCAATGACCGCTACTTCTGGTCCTGGTATTTCATTAATGCAGGAAAATATCGGTTACGGATTCATTACAGAAACTCCTATTGTAATTATCAATGTACAAAGAGGTTCCCCATCCACTGGTCAACCTACCATGTCTGCTCAAGCTGATATGATGCAAGTTCGTTGGGGTTCTCATGGGGATTATGAACCTATTGCTTTAGCACCTTCATCTGTTCAGGAATTCTTTGATTTTACTATCAAGGCTTTTAATTTAGCTGAAGAGTACAGAGTTCCAGTAACTGTTCTTGCTGATGAAGTTGTAGGGCATATGAGAGAAAAATTGATTATTCCTGATGATATCAAAATTGTAGCTCGTAAAAGACCTGAAAAAGTAGATGGCCAATACTTGCCATTTGATGCTCCTTGTGATGGAACTACTCTTATGCCTGCTTTTGGTGATGGATTCAATGTTCACGTAACTGGTCTCACTCACGATGAAAGAGGTTATCCGGACACTAACGACCCAGACACCCATACCAAATTGGTTGAAAGATTATGCAATAAGGTTTTAATGCACAGAAAGGATATCTGTTCAGTTAAAAAGGAAAATTGTGATGATGCAGATATCGTTATTGTATCATGTGGTTCTCCATACCGTTCTGTTGGAGCGGCTATGAAAAAGGCAAGAGAAGAAGGCATAAAAGTAGGATCTCTTAAAATTGACACTCCATGGCCTTTCCCAGAAGAGGAAATTGCTGAAATCGCTAAAACTGCAAGTGACATAATTGTTCCTGAAATGAATTTAGGACAAATTGTTCATGAAGTTGAAAAGGCAGCACAAGGTGAAGCTAATGTTCACTTGATTGGCAAGATTGGAGGAATCCTTCATAAGCCTGATGAAATTTACGATAAGATTAAGGAGATTAATGGATAGGTGGTAAAATGGTAGAAAGGGAAAGCCCATATAAAAAATATCTTAGAGAAGAAAGATTGCCACACCTATTCTGTCCAGGTTGTGGAAATGGTACCGTTATGAGTACATTCTTTAAGGGTTTAGAAGGAACAGATATAGATTTTGAAAATGTTGCTATGGTTTCAGGTATTGGTTGCTCTTCAAGGATCCCGGGTTATGCAAAATGTGATTCACTCCACACAACTCACGGAAGAGCTTTAAGCTTTGCAACTGGATTGAAGGTAGGAAACCCTGACTTGGATGTTGTTGTATTTACTGGTGATGGGGATGCAGCGTCCATTGGTGGAAATCATTTGATTCATGCTGCAAGAAGAAACATTAATCTTACTGTAATCTGTATCAACAATAATATTTATGGTATGACTGGTGGTCAAATCAGTCCAACTTCCCCAAAAGGAAGCTTTGGTACAACCGCACCTTACGGTTCAAGAGACATGCCGTTTAATTTAGCTGAGCTTGTAAGTGCAGCTGGTGCATCTTATGTTGCTAGATGGACCACTACCCATCCGCTTCAATTATCCAAAGCTATTCAAAAAGGTTTGGAAAATGAGGGTTTCTCATTTATTGAAGTTGTTTCCCAATGTCCAACTTACTTTGGACGTAAAAACAAAATGAAAACTCCATTGCAAATGTTTGAATGGATCAAGGAAAACAGCATCAATAAAAGAAGAGCAGAAAAGATGGATGAAGCTGAATTGGAAGGAAAGATCATTGTTGGTGAATTTGCTAATAAGCCACATGCAGAATTAACTGCTAACATCAAGGCATTGGCTGAAGAGAATTCAGATAAGCCACTCGCTATTAAATCTGCATTTGAGGAGTTGGATTAAGATGAGAACTGAAGTTCGTATAGCTGGTTTTGGTGGTCAAGGAGTAATTATGGCTGGAGTTATCATTGGTAAGGCTGCTTCACTCTTTGATAATAAAAATGCGGTTCAAACCCAATCTTATGGTCCTGAAGCTCGTGGAGGAGCTTCAAGAACTGAAGTTGTTATTGATGATGATGAAATCGACTATCCTAAAGTAACCAGTCCAGACATTTTGGTTGCTATGTCTCATGAGGCTTTGATTAAATATATGGGTGATTTGAAGGATGAAGGGGTCTTGATTATCGATCCAGATATGATTGTTGAAGAAGAGATAGTTGATTTTGTAAAGGAACACAAAATAAAGCTTTACAGAGCACCTGCAACTAAAACTGCAACTGAAGATGTTGGACTCAGAATAGTTGCAAACATTGTAATGATTGGTGCAATTGTAAAGGTCACTGAAGTCGTTTCAGTTGATGCAGCAAAACAAGCTATTTTAGACAGTGTACCTAAAGGTACTGAGGATAAGAATATTCAAGCATTTGAAGCAGGATACGCTTTGCTTTAAATATTTTTATCATTTTTTCTTTTTTTAATATTTCAAATAATTTTTTAATTTTTTAATTCAATTTTAACTATTTTTTATAAATAATTTTAATAATAAGAAATAACATATTATATTATGTTTAAGATAATACATCAGTTCTATTGCAATATATTAAATATATTTACAAAAATTTTTCATAGGACATTTATCTTTTTAATTTATTTAATATTCATAAGTATTTTTAAAATTCATACTAATTTTCATGCTTATTAAATAAGAGTGAGAAAAATGAAGTTTTTTGAACATAGTGCAAAAAAAGTTTTTGAAAGTGAAGGAATTAAAATTTTAGAAGGGCATGTTGTATACTCTCCTGAAGAGGCAATGGAAGTTGCTACTGAATTTGGCAGACCTATTGTACTCAAATCTCAAGTTTTAGTTGGTGGAAGAGGTAAAGCAGGAGGTATTAAGTTTGCATATAACCCTGGTGAAGCATTTGAAATAGCTAATGAGTTATTAAAGTTAGAGATTAAAGGTGAAAAAGTAAAACACTTGCTCATTGAAGAAAAAGCAAATATCCAAAGGGAATTTTTCTTAAGTGTTTCAAATGACAGGGCAAATAAAACTCCAATCATTATGGCAAGTGCTGAAGGTGGGGTTGAAATTGAAGAATTGGCTAAGACATCCCCTGAAAAAATCATTAGGTATAATGTAGACCCATTAAAAGAGTTCTTGCCTTATGAAGCTCGTGAAATAGCTCGTAAAATGGGAGTTAGCTCTGAATTGATGTCTCAAATTGGTGCTATCATTTGGAAGCTCTATAATGTTTATGATAAGTACGATGCAGAAATTGCAGAAATAAACCCTCTCATATTAACTGATGATGGATTGATTGCAGCTGATGCAAAATTGGAAATTGAAAATGATGCTTTATTCCGTCATCAAGATCAAGTAAGACAAAACAGATTCAAGAAAAAAGACTTTGCATTTGTAAAGCTTGATGGTGACATTGCAGTTATCGGAAATGGAGCAGGATTGACCTTAACAGGTATGGATATGGTTACATTATTCGGTGGAAAACCTGCAACTTTCTTGGATATCGGTGGTGGAGCATCTGATGAATCCATTAAAAAAGCTTTAAACTTAGTTTTAAATTACCCTCCTGTAAAAGTTGTATTCCTTAATGTTTTAGGTGGTATTACCAGAGCGGATGATGTTGCAAGAGGCGTAATTGCAGCTTTAGAAGATAATAAAGGGGATGTAAACATTGTAACAAGACTTACTGGTACAAATGAAGAGGAAGGTCAAAGATTACTTGAAGAAGCAGGCATTCCTTATGAAATCTCATTAGAAGAAGCTGCTAAAAAAGCAGTTGCAATGTGTGAAGAGATTAAAGCACAAGAAGCTAAATAAACTTTTCATTTAATCTTTTCTTTTTTCTATTTTTTTCTATTTATTTTTATAATTTATTAATTCTATTTTTATTCCAATAAAACAACTCTACTGACTTCAGACTCTTTAGTTAATTCTCTACCTGTCTTATCAGCTATTTCCTGAGCAAAGTCACGAACTTCCTGATTTGATGGCATATTGTCAAGACTTAATCTTTTTCTGGAAGACCCTACAAACATGTATGCTTTCACTTCAACATATTTTGGATTAGCCTTATTGATCAGTTTAGCATATTCATCAGTGTTAATCATGTTTTTGCCCTTAACTGAAGTGATTCTAATTGCTGTTCTGCTGTTAAAACTATTCATCAGTTCAAGTGTTTTGTTTAAATTGCTCCAAGCATCATTTATTTGAGGGTTACATAGTTCTTTATACACTTTCTCGTTAGGTGCGTCTAAGGAAACATACAGTTGAGTTGGTTCGTTTTCAAGGTTTCCAAGTTTTTCCCAGTACATTCCATTGCTCACTAAAAATGTTGTGAAATCCTGTCTGTGGAATTCAGCTAAAAGTTCATCGATTTCAGGATATAAAGTTGGCTCACCAGCAAGGGAAATTGCAGCGTTTGTTGGCTTCTTGCTTTCTTCAAGCTTTTTCTTGTCTGCCTTTTTATTTCCACCAAAACCACATAATAGATTGTTTTGAGCTTTTATGGCGCCTTCAATAATTGTTTTAGGATCATCATATTCCCCTTCCCATTCTATTCTGGTCTGACTTAAGTCTCTCCAGCAAAAAGAGCATTTTTGGTTACAAAATGGTACAGCTGGGGACATTTGAAGGCATCTGTGGGATTGCACTCCGTAGAATTGCTCTTTATAGCACACTCCTTCATTAACCATGCTTTTTCTAGTCCAATGACAGATTTTTGCAGCAGCATGGCCGTGCTCCCCTACAAATCTATAACCGCTGTATTCCAATTTTGCTTGTTCTTCTTTAGTGAATGCCATAATAATCCTTTTGATTTTTTTGTTGATTAAAATAATTTAAATATAATTAAGAATATATATTTTATTAATATAGTAATAATTTTTTTAATTATTCTATTTATTATTTATCATACTAAAATGCATAAAATGTTAGATGCATAAATGCTAGATGTTATTTATATAATTTTTAAGGAGGATTTGATTTGAGTCTTAAAACACCTGTTGTTATATTAAATTTTAAAACTTATTTGGAATCCAGTGGTGAAAAGGCATTGGATTTGGCTAATGCTTTAGAAAGTGCTGGTGAAGAATCTGGAATTACAATGGTTGCTGTACCGCAAGCCATTGATATTTATAGAATTAAAGAGGAAACCAATATTCCTGTACTTTCTCAACATATTGATGCAGTATCCCCTGGAGGACATACTGGAAGTAACTTGTTTGAAAGTTTTGTAGCAAGCGGTATCGACGGGACTTTATTGAATCACTCTGAATGTAGAATGACTCTTGCAGACATTGCAGAAGTTGTTAAAAAGACAAAAGAGGCAGAGCTCATTTCATGTGTCTGTACCAACAATATTGAAACAAGTGTTGCAGCAGCTACATTTTCCCCAGATTATGTTGCAGTGGAACCGCCTGAACTTATCGGTACTGGAATACCTGTTTCCAAAGCTGATCCTGAAGTTGTAAAGGGAAGTGTATCCAAGGTGAAAGCCATTAACAAGGGTGTTAAGGTTTTATGCGGTGCAGGAATTTCCACTGGTGATGATATGGCTGCAGCTATTGAGTTAGGTGCTGAAGGAGTTCTTTTAGCTTCTGGAATCATTAAGGCAGAAAGCCCTAAAGATGCATTATTGGATTTAGTAAGTAAGATTTAATTTTCTCTAAATTATTGAAATGATTGTTATTGAGTGAAATTATGGCTAACTTTAATACTATTGATGATTTTGATGTAAATGGCAAAACAGTTTTAGTTAGGATTGACATCAACTCTCCTGTAGATCCTAATTCTGGAATCATTTTAGATGACACCCGTATGAAATTGCATGCTGAGACAATTAAGGAATTATCTATGAAAGGTGCTAAAACTGTTATTCTTGCTCACCAAAGTCGTCCAGGTAAAGATGATTTTACCACATTGGAGCAACATGCTGTCGTTTTATCTAGAGCGGTCGGTTTGGAAGTGAAATATGTTGATTCCATCTTCTCATCTAAGGCAAGGGAATCAATCATAGCTTTAGAGCCTGGGCAAATCTTGCTTTTGGAAAATGTCAGGTTCTTTTCAGAAGAGCAATTGAAACGTTCCGCTGAGGAAGAAGCTACTTCTGTTCTTGTAAAAACATTGACTCCTTTAGTTGATTTTTTTGTAAATGATGCATTTGCTGCAGCACACAGGTCTCAAACCTCCTTGGTCGGATTTACAAGAACTGTTCCATCAGCTGCCGGAAGAGTCATGGAAAAAGAATTGACAGTTATTGGCAATGCTTTAGAGAATGTTCAACATCCTTGTGTTTTTGCTTTAGGTGGAATGAAGGCAGATGATTCAATTACAGTTACTGAAAACGTTTTGGAAAACGGCACAGCGGATTATGTCCTTGTTTCAGGACTTGTTGCTAATATATTCATTTGGGCAGCAGGTTATGATATCAAATCCACCAACAAGAACTTCATTGAATCAAGAGGATATCTTGATATGGTTGATAAATGCAGAGGCCTCATTGAAAGGTTTGGAGATAAGATCGTTTACCCTACTGATGTTGCTGTCAGTGTTCAAGGGGATAGGGCAGATGTGACTATTGAAAACATTCCTGATGCTTCCATTTTTGATATTGGCAGAGAATCATTGATCAAATATTCCAAGATTTTAAGAGAGGCAAAAACCATTTTTGCAAATGGGCCTGCTGGTGTGTTTGAAGACCCTAAATTCGCAATCGGTACTGAAGACATCATCAATGCAATAGCTTCATCTAAAGGATTTTCAGTTATTGGTGGAGGACATATTGCAGCAGCTACCGTTAATTTAGGATATGGGGATAAGATGGACCATATCAGTAGTGGTGGCGGAGCTTCCATTGATATGTTGGCTGGTAATCCATTACCTGCAGTTGTAGCTCTTGAAGAGTCTAAGGAATTATTTGATGGTAAATAATTCTTAAAATAATAATATTAATAATAGTATTTCTTAATAATAAATAATTTTTAGATTCTAAAAAATTATTTATCCTACTTCTTTTCTTTTTTTAATTTTATTCTTATTTTTTATTCATTCAATAGTTTTTCATAAAAATTTTTAATGATTTTTATCATATTTTCGAGTTATTTTAAATACTTTTTATAATTTCGTGTTAATTTATAATGAATAATCATGATAAATTATACAAAACTTTATATAAAAATAAAGATAAAAGATAAGAATGTTGAAAAAATTTAAGATTTTAAAGGTTATAAAATGACAGATGAAATTATAATTGCTGACAGTGAAAACGTAAAAAACGCATTAAACGGATTTCAAAACGCTTTGGAAAATGTAAAGGAAATTTCTCCTTTGACTTTTTGCATAACCAATTTTGTAACAGTTACTGATTGTGCGAATGCAGCTTTAGCTATTGGGGCATCACCAATCATGTCCAATGGTGCTGAAGAAGGTGGAGAAATAGTAAATATTGCAAGTGCTCTTGTAATAAATATCGGTACATTAAGCAAAGCTCAAAATGAATTGATGAGAAACAGCGCAAACCAGGCTAAGGAAATCAATAAGCCTATCATATTTGATCCTGTAGGTGCTGGTGTAAGTGCCCTAAGAAATGACATGACAAAGGAAATTGTTGAAAATTACCCTCTTGCATTAATTAGAGGAAACATGTCTGAAATCAAAGCGATTACCAAATTGATCAATCTTGATGAAAGCAATGATTCTGTAGCTAAAGGTGTGGATGTAGCAGCAAGTGATGTTATTTCTAAGGATAATTTGGCTGTCAATGGATTGGTTGTAAAAGAATTGGCTAAGGAATTGAATACTGTTGTTATTGCAAGTGGCCCTATTGACATTATTTCAGATGGTGAGGTGACCTTTGGTCTTGAGAATGGTGATGAGATGATGCCTCTTATTACTGGTAGCGGTTGTATGTTAACTACCATTATGGGTTCATATGTAGGAGCTAATGATCCATTGATTGGCGGAATTACAGCATGTGCTTTGATGGCAATTGCAGGTGAAAATGCTGCTGATTATGTAATGAAAAATGATTTGGGTACTGGCAGCTTCAGAACAATATTAATTGACAATTTATATAAATTAACTGCTGAAGAATTAGCGGAAAGAGCTAATTTATTTGAAATCAACATCTAAATAACATCTGTATCACATCTAATTAGATAGGAAAGTTGGTTAAATGAAAAAAGAGGATATTGACTATTCAGTTTATTTGGTTACAGACCGTAGGGATAAAACTGATGAGGAATTCTTAAACATTATTGAAGAAGCAATTAAAGGTGGGACCACCATTGTTCAGCTTCGTGAAAAGACTGCTTCAACTAAGGAGTTCTATGATTTGGCTTTAAGGGTTAAGGAAATCACCAGCAGATATGGTGTTCCATTGTTGATTAATGATAGAATTGACATAGCTCTTGCAGTTGATAGTGAAGGTGTTCATATTGGCCAAGATGATATGCCTGCAGATATCGCTCGTGAAATAATAGGCGAAGATAAGATATTAGGTATTTCAGCTTCAACTGTTGAAGAGGCTAAAAAAGCTGAGAAGGATAGTGCAGATTATATAGGCTCTGGTGCGGTATTTCCTACAGCCACTAAAGATGATGCAGATTCAGTCTCAAAAGATGAATTAAAGGAAATAGTGGATTCTATTGACATTCCTATAGTGGCAATTGGTGGAATCACTGTAGAAAATGCGAGTACATTAAAGGACAGTGGCATTGATGGATTTTCAGTTGTAAGTGCAATAATGAGTGCGGATGATCCAAGAGATGCTTCTAGAAAATTAAAGGAAATTTATTTCTCTTAGTTTTCCTTTCTTTTTCTTTTATTTTTATTTTATTTTTCCTTTTTTCTTTTCTTTTTTAGTTATTTGTTATTTAATTTAAAGAGAATACATTCAATAGTAAACTATTTAAATGATATTTTACTAATTACTATTGTTGAATATTTTCTAATCGAACATTCCCTTAGAATTTTGATTTTATTTTTGATTTTTCATTGCCTCGGTGGCTCAGTCTGGTAGAGCGCGAGACTTGTAATCTCGTGGTCGCGGGTTCAATTCCCGTCCGGGGCTTTATATAATTTGATTGTGTAATTTGAGTCAGTTATATGATTTTACTAATCAGTTATATGATTTACCAAAACATTTATATATTATGGTAATATAAAATAAGTATGTTGTATAAATATTGTTGGGACCATAGGGTAGCTTGGTCGATCCTTTGGGCTTTGGGAGCCTGAGACTCCGGTTCAAATCCGGGTGGTCCCACTTTGTATCTACCCGACTTAGCTCAATTTGGCAGAGCGTTGGACTGTAGATCCAAATGTTGCTGGTTCAAGTCCGGCAGTCGGGATTTTATTATTATATCTATTTTAATCATATGATTTTTATTTGAAATTTAATCTTTTTGAATTTCAATTAATTTCAAAGTATGATGAGTAGAAACATTTATATATAATAATAAATATACTATTTTATGAGTATAATTTATACTCACATAGTTTGCCCTGGTGGTGTAGGGGCTATCATGTGGGCCTGTCGAGCCCGCGACTTGGGTTCAAATCCCGGCCAGGGCGCTTAACTATAAGTTAAGTAAGATAGCCACATTGTATTTCATTTGTTTAATCAGGGCCCGTAGCTCAGTCTGGCAGAGCGCTTGGCTTTTAACCAAGCGGCCGCGGGTTCAATTCCCGTCGGGCCCGCTCTGATTTTTTTTTATTTATTAACTTTACTAAATTTAAATTTTTAAATTAACATTTTTTTCGAAGATTTTTTAATTATTAATGCCTTATTTAAATCATATTTAAATTTATATTGTATTTGACTTAGAATTTATTCTACTAGAATTGGGTGATTTATTTATATTTTTAATTGGGGGTAATGTTTTAATTTCATAAATTCAAGTGTTTTATCTATTTTTTTTAATTTTAATCAATATTTTATCATGTTTGATTTATTATTTGTGTTTATGAAGGATTCGCATTATCGAATTTTGATATGAATTAGATCTATTCTATGATGGTGAAGAAGTAAGGGATTGTAAAAAATTAATGAAAAATTAAATTTTATTTAAAGTTATTTAAAGTTTAAATCATGATTAATATTAGAAATTTCATTTAGAAAAAAGTTATTTCATTACAAATTGTTTAAAAAGTTTTATCGGAGGAATATTTTGGCATTTAATATATTAAACCATAGTGCTGTTCCTAAGCACGAAATTTTGTCTGATGATGAAATTGAAGAGATTTTTGCAGATGTTGATTATGACATTAGTCAACTTCCGAAAATCAAAGTAAATGATCCTGTTTCTAAAGCTATTGGTGCTGAAGAAGGTCAAGTTTTAAAAATAACTCGTAAAAGTGAAACTGCAGGCATATTTGTTACATACAGGCTTGTAAGTGGAGAAAATAATCAAAAATAATTTTTTTAATCTAGATTTTTAATTTATTGTATTATTTTGGAGATATTAAATGAAAAATAAGACATGGGGTTTAGTAGATTCATTTTTTGATAAATATGATATTGTAGACCATCATATTAAATCTTACAACGATTTTGTTGAAAATCGTATTCAAAAGATTATTGATATCACTGAACCAATCACTATTGAAAACGAAAAAGGAAACTATACTCTTAGAACAGGTAAAATCAAAATTGAAAAACCTTTCACCAAAGAAGCAGACGGTTCTAAAAGTATGATTTATCCTACAGAAGCAAGACTTAGAAATTTAAACTATTCTGCTCACATGTACTTGGAAATGGCATTGCATGACAACAACAGCGATGAAGAGGAAGAATTGGAAGAAGTATACATTGGTGAATTGCCTCTCATGCTCAAATCTAGCATTTGTCATTTGCATGGACTTACTGATAAGGAATTATTGGAAAAAGGGGAAGACCCTAAAGATCCTGGAGGTTATTTCATTGTAAACGGTTCTGAAAGAGCTGTTGTAACCATGGAAGAAATTGCTCCTAACAAAATTATCCTAGAAAGAATTGATGAGCCTGAAAATAGACATGCAAAAGCTATTGTAACCTCAATTAAAAGTGGTTTCAGAGCAAGAATTACTTTAGAATACAAAAAACCACGTAAAAGTGGTGTGTTCTTAAGAATCTCTTTCCCATACGTTCCGGGAGAAATTCCATTAGTAATCTTGCTTAGAGCATTAGGATTATCAACTGATCAAGATATCATTACAAAGATCTCTGATGATTTCAACTTCCAAATGTATATTGCAGATGATATTCAAGTGTCTGAAAAAGACTTGAAATTGGATTCTGAATTAATGGCAGAAATGACCAATGAAGAAAGAGAAGAATACTTAAGAATGGCTGCTATTAAGTACATTGGTAATAGAGTAGCTAAAGGAATGACTGAAGAGTACAGAATAAAACGTGCTGAAGATGTCATTGACAGATACTTATTGCCACATATGGGTATTGAATCTGATAAACGTTATGATAAAGCTATTTACTTAGCTGAAATGACTGAAATGTTGCTTCAAGTAATTGAAGGTCAAAGAGAACCTCACGATAAGGACCATTACACCAATAAGAGATTAAGAGTTTCCGGTGACTTAATGGAAGACTTATTTAGAGTAGCTTTCTCTTCATTAACAAGAGATATGAGTTACCAACTTGAAAGAAGCTTATCCAGAGGAAAAGAACTTTCAATTAAGCAAGCTGTTCGTTCTGATGTTTTAACTGAAAATATCAAGCATGCAATCGCTACCGGTAATTGGGTAGGTGGAAGAGCTGGGGTAAGCCAGCTTTTAGACAGAGTAAGTTACATGGCAACACTTTCTCACTTAAGAAGGGTTGTATCTCCTCTTACTAGAAGTCAACCTCACTTTGAAGCTAGGGACTTGCACCCTACTCAATTTGGTAAGATTTGTCCAAACGAAACACCAGAAGGACCAAACTGTGGATTAGTAAAGAATTTAGCTCTAATGTGTAAGATCTCTGAAGGTTTCGAAGAAGAAGAGGACCAAAAACTTGTAAACATCATTAGAGACATGGATGTAGAGATGATAGATTAATCGGAGGAATTTTATGGTAAGAGCTAAAATTTATATTAATGGTAAACTTACTGGTTATTGCGATAATCCTGAAGAATTCACTAAGGAAATGCGTGATAAAAGGAGAAATGGTCAAATCAATAATGAGATGAACATTACCTATTATGATGATAACCATGAAATCTATATTTTCACAGACCCTGGTAGGGCAAGAAGACCTTTAATCCTTGTTTATGATGGTGAACCAGCACTTAGAGATGAACATATGGAAGCTATTGCAAATGGTGAATTGAAATGGGATGAATTATTTGCAAAAGGTATTTTAGAATACTTGGATGCTGAAGAAGAAGAGAATTCCTATATTGCAATGAACTTAAGTCAATTAAATGAAGATCACACTCACTTGGAAATTGACCCATCCACTATGTTAGGTATTTGTGCAGGAATTATTCCATTTTCAGACCACAACTCCTCTCCAAGGAACACCATGGAAGCAGGGATGACAAAACAGGCATTAGGTTTATACGTATCAAATTACGCTTTACGTACTGATACTCGTGCACACTTATTGCACCACCCTCAAACTCCTATCGTAAAAACAAGAATTATTGATGCTATCAATTATGATTCAAGACCATCTGGTCAGAACTTGGTTGTAGCTCTTATGTCTTACGAAGGATATAACATGGAAGACGCAATGATTCTCAACAAATCCTCTCTTGAAAGAGGTATGGGAAGATCCAGTTTCTTCAGATCTTACGAAGCATCTGAAAGAAGATATCCTGGTGGACAAGAAGATAAATTTGAAGTTCCAGAAAAAGGAGTTAAAGGATACCGTAGTGAAGAATCCTACAGAAACTTAGATGAAGACGGTATCGTTAACCCAGAATCCCATGTTGAATCTGGTGATGTATTGATTGGTAAGACTTCCCCTCCAAGATTCTTAGGTGAAATCGATGAGTTCGGTACTGTTGCAGAAAAAAGAAGAGAAACTTCCGTAACTGTAAGACATGGTGAAAAAGGTATTGTTGATGCAGTGCTCTTAACCGAAACTGTCGAAGGAAGCAAATTAACCAAAATAAGAGTAAGAGATACAAGACAACCTGAATTTGGTGACAAATTCGCATCAAGACACGGTCAGAAAGGGGTTGTAGGTCTTATCTTATCTCAAGATGACATTCCATTTACTGAAGATGGGGTGGTGCCTGATATTATTGTAAACCCACACGCTATCCCTTCAAGGATGTCTGTTGGACAAGTATTGGAAATGGTAGCTGGTAAAGCAGGATGTATGGAAGGACACCGTATGGACGGTACTCCATTCAATGATACTGTTGAAGGTGAAATCAAACGTGCTCTTAAAGAGAACGGTTTTGAATCAGCAGGATGTGAATCATTGTACAATGGTGTAACCGGTGAACGTATTGAAGCTGAAATCTTTGTAGGTGTTGCATATTACCAAAAATTACACCACATGACAACTGATAAGGTTTACGCACGTTCCACTGGTCCAGTACAAGTGCTTACAAGACAACCAACTGAAGGTAGAGCACGTGAAGGTGGTCTCAGGTTCGGAGAAATGGAAAGAGACTGTCTTATTGCTCATGGTGCTGCTCTTGCATTGAAAGAAAGATTATTAGATGAATCTGACAAATACGAAGCAGTTGTATGTAATGAATGTGGAATGTTAGCAGTATACGATAAGAATAAACGTAAGATGTATTGCCCAATTTGTGGCGACAGCGAAACTTATCCTGTTGAAATCTCATATGCATTCAAATTATTATTAGATGAACTTAAAAGTTTATGTATTTTCCCTAAATTAGTTCTTGGGGACAAAGCTTAAGAAATAAGGTGTTGAAATAAAAATAAATTTTTTAAGGAGCCAATATTTTGAAAGGAATTATTAAAAAAATTGATAGAATTAATTTTGGATTAATGTCACCAGAACAGATTAGGGAAATGTCTGTTGTTAAGATAGAAAGACCAGACACTTACGATGAGGATGGTTATCCAATTGAATCTGGATTAATGGATTCTCGTTTAGGTGTTATTGATCCTAGTTTAAAATGCCGTACCTGTGGTGAAAAAGGTGGGGAATGTCAAGGTCACTTCGGTATGATTGAGCTTGCAAGACCTGTAATCCATGTAGGTTTCGGTGATGACATTCATAAAATCTTACGTTCCACCTGTAGTGAATGTGGACGTGTGCTCTTGGATGATGATGAAATCGGAGAGTTCACTGAAAAGATGGAAGAACTCCAAGAAGCAGGTGAAAGCGTAGAAGAACTCGTAAAAGATGTTTATAAAATCTGTAAAGATAAAAAAACCAAAGAGGTATGCCCTCATTGTGGTGCTGAACAGGAAGACATCAAGATTGTCAAACCTATTGACATTATTGAAGTTCGCAAACAATACGATGAAAACGGAGAACTCATAACTGAAGAGGATGGAACTCCTAGAACTGAAGATTATGATTTAACTGCATCTGAAGTACGTGAAAAGCTTCAACGCATTCCAGATGAAGATGCATACGTTTTAGGTGTAAATCCTGAAGTTGCACGTCCTGAATGGATGGTGCTCACAGTACTCCCTGTACCTCCAGTAACCGTAAGACCTTCAATCACTCTTGATACTGGTGAAAGATCTGAGGATGACTTAACTCACAAGTTAGTGGATATTTTAAGAATCAACCAAAGATTGATTGAAAACATGGATGCTGGTGCTCCACAACTTATTGTAGAGGACCTTTGGAAATTACTCCAATACCACGTAACCACTTACTTTGACAATGAAGCAAGTGGTGTTCCTCCTGCAAGACACAGAAGTGGAAGACCTCTTAAGACTTTAGCTCAAAGATTGAAAGGTAAGGAAGGAAGATTCAGAAGTAACCTTTCCGGTAAACGTGTAAACTTCTCAGCACGTACTGTAATCTCTCCTGATCCAAATATCAGTATTAATGAAGTCGGCGTTCCTGAAATGATTGCAAAAGAGGTAACTGTGCCCACTTATGTAAACGAGTGGAACATTGAAGAATTAAAAGAAGCTATCTTAAATGGTCCAAATGTTCACCCTGGAGCTAACTATGTCAAAAAGACCATCAAGGGTAAGGAAATGAAAGTTAGAGTCTTGGATGACAACAGGGAATTAGTCGTTGAGAACCTTAAATATGGTGATGTTGTAATGAGACATCTAAAAGATGGAGATATTGTTTTATTCAACCGTCAACCTTCTCTTCACAGAATGAGTATGATGGCTCACGAAGTAAGAGTATTGCCTTACAAGACTTTCAGATTAAACCTTTGTGTATGTCCTCCATACAATGCGGACTTTGACGGAGACGAAATGAACATGCACGTTTTCCAAACTGATGAATCCCGTGCTGAAGCTAAATCCTTGATGAGAGTACAGGAACACATCTTATCTCCAAGGTTTGGTGGACCAATTATCGGTGCTATTCACGACCACATTAGTGGAGCTTACCTTTTAACTCGTGATGGTTTCACTGTTCCTGAAGATGATGCTTTCCAAATGATTAGAAAATCACATCTTCTCAACAATGAATATGTTGATAAAAAGCATTTAAAACGTAAAAACCGTGATTGGACTGGTAAAGAGTTATTCAGCTTATTGCTTCCAGATGACCTTAACATGAACTATAAAGCAGAGATTTGTAGAAAATGTGAAACTTGTCTTAAGGAAGATTGCCAATATGATGCATTCGTAGTAATCAAAGACGGCCAATTAACCCATGGTGCTATTGACGAAGCAGCATACGGTTCCTTCTCCGGTAAAATCTTGGATACAATCGTTAAGGAATACGGACCATCCCGTGCAAAAGAATTCTTGGACAGATCCACTGACCTTGCTATCTGCGGTATCATGAAAACAGGTATTACCACTGGCACTAACGATGAGGAAATTCCTGAAGAGGCAATTGAGGTTATTGGCGCTCACTTAGATAAGGCTGAACAAGAAGTAGACAAATTAATTGCAACTTATGAAGAAGGACTTCTCCAATCTTTACCTGGTAGAAGTGCAGAAGAAACCTTGGAAATGCGTATTGTGCAAGTTCTTGGGGAAGCTAGGGACACAGCAGGGGAAATCGCAGAAGGTTACCTCACTATGGGAAAACAATCTCAAGATGACTCCTATGACTACGTGATGGCTGTTGAAAACCACTCTGTAGTTATGGCTCGTACCGGTGCAAGGGCATCCATGTTGAACCTCGCTCAGATTACCGCTTGTGTAGGACAGCAATCTGTTCGTGGTGGACGTATTACAAGAGGATACTTAGCTAGACCATTGCCTCACTTCAGAAAACATGAGTTAGGGGCAAGAGCAAAAGGATTTGTACATTCCAGTTATAAGGAAGGATTAGACCCTGTAGAATTCTTCTTCCACGCTATGGGTGGAAGAGAAGGTTTAGTAGATACTGCTATCCGTACAGCACAATCCGGTTATATGCAAAGAAGACTTGTAAATGCACTTGAAGACTTAAATGTAAGATCCGACGGATTAGTCACTGACAACAAAGGTCAAGTCATTCAAAGTGTATTTGGTGAAGAAGGTATTGACCCAGCAAAAAGTGACTTCGGTCATGTAGCAAACCTAGATAAACTTATTGACGAAATGAGGATTAAGGATAACTAATTGAGGGGGCAATTTTATGACTGATACTAAAGAGATATCTGAAGCAATTAATGTTCAAGAATTATTTGAAAAGAGCAAAATTGGTTTTTCTAAAGAATATATCAAAAATCTCCAACAGTCTTATGATGATGGAGATTTAAGTCTTGAGGAATTAGAAGATTTAATTGACTCCATCAAAACTGTTGAAAAGGCTTTTAAAAAGAATAAAGTTAATTCATCCGAAATTTATGTAATCAGCTTATCACAACTTTACAGTGATGGTGAATTAGAAGATGATGAATTAAATGACTTAATCACTAAAATAGTTCTTGTAGAAGAGATATATGAAAACAATGAAATAGAAGTTTCTGAAACTGCTATTATTGAATCTGCAATGACTTTCATTAAAGAGAAATTAACTTACAATGAGTTAAATACATTAGTCCTTGTTGAAAATGAGCTTGCAGGCAATGAAATTGAATATCCAAAAGATGGAACTATCTATTTAATCAAAACTCTTGAAGAAGAACTTAACATTGAAGAATATGATTATGTGCCTGAAGCTATTTCCAAAGTTTTAGATGTAATCATTAAAAATGAGATCAAGTTCCCTCCAAGTTACATTAAAGACTTAGTGAGAGTTTACATTAAAAGAGAGTTAACTGATGATGAATTAAATGAGTTAGTTCTTAAAGTAGACGAAGCTTACGAAAGATCTTATATTGAAGCTGGAGAAGCAGTAGGTACTGTTGCAGCCCAATCTGTAGGTGAACCTGGTACTCAGATGACCATGCGTACTTTCCACTACGCAGGGGTAGCTGAGTTAAACGTAACTCTCGGTCTTCCAAGGTTAATTGAAATTGTAGATGCAAGGAAAAAGATTTCTACACCTACCATGGACATTTACTTCGAGGAAGAGTACAAGAATGATGAGGAATTCGTAAGAAAGTTAGCGAATAAGATTGGTAAAAGTACCATTAATGACATATTATCTGATTTCAACTTGGATTATGGTGGAATGCAAGTCATAGTCACTCTCGATGAGAGAAAAATCCAAGATAGGAGATTAGATTATGACAGCATCATTGCACAAGTTGAAAAAATATTCAAGAAAGTTGAAATTGAAGATGATTATAAATTAACTTTCAAACCTAGAAATCCTACTATCAGAGAAATTAGGCTTTTAGCTGATAAAGTTCGTGACTTGCAAATTAGTGGAACCAAAAGCATTGGTAAAGTCATTATCCGTAAAGGTGATGATGAATGGATTATCCATACTGAAGGTTCTAACCTTAAAGCTATCTTCAACGAAGAGGGTATTGATAAGGCTAGATCAACCACTAACGACATTCATGAAATTGAAACTGTATTAGGTATTGAAGCTGCTCGTAACGCTATTGTCTATGAGTTAAACCGTACCTTATCAGACCAAGGTTTGACTGTAGATATCAGACACATTATGTTAGTTGCTGATATGATGACTTCTGAAGGAGTTGTAAAATCCATTGGAAGACATGGTATCAGTGGTGAAAAATCAAGTGTTCTTGCTCGTGCAGCATTTGAAGAAACTGGTAAGCATTTACTTCACGCAAGTATTAGAGGGGAAATGGATGATTTAACTGGTATTATTGAAAATATCATTATTGGTCAACCAATTCCTTTAGGTACTGGATCAGTACGTGTCACAATGAAACCAGATGCATATTAAAGTTCAGATTATTTTCGGATATTTATTTAATATAAATATTCGGAAAATTTATTAAGAATTTATTAAATTTTTTATATTTTTAATATTTTCTTAATTTTTATTTATTTACTATAATTTTCATATTCATAGTTATTCTTAAAGAATTAATTTAAACAACAATTAATTTTAAACAATTAATCCAAAATTATAATTTTAAGAATGATTTTATTGTAAAATATTCTATTAAAATATCAATAAATTATAAATAATAGGTGTATTATAATTAAATGTAATAGTTTAATTTCATATTTGTTATTTAATTTTATTTATTTAATAGCACATATTTTATTACTCTATGAAAATTTTATCTTGAGTAAGATATGATTATTTATGAATTTTTCTTATCTTGAGATAGATGATTTTTTTAAATTAAAATTTAGGAGGCAGATGATGGATATAGAAAGAGGAATAAGAGTTGCAGTAGATACCGGAGATGTTACACTCGGCTCAGAAAAATCTATTCAATCTTTAAAATTAGGTAAAGGTAGACTTGCAGTTGTTGCAGCTAACAGTCCTAAAGAAATTTTAGAAGATGTAGAATATTACGCAAATCTCTCTGAAATTCCTTTCATTGTATATGAAGGTACAAGTGTAGACTTAGGTTCTGTATGCGGTAAACCATTTACTGTTGCTACTTTAATCATAAACGATCCAGGAGATTCTACTATCTTAGAAAAAATGGGGTAGATTTTGTGTCTATTAAATTTAATGCACATGAGATCCGTTTTATAGCTCTCTTTGAGAGCATGACTGGTGCAATGGTTAAAGATTGCATCCTCGATGATGATAATGCCAAAGTTACCTTCGTTGTTAAAAAAGGTGATATGGGTTTAGCTATTGGTAAAGGCGGAAGCACTGTAACCAAAGTTAAAAAAGCAGTTGGAAGAGGAGTTGAAATCATTGAGCACAATGAAGATTCTGCTCAATTCATTAAAAACGTTTTATCTCCTGCTGAATTGAAATCCATTAAAATCGTTGAGAAAAACAACGATGAAAAAATAGCTATCGTCAATACAGACTCTTCCAATAAAAGAATAGCTATTGGTAAAAACGGTATTAACATTGAAAGAGCAAAATTATTAGCAAAAAGACAACATGAAATAAATAATATTATTTTAAAATAATTCTTTTCTAATATTTTTGTTTTGCATTATTGTTTATGATTAATCACACATGATCTAACAATTTAGGTCATGTTAACTTTTTATTTTTAATTTTTCATTTTTTAATATTTCATTTTTTTAATTTTTTCAATTATTTCTAATTTTATTTTGTAATTTCATCACCATCACACATCAAAAAACCAAACATTTATTAGTAAAGTTATTATAATATATTATTATAATAGGTAACATTATGTTAAATTAACATTTGTGTGTAAAAAATTTTATCTAAATTTTTAATGTTAATTAATGTAATTTATTAGCTATAATTTCTTTATTTCTAAAACTAATAGCTATGTGTGCATTTTGGCTATAGTTTTCTTTATTTATTATAGTTTACCTATATTATTTTCATATCATTGAATTTCAATAATCGAATTTCAATGATTCAAACATTAATTAAATCAATACAGAAAATCATTTAATTAATGTATTTAATTAGATTCTATACTTATATTCTATTTTGTATAGGAGTTTTGATTGCTATTATATGGTTATTTTATCGTATAATTTTAGTATTTTGAGTTTAAATTAAGCTTAATCACCTTAGTTTGGATGTTTGAGTATAGATTTGAGTATAATAGTAAATCGCAGCGGTGGACTTCTATCTAAATCGAATTAATTATTTTAATCTTGTAATTTATTCAAAAAAGACACTTGTCTTATAAACTTAAGAGGAAGAATAAATATGCCAGGACTTTTTGCTGCTAAAAAGCTTAAAAAGAATAGACAAAATTTTAAATGGAAAGACGTAGATTACAAAAGAAGAGCATTACGTTTAGATGTAAAAGCAGACCCTCTCGAAGGGGCACCTCAGGCTAGAGGAATTGTTATTGAAAAAGTAGGAATTGAAGCAAAGCAACCTAACTCTGCTATTCGTAAATGTGTTCGTGTTCAATTAATTAAAAACGGTAAACAATTAACTGCATTTGCACCAGGTGACGGAGCAATCGGTTTTATCGATGAGCACGATGAAGTTATGATTGAAGGTATCGGTGGACCATCTGGAAGATCCATGGGTGACATTCCAGGAGTTCGTTGGAAAGTAAGTAAAGTTAACAATGTTGCTTTATCCGAAATGGTAAGCGGAAAAATTGATAAACCAGTAAGATAATTGAGGTAATTTTCATGGCTAAATTATTTGATAAATGGGATCTTGACGAAGTAGAGGTACAAGATTTAGGTTTAAAGAGATACATCTGCTTAGATGAAACTATCGTTCCTCATACTTTAGGTAGACACGTAAAAAGACAATTCGCAAAATCCAAAGTTTCTATTGTAGAAAGATTAATGAACAAAATCATGAGAACCCAAAGAAACTCTGGTAAAAAGAACAAAGCTTACAATATTGTAAAAGAAGCTTTAGAAATTATTCACAAAAGAACTAAAAAGAACCCTGTTCAAGTTTTAGTTACTGCTGTAGAAAACACTTCTCCACGTGAAGAAACTACCCGTATTAAATATGGTGGTATTGGATACCAAGTAGCTGTAGACATTTCTCCACAAAGAAGAGTAGACCTTTCTTTAGGATTCTTAACTAGAGGAACTTTACAATCTGCATTCAAAAACAGAAAATCTGTAGCTGAATGTTTAGCAAACGAATTAATCTTTGCATCTGAAGAAGATACCAGAAGTTTCGCTTTACAGAAAAAAGAAGAAAAAGAAAGAGTTGCAAAAGCAGCACACTAATTTTAGTGTTTTTAATAATTATAGAATTAATCAGAATTTTCTTTTTAATTTCTTTTTTAAATTTTTAATTAAATTTTTAGAAAAGCATTCTAATTTGAAAGCATTCTAATTTGAATTCTGTTTAATTTTTATATTCTTTAATTTTTTAATTTTTTTATTTAAAAGACATAATATTGACTTAGATATAGACTAAAATAATAAACTAATGTTTATAGGTGATGATTTTGAGTAGACGAGACAAAATGATTGCAAAAATCAAAGAATTGATGTATCAACCTACAAATATCAGAAACATTGGTATTTGTGCACACATTGATCACGGTAAAACTACTTTATCCGACAATCTCTTAGCAGGTGCAGGAATGATTTCTGAAGATCTTGCTGGAGATCAAAGATTCTTAGATTTTGACGAACAAGAACAAGCTCGTGGTATTACCATTGACGCAGCAAACGTATCTATGGTACACGAATATCATGATGATGAATATTTAATTAACTTAATTGACACTCCGGGTCACGTTGACTTCGGTGGAGACGTAACCCGTGCAATGAGGGCTGTAGACGGTGCAGTAGTAGTTGTATGTGCAGTAGAAGGTATCATGCCTCAAACTGAAACTGTACTCAGACAAGCTTTAAGAGAAAAAGTTAAACCAGTATTATTCATTAACAAAGTTGACAGATTAATCAACGAAGTAAAATTAGGACCAGAAGAATTAGCAAACAAATTCATTGGAATCATCAATGAAGCTAACAAATTAATCAGCAAAATGGCTCCTAAAGATAAAAAAGAGGAATGGCTTGTAAAAGTGGATGACGGTAGTGTAGCATTCGGTTCAGCATACCACAACTGGGCTATTAACATTCCAATGATGCAAGAAACCGGAATCAACTTTAAAGACATCATTGATTACTGTAATGATGAAAACCAAAAAGAATTAGCTAAAAAAGTACCTTTAGCTGATGTATTATTAGGTATGGTAGTAGAACACTTACCTTCTCCTGAAGTTTCCCAAAAATACAGATGTCCTAACATTTGGGATGGAGACATTGAAAGTGAAGCTGGTCAAACCATGGTTAACACCAGCCCTGATGGACCTTTAGCGGTAATGGTTACTAACGTATCTGTAGATAAGCACGCTGGTGAAGTAGCTACCGGTAGAGTATACGGTGGTACTGTAGAACAAGGTAGTGAAGTGTTCTTGGTAGGAGGTCAAGCTAGATCCAGAGTACAACAAGTTGGTGTTTTCTTCGGTCCTGAAAGAGTTCCTACTGAAAAGGTTCCTGCTGGTAACATTGTTTACATCACTGGTGCAAAAGGAGCTACTGCAGGGGAAACCATTTGTTCTCCTGAAAACAGGATTGTAGAATTCGAAGGAATTGAACACATCTCTGAACCTGTAGTTACTGTAGCTGTAGAAGCTAAAAACACTAAAGACTTACCAAAACTTATTGAAGTATTAAGACAAACTGCAAAAGAAGACCCTACCATTCATGTTAACATTAACGAAGAAACTGGTGAACACTTAGTTTCCGGTATGGGAGAACTTCACTTAGAAGTTATTGGTGTAAGAATCAACAACAAAGGTGTAGATATCAACACTTCCGAACCTATTGTTGTATACAGAGAAACCGTTGCAGGAAAAACTGCTAACCCTGTAGAAGGTAAATCTCCTAACAAGCATAACAGATTATACCTTGAAGTTGCACCTTTAGAAGATTCAATCTTCCAAGCATTGCAAAATGGTGACATCAAAGAAGGTAAAATCAAAGATAAGGAAGAAGCTCAAAAATTCATTGAACATGGTCTTGATAAAGAAGAAGCTAGAAGAGTATGGGATGTTTACAACAAATCCTTATTCATCAACATGACTCGTGGAATTCAATACTTAGATGAGATCAAAGAGCTTGTAATTGAAGGTTTCGAATCTGCACTTGAAGAAGGTCCAGTTGCAAATGAAATTGCAATGGGTATGAAATTCACTCTTGTAGATGCAAAACTTCACGAAGACGCAGTTCACAGAGGACCTGCTCAAATTTTACCAGCTATCCGTAACGCTATTAAAGGTGGTATGATGATGGCTGACCCTACCTTACTTGAACCTGTTCAAAAAGTTTTCATTAACACTCCTACTGACTATATGGGATCTGTTACTAAAGAAATCTTAAACAGAAGAGGTCAAATTGTAGATATGCCAACTGAAGGTGACATGGTAAACGTTGAAGCTAAAGTACCTGTAGCTGAAATGTTTGGTTTCGCTGGTGAAATCAGATCTGCAACTCAAGGTAGATGTTTATGGTCTACTGAAAACTCCGGTTTCGAAAGATTACCAAGAGAATTGCAAAGTCAAATTATCAGACAAATCAGAGAAAGAAAAGGATTATCCCCACAACCATTTGGTCCTGACCACTACTTAGGTTAAGCCCAAAGCAATTAAGATAATCTTTATCTTAAATTATCTGATTTGTTTTTATTAAATTAGGAATTTTTCCTAATTTAAATTTTTTATTTTAATTAATTATCTTTTTAATTAAATTTCATTAAGTTTCACTTAATTCGCTGTTTTTTTAGTTTTTTCAATTATTAAAAAAATAGTGGTATAATCATATAGTTTATATATTATAAAAAATATAATAATATACATATAGTTGAGTATTCTTATATTACATGTGATTTATTTTATATTGCATGTAATTGTTACCATGTAATTTTTACATGTAAGTTATAGAATAAATCCGTTGATATATCTTTGATAACATTTATTGATTATTAATTTATAAGTATTTCAAAAATATTCAACAATATAAATAACTTAACAAATAATTTTACTTAATTATATACTTAACTTATATACAATTTATAAAAAGAGGTTTTTATAATGGCAAAAGCAAAAGAACATTTAAATTTAGCATTTATTGGACACGTTGACCACGGTAAATCCACTTTAGTAGGACACTTATTATTAAAAGCTGGTGCAATCGCTGAACAACAATTAGATGAAGGTGAAGATAAATTCAGATTTGTTATGGACAAATTAGGTGAAGAAAGAGAAAGAGGAGTAACCATTGACTTAGCTCACCAAAAATTCTCCACCAACAAATACGACTACACTGTAGTAGACTGTCCTGGACACAGAGACTTCGTTAAAAACATGATTACTGGTGCATCCCAAGCTGACGCGGCTGTATTAGTAGTAGCTGCTAACGACGGTGTAATGCCACAAACCAAAGAACACATGTTCTTATCCATGACTTTAGGTATTAAACAATTAATCATCGCTGTAAACAAAATGGATATGGTAGATTACAGTGAAGACAGATTCAACGAAGTAAAAGCTGAAGTATCTGACTTACTCAGATCCATCGGTAGAGACCCAGCAACCACTCCTTTCATTCCTATGTCTGCATTTGAAGGAGACAACATCAAAGAACTCTCCGGTAACATGTCCTGGTACAAAGGTAGTCCTTTAATGGATGAATTAGACAAATTAGTACCACCTGAAAAACCTGTAGACTTACCATTAAGAGTTCCTATTCAAGACGTATACTCTATTACTGGTGTAGGTACTGTACCTGTAGGAAGAGTAGAAACTGGTATCATGAAACAAGGAGACAACGTTATCTTTGAACCTGCTGGAGTATCTGGTGAAGTAAAATCTATCGAAATGCACCACGAAACTTTCCCTGAAGCTGAACCTGGTGACAACATCGGATTCAACGTAAGAGGTGTAGGTAAAAACGATATCAGAAGAGGAGACGTAGCTGGACACACTACTGACGCTCCTACCGTAGCTAAAGAATTTACTGCACAAGTTGTAGTATTACAACACCCTGGTGTAATCACCGTAGGATACACCCCTGTATTCCACTGTCACACCTCACAAACTGCATGTACTTTCTTAGACTTAACTTCTAAACTCGACCCTGCTACCGGTCAACCTGAAGCAACCAAACCTGACTTCATTAAAACTGGTGACGCAGCTATTGTACAAATTAAACCAACTAAACCTATGGTTATGGAAGAAGCTGCAAGCATTCCTCCTATGGGAAGATTCGCTATCAGAGATATGGGTCAAACCGTAGCAGCTGGTTTATGTCTTAAAGTAACTGACAAAAAATAAGATTAATGATTAATTTTTAATTAAATTATTCATTTTTTATTTTTTTAGTTTTAATTTTGAAAATTTATTAGAGAAAGTTTTTAATTTTTCTAATAAATCAAATCTTTATTTTTAGGTTTTAAATAATATTTATTTTAAATCTATAGTATGTTTTAATCTAGTAATCTAGTTTAATCATATTTTAGGTTTAAACTAGATTATTAACCTGTTTAAGGAGGATTAAAATGAATCAAGCTAGAATTAAACTTACAGGTACTGATCCTGAAAAAATTAATTATGTCTGTGACCAGTTAAAGAAAATTTCTGAAAGAACTGGTGTAGATATTTCTGGCCCTATTCCATTACCTACTAAAAAATTAGTTGTACCAACTAGAAAATCTCCAGATGGAGAAGGAAAAGCTACTTGGGAAAAATGGGAACTTCGTATCCACAAACGTTTAATTGGAATTGGCGCTGATGAAAGAGCTATGAGACAAATTATGAAAGTAAGCGTTCCTGATAACGTAAGTATTGAAATTGAACTTAAATAATTAAGTTTTTGTTCTGAAATTATTTTCAGAATTAATTTTCATACTTTTATTTTTAATTTATATTAAATTTTCTAATTAGATTACTATTAATCATATTTATATTATTTTACATATTCATATGCCGAGATAGTCTAGCCTGGTAAGGCGCGGGACTTGAAATCCCGTGGTGTAATAGCCGCCTGGGTTCAAATCCCAGTCTCGGCGTTTCTATTATTACTTTTTTTATTATTTTTAATTTCTAATATTTTTTTGAAATTCTATTCTTTTTGAAATTTTAATTTTTTTAAATTCTAATTTTTTCAAATTATAAATTTTTTAAATTTCCATATTTTAAAAATTTTAATTTTTTCATTTTGTTAAAATTATTAAATTATTTATTCTTGAATTTTTTCTAATTTTATCTTCATTTTTTTTAAATTTTCATTAAAAATTCAATTTTTCAATTAAATTTTTTGATTAAAAAATTCACCATAGTTTAATCAACCATAACTTTCATTAAATTGGTACTTTTTATAAAACTTTTAATTTAATAACACATAGTTTTAATTTAATTAAAATAATCTTTTAATTATAATTTTTGAAAAATAGTAATCTATATGCAGTTAGTAAAATTTAATAATTTATTAAAAAATAGGGATTTGATGATGATTTTTTTTTGATAATAAAATTTTTTGTGATGGTTAAAAAAAGTATTTATGGTGGTAAATATTTGGATGATTTAAAATTAATTTTAAAAATTAATAAAAAATCTATCTTAAGCTTTTTTTGCTATGACTGTCATTAATGCAACAACAAAAATGAAACCTATGATCATAACAATGGACATTGATGAAAGTCCGTTAATAATGTCTGCTATTAAATTCATAATATTCCTCCTAAAAAAAATCAATAATTAATTTAATAATTATAATTTTATTTAATAATATTTTTGTTAATATACTATTTATAATTTTTTTAAATTTTTCACATCCAGTTCATGTATCCTAATTCATGTACAATGATTCATGCACCATAGTTAATGTACCGGTTTAAATGTTTCCATCTACAATTCTATTGGCAATTTTATCTGTCACTAAGATTATTGCTGAAACAATGATGATTAAGACCCACTCAAATAATCCAATTGCACAGGTCTTGAAAATTGTTTGAAGGAATGGAACATATATAACAAGGACTTGCAATATGAATGATCCAATAAGAGATAACCAAAGTACGGTATTTCTTGTTTTTGAACTGGACCTGTAATTCAATGCATTAAACAATTGATACAATACGAATACTGTAAATGCAATTGTAATTGCCTTGGTCTTCACATCCCCTACTCCATTATTTAATTCATAAATGAATAGTCCTAATGTTCCGATTGCCATAACCATTCCAGAAATTGTGATCTTGATCATTGTTTTTCTGTTGATCAATTCTCCTTTTTCAGGAGGTCTTCTCATTATGTCTTTTTCGGAACCTTCCAAACCTAATGATTGCGCTGGAGGGCCATCCATTATTATATTGATCCATAAAAGTTGAATTGGAGTAAATGGCGTTGGTATTGGCAATAATGACCCAATAGTGATTGTCAATATCGCTCCAACATTTGTGGATAATTGGAATTTTAAGAATCTTTTGATGTTATCAAAGATTGTTCTTCCTTCCCTAATTGAAGAGACTATTGTAGCAAAGTTATCATCCTGTATGATCATATCTGCAGATTCTTTTGTGACATCTGTACCGCTACCCATAGCTACTCCAATGGAAGCCTTTTTAAGTGCTGGTGCATCATTTACGCCATCACCAGTCATTGATACGATTTCACCATGGTTTTGGAGAACTTCAATGATTCTTCTTTTCTGTTCAGGATACACTCTTGCATAAACTTTGATGTCCTTTGCAATTTCATTGTATTCCTCATCACTTAAATCTTCCAATTCCTGTCCAGTAAGAATTACATTATTATAATTTTTTTCATGAATATAATAGTCTCTAGGGAGAATGCCTAATTCCATAGCTATTGCAGTTGCAGTGTCCTTATGGTCTCCGGTAATCATCACTACGTTGATTCCTGCCTTTTGACAATCTGCTATAGCGTCAATAGCTTCTGGTCTTGGAGGGTCCATAATTCCTAAAAGACCAGCAAATATCAAATCTTTTTCAAAAGTTTCTCCATGATGCTTATTCTCGGAATATGTTTTATGTATTTTGGAATCTCCTTTTTCTATTTCCTCATTGTCCAAATCTGAAATCTTTTCATATCCCTCATTGTCAAGCTTTTTGTAAGCAAGAGCTATGACCCTTAATGACCTTTTTGTCATTCTGTCAATTTCACGCATTATTTCCTTTTTGGTTGAACTGTCAAAATTGTTTATATGGCCATTGAAATCGATCTTATCAGATAAGTCTAAAATCAGTTCAGGAGCTCCTTTTGTTAAAACGTAATAATCTTTATTGTCATCCTCATCAGCTTCACTGTAAATGAAGGTCATTCTTTTTCTATTGCTGTCAAAAGGTATTTCCAATTCTTTTTCAAAATTCCTATTCGCTTTGAGCTTTTCAAAATCATTGTCAAGTGCGAAGTGGTATGATGCCAAATCAGTGGGGTTTCCAATCAATTCATCATCTTCGTATCTAACTCCGTTACATAATCCTGCAATTAATACACCATTCTCTTGACTGGTTAAGAAAGGGGTTCTAACAGTCATTTTGTTTTCTGTTAAAGTTCCAGTTTTATCTGTACAGATGTAAGTGCATGATCCTAATGTTTCTACAGATGACAATTTTTTAACGATTGCATTGGATTTTGCCATCTTTTGCATTCCTAATGCCAAAGTCAAAGTCAAGACTGCAGGAAGACCTTCAGGAATAGCTGCAACAGCAAGAGAAACTGCGGTCATAAAGCTTTCAAGAATGTCCATGGCTTGATAAAAGTCTATGATGAATACGAGTATACAAACGATTATGGAGAGTATTCCAATTTTTTTACCTAATCTGCCCACTTGAATTGTTAAAGGTGTTTCCTCTGCATCTTCTTGAATCATGGTAGCTATTCTTCCGATGGTTGTTTCCATTCCAGTAGCTATTACAACACCTGTTCCTTTTCCAAAGATTACATTTGAATTCATGGATACAAGTTTAGATTGGATATCTTCCTCTTTTGAATATTTTTTAATATCTTTAATCTTATTTGAGAAATCGGATACTCTTTCATAATTGGTATCTTTTTTAACAAAATCAGACTCTCCAGTTAAGGAGGATTCATCCACTCTCAAATCATAAGATTCAATTAAAATCAAATCTGCAGGAACTTTATCTCCCTCTTCAAGAATTACAATATCCCCTAAAACAAGATTTTCACTAGGGATTCTTTTGATGTGCCCATCTCTTTTAACGTGTGCATCTGTATGGACTAAACTTTTAAGCTTTTCCATAGCATTTTCCGCACGATATTCTTGGGTAAAACCGATTATTGAGTTAATTATTACAACTATAAGTATAACAATTGCATCCAAATGATTTCCAATCATATAGCTTGCAATGGCTGCAATTATAAGCATGAATATTAAAACATCCAAGAATTGGGATAAAAATAATTTCAAAGGACTATCTTTTTTCTTTTCCTGAAGCTTGTTTAAGCCGTATTTTTCTAATCGAGCATTAGCTTCAGCGCTGTTCAATCCTTCTTTTTGAGTGGAGTACTGCTTTAATATTTCTTCTATCAATATAATCCCCAAGTTCATAATTTGCTAAAAATAGTTTTTTGAAATCTCCATTTTGAGATTTTCATGATTTTTTATACTATATTTATATATGGTATATAATGTGTAAATTTATATCTTTAATTTATGTTATTTAAATCTTTAAGGTTTTAACTTTCAAAATCCCTTATTTATCTTTCATATATGTAAAATGAAGCACGATTATAATTTTTTAACTTCATTTTTTTGGTTTTCATGTTCAAATCTTCATTGAACAATGGTTTTATGATTAATGTAGCGTCAACATTATCCCTTATTTTCATAATCGCTTCCTGCAATTCTGCAGGGGGTCTTATTGAAAACAATATGTCTGCATCCTTATAGATACTCATGTTTGGATTGAAAACATCATCTTTTATAATGTTTTCATTTGCAGGATCAATATCTGTCATTATAATGTCAATATTTTCATTTTCACTTAAATTTTTAGATATTGTTTGGAATTTTCCCGCTCCAATTTCAACTATCTTTGTTTTTTTGCCGGTTTTTTCACTATTTTCAATAGCTAATTTAAGAATGAATTCCTCTAAATCGTTCCACATTTTTATTCCTTTTTAAGTTTTTTATTTCTTAATAATGTATTTGTCTTTTAATAATTTAATATGTTCTATTTCTGTTTTATTTTATCTCACTTTCATGCTTTTAATTTAATTTTTAGAAATATTTTTAATGGAGTAAATTAAATAATATTAATATAAATTTTCAATTAGAAAAATGATTAGAAAATAATATTTATTTGATTTTTAAAGTGTTTTTTATGTTTATTCGTGAATTTGTCCCTTCTGATTTGGCCAGAGTGTATCAAATTGAAGTAGAGTCCTTTTCTACACCTTATGAATTGGCTATTCTTCAGCAATTATATGAAATCGGCGCAGGATTTCTTGTTGCTGTTGAAGATGGTGAGATTGTAGGGTATATCATTTTTTGGGTAAAAGAAGAAGGTTTAGGTCATATAATTGCTCTTGCAGTTGATAGCAAATTCCGCAGACAGCATATAGCAACTCGATTGCTTATGATGGCAATAAGCATATTCAGGAATATTGATATCCATAGGGTAACTTTGGAAGTGAAGTCCCATAATGAAGCTGCTGTCAGTTTCTATCAAAAATTCGGTTTTGAAATTGATAGGAAAGTACCTAATTACTATGAGGATGGATCTGATGCTTATGTTATGTTATTCAGCACCAATAAAATAAGCAATTAATTAAAAATTTAAATAAATTAATAAAAAAATTTAAAAAAATTTAAAAAAAATAATTAATAAAATTAATCAATTAATTAATTTAATAAATTAAAAAAAATTAATTATTTGAATTATTTTTAGTCAAATCTAATTTATAGCTAAGATTGTTCTCTTTTTTAAGTTCACTTAAGTCTTTATTGATTTTTATATACTCCTTTTCAACTTCCAATAAAGAAGTAACCAATCCTTCCCTATAGTTATTCACTTTTTTGGTATCCAATAGGAACTTCTGTTGGGTATATGGCTTGGAGTTGACTATTTCTGAAAGTTCCTTATCTTCAAGTTCGATATTGATTTCCAGCTTGTTTCTAAGCTTTTCATAGTCTTCTAGGGTTTTTGGTTCATTTTCAATTTCATGCCTGATTATTAGATTTTGTGTGGACTTCAATTCTTCCAAATCCCTATCTTCATAGGTCTCTTTGGAACTATAAAACAAGTTTTCCTCATAATCTGTTGGTTCAAGCAATAGATCAGGATGGATTTTTCTTATGCAATCCTTATAAATTGTGTGCAATTCCTTAAAATCCTGTTTTTTGCTTAAATTGTTTTTATGCTCTTCAATAAGGATATTCACTTTTGCAGTTTCTGTCTGCAATTCCAAATCTTCCTCTTTAAACTCATTTTCAATATGGCTTTCAATTTCACTCATATTGATTTTTGGCTTATTGATTTTGGTCTTATTGATCTTGATTTGATTTTCCTCTAAATCACTTAATTCCTTGTTGAATTGATTAGTGGATTGTTGATTAACCATTTTCTTAATCAATTCTATAGTTCTTTTTGTTTTCTTGATTTTAAGCTTGTAATCTTTAATCTTGTATTTATAAACTCCAAATTTTAAGGAATAATCTGTTTCAATTTCTCTGCATGTGAAATTTATCAAATTATCTTCTTCAAAGAGTTTGCTGGCTAGAATCTCTCTTAAATAGCTTATTTCATCTTTTAAACTATCAATATATTCCTCGTTTTTTGCATCATTTTGAGCTTCTGTCATTTTCAAACTCCTTGTATAATTAATTTTAATCTTTAAAATTTTTTTTAAATTTTTCCAATTCTATCTATTTTAATTTATCTGCGTCTTCTTTCTTGCCTATGCAATCTTTTTGGCTGATTAGAAGGATAATCGTAATCTGAATAATATCTTGAATCTATATTCCTATGGAATTGTCTAGGATTTCTGCCATATCTTTCTCTTTGCATTCTTTTCCTGTACTTTCTTTCCTTTCTTCTTCTTATCCTTCTTTTTATTCTTCTTATTATGCTCCTCACTATCAATAGGATTAGAATTATTGCAACGATTATCATTCCTATTGGCAAGAGTTCAAATAGTAAATCGCTGTAATATTTGTAGAATGCCATTTCAGATGGGAAATTCATAGTGCTTGCACTTGTGTCATCTTCTGTAAGAAGTGCAAAATTGTAAACCAAGTCATAATAACCGATGGTTGCCCCTTCATAATTAATTGAATCTGGTGCTTTTCCATGCTCATTCATATAGTCTACAACAATATCTGCCATATTATAGTAATCGTTAAATGAATATTCCCCTTTTGTAAAGCTTGAATATTTTTGTGGGTTGTCAGGTGCTCTAAATTCTCCAGGAACTTCTAAAGCATATCCTCCAATGTAGGAAGCGCTCATATACAGTAATTGCTGAGTGGTGTAGGAACCGTATGATTCCTGCATATCATTTCCATGGCCATCAACAATTTTTTTGGAATCTTCTGCTAAGTATTTAGGGTCTAACTTGTGATAAACTATTAAATCTGTATCCAATTGCTTGTTTTCGTTTGTTCCAGCATAAATTGAATTAATGATTTCATTTGCGATATATTCGTTAACATTATCGCTGTCATATGCGATTATTCCTTTGTAGCAATCATCAGGATATTCTTGTGCAGGTTGAATCAAGGTTATTCCTGCATCATTCAAGAACTTTCCAGGGCTTTGCACTGATGCGAATGTATAATGTGACCAATTGTCATCATAAGACCTTCTAAGGAAATTTATGGTATTCAAGTCAAGTGTACCTGCATTTACATAAATGATCTTTTTGCTGACTTTAGTGGAATAGTCTGCAAGGTCAACTAAATTTCCTGCACAAGCGCCAGCTATTGAAACTGCCACATCACATCTGGCTGCCATTACCCTTGTCCCTTCTCCAGGATTTGAAGCTGAATCATCAACCACAACAACGATGTCTCCATTGGTTTTTGATTCAATTCTTTCTTTGATATCATTTAATCTTGCAAAATCTGCATCATGCTCATGCAAATTGTCTGAAGTTAGAAATACACTGGTTGCATCTGCACTTTCAGCAATTATCGGGCATAAAATGATTAATGATAAAAGCAATGATGGAATAATCTTTTTCATAGTATTATCTCTTAAGCAAATATGAACTTATAATAAAAATTTTTTAATTAAATTGTGTCATCGTCTTCTTCAAGAACCCATTTGATGGTATCCAATCTAATGTCATTTGTCCAAATCATAGCATGGACTTGATTTTTCATTTCTATATTTTCTTCAACGGATGCTTCTTCATACTTTTTGTTTAATTCTTCAGCCCTTCTCTCGAACTTTTCAAGAAGGTCACGATTTTGAGCTTCAGAATTGACTAAAGTGCTTGTTAACATAATGGATTGCAATTCTGATCCTGCAAGGATTACTTTAAGCTCATTTGAGAGTTCATCTTTCTCTGCTCTTAACCCTGCAATCTTATCATTCAATAATTCAATCTTTTCTCCAATTTCATCTTTTGTTTTCATTTTGTAATCTCCAATATTATTACCAATATTATAATTATCTTTTTTAATTATCTTTTTTAATTATCTTTTTTAATTTTATCCAATGTATAAATTCATTATTTATTTAATGTATGAATTCATTATTTTTCCATGTCCCAATTAACTGGTTTTTTCTTTCGTCTTCCCCATTTGGTTGATTTCCACATTCCAGTGTTTCTATTTGTCATGCCTTCCCTTAAATCGATTCTTTCTTCTGGCAAGTCCTTAGGATCTATTTCCTTTTTTTCAGTTAAATTAGCTCCACATTGGCTACAGAATTTAGCATTAGGGTCAAAAAGTTTTGTTCCGCATTTCGGACAGAATTGGTTCATATTTTCACCTTCAGATTTTTAAAACATATAAATTAAATCATAATTTAATTATTATTTTTTAATTATTATTTTAATTATTTTTATAGATATCTATAATTTATTAAGACAATTATTTAAACAATTATTTATAAAAGTATTTATAAATTTTTAATCAGAAACAAGGCATGTGATAGTATGGCTGATGACATTATTGAAATTGATGATTATGAAGTAAAGGATAAGCAGATAATAGAAACAGATAATGAGGATTATAAAAGGGATTATAATCAAAGGGAATATGAGGGATATGATAATCAAGGAAGCGTCAATGGGTTTTATAAGTCCATCTCATTTAGTAACACTTCTTCATTGATTATTATAATGGTTATTGTTTTATTGGTAGCTATTTTTATCATGACTTTCGATTAATTAGAAAACTATTTGCTTTCCTAACTAATTGATTTGAATGTTTGATTTAGAGATTTTACTTAAAAGATTCTCATTTGAGAAGAATAATAAAAGATTTAGAATATATAATCTCATTATCCTGATTGCAGGTTTGTCCCTTTACTTATTGAACAATCATTTTTTGCATGATATCAATTGGTTTTTCATGTTTTATTTCAATGATTTTCTAGCTATTGTTGTGTTATTAAGCTTTTTAAATCTTGTTTATCCTTATAAATTGACTAATGTTTGGCTAATAATCATCGTGACTGTCTTAGCTTCATTCGTATGGGAATATGTGGCACTGTTTATCAAAGCAGGAGCAATATTTGACTTTATTGATGTTATCTGCTATTTCGGATCAATGGTGATTTACTTAATTTTATTGTACTTTTTAGAGGGAAAAATTAATACTTCAATTTAATGACAAATTTGTAATTTTAATTCTTAGTGATATTATGGAACAAAACAATTCTAATTACTCCCCAGATTCTAGATATCTTCTTAATTTTTCTTTTTCACAAAAGAGATTAAGTTCTAAAGATGATGGTAATGATTTGGACTTTCAAGCTTTTTCAAGATCTTGCATGAGTTCAAACATCATCTCTGAGACTGCACTGGAGGAAAATTATATTTTACTGAAAAAGAAATCATTGCTCCAACGAAAATCCATGGGATCTCTAAAGATTTTTTATAGTGAAATCATTGATTTGAAACTTAATAAGTCTGACTTGTCTTCATTATATTCCTCCATAGTTATCGTTTATTCTAAAAATGGCTATACTAAACATTTAGTCTCATTAAGCAGTTCTGATGGATTTGCAGTCAGATGGTTTTATGATGAATTGGTTGTAAGGTATTCCATGATCAAGTCCAATCTAAACAAATCAGATTTTCTCAAATCCAATGAAGAGGATTATTTGGATGGAAAAGGTAATGATTCCAATGATTCACAGAAATTTGATGATTTCATGAATCAAATGAATGCTGAGATTTCAGAAAAAAGAAAAAGAGAGATTTCAAAGCAAGTGAAATTTGATAGATGTTCTAGTGAGGAACGCTGATTTCTAATAAAGTTTAATTCAAAATTTATTCAAAGTTTAACTCAAAATTTATCAAAACTTAATTTAGAATTTACTCAAGGCTTAACTCAAATTTTTGTTTTTTATTTTTTATTTTTTCATTAATTCTTGTTCAATTTTTATTAATAATCACTTATTTTTTATTAACAATTTAACTGTTTTTAACCTATTTTTCTAAAATTTATTTTTTCAATAGATAACTTAAAATATTTTGTATAATAGATATTATATTATAATGTAATGTTTAGTAAAAATTTAATAAAATTCTATGGATTTTTCATAATATTTTTTTATAAAAATCTGATTTATAGAATAGTTTAAATTAAATAAATTACATAAATAATTAAGGTAAATTAATTTAGCAAAAAGTATCATTTTTTATGGAAAATACTTTAGATTGCTATTTAATTTGATGATTATTTTAGATTAAATACAATGAATAAAATGGTGAAAATATGGGAAATGAAGCAAAATTAGCTTTAGAAGATGGAACTGTTCTAAAAGGTGAAGCCTTTGGTTATGAAACAGTAACTGTAGGTGAGCTTGCTTTCTCAACCGGTATGTCTGGTTATACCGAAGCGCTTACTGATCCGTCATTCAAAGGACAGATATTGATGTCAACTTATCCTTTGGAAGGTAACTACGGAGTCAGTGAAGAATGGTATCAATCCGATAAGGTACAGGTTGAAGGTTTTGTAGTGAGAGAAGCTTGTAAGAAATTATCCAATTTTGGTACTAAGAAGACTTTAGATGACTTCTTGAAAGAGTTCAAGGTACCTGGAATTGAAGATATCGACACAAGAGACTTAACTTTGAAGATTCGTGAAAAAGGTTCTCTTAAAGCAGCACTCGCTACTGAAGAGATTGATGATGATGAGCTTGTAGCTCGTGCTCAAGAGCATAAAAGCATCATTGATTTAGACTTGGTTCCTTTAGTGTCAACTCCTGAAATAAAGACTTTTGGTGACTTTGATAAAACTGTAGCTATTCTTGATTGTGGTGTTAAAAAGAACATTATTAACTGTTTCTTGGAAAATGATATTGGTGTTGCTTTATTCCCTTACGATACTGATTATCAAACCATTTTGGATTATGGTGTAAATGGACTTATGGTATCTCCAGGTCCTGGAAACCCAGAAAGATTAACTGACACAATTGCAAATGTGGAAAAATTAATTAACAAGTTCCCGGTATTTGGTATTTGTATGGGTCAGCATGTAATTGCAAAGACATTTGGCGCTACTACCTATAAAATGAAATTTGGTCACAGGGGAGCAAATCAACCAGTAAAAGACTTGCAAACTGGAAAAGTTTTCATTACTTCTCAAAATCATGGATTCGCTATAACTCCAGATTCATTGAAGGGAACTGATTTGGAATTAACCCAAATCAACTTAAATGATGGTACTCCAGAAGGATTCTCTCATAAGGAATTGCCTTTAAGGACTATCCAATACCACCCAGAATCTGGCCCAGGTCCAAATGATACAAAAGTCTTGTTTGAAGAATTTGGAAATATGATTAAGGAGTATTAGGATTAGAATTTCATTGTATTTAATTGATTATATTAATTGATTATTGAATTATTAAAATTTTAAAAATTATAAAATTATTACTTTAATGTGGATTGAGAGAGGATAATATGCCTGTTGATGAGGATATTAAAAAAGTGCTTATAATTGGTTCTGGACCTATTCAGATTGGTCAGGCTGCGGAGTTTGACTACTCTGGTTCTCAAGCTTGTAAATCACTTAGAGAAGAGGGATTGGAAACTGTTCTTGTAAACAGTAATCCTGCTACCATCCAAACCGATATGGATATGGCAGATACCGTTTATACCGAACCGTTGACTCCAGAACTTGTTGCTCAGATTATTGAAAAAGAGAATATTGATGCTATTTTGCCTACTATGGGAGGGCAAACCGGTTTAAACATTGCAACTGAACTTGGAGAATTAGGTCTTTTGGAAGGCATTAAGGTTATTGGTTCTGATGTTCAAACAATTGCAGATGTGGAAGACAGAGACTTGTTCGCTAACTTTATGGATAGGTTGGATGAACCTATTCCTAAATGTCATGCTGTTGAATCTGTTGAAGAGGCTTTAGAGGCTGTTGAGGAAATTGGTTATCCTGTAATTGTACGTCCCGCATTCACCTTAGGTGGTACTGGTGGTGGAGTGGCTCATAATAAGGAAGAGCTTATTGAAGTTACCACTCATGGTCTTGACATGAGTTACATTAACCAAGTTTTAATCGATGAATCTGTTCTCGGATGGAAAGAAATCGAATTTGAGGTAATGAGAGATAAGAACGATACCTGTATCATTGTATGTAACATGGAAAATGTGGACCCAATGGGTATCCATACAGGAGACAGTATTGTAGTTGCTCCTATTCAAAACCTTAATGATGAAGTATGTCAAAATTTAAGGGATGCTTCCATCAAGATCATTAGAAACTTGGGGATTAACGGTGGATGTAACATCCAATTTGCTTTAAATCCTGAAACCAATGAATATAAGATCATTGAAGTAAACCCTCGTGTAAGTAGAAGTAGTGCACTTGCATCTAAGGCAACAGGTTATCCTATTGCAAAAATCTCTTCAAAAGTTGCACTTGGACTCACTTTAGATGAAATCAGAAATGACATTACCAAGGAAACTCCTGCTTCCTTTGAACCATCCATCGATTATATTGTAGTAAAAATCCCAAGATGGCCATTTGATAAATTCAAGGGAATTGACAGAAAAATCGGAGTTCAAATGAAAGCAACTGGGGAAGTAATGGCTATTGGTAGAACCTATGAGGAAGCTATTCAAAAGGCTATTCGTTCCTTAGACATTGGATTGCACGGATTTGAATATTTAGAATACACTGAAGATAACTTAGCAAATCCTACTGATGAAAGATTATTCCACATGTACTCTGCTATAAAAGATGGAAGAAGTGTTGAAGAACTTGCAGAACTTTCTAAAATTGATGCATTCTTCCTATACAAAATCGAAAACATAGTAGAATTTGAAAATCAAGTAACAAAAGAAGCACTTGAAGATGAAAAATTCTTGCTTAAGGCTAAAAAATTAGGATTCTCTAACTTCACTCTTGCAAAACTTGCAGGCATCGATGAAGAAGATGTGAAAGCACTTCTCGATAAGTTTGACATCAAGCCATCCTATAAGATGGTAGATACCTGTGCTGCAGAGTTTGAAGCAAAAACCCCATATTATTACAGTAGTTATGACAAGGGTAATGAGCTCATTAAAACAGATAACAAGAAAATCTTGATTATTGGTGCAGGTCCAATTAGAATTGGACAAGGTATTGAGTTCGATTACTGTTGTGTACACTCCTCTCTCGCATTAAAAGATCAAGGAATTGAAACTATCCTTGTAAACAACAACCCTGAAACTGTAAGTACTGATTATGACATTTCAGATGAATTATTCTTTGAACCATTGACATTTGAAGACATTATGGGAATAATTGAACAAGTCCAACCTGACGGTGTAATCGTCCAATTCGGTGGTCAAACTTCAATTAACTTATCTGTGCCTCTTGCAAAAGCAGGAGTCAAAATATTAGGTACTCCATATGAAAGCATTGACAGAGTAGAGGACAGGGAAAGATTCACTGAAGTGCTTAACGATTTGAATATTCGTCAAGCTCCTTACGGGTTGGCTAATTCCTTTGATGAAGCAAGAGAAGCAGCTGAAAGAATTGGATTCCCAGTTCTTGTTCGTCCATCATATGTTATCGGTGGAAGAGCAATGGAAATCGTTTACTGTATAGAAGAACTTGAAGAGTATATGAAGGAAGCTGTAAAGGTTTCCCCAGAGCACCCTATTCTTGTAGACAAATTCCTTGAAGATGCTGTTGAACTTGATGTTGACCTCTTATGTGATGGTGAAGATGTATTCATTGCAGGTATTATGGAACACATCGAAGAGGCAGGTGTTCACTCTGGAGACTCTGCATGTGTAATACCTCCTCAAACAATTCCAGAGCACTTGCTTGAAGTCATTAGGGAAAATACAAGAAAATTAGCATTAGAATTGGATGTTATTGGATTGATGAACATTCAATATGCAGTTAAATTGGATGAAGAGAAAGTTTACATCATTGAAGCTAACCCAAGGGCAAGTAGAACAGTTCCATTTGTAAGTAAAGCTATCGGTGTTCCTCTTGCAAAAGTTGCAACCTCATTGATGATGGGTGCAAAACTCAAAGACCTTAATTTAACCAAAGAGATTAAGATCAATCACGTTGCGGTTAAGGAATCTGTTTTCCCATTCTTGAAATTAACAGAATCCGACAGTATCTTAGGTCCTGAAATGAAATCCACTGGTGAAAGTATTGGTATAGACGAGAACTTCGGTCTTGCTTTCTACAAATCACAGCTTTCAGCAGGTATGGACTTGCCTAAGGAAGGAAATCTCTTGATTAGTGTAAGGGAACAAGACCAAAAGAAAATCCAGCCAATAGCTGACAAAGCACATGCTTTAGGATTCAATATATTTGCTACAAAAGGTACAGCTAATGCTATATTTGATGTTCCTATTACAAGAATTAAAAAAGTTTCCCAAGGAACTCCTAACATTAAGGAAGCTATTTTAGACGGAAAGATTGATATGATCATCAACACTCCTCATGGTGAACAGGCTTCTAAAGACGGCTATACCATTAGACGTTTAGCTATTGAACTTGGTATTCCTTATGTGACCACTTTAGCAGGAGCAAGAGCAGCATTAAATGCAATTGAAGCTGTTAAAGAGAATGAATTGAAAGTCAAATCATTAAATGATCATATAGCAAATATTTAGATTTTTAAAAAGTTTTTAATGGAGATTTTCTCCATTTTCTTTCTTATTTATTTTATGTGGTGTTAAAATGCCTTTTAAAATTGACAGTGCAATAATGAAATTAGATTCAGAAACCGGTAAATACGATTTAGTGGATCCGGATGGAAAGTTCAATAAAAAAGATGCTTTAATGGTAGTTGAAAGTGATGACTTCATCACTATGCAGTTAGTTATCAACGCAATTATCAGAAACGATTTTAAAGCATGGAAAGAAGTTAAGTGGGGCAATTCTGACAGTCTTAAGGCTATTCTTGTTAAATTAGGATATGGCAGAGACGAAATCGTTGAATTGCTTAAAGAATTTTAATTTTTTATTAATAGAATATTTTATTTTTCTATTAAACTATTTTTACTTTTTTGTCCTTTTTAGTTATATTTTTTCTTATTTTTATTTTCTTTGTTTGTTTTTTTCTTATTCTGTCCTTTTTAGTTATATTTTTTCTTATTTTTATTTTCTTTGTTTGTTTTTTTCTTATTTTTATTTTATTAGGCTATTTTTATCTTATTTTCATATTATTAATTTTTTTAAATTAATCAAGAAAAAACAATTAAAGGATAAAGATATGCAAATAAAAAACAAATAATAAAAAAAGCTGAAAATAGCAAAATTAAAAAAGTAAAGTTTTAAAAAAAGAGAAAATAAGAAGATTTACAATTCGGCTAAATCTTCTTTGGATAAGAGGTTGGCATCTGCATCTTTCAATGCTTTTACACCGTCTTCATAGTTTTCGATTTTAACGACAACAATAGCTTCATCTGTTTTAGAGCTTACGAATGCATATAGGTATTCAACATTTATGCTTTCCTTTTCAAGGATTTCAAGCATGGTGTTAAGGCCGTTAGGTTCGTCTTTAACCCCTACAACAAGTACATCAGTTTCTTTGACTGTGAATTTTTCTTCTTTTAAAGCTTTGATTGCCACTTCATTGTCTGAAACGATTAATCTTAAAATTCCATATTTGGAACTGTCTGCAATGGAAAGAGCTCTAATGTTCACTCCTGCCTGTGACATTGCATTAACCGCTTTTTTTAATTTTCCTTCTTTATTTTCAAGAAATACGGAAAGTTGTTTTACACTCATATTATCACTTTCTTAATAATTGATATAAAATATATTTATTAAAGTTCAACTAATCAAAGTTCCTCTCATCAATCACTCTAATAGCTTTTCCTTCACTTCTTGGTAAGGATTCAGGTTCTACTAAAGTTACATCTACACTAATTCCAATTGCACTTTGGATTTTCTTAGCAATTCTTCTTTCAAATTCTTCAATCTTCTTCATTTCATCAGAGAACAATTCTGAAGAAGTTTCCACTTTCACTTCAATTTCATCAAGTGTTTTTGGTCTGGAAACATGAATTTGATAGTTTGCAGTTAATCCTTCAATTTGCAAGATAGCAGCTTCGATTTGAGATGGGTAAACCATTACTCCCTTGATTTTTAACATGTCGTCGCTTCTACCAGTGATTCTGTCCATTCTAACAGTGGTTCTTCCACAAGGGCATTTATCTCTTCTAAGTGCAGTAATGTCTTTTGTTCTGAATCTGATAACAGGCATTCCTTCTCTTGTAAGGTTGGTTAAGACCAATTCCCCTTTTTGCCCATCTTCAAGGGGTTCTCCAGTTTCGGAGTCGATGATTTCTGGATAGAAATGATCTTCTTGTATGTGTAATCCTGTTTGGTATTCACATTCTGTAGATACTCCCGGACCCATCAATTCAGTTAATCCATAAATGTTATGCGCAGTAATTCCAAGCTTTTCCTCTAAGCTATGTCTCATTTCTTCAGTCCACATCTCAGCTCCGAAAATTCCTGCATGCAAACTGATGCTTTCCGCATTGAATCCTTCTTTTTCAAGGGATTCTGCTAAATACATTGCATAGGAAGGAGTACATGTTAGGATATCGCTTTGGAAGTCTTCCATAATCTTCAATTGTCTTGCAGTGTTTCCTGAAGACATTGGTATAACTGTTGCACCCATTGCCTTTGCACCGTGGTCGATTCCAAATCCTCCAGTGAATAATCCGTATCCGTATGAATTTTGAATTTTAGAGTTTTTGTCTCCTCCAGCCATAGCAATAGCTCTTGCAGTACATTCTCCCCATATGTCTATATCTTTTTGGGTATATCCTGATACAACAGGGGTTCCAGTGGTTCCTGAGGTACTGTGGATTTCTATAATTTCGTCATCTGGTACAGCAAATAATCCGAATGGGTAAGCTTCCCTTAAATCAGCTTTTGTTGTAAATGGTATTTTGCTAATGTCGTCAAGAGTTTTCAAGTCATCTGGATGGAATCCAGCATCATCAAACTTTTTCTTGTAGAATGGGACATTTTCATAAACTCTTTTTACTTGTTGTTGGAATAGGGCAAGTTGCATTTCCTCTTTTTCTTCCCTTTCCATACATTCTGCTTTTTCATTCCAAATCATATAATTTCTCCAATGATTCAATATGTCTTTTGAGTAATAATTTACTTAACATTATAAATTTAAGATTTATTTTGATTTAAAATAATAGTCATATGAATTAAATTATTTTTTAAATAAAACCGTTTTAAAACTTATAATTTAATAACATTATTTAATTTATTTTTAATCATTAATAAGTTTACTAGTTTAAAAATTCTTTTTAATGTATAAATTGTATATTTTTTGTTCATTTCTGCACAGTTTAGTTTTTATTTTCCAAAATATTCTATTTAATCAATTTATTAACTTTATTAAGACTTAATAAGGTTCCATATATTTTTTAGTAATTTCTAAAAAAATTTATATATAATATAAATTAAAGATTATTGTGTAAAAGTATTATTTATTAAATTTTACTATTCTAAATGAATTATTTTCTATAATGATAAATTTTGTTCATTTTTATTAAATATTATTAATTATTTTTTGAATGTTATTTTATAATTGAAATTTTAGAAAAGCGTTTAGGATAAAATATTCAAAATAATTATTTTTAATACTGATCTTTATTTAGAGGTTTTTGGATGAATTACTTTTTATTAGGAATAGTTTTTATCGTCTATTTTATTATGGTAGGGTATGTCGGATACCTTGCTTGGAAGAGAACTAATTCCTCAGAAGACTTTATGATTGCAGGTAGGGAAACTCACCCATATATCATGGCATTAAGTTATGGGGCTACTTTCATTTCCACTGCAGCTATAGTCGGTTTCGGAGGGGTTGCAGGTAAATACGGTATGGGTATACTTTGGCTTGTATTCTTAAATATTTTCGTAGGGGTTTTCATCGCATTCGTATTCTTTGGTAAAAGAACTCGTAGAATGGGTAAAAATCTTGGATCCCTTACATTTCCAGAGTTTTTAGGCCGCAGATTCAATAGTAAATTCATACAGTACTTTAGTGGAATTTTAATCTTCTGTGCTATGCCGATTTATGCGGCTGTAGTTCTTATTGGTGCAGCAAGATTTATGGAAAGCTCTTTAATGCTTGACTTTAATTTAGCGCTTTTGGTGCTTGCAGTTGTCATCTGTGCTTATGTATTGTTCGGTGGTTTAAAAGGTGTTATGTATACCGATGCATTGCAAGGAACAATCATGTTTGTCGGTATGATAATCTTGCTTGTATTCATTTACTGGGTATTGGGTGGTGTTACTGAAGCAAATACTGCACTTACAAATATGGCTCACCTTTATCCTCCTGATGCTATCGCCGAAGGAGGTACAGGTTGGACAAGTTTCCCAACACTTGGAAGTCCGTTCTGGTGGTCTCTTGTAACCACAACCATTATGGGTGTAGGTATCGGTGCATTGGCTCAACCACAGCTTGCAGTAAGATTCATGACTGTAAAATCTAACAAGGAATTACACAGATCTCTTTTAATCGGTGCTATCTTCATTGTTGTAATGACTTGTACCGCTTATATTGTAGGTTCCTTATCCAATGTATACTTCTATCAGAATTTCGGACAGATTGCAATTGATTATGTTGGTGGAAACATGGATTCAATCATTCCAACATTCATTTCAACAGCGCTTCCGGAATGGTTCGTATACATATTCCTATTGTCATTGCTTGCAGCAGCTATGTCCACTTTAAGTTCTCAGTACCACACTCAAGGAACTGCATTAGGTCATGATATTGTAGATGCAATTAGAAACAGAGGCGGTTCTGATGAGTACAGTGAAGAGGAACTCAATGCAAACAAGGCTGTAGAAGAAAGTAAAATTGGATTTATTTCAGTTAGCCAAGCAGGTATTTTAATAGCAGTTATTCTTTCATTGGTAATTGGTTTAGCATTGCCTGGCAGTATTGTAGCACTTGGTACTTCATTGTTCATGGGATTATGTGCAGCAGCATTCTTGCCGGTTTATTGTGCAGCTTTATTCTGGAAACGCACAACTAAGGAAGGTGCAATTGCAGGACTTTTATCCGGTACATTAACAAGTTTATTCTTGCTTGTATTCGTATTTAAGAAAACTGCAACAGGTCTTGGTATTTGTAAATTCATATTTGGTGTAGACATGTTAATCAATACCATGCCTTGGTATTCAATTGACGTAATGATTTTTGCTATACCTGTTTCTGCAATATTTACCATTGTAGTAAGTTTGCTTACACAACCAATTGATGAAAAAGTCCTTGACAAATCCTTTGAGGGGATTTCTAAAGAATAGGTGATATTATGGTAGTTTTAGGAATTGAAGATCCTTGGATTTGGGGAGCTTATGTATTAATAATTTTAATTACATTAATTTGTATTGTGTATGGTGCATTAAAATGGAACAGTGAGGATTAAATTAAATCTTTATCTTTTTCTTTTCATTCTTTCTATTTTTTTATTTTTTATTTTTTATTTTTTTATTTCTATCGATTTTTTACTTTTTTTTACTTTTTCATAATTATTTTTATTTTCATTTATTTTTTCAAAATATTTATTAATTGATTAAAATAAAAAGAATATTGTTTATTAATTGTTTATTAATATAAAAATTTTCAATTACAATTATTATCTAACTTATTTTCGGAGAGATTTTTATGAGAATAGTTAAGGAATTAGTCGGTAAAGAGGTTTTAGGCAACGACGTAATAAGTATGGGAAAGGTTGTTGATGTTGAGGTTGACCTGGAAGAAAATTTCATAGAATCAATCATAGTATCTAAAGGAGGAATTCAAGAATCCTTAAACATCAGCAAAAGTGAATTGGTAATTCCTTTTGATATGATCAGTAAAATTGGGGACAAGATTATCTTGAAAGACGTTTTCGATGAGGAACTTGCTCAAATGGAAGAGGAAATCGAGGATTTGAAAAGTCAATTATAATTCATTTTTACAAGTTGTGATTTCAATGGTTACAAAAGAGTATTTGATTGAGATATTAAAGGAAAACAAGGTGTTTGAAGAAGGAGATTTCATTCTTGCTTCAGGTAAAAAAAGTAATTATTATGTCAATATGAAAAGGGCCATAACCGAACCTGAAATATTGTCCACTATAGCTAAACTGATCAATGAAAAGGTTGATGATGACATTGATAAGATTGCAGGCCCTGCATTAGGTGCGGTTCCTATTGCAACCGCTGTTTCACTTGAATCAAGAAAACCTCTCTTAATGATTAGAAAAGAGAAAAAAGGTTACGGAACTTCCAAATTGATTGAGGGAGATTTGCTTGAAGGTGACAATGTAATACTTGTTGAAGATGTTACTACCACTGGTGGATCTTTATTAAAAGCAATAAATGCAATACTTGATAATGGAGGAGTAGTTAAAAAAGCATTTGTTGTTGTGGACAGGGAAGAAGGTGCAATGGAGACCTTCGCAAATGAAGGAATCACACTTGAACCATTAATTTCCGTAAGCGAATTTTTTGAATAATTGAATTTAAAAAAACAATCGTTTTTTAATTCTTTTATATTTCTCTTTTTTTCTATTTTTTTATTTTTTTAATTTTTTATTTTTTTATAGGTTCATTTAATTATTTCATTCTCTTAACCATTTTTTTATTTATTCTTTAGTTGTTTATAAAAATTATTTTGTTGCATGTTTTTTCAAGTGACCTAATTCATCAATAATGATTCCAAGGCCAGTCTTTACTGCATTTGGAGAGCCAGGCATTGCGAATATCATGGTTTTTCTATAGATTCCTGCAGTAGCTCTTGACAATAGGGATCCTGCTCCTAATTCCTCATATGAAATAGCTCTGAATATTTCTCCAAATCCCTTGATTTCCTTTTCAAAAAGAGGTTCTATTGTTTCAATGGTGATGTCCCTTGATTCGAGTCCTGTTCCGCCAGTTGTAATGATGACTTCTATTCCATTATCAATCATTTCCTCAATAGTGTGTCTTAATGTGTCAATTTCGTCAGGGATGATTGCGTAAGCATCAACATCATATTTTTTAGCCAATTCCTCTTTTAAGTATTTTCCAGACAAGTCCTTTTCTTCCCCCTCCTTGTCATTGGAAAACCTGTCACTAAGAGTGATTACACCACAGGATACTTTTATAGGTGCTTTCTTTTTATGCAATTCCATAGTTTCGCTTTTCATAAGATCACTTCCATGATTATTTTTTAATAAATTTCTAATTTTTTAAAATTAATATGTTAAATTGATATATTTCATATTAATTTTTATTGATTTCATATAAAATATTTTTTATAATTTATTGAATTTTGCATGTTATTTAAATATGCAATTATACGATTATTACTTAAATTAATATCATTAACTTTATTTATTTAAAATATAAATATATTTATTATGAATGATTTATTTTATATCTTGGATGCGTCTGCATTTATCAATGGCTTTGAACCAAAAAGCCAATTTAACTTCACTGTTTCTCTGATAACCGATGAAGTAAAGGACTTAAAATCCAAGATATTGTTAGATCAAGCTATTGAAGAAGGAAAAATAATAATAAAAGAGCCAAAAGAAGAGTTTATTGAAGAATTGAATGAAATTATCTCCAAATCTGGAGATGATTTGCGTTTATCCGAAGCAGATAAAAAGCTATTGGCTTTAGCTTTAGACTTAAAGAGTGAAAATGAAAACATTAAGGTTTTAACCGATGATTATTCAATGCAGAATGTTTTGAAAATCATTGATATTCCATATGACAGCATAATAACTGAAGGGATTAAGGGAATATACAATTGGGTTAAAACATGTGAAGGATGCAAGAAGGAGTTTGATGCAGACTATCCTTTTGACGATTGTGAAATATGCGGGTCTAAAGTATTTAAAAGAAGAATAAAAACCTATTAAACGTATTTGGTGTGAATATGGAAATTGGTGTAGTTGTACATGGTCCAGGAATAGTTGATTCAGGGTGGGCCGAAAAAATTATTGATATTCTGTCTAATTTTGGTAATGTCAGTTGTCGTTTAGGTGGAACAATGGGCAGAACAGCAGTAATCGATGCCGGATTAGAGGATGTCATTGACATATCATTGAAATTATTGCCTAGTCAATCATTGGAGCTGTTCAACAGGGAACGTGCTGATGTCATTTTCCTATTGAATTATGGAAAGTCTCCTGAAACTGGACGTGTTTTTGGTTATAAGGTATTTACTCATTATTTCAAACAGATTTCCAATGAGGATTTTTTAGCTACCAACCATAAGCCATTGTATGAATCAAGCATTCCTGTTATTCAAATAGAAAGGCCGGGAGAGGAAGATGGTGCAATCATCAGTTGGAATGTGATTTTGAATGAGCAATTGGCTAAAAGCAGAAAAAGCAAAAGGGCACGTTTAGGCTTAGGCGATAAAAATATGCTTGAGTCTCTTTCCTTTAACTTTGAAGAACTATTTGGTGGCTTGAAAGCAGCTTTGGATTTAATTGAAGTCACACCGGAAGAAGTTGTTTCAGACTATTTTTCAAATAATCAAGAGAGTGAAGATGAAAAATCCATTGAAAAGTTATTGCAATCCTATGATGATTATGAAACCAGCAATTACACTTACCGTAAGATTCATGGCGTAAGCCCTGATGAAAATATCTTCATTAATGGAATTGTTGTTGGATATTCCAATGCAGATTCCATTGTCCTCATTGCCCGTGATGGAATGATTGTAGACATCATCAACGGAACCATCAAATATCATGGACTTGAAAAGTTAGGTCCTGTTGATTTGGAAAGGATAATCGTGAAAACCGGTTTGCTTAGAAAATCTGAAGACATCAATCCAAGGATATTGTCTAATAATGATATTTATGTAAATGATATTGAGAGAAATCTTTACTCCGGTGAAATTTCTGAGGATGAGTATTCCTTTAAAGTGGCTTATGTGGATCATGCTGCTTATGACATTTACAAATTCAAGGACTTTGACTTGGTTGTTACAATAGGTGACGACACTTCATTGGTCGCTTCTGACATTTTGTACAGATTCAATATACCAATCATTGGAATCATTGATGGAGATTTGGATAAGGTTGTTGAAAACGGCTTTGTCAATGAAAAATCAATATTCCTTGAAGTCGCTTCCGGTTTTGATGATATTGTCGGCCAATACATCAATGAGGAAATCTTCATGTCAAAGGACACATTTGAAATGCCTTTTGATGAGAAAGACAATTCTGTAGAGGAATTTAAAGCTGTCATATTCAATGTTTTCAAGGATCATCTTGTTGAGAAAGTAAAGGACATAGTTCCAAGCTTTGTCGAAAAGGATTGCGATTATAATGTTATTGACACTTATCAGGAGGTTGTTGATGAAAATCCTGAACTTGTTGAAAATCTGGATGAGTTCATTGATGGATTTGAATATGAGACCTTAGAGGAAGGGGAAGAGATTTATTTGGATGAAAATTATGATTTTCCACTTGAAGAATATGCTGCTGATGATTTTGAGGAACTTTCCGATGCTCAACTTGAAGAGCTGTTAGTTGAACATGGATCCGGTGAATACGAAGAAGTCTATTTCGATGAAGAGATTTATCTTGATGATGAAGTTTATCCTGATGAAGAGGATTCCATTTATTATGATGAGGTTCCATTAGAAGAAACTGCCGACGAGCCTTTAGTTGAGGAAATCTATGTTGAACATGGTAACGATGAGCATTTCGTTGAAGAGATTTATGTTGAACATGATAAAGGAGAACCTTTAGTTGAAGAGGTTTATGTTGAGCGTGATTCAGATGAGCCTATGGTTGAGGAGATTTTTGTTGAGCATGATGACGAAGAGGTCATTTATGAAGATGTTCCAGTTGAAGAGGTTTATCTGGATGAAAACTTAAATGATGTTTCTTCAGAAGAGTCTATTGGTGAATATGCAGATGAATCCGATGGATGGGCTGAATATATTGAAGAGGAATTTGGAGATTCAGTTGATGATTCACAGGAATCCGACGATTCTGATAGGCAGAATTGATTTATTTAATTATTTTTATAGCCAATTATTGAGCAAATTATTGATTTAATATCTAAATTATTTTAAATTATTTTTATTATTAAAGGTGTAATGATGGATTTTGAAGAACTTGTTAAATCACTTCAGGGATTTGTAGGAGTCAGCCGTAAGAATTCCATTGAAAAAGTTACAAAAACCTTAGGTGAAGTCTATAATATCTCTGGTGAAGTCCTTCTTGACTTTGGAGATGATGCTTCAGCTATTGACATTGGAAACAATCAGGTTATATTGCTTGCTGCCGATGGGATTTGGGGCCAATTGATGAGTGTAAATCCTTATTGGGCGGGTTATTGTTCCGTGCTTGTAAACGTTAATGACATTGCAGCTATGGGGGGAAAGCCAATAGCTATGGTAAATACAATGTCCATTTTTGATGATGAAATCTATGATGATCTTCTTCAAGGTATTGTTGATGGATGCAAGAAGTTCAATGTCCCTATGGTTGGAGGGCACCTTCACCCAGATTCTGAATTCAATTCATTGGATGTGGCTATTGCAGGTATTGCAAAGAAAGATTCATTAATCACCTCTGCAGGTGCAAGCGTTGGCGATAAGGTCATTGTAGCTATTGATACTGATGGCAGACAGCATCCTCAATTTGCTTTAAATTGGGACACCACCTATGAAAAGGATGACAAGTTGGTTCAAGATCAAATAAAGGTCATGCAGGAAATTGCTGAAGCACATCTTCCTACAGCTGGAAAGGATATCAGTAATCCGGGAACATTAGGCACTTTAGAGATGCTTCTTGAGGCATCTGGTGTTGGTGCTTGCGTCAACCTTGATTTGATTCCAAGAAATCCTGATGTCTCTTGGGAAGATTGGCTAATGGCTTATCCTGGAGCGGCATTCATTTTGACTGCTAAAGAGGAAAACTGCCAAAAGATCATTGACACCTTAAGCCCATATTCATTTGAAGTTGCTGTTGTTGGTGATGTAATAGAAGAAAAAGTTCTTTATTTGGAACATGGTGATGAAAAAGCAGTTTTATTCTCTCAGGAAAAGAATCCTGTATTGAAAATGAATGAATAAATTAATTTTTTCATTTTTCAAATTTTTTAATTTTCATCTTTTTTAACTTTTTCATAATTTTTATTAATTGTTCTTTATTTTACGTATAACTTATTATTCGTATTTTATTTTCTTTTTATTAGATTTAAAATCCTTTAAAATTTTATTTTTTTAAATTTTTTTCTTAGTTTTAATGATTTGAAACAAATTTTTACTATAATTTCTATTTTTATTAAAAAATTTTATCATATTGTTTTATAATTTTTATTAAAAATTATTCATTCTCTAATTTATTAAAACTTAAACAATATTTATTATTTTTTGCTTTTATTTGTCATAACTTGCATTTTTGACATTATTTTTAATATTTTTTTGATTAAATGACACTATTTTATATAATATGATTTTCTTAAATAAATATGTAGATTAGATTTTTTTATTTATCTAATTTATAATATATTATAAATTAAAAATATTTGGTGTAAATATGAATAAAAAAATAGGAATTATATTAGGAGCTGCATTATTAGTCTTCTTATTAATCGGTGCTTCCAGCGCAGGTTTCTTTGATTTCTTAGGTGGAGATGAAGCAGCTACTGTTAACGATGACAGCACTTTAGTTGTTGGTTTCGACGCAGAATTCCCTCCATATGGATATAAAGATGACAGTGGGGAATATGTTGGATTTGACTTAGACTTAGCTCAAGAAGTCTGTGACAGAAATAACTGGACTTTAGTAAAACAACCAATAGATTGGGATGCTAAAGACAGTGAATTAGACTCTGGTTCTATCGACTGTATTTGGAACGGATTTACCATCAACGGTAGAGAAAACGATTACACCTGGTCTGAACCATATATTGACAACAAACAAGTTATTGTTGTAAAAGCTGATTCAGGTATCAACGATTTAGATGACTTAGAAGGCAAAATCGTAGAAACCCAAAAAGATTCCTCTGCATTAGCAGCTCTTGAAGGAGATCAAAAACCTTTAGCAGACACCTTTGATTCCTTAACTCAAATTGCTGACTATAACACTGCATTCATGGACTTAGAATCCGGTGCTTGTGACGCAGTTGCAATCGATATTGGTGTAGCTCAATACCAAATCAGCCAAAAAGGCAGTGACCAATACAAAATATTAGATGAGGAAATCTCTTCTGAACAATATGGTGTAGGTTTCAAAAAAGGTAATGATGAGTTAAAAGACCAAATCCAAGCTACTTTAGACGAAATGTTTGAAGACGGAACCGTTGCAAAAATTGCACAAAAATACGATGAATTTGGTGTTCCAGGTTCTCTTATTCAAAAATAAGTGATATATTCTTAGTTTATGCATAATTTATTATGTATAAACTTTTTTTTATTCTTTATAAATCCAGTAAATTTAGTAAATTTAAATAAATTATTTAAAAAGCCTATTTCTGTTTAAATTCATTTAAATAATTTATTTAAGTTTATTAGTGATTTATATTTATTTTGGAGAATTCTAAATGTTATTAAGTAAAATTATTGAAGAATTGATGTGGGGTATGGGTACTTCCATTGAAATATTCTTGCTTACTTTACTCTTTTCCATTCCATTAGGTCTTGTAGTGGCCGCTGGAAGAATGAGCAGTTTTAAGCCATTGCAATGGTTTATGAAAGCTTATATTTCAATTATGAGAGGTACTCCATTGATGCTGCAATTGATTGTGGTGTTCTTTGGACCATACTATATATTCGGTATGACTCTTTCAAGGGAATTCAGGATGATTGCAGTTATCATTGCATTCACCATCAACTATGCGGCATACTTTGCAGAGATTTTCCGTGGTGGAATCGAATCCATTCCAAATGGCCAGTATGAAGCTGCACAAGTATTAGGTTATAATAGATTAGAGACATTCTTTATCATTATCTTACCACAAGTAATCAAGATTGTGCTTCCTTCAATTACAAATGAGGTCATTACTTTGGTAAAGGATACATCTCTTTCATTTGTTCTTGCAATTCCAGAAATGTTCACTGTTGCAAAACAGATTGCAGCAGCTGAAGCATCCATTTCAGCATTGCTGATTGCAGGTGGTTTCTATTATGTATTCAATGCATTCGTGGCATTTGTAATGGAACGCTTTGAAAAGAGATTGGATTATTACGATACATAAAATTGGAGAGATATCATGAGTTTATTGGAAGTTAAAAATCTAAAGAAAAGTTTCGGTGACAATGTAGTTTTAAAGGATATCTCTTTCAATGTTGAAAAGGGAGAAGTATTATCCATTATTGGTCCTTCTGGATCAGGTAAATCCACATTGCTTAGATGCATTACTGATTTGGAGACTGAGGATAGTGGGGAAATCAATTTTGATGGAACATTCGGTTTAGTGTTCCAGAACTTCAACTTGTTCCCTCATCATTCTGTAATGAAGAATATTGCAAATGCTCCTATAAGGGTTCAAAAAAGAGACAAGGATGAGGTTTATGCTCATGCAAAAGACTTGCTAAAAAAGATGGGTCTTGAAGATAAGGAAGATGCTTATCCTTCTGAACTCTCTGGTGGACAGCAGCAAAGGGTATCCATTGCAAGAGCACTTTGTATGGATCCGGATATTCTCTTCTTTGATGAGCCTACTTCTGCACTTGACCCAGAGCTTACAGGTGAGATCTTGCAGGTAATCAAGGATTTGGCTGCAGAGCATATGACAATGGTAATTGTAACTCACGAGATGAACTTTGCTCGTAATGTGTCTGATACCATCATTTTCATGGATGGTGGAGTCATTGTAGAGCAAGGAGCACCTGAAGAAGTATTCTCATCAGACAACCAAAGAATGAAAGATTTCTTAGGTAAATTCTATGAATAGATAGAATTTACTTTTTCCTATTTTTCTAAAAAATTATTATTATTTTTAGTTCTTTTTTTATTTCATTTTTTAAATATGATTTTTAATATTCATTGTACTATTTTTATTATTAAAATTAATTTAAAAACTATTTTATATTATTAATAATATAAATATATTTAATTTATAAAATTGAGGTATTTTTTAATTTTGAATTTACTCTCATTTTATAATATTGTCAAATTTTAACTTTAGATAATAATTATTATTTTATAAATAAAGAGGCAAGCCTATGTTAATTAAAATTAATGGAGAAGATGCGGATATTCCTGAAGGTTCTACCATTAAGGATGCAATTGAAATTTCAAATGCTCCTTACAAGAAAGGAAGTATCGTTTGTCTTATCAAGGGAGAAAGCGAAATACAAAGCAACATTCTCAAGTATAAGATCAAAACACCTAAGGGAAGTATTCTCATTGAATTGGAAGTTTCTGAAAAATCACAACCTTTAACTGATTTCTTCAAGGAAAACTATTCTCAGTTTATCTCTAATAATGTTCGTTGGGAAACATCTAATGAAGTGGCTATAGGTCCTGTAAGCTCTAATTTCGAACCTTCACATGATGAATTTGCATATTTCGATAATGAGGTATTGATTAGCTTATCTGGATTCTCTGCTGATGCCACTCACATAATCTTTGTCAAGGATGACCACAAGAACGTTTACGGTGTTCCAAAATACAGTGACCGTGGAGTCTTTGCAAGGGTTATAGGTGGAAGAAAAACATTATTCTCGCTTACTGGTGATGATGAAATCCTAGCTATTGAACCTGTAATTGAGCGAAGTACCGTTAGAGAGAGTACTGGAGGTTCCAATTTGGACGAGGTTTTAGAGGAAGGAAATCAATTGTTCACCTATGTTCTTTTTGAACCTAACTTCAATTCCCCTAAATCTGTTGAACACTTGTTCTCACTTATTAGGAACGACAAGATTGAAGTTAGCTTCGAATCCAACTCATTTGTAGGTTTCTATGAGCTCACAGGTTTAACCAAAGAGAAGGAAGAAATCACTGAACGTAAAAGGGGAACAGTTACCTTGAGAAATGATGGATTCGGTAAAGGTAGGGTTTACATTTATAGAGAAGACAGAGTAAGGGCTGAAACCCACACCAATTTGGCTACCGTCAAGCAAGGTATGGAATTGTTTGACATAGCAAAAGAGGGAGATTTCATTACTGTAAGGAGCAGTCCTGATAGAATCATGCTTATGATGATGACTCAAAAAGAGGCAGAAGAAAAACTTGAGTCATTAGGTATCAAGCATATCAAAACAGGTAATGAGGATGATAATGCAATTGTCGTGACTCAGGAACCTGAAAGCACTGTTGGCATCCTTGAAGCTGGTGAAGTGACTACCTTGGGTATTGCAAGTGATGAACTCTTAAAAGTCAAGTTAACCGATAAGGCTCCAAGAACCAGATGGTATCTTGAGAAAATAACTGGTCTTGCAGAAAAGCCTGTTGGAACATTAAAGGTTTACTTTGCTGTTCCTGACATGAACATGTTCATGTTCAATGGTGACAATAATGAATCCAAGGGACTTATTCCTGAAAACAATCCAACTGACATTATGAAAGCTGGAGAGATAGGTGTAACCAACATGTCCAAGAAGAATGTGGGACTTGTTGGTATAAGGACCATTGACACCACTGATTTCGGACCTACTGGTGAACCGTTCTCAGCTACAAACGTTGTTGGTGAAGTTGTTGGAAACATTGAAGGCTTGAACAAGCTTAAAGATGGAAGCACTCTTTATATTCATGAAGTATACGAGGATGAGGAATAGGAGGAATGATTATGCCTGCAAATTTATGTATAACTCCAGATTTAGGTAAAGAGGATATGGATCCAGAAGTTTCAACAAGGATGATCATTTTAAGTTCAAAGGCAAATGTAAGTGAAAGTGAAGTAGTGAACTTCCTTCATATGTTGAATTTGCCTATTACAATCAAATGGACTTGTTATGGGGCTATGATTAGTGGAAAGGATGAATATGTGAGAGAAGCTATTCGTGAGCTCCGTAAATTAGACCCTTATGGAATTTTTACAAAGGAAAGAGGTTTTGCTCCTGGTGACCCAAGAAGATGTAGAGGTCACAGATACGGACCAAGAGAAGGTTTCCACCAAATGGAAAAGGAATTCAGAATTCTTGATTATGTGGGAGAAGCTTTAAAGAATCCTAAGGAAGTTGTAATTGAGAAAAAGGAACCTGTTTCTGTTGATTACTTCAAAGAGATTTTAGAAGAAGAAGAAAATAAAAGAGAGGATGATAAACAATAAGAAAACTTTTTAAATGGGATTGTTTGCAAAAAGTTTTCTTTGATTATATTAAGAGGATGATATTATGGTAAAAGTAGCTATTTATCCACCAAATTCATTGGTTCTAGCTGACTTGATTGAGAGAAAAGGTCACACTCCTTTAGCTCTTCAAAAACAAATTAGACAAAAGATTAAGGATCCGGAGATTGATTCTCCTCCAATGAATATTACAGAAGAAGATCCAATTAACGGATTGAAGTATGCAGCTATTGAAGTGCCTTCAGGAGTTCGTGGAAGAATGTCCATTATTGGACCTCTTATAGATGCAGCAGAAGCAGCAATCATTGTTGATGGAGCTCCATTTGGTTTTGGTTGTGTAGGATGTGCAAGAACAAATGAATTATCAATTTTCTGTTTACGTAAAAAAGACATACCTGTCTTGGAAGTGGTTTACCCTGATGATGAGGATGGAACAAGGCTTATGGTAAATCAAATCATGGAATTCCTTGATTCCTTGCCTGGTGGCGGAGGAGACCTTGAAGGAGACAGTGATGTTTTAGGCGAACCTATTGGAAATAAAGGAGGAAAATAATATGGTGCAGATTGCATTGGTTTCCTGTGGTACTGAATACAGTGGTATCCAAAAGGAAATTGAAAAGGCAGCTTTAAAATTTGGAGCAGAAATTATTCTTCCTGAAATTGATTTGGATTACATTAATGAAGCTTATGAGAAATTCGGTTTCTCTGCTCAAAGTTCAAGCTTAAAGCTTATGATTGCAAGGGCAATGTCCATTGTAGAAGGTAAATGCAAGCCTGATGCAGTATTCATTGCAACTTGTTTCAGATGTGCAGAAGGTGCATTGGTCAGAAATGAAGTTAGACGTTTCATTCAAAACAATACCCGCATTCCAGTAGTAACTTATTCCTTTACTGAAAGGACTAAAGCGGATGAGCTCTTTATCCGTATGGAAGCATTGGCTACCACTGTTACACGTAGAAGCATTCTTGCTCGTGAAAAGCAAGAAGGCCTTACCCTTGGGCTTGACTCTGGTTCAACAACTACAAAAGCAGTTCTTATGGAAAACAACAAGGTTATTGGTACAGGTTGGACTTCCACAAAAGATATCATTGCGTCTGCTCAAACTGCAGCTGCAGAAGCATTTGAAGGAACTGGCTACAAATGGGAAGATGTTGAGGGTATAGGAACTACCGGTTACGGTAGATTCACTATGGGTCAGGAATTTGGAGCTGAACTTATCCAAGAGGAATTGTCTGTAAACGCAAAAGGTGCAGTATACTTGGCTGATTGCCAAAAAGGTGAAGCTACAGTACTTGATATCGGTGGTATGGATAACAAGGTAATTACCGTAAACAATGGTATTCCGGACAACTTCACTATGGGTGGTATCTGTGCAGGTGCATCCGGAAGATTCTTGGACATGACTTCAAGGAGGTTAGATGTAGATATTACAGAACTTGGACCTCTTGCTGTACAAGGTGATTGGAGAAAAGCTATGCTTAACTCCTATTGTATTGTATTCGGTATTCAAGACTTGGTTACCACTCTTGCTGCCGGGGGATCTAAAGCAGACGTAGCAGCTGCTGCATGTCACTCCGTATCTGAACAGGTTTATGAACAGCAATTGCAGGAAATTGACATTCGTGAACCTTTAATCCAAGTAGGAGGAACCAGTTTGATTTCAGGACTTGTTGAGGCGGTAAGTGAAACTTTAGGTGGAATTGAAGTTATCGTACCTGAATACTCACAGCATATTGGCGCAGTAGGTGCAGCATTGCTTGTATCTGGTATGGGAAATAGACATGAATAGATTTAAGCTTAAACAAGCTTTTTTCTATTTCTTTTAAAGAAGTGATTATATGTATATTGAATCAAATGACCCTGAAGGAGCAAAAGTCTACGATATGATCATCAGGCAAATATTGCAGGATTTGGTCTTGCCACCTTCCATTGATGACATGAGAGCTTATGTCAATCCAGATGAGGTATGCTTCATCATAGCGATAAAGATGAGAAAGACTTCCAAGCAGATTACATTGAAGGAGGTCGCTAAAGTAAATTATGAAGCTGATGATGACACCACTGTTGTTTTGATAGATGATGAAAACTATCTTCCAAATATCTTAAGAACCCTTTGGAAGACCAATGGTAGGGAAAACGTTCACCAGCCAAGCAGATATGTCATTCACATGAAAGGAGAGCATGAAGTGTCTGATTTGGTAGTGGATGATCCTCATGAAAACCTTAAGAGAAGAATCTATGATGCAATATTCAGAATAGTTCCTGAGGGATTCAAGATAATGAAGGATATTTCCCGTGACGATATAGTTTCTGTCATAGCTACTGATGAGCTCATAAAAGATGAATGGGTTGAAAAGGCTGAAGGATATATTGTAGAATTGAACACTCCTAAGACTTGGGATTAAATTTAGTTCGCATAATTGATTAAATCTTTTTAGATTTAATCTATTTATTTTTTTAAATCATTAAATTTTCATTTTATAATGTTGTTTTAATTTTTTGTCCAATTTTTCATTGATTTTTTAAAACGGTTCGTAATTTTCAATAGTTTGTTCGTATATGTTAGAAACAAATAGGAAGCTTTAAATAATATATTGTTAATAACAATAGTTATAAGTTTAACCTTAAACGAATGAATTTAACGAATGAATTTTGTTAATTGTAATGGGATAAATTAAAATTGGAGAAAAAATTAATTTAATTAATGACTATTAATTTAATGATAAGTTAATTAAAGAATAAATTAATTAAAATGATTATAATGATTAAAATATTGTGTTGAGGTAATACTATGACTAAAAAAGATTTAACTTGTGGAGGAAGTCATAAAGGTGCAAAATTTGCACACATTACAAAAGTGCATCCATGCTATAATGAAAAATTGCATGATAAGGTAGGAAGAGTTCACGTACCTATTGCTCCTAAATGTAATATTGGATGTAATTTCTGTATAAGATCAATTAATACTGAAGAGGATAGGCCGGGAGTTGCAGGTTCCATTATGGATGCAGACGCTGCAGTGGAACATGTATTGAATGTAACTGAAGACAGTGCAATCACTGTTGTTGGTGTTGCAGGTCCTGGAGATTCATTAGCTAATGAAGCTACTTTTGAGTTCTTTGAAAAAATTAATGAAGCAAAGCCTGATTTAATTAAATGTATGAGTACAAATGGTCTTTTGCTTCCTAAGTATGCTGAAAGAATTGCGGAGCTTGGAGTAAATACTGTAACTGTTACAGTGAATGCTGTTGATCCTGAAATCCTAAAGGATATCAATGGATTCATTGTCTATGAAGGCAAAGCATACAAAGGACTTGAAGCAGCTGAAATTCTCTCCAGAAACCAATTGGAAGGAATCAAGAAAATCACTGATCTTGGTGTAGTTGTAAAAGTCAACATTGTTCTTATTCCTGGATTGAATGATGAGCATATTGTGGAAATCGCTAAAACAGTAAAAGAATGCGGTGCAGACTTAGTGAATGTTCTCCCACTCATTCCATTAAACAAGATGGCTGATTATCCAAGACCTGGATGTGGAGAGATTGAAAAGGCACGTAGTGATGTTGAAGAGTATCTTCCAGTATTCAGAGCATGCACTCAATGTAGAGCAGACGCTTATGGAATTCCTGGTAAGAAACACGAAGACCATCATTTAGGAAATGCTCCTCAGTCTCACTTCTAAGTGATTAAATTTATTTAAATAGGATTTTTTCCTATCTTACTTTTTTTACTTATTTTTTTTTTTTACGCATTGCTTTTTTTTAGTTTTTTTAACTATTTTTTCTATGAAATTTTTTATAATAATCTATTTATTTTAAAAAGACCAATATTTAATTGTATTTTAACAATTTTTATTTCATTAATCGATTATTTTTATTATTAATTATTTTCATGTGATTATTATGAGAACTTTAGAATGGGAAGACAATAAATTAAAGCTTATAGATCAAACAAAATTGCCTGATGAATTGACTTATGTTTATTGCAGCACTTATCAGGAAGTTATAGATGCAATCAAGACAATGGTTGTTCGTGGAGCTCCTGCAATAGGTGTTTCAGCTGCTTTCGGTATGGCACTTGCCCAAATTGCTGGGGAAGATATGGAAAAGGTTGCTTTAGAGATGAAAAATGCAAGACCTACAGCTGTAAATCTTATGTGGGCAGTTGACAGAGTTATGAAAGAGGACAATATGTTGAATGAAGCAATGGCAATGGCTGGAGAAGACATAAACACTAACTTAGCCATTGGTGAATATGGTGCTGAGCTTATTGATGATGGGGATACGGTCTTAACCCACTGTAATGCTGGTGCGCTTGCATGTGTGGACTATGGCACTGCATTAGGTGTTTTCCGTTCTGCATTCAATCAAGGAAAGGACATTCAAGTCATCTGTGATGAAACCCGTCCAAGAGGACAAGGCGCAAGTTTAAGCGTTTGGGAAATGCAACAGGAAGGAATTCCTGTAAAGTTGATTCCAGATGTTGCAAGCGGTTATCTAATGTCAATCGGAAAGATTGATAAGGTAGTAATCGGTGCAGATAGGGTGGCTTATGACGGCATTGCAAACAAGATTGGTTCATTTATGGTTGCTCTTGCTGCTAAAAGATTTGACATTCCATTTTATATTGCAGCTCCATTCAGTACCTTTGATAAGGAGATTTCCATCTTTGATACAGTTATTGAAGAACGTGATCCTAACGAAGTAATCTACTATGGTGGTGCCAGAATATGTCCTGAAGGAACTGAAGTAATCAATCCTGCTTTTGATATAGTTCCTAAAGACCTAATCACAGGAATCATTACAGAAAAAGGAGTAATTGATTTAAACAATTTAGAAAAGGACTTTAAGGATCTTTTTTAATATTTTTTCCGATAGGGTGAGGAAAAATGTTAATAGATTTTAATGAACTTAAAGAAATCACAATTCCAAATATGAATGGTGGGGAAGGGAAGGTAATTGCAAAAATGGATGTGAATGATTGTGGGAGATTTATTCAAACTGTCATTCCACCTAAATCATCAATTGGGCCTCATCTTCAGGAAACAAATGATGATATAAATCTCATTGTCTCTGGTGAAGGGATTGCAATATGTGATGATTCAGAAGAGATTTTAAAAGCTGGAACTTGTCATGTTTGTCCAAAGGGATCCACTCATTCCATAATAAATGCGGGTGATGAGGATTTGGTGTTTTATACTGTGGTTCCTCAAAAATAATATTTTTCTATTTTAATAATTTTTTAATAATTTTTTAATTATTTTCTTAATCTATTTTAACTATTATTTTCATTTACTTTACAATCAATAGCTACATGCCACATTCCTGGGCTTGATGATTTAACTTTACGTGTATTTAGTATTTCAACTTCCTTGTTTTGTTTCTCACAAGCTATTTGTGCTCTTTTTATACCTTGTGAAAATCCATCTGAAAACTCGTAATAGTGAATGACTCCACCATCCTTGCATAATGAAACAGCCAAATCTAAGAATTCAGGTGCTAACCCTGGAAGATTCATAATAAGTCTATCGAATTTCTTTCCCTTTAATTCATTTAATGCAACTTCATTTGTATCACCACAAATTGCCGTGATGTGAGCATTAGGCGCCAACTTATTTAGCTTGATATTCTCATTCAAGTACTTAATCGCATATTCATTGATGTCCACTGCAGTTATGTTCACATTCTTTTCATGAGCGATTACAATTGGAAACGGTCCGATTCCTGCAAACATGTCAAGAATCTCTTCTCCATCTTGTGTTGCTTCTTGCACCCTTTTCCTTTCAGTAGCAAGTCTTGGTGAGAAATAAACGTTTTTCACATCCAATTTCAATCTAGTGCCATGTTCCTTATGGATTGTGATAGGAGTGTCCTCTCCAGCGATAAGTTCAAGTTCCCTTACTCTTATAACACCCTTAATTGCACTTTTTTTCATGTAAACAGTTTTTCGTTTAGTGAATTGGAGGGTTGCTTGACCTATTTCCTTTTTATGGGCTTCAAGATCTTCTGGAATCTCTACAATCACAACATCCCCAATGATGTCAAAGGATTTTTTAAGCTCTTCACTTTCCTCTTCACTTAATTTGCCTTTAAGAAGTTCTGTTATGCTTCTTGGAAATCTCTTTACAGTTTCGAGGTCTTCTTCTTGGCTTAAATCCATAATTTCGATTGTATAATTCTCATTTTGCTTAATGATTTCTTTCTTGCACTCTTCCATAACTTTTGAAAGCAATTCCTCATCTGTTCCTTCTTTAATGGGAATATGTCCGAAACCATTTTCGACTTTAATCTTATAGTCAAAGTCAATAATTTTATGATTTAGTACAATTTGTCTTGTCGCCTCTATATTCTGCACTGGAATTTTTAGTGTTAACATAATATCTTTTATTAAACTAGTTTTATCATTTATAATTTTCCTATTTGTTGTATAGGCCTTAAGTTTTATCAATCGTTATTTTGTTTAAATCGATACTTTTTCCGCATCGAATTTTCAATATTTTTTTATTATTTAATTAGTTTATTATTTTAAATTATTTTTCTCTTTTGAATAAATATTTAATTTTTATTGTTTTTAAGATTATCTTATCTTCAAAATGATTTTTTTGAAAAATCATATATATTGTTCTTTAACATTAATTTTATATATATAAAATTTTAGATTATATATTATACAATATTATTTTAGTATTATTTGGAAATATATTGATTAGGATTATCTTTAGGTGATAATTATGGGTTGTTTTAATGAGACAACTAGTGTGAAGATAAATAAGGAGAAAAAAGACCTTGCCAAATCAAAAGGATTGAAATTGCAGGATCTTTTGGACCATGCCCTTGATGAAGCCTTAGGTTTTAGCTATTATCCAATGAGTGAATTAAGGCTTATGGAAATAGATAATGAGATTGAATCTTTGAAGATTCAAAAGGAAAAGGCAATGATGGATTGTCAAAAGAAGATTGATATTCTTATCAGTGGCTTGATTGAATTTAAAGAGGAAGAGGCCGCTCAATACGATAGAAAAATTAGACAGTTGGAATTGGAAAAGGAATATAATAAACAGATGTTCTATAAGGATTAAGACTTATTAAAATTTTAATGGTTTAGGAGATTAATATGAAGAATATGGGATTTGGAATGATGAGATTGCCACAACTTGATGAAAATGATTTCTCAAGTGTAGATTTTGAACAAGTTAAGAAGATGGCAGATGTTTATATGGAAAACGGCTTCAATTACTTTGATACCGCTTATGCTTATCATGATGGAGCAAGTGAAGTTGCTTTAAGAAAAGCGGTCGTAGAACGTTATCCAAGGGACTCATTTGTAATTGCAGATAAGATGCCAACTTTCTTAATCACTGAAGAGTCTCAAGTGGAACCAATCTTCAAGGAACAATTGGAACGTTGCGGTGTAGATTACTTTGATTATTATATGATTCATAATGTAAGCAGCTTTTCTGAAGCAGGATGGAAATATGTAGATACCTTTGGTTTCTGTAAAAAGATGAAAGATGAAGGTAAAATCAAGAAGTTAGGTCTTTCCACTCATGCAAATGCAGAATTCCTGGACAATATATTGAAGGAACATCCTGAAATGGAATTTGTCCAATTGCAAATCAATTATCTTGACTGGGAAAATGATGGGGTAGAATCAAGAAAATGTGTTGAAGTTGCTCATAAGTATGGTTTGCCTATTATTGTTATGGAACCATTGAAAGGAGGATTCTTGGCAGATCTTCCTGAAGAAGCGGAGAAAAAATTGAAAGAGTATAATCCTGATGAATCTCCAGTATCTTGGGCATTGCGTTATGTAGCAGGAATCGATGGTGTGTTCATGGTATTGTCTGGTGCAAGCAGCTTGGAGCAAATGGAAGAAAACCTAGGTTTCATGGATGACTACAATCCACTTAATGAGGAAGAGCATAAGATCATTGAGGACGTAACTGAAATTATTAACAGTAATATTGCAATCCCTTGCACTAAGTGTAATTACTGCATTAGTTCATGTCCTTCAAATATCATGATTCCTAAATTGTTTGACTTGTATAACAACGAGAAGATTCAAGGTTTAAAGGTTGGTGAATTCACTGCAGTTGGAAATGCATATAGAAACTATTCATTTTTGGATGGGGTGGGAATTGCTTCTGACTGTACTGGCTGTGAAGCATGCATGAAGGAATGTCCTCAGCAACTTGATATTGCAAGCTTAATGCCCGAAGTTGCTAAAACCTTTGAAACAGAGGTTTATGGATTCACTAAGGATGATAATTAACCTTTTAAATTAATTTTTCCTTTTTTATTTTTATTCATTTAACAGTTATTCATTCTTATTTTTTTTTAATATAATGTTTTTTAATTTGGGGTTTTATAATGGAAATTTTAATGATTACAGGAAGTCCGCATAGAGATGGCACTTCAAATGTTTTAGCATGTGAATTTATTAGGGGTGCAGAGGAAGCAGGACATAATGTTTATAGATTTGACTCTGCTTTTGAAGATGTATCTCCATGCAGAGGATGTGATTCCTGCAGAGTTCATGGTGGAAAATGTGTTTATTCAGATTCTATGGATAATATTTATGATAAGATCATGTCTTCAGATATGATCGTTTTTGTTAGTCCATTGTATTATTTCGGTCTTTCAGCTCAAATAAAAGCGGTTATAGATAGATTTTATTCAATCAATTATGAAATCATGGGGGCTGGCAAGAAGTCTGCATTGCTTGCAACTGCAACTGATGGGAATGATTGGACCATGTCTGCACTTGAATTGAATTATGATAATATAGTTCGCTATTTGGGTTTTGAAGATTGCGGTAAAATATTGGCTACTTTCTGTTATTTAAAGCCAGATGTCATTAATTCAAACTATCCTAATATGGCTTATGAATTAGGCAAATCCCTTTAATATTTATTATTTTTTTAGTTAGGCAAATAGTTCTATATTATACGAATTTTCGCGAAACTTTAAATATAAGTTATGTATAAAATATTATTAGCTGTTTATAAAACAGCTACGCTTTTTTTTTAAAATAAAGTGGTGATGTATGGTGTAAAAAGGGTTGCTTTTTAACGTGAAGAGCAGGTTTATGGTGGGCCTGTGTTATTAAGCGCCCTTTTTTTATTAATCTATTTTTACTTTTTATTTAAAATTTAACCTTTTTTCGTTATTTTGTTGTAATTAGATTGATTTTATTAATATTATTTAAGTGATTTTATGTTTTATTTGGTTGGTTTAGGATTATTCGATGAAAAGGACATATCTTTAAAAGGTTTGGAAGCATTAAAAAAAGTGGATAAGGTTTATGCTGAGTTTTTCACTTCACGCTTATTCGGCTCTAATTTTGAAAAGATTGAATCAATTATTGGAAAGGAGATTATTGTTCTTGACAGAACTCAGGTGGAAGAAGAGTCAATCTTTTTAAGGGAAGCTAAAGATAAGGATGTTGCATTGATTACTGGTGGAGACCCTTTAATAGCTACAACACATTCTGATTTTCTAGTGGAATGTGCAAGAAATGATATTGATTTTGAAGTCATTCACGGATCAAGCATTTTATCTTCAGCACCAGCTATTTCAGGCCTTCAAGCATATAAGTTCGGTAAGGTCACTACCATTCCATTCCCTGATTTGGAGTATAATTATTTCCCTAAATCCCCGTATATATCTATTGAAGAGAACTTAAAGATGGATATGCATACCTTGGTCCTATTGGATATTCAAGCACATAATGATAAGTACATGACTGTAAATGAAGGGTTGGAAAATCTAATGGCCATTAAGGATAACCTTGACCATGAAGGACTTGTTAATGAGGAAACTCTAGCTATTGGTATTGCAAGAGTGGGATCTAAGGATAATCTTGTAAAGGCAGGATATGTTAAAGACCTAATTGATTTTGATTTTGGAGGTCCTCTTCATTGCATTGTAATTCCTTCCAAATTGCATATTGTTGAAGCCGAATATTTGGTGGAAGTTGCTGGGGCTCCTAAAGAAATCCTGGAGGATATCTGATTAATATGCTATTTTGCTTTAAATTTATCTTTTTTTAAAAATAGCAGTTGATCAGATAAATTGTAAAATTTATAAAAATAGCAATTGGTTAATAATCTTGTAAAAATTATAAAAATAATTAAATTAGAAAAAAATTGGAAAGAACATAGTAGTTAGTTTGTTAGTTTCTAATCTTTTAAATAATTTTTAAAATTTATTTTAAAATATAAATCATAAAAATTCCGTTTTACTATGTTCTTTTAATGAAAATTACTATAAATAAATTTATAATATTTTTCATTTCCCCAATGGATGTTAATCCTATACTTATTTTTATTTTTTTAATTAATAAATATTTTCATATTTTAGAACTATTTTTTATATAACTAATTATTAAAAATAATTAGTTTTTTATAAAAATATTAAAGTTTTCTTTAATATATTAGAAATATGATAATTAATTGTATTGCAAAACTTTTTTATAAATTTGGTTATGTTTAAAAAAAGAAATTTAAAATAAGAGGATATTTTTTATCATCTTTAAAAAATTAATAAGTACTTTTATAGTATTTAGGTAATTTGTATAAGAAATTGCACTTATGCAATATCAAGTTTTAAGGTAATTTATATAGGACTTTTTTATTAAGACAATAGTCAAATATCCTCTTATATTAATATTATTGATTAATAAATTATTTTTATTGGAGATTATAAATTTATTAATGATATGTAATTATATACACATCGTATAATATTATGTTATGAGAACTTATAAATCTTTCGTTTTAATTTTAGAGGATATAAAAATTAGATATTATTTAAGATATGAAATAATATTTATTTCATTAGGGAAATCTTTTGAAAATTAGTTAAGATCATTTTTATTTTCTATTTCTATTTGCGTTCAATTCATATCTTTTTGGGCTTCCAACATCTTCATGGGCCTGATTGATAATGTAAAGGAAAACTCTCTTGTTAAGGTTGTATTTTTTACTGAATTTTTTATAGAGGGCATATTTGCTTCTTCTATTTCCAAAATAGTCTATTTTTTCCAAGTATTCCTTTTTGATTTCATCAATTGGACTTGGATCTTCTTGATTGTTTTTGGAGTTCATGATTCAATTCCCCATTTAAAATTAGATTTTTAAAATTAGATTTTTAAAATTAGATTTTTAAAATAGATAATTATAATATGAATCTATTAATTCTATTAATTAATATGTTTATAAATTATATAAAATTTTCTTACTATCATAAAAATTTTGCAGATTTAATGAAAATCTGCATAAGAAGTTCATGGAAATTTTATAGGGATTGCATAAGTAATACTAAATATTTATATTTGAGTAAGTTAAATATTTAATATGTTGTATGAAATATCTTATTTTTTAAAAATCTTCTTTTTAAATTAATATTTCATTAACTTAAAATATTTAATCTATTATTTTAACTTTATTGGATTAAGGATTGATTAAATGGATTTAAATTTTGACTTTACAGAAAAAAGAGTAATACTCACAGTATTCTTCTGTATGGCTTTTACCATTGCAAACTTAATTACAGTTAAGATTATTAACATTAATTTCTTAGGTATGGAAACTCCTGCGGGAGTATTGATCTATCCTTTAGTATATATTTTAACTAACGTAATTGCTGATGTATATGGTGAAAGAGTTGCACAAAGAACCCTTGCATTAGGTATTGCTGCTGACGTATTATTCGTATTTATGACTACTTTAATATTATTCTTGCCATCCCCAGATTTCTTTACTGGTGATGCAGCATTATCCTTTGTATTTACTCAAACCCCAAGAATTCTTGTAGCTTCATACATTAGTTATTTAATTGGTAACTTAGTAAATGCAAGGTTGACTACTATTGTAAACAAAGGTAAAAGTTACTCATCTGGTATTAACTTAGCAGTTATTGCATTCAGTCAATTAATCGATAACTTTGTTTTTATCGGTTTAGCATTTGTTGGAATGTACTCTGTAGTGGACATTTTAATAATGATCATCACCCATTGGGCACTCAGTTTAGTATGGACTGTAATTGCACAGCCATTCACTTCAATGACTGTAAGATGGGCTGAAAAAGGAAAACCTGCTGAAGATTAATTAATTTAAAATTACTTATCAGATGAATATTAATTAGTTATATCAAATAAAAAATTAAATTAAAACATTTTTAAAATGTGAATCATTTTGTTTTCACATTTTAATATTTTCTTTTTTTATTGGAATTATATGGATTTATTTCTATTTTTCTATGAGGATATTTTTTTTTTATTAGAATTGTTATTAGGCTTTTTTTTAAATATAGGGTTAATGATGTTTTTAAATAATCATCATCTTTCCTGCATTTGTAAGGTAATATTTTTCATACTGTTTTGTTTGCCCTACCAAACCGTCTTCCATTAGGCTATTGATGTGCTTGTAGACCATAGCTCTTGAAATCCCTACATTCTTTCCAATTAGGATAGCGGTTTGCTCAGACTCTTCAAGGGTTTTTAGAATTTTCATTTTTGTTTTAGAGAGGTTTATGCTTAATTTAGGCATTTGTATCGCTTGGTCATTGAAGCAATAGTAAATGTGGTCTGCCCCTTCCTTATTTGCAACGAAGTTTAAGATGGAACCTATGAAGTTTCCATCAGTTGCAACAAAGATCTCATTTCCTTCTTCTTTTGAATTTCGAATAATGTATGTTAATTGCTTTGAAGCTTCAATGGCACTTGTTGTGCTGATTTTAATGTTTTCCTTCATCATGTACTGGTCAAGCAAGCTTGTTTCATTATAGTTTGTATATACGGATACCAATTTTTCGATTCTATTTTTCATAGCAATATCCAAAAGTTCTTTTCCCTTTAGGTTTGAAATCAGGATTCTCATATAATTCCCTCATTTTTTTTAAAATTTTAAATTTATTAGTGTTCAAGTTTTAATTCTATAATTTGTAGTATTGTTTATAAAATTATTATTTTATTTATTATTTTATTCAATTTTAATTGGCACTTTGTTTTCCGACTGGTGCCGATTAATTGAAATTTAAATTATATTTACACATGAAAATTATTTATAAATTTTTTTAAACAATATTTATTTTTTTACTTAATTTTTCTATATTTTCTATTTTTATTGTAAAATTATTGATTTTGTTCAAATATTTGTAGAAAAATATTATGATCTAATTTTAAATTTTTCCAATGTTTTTTATGAAATTTCCTATTCTTAAACAATTTTCAGTGTTGGAAAAATTAGCTTTTTTCCTTAATAATGGCCTATATTTTTTATTATTATTAAACTTTTCGTTTTTGTCTACCTTTAACATTGACTTGTCTATATTTTATTTTCGTTAATATTTTTTATTTTAAAGCTTTATTTGAGATATTTTCTATTTCTATTTTTAATTTTTTTAAATAGTTTAAAATTTGTATACCTTAAATATTGAATTGTAAATAAAAATTTTTTAAAAATAGGTACCTTTATATTGAATATTATTCAATTTATAATTAGGCATAAATCGGAAAAGGTTTTCCCCTATCATTTATGATGGTGTGATCTTGTCTGGAAATGTCTAAAGATATTATTTAAATTCTTTAAATAATGTTTTACTAATAATTAATTTACTAATATTTACTTATATTTGCTTAGAAATAGCTGAGAATAGTTAAATGTCTTTTGTAGTTAAGTATAGTTAGTTGAAATATAGTTGAATTTTATTAGCTATTTTTAATCAATAATAATTAATTATTAGTTAATTAATTATTTCAAATTTAAAAATATATTAAATTCATTTTTTTATTTAAACAAATGGAGATTAAATTATGTCCTATGTTGATGAAGTAATTGACTTAATTGTTAAAGAGAACCCTGATGAACCTGAGTTTCATCAAGCTGTAAAAGAAGTATTAGAATCTTTAAGAATCGTAATCGAAGAAAACGAAGAACAATACAGAAAAGATGCACTTTTAGAAAGATTAGTCAACCCAGAAAGACAAATCAAATTCAGAGTCCCTTGGGTAGACGACAACGGTCAAGTACAAGTGAACACCGGTTACAGAGTACAATTCAACAGTGCAATTGGACCTTACAAAGGAGGTCTCCGTTTCCACCCTTCCGTAAATGTTGGTATTATTAAATTCTTAGGATTTGAACAAATCTTCAAAAACTCCTTAACCGGCCTTCCAATTGGTGGAGGTAAAGGAGGATCCAACTTTGATCCAAAAGGAAAATCTGACAGAGAAGTTATGGCATTCTGTCAAAGCTTTATGACTGAACTCTGCAAATACATTGGTGCTGACACTGACGTTCCTGCTGGAGATATCGGTGTAGGTGGTAGAGAAATCGGTTACTTATTCGGCCAATACAAAAGACTCCAAGGTTTATACGAAGGAGTGCTTACTGGTAAAGGATTAACCTTTGGTGGATCTCTTGCAAGAACTGAAGCAACTGGATATGGTTTATTATACTTCACTAACGCAATGTTAAAAGCAAATGACATCGATATTGCTGGAAAAACCATTGCAGTATCTGGTGCAGGTAACGTAGCTATTTACGCAATTCAAAAAGCTCAACAATTAGGCGGTAAACCTGTAACCTGTTCCGATTCCACCGGTTGGATTTACGACCCAGAAGGAATCGACGTAGAATTATTAAAAGAAGTTAAAGAAGTAAGACGTGAAAGATTAACTGCATATGCTGAAGCAAGACCATCCGCTGAATACCACGAAGGTAAAGGTGTATGGACTGTAAAATGTGACATTGCTCTTCCATGTGCTACTCAAAATGAATTACAATTAGAAGATGCTAAAACTTTAGTTGCTAACGGAGTAACTGCAGTTGCTGAAGGTGCAAACATGCCTACTACTATTGAAGCAACCGAATACTTACAAGAAAACGGTGTTTTATTCGCACCAGGTAAAGCTTCCAATGCAGGTGGAGTAGCTACTTCCGCACTTGAAATGTCTCAAAACTCCCAAAGATTATCCTGGACCTTTGAAGAAGTTGACTCAAAACTCCAAGGAATCATGGAAAACATCTTTGCTAATGTTGATGCGGCAGCTAAAGATTACGGATTTGAGAAAAACTATGTAGTTGGAGCTAACATTGCTGGATTCTTAAAAGTAGTTGACGCAATGAATGCTCAAGGAATCGTATAGAACTTCTCTATACTCCCTATTCTTCTTTTTTTTCGAATAGTTTTAAAACTGTTTTTTATTCTTTTTTTATTCTTAATTTATAATCTATTTTTCATTATTTCATTTTTTCAATTCTATTAATTTCTTTTTTTTTAAAAATTTTTATATTTTATTAAAACCAATTTATAATTATGTTAGAACTTAATGAATTATTGGATATTTTCAATGCTGGTGATGCATTGGTTATGGACGTGGAAGCTGCTGATGCATGCAATTATTACAGTATAGAAGCTCAAAAGATCACTTGTGAATTAAATTATAATTTTCATGATTTTGATGAAAGGAGAGAATTGTTCTCTAAGCTAATCGGTAAGGAACTCGATGAGGAATTTAGGGTTTTCACTCCATTTTTCACAGATTTCGGCAAGAACATTCACCTTGGTAAAAATGTCTTTATCAATGCAGGATGCAAGTTCCAAGATCAAGGTGGAATCTATATTGGGGATGATGTGTTGATTGGTCATAATGTTGTTATGGCTACATTAAATCATGATGAAAATCCACAGAATCGGGCTAATTTAATTGCAGCTCCAATCAAGATTGGAAACAATGTTTGGATTGGTTCAAATGCAACAATTTTGCCTGGAGTTACAATAGGTGACGGTGCAATCATTGCAGCCGGGGCAGTTGTGACAAAAGATGTAGATGAATGTTCCATTGTTGCTGGAATTCCTGCTAAATTTATTAGAAAGGTTAAAACAGATGAATAATTGATTTCAATTATTCCTAAACCTTATTAAGTAGAATAATCTTTTTAATGATTTTGAATATAATAATATTATTATAAATTACTTTTATTCACATTTCAATTAGGTGATTGTTTTGACTACATTTGAATCAATAGAAGAAGCAAGAGAATTTTTCAATGGAGATAAATTTGCAGCAAAATTGGGGATTCAGTTAGATGAGCTTGGAGAGGATTATTGCATTTGCAGTGTAGAGGTCAAGGAGGATTTCAGAAACGGTTTCGGTGCTGTAATGGGTGGAGCAATTTTCACTCTTGGAGATTTTGCATTTGCAGTGATGTCCAATCAACTGCATAAGTTGACAGTAGGTCTTCAAGTAAGCATAAACTATTTAAGCGGAGCAAAAGGAGAAAAGCTTATAGCAAAAGCTACAGTCCGTAAAGATGGGAGAACAACCTCTGTCATAAATGTTGACATTACAGATGACACAGGTAGGGAAATTGCCCAGTTTGTTGGAACAGGATATAAAATGTAGATTTTTATTAAAAATAAATTTTTCAATTAAATATAAATTATTTTTATTAATGGACAATAAATAATATAATTAAGCGATTAATTGATTTTGGTGATAAAATTACAAAAGATCAAAGAAGCAGTTTAAACCCATTCACTGGCAAAAGTCATTTTGATATAGTAAATGATGATAAGTTTCTAGAGGATTCCTATAGGCAATATTGCAGTATGGTCCAACAGGCTCAAGTTCTAGACAATGCGCCTGAAGGTCAATTGGTTAGGGCTGTTGCTGTAAGATTGATTAAGGCAGTGGAAGCATATCTTACACAAATTGGTAGAATGGACTATATTCAAGATTATTATGATTGGGATGTGCATTTATTGGCTGATAAAACAGTAAATGCATTTTGTATGCCTGGTGGAAAAATAGTGATGTTTTCAGGCATTCTTTCTATTGCAAATGCTGAAGAGAGAATAGCTTTCATTTTAGGTCATGAAATGGCACATGCATTGCTTGACCATTCAAGAACCCGTGCAAGTGTAGAAAGTGCTAAAAACACTGTTGCAACTGCTGGTTACTTTGGAAGCTTCATTTTAGATATCTTTGGTTTAGGTGCTATAGGAGACATTACAAGAGCATCAATCAATGCTGCAAACATCGGGTCTGACTTTTTATTCGTAAAGCCATTCGGAAGAGACCAGGAATTGGAAGCAGACAGACTAGGTATGTTGATCATTCATTGGGCAGGTTATGACATTAGTGGCATTCCTGCATTTTGGGAAAATATGAGTCAAAGAGGAGGAAATAATTTTGAATTCTTCTCAACACACCCTTCTGATGAAAAAAGGATTGCAAACATGAAAGCTTTAATCGCTGAGATTGACAGTGATAAGGATTTCACTAAAGGGCCTGTAATCGGTGATGCTAAACCAACAGCAGAATACGGTAAAGCAAATCCGACTACCCCTAATGCTTCAAAAGCCAATGTATGTCCGAAATGTGGAACTCAAATTGGTTCTGGAGACAATTTCTGTACCAATTGCGGTCAAAAGATTCAATAATTTTTAATCTAATTTAAAAAGTTTATTTTTTTAACTTTTTATCTTTTTATTCTTTTTTTTTTTAATTTTTCACGTTCTTATAAAAACCTAATCAAACAATTCTTTAATCAAATATCTGCTTTTTTCTTCACTGTTCATGTTCTGTATTTTATAGTAATTCAAGAATCCCTCTTGAATATCATATACAAAAAACATTTTTCCATTTAATATTCCAATGTCAATTCCTTTAAAGAAGACATATTTTAAGTACAAATTAATCAGTTCCCTAGCTTCAAATTCTCCTTCTAAGTTTGCAAACAGATTGGATACAAACATGTCATGGGCTGTAAATGTGTCGAAGCGATAATAATTTTGACAAGCTCTCTCGGCATTGTTCAGATTGACTTCTAGGATATTAAAGAGCTTTTCAAATAACTTGTCATTTATGTTTGAATATTGATTTTTTATCTCATCATCAATTTCCTCATCCTCAAGGAATCTCATTATTCCATCTTCTTCAATTCTTCTCTTATATATAATTATCTCTTCATTGATGGTGTAATATGAATCCTTGATTTCCTCACAGTTTACATTGATTCCATTCACTTTCCTTTTTTCCTCATACTTCTTGTTTCTGTAATTCAATTGTCTCGGACTGCTTTCCCTTGTTGATTTTCTGATTTTTATTGGAGGAATTACCTTTTTGAAGAAATCTATCTTAAAGCTGTATTCTGTGTAGTAATCATAGTTTCTACACAGATATTCATTGTACTTCTCCTTATCTTCCAAGCAATTGTTTAGCTTGATGATTTTTCCGACTATGATTCCAAATAGTATTCCTTCCTTGAATATTTCATCATATGCCTGCTTAATTTTCTCTTGAAGCTCATCATATTCGTATCGGATTATGTCATTGGATTCAAGCAATATTTCAAGATCCATATTCACATCAATAAGATAATTGTGAATATTGTCTTCAACTCCCATGTTTTTCAATACAGGTTCTGTTATTTCCAAATGCTTTTCGTAAAGTTCATAGATTTCATTTATTAAATAGCTCATGATTTCACCTTTTTGATTCATAAATTCCTTTTATAAACACCCCCATGAATCCATAAATCCATTAATTTCATTTATTCCAATTATTCCATTAATTCCATATCCATAGATTTAAATGCTGACTTTGGTGTCGTATTTCTTATAGATATAATCGCTATGCTCCTTTTGAATATACATCATCGTTTCAGTTTCGGATAAGTTTTCCAATAGCTCATAAGGTATGATGTCCCTTTGAATATCTTCAATAACCAATCTCAGTCCGGTTCTGATTCCTATATCCAAACCCATATCTATCATGTATTCAAAGTAGTCTTCGATTATCTTCTTGATTTTATATTTCCCTCTTTTCTCTTTGAAAAATCTGGATTTTATTAATGGCCTTAAATTTTCACCATCAATTCGAATCTTTTTATTTGCGGTAAATTTGGCTTTTCTTCTATCTATTTCAAATTCATCTAAGAACTCTTCAAAAAGAATCTTCTTCAATTCCTTATGGTTCTCATCAATGATTTTGGAGATGTATGCAACTGCAGATATTTCAACTTCAAGTTTGCTTGGATCATCATTTACAGATACTTTGAGTCTTCCAATCCCATCTTCCTCAACTTTTTCAAAATCGGATTTTGATTCATCAAAAGGAGGATAATATTCATGGTATTCCTTTAGATTTATATCAAAAATTTCACTTTTGCTTAGAGGAAATTCCAAGATTTTCTTTATCATATGAGCTTTGCCAAAGCCAATGCCCAATAATATCCCTTCCTTAATAATTTTCTCATAAAAAACATCTATAAGCTTAAATGAATCCACTTCTTCATTTAAGAGATTAACACTATCTAAAATGACTATCAAATCGTTGTTTATATTTGGATACAGGAGACATTCCACATCAATTCCAAAGTGCTTTGTCATAAGGATAATATTGTCATTTTCCTGCTTTTTATACTCTTGAAAAATTTCATCAATCATATATTTCACCTTAATAATGCTTAATGTTCTTTATTTTTTTATTTATCTTCATAATATAAATTATTATCGTTTATAAAAACTTTTTAGGATATTATAATAAAATTAAAGCAATTTTACAACTTTATTTTAATATTGATATCATTTCGTAATTTTTTGGTAAATTTTAAATCCTATAAAGTCTTTTTTATAGATGTTTATATTGAAAAATAAGCTTTAAAATAGTTCAATAAAAAAATTTTTTTAAAAAGCAGTGTTTGAAAAATTTTTAAAATTTCCAATTCTTTATTTTTATAATTTTTATAAAATTTTAATAAATTTGCTATTATGGCATGGGTGATGTTGATAAGGTTTGTTTTGTTTTTTAAAAAAAGTTTTAGATATAAAATAATGATGTGGATGTTTGATTAAATTAATATTCTAAAGAATAACTATTGAAAATATTAATCGCATTTTTATTTAAATTAATAGAATTTATTTTGTGATTTTTCGCTTTTGTGATTATTATGTTTTTTCATATGATGTTTGTAAGAATCAGCAACTGCTCAACATAATTTAATTTTTATCCTCTCATCTAGTCTTGAGGTTCTTTTTCTTGAACTGTAATTGAAAATGAGGAATAGCTATTTTTATCAATCACTGGTGAGATTCCTCTGAATATGCATTCAAAGTCTCCAGTTCCTGCAATATTGAACTGAATGTCTTCTCCCAAGTTAAATTCCTCAAAGTAGTTCATAGTTTTAGTTGAATCTTCTACCGGAACGATGATATTGATTATCATTGATTGCTCTTTTTCATATATTTTCACGCCATTTAAATTGATGGATAATTCCTTTACTCTTGGATGTTTAATGTTTCCATACTGTTTTTTGAATATTACATAATTGTTTTCTTTCATAATACCACATCTTAATAGTTATTTATATAAATTTTGTTTAATATATATGATTATAAGGAATAAACAATTTAAACTACTTAATTTTTAGATAAAAATAATTTAAGAATTTGTGATAAAATGAACGATAATATAAAAAATTCTCAAGGAGTGGATTCCATATTAGGAGATCCTAAGAAGGCGTTATGGAAGATGTCCATTCCACTTATCATCTCATTGTTTATCACAAGTCTTTATAGCGTAATCGATGCCATTTGGGTATCTGGCTTAGGTGCAGATGCCTTGGCGGGTGTTGGTTTTGTAAGCCCTATTTTCATTGCACTCATGGGAATCGGTAATGGTTTAGGTGCAGGTTCTGCCTCTGCCTTATCAAAGTATATTGGTGAGGAAAATAGGCAGAAGGCAAATAACGGAGCCATTCATACTATTTTTATTACAGTAATCATTTCAGTAATTGCAACAATCATGCTACTTATTTTCCTAAATGACATTCTGCTTGGAATGGGTGCAGGAAGCACAATTGGCTATGCAATGGATTATGGGGTAATCCTATCCTTAGGTTCAATTCTTGTTATCTTATCAAATGCCTTATATGGGGTCCTTAGGGGAGAAGGTGATGCAAGCAGGACAATGTATGCAATGCTCTTTTCTTCAATTTTAAATATGGTATTAGACCCGATTTTTATTTATGGTCTGAATTTAGGCGTTAAAGGAGCAGCTATTGCAACATTGATTTCCCTATTGCTTGTAAATATTATTTTGTTTTATTGGTTCTATGTTAAGAAGGACACTTACTTAAAGCCATTCCTATCCAATTATAGATTTAGCAAATCAATTTCTATTGATATCTTGAAAGTGGGGTTGCCGGCAAGTTTGGAACTAATAAACAATGCATTGTTTGCGGCATTGTTCTCACTTTTGCTTGTTGTCGTGGCTTCAACTGATGCTGTTGCAGTATATTCAACTGGATGGAGAGTTGTGACAATTGCAACCACTCCTATCATTGCAATAGCTACAGCCTTGATATCCGTTGTAGGTGCAAATTATGGTGCTAAAAAGTATGATGAGATTTTGGTTGCTCATAGATATTCCATGAAAATAGCTATTCTATTTGGTTTTATAGCTGCTATGGTCGTTTATCTATTTGCTCCTCAGATAGTTTCAGTCTTTGCATACACAGGTACAAGCACAAGATTGACTCCACAGCTAATTGCATTCCTATCAGTGATAGTAATTTATTTCCCAACAATGGGTTATGGATGCACATCAACATTTGTTTTCCAAGGAACTGGAAATGGTATAACTGCAATGTTTCAGACAATCTTAAGGGAAACTGTTTTCACTCTTGCATTTGCTATACTTTTAGCTATTGTATTGGGCTATGGAGAATATGGTGCTTGGTGGGGAATAATCCTTGGTGAGATTGTTGTAAATACAATAACAATGGTCTGGGCAGATTTGCATATTAAAAGATTGATTAAATCCAATAAGGAGTAATTCTGGAAGATCATATCTTCACAAAATATTTTATTTTTTTCAATGTTTCATCAATGCTCTCCTTGAAAGGAACATATCTCTCTTTAATGTCTGGAGAAACATAATTGTCAAGTTCATCTTCAGGAACCAAATAATAATTTCCATTATGTTTCACTGTCAATTCTGTGTGGCTTCTGTTGAATCTCACAAGATTGACATTTTCATTTGATTTCACTAAATCATCGAATGGGAAACGAATTATAATTGGAGTGTTAAACCCTATTCCGAATTCCAAAAGGAGCAATTTTCCATTCAGTGCCTTTTGTCTAAAATCGATGTAATTCCTGTTCTGTTCATGCCACTCTTCATCCTCTACAAAGAAACTGTCTTTTCTTAAGTTCAAATCCATTTCCTCTCCGCAAACTGGGCATATTGGAACAAGTTCGCTTGGTATTTTCAAGTCCCCATCAGTCTTTTCCATCATTTCCAAAATCAATTCCTCATCATCATATAGTTTATTGTGGCATGCTTTTGAGCATTGTATTTTGCTGTATGTTCCCTGTGTTCTAAAGAATCTATCCTTTTCAAATCCGGATTTCAGGAATTGGTCATCAGTATTTGTTGTTATCACGAAATAATTCTTATCTTTCACTATGCTGAAGAGTTTTTTATAAAGGTCTGTTCCATCCATTCCAATATTGTTTACATAAACGTGCTTTGCAAAATATGCCCATCTTTCCTCTGGGCTTTTAAATGGGTAGAACATTGAAGTGTACATATCTTGGAATCCATATTTTTCAATAAATTCCGGAAAATTGTCTGTAAATCTTTTTCCTGCATATTCCACTCCTGCAGCAGTTGATAATCCTGCTCCAGCCCCTATTAGTATGTAATCCGAATCATCAATCAATTCTTTTAATTTTTCCACTCTTTTATAGTAGTCTTCCATGTAATTCCCCCTATTCTAGATTTCTTCTGTAGATTTCTGTAGCTTCATCTGAAAATGTATTGAAGATTATCCTTTCAATGCTTGTATTTGGATTGTTCATCAGATAGTTCCTTACAGTTTCAATAGCTAATTTGGATGCTTGGTCTTTTGGAAAGTTGAATACTCCTGTGGATATAGAACAAAAAGCTATTGATTTTAGCCCATTTTCCTCTGCAAGTTCTAAACAAGATTCATAACAGCTTTCAAGCTCATTTATTTCCCTTTCATTAGGTTCCTGTCCATAGGTAATTGCAGGCCCTACAGTATGGATGACATATTTTGAAGGAAGGTTATACGCAGAGGTGATTTTTGCATTTCCATTTGGCTCTTCATGGCCTTGCTCTTGCATGATTTTATAGCAGTCCATTCTTAACTGGAATCCTGCAGCTGAATGAATCTGATTGTCAATGCAATTGTGCAGTGGAATGAAGCATCCTAACATTTGACCATTAGCTGCATTTACAATTGCATCCACCTTAAGGCAAGTTATGTCTCCTTGCCACAATGCTATTTTTGACTCTATTTCATCATGATTCTGGCTAATCGGATTTATGTCCATACATGAAACCAAATCCTTATTGCTTGTTTCTTCACTGAGAATCTTGTCTTGAATCTCATAGAATTTATCACTTAAATGAACTGGGGTTTTTGTATTCATCAATGCTCTAAGCAATTTTCTCTTTTCTTCATAGTCATTAGGGATTTCCATATTATTGTCTATTCTTTCATTGGTGGAAATCAATTCATTTATGAGAAAATCTATTTCAATGTTTTTATCAAATTCTTTCATCTTTAACCTCATGAATCATCTTTCTTTCTTATATTAATTATTGTTATTAATTATTGTTCGTATATATTTAAATCTTTTTTGTAACTGGGAAGTAACTTGATTTTGTTAATTTTGACAGTTTTTTATCTTAAATGTAGTAAAAATACTTAATTTGATTAATAATTATTTATTTTCATTTAAATAGTAAAATCTTTATATTTCATTGCATAAATCTAGAATTAATTATATAAATTAATTTAAGGGTTGTTTTAAAATGGAATTCAATATTGTAAAGGAATTAAATGGGCAATTGATCCTATTGTCTTAATTAAAGCTGATGAAAAGCCAGAGGATGCGTTGGCTCCTAAAGCAGGTAGAGGCGGTTGTGTAATGTCTCTTGTTGGGCAAACCATTGCTAAGAGAAAAGTCACTGCTTTTGGTCGTGAAAACATAACTTGCGGAGGAGTGTCTGCAGGTTTTGGTTGGGGAACTGGATTCAAGACAGATGAAGACAGAGCATTTCAAGCTACATTTTTATCTTTAGGTACAGAATCAGCTAAAGATAAGGATGCATTTCTTCATAGGTTAAGCTTCATGCCGAAGCCAACTCAGGAAATGTTTAAGAAAGGGGAAAGAATCTTTTCAGATTTTGATACAGCTTATGAAAACATCAAGAACAGACCTTTATATGATGAAGGACAGTATGTAATCTTCAAGCCGATAGAACTTCTTGAAGAAGGGGAAATTCCAGATTCTGTCGTATTCACATTAAACACTATGGAATTATCTGCAATTCTTCAATTGAACGGTTCATTCAGAACTGAAAGCGCTCATATAATGACTCCTCAGGCATCTGCTTGTCAAGCTATTGGTGCATTCACTTTTGAGCAAAATGGGAGTGATGATCCCGTTCCTGTATTAAGTCCGCTTGACTTTGCAGCAAGAGCTCATATGAGAAGATTGATTCCAGATGAATACATGAACTTGTCCATGCCTTGGAAATTATTCTTGAAATTAGAGGAGCTTAGTAAAAAAAGTGTTTTCCAAACTCATTTCTGGGATGATTTTGGAAATAAATAAAATAAAAAAGCTTTATTTTTAATAAGTAAAAAACTAAAATTTCATTTTTCATAATGAAATTTCACTTAAATTTTTTTATAAACTATTTTTATACATAAACATAACGTACAACATATCTTGTTTGATATTTTGGTTGGGTAGTATAATTATATTTGTAATATGTTGTGTTATTTGTTGTGACATTTAATGGTTTAAAATATTTTATAGTAAACTCATCATATTCTATTGATTGCTTATATTTGTTATCCTCTGGGAAAATTGCTGAAACTTTATAAGTTCCATTTTTTAAATTCTCCATATATCCTTCTCCCCATCCATCAGTAGTTAAATTATATTCCTTTGTAATGTTTTGTTCATCAGTTAAATTTACAAGAATAGTTTTATTCTCAATTTCAATCCTTTTTGACGTATCATTTGAGTGGTCAGTGTAACTCAAGAAAATATGTATCTCTCCTGTGCCATTTGGATTAGAATAATCAACACCACTGCATTCTATGTCAGTATCGACTTGGGAGTTAATAAAAATACTAATCCTGCTATTATGATTATTAATGCAAGAATAATTAAAATCCATTTTTTATTAAATATTCCTTTTGGTTTTTCATCTTCCATTCCATCACACCCATTAAGATTTAAGTAAATTGAACAACCTTTATTTTTTTAAGATTTTAATATTATAATTAATATTCAAATTCAGTATATAATTATATGTAACTATGAATATGTAATTTTAATGAATATTTTCTAAAATAAGTTTTAATTAAAATAGGATTATTAAATTGAAGAAATTTTTTAAAAAAAGTTAAAAAAAAAGAAATAAGAAGTAAGTTAATTATCTTAATTGACTTACTTTAATTAATGATTCGATTGGGACTCCATCCACTTCTTCGAGTCCTGATTTATCGATTAAAACAGTTACTACAATTGGATTTCCACCATGGTCTTTAACTACTTTAATTACATCAGTAATTGTGTCACCACTGGTAGTTACGTCATCAACAATAACTATTTTTTTACCTTCTACAGTACCAAAGTTGCTGCTTATAGCCCCTTCATCGCTGTTAGCTGGGTTGGTTCTGTGTTTTTTAGGGTGGAAAATAGATATGCATGTTGTGGTTCCAGTCAATTCTTCAATTACGTCAGCCATCATGGTTGCAAATGGAACTCCACTGGTTGCAATTCCTACAACAAGGTCAATTTCACCATGTTTCAATGCAATGTCACTTAAAGCTGCTGCAACGTATCTGAGTCTGCTTGCACTACCTCCTAAACTGTTCCAGTTAATTGCAATGTCAACAGGTGCTTCTGTTTGTGCAGGCTCTTCTTTTCTTTGTAATGTTAACCATTGTGCAGTATCCATTGATACATTAAGCTCATCAGCTATTTCACCAGTTGTGAATCCATGGTTTCTAAGTTCCTGAGCTCTGTTAATAAGATCTTGGTTCATTTTTTTACCTCATTAATCATAAATTTCATTAAATATTTTAGGAATCTTTGAGTTATTTAGTTTATTAAATGAATTGGAATAACTTTTATCTAAAATTGATTGGACTGTGTTCTTTAGATGACTTGTTTGCTGCAAGAACCATCTTAAGAGCTTTAAGCCCATCTTCACCAGTAATTTCAGGTTCTTCATCCGCTTCGATTTTACATAGGAATGAATTCAATTCTTCACTTAATGGCTCTGCTGGTTTGATTTGAATGTCTTGAGCAAATTTACCATAAACTTCAATGCTTTGGTCAATGTAGTCAATGGTGATTATTCCATCAGTACCGGTAATTTCGATTTGTCTACGTTTGTATGGAGTTAACCAGTTTACTTCTAAAATGCCTGTAATATCTTCATCAAAGCTAATCATGATTTCTGCATGGTCTTCAAAGTCAGATTGATCTAAAATGCTGCTCATAGTAGCATAAACTTGTTTTACAGGTGCTTCAATCAAGAAGTTCATTACATCTAAATCGTGAATTGCAAGGTCAATAGCCACTCCCACATCCTTGATTCTTGGTGGGAAAGGACCTACTCTTTTAGCTGAAATTGTTACTAAGTCACCGATAACTTCATTTTCAATGAGTTCCTTAGCTTTTTGCACTGCAGGATTGAATCTTTCCACATGCCCTGTTGCAAGCTTTACACCTGCTTCTTTTGCAGCTTTAATCATTTCTTCAGCTTCTTCAGCAGTAAAAGCGATTGGTTTTTCTACTAAAACGTGTTTTCCATGTTTAATGGCTTCCATAACAACTTCGTGGTGGAAGGTTGTTGGTACACAAACACTTACTGCTTCAATTTCAGGGTCTTTCAATAAGTCTTCGATTTCAGAGTAACCTTTTGTCTTATATTTTTTTACAACTTTATCTAAGGTTGGCTTTACTACATCAGCCACTGCCACGAGATTGGCATTTTCCAATTTCGAATATACACGTGCATGGTTATATCCCATTGCACCTACACCTATAACTCCAACATTTATAGTTCTCAAAGATATTCCTCCAATTATTCAACTATATTTTTGTGTTTTATAACTTATAAATATTATTAAAATTTTATATTTTTTCATATAATTTTTTCTTAATAATTATTATAATCGCTATTATACTGATTAATATTTAAAATAAAAAAGAATCAATGGTTAATTTACTTAAAATAATATAAAAAATAGGATAAATTGATTTTTAAGAATTTTTAACCATTTTTTGAATTTTGATAATTTTTGATTTCATGAAAATTCAAGTTTTTTCATGAAATGCAATTTCAATTAAAAAAATCTTAAGATAATTGAATTTTTTTAAATCCAATTAAAGGATTTTTAGCTATTTTAAAGGAATTCAAGCATGTTTTTGCCTATTTTCCTTCCCATTTCCTCAGCTTCCCTTATGCTTCCTCTAATTGTCTCTTGATATAGGATCTCCCCATTCTTATCAAGCAAGATGGAATTAAGCTCTAGCTTCTTGTCTTTTATTCCAGCTATTGCTCCAATTGGCCATTGGCAACCTACACCTATCTCTTCAAGGATAGTCTTTTCAGCAAGCACTTCCTGGAATGAGAAATAATGGTTTAATTTAGCTATTGTCTCTTTAAATTCACTGTCTTTTCTAGTTATCACTGCTAAAGCGCCTTGGCCTGCTGCAGGCATTATATAATCTGTTGGGAACTTTGTTTTAATGTATTCTTGAAGGCCTAATCTATTCAATCCCGCTTCTGCCATGATTGTTGCATCAACTTCTCCATCCATGACCTTTTTGATTCTTGTTTCAACATTTCCTCTGATTGGTTTCAATTCAAAGTCCTTGTCATGGAGCTTGCAGAATGCTTCTCTCCTTAAGCTGCTTGTTCCAAGTGTGGAACCTTCCTCAAGTTCGCTCCAGCTGTAGTTTGAAATAAGCACTTCGTTAGGACTTTCCCTTGGAGGAACTGCAACAATTTCAAGATCCTCATTTAATTCGGTAGGCACATCCTTTAGGCTGTGAACTGCAAAATCCACTTCCTCATCAAGGAGTGCATTGTCAAGTTCTCTCGTAAAAAGTCCTTTAGAATCCATATTATATAACTGGGAATTTGTAATTTTGTCCCCTTTGGTCTTTATGATATTCTTTTCTACTTCTTCTCCAGTGATATTGTATAAACAGCTTCTGATGTAGTCTGTCTGTACAAGTGCAAGTTTACTTCCTCTAGTTCCAACAATCATTTGATTCGCCTTAGCTTTTTATATGAAAATTTGTGAATTTATAAAATTGATTTAATAGATTAAATTGGATTAAATCCTTGTTTTAATCTTTAGTTTTAATCTTTAACATATTAATTTTGTAAATTATTCTTAATAAAATTATTTAAATTTTTAATATTTTTTTTTTTTTTATTTTGATTTTACCGTTTAGAAACTTGTGAATAATTAGATCTATAGATGAATAGGATATTTTTATTATTCGCTATTGCTTGATTTTGAGCTTCTTGATAATCTTCAATAAATTCTATTTTGAACTTATTTTCATTCAATGCATTGATTTTATTCTCTAAACTCTTCCCAACTTCGTCAGTTAAAATTAAATTGGTATTTGGATTATTTTTCAAGTATTCATGTAAAAATTCTGATAGCTTCTCTTCATCTATCTCTTCACATGTAACTCCATACTTTCCGCCAATTATTATATAATAATCGTCAATGTTCTTTATCATGTTTATTGAACTTTCGATAGCTTTTGTATTGATTCCTGGATTGATCTCTTCAATTATCCTTAAGCCCTTTTCAGCATCGATTTCTCTCACATTTGTTCTCCCATCGATTCCTTTAAAGTTTGATAAAGCATTTTGAACGGTTTCCTCGTCTATGCCTAATGCAAGTGCAGTTGTTGAAGCTGCTAAAACGTTTAGAATATGATGGGGTCCTGGTGCAAAGCAATCTACATCAAGTTTACCATTAATTAATTTTCTATCAATAGTTTTCAAGTCATGATAAATTATTCTGGAACTTGTGTTTTCGATATCATAATCAATGGATTCGCAGTAGACATTTGCATCTGTGTCAGTTAAGGAAAAGCTATTTATTTTCTCTTCATATTCCTCTTTTTCATTTGGATAGAATTCACTCAAGGTTTCGTATTCAATCACAACTGATGGGGATTTGAAGACTTGCCTTTTAGCGTTTCTTGCATCTGATTGGCCTTTTGCGATGGAATAGTTTTCAACCAGGTTAGTTAAGATTCCAATGTCTGCCAAACCGCAAATTCCTAATGAATTTTCAAAAATAGCCATTTCATAATTCAAATCAGCATATGGATTTTCATTAAAGTCTTCCTGAATCTCACTTTCTTCCATCCTTTCCTCTAAATCCCGATTCTTATCGCATATTGGAAATGTGCTGCATTTAGGGTTTGCTATCTTTTTAGCCAGTTGGATGGTGTTTATGATATTTGCAGGGGTAATGCTTATATCCTTTTGTAAAATAAGCTTTTGCTCATTATCATTATTTTTTCTAAATAGATAAGCTCCTAAACTGGATAATAACAATGTGTCTTTGTTGTTTTCTAAAAATATTTCCTTTAAGAGGAATGAAACACTTGTTTTTCCTTTAACACCAGTTATTTCTATTGTCTTTATATTCTGATCAGTTGTTTCCTCTTTCCAGAGGGATAAAACAAGTTCTGTAGCTTGATGATGGTTGATAATATCATATTGATTCAATACGCTGTCCTTATCTGAGCCAATCATATCTGCTATTTCAATCAATAATTCATAAATGTTTAATGAGGAGTGAATTGGATTGATTATCAGATCTTTTTTTCCTATTTCTTCTATCTCTTCTTCTTCACTCTTTTCTCTAGCTTTTTCTTCAATCCTTTTAATGGAATTTAATTTTAGCTGATTTTTAAATGAGTCCAAATCTTTTATTATGTTTACATCATAAGTGAGTAAGAGATTTTCATCTTCACTTTTCAATGTATTGTATAAGTCATATGCAAATACATTTTCATAAATTCCTGATTTGACAAGTTCTGAGGATATCTTGACTCCTCCATGGGTCAAATCAACTAAAAAAACATTCATTGTTTCACATCTTTAAATAATTAGTATAAATTGCTTTAAAAGAAGAAATATAAAATTAAAATTGATTTTTTTTAAATAAATAAATGGAAAGATTAGTGTTAGAGCATTTATAATACTCTGTTGATGCTGTCTAATCCTCCTTCATTAAGTTTGTCCTTAACTTTCTTATAGAAGTATTTCTTATTGATTCTCATGAAGTAAACGTCTTTTTCTGATTTCTTGATTACGAGCTCTTCCATATAATTCACTTCTTTTTGAATTTGACCATCCATTACGAAAATCGCTTTCTTGCCTCTTTTGAGGAGCTTGATTCTGATTTCACTTCCATCAGATACAACAAATGGCCTTACTCCAAGTTTGTATGGACAAATAGGCACTATGATGAATGCACCTACTTTAGGGTCTACAATAGGCCCTCCTGCAGACATTGAATAAGCGGTTGAACCACTTGGTGTAGAGATGATTAAACCATCGGCCCTTAATTCCTCTATAACTTCCCCGTCTACAGAGATTTCATAATGAAGCATTTTAGCAGGTCTTGCAGTCATGATTACAACTTCATTCAATGCACGGAAAGTTTGGTTTTCGTGGGAAATGATGATCTGTGTTCTTTTCTCTTTAGACCATTCTCCATCTAATATTGCATCAAGAGCTTCGAAAGTGTTTTCAACTTCAATTTCTGTCAGGAATCCTACAGTACCCATATTGATTCCAAAAATAGGTATTTCCTTGGTCAATTGGTTTTGGGTTCTAAGGAGAGTCCCATCCCCTCCAAGAATGATTGCCATATCTGTTCTAAGTTCATTCAACTCTTTAGCATAATCCCTGAAGTTGTAGTTGAAATTCAAGCTTTCAATGTGCTTAGCGATTTCCGGAGTTTCATTCATTGTTTTTGCAATGATATTATGGAGTTCCGAGTTCTCTTTGATTTCTTCCAGCTTTTCTGCAAGTGAAGATTCAATAACAGTTTCCATATTTTTTTGAATCAATGTCTCAAAGATCTTAAGTGAAAACAGCACTGATTTATACTCGTCAACTCTACTGACGATTGCAACGCTTTGAATCTTATCCAATTCGTCATTGTTTATGATTTTGATTATTTGATTATGCAAGTCAGGATTTCCTGCACTTACAACAACTGCCTTTTCGTAGATGCTTAATCTGCTGTCTAATTTTTCACCGTACTTATCGGTTACAATAGCTCCGGCTTCCTCTACGATAAGCTTTGAAGCAGCGATATCGATGATCCTACTTCCTCTCAAATCAAGAAACGCATCATATTTTCCGCTTGCAACATAAGCAAGTTCAAGCACTACAGAACCTAATACTCTCATTCTTCTTGCAGTGTCCACTAATTTGGATACTGATAATGTTTTGCTTTTGGTAAATCCTCCAAGGCTTATTTTTGTCAAGTCTGTTTCACTGCTTGGTGTCATTGGTTTCCCATTTCTTTTTGCTCCGTTTCCTTTAATGGCTTCGTAGAAGTTTCCATTAGCATAATTCTTCACGAATCCAAGTTGAACATCATTTAAGGTTGCTTCTCTTCCTTCTGGCACATTTGCCACTGCAATTGACATACCATATGCTGGAATGTTCTTGATTGCATTGCTTGTTCCATCAAGGGGATCGATTAAGAATATGAATCTGGGTTTATCCAGGTCTTCTCTTTCCTTTTTGGTTTTTGGAACATTATTAAGCAATTCTTCACTAAGACTGATAGTTTCCTGTTTTCCTTTTCCTAGTTTAAGTTCCCCTATCTCTTCACTGATCAAATAAGATTCAAAATCAGCATCCTTAAGGAGTTTGATTACCTCATCTTCTGCTATGATGTCAATGTAAGATGTAGGGGTGCCGTCTGCACCTATTTTAACAAATTCTCCAGCCTTAGGATTTCCCACTTGTCCTTCAAGGAGATTTTCCACTTTTTCAAAAACTGTGGTAGCAATTTTTCTGCAAATATCTATATCCTCTTGATTCATACTATCCCCTCAATCATGTTTTGCTTGATTATAAAATTTTATCATCGCTCTAAAATATCATCAGTAATGTAAATGACTGCAGCTATTGCAGATCCTATTTCCTTCACAGTGTGATGCGCTTCCTCTACAATCAATTCCTTAATCTTCACATTCCTCTTATCCATCATGTACTTTACCATTTCTATTGCTTCGTTCTTGATGTCTTCTGGATTTTGATTGGTTCCATTTGTTTCAACGACACATCCCAATTCTTCGCCAATAGCCACTGCAACACAAGCAATTAGTTCATCTCCTTTGTTGTCGGAAGTCAAGCTTGATAAAACGCAGTTCACCATTGATCCTGCTTTCAATTTAGGCAATTTTTCAACTTTAGCATTGGCTCTAAGCATGCTGGATACCTTTATTAAATTCACATCACCAATTTCCGCTTCATATAAAGCATTATCAAAAGCATTCAATTCTGTTGGGCCTTCACTTGAACCTGAAACAATAGCTATTCTCATAATACCACTTTATTTTAAAATTTCTGATAAATTATTCCGATTATTTTTTTTATTTTTTATTTTTTTTTATTTTTCAATCGTTTATTTATCCCATTTTTATTAAAAAAATTTTTTATCTTAAATAATATTTATCTTTTATAATATATTAATTTATAAAATATTATTCTGGATATTCCCTTTTGACATATTTTTCATACGAAAGTTTATATATAATTTTAAATTAATATATTATTAATCTATATTTTATTAGGTTAATCGTATTTAATTTCAGAAAAATGAAATTAAATAAATAAATTTCAATTAAATTTATTTTTAATTATTATTGTGAGGTTATTTTAATGTCAACCAAAGTTGTAGAACTTAAAACCGTAAAAGTCGGAAAATATATTGTATTAGACGGAGAAGCTTCTAAAGTAACTAGCTTAACCACTTCATCTCCCGGTAAACATGGAGCTGCAAAAGCAAGATTAGAAGCTGTTGGTATTTTTGATGGTCAAAAAAGAAGTTTAGTAAAACCTGTGGACACTAAAGTGGAAGTACCTATTCTTGACAAAAGAATCGGTCAAATTTTAGCTGTTATGGGTGACCAAGTTCAAATCATGGACTTAGAATCATTCGAAACCTTTGAATTACCTATACCTGCTGAATTCGATGAAGAAATCAGAGGTGCTGTAGGTACTGACTTAGGTGTAGAATATATCATTGCTTTAGGCAATATGAAAATCATGAGAACTAAAAAAGTATGATTTTTTAGTTTTTTTACACTTTTTCTGGATTTTTTTAAAATCCGATTTCAATCTTTTTTCAAATCAAATCAAATCAAATCAAATCAAATCAAATCAAACTTTTTTTATTTTTTATTTATTCTATTTTTAATTAATTACTTGATTAACTGAGATATTCAAACATTCAATTAATCAATTAATTAATTATTTTTCAAGATAAATTCAAAAATAAGAATTATTAAAAATTATTAAATCAAGTGATAAAATGCTTTTCAATACTTATGAACCATGGAAATTTGCTTTTTCAGCAGAATCTATAGATTTATACAATTCAGGTAATGGTGATTCTAATGATTCTAATGATTCTAATGAATCTAAAAGATGGGGAATAATTGGAGTTCCATTTGACAGCACTTGTTCCTACCATCATGGTTCAAGGTATGGTCCTACAATCATTAGAGAGGCATCATTTGGATTTGAGCAATACAATTCAACATTCGAAAAGCTTTTGGATGGGGAATTCTATGACTGCGGAGACCTGAATGTCGTTCATGGGAACTGCAGAAAAACCTGTGATTCTCTTAAAGATGCTGTGGAAGAGTTGATTGAATCCAATATCAAGCCGATTATCATTGGCGGTGAACATAGCGTAAGCATTGGATCCATCAAGGCATTAGCGAATTTGGAAGATAATGATGATTTGTCTGATGTTACAATCATCCATTTAGATGCTCATAGAGATATTATCGATACATACATTGGAGAAAAGGATTCACACGCTACAATCATGAGAAGAGTTCATGATTTAAATCCAAAGGAATTGATTCAAATAGGAATCAGATCATTTTCAATTGAAGAAAATGAATTTGTTGAATCTCAAGGGAATATCACCAGCTTTTTGGCAAAAGACCTTTTTGATGATTTTGACACTCTTTTGGAAAAGCTTGATTCATTAGAAGGAAAAGTCTACGTTTCCATTGATATGGATGTAATTGATCCGGCATTTGCACCATCTGTAGGAAATCCAACTCCAAATGGATTGCATCCTGTTGATGTTGAAAACATTTTTGAAGCATTGGCAAGTAATGAAGCTATTGATGTTATTGGATTTGACCTTGTAGAGGTTGCAAGCGATAAATTAGGAGATATCACAGCTGTTCTTGCAGCTAAAATGATTTATGACTTCTTGACTTTATTCGCTTAAACTTTTAATTATTTTTTTCAATCATTTATCAATCATTCAATTTTAAATCATTAATTATTTTTAACTATTTTATTTTCCATTCTCATTTAACAAATAATATAAATATTACTTAAACACATATTCTAATTATAATCTATTATTTACTATATAAGTAAAATCATATAAGTAAAATTAAAATTATTAAAGTAATTAAAGTCATTTTTACAAAAATAAAAAATTAATAATATTATTAATTATATTTACAAAATTATAAAAACTAAGGAGATTTTTGATGTATAAGAGAGAAATAGAATTGTCTGGTCATATCATCGATTCTTTAACTCTTCCTAAAACCATGGATATTATCATGGATAACGGTGGAGACTTTGATATACTAGAGTTTGATATAGGAAAACGCAAATCTGATACTAGTAAAGCTAAAATAATGGTTTCAGCAGAATCTCCCGATATTTTAAATTCTATTCTTGATGAACTTAACTTTATTGGGGTTTCAATATCTGAAATTGAAGAGGTAAATTTAGTGCCTTCTCCAAAAGATCAAGTAGCTCCAGAAGGTTTTTATTCAACAAGCCATCATGTTACTCATATTTACTACAAAGGTGAATGGATTCTTGTAGAAGAAATTGAAATGGATTGTCTTATCGTTATTGATGAAGAGAACAAGACTGCTAGCTGCAAGCCAATTGCAGACATTAAAGAAGGAGACTTGATTGTCGTTGGAAGAGAAGGAGTAAAAATCACACCACCTCAAAGGTCAAGAGGAAAGCAAGGTGTATTTGAATTCATGAACAGTGAAGTTTCTTCTGAAAAGCCAATGATGAGCATCATTAATGATGTTGCAACAGAAATCAAGAATGTTAAGGCAAATGGTGGAAAAATAGCTCTCGTTGGAGGTCCAGCTATTGTTCACACCGGTTCTGCAGGAATTGTTGCACAGCTCATTAAGGAAGGATTCATTGATGTTATCTTTGCAGGAAATGCATTGGCTACTCACGATATTGAATGTGATCAATTCGGAACTTCCCTTGGTGTAAATGTAAAAACCGGTGAAGTTGTTGCTCACGGTCACACTCACCATATGAGAGCAATCAACAGAATCAATAATTCAGGTTCAATTAGGGAAGCTGTTGAAGATGGGACCTTAAAAAGCGGAATCATGTATGAATGTATTAAAAACGATGTTCCATTTGTATTGGCAGGTTCCATTCGTGATGACGGACCTCTTCCTGATGTGATTACTGACACTGTTGAGTCACAAAAATTAATGCGTAAGTATGCTCAGGAAGTTGACATGGTCATTATGATTTCAACTATGTTGCATTCCATTGCAACTGGTAATCTATTGCCTTCAAGAGTAAAAAGTATCTGTGTAGACATTAACCCATCTACCGTTACTAAACTTGCAGATAGAGGCAGTGCACAAGTTGTCGGTATTGTAACTGATGTAGGTGCATTCTTGCCAGTTCTATACAATGCATTGCATGAATAAATTTATTTTATTCTTTTTTCTTTTTTTTAAATTTTTTAATTTTTAATTATTTTTAAACATTTTTAGAATTTTTTAAAGTATTATTATTATTATTATTATTTATTATTATTATTATTATTATTATTATTATTATTATTATTATTATTATTATTATTATTATTATTTTTCTAACGATTTTAATTAATCTTATCAATTGGTGTCAATATGGATGAAAGAATTATAGATGTGGATGGAAATGAAATTATAATCTCTGTAGATGGTATTGATGATATTGAAATTGCAGATATAATCATTGAAGATGCAGAAGAGCTTGAAGGAGACCTTATAATCACTGCAAAATATCTGAATGTGGAATTTGGAGAGGTTTATCCTGCAGAGATTGTTATTGAAGACGGTCTCTTTAAAGAGGTCATTCCAATCATCACTGACGATGATGATGAACTTGACTTGGATTATGAGGGTATTTTAATACCTGGATTAATAGATTCCCATATTCATATTGAAAGTTCAAAATTATCCCCTTCCAATTTTGCTAAAGCGGTATTGCCTTATGGAACCACTTCTGTAGTGGCGGATCCTCATGAAATTGCAAATGTTTTGGGCCTTGAAGGCATTGACTGGATGGTGGAGGATGGAAAGAAAGTGCCATTTGATTTTTATTATGCTGTTCCATCATGTGTTCCCGCTACAAGTTTTGAAAGCTCTGGAGCATCACTTACAAGTTCAGATATTGAAGAATTGCTGAAACGTGATGAAATGGTTGCTCTCGGGGAAATGATGGATGTCCCAGGAGTTATAGCAGAAGATGAAGAGGCTTTAAGAAAAATAGAAGCCGCTCATAAATTAGGAAAGCCAATTGATGGTCACTCTCCATTATTGTCTGGTGAAGATTTGGAAAAATACATATCATACGGCATTACTACTGACCATGAATGCACCAGCTTTAAAGAAGCTATTGAAAAGGCAAGGTTAGGTATGGAAATCATGGTTCGGGAAGGATCTTCTGCAAAGAATATGGATGCTCTATTGGATTATGATGATAGGTTGAATTACCTGATTGAAGAGGAAATGGCAGGGAGAGTTCTTGCAGAAACCATTGATGATGCTATGGCTATTCCACCATTTGGGCTTTTAGTGTGTGATGGCATTGATGCAGAAGACCTGTCTAAAGGGCATTTGGATAATGTGATAAAAAAAGCAATTTCATTAAAGATCAATCCTAAGGAAGCCATCAAAATGGCTACATTCAATCCTGCAGAGCATTATGGCTTAAACTGTGGTGCAATTGAAGAAGGCAGAATTGCAAATTTCGCATTGGTTGATGACTTACGAAACTTGAATGTAAGTAAAGTTTGGGTTCATGGGGAGCTTGTAGTTGATGATGGCGAAGCCCTATTCGAAACAGAAGCTATTGAATCTAAGCCTAGCATTGTATTGGATGAAGTGAAAGCTGAGGATTTTGATGCTAAAGTGGAAATGAGATGGACCAATTCATTGATGGATGAGACAACCAATGTCTTTGCAATCAATGCTTTTGACAATACCTTGATTACAGAAAAATCTGAAGAAACATTGCTTGTTTTAGATAGTGTAATCCAACCGGATTTAAAAAAGGATGTTGTGAAGATTGCTGTTGTGAACAGGTATGGTGGAAATAATATAACTAATGGTTTCATTAAAGGATTCAATCTTAAAAAAGGAGCATTCGGAGCATCAGTATCACATGATTCTCATAATATTTTAGTTATAGGAACCAATAGTGAGGATATGGCTAAAGTGGTTAATATTATCAGAGAACATCAAGGGGGACTTGTTGCTTACTCATCTGAAGATGATATTTGTGAAGTTTTAGAGCTTCCAATAGCAGGGTTAATGTCCAATATGGATATTGATTATGTTGCAGATAAAAATAGAAAGATGCGTGCAGCAATAAATGAATTAGGATGTGATTTAACATCCCCATTTACAACATTGTCATTTATGGCATTGATTACAATTCCTCATTTTAAAATAAGTAATCAGGGATTGTTTGATGCAGATAAGCTTGAATTCATTGATTTAATACATAATTTTTAAATAAATAATTTTAATTAAAATTTAATTTATTCTTTTTAATTATTCTTTATTTTCTTTTTTTTTAAATTTCAAATCCTTGATTTATCAAATCTTCCTTTAATATTTGAATGGATTCCTTTTCCTTTTCATTTCCCACTCTTTTAATGACTCTTTCGGATTCCAAAAATCTTTCAAGGAAATATTTTTGTGTATTTTCATCAACGATGTTTATTCTGGAATAATTTACCAATGCTTCAATTAATGCATGTATTGCCCTATTCATTGGTTTAACGCATTTATTTTTAATATTAAGCTCAACCACTTCTGATTTGATGAAATTGACATCGCTTGATTTGATATCATCTTCTCTCAAACCTGTTTTCAAGCTTTTAACTTCACACATGAAATAAGCATCAGCATCAGTTAAATATGCCAATTCACCATTGTTCTTGGTTTTATTAGAGATTCTAGTTAGATATTTTTCAGGAATTGTATTTGTTGTTGAGAGAGTAAACATTAATGGATCATTTGTGATATTTACAATAAATTCCCCTTTGTCTTTAATGTTTTTAATGGTGTTTCCACCTTCAAAAATTCTTAAAAAAACTTCATTGTCTTCCAAGACCCTTAGCCCAAAAGGCGCTGCATTTGAGTTTCCATCCTTATCTATTGTGGTGATGATAACTTCATATTGCTGGTCTTTATACATGCCGATTTTAGTTAAATCAGTTTCCATTCTTTACCTCTATTCTAACTATTAAACCCTAAATTCCAAATATTAAAGTCTGTTTATATTTATTTTATAATTTCTCATATAAACTTTTTATAGTATAAATAATAAATTTATATATAATATATTAACTAAATAAAATAATAAATCATAATTAATAAGCATAATTAATAAACATTAATTAATTTAGCATTATTAATTAAGTATAATTAATTTACTCATATTTAAAAGTAAATTTTCAAGTAATTTTAAAAATTATTTTTCAACAAAATAGAGGGATTAAATGAAATATCAGATGTATTATGAAATGATGGAACAACCAGAAGCTTTAAGAAGGACTTTTGCTTCTGAATTGGATAATATGGCTAATATTTCTAAATTAGCCGAATCTGTTGATACTATCTATTTAATTGGTTGTGGAAGTTCCATATCCACTTGTTATTCTATTAGAGATGCATTGGCATCTGTATCTGATTTAAGAATTGAAGTTTTCACAGGTTATGAATTTGTTTATAACAAAAAATTGACTGATGGTGAAAATTCATTATTCATAGCCACTTCCCAGTCCGGTGAGACTGCAGATACTTTAGCTGCTTTAAGGAGGGCTAATGAATTTAATATTGATACTGTTTCCATTTCCAATGAACCTGAAAGTTCAATGATTAAGGAAGCAAAATATCCTGTCATTACATTAGGAAATACTGAAACAGCCATTCTCGGTACTAAAACTTATATTACCCAATTAGCATGTCTTTATCAAATCTTATTTGCTGCTTCTGGCTATGAAAAGGCTGATGAGATTTTGGATCAATTGGCAGCTATGCCTGATTTGATTGAAAATCTATTGGAAAGCACAGAAGAAAAGAATAAGAAACTTGCTGAAGAGCTTAAGGATGAAGACGGTTTTTATTGCTTAGGAAGTGGAGTTAACTTTGGTCTTGCATATAAATTAGCTATGACCATGTTGATGGAAGGTGCTATTAAGCATGCTTGCCCTCTTTACTCTGCAGAATTCAGACATGGTTTGATTGAAAGGGCTGAAAAGGATGTTCCTTTAATATTCTTGAATGCTGATTTGGAAAGTGATGAATTAACTAAAATAGCTATCAATTTCTCAAAAAACAAATTGGAAGCTAAAACAATTATTTATAATCTAAAGGATTATGCAGACATTAATCCATTGCTTGCACCATTTGTACTTGTAATACCTTTAGAATGGTTTGTTTACTATTTGGCACACTTCAATGGTGAAGACCCTGGAAGTACAAGACATATTGGTAAAGTAAGATATGAATAATTCTTTAATTTTTGATAAATGATTGATTCATTTATCTTTTTTTCATTTTAAGAATCTCCAATTTAATTTTTAATTTTAATTATTAATTTTTAAGTTTAATCTTTAATTTTTTATTTCATTATTTAGGATTATTTTTGAGAATGATTTTTTAAAATTATTCTTGAAGTATTATTTATTTTTTAAAAAAACTTATAACATGATTTTTATGGATTTTTTTATAGTGAATGGTGGCCCAAGAAAGAAATTTAATACTGCTCAATTATTGGAAAAAGCAAGCCAAGGCATTGTTGATGAATTAAAGAAGAATCATGATGAGGGCGACATAAACATTCATAATGTTCATCTTTATGACTTGGATTTCAAAGGATGCAAATCCTGTTTTCATTGTAAGAAAATCGGTGGAAAGTATTATGCCCAATGCCCTATCAAAGACGATTTAAGGGATTTGCTTCCTAAAATGAAGAATTCCGATGGAATCATATTTGGAAGCCCTATTTACTTTGGTGAGATAACTGGAGAACTCCGATCATTTTTTGAAAGGTTTTTATTTTCCTCATTTGTTTATGGGGGAGAGTCCAATGCTCCTAAAAGAATGCCTATTGGAATGATTTACACTATGAATGTCACTGAAGAGATATGCACTCCTCTTTATAGCAGCATATTTGAAATTTTAGAAGGAAATCTTGAAAATGTTTACTCAAAACCACATTCCTTAAAGGTTTATGACACTTATCAATTTACAGATTATTCCAAGTATGAAAATTATGCATTTGATCCTGAATTGAAAGCTAAAAGGAAAGAGGAACACTTCCACATTGACTTAAAAGACGCTTATGATTTAGGTGTAAAAATAGCCCAAGACAGTTTGAAAATTTAATTTTCAACTTATTCTTTTTTCTTCCTTCTTTTTTCTTTTTTTCTTTTTTTAAGATCTAATGACTCATTTTAAAGATCTATTTGCAAAACAGTTTAAACTTTTTAGATAGTTAAAATATTAAAATTCTTAGAAATTTAATTGTTTAATAGTTAAAAATAGCAAAAATAGTTTAAAAATTGTAGAAATTAGTTTAAAATAGTAAAAAATAGTTAAAAATAGCAAAAATAGTTTAAAAATTGTAGAAATTAGTTTAAAATAGTAAAAAATATAAAAAATAGTAAAAAAATAAAATAAAATTTTATTAAAATAATTAAAGAATAGTTAGTTTACTTATTCTTTGTCGATAGCTAATGCAATATCATCTGCTTTTACAGTTTGTCTTTTTGCAATTTTGGCGTATTCAATTGCTTTTTTAGCTACTGCTGTTGCGTCAGCTTCTAAGTATTCTACTAATGCAACTACAGCTGCATCACTTACTCTTTCAGCACCAGCATCTTTAATAATCCTATTTACAGGAGCTTTAGGAATTGCCATAATTTTCACCTCCGTTATAATAGTATAGTAATATTATATCATTACTTAGTATTAAATCTTTTCCTTTTTTTACTTAAATTTTCTTAAATTCTCATATCTATATTGTCAATACTTATTTTTCGAATATATTTGAATTTTTAATTTATTTCATAAAAATAGTTAATAATTTATAATATTTTAAAATTTGAGAAATTATTATAAAAATTAGTATTAAAAAATTTAATAAAAAAATGGAGGAAATTAAAAAATATTTTTGCAAGAGGAATCTTGCAAAGATTAAAAAAGGTAGGTGTTTAATTTAGTGTTTTATGTTAATTTAAAAAATTAAAAAGATTAAAAATTAATTTTATTTAAAAATTAATTTAATCTTTCTAAGGTTGAGATAAATATTCGAAATAATTTATTAAATAAATTTATTCGATGTCTATTTTAGTTTTAGGAATTATTCTTTTTGGGATTGTTACGAATAAGGTTCCGTTGTTGTGTTTTGCAGTAATTTCTTCTTTTACAATGTCTTCAGTCAAAGTAACTGTTCTGTCTGCTTCACCTACTTTGATACCGGAAACAATTAAAGTTGCTGGATTTTCTTCAGAACTTTCAATGTTTTTCATGATGTTTTCAAAGCATGCTTTGATGGTTACAGAGTTGTTAGTTGCTTCAATGGAGATGTCTTCTTTTTCGATACCTGCTAAGTAAGCTTGTAAGTAGTAGAAATCCTTGTTTTCTGCTAAGTCAATGCTGATATTTCCAGTTGCAACGGTATCTTTGTAGCCTTGGTATCTGGTATCGAAATTCTTTTGAAGAGCTTTCATTGCAATGATGGTGTCATCGATAGTTTTACTAAGGTTTTCACCAACTTTTCCTGCAACATCTTTACTTTTGTTTAAGGTTTCATCGAATTTTTCTTTGTTAGCTTCAGTTCTTGCTTCAGCTTTAGTTTTGAAGTCTTCTCTGAATTTTTCTGCTTTTTCTTTAAATTCATCAGATTTGGAAGTTTCCACTTCTACGTCAACTTCTTCGAATTCTACTTCAATGTCTTCTTTTACATCTTCAGGCATTTTAATATCTCCTTTACATTATTTTTTATAAAATTCAAAAAATTTGTACCTTTGTTTTATAGATAGAAATTTTTATAAATTATAAACTTGATCTATAAATTTTATAAAATTTTTTATAAAACTTAGTGTACATTTAGTTCTAATGTATACTATATAACCCATATCTTATAAATATTTCTATGGATTGTATACTATTTATTAATTTGGCATACAAAATTACTAATTTTTTATGATTTCTCTCAAATTTTTAAGAAATTAAAAAAATTTAGAATTTTTTAGTATACTTTTTGTTTATAATGTATACTAGTAATTCATCATTTATAAACTTTTCTATTTTAGTAATAAAAAGTTACTAAAAGTTTTGATAAAGATAGTTGTTATGAAAATCAGAAAATCATTCATTGATAAAAAATTAGTTAGAAATAAAAAATTAATAAAAATAGGAAGTAGAATAAAAAATTAAAAAAGAAATATGAAAAATTACTTAAGTCAAATCAAAGTAATTCTCATCATCTTCAAATTCATCTTCTTCTTCAATTCTTTCTCTTTTTTCAACTTTCATAATTAAGTCGATAATCTCGTCAATACCTTCTCCTTCTGCAGCTGAAATGAGCAATGGGTCTTCACATTTGTCAATGTACTGTTGTACATAATTGTGTCTTATTCCATCATACTCAGCAATATCCATCTTATTGAATAAGTAGATGATAGGAGCATCAAATACATTTTGAATCTCTTCTAATAAATTGTATTGGTTTTCAAGAAGGTATCCGCAGGTTTCAGATCCATCAAAAATAAACAATATTGCATCTGCCAAGTGTTCAAGAGCTACCATAGCATTCAATTCAATATCATTCATGTCTCCAATAGGCCTATCCAATAAACCTGGAGTGTCAATGATTTGGTAATGCTGCCATTTTTTCTCAAAGTGTCCGATTTGAATACCTTTTGTTGTAAATGGATAGTTAGCCACTTGAGGTTCCGCATCTGTTATATGGGTAAGCAATGTTGATTTACCTACATTTGGAAAACCTGCAATTACTATGCTTATTGCATCAAAGTCAATAGTAGGCATGTTTCTTAAGGATTGTTTTGCAAAGTCAAGGAAATCAAGATCCTTTTCAATCTTATGCACAACTGAAGAGATTCTTCCATAAGCCTGTTTCCTAAGGCCAGTCGCCCTTTCAGAAGATGATTTTCTTATTTTAGCACCATATTCCTTTTCGAGCTGTGTAATGATACCATAAGCCCAATTAAGTGCACCTAATGCTTGCTTGAAATCATCTACACCTACAGTGATGTCTATATAATCTTGATAAAATTCAGGTAACTCTTCGATTTCAGGGGTACGGTCCAAGATCATTTTGAGTCTGTCCTTAATGACTTGGCAAGCAGTGATCACTCTTGTCTCTTCAATACGTTTGCCCTTCAAGTGTTTAGGCATCTTTTCTCCTCTTCTTAAATCAGCTGCCTTCTTACCTCTTCTGAAACCTTTATCTAATAATTCATCTGGAGTTGGAATAGTTGGTAACATCATTTTTTATCACCATGTAATCATAATAATTTAATTTTTTGTAATTTTAGTAATTTTTGTAAATATAATTTTTTTAATAATTCTAATAATAAAATATTTAATAATTCTAATAGGTAGATTCTATTGTTTAAGTTAATACTTTTATAAAAAGCTTTATTTAAATATTTGCCCTTGGAATTTGTATACTTTTGTATTTTCATCTAACCATGCATCTGGTCTAAGCCCTGCCTTCATGCAAGTGTGGGATAAGAACTCTTCCTTGCCCATATTGTGTTCTGGGGCAACTTGTGGCAAGAGCAAGCCTCTATGGAATCCACGTTCAACAATTAATCCATCTTCTCCAATTATGATGTTGTCCAAATAATCGATTGGCTTATCAACTTCAATGATTTGTGGCTTGGTCAAAACGGTAATCTCATAATCAAGTGAATCCAATTCACTTTCATCAACACTTGGAAAACGTGGATCTCTCATCGCTGCTGAAATTGCTGAATCAATGACTGCATCAATCAATGGGTAAACAGGTTCAGGGTAACCGATGCATCCTCTGAGATTATTGTGCTTATTCAATGTGACAAAAACCCCAAGTTCCTCATGCATATATTCGGGACAATCTGAAGGTGTGTCAATTTTTCTATTTTCCTTGACATATGTTTCAATAGCATCTTTTGCTACACTCAACAAATATTTTCCATCATCTTCACTTAACATATTTTCACCTTCAAATTTTTGAACTAATTTATGGATTATATTTTTCTATTTTTTAGAAAAATTTTTAAAAATATTTTTTCTTATAATGTAATTTTTCTTTAAAATATAATTTTTCAACAACTTCATCCACATATCTTTTTATCAATTCGTTAACTATTTATCATAAATCGTTTATTTTAATTCTAGCTTCAATTAAATTGATAGTAAATCAATTTGATAAAAAAATTAATTAATTTGATTTTGAATAAACAATAGCTATTTGATTTAGCTACTTCCACCTACCATTGCATTCAAAATTCTGGTGTGTGGTCCACCATCACCGACTGGTGCAGTTTGTCCACCTTTACCACAGTAACCGACACTAAGCTTGAAATCTGAACCTATTCCATCAACACCTTTAAGTGTCTCAAGAATGTTTCCAGATAATGACACATCACGGAAGTGATTTGCAAGTTCACCATTTTCAATCTTGTATGCTTCAGTTGCATTGAATTGGAAAATTCCTTTACCGGTATCAACTTGTCCACCTCTTGAACCCTTAAGATAGATTCCATCATTGATGTCTTCAATAAGCTCTTCAAAGCTTAAGTCACCTGGTTCAAGGAAAGTGTTACTCATTCTCACGATAGGTTGGTCACTGACTGATGACCTTGCATTTCCAGTAAGGGGAATTCCTAATTTTCCTGCGCTTTCCCTTGATGTGAGGAATGATACTAGCTCTCCATTCTTAACGATTTGATTCTTTCTGGTTTTAACTCCTTCAACGTCATATGGGTAATAGCCGAATCCATCCTTGTAACTTGAATCGTCATAAATGTTTACAATGTCAGTTCCAATTTTCTTGTTCATTTGATCATGCAATATTGAATCGTCTTGAAGGACAAGGTCTGCTTCAACAGCATGTCCCACAGCTTCGTGAATGAATACTCCTGTAAGGTTGTTGTCTGCTACAATTGTAAAGCGTCCTGATGGAGCAGGTTTTGCATCCAATAGTTCGGTTGCTTTCTCTCCAATCTTTCTTCCAAAAGTTTCTATGTCTGCATCATGCAATATCTCAAATCCTTTCACTCCACCTAAACTGCCATGATTGAATTGAATCAGTTCTCCATTTGAAGCAACTGCATTAAGTGCAAGTGCCACTCTTGAGCTGTCTACAAGAATTTCACTTCCTTCACTGCTGACAAAAGCGGTTTGGCTTTCACCGTCTGAATAGCTGACGGTTGTACTCACTACCTTTCCAACATTGCTTGCCTTGTTTGCTTCCTGAATCAATTCCTTCTTATCTTCAATGGTCACATCGCTTACAGATATTTTTCTATCAGTCTTTACCTTATCCTCAACAATTTCACATTCTGCAAGTTCAATGTCTCCAGTGAGTGAGTTTGATATTTTAATTGCCTTTTCACTTATCTCTTCCAATTTGGAGAAATCGTTTGTAGAAGCGAATCCCCATGCTCCATTATTCAATACTCTTATTCTTGCAACAGTGGAAATGCCTGTGTTGATTTCTTGAATTTGATTGTCTTTCATGATTATGCTTGTATTGTTTCCTTTTCCTGCTCTAATGTCTGCATAATCAACCTTATCATCAATTTTAGTTAATATTTTTTTAAATAAGTCTATATGTTCTTCCATTTTAAGACTCCTTTTTGGATTTTTTATTATTTTTATTTTTTTAAAGTTAATTTTTTTAAAGTTTAATTTTTTTTAAAGTTTAATTTTTTTTAAAGTTTAATTTTTTATAAAGTTATCATTATTATTTTATTGTTTTTAATAAATATAACTATTCATAAATGTAATTTTATTATAATAAATTATAAATAAAATTTAAAAGATATAATTATTCATGACTAAACATGAACTAAAGGTTAAGCCTATTGAGAATGGTACTGTAATTGACCACATTCCTGCAAATAATGCACTTCAAGTATTGAAAATATTGGGTCTTCCAAAGGAAGGAACAAATGTAACACTTGCTATGAATGTTTCTTCAAAATTAGGATATAAAGATATTGTGAAGTTTGAAAACAGGGAGTTGGACCATACTGAAATAGATAAGATTTCCTTAATAGCTCCTGATGCAACCATTAACATTATACGTGATTATGAAATTGTTGCAAAGGACCAAGTTAGAATGGTAAATGAGTTGAATGGTATTGTAAAATGCACCAATCCTAAATGTATTTCAAATACTGAAGAACCTATTGAAAGCAAGTTTTATCTTGTTGAATCAGATCCAATTACAGTAAGATGTCACTATTGTGAAAGATTGGTTCAAGCAAATGAGATTTATAATCAATTTGAATAATAAATGATTTAATAGTTTTCAATGGTCTTAATTAGTTTTAATGATGATTCTATTAGTTTTTAGTGATGATTTATTTTAATTATTTTGTTCTATTTTTTTTAATTTAGTTGGTGTTGTATATGTGGGAAATGCTTTGGCCTATATTATTGATTTTATTGTCAAATACAGTTTATAATATTTGTACTAAATCAACACCAGGTAATGTTAATGCCTTTGGGGCATTGATGATAACATATGCTGTAGCAACTATTTTCACTGCCGTTATTTTTGTTTTTCTTGTCAAACCTGAAAATGTTTTTATTGAATTGTCTCATGTAAACTGGACTTCAGTTGTTTTAGGAATGGTTATTGTAGGGTTGGAATTAGGTTATATCTTCGCATATCGTGCAGGCTGGAAAGTAAGTTCTGCATCACTTGTTGCAAATATTGGTTTGGCAATTGTTCTGATATTTGTTGGTGCTGTTCTATATGGTGAGAATATTACATTAAAGCAGGTAATGGGTATTTTAATTTGTTGTGTTGGCTTATTTTTAATTAATATGGGTTAAAAAAGAATAAATCCGTAAATACTATTTTATTTAAAAAATAAAAAAATAAATTGATTTTTATTTTATTTCATTTATTTACTATTTTTATTTATTAATTAAAGAAGTTTAAATGACTTCTTCAATTAAATGATTAGCTAATCTTAAAGCTAATGCTAAAATCAATAAGATTGGAGGTTTTCCAGGAGACATTGGGATTACGCTTGCATCTCCAACATACAAACCGTCTATTTCTGTTTTTAGGTTATTGTCAACCACGTCTCCAATAGCTGCAGTTCCTCCAGGGTGTGCTCCTCTAAAGATTGTTGAAGTCATGGTTGTCGCATCAACCCCTACCTTTTCAAGTATGGAACCTGCTGCAGCACAGCCTTGAGCCAATCTTCGGATGTCATCAATTGTATTGAACTTGAATACGTTTCCATCCTCATCGACGGTACCTACCATATCATCTTCAACTTTAACCATAATACTTAATATATCCTTATCTTCAACTTCAGGGTTTGATTCCTTGATGTATTTCGCAATAAATGATGAGAAATGAGGTGCAAGAATGTATTCCTTTCCTATTGCAAGCCCATTCATCTGAACTTCACTGTTGAAATTGATATCCTTCAAATATCCTCCAACACTTACAAATGGGTCAAAGAAGAGTTTATTTCCTGCATCGATTCCTGATTTTTGAAGGATTGCTGCACTGTCAACTGCTCCTGCACAAAGGATTACCAAGTCAGAATCAATGGTTTGTGATATGTTGTCCTTAATGTATTCAACACCAGTTATTTTCTTATCCGAGAATATTATTTTTGTGACTTCTGCATCTGTAATGAGTTCTGCACCATTTTTGATTGCTATGTCAACAAAGTCCTTTCCGCTCCATTTAGCATCTCTTGGACAGCCGAATGAACATTTACCACAAGGTTTGCAGTCTTCATCTCTGATGAATTTTGGCATTCTCATTGCTTTAAATCCTAATTCATTTGCACAGTCTATGAATAGTTGTGTTCCCTTGCCGATATGTTTGTCATCCATTTGATGAATTCCAACCAATTCTTCGATTTTGTCATATTCTGCAGATATGTCTATTCCAAGTTCCTTGAATTCATCTTCAAGTAATCTTACACCATTTCCTGCAGCTACGATAGTGGATCCTCCAATACAAGTTGTCTTTAATAAGTCTATGCTGTTTGTATTTTTCAAACGCTTATCGTAGTATTTCATATCATAATACTCAAATGAGTCTTTACTCTTTATGTATGGTCCTCTTTCTATAATTGTTACAGGAATATTTGCTTTTGCAAGCTCCATAGCTATTAATGAACCTCCTGCACCTGTACCTATGACTATAACCATTTTTTATCTCCGTTGTTTTTTTATTAAATATATTTGTTTTATTATTTAATTAATTATTCATTAAATTTTAAAACTAGTTTAATCCCTTCATATAATTATTTATTTTTATATTATAAATACTTAACAATTGTTATATTTTTATAAATGATTTTTTATGAAACTTTTAAAAATAGCATATAAAATAATAGAAAAATAGAAAAAAAGAAAGAATAATTAAAATTATTCTTTTTAATAATTGTTTTTTATTTTTAAATCTTGATTAAGATACAAAGATTTCAATGAATTTAGCATAAGCTGGTCTTGTGATGAATACACCAATTAAAACCCCTATGATTGTAGTGAATGCGAAACCTGCGATGGTACCGATACCACTGCTTCCTCTTGCAAATCCAACATATGCAAGTGGTAACATTGCAGCTATTAAGGTTCCTGCAGACGCGAAAATAATGAATAATGCATTTTTAACATTCATTTGGGTTCTGGTTCTTCTGTGTCTTGTGTTTTCATCATCGTGGTGCAATACCTCATCTGTAATGATGATCTGGTCGTCTACCCCAGTACCTACAGATGCGATTAAACCAGCGATTGCTGCAAGGTCGATATTCCAATGAATAATGGAAGCAACACCTAAGATAATTATAATCTCAGAAATTGTTGTGATTAAGATTGGAACTGCCAAGAATGCTCTTCTGTATCTGATGTATACAACCAATGCAATACCGAGTATGGATAATAATCCTGCAATTAAAGCACCTTGTGCAAATTGCTGACCTAATTCAGGTGAAACTGTATTTGAACCGATAGTGTGGATTTTTACAGGAAGTGATCCTGTTTTTAAAACAGTGAATACTGTGTTGGATTCCTCTTTTGCAGTTTCAACATCTGCTGCACTACCTGTTACTTCAACTTCAGCTACAGGTTCTCCACCAGCCAATTCTCCGGAAAGTTGTGGAGGATGCTCATCAATTTGCTTTCCATCAAGATACATCACTACTTCATGGCCACCTTTTCCTTTAGCAAGTTCTGCAAAGTTCTTAGCTCCCTCTGTTGTCAAGGTAAATGGCACATGCCATTCTCCACTATCTCCAACAATTGGTGCCTCAACTGAAGCCACATCACTACCTGTAAGAACAGTCACATTATCTATTTTAGCTTCAAAGATACCTGGATTTCCAATTAGCCGCTCCACCTCTTCTGGTGTCTTTCCAGCCATTTCAACTATAACCATTTGGTCTCCGCTGGACCTTACCTTTACATCACTTACACCATAAAGGTTAAGCCTTTTGTCTAAAACAGAGGTTACAACTTTCATTGTACTCTCATTCACTGGATGTTCCAATTGCAATTGGATTGAAGAACCACCTTTCAAGTCAAGACCTTGTTCCACGCCTAAAAAAGCAATGCTTCCAATACTAATCAATAGGAATATTAAGAGGATAATTACTTGTCTATCTTTAAAGAATTTAGATAAATCGCTTGCCATAATTATTTCCCTCCTTTTCCTTTTTTCTTTTTAGCTTTACGTTTATTGCCTTTAGTCTTTTGTTTTTTATTGGACTTCTTGTTTGAGGATTTTCCTGAAGATTCTTCCATATTGTCTATTTTTTCCAATTCCTCTTGGATTTTATTCATTACTTCATCATCTTCAACTTCAGTTTTCCTCTTAAGCTTATCCTTAAGACTTGATTTTTTTTCTGAAGTTTCTTCTTTAGATTTAGAAGATTTATTCTTGCTTGAAGAGGAACCTACATTATATTTTTCTTGCTTTTTGGATTGTCTCCAATCGATGTAAGTCTTAAGAATTCCTAAGTTCATTAACCAAGTGGAAAGAATATCTCCAATCAATCCGATTACTAAAACTGCAGAAATATTGCTTAATGTAGTTGCTTCAGGCATGAGTATCTTGGTTACCACGAATAGGATTCCCATTGCAGCTATTGCAGCAAAGGACATGGTTAAACCGGTATACATAGCATTTTTAGCACGTTCTTCCACAGTTCCTTCTCTTCTTTTCAAAAGTCTGGTTGTAAGAAGAATATCTGTATCTACGCTGTACCCAATAAGCATTAATAATGCACCTACAGATGCAATTGACAATGGAATCTTGAATATTGACATTCCTCCAAGAGCAATTAGTATATCGCACAAGGCTGCGAGGATAATTGCAACAGATGGTACAGGTTCTCTAAATACAACAAACACTGTAATTGCCATAAACAGGAATGCAAAAATCATAGCAACATAAATTTGCCCCATTGCCTCTTCACTTAAGACAGGACCAATTTCATTATAGCTGATTACCTTTGCCTTTCCATTTATGGCACTTGTAAATGTACTTGAATTGATATTGTTTTCCAATTCCACAGTAACCTTATTGTTTCCATTATTTGTAACTTTTATATTGTTGGTGTTCAATTTGGCATCAAGTGTGTCTTCCAATTCACTTGGAGTTACAGAACCTAATAGTTGTAACTCTGCTTGTGAACCTCCTTTTAAGTCAACACCTTGTTCTAAGCCGTTAAAACCTATAAGAACTAATGATAAAAGTGCAAGAATAATAGGAATCGCAATTAAGATCTTGTGGTTTTCCATCATTTTCTCTAACATTTTTCTTTTGCACCTATTAAACTTAATTTCTTAATATGTGATAATTATATAAAAATTATAATTAATTATTATATTAAAATTATACATTAATAATTTTCTAGTTTATATTATTAAATAGTTTGCTTAATTAACATTCCAATATTTGATTTGAATTGGAAAATTGATATTAAATTGTTAAAAAGAGCATAATTGTAAAAAAAAGTTTAAACCAGTATAAAAATTTAGAATAAGTGAAAAAAGTAAAAAATATAGATTTAGTACAATGCTAAATCTAAAGTCACAAATAGGCTGTCAGTATCTCTTTGGAGTTGAGCAAGACTTTTATCTTTAGTCTTTACGCTGAATTGCTGAACTACCCTTGCACCTCTTGCCTTGACTTTCATTTCCATTTTCTCTAAAGCGGATTCTCCATCGGAAGTGCTTGTTGTGGTAAACAATACGATGTCTTTTCCACGTAAGTCGCATCTGTCAATCAATGTAATTATTGCAGGAGTAGGATTGTTTGCCCAAGTAGGTGTGCCTATGTAAATTGTATCGTATTCTTCAAGATCAAGAGCAGGTGGATAGATTTCTGTTTTGCTTTCTCTGAATGCATCAATGGTTGAACTGAATCTATTCATTATGCCGTCACGCTTTTTCATATCCTTGATTTGACAGATATCACACCTTAAATTGACTGCAAGTGTTTCCGCAACTACTTTTGTTTTTCCCCCATCGGAATAGTATAAAATTATTCTTTCCATAGTTTTTCCTCTTGAACTATTTTTTAAAAATAATCTATTTAAATATTTGCATGATTGTCAAATATTCAAATTCAGACTATTTTCAAGTTTTTATAAATTATTATGGGTGCATTCCAAAGAAGCCCAAACCGGTTTTTTCATCAAATCCACACATGATGTTCATGTTGTGAACAGCTTGGCCAGATGCTCCTTTCACTAAGTTGTCAATAGCTGAAATGATAACCAATCTGCCAGTTTCATCCATTTCAAAGCAACCGATTTGAGCATAGTTGGATCCTCTTACACTGCTTAAGCGTGGAATTTCTCCATCTTCCAAGATTTGGATGAATGGCTCTCCTTTATAGGTTTCCTTATAGATGTCCAATACTTCTTCACTAGTTATATCTGCACCATCAACTAGGAAACAATGGTTAGTGGTAAGTATTCCTCTGATTACTGGCACCAAATGAGGGGTGAATGATACTTTGACATCTGAAAATGCACCAAGTTCCTGTTGAATCTCAGGCATATGTCTATGTTGGGTTACCTTATAAGGATTTACATTATCTCCAATGTTTGGATAATGGGTTGTTGCAGCAGGATTTACTCCAGCACCGCTTACTCCAGTTTTGGAATCGAAAATCATTCTATCTGCAAGTTTTGCTTTTGACAATGGATATCCTGATAGGATAGCACCAGTTACAAAACATCCAGGGTTAGCAAGCAAAGTTGCTTTTTTGATTTCTTCTCTGTGAATTTCAGGAAGTCCAAAGACTCCTTTTAAGTCAGAGGTATGTTCAATTCCATACCATTTTTCATAAACGTCAATGTCATTGAATCTGTAATCTCCACTTAAGTCAATCACTTTTGCACCGGTATCAAGTAAATCCGGTACGATTTTCATTGAAGCTCCATGTGGAGTTGCTGTAAATATGATGTCTGCATCCAATTCGCTTGGCTTTTTGTTTCTAAATACTAAATCAGTTCCTCTAATATGTGGGTGAACCTTGTGCACTGGAGTTCCTTCAAACTGTCTTGAGGTTATATCCACTATTTCAACTTCTGGATGAGCAGAAAGAAGTCTGATTAATTCTCCTCCAGTATATCCGCTTCCACCTACAATTGCTACACTTACCATTTTTACACCTTTCGTATTGTTAATTTTTATGTTATTATAATTCTTAATCTATTTTCTTTTCATTGAATCTAATCATCATTGATTACGTTGCTGCAGTCTAAATTTTTCTCTTCCAATTCAGAGTGCTTTATTCTATTGATTATCTTACAGGTACTATCGAGTTCTCCTTTCCTGTAATCTTTAACCCTTTTTGCTACAGCTTTGATTCCTCTTTTATCCAGTTGTTCCTGAAGCTTTGCAATGTCATGATTTTGGTCTGAACCGATAGCTATTATGTCTGGTTTGATCTCCTCTACAATCTTGAACATGTCCCCATCATAACCAATGTAAGCTTCATCAACGGGCTTGAGATATTTAATCATTTCTAATCTTTGATTCTCATCAATAACAGGAATTCTCTTTTTCTTCTTAACAGTTGAATCTCTTGCTATTACAACTACAAGGACTGCATCTTCTCCACCTAATTCCTTTGCTTTTTCAAGATACAATCCATGTCCCGGATGCAATAAGTCAAATGCTCCTGTTGCCATTACTTTCATGTTTTCTCTCCATTTATGAAATAATAATATTAATAAAGTTTTTTTTTATTTTATATCTTGGTATTTTAAAGCGTCTGCAAGATTAATTTTGTCTTTGTATAATGCTGAACCGATAACAACTCCCTTTGCACCAGTTGTTTGGAGCTGCTTTAAGTCATCCAAGCTTGTTACTCCTCCAGAGTATACAACTGGGATGTCTACAGAGGTTACAAGGTCTATGACTGGATCTACATAGAAACCTCCAAGCAATCCTTCCACATCAACATTTGTAAACAATATGCTTCCTGCACCAAGATCTTGGAATTCTTTGCTTATTTCAGTTGCAGACTTGTCTATCTTTTCCTGCCAACCTTTTATGACAACCTTATTGTCTTTGCTGTCAAGGGAGATCATCACCCTTTCACGGCCATATTCATCAGATAGTTTAGTTATTGTTTCTGGGTTCTTGATTCCCATGGTTCCAATAATCAATCTATCAATATCAAGGTTTAGCAATTCTTCTGCATATTCAATGCTTCTTATGCCTCCGCCAAGTTGAATGGGAACGCTTACTTCATCAAGTACCTTTTTAATGGTTTCTATGTTTGTTGTGCTTTCAAGTGCACCGTCAAGGTCAATAACATGAACCACTTCAGCACCTAAATCTTCCCATTTTCCAGCAACCTTTTCAGGATTTTCTATAATTACCTGTTCGGTTCCTGGTTCTCCTTGCACTAACTGTACGCATTTTCCATTCTTAATGTCTACAGCAGGCATAATTAGCATTTTATTATCTTGAAATGACATTTTGATTCCTTTTTAAATCTTTGAATTTATAATTTGTATTTTAACAATTATAATATTAAATATATTCACTTTATACTATTAATTTATTTCTTATTTTATACTTTTTTCATAAAAGTTTAGTTCTTCTTTTTCAATAATGCCATTAAGTTTTGTCTGATTTTAGCAAAACATTTATATATGATGTAAAATAATTATTACATATGTAATGTATTTTTTACAAAAGTAAATAATTTTTAACAAAAGTAAAAAATTAATTACATATTTTTCTAATTTCCTCCTTTGATTATTTTGTGCACATAATATTCAAATAAATTAAGAAAAAAAGGATTATTTTCAATTTTAGAAAAGTTGAAAAATTTTATTATCAAAGGTGATATGGTGACTGATTATGTTATTGAAACAACTAACTTATCCAAAAGGTATTCAAAAAACTTAGTTGTGAATTCTATAGATATGCATGTGGAAAAGGGAAAGATCTATGGTCTTTTAGGTAAAAATGGGGCAGGAAAAACCACTACAATGTGTATGCTTTTAAACCTTGTGTATCCAAGTGGAGGGGAGATTCTTCTCTTTGGAAAAGATCCTAAAAGATATTCAAATGAAGTTTATTCTAACATAGGTTCAATTATAGAGACTCCTGGATTCTATGAGAACCTGACTGCTTATGAAAATTTAGAGATAATTGCTCGGCTTCGAGGAAACTATAATCCTCTAAATGTTAAGATGGTTTTGGAGATGGTTAATTTGGACCATGAAAAGACCAAGCAATTCAAGGATTTTTCATTAGGAATGAAACAGCGCTTAGGAATAGCTGCTGCCATTATGCATAATCCTGAGTTATTGATTCTTGATGAACCTATAAATGGTCTTGATCCATTTGGAATTAAGGAAATCAGAGATTTGCTGAAAAAGCTCTCCTGTGAATATGGTGTGACAATCCTGATTTCAAGCCATATCCTCAGTGAAATAGAAAACATTGCTGATGTAATAGGTTTCATGGACAATGGTGTCTTAATAGATGAGATAAGTCGGGAAGAGCTTCACAATAGATTAAATAAATTCGTTGAATTTGAAGTTTCAGACATTGATTTGGCAATTGAACTTATGAATAAAACAGGAATGGAGGAAAATGTAGATTACTGCTTTAGAAGGAATTTATGTGAATATATTGATGACTTGGATTCTAATAAGAACAGTGAAAAAATGGTGATTGGCGGAACCATTCATTTGCTTTCCAATTTGGATTTAAGGGATGAGTTCAATTGCTTGTTTGTAAGTTCTGGAATCAAAGTCCGAAAAGTGAATTTGTGTGAAGAGAATTTGGAAGAGTTCTTTACAAGAATAATTTCCAATACTTAAGACATTTAAAAAATTTTAATTATCTATATATTATTGTTTAATTTGGTGATTAGATGCTAACTTTTATAAAAATGGAATTTCTAAAGCTAAAAAGATCCAAGATATTCTTATTGAGTATACTTATGGCAGCATTACCTTCAGTTTTAATGTTTATTGCAACATTTGCATTTGATGAAACACAAAGCTTTGATGCATTGTTTTCCACTGTGAATATGTATATGTCTGCATTGTTTGCAATTCTTTTGTTTTCAATAATCATTTCCTATCTTTTTGGAAGGGAATACAATGAACATACATTAAAGACAATGCTGACCATTCCAATATCAATGGGAAAATTCTTGGTTTCAAAATATGTCATGTTCCTGATTTGGATCTTGATATTAACCGTAGTTACAAGCCTATCCACTCTTGCATTTGGTTTTGCAGCAGGACTTACAGGATTTACATTGCAGCTATTCATAAATAGCTTTGCTGAATTGCTGTTTGCAAATATCCTATTGTTCTTGACATTTTCCCCATTTGTATTCATTTCATTGTTCATTACAAATATGGTTCCTGCAATGGTTGGTGGTGCAACTTTGACTTTAGTTAATCTATTGGTTCATGGACAAACCTGGGCTCCATATGTCCCTTGGGTATGCCCTTACTTGATTTCATCTGGCGAGATAGCTGATTATGGTGTAAGTCTGATGGTTCCTTATGGCGTAAGTTTAGCTACTTTCATAATCGGATTGGCTGTTTCATATGTCTACTTTACAAAAAAAGATGTTCCTCTTTAAATTAAATTTTATTAAATTGAATATATTAAATTAAATTGTTTAAATAAATTAAACGCCTCATTTGACTAAAAAAGATGTTATTTTCTCAACCTCTTTTATTTTCAAAACATCTTTTTTAGTTTTCTTTTCTTAAAATTTTTATTTAAACTAAGTAAATTTTAGATTTCATGAAATTACATGAAATCAAAAGATCAATAAAAATAGTTTTTTAGTAATTTTCCTTGAAATTCTTCAGTAATCTGGCAAATATGGAAATATCTGAAGGCGGTTGTTCAATTTCCTCTTTTTTAAACCATTTCGCTTTGGTGATTTCATTCTCATCCACCTTGATTTCTCCAGACTTGTATTTGCATATGCATCCAATCATCAATGAGTTTGGAAATGGCCAGGATTGGCTTCCGAAGTATTGGACATCCTCGACTTCAATTCCAACTTCTTCCATAACCTCTCTTTTGACAGCTTCCTCAACGCTTTCTCCAGCTTCCAAGAATCCTGCAATCAAAGCATATCTTGGATATTCATGGTATGAGTGTCTTGCCATCAAAATCTTTTTGGTTGGATTTCCATTCTCATCAAGATCTTCCTCATCTTCCTTGATGATTGTGGTAATTATTGCAGGGCAAATTCTTGTAAAGCTTGTAAATCCACATTCCGGACATACTTTAGCCATTTCTATATCAGATGTAATGGTTTTTGCACCGCATCTTCCACAAAATTGGTGGTTGTTTTCCCAATCTATAATTTGAATTGCCCTTCCACCAAGATAATAGGTTTCTTCATTAATGTCAAAGACTTCATAAAGATTGATGAATTTCAAATTGATCTCTTCATTCTCTTCCTTGAATCCCTCAATGTCAAAGTCTTCAGTAAGTTCAACTGCATAAGCGTCCTTAAGGTAAAATTCTCCAAAGTAAATGCAATTTTTAACATCTGTTTCATTGATGTTAAGTTCATTTAAGTCCTTGAGCAATGGAAGTTGATTATCTATCAATAGAAGATCCCTATCACTGAATATGAAATAAAACTTTTTATCAGTATCTTTAGCTTTAAGACCTATTTTATAATTATCATATAAGCTTAATGATTCCTTTGTATCGTGTTGTGTGTTCATATTTTATAATATGTTATTTTAGTTTATATTTTTAATTATTGAGTCTCGATTTTTTTTAACAAATAGCTAAATATTTATATTTTTAATAAAAAAATTAATAGTACAAATTATATTAGGAAAAATTATATTAGGAATTAAATTATTATCAAATTAAACAATTTAATCAAATTAATCAAATTATTATTTTTGTGATTGTTATGAAAAGAACTGCCTTAAAGATTGCTTACATTGGAACTCACTTTCATGGATTTCAAAGACAGCCTGATGTAAGAACCGTTGAAGAGGAATTGATTTATCATCTTAGAAAATTAGGATACATTGATGATTTAAAAGCTTCAAGGTTCAGGATAGCTGGAAGAACCGATGCAGGAGTTCATAGCCTTGGAAATGTAATAAGCTTTCAAAGCGATAAGGAAGTTCGTGTCAATCAGATAAACAATAGCTTGCCTGATGACATTCAGATAATTGCTTGGGCACCGGTTAGATTCGGATTCAAGCCAAGATATGCCCAAATGCGTTGGTATCGTTACATCCTATTTGAAGAGGATTTGGATATTGATCTTTTAAGGCAGACTGCAGAGGTCTTTAAGGGAACTCACAACTTCACTAATTTTACAAAAAGAAGGCAGAAGACAACTGAAAGAACAATTGAAGATATCAAAATATCCAGACCAACAATTGATGAAGCTGATAAGAATAAGAACAATAATTTTGCTCATTTAAACAAGACTTACAGTCCTATTTTTGTAGACATTTATGGTGAAAGCTTCTTATGGAATATGGTTCGTAAGATGATGAGAGTTTTCCTTGATGTAAACTATGGAAAAATGACTCTTGATGATGTAAGAAAATTGCTTGATCCTGAAGAAGGAGAACCTAGAGCATACATTAAGGTTGTAGAGCCTGAAAACCTAATTTTAATGGACATTGAATATGATGGAATAAGATTCAGATATGATGATTATGCTTGCGAGAGATTCAGAAGATATCTGGTAGATAATCTCTTTGATTTGCAAAAGACTTATTCAGTTACTGAATCAATGCTAAACAGTTTTGAAAGTTTAACTGATAGTGAAAAATAGGTTTTTATTTATTATTTTTTTAACCCTTTTTATTATTCCAAATTATCATGATCTTCTTTCATTTTGTCTAAAATAAGCTTCATTGACTTTTTCTCAGATTCATTTCCCACCTTTTGGCAAACCCTATTCAGCTCTTTCATATGGGTCCAGATTTCCTTTTGAATGTCTTTGTATTTGTGGTCGAATCTGCAGTAATAGACAAGACTTTCTATAACTGCATTCATAGCTCTGTTTAGAGGAACAATCTCATTATTATCGCTAATGTAAATCTCTTCAACTTCACAGGTAACTACATTTCCAATTCCATCATTGTAGTCATTTTCCCTTTTCTTTTCTATTGCCTTTACAACATGGGCCTTAAAGAATCCTAATGAATCCTTTATCATTGGAAATTCATTGAATTCTCCAAAATACTCTTCATCAAGTTCTCCAAGAGTTGAATATGTAAAAATAAGAGGGTCTTTTGTAATGTTTACAATCAATTCCCCAGTTTCCATGATGTTCAATTGGGTATGAACGCAATTATCCAAATGAATGACAACATGATTTGAATCCTTGCAGATAACTCCAATCGGAGCAGCATTTTTGACATGCTCATTGCTTTCTGTGGTGACAATGGTTTCATATAGCTGTCCCTTAAACATGTTTAATGATTCTAGATTGTCTACCTTTTTATAGTGTTTATTGTTTATGATTAGTTCTTTGTTCATATTTGCCCTCAATATTTATCTAAATATTTTAATTATATATTTTTTATTTTTTAAATTTTCATTTTCCATCTTTATTTTCATTTTTCATTTTTTTAAGATTAATTAATATTAATTAATTAAACTATATATTATTTGAAGAACATATTTTTATATAATATAAATTATTAAAAAATTTATCAATTCATAACTGAAATTATCAACTAACTTATAGGATGTTTTAAAATGAAAATAACTATTGTACTTGGAACAAGGCCGGAAATAATCAAAATGGCTTCTGTTATGGATGAGATTGAAAAGAGAGGCCATGAATTGCTTTTGATTCACACTGGTCAGCACTATGACAAGGAAATGTCTGAAAATTTCTTCATTGACTTGAAATTGCCTACCCCTAACTATAACATTCATGTTGGATCAGGTTCCCATGGAAAGCAGACAGGCAAAATGATGGAAGGTATTGAAGAGGTTCTCCTAGATGAAAAACCGGATATCCTGCTTGTACAGGGAGATACAAATGCAGTGCTTGCAGGAGCGCTTGTTGCAAGCAAATTGCACATTCCAGTAGGTCATGTGGAAGCGGGGCTTCGTTCTTTTGATGAGACTATGCCTGAAGAAATCAACAGGCTTGCTGCAGACATATGTTCCAAACTATACTTTGTTCCAACTGAAGAGTCTGCAATTAACCTTGCTATGGAAGGAATTTCAAGAAAAAGAATATTCATCACAGGAAACACTGTTGTGGATGCATGCTTCAGAAACCTTGAAATATCCAAGAATAGGGAAAAAGATGAATACGATGAAGGTCTTGCCGAGCTTGATATTGATAATATGGAAAACATCCTTACCTTAACAATGCACAGGGCTGAAACAGTTGATGATAAAGAAAGATTAACCAATATCATAGAAGCTTTGGAGGAACTTGATGACATGAACATCATCTTCCCAATTCATCCAAGAACCAAGAAGACAATGGAGAACTTCGGCTTGTTTGATAGATTAAATGAGCTCAAACATATTCATATCATAAAACCAGTCGGTTATCTTGACTTCCTTCTTCTCATTTCAAAATCCACAATTATCCTAACAGATTCTGGAGGACTTCAAGAGGAAGCGATCACTCTTGATGTACCTGCACTTACCTTAAGGTACAATACTGAAAGGCCTGAAACCGTAACTGCAGGTGGAAACATCCTTGTAGGTTCCGATAAGGAAGCCATACTTGAAAATGCAAGAAGAATTTTGGATGATGAAGAGTTTGCAAATAAGATGAAATCCGCTAAAAACCCATATGGAATGGGAAATGCAGCAGAGCTAATGATTAAAATCATAGAAGATGCAGATAAAAATGATAAATTAAAAATGGAAGCTCCTGATGAAGTGATGTCAAGCTTTACAAGAAAGATGAAAGTCATTGATGAGGCTATAAGTGTGAATGAGTTTGAGAAAAACAACAATTCATTGATTAAGATTGCTTTTGACGGTGAAGAAATTAAATTCCCTTATGATGATTTGAATTTAAATGGATTAACAATTATCTATGAGGATTATGCTAATTAAGGTGGCAATATGCTTGATTTAAAAGATGTGAATGATGATTCAATATTGGTGTTTGAATACTTTACTGCTTCTGGCGTAGAAGATTTATCAATAGTTTCAGAAGCTGTAGAGTTGATAAGATCACTTGTAACTGATTTGAAGGATGAGGACATTTTTGTTTTGCTTGCAAAACAGTTTGAAGACATCTTTGATGACTTTGACTTTGATATAAAAACTGTAGTTATTGAAGAAGCTCTTGAGGATTGGATTGAAAGGGAAGCTTATGTATTTGATAGGGCAATGTTCATTGCAGCTGAAAATGACAATAATTTATACAATTTAACTAAATTGCTTGAATCCAAGGATATAAAGGTTTACGGCAGTGACCATTTTGCAGTGAACCTTGCATCTGACAAATACGAAACCTTTGATTATTTGGCAAACAGAATACCTCAGCCAATGACTTACAATATTCTCTTGAATAAGAAGACCTATTGGAAAAGAGCTATTCAAATATTCTTTGACACTATAAATGGTGATTATGGTGATGGCAGCAATGATAATGCGGTTCCTATCATGCAAAAGCCTAAAGACATTCCGGTATTGAATAATTCTGATAAGGATATCGTTAAAGAGAATAAGCTCATTGCAAAGCCACGTTTTGGTGTGGACTGTGATGACATTAAGATAATTGCTTCAAAAAAGGATATTGATGAATTGGAGGAAATATATGGTGACGGTTCCAGATTCATCGTTCAGCCATACATTGAAGGGGACGTTTGCAGTGTTTGTTTAATCAGTGACGGCAAAAATGTTCTTCCTATAAGCTTGAATAAGCAAATAGTTGAAATTGATGAAAATGGCGGAGAATATATTGGAGGATATGTTCCATATGATCATCCTTTGAAGGAAAAAGTCTTTAACCATGCAAAAATTGCATGTGAATATGTTCCCGGACTAAAAGGTTTTGTGGGAATTGATTTCATTATTGAAGATGATTACATTTATCTTTTGGAGATTAACTCAAGGTTCACCACTTCATATGTGGGACTTCAAAAAATAATCAATATCAACATAGCTAAAACAATCATTGATTTGATTGATAAAAGGGTAAGTGTTGATGATATTGGTGAAATAACTTATAGTTCAAAAGCAAGTTTCTATAAGAATGATGAAGGAATTTTAGAAATAAGAATAGAAAATTAAGAATAGAAAATTAAGAATAGAAAATTAAGAATAGAAAATTAAGAATAGGAAAATAAAAATGAGATATTTGTTTTTATAATATTATGAATTTATTAGGAATTTAGAAATTGAATAGGGGAATAATTATACTTATTTGGTGATAATGTGAAAGTAGCAGGTTTTGATATCGGTGGTGCAAATACCGATTTGGCAATTGTAGAGTATGAAAATGGTGAAATAAAGGATATTCAAACAGTATTTGAATACTTGCCTATGTGGTCTCAAAATGAAAGATTGGGAAATGTCTTATATGATTTGATTGAAAAGATCTGTCCAGTTGACGAAATAGATGCAGTAGGAATTTCAATGACTGCAGAGTTAGTGGATGCATTCGAGACTAAGGCACAAGGAGTGTTGGATATTGCAACCACATGTGAAAAGCTCTTTGACTGTCCTGTTGCGTATATCGGTACAGGTAAGGTATTGTCACTTGCTGAGCTTATTGCAAACCCTATTGAAGTTGCAGCCGCAAACTGGATTGCCACTTCACATATTGTTGCTGAAATTGAAAAGGATTGCATTTTTGTAGATACTGGAAGCACAACAACAGATATCATCCCAATCAAGGATGGAAAGGAATGTGCAAAGGGTAGAACCGATTTTGAAAGGTCTGCCACTGGTGAGCTTGTTTACACAGGAACCTTAAGAACCAATTTGACAAGCTTTGTAGATTCAATTCCTCTTAATGGGGAAACATATAGGGTTGCTTCTGAACTCTTTGCAATCACCGCAGATGTATATAATGTCCTTGATCTAATTGATGATGAGGATTATGTATGCGCTACCTGTGATGGCGCAGGCAAATCTAAGGAAGAGTCTGCAAGAAGAATTTCAAGAGTCGTTTGTGCAGATTTGGATATATTGTCAATGGATGACATTAAGGAAATGGCAGATTATATTCATAAGGAACAGGTAAAGCAAATAGCTTCAGGCCTTAAGGAAGTCTCAGATAGGGAAGGATTGGATAAGGTTATAGTGACTGGCCTTGGAAAAGACATATTATGTGCTGAAGCTGCTAAACTCTTAGGTCTTGATGTCAAGTCCATGGGTGACTTTTACAGTGATGATGAATGTACTGTAGCTCCGGCTATTGGAACTGCAATCATGATGAAAAATTACTTGGATTAACATTTTTTTAGATTGACTTTTTAAATTTATTATTTATTGTAATTTTCTTATTTGGGATATTGTGGGTAAAAAGATTAGGATTATCATAATTAGCTTAATAATTATAATTGCAGCTATTTTAGGATTTTTTGTTCTGACTGAAGGTAGCAGTGAAATTGTTGGGGAGAATAGTTTAGGGAGTGTAACTAAGGTCAACTATACTCACTCAGATGATGCCACTTTGAAAATTGCAGTTGTTTCTGGAATGCATTCAAGAGAAAAACTGCATAAGTTCATTCTCCCTCTAGTTTGCAGAGCCTTTGCATTTTCTCATGGGGATGTGGAAGTCATAAACTATCAGGTTAAGGTGACAGATTCTCCAGAGGACTTCAATAAAGGCAGGGTAAATGGTGAGTCTCTCGTTCATGATTATGTTGTCAGCGATGTAGCTAAGTGGGACCCAGATTTGGTCATTATAGGTCATGACCATGAGCCAGGATATGGTGAAGGGTATTATATAGCAACCCCTACAATGGATAATGCATCTGTAGACTTGGCGGAAGAGGTTACTGGAGATATCGGATTTAATTATTATAAGAGAAATAAGACAAGACCTTCAAAAAGCACATCAATCAAAAGGGTAGACACTCCTTTAGTTAATACCGGAACTCGTGTATTTGTTTACGAAATTCCAGAAACAGATTCAAAAACCATTGCATTTATAGGATCCTATAGATTGTTGGATGCTTCTTATAATCGTCTGCTTAATCAGTAAGGGGGATGATTTTCATCTCTTTAAAAAAACTTACCCATAAGCTTATATACTTAAATTTATTAATAATTAAAAATATATTTTTAAATGAAAATAATTAATTCAAAGTAAAGTAACGGATTAAATTAATTTTGAGGCAAATAATGGAAATTGAAATTTTTAAATTACTGATAGGCATTTTAGGTGCAGTTTACTTTATGCTACCTGCTTATGTCGCTAACCTTAGTGGCCTTGCCTTTGGTGGCGGAACACCAGTTGATGGTGGAAAGGAATATAAGGATGGACGTAGGCTTATTGGTAATGGCGTAACTTGGAAAGGCTTCATTAATGGTACAATTCTTGGAACCATAGTTGGTGGGATATTAGGAATCATTGGTAGCTTTTATGGAGATTTAAATGTCTTGACTAGTGGAGTAATAGCCCTTCCAGTATATGGCAGCATAATCGGTGGTTTGACCTTAGGGTTCCTAATGGCTTTCGGTGCATTGTTAGGTGATTTAGTTGGAAGTTTCATAAAAAGAAGAATGGGTCTTCAAAGCGGTGAGCCAGCTCCTATAATGGACCAATTGGATTTTGTAGCAGGTGCATTGATATTAAGCTTATTGGTCGTTAAAATCAGTTGGGAATTTTTCATTATAATTGCTGTTTTAACTCTTATTTTGCATTTAGGCTCTAATATGATTGCTTATTTGCTCGGAATTAAGGATGTTTGGTATTAATACTTTTTCCATTTTTTATTTTTTTGTTTTTCCCTTTTTTAGATTTATTTTTCTTTATTTTTTTCAATGATTTATCTATTTTTCGATTATTCGTCATCAAAAATATCAACTAATGGCTTTTGCTCATTTGTTTTTATAATTGGAGTTTCCTCTCTTTTTTTACCTTTATCGTCTCGTTTTTTAAATCTCCAACCATATTCCTTAAGCTCTTTTTCACGAACTCCATATTTGTTCGCTACCCATCTTAATCCGTGCTCTTCAACTTCCGCTTTGACCTCTTCAGGATCGTTGAAGGATATTGGGTCTATGCTTTCATAATATTCAAGGACTTTTAAAATTCTGTTATTAGGTATGTTATTTGCTTTAATCCATTCACTTAATTTCATGCCATGCACCTAAATTCTTCTTAAAATATGTTTTCTTAATAATATATTATTTGAACTGATTTATAAAACTTTAATATGCCTTCAATTGTTTGCAGATATTTGTCCTATTATTTATCATATCATTTATTCATCACATCATTTTATTATTTTCGTGTCATTTTTGCATTTTTTAAATTGTTTTTTATATTAAGTTTAAATATTAAAAAGAATATATTAAATATATTATGTTAATGTAAGTTTTTTAAAAGTTTAGTTATTTTTTTACTATTCTTCACTGGCTTTTAAATAACTTCTTGTTTAAGAATACTAAAAATTAAGAATTATATTTACACAGATTATACAGATTAAAAATCAATTGTGGTGAAAAGATGCATATTAAAAATACAACTAGTTTATGCCCTATCTGCCTCAAGCCTTTAGAAGCTGAGGTTTATGAAGAGGACGGTAAAGTCTGGATTAAAAAAGAATGTCCAGAACATGGGGAATTTAATAATACTTATTGGAGTGATGCAGAGTTATACAACAGAATCGATCAAGTTGACTCAATCACTCAAGACTTAGAAAATCCTATGGTGGAGAAAGTTGCAAAATGTCCTTCAAATTGTGGTATCTGTTCAGAGCATGAATCTTACACAGTTTTAGGATTAATTGATGTAACAAACAGATGCAATTTAAAATGCCCTATCTGTTTTGCAAATGCAGCAACTTCCAAAAAATTATTTGAACCTACTCAAGATGAAATCCGTCAAATGCTCAGGAACTTAAGAAGCGAAAAGCCAGTTCCTGCTCCAGCTATTCAATATGCTGGTGGTGAACCAACTGTAAGAAAGGATTTGCCTGATTTAATTAGAATGGCTAGGGAAGAAGGATTCAATCATACTCAAATTGCTACCAATGGTATTAGAATTGCTAAAAAAGAAGGTTATGCTCAAGAATTAAAAGATGCGGGATTAAACACTGTTTACTTACAATTTGATGGTGTAACTGAAGAGCCTTATTTAATAGCAAGAAGCAAAAACTTATTGGATGTTAAATTGGAAGCTATTGAAAAATGTAGACAAGCAGGTTTAGGTGTTGTAATTGTACCTACTGTTGTAAAAGGTGTTAATGACCAACAAGTTGGAGACATTATCAGATTTGCTATTGAAAACATTGATATTATTCATGGTGTCAATTTCCAACCTGTTTCATTCTCTGGAAGAACTCCATCTGACCAAGTTGAAGAGCAAAGAATCACTATTCCTGACTTCTTGAATTTAGTGGATGAACAAACTGAAGGCCAAATCTCCAAAGATGATTTCTATTCAGCTACCTCTGTACAACCTGTATCTGAATTTATCGGAGCTTTAAGAAATGAAGAGCCTCCAGTAACCTTAAACTGTCACCAACACTGTGGTTCAGCTACTTACATATTTATTGAAGATGGTAAAATCATTCCTATTACAAGATTCATTGATATTGATAAGTTCTTAGCATTCCTTAACAAATACACTGAAAAATTGGAATCCGGTTCATTTGCAATCAAGTCCAGAATTTTTGCAAGTGCTGCTAAAAACTTCAATAAAATCTTTAAGGAAGAAGAAGCGCCAGCTGGTTTGGATATGAAAAAGATCATTTTCGATATCTTTAAAGACCAATCTTATGATGCTTTAGGTGAATTCCATGTAAACTCATTACTCATTTCATGTATGCATTTCATGGACCCATTTAACTTCGACACGGATAGGGTAAAAGACTGTGTTATTCACTATGCAGTGCCTGATGGAAGAGTCATTCCATTCTGTACCATGAACTCAATGTACAGACAAGGCATTGAAGATGAATTCTCAGTTCCATTAAATCAGAAAATGACTGAGTTCAATGACAAGACTGGAGAGGAAGAGGAAGATGAAGATTAGATAATCTTCATTATTTTTCAAACTCTTTTCTACTTTTTTTTATTTTTGGTTCTGTTTTTTTATTATTTTTAATAATTTTCTATTTTTTTATTTTTGTGATTCTATTTTTTCATTATTCTAATTAATTTTCCATTTTCCAAATTATTTTTTAATTATTATTCAATTCTCTCATTTTTTCTATTATTTCCATTCTTTGATTGTTATCTTTTCTAATTTTATCTAATTTTTATAAAAATTTTTCAATAAGTTTATATAATAAAATTAATATATTAATATTGGAATATTTAAGTTTGTTAAATATTGTATTTTAATTAAAATTAGAACATTTAATAATTGGATTTGGAGATGAATCAAATTATTATCTTTTCCATTATTGAATAAGTATAAAAATGGTCGTGAAATTATGATTATTAGAGCACCTTCAAGATTACATATGTCTCTTATTGATTTAAACGGATCCTATAAGAGAATTGATGGTGGTATAGGTCTCGCACTTAACGATCCACAATTTGTTTTAGAAAGTGAAGAAACCAATGAAAAAGGATTTACCTTAGAATTTGCTGATGGCATTAGAGAGGATTCCAGAGAAGAATGTATAGAAAAGATTCCAAATGCTGCAGAAAAAATTGCAAAGATTTGTGATATTGAATCTGGATTCCATTTTAAAGTTTTAGAAGCTTATCCTGCTCACTCCGGATTAGGTTCCGGTACTCAAATTGCAGTTTGTACTGCTCACTTGATGACTGAAACTGCAGGACTTAAATTTACAAGCAGAGAATTAAGTACTATGGTCGGCAGAGGAGGAACCTCTGGTATTGGTACTTTTGCACATGACTTAGGTGGATTTATTGTTGATGGTGGACACAGTTTAGAAGAGAAACCTGGATTCTTGCCATCTTCTGCATCTAAAGCAAAACCTGCTACATTGATTGCAAGATATGAGTTCCCTGAAGAATGGAACATTTTGCTTGCTATGCCTGAAGTTGAAGAGCATATGCATGACCAACAGGAAGTAAATGTTTTCCAAACATACTGTCCAATTCCAAAAACTGAAGTGGAACAGGTTTCACATTTGATCTTAATGAACTTGCTTCCATTCTTGCTTGAAAAAGACATCGTTAACTTTGGTTGGGCAATTAAGGAACTTCAAAAAGTTGGTTTCAATAAACTTGAACACAGTTTAGATCCACATTACTTGCCTACTATGCAAGCGCTTGACGATGCAGGGGCTTATGGTACTGGTATCAGTTCATTTGGCCCTACCTTATACACTGTCTTCGATGATGACAATAAGGATATCGTAAAGGCAGCAGAAGAGATTGTAGGTAAGGATAAGGTAAAAGTAACCAAAGCACAAAACCACGGTTATGTAATTGAAAAATAGTTATAGGATCTTAACTATTTTTTATTTATTTTTTAAATTACTTTTTTGAATTTTATTAAAAATTTTATATATGTAGTGAATACTATGGCTGAAATTAAAGGAAAGGTTTGGAATTTTGGAGATAACATTGACACGGATGTCATCATTCCTGGAAGATATTTGAGAACATTCAATCCAAAGGATTTGGCAGAACATGTTCTTGAAGGAGAAAGAGCAGATTTTACCAAAAATGTAAAGCAAGGGGACTTGATCCTTGCTGGTGAAAACTTTGGTTGCGGTTCTTCAAGAGAACAGGCTCCAGTAGCTATTAAGGCAGCAGGAGTTGAAGCGATCATTGCAAAATCATTTGCACGTATCTTCTATAGAAATGCAATCAATATTGGTCTTCCAGTTGTTGTTGCAGACATTGAAGCGGATGATGGCGATATTGTATCTGTTGATTTGGAGCATGGAATCATTGTCAATGAAACTAAAAACATTGAAGTTGAATTCCAGGCTTTTGAAGAATTCATGATAAATATATTGTCTGATGGTGGTCTAGTTAAACATTATTTAAAAGAAAAAGAATAAGTTTAATTAAATTGATTGGTTATTTATTTAAATTAGTATTGTTATAGTAAACTATTTATTAAATTAATCAGACTTTTATTTTAAATGCCATCATTTTGAAATATGTTTTTTCTTTTATTTTTTTACTTATATTTTTGAAAAATTTTGATATTTCGTCTTTTTTCAAGATTTTTTAAAATAATTTTTTAAAACCAATACATAAGTTTATAATTAACTTATTCTATAATATTATAATAATCAATTAAATTTATTAATTAAATTAATTACATAGCTATTTTTAATTATTTTTTTAATTTTTCAAGTGATGAAAGATTAATGTATGTTTTAATTTATTATTTTTTATTGAGATTTCAAATTCATATTGATTTTTAGCTATGTTTTATGATTAATGAGTAAACGAAAGTAGTGAGGTGAAAATATGGTTTGTCCAGTTTGCGGATCTGATGAAGCAGTCATCTTAAAGAATAAGCTTATCAAAGGCAAAAATAAGGAAATCAGAGAATTCCTATTGAAATGCGATGAATGCGGGTCTGTTTATAATGAAAGAATTTCTCAGGATAATCCAAAACCATTCAGATTAATTATTAGTGAACATGAAGATACTCATAAGATATTCATTGAATTATTCCCTGATGAACAACTAACTGTTGGGGATTTCTTAATGTCTGAGCTTGGAAAAGTGAAAATCACTTCCTTAGAGCTTGAAGGAGAAAAGAGAGTTAAGAAAGCTATTGCAAAAGATGTCAAAACAATTTGGGCATCATCTGAAGAGATTCCTGCACGTTTTGGAGTTTCCATAGACTTGCACGGAAAAGTCGCTTCTTTCAAATGTGAAACAGAACGTGACTTCAAGATTGCTGTTGATGACATTCTCAAGATTGACAAATATGTTGCAAGAGTTCATGTGATAAAAACAGAAGAGAGAAAAACCACTAAAGGCTATGCTAAGGCAAAAGTCATTAAAAGGGTTTATGCAAAACCTGTCAAGTTCAATCATTACGATTATGATTTGACTAAATTCATTGTTCAAGCAAAACCTTTGAATAAACATAAAAGTTAATTAAACGACAATTTAAAATTTTCAATTGGGATTATATATTCAATCCCAAATAATCTATTTTTATTTTAGAGGATAATATGAAAGTATTTATAGAAACTTATGGATGCACATTCAATCAAGCCGATTCTGAGATTATGGCAGGTGTTTTAAATGCCAATTCCATTGAAGTTGTAGACACTCAAGAGGAAGCGGATGCAATTATTGTAAACACTTGTTATGTGAAATTGCCTACTGAAAGCAAGGTGATAAATAGAATCAAGAAGCTTCAAAATGAATTTCCAGATAAGGAAATCATTGTTGCTGGATGTATGGTTGAGGTGGATCCTAAAAAGCTTGATGCTATTGGGCCTAACTGCTCTTGGATTGGCCCTCACCAATTGAACAAGACAGCTGATGTAGTCAAGTCAGCTATTGGTGGTGAAGTTTCCAGAGAGTTTGGCTTTTCAGATGAGCCTAAGGTATGTGTTCCTAAAATACGTCAAGACTCATATGTTCATGTTATCCAAATCTGTGAAGGTTGCTTAGGTTCCTGCAGTTACTGCTGCACTCGCTTTGCAAGAGGACATCTAAACAGTTATCCTATTGCAGATATTGTAAAGGAAGCAAAGCAAGCCATTAAAGAGGGTTGTGTTGAAATTGAACTTACCGCTCAAGACACTTCTGCATTTGGAAAGGATACTGGTGAAAAGTTATCTGACTTGATTAAGGAAGTGGCTAGTTTAGATGGTGATTTCAAAGTTCGTGTTGGAATGATGCACCCTAAAAACATAGGAAATGACCTTGAGAATTTAATTGATGCATTTAAGATGGAAAAAGTATATAATTTCATCCATTTGCCTATTCAATCTGGAAGTGATGCAGTATTGAAGCATATGAGAAGAAATCATACTGTTGAGGATTACAAAAAAATTGTTTATAGATTCAAGGAGGAAATCCCGGACCTTACTTTAGCTACAGATATCATTATCGGGTATCCGACAGAAACCGAAGAGGATTTCTTGATGACTGCAGACTTGATTGAAGAGATTAAATTCAATTTGATTCATTTATCCAAGTATCAGCACAGGGAAGGTGCAAGTTCATCTGATCTTCCTAATATTCCATTTGAGGATATGAAAAGAAGATCTAAAATTCTCTCAGATATTAAATTTGGAATCATTGAAGAGGAAAACAAATGTCTTAAGGACAAGGAATTAAATGCATTGGTTGTTGGTGAAGGTTCTAAAGGAGGCTTCATTGCAAAAACAGATTCCTACATTCCAGTGGTTGTTCAGGATGTCGAATTAGGCGAGTTTATTAATGTTCATATTGATGAGACAACTGGAACTTATTTGATTGGCCATAAGGTTTAATTGTTTTTTGCTTTTTGTTTAATATTTGGATAATTATTTTTAATTTTTAATTTATTTGTTGATTTTTTAAAATTATTTTTAAAAAATTTTTTCTTTTATTTTTTTCTTATTTTCCATTTATGAAATTATTAATTCCCTAATTATTTATTTAAGGATTTTTTCAAATTTTAATTGCTTTTACTTGATGATTTTCATTATTTTCCATTTTAGAAAATTATTAGAAAATTTAGATAAAAAACTCTTTTAAAATTGGTTATTTTTTCAAATAACTTTTAATTCATCTTGTATTTTTATTTTAAAGACTAATCTATTTTTTATTTGCCTTTTAAAGAAAAATTTCTTTCTTTGCTTTTTTTAAAGACTATTTGTTATTTATTTGATAAAATAAAGATATTTGGATATTTATTTAAAGAATTAAGAGTTTTTAAAAGGTTTAATTTTTAAGAGTTCTATGGCTTTAAAATACTCATTTTTCATATATTTTTTATTAAATTTTTTTAATTAGTTTTAATATTTCTCATTATTAGAAAATCTATATTTTTATACCTATTTTTTGGATAATAAGTGATTTAATGGCCTTAAAAAACAAAACATTTATATACTATGTAAAACACACTTTCAATTGGAGGTGAAAATATGAGTGAATTACCAATCGCACCTGTCGGTCGTATTTTAAAAAATGCTGGCGCACAAAGAATTAGTGATGATGCAAAAGTTGCATTAGCTGAAGCTCTTGAAGAAAAAGGTGACGAATTAGCTAAAAAAGCAGTTAATTTCGCACGCCACGCTGGTAGAAAAACCGTAAAAGCTGAAGATATCAAATTAGCAATCAAATAATTTTGTTATCTCTAGTTTTTAACTGTTAACTATTGGCCAAGATCTTTATTGGCCAATTATTTTTTTTTAAAACTTTTATCTATTTTTATTCTGTTTTACTATTTTTCAATATTACTTTTCAATACTATTTTTTAATACTATTCTCTAAACTATTTCCAATACTTTTTTAATAACCTGATGTTTATCATCTAGTTTTCCATTAAGTTTATATGTAATCATTAACATAATTTAATATGTCTATCATTTTATTTGTTAGATTCTAGGCATCGGTTTTATAAGATTTCGTTTTTAAAAAGAGTTATTTTTAATTGGAATTTTCTAATTTAAATTTGAAAATATCTTTATTTAGAAACATTTATATATAATTATAAACATATCTTAATGAGTAAGAAGGACCGGTGGTCTAGGGGTATGATACCGCCTTGACATGGCGGTGATCACGAGTTCGAATCTCGTTCGGTCCATTTGCCGTAGTAGTTCAGTTGGGAGAACGCCAGACTGAAGATCTGGATGTCGCTGGTTCAAGTCCGGCCTACGGCACTTTTTTTATCCAAGAATATTTGGTTTTATTCTATACGAACTATTTTTAAAAAGAAAAAAATAATAAATTATGAAAATTTATTATATGAGTCTTGGACCGGTTTTTTGATTAGAATCCACTTTTTGGTTATCAAGTACATGATTAAGCTGATCCATAATGATGTGTCCGGATGATGTTCCAATCTTGCTTACTCCTGCAGCGAGCACATTATTAGCTAATTTATAGTTATCAATTCCGCCAGCTGCTTTCATTTCAAGATGTGGAGCATTCTTTTTCATGATTCTTAAACTTTCCATCAATGAATAGAAATGTTGCTTTCCATTAAATCCACTTGAGGTTTTAACGAAATCTGCTCCTCCTTCCTCACACATTCTGGAAGCTCCAGCCATTTCGTCTTCATTGAGAAGTGGGTTTTCAATAATTACTTTGAGTATGTGGTCTCCGATAGCATCTTTCACTGCTTTGATGTCATTTTTAACGTATTCAAAGTCACGTTCTTTAATTGATGGGATATTTGCCATCATGTCAATTTCATCCGCACCATCTGCTATTGCAGCTTTTGCTTCAGCCACTTTTCCTTCAGTGTTTCCTGCACCTAATGGGAAGTCAATAACAGTTACCACTTTCATGTCTGTGTCTTTCAATTCTTCTTTTGCTAATTTAACAAAATGAGGTAAAACTACAACTGCATAAAAAGGATATTCCTTAGCTTTTGCGAAGAATGCTTTCATTTCTTCAATGGTTGCAGTATTATCTAAATGAGTAAATTCAATAGCTTTTGCAAGTTTTTCAGCTTTGTTGATCATTTAAGTCATCTCCCTATTTTTAAAACAATTCTAATCTCCAATAAAATTAATTCAGTAATTAATTAAATTTTAATCTCCAATAAATATAATTTATGAATTCTAATTCAAGAATTTTCTATTTTAATTCATGAATTAGGATTAAATCAATATTAGTTTTATATGTATATAATAGTTAGTTTAACTTCAAACTATATAATACTTTTGTCTTGTCTGATTGTTTCAACTTTTGATATTCTTTTATTAAAACAATTATTGAAACTTAAGTTAAATTAATTTTTTAGCCATATAAGGGCCTTTACGTTCATAACCGAATTTACGGTAATAATTTCTAGCTCCAATGCCGCTGATGATTAAAAGCTCTTCCTTGTTTTGGTCAATACTTATCTCTTCAGCACGCTTCAATAGCTTTTCACCAAATCCTGTGTGCTGTCCAATATTATTTCCTTTTTGACCTATTTTTATCATGTTTCCATAAACATGTAATTCACGCACAATAGCTGTTTTATCATCAATCTCTTCTCTATGTGCTTTTTCGGAAGGCATTCTTAATCTTAGGAATCCTGCTAAAGTCTCTTCATTCTTATCTTCAATGGATAGGAAGTGTTCTCTTCCTTCTGTAGCAATGTAATCCTCTTCAAATAACCTGTAATCATCAATTGAATACTCTTCCTTGGTTTTCTTATGACCTATTTCCCTGCATCTAATGCATTGGCAATTGATATTCTCCTCTTCAAGACGATTGTATACCAATTCTCCCAGGTTTGATTTTTTCACTCCATCTTCAATCAATGTGGATGGAATGTCTCTTTGGATTCTCATAGTTCTTACCCATTTCGGCAAGATCTTTTTAATTTGAACGATTAAGTCAACAGCCTCTTCATCACTGTATGGCCTGTACTTTCCTTCTTTCCATAACTTGTGAAGCTCACTTCCATCAGTTACAAGACAAGGGTAAATCTTCAGCATATCCGGTTTGAAGTTCTCATTTGTAAAGATGGTTTTAAACATTTCCAAATCTTTCTCTGGGCATTGCTCTATTCTAGGATCATCTCTTGCAAGTGGGAAAAGCCCTGGCATCATATGCATAGCCACTTTCACTCCAGAATCCCTTAGAATCCTGTTTGCTTCAATGACATCCTCAACAGTGTGTCCTCTTTTGATTTTTTCGTAGATGTGATTATGGATGGTTTGAACACCTAATTCCACCCTTGTAACTCCCATATTCAACATTCTGTCAACATGAGGTTCCTTACAGTAGTCTGGTCGGGTTTCAAAGGTCATTCCAATGCATCTCACTTTAGAGCTTTCGTTTATCCTTTGAATGTCATCTATAAGCACATAATCGCTTGGAGGATAGGTTTTAATGGCATTGTTGCTATATGGGGGATACTCTAAAAGGTCTTCCTTATTGAATGATTCAATATCTCCGATTTCAGTTATGTTTTCAAGAATCACTCCAAAGTCACTCATTGCCTTTAGGCATTGTGAAACGAACCATTCCTGATAGCAAATGTCTTTTGAAGGGAATGTTCCTCCCATGATAATGAGTTCAACCTTATCGATTGGATGGCCTACCTTGTGCAATTGCTTTAGGCGGTTGTAGCACTGGACATATGGATGGAACTTAAACATCCTTCCTCTAAGCGCTGCAGGTTCCTCTCCAGTATAGCTTGGAGGTGCAATGTCACTTTCAGGACAATAATAGCATCTTCCATGAGGGCATTGGTGCGGATGGCACATAACTGCAACGATTGCCACTCCAGAGATTGTTCTGGTTGGTTTCTTTCTTAAGATGTTTGAAACTATCTTCTTCTCTTCAAGACTTGCATGTTCGAGGATTACAGAATTGCTCATAAATTTTTTCAAATTCCTATCTCTGCAGAGCTGTCTTTTTTCCACTTCAAGCTCACGGCGAGTAGTTATCTTTCCATTTATGATATCTTCTATGATAATTCGACATGCTTCTTCCATTAGGTTCACCATCTATAAGTTTTTTTTTTATTTTAATTGTTTTACCAATTATATCAGTTTCATTTTTTATTGACTAATATTATATTTGTTTTTAAAATATTAATTTATTATCATAATTATATAAATTTTATTACTTTAAAAATATTTAGATAAGTTTATATAATTTTCAATTCATATTCTAACATAATGGTGATTATGTTAAAATAACTTTTTAGTTATATGGCCATTTCCAAAAATCAAAATATATTTTGGTTAGTTTTAACATAATTTCTTAAAAATTAATAATTGAGGTAATAGAATGAAAATTAAACAATTATTAGGTATGATGGCTTTAGATGCTAATGCTAATGAAGTAGGTAAAATTGATGATGCTGAATTTGATCCTAAAGAAGGTAAAATCACTGCTATAACTATTGTCCTTAAGAGAAACTTCATCTCCTCCAACAAAATCGAAATTGACTTTGAAGATGTAAAAAGCATTGGAGATTACGTTTTATTAGATAAGGAAATCAACAAAGAAGCTGCAATTGAAGAAGCTGAAAAAGCAAAAGAAGCTAAAGAAGAAGTGGAAGAAGTTGAAGCTGAAATTGTTGATGATGAAGCAGAAGCAGAAGAAGAGGCTGAAGAAGCAGCTGAAGTAGAAATAGAATAAATTTAAATTTTTATTTATTTTCTTCTTTGAAGACTTTATTAAAACTTATTGGTGATAATATGAGTTTTTGTGATATTCGAGGAGAAACAATTGATGTAGGTACTTTTATAAGATATACTGGTACTGGTACCATAAGCAAAGTTGTTGACTTGAAAGAAGAAGACAATGAGCAATGGGTAAAATTAGATGAACCTGCCTTATGGTATGCCGCTGATACTTTAGAAGTTGTTAATGAAAAAGACATCGTTGATTCAGATAACCTTGATAAGGGCACTCTTGAGCAAGTCAAGGACATTAAGGAAGGCTATGAAGAACTCAATGCTAACTTAAACGATATTCAAGGTTGTGAAGGTGGAGGATAATTCTCCTCTTCTTTATTTTTTCTTTTTTTTTAAGATTTTTACACTATCAAGATTAAAATCAATCTATATATTTTATAATTTAAAAATATTTTTTTTCAAGATCCTTCTTTTTAAAAATAGTAAAGAGATAATTAATTAATATTTATCTGCGAATTTTTTAATGTTATGAGCTAATTTTGGTCCAATTCCTTCGACTTTTTGAAGCTCTTTTTCTGAATATGGTCTTAAGTCATCGCCGAACACATCAACCAATGCTCTTGCGCGACGTCTTCCCAAACGTTTAACTCCAATAACAAGGGGGATTATGTCTTCCTTTACACCGTAATATAGTCTTGCAGAAAGGAAATCCAAATCTTTTGAATAAGCATACTTTCCAAGAACTTCAAGAGTATTCTTTGTAAAGCGGACAAGCAATGAAGCTTCATATGCAGAGCGTCTAGTGGATGAAGAGTATACATGATAAGCATTTTCAATTTGGTACTCTGTCCTTTCGTTGATCCATTCAATCAAAGACACTGCTGTTGCTTCAGGGTTTCCAATGTCAATGGCGAATAGGCCATAGTTTGATAGCATTTCACGAACAGGGTCCTTGGATTTTCTACCCTTGAATGCAATGAGAGGCATGTCTGGAGTTTGGGCTAATTGGTAAATAAGCTCTTCAGGCTTAAAGTCATCAAGATTGTTTGCATATTCCTTGATTTTAACAGCAGTTTCAACGCTATAATTGGACCTTGCTATCAGATTACCGAATGGAGTTGTCTTGAGTCCTCTTGGTGTAGCCTGCAAGATCTGATTCTGAAGCAGGAATTCCAAAGCGTTCATGATTTCAAACTTTAAGCTTTCTTCAGCAAAGAAACTCATGGAAGAGTTTGCAGTCATTTGATATCCATAAAAGGTTTTTGTGAAGAAGTCCTGAAGCTCTTCAGGAGTTTTTGAGAGAGTGGATGCCACTTGTGCGATTATCTGCTTGAATACAGCATCCTTGTTTTCAATTAATTTAGAGTTTGTAGGTTCTACCTGGCCATTGATGTAACGCTCTTCAAGAGTGATTGCCTCTTCCATGGATTTGGCAATCAAGTAGGAATATCCGGTATCGTCATATTGAGGCCTTCCGGCTCTACCTGACATTTGCTCATAATCAAAGACAGGAATCGCTTGAGGACCATCTGAAGTCCATCTTGTATAGTCTCTGATAACCACATATTTTGAAGGAAGGTTAACACCATACATTAAGCTCGGAGTAGCTGCAATCATTAGGATATTACCGTTTCTGAATTCCTCTTCAATGATTTCCTTTTGCTCACTGAAAAGGCCTGCATGGTGGAAAACAGCACCGTTTTCACAGCTTTCAGCTAATTTAATGCAAGTTGAAGTTGGTCTTGATCCCTTTTTTTCAGGCACTGCAAGCAACTTATCCGCAACTTCCTTGAAGTGTTGCTTTTGCTCAGCTGTAGTTTTCTTTTTCAATTTTCCTGCAACATAATTTGCAAGGCTTTCTGTAAATCTTCTTGTTGATACAAAGCTCAATGCCTGTGCATCATCGGATATTGCCTTTTCAATAACCTTTACAACAACATCATTCTTGTTTTTTGTATTGAACATTTCAGCATCCAATACATCCTTGTTTAATGGCACTGGCCTATAATCATGTTCAACAACAGTTGCATCCAACCAGCTTTCGATTTCACCCATATTTTCAAGTGTTGCAGACAATGCAATGATTCTTAAGCTTGGATTGATTATTTTTGCCCTTGTTATTGCACATTCGATTGTAGGGCCTCTTGTAAATTCTCCGATCATATGGAACTCATCGATGATTAATGTATCGACTTCCCTTAATGCATCCCATGAAAATCTTGTCAATGCATCAAATGATTCAAAGACCATCACTGACAAGTCTGAAGATGATGGGTGTTTTCCTACCTTTATTCCAAATTCCTCGAATTTCTTGAATTCCTTAACCTTCTCATTTTGGATTGAAAGGAGAGGTGCAGCATAAACTGCTTTTCCGCCATCTAAAATGGATTTGAGAGCTGCCATTATTCCAAGCACGGTTTTCCCACTTGCAGTAGGTATTGCTATGACACAATTCCTATTGTTTTCAAGGTATCCTGATTCGATCACTGCCTTTTGGGCAGGGTTGAAATCCTCAATGTATGGATAGCAGCTATTGATTATTGTCTTAATGTTTTCAGGGATGTTTTCCATATAAATCAGTCTAATAATTTTTATAAATGAAATAAAAGATTAATTTTTATAATATGTTTGTATTTAATATATAATCTTGATTTTCTTAGAGCATTTGGTAAGTTTTAAAATTTAAAAGGATTAGATTTTTTCTTTCTTAAGAACTATAATGTCAGAAATCTTAGTGTCTGGATATTGTCCGTTCTCATCCTTTTCAACTGCTTTTGTCATGTCCCAAATGGTGAGCAATGCTACGCTCACTCCAGTGATTGCTTCCATTTCCACACCGGTTTGACCAGTTAATCTGCATTCGCATGTTGCAGTGATTTCCTCTTCTCCAAGATCAAATTCTATTTCAATTCCACTTAAGTTCAATGGATGGCAAAGAGGGATAATGTCAGATGTCTTTTTTACAGCTTGAATTCCGGCTATTTGAGCAGTTGTCAATACATTTCCCTTCTTGATTTCAGCATTCTTGATCATTTCAATTGTTTCCTTTTGAAGATGAATCTTTCCGCTTGCCACTGCAGTTCTTCTTTGCTGTGGCTTAGTTCCAACTTCCACCATATGAACTCCAGTTTCAGTTAGGTGAGTAAATTCTTTTTCTCCCATTTGATAACCTCTAAATTAATTGATAATTTTGTAAATATGTTTTCTTTAATTTAGTTTATTTTTTATTATTAATAACTATTATCCAAAATTTGAGTATAATTTAGCTTAATAATTATTATTTTTTAATTTAAATGAATTTTATTAATTTAAATTAATTTTTAAATGTTTTTATAATTTTTAATTCAATTCATCATAAGGCAATTCGGTTTCTCCAAAGTCTTTTGCCCTATCTCTTGCATTTGACTTGAATCTTTCCATCAACTCTTCATCGCTTAAAACCCTATCGATGGCATTAGCCAAGTTTGATGGGTCATTTGGATCTATCAGTAATCCGACATCTTCTGTGATTATCTCTTTTATTCCACCAACATTGCTTCCAATAACTGGCTTTCCACAGGATAATGCTTCAATGAGTACAAGCCCAAAGCTTTCGCTTAATGATGGCAATACGAGAAGATCGCAGCTTGGTATTATATCCTCGACATCTCCTCTGGAACCTGTAAAGTAAACATTTTCAATATTTTCCTTTTCACATTTTTCCTTAAGCTCTTTTGATTGTGGCCCATCACCAACTATGACAAGATTGGCTTCTATGCCCATTTCTTTTTTAGCTTCAATTAGCACTTCAACATTCTTTCTTTTAATTATATTTCCGACAAATAAAATGATAGGTTTGTCTGTATCTATGTTGAATTCTTGAACCAATTCTTTTTTAAATTTGTCCTTGTTTTCTTCTGTAGTTTTAAACTTATTGACATCTATACTATTCCAGTGCAATCTTGTCTTTTCTTTAATATTTGGAATATTTGTCTTTATGATTTCCTCTTTCAAAGTTTCACTTACAGCAAGGACCACATCAGCATCCTTAAGCACTTTATTGATGAGGGGTCTTGTGAACTTTTGCTTTTTGTAGGTTTCAAACATGTCTGATCCATGTGAAGTTACATAGGTTTTGGTGTGGGTTGATTTTCCAGCCTTTACGCTTGCCCATCCTGCAGGGAGCAAATAATGTCCGTGGATAATGTCTATGTTTTCCCTTTCAATCAATTTCTTAAGCTCTCTTTTAGCATTGATTGCAAAGAATAATCCTCGAAGTCCTGGAATGTTAACTCCTTTAGTGCCTATAACATGGATTCCATCAATATCCTTAATGTCCTTGTGAGGGTAAGTGATTACATACACTTCATGACCTTTCTTGACCAATTCCTTTGATAATGTGTGTATATGAACTCCAACTCCTCCAATATGTGGTGGAAACTGTCCAACCATAGCAATTTTCATGTTTTAACCTCTTTCAATTTAGAAAATTTTGAATTAATTAATCTAATATTAACTAAACATTACTTAATGTTATAATATATCTTATTAATTCTATTTATTCTTATATAAAATTGCTTGAAAAAATAGTGGGATGTTTTAAAAATAGTAAAAATATGTTTTTAAAATGAGTGTTGAAAATTTAATTTATAAGAAATGGTAAAAATATGTTTTTAAAATGGGTGTTGAAAATTTAATTTATAAGAAATAGTAAAAATATGTTTTTAAAGTGGGTGTTGAAAATTTAATTTATAAGAAATAGTAAAAATATGTTTTTAAAATGAGTGTTGAAAATTAATTAAAATAAAAATAGTAAATAGTAAAAAAAGAAAAATATTAGAAAATTGTTTTTGCAATTATTCTAATCTTTCTAATAATTCTTCGAGAGTTGGAGCACCAATAAATGCTAATGAATTGTTGATTGCAATTGCAGGGACTGCGTGAACTCCATAATCAATAGCTAAGTCTCTGTTAGCAGGATCAGCAATACTGAGGATTTGAACTTCGATTTCATCTCCTAATTTTGCTTTTGCTTCTTCAACAACTTTTACAGCACCTGGACAATGTGGACAGGTTGGTGAGGTAAATACTTCTATTTTGTGTGCCATTATATCACCTTGTTTAATAATTATTTAAGTTTTATTTTGTTTATAGTTAAATTGTGATTATAAATTCATAAAAATCTTTAACTTTTATAAATTTATTTTATATATTATTGTTCGTTACTATATAAATATTCCTATTTAAATAGAAAACATGGTTAAGAAGAAATAGAATAATTTTTGCTTTTTAATTAAAAAATAGTCTAAAACTCTAAATTGAAAATCTTATTTTCACTTAAAGTTTCAGTTAAGCTTTTTTTGGATTTAGGATAATTGACAGAAGTGTAATTGGTTACATTAGCTTTTGAAGCAGCCAATTCAATAGCCTTATTTTTATTTCCAAGCTTATCAACTAATCCTAAGTTTTTAGCTTCATTACCATTGTATCTTTTGCCATGAGCTAATTTTGCAAGGTAATTTGGTTTTAAGTCTCTGTTTTTAGCTATTGCTTTGATGAATTGTGTATAATCTTGATCAATCATCTTTTGACCATTTAAAAGATTATCAGGGTTTGTTTCATTGGATTTATTCAATTTAAGATAATCCCTATTGTAAACTCCAGTAAGCTTGACTTTAGAGTATTTGCTGCTGTCAATATAGCTAAGGCCAATTCCTCCAATTGATGAAGATGAACTTGCAACGATGGCATCAGCACTGCTTGCAATCAAATAGCTTTCATCCAATCCCTTATCTCCAATATAAGCGATAACTGGTTTGGTTGAGCTTTTAATGCAACTTGCAATCTCTTCGCTCGCTACTTGGCTTCCACCTTTACTGTTGATATCCAAAACAATAGCCTTTACATTTGGATTAGAATTAGCTTCATTCAATGCGTTTTCTATTTGGCTTGCGCTAGTGAATATCTTGGTGGAGTTGGATGAATCATAGGTGACCGCTCCATTGATAGTTATGACTGCTATTTCCTCCTGCTGTGTAACTAAATTGCCAAATGGCAAAACAAGTACTAAAAGCAATACTATAGCAAGTATAATAAATGCACCTAAACCGATGTTAAGCCAATTTGTATTGTTTTCACTCATAGTATCACTCTTTTTCTTAAAATTGCCATTTTTAGTTATTGTTGTATTCCTTTATTTTATATTAATTTTTAAAAATTATTGTATTATAATATATTTATTTACATTAATATAAAGTTTATTTTTATAAATCTTATTTTTTTATAAATTTAATAATGCTTGTATTGATTTACATTAAATATATATCATTTGATTTTAAAAATTAATATATAGATTTATAAGATATTAGGTGATTTTTTGACTAAAACAGTATTTTCTCCAGGTTCTGCAACAATAATCAATGCTATTTCAACCGGTTTCGGTTCTGCATTTGGTATAGGATTAGGTATTGAGGCAGAGGCTAAGTTTTCTGATGTCGGTGTCAAGTGCTCATCAGATATAGGGGCTGATCCTCATTTGATGAACTTATGTGTAGAACAG
>SFKZ01000042.1 GCA_004553595.1 Methanobrevibacter ruminantium | reverse complement strand
GACTATGTCCTCTTTTTTGCAATAAAAAATCCTGTTAACAGCTTATCATATAGATAAGTCATCAACAGGAAAAATTATAGAGCCTGAAAAATCGACTCTATGGCTTTTTTATGCTGTTTTACCAATTGCTCTGAAAATATTAAATCCACTAACAAGAATGATGAATCCGCAGGCCAAGATCAAAACTGTTTCGCCAGAATTATCAAGCAAAATACCAGCTGCAATTGAACTGATCGGTCCACCAATAGAGGTACTAGTGCGAATAGTGGTTAAAACACGTCCAAGTACTTCGTCATTTGAGGTAATTTGAATCATTGACTCAGCTAAAATATTATGAATGCTTGTCATCAAACCAAATAGAAAAATCAGTCCCATGAATATTAGCCAACTATTACTGAAGAAGATCATCAAAATTAAGGGAATAGCACTACTTAGCCAGGTAAAACCAATAGTTTTTATTCGTACAGTTAATTTACCTGCAATAGTTGCACCGATGATAAAACCAAGCATGAAGCAGATGTAGAACATACTATAGAAGCTGGCTTTACCGCTTTTTTGGGCAATTCGTGGCAATAAAATTATCATTGCTGGAGTCACAAATGAGTACAGGATTGAAGACCAGAAATAGTGATTTAGAAATTGATTATTTTTGATAAATTGGTAGCCACTAAAAATTTGCTTATAGTATTTGGGCTTCGCCTCTTGAGTTGGTACTCTATTCTTAACGTTTTTTAAAGCATAGAACAAAAATACAAGACTAATTAAACTTAGCAAACTACAAATTAACATTACGTTGGCTGAAATCAACCAAGTTAATAAAAGGCCAGAAAATACTGTCCCAGCAATATTTACAAACTGGTCGATACTGCTAACTTTAGAGATTAGATTATTTAACTCTTGCTCATCAGCTACCGTTTCCTTTAAAATTGCTCGATCCGCTGGATTGAAAAATTCATCACAGATAGAAACTACACCTGCGCAAATTAACGCTAAAATGTAACTTTTACTGAACTGATAAACTGCAGCGGTTGTGGCAAATAAGAAAACTGTTTGTACGAGCATTGAGTAATAGCTAGTTTTCTTAAATGAATAGCGATCGATAATTGGACCATAAAAGATGGAAAGGGCAGCTGTGGTGGAAAAGATGGCTTCGGCGATTCCCACAACAAAGGAACTTTTGGTGGATGTTTGTAGCCACCAGATGAAGACCATGCTGAAAAGTGAATTGGCTATGCCGCCAACGGCACGTGAGATAAAATAGGATTTTTTGTTTAACATAGGATTTTACTTTATCATCATTTTGTCGAAAGTATCATATCCACACCAAGAATATGGATTGTTTCTGATGATTTTATCTATTTTTTTAAATACATGTGTAGATTCATCAATAATATTTTGTCGATTTTGAATTTCAGATGGATAAATCGGATCTTCAAAAGTGATCTTAATTTTATATTTTTCTGTCATTTCAGTATGTAATATTATAATTGGAACCTGCATTTTGTTGCTTACCCATGAACTACCTAATGGCATTGAGACATCCTTACCTAATAATTTTACAGTATGTTGTGGTCCTAAGCCCATTGAAATTTCTGGTGGGATTGCTACCACTTTGCCTTGGTTAATATCTTTTAATGCTTTTCTTAATATTAACGGATATGGAACACCGTAATTATCAACTATATAATTATACTCAATGTTCTTAACAGTAGGAGTGTATAGCTTATTGATTTTTTCTATTCTCCTTTCTTTAGAAGATAAGCCGATTATAAAATTTAAATAACAAATAAATTTAAAATTTGCAAATTTGCAAATTTTATTACTTAGCCAGATTTATAGTAAATTTTTCATATCCTGCAACTTTTAGAAGATCTAATATTTGATCCTTTTTTGCATTTTCATTATTAAACAAATATTTAAAGTATTTTCCTAGCAACCGATACATTAATAAATCTGGGTTTCGTGCCAATTGATTTAAAAGATTAATAGATTTATTAACCAAGACTAAATTCTTCTTTGAATAACAGCGATTTAAATAGTTTATACAAATACCTGCAATTCTTCTTTGATCTTCAAATGAAAGGGAGTAAATTTTGTTGGTATACTCACTCAAAATCTTGTTCATATAAATGTTTAATCTATCCATATCGAAAATTAACATTGAACTTCCGAATAATTGAAGAAATACTTTGTCATTTGTCCAATCGTCAAACTTGTTTAATTCTTCTGAAAATTGTCTTTCAAGATTTTTATTATGCGAAATATCTTTATTTTCTAAAGTCAAAATAATCAATTCTGTTCTAAGTAATAATGAATTATCAAGGCTATTTCGTTTTAAATAGTCTTTTATTTTCTTGATCTTCGTTAAATCTCTATCGTAAAAGGCTTGAGCTAAAGTTTCTAATACAGTTTGTTTTATTTGTGTATTATTTTGAAAAGTTTGAATCAATTGATTTATATCTAGATATTCTCCAAGTTTCATATTCATTGACATACCTTCTTTTTCGATATTTTATCAGGGATGATTTAATAAGAAATATTTATTATACATAATAACAAATCTGAGATATGTAGTTATATTCATAAAATGCTATTATTATTACTGAGAACATAACTAAAGAACAGGGAATCTTTATGAATAACTTATACCAGGAAATTAATGATGCTTTGTATCATGCATACTATGGAATTCAGCGAATTGAAGAAGAAGAATTAAAGAAAAGTCGTTTTAATGATCTTACTCCCAAAGAATTGCATGCTCTTGATGCCATTACTATGTATGAACATCCCACCACTTCACAAGTAGCAGAGAAATTGCATTTAATACGGGCTACAATGACCGTAACTGTGGATCGTCTAGTTAGAAAAGGCTATGTTGAACGGATTCGTGGTCAACAAGATCGCCGCGTCGTTCATTTGAAATTAACGATGCGGGGCAGAGTAGTGTGCCGTGCATATCATGCTTATCATAACCGCATGGTTAAGAGCTTTTTGCAAAATTTAGATGAGAACGAATTACAAACTATTTACCACGCTTTTAAGAACTTAGATGAGTTTTTGAATTCACATTAAGGTTATTTTTTGAATAAAGCAGACTGAAAAAATTGGCTTTTTCTCTCTAATTTTGAGCATTTGATAAATTGATATTCTAAGAACTAGTTGATTAATTATTAATCAGAATGTAAAAAATATGCCGTAGAATGCTTCTCTCAGCACTACATTAAGTCATCGTGATTGGCTAGTATGTATCATTAGCCTATTACCCTAAATATGTAATTCAAAAAAACGTTGATTAAGATGGGGACTACGCTGGGCCTATGCTCAGGCTTGTTGTTGGCTGGTAAAACAGATAAGATTAATGCAGCCTACACTTATTACACTTTGGCTAAGAACTCTAAAGTGGTTAACAGACATGGAAAGAAAGTTGCTAAAAATGCTAAAGCTGGTACTTCACGCATGTATCATGGCATTTATCAAATTAAGGGTAAAAGATATTTAAAATTTGGCAGAAACAGATACGTACTAAAAAGAAATGCCGTGATTAACCGTAGCAACGAGACTATCAAAATGGCTAAGAAAAGCCCCACTTTACAGTTCGCACGGCAAACGTACAGATTATGAGCCTTTAACCAAAGGTGAAACTTACTATGCTTTGGGAGCATACACATTGGGACATGAGATGTTTTACAAGGTAAGCTACGATAATTTGTTTGTAAAAGCATCTGATGTGGTAGGCTACAGCAATCAAAAATCAGCAAGTCTTAAAATATGTTAGGTTTTTAATGGATAATAAAAAGTCGTTACTCATTTGATCTTTAGAGTAACGACTTTTTCATATACTTTTTGTGAATTTCATAAACTCACATTTATCACTATTTTGATTATAAAGACACTTTAAAACTTACGCAAATAAATATATAAGTGATAATAAGACAAAGTTGATGCTGAGAACGCAATTCTAAGACCTTTTTCGTTCTGAAATACTAATAACTAATCATTTCTTTTCTAGTTTCTTCCTTATTATATGGTCGTGCCAAAAATAGCTTTTTCTACGTCTGTAGCAGCCGGATTAGTCGTGGCATCAATATTATGGGCATAGATTTCAGTAGTGCCGATATTCTTATGACGCAACAATTCTTGAGTTTGCTGAAGGGTGGCACCATTTAATAGACTCAAAGTGGCAGCGGTGTGCCTAGTGGAGTGGGCAGTTAAACGAGGACTGTTGAAACCAGCGGAAATGAAAGCTGTCTTAACAATTCGTCTGATTGAACGAGTAGTCATGCGCCCATTGTGGTTGTGGTTACTGGTACTGATAAACAAGGGTGCACTCGGATTCGCAATATTTCTAATGCTAAGATAATCTCTGATGGCTGCTTCGACGTGGTAGGGCATTCTAATCAAGTCATCCTTTTCTTCATGACCTTTACCCTGAACATACAAGACAGTCGCATCCCCTTTGGTACGGATATCTTCAATATTGGCACGCGTAATTTCAATCGTTCTTAAACCCATCGTCAACATAGTGACCAGCATGGCATAATCCCTTTTGCCCTTAAGGGTAGAACGGTCGATCTCATCCAAAATTTTTTTAGCTTGACTGCTTGTTAAGTAGTCCTTCTTAAAGTTTTTACTAAGATGGCCACTCTTAACATATTTGGCAATGTTAGGGTAGAAGCCAGCTTCTTCAGTCCAAGCAAAAAATCGCTTAACAGCAATAATATAATTTTTAACCGTAGTAGGCTTTTTACCATTTTCCTGTAAGTAATCACGATATTGTCTAACAGTTTCGGCAGTAGGTTGCACAATCTGGTTTTCTCTCAAATAGAGAAACCATTGTTTTAGAGAGCCACGATATGTCCGAATCGTATTTGGGGTTGCATCAATGAAGATGATAAATTGTTTGAACAAATCCTCCAAGTTGTTTTGTTTCAAAACAAGCTGCTTAGTTAAAGCATTTTTTTGAAAATTTGGATTTATATCTATTTTTTCTAATTCATCTTTTGCCATCTTGCATCCCTAATTTCTACTTAAAATTTTGTTTGTTAACTTCATTTTACACTAAATTTGAAAGTCCGCTAACGCTAGTTTGTGGACATTGAGCATTTTTTTCTAAGTTTTTCAGCAAAACAAAAAAAGAGAATTCTCAACTTCAGATTCTAAAAATTAATCGTTAAAAACTCTCTTTTAAATTTATGACTTCTAAATTTTCGTAATCAGCAAACAGAAAATGTGTCTCATAGAAATGGACTGATTTTATAGAAATCAATAATTTTAATGTTTTAATTTACATAAATTATAAATATTCAACTTAGGGATACTGAGATCGCAATTCTACGGACAAATTTATTTAGACATATTAATAATTAATCAAATATGACCATAGAAGTAAAAAATAAGCCAAGTAACTTTAAACGTTATTTGGTTCTAAATTATTGAATATTATCTTGAGTAAACCTTGTAAAAGTGACCTTTATGATACATACCACCACGTGCAAGACTTGAGTTAGTGTACCAATCCTCACCACGATTTAATAAGTATCTTACATTCTTCCCAGCCTTAGAACAATATTTATTAAAGTCGCTAGGCTTAAGCTCGCCACCGATACCTGATCCATCTGGTGCAAACCATTTATCAGCATTGTGCTTGCCGTCTTGCATCGGACTAATGGTATCTACATACTTGTCGTGATTCCAAAGACTAAAGTTATTTACAAGAATAATGTCGCCTTTACCGTACCACATACCATCGTCTGTATTTTGCATATCATCGGATAATGCTTTAATCTTGTGATTTACACGGTAAACAGTGAGGTATGACATATCATTGTATTTCTTGGTAAAATATTTTGCTGCAATGTATGCACTCGTAGCATCATGATATGATTGAACGTATTAAAGCTATCTACACGGAAATTGCTAGCAGATACGTTGCTCCTGGTTACCGTGTGGTTACAGATCATTTACACAATGAAGGGTTTAAAGTTAATAGTAAAACAGTCAGTCGTTTAATGCGCAAGTTTAAGCTATTTGGCTATTCAATTAAGAGTAAAAGAAAATATTACAGCTACAAGGGCGAAGAAAGGGATAGAATCAAACCAGATTTAGTTAAACGACAATTTTTTAGTATTAGACCTAATCGGCTATGGTACACAGATATCACTGAATTTAATCTTAGAAGTAAGAAATTGTATCTCTCACCAATTATTGATGGCTGTGGACGTGATATCGTAGCTTTCAATATCTCACGCAGCCCTAATTTAAAACAGGTTATGACAATGCTAGATGATGCTTTCAAAGACAATCCAGCACTTAATGGTTTAATTTTCCATAGTGATCGTGGTTGGCAATATCAACACAGGGAATACCAACAAGCTTTAATTAAGCATGGTATTGAACAAAGCATGTCTCGTAAAGGTTGTTCTCCAGATGATGGCCTAATGGAAGGGTTCTTTGGCATTCTAAAAAGAGAAATGTTCTACGGTAAAGAGTCTACTTACGCTAATCTTGATGAACTTGAGCAAGCAATCATCAAATACATTCACTATTACAATACAGAAAGAACAAAGGAAAAACTAAAAGGACTGACTCCAATACAATATCGGAATCAATCCGTAGTAGCTTAATATCAATAAAGTGTCCAATTTTCTTGGGTCACTACATATTTATATGGCCCTGTTAAAGTGGTGGCTGAATATCAGGTTATTAATCTTAATCCAGAAGCTTTAGAAACGGCATTACATCATGCATTAGCTCAATATCGTTTAGATGTTGATATTAAAGCAGGAAACGGAAAAATAATACATCCCCGTGAATGGTTTATTGTGAACTTAAACACAATTAACAATCTGGTGTCTAAAATTATCAGTAAGCTCCAAATGGACCTATGATATTGCTGATCGAATCTTTTTGATTCGATCTTTTTCTTTTTCTATAAGGATTTAGTAACAACATGCTCTGTTAGACACACATGTATCTTTATTGGTACTTTTATTTATGCAAGTATCGTTAAAGATATATTAACTTACGCGTGGTGCTAGTTAAATCATGATCTGGACCACCCAGCTGGGCGTGGCCCTCTCGGCCATGAACCAGATCGGTGTCTCGGCTGCCGACATTGCCGCCATCGGCATTACCAACCAGCGGG
>SFKZ01000041.1 GCA_004553595.1 Methanobrevibacter ruminantium | reverse complement strand
TTCCTCCTGCTGTATACAGGGAAAGAACAGCTTCTGTAAAGAATGCTGCTTAAATAAATTTGGGGTATTTAGGCACTGAACTAATATTGACTATTCCAGTTTTCTTGCAGAGATGAATCAACCAAAGAAAAATTTATATTGCAAAAAAATACCAGAAGTGAATGTAACAGAATCTATTTGTGATAATAACGTTCATGGCACAAAAATATCAATATATGGCTATAATAATAATAGACGTGATAGATTTACGCATAAGATTGTAAAAGACTATATTCTTTGGTTTACAAAAATGGGCTCAATTGAAAGAGTTTTTGGTAAAAATGAAAATAAAGATGTTCAATTATTATTAAAGGGAATTGATGAAGATAAATTTGAATCGATTAAATTTGGTCATGTTTTCCCTGAAAAAGAAAGTCTTTCTGTAACTGAATTATTTGACAAGTATAATGTTGATGCACCTAAATGGTATTGTAAAAAAATAGTAAAGCAAAACTGCTTATTAAAAAATTTTCCTGAAATTAAATTTGATGCAGTTTTCTATATTGAAGGTTCAAGAGTAAAATATGACTACAATGAAATGATAAAACATCCAGGATACTCTGCTCCAGAAGGCTCATATACAGTACAAGAGCGGTATGGTTTATGGTTATGTAAAGATTATTTACCAATTCAGAGAAAAAATGAATGGATTGTTAAAAAAGGTAATGAATTTACAAGATTTCATGCATTTGTAAATTGTCAAGAATTGAAGTTAACTGCAAATAGAGGTTCAATCGAGAATACCCCTACTGAAATAATGCAGGATTTATATAACTGTGTAAAAGAGATTTATGACTCAATAATTGAAAGTAGTGATTGGTCAGATATTGATTATCTTGAAAGCCAGGTTGAGGCTGTTTCTTCTGTAAAAAGAGAAAAAAGCGATTTTGAGAAACGAATATCATATATAAATAAATCAAAAATTGCAGATTATAAGGGAGTAAGACTAACTACTCCTCTACAAGAACAAGGTGTCTTTTCTCTCTATATGCAATTATCACAAATAGAAAAAGATTTATTCCCTTTTGAAATAATTGACTATGATACTCATGCAGGTATTGATGTTATAGTAAAAGACAAAGGCAATATTCCTGCAAAAAATGCAAAATTATATTATGTGGAATTCAAAAATCGTCTTGATAAAGTTTTTAATCATTCATTTGAAAATACACATTCTATTATCTGCTGGGATGTAAATTTAAAAATTAATGATGAAGTAACAGATGTTTCTCAAAAATCAAGAATTCTTAAGATTATTCCAAAAGAAAATGAGAGCGACTATACACATTATTATTTGGATGACATAAGAAGTAACAGAAAAATTGAAGTATTTGTCCTTCGAGAATTCTTAAAAGAAAAATTAGGGATAGAATTTAGAAATCGAACAGAGAATGAAGTGTATAGGGAGAACTAATTATTGGACGTAATTAGAAAGGCTTGATGAAAAAGGAGACTTCAAGCCTTTCTAGTTATTTGAATCTTCTCCCATACCGAGTTTCCTTCCCCGGAACATACCAGTCGTAATACTCAATAGTATCGCCATACTCTATTTTGGCAAAAGAATAGAATAATTCGTCCGAAGGTTCACATTCAAGGTAGTAGACATTGACTTCAGAATCTTTGTACAAGCCACGGTCATTTTCAACCAGATAGCGGGCTGCTTCGAGAGAATCGACTGTGCCGATATGATGCCATACGGTTTCTTCGGTTTTCCAGCAGCAGACTTGAGACTCTATTTTTTCTTTAGGAACTTCTATCGGATAGGGCGGAGAAGAAACAAAGTATGAGGCTATCCAAATTTTATAATCCATGATTATTCTCCCATAAAAAGTCAAGAAGATTGTTTCAATAATCGATTGACTTTTTACGCTGTTCCGTAATGTAATGAGGAACACCTTCTCAGAAACTATCGCAAAAAGAAACTGTTTCTCATGATTTACTAAAGACATTGAAGAAGATTGAAACAAAAACTTATAACAGGGTAGATGCCGAAATGCGTGTTGCTACGTATGGAATTTTCACCCACGATGCTGACAGCTGCGACAAAGCAATGTTTTTAAAAAACTACGGAAGAAATATGAATGGAGTTGATAATTATTCAATGGAAGAAGAAATACTAACCAATGTCTTAGAAAAATCTCTTGAATATTTTGCCCATATAAGAAAACAAGGCGACTGGCAAAAACTGGATTTTTTTTCATAAAATTTTCTCTATAAAAATTAACTATTTATTATGAAATAGTCTAACCACTTATTAATATTTTTTAGGGGTAATTTATGAAAAAAATAATAATCAATTCTATGGAAGCATTATTTAATGAAATTAAATCTCTTTCCGGATGGGGCTTCCGAGGTCAAGCCTCTTGTAATTGGCCTTTATCATCCGGTATAGATAGAATTATCAACAATATACGGGATAACAATAGGCTTTTAACTGGACAACATCAAAATATTTTTCTAGAAATGAGAAGTGTCTCTGAAATAATAAATTTAAATCAAGAACAATTAGAAAAAATTGGATTAAATATTCAGAATGAGGACAATTTTTTGCTAATTCAAGTTTTAATGCAACATTATGGTTATAAAACAAGATTGATCGATTGGACAAAAAATTGGAAAATTGCTTTATATTTTTGTGTAGAAGATAACCAAACAGATGATATGATTCTATGGTGTATCAATTATAAAAAACTTCCACTTGTTAGCAGAGCTTTATCAGATGAACAGTATTTATTTCCTACAATTCTATTCGAAGACAGTAAAATGCATTCTTTCTTTTTTAGACTAAAAGAAGGTGCTTATTTAATTGATGAACCATTTTTTAATCGAATTCAGAAACAAGAAGGATTTTTATTAACTGCTGGACATTCAGAATACATGAGTTTTGAAGAGCAAATATTATATAGTCCTTGTTTAAACGAAAATGATGTTATACTATATCTAATCTCAAATAATTTGCGAAATACTATAAAGGTATTTTTACATGAGAATAATATAGATAAGAAAAGAATGTATCCTAAAGATGATTTAAATATACAGCCACCGCAAGTTGATTTACAAAACTTAGCAAATTCAATATATCCGAAAAACACTTGAAATAATATTCATCGCTAAAATTTAGAGGATACAAGACAAATTTTAATGAAAATGTTATAATTTTATAGTTTTTAGGAGAAAACAATGGACGCAAAAGGACAGCCGTTAAGATTTTTATGTGGTGAACAAATTCTTGAAATTCCTTTTTTTCAGAGAGCCTATGTTTGGAATGATGACAATTGGAAAGATTTGCTTGAGGATTTATTAAAAAATTCAGGTAGCCATTTTTTAGGGTCAATAATTTTAAGAGACAAAAGCGTATCACCGGAGAAGCTGAAAAGGCTATAATAATAGATGGACAACAGAGATTAACAACGCTAAGTATTTTTATCAAAGCTCTTTATGATTCTATTGAAAATCAACAGATAAAAAGTGATGCTATTGATGCATTATTTTATAAATTACGTTCTTCTGATTCAGATTATTTGCTTACGATATCACACTCTCATAATGACAAAGCACAATTTGAAGAAGTTATGGGAATGGTTGTTGATGGTGAATTACAATCACCAATTATTGAAAATATTGAACTTATTGATGATAAAGATCCGAGAATGCTTATCAAAAGATGCTACAAATATTTTTATACCCAGTTTAATACAATTCCAAAGGAAACTCGGATTAATCTTTGGGATAATCTCTTTGATAAGAATAATAAAATTCTTGTTGTTATTGATTTAGATGATAATGATCAAGAACAAAAAATTTTTGATACAATTAATAGTTCTGGTGTTCGTTTGTCTGCAACAGATATTATTAAAAACTATGTTTTTCAGAAATATTTAGATAAAACAGATAAAAGCCTTGAAGAACAAGAAAAAGTTGAAAAATTTTATAAAGAAACATGGGAAGATACTTTTTGTGGTTCACAGGATGATATTGCATATTGGAATACGCAAAAAAATGTAGGTCGTTATAATCGTGATAACAGTGAATTATTACTTCAATGTTTTGGTATAGTAACGAAGTATTATGCTACAAAAGACGATTACATAAGTATATTTGATGTTGAAAACGATATATTAAATAATTTAGCTAATAATTATAAGAAATATATTGATACATTAAACACCATAGAAGAAATTCAAAAATTTATTAAAGATTTATGTGATTTTTCTAATACATACAGGGAGCATATTCCTGAAAAAGAACGCGAAACACCATTAAAATATGATGATGTTGAAAAAAGATTATGTCATATACTTGCTTGGAGCGAGAATACAACGTTCAATCCATATTTACTATATTTATATCGAACATATGAAGGTAATCCCGAAAAATTGCAAGAAAGGTTAAAAACACTTGAACGATTCGTTATGTATTTTATGATAACTGGTAAATCGAACAAAAACTTTAACAAGCATTGTTCTGATTTGATTAATAATGATTCAGATGAGAATAATTTTCAGAATTATATCAAGCCATATATGAATCTAACAGAAGATAATGTTCTTGCGGGCATTGGTAGTAAAGTATCTAACCGAGATGGATCAATAATTCTATTTTGGATAGAATTAAAAAGACGTTCTGATTCTCCAACAGATTATGATGGACTCAAATTTAACTATCAGTTAGAACATATTATGCCGCAAAAATGGCAAAAAAATTGGAAAAAAGAAAATGTTCCATATGTAGATAATAATGGTGTCCAAATACAAGATGAAGTTGAAGGTATGGGACATAGAGATGAAAAGATTTTTTCATTGGGAAATATGACCTTACTGAACGGAAAATTAAACAATATTATCAGTAATAGTGATTTTATAACAAAACTCGAAGGGAAACCAGCTGAAAAAGGAAAAAAAGCACAAGCTGGAATAAAGCAGTGTGCCGATTTACTTATAACAAGAGAAGATATTATTAATAAATCTACTTGGGATGAACAGGCTATCTTTGAGAGAGAAAAGAAACTAACAAGAGAAATTATGAATATTTGGGGAATTTAGAGAGAACCTTTATAATTTCTTCTCCCATACCGAGTTTCCTTCCCCGGAACATAGCAGTCGTAATACTCGACAGTATCGCCGTACTCAATTTTGGCAAAAGAATAGAATAATTCGTCCGAAGGTTCACATTCAAGGTAGTAGACATTGACTTCAGAATCTTTGTACGAGCCACGGTCATTTTCAACCAGATAGCGGGCGGCTTCTAATGAATCTACGGTTCCGATATAACACCATATTGTTTCTTCGGTTTCCGATACCATGCTATAATCTTTCCTATGAGTAAGGTGAAATATATCTCCGTAGAAGAGGCTTCTCAAAACTGGCAAATCAGCGAACGAAGTGCCCGAAATTATTGCGCTCATGGCAGGGTAGAGGGTGCTCTTTTAGAAGGAAAAACCTGGAAGATTCCATCAACCGCAAAAAAGCCAGACCGTAAACCTCGTCATTCTTCTGCAGAAGAAACTCTTCTTGCATTCCTCAAACGCGAAAAACAAGCCGGCCTTAAGGGCGAATCTATCATAAAATTCAGATTGACCTTACTTATAATTCAAATCACTTGGAAAGTGCATCCAGCATTCTATTAGATTCTTTGTTGATGGGACAGAAAATTAGCACACTTTCTGGTGGTGAAAATGTTAGAATTAAGATTCTTAGAGCCTGGAAATCATCTTCATCCGTTCTTGGAATAGATGAACCATTCAGAGGTCTTAACAAAAACGAGATATGCCATGTTGCAAATTATTTGAACATCTTTATTAGATGAAAAGAAGACTATTATTGTCATTGACCACGAAGAAGAAGGATTTAAGTATTTTTCAAATAAACAGGAATTGAAGAACATAGATAATGTCTTAATCGGAAAATAATAGCTTAGTTTATTAAGTCTTAGAATGTGGTGTTTAATAAACTAAGGAAAGTAAAGAAACTTTATATTGAAGAATATTCAAAAGTATGTTAAAGTATGCTAAAGTAATACTATAAAATACTTTTGGAGGTGTTAATATGGTAAATACAGGGCTTGTTCAGGTTAAAATTGATCCTCAAACGAAAAATGATGTTACAAACTTATATGAATCTCTTGGATTAGACCTCCCTACAGCTATTAGAATATTCTTCAAAAAAAGCATTGCTGTTGGAGGTCTTCCATTTGAGTTAAGAAACGATACAAAGTCAGATAGATGGAATATATATAAGGAAGCAAGAAATACCATTCAGGCAAACAATGTTCCAGAAATGTCACTGGATGAAATAAATGCAGAAATTTCAGCGCTCAGAGCAGGCAAATAAGAATGAAAAAATATGTTGTAATAGATACAAATGTTCTTGTTTCGGCTTTGATTACTCGAAAAGAAAGTTCTCCAACTGTACAAATTTTAAAATTTCTTGCAAGCGGAAATATTATTCCCGTTTATTCCGATGAAATTGTAAAAGAGTACGATGAAGTTCTTCGAAGAAAAAAGTTCAAACTACCTGAAACAATAATAATAAGTCTTTTGAAAGACATTATTGATAATGGTTTATGTATATCAGAACTTTCAAAAGTTGAAGAAACGATGCCTGATCCGAAAGATATTGTTTTCTATGCTGTAACATTATCTGCTCAAGATAAAGATGCATTTCTTGTAACAGGTAATGAAAAACATTTTCCAGAAAAACCGTTTATTGTAACACCAGCAGAATTAGTTAGAATTATAAGAGAAGATATCGCCTAACATGCAGTTCAAATCCACTGAACGAGGCTTCCTCCGCGATACCTGTCTCACCGGGCAGGATGAGATGAAAGCTACTCTGGATTATTTTGGAATAAAGTATGAATAAAATCAGATAAGTCTTCTCCCATACCGAGTTTTCTTCCCCGGAACATAGCAGTCGTAGTACTCGACGGTATCGCCATACTCAATTTTGGCAAAAGAATAGAATAATTCGTCAGAAGGTTCACATTCAAGGTAATAAACATTGCCTTCTGAATCTTTGTACGAGCCACGGTCATTTTCAACCAGATAGCGGGCTAAACTGCGCTATTTAGTCAACACAAAAATTTTACAGGTTTAAGGTGTAAAAAATTATGCAGCCCGTTTTCTTTCCAGTTCATTGTACTGGAAGCATT
>SFKZ01000016.1 GCA_004553595.1 Methanobrevibacter ruminantium | reverse complement strand
ATCTGCATTAGTTACACCACTCATATTTGGAGCTTCCATAGTTAAAGGTTGAGTTTCAGGAGCAACTGGAGCACTAGGAGTTTGACCTATTATATCTGCATTAGTTACACCACTCATAGCTGGAGCTTCCATAGTTAAAGGTTCAACAGTAGGAGCAACAGTTACAGGTGCAATAGGCTCAGTTGGTAAACTCATTGCATCTATTTGATTAGTATAAGCACTCTTCATTTTTTGTGCTTGATCTTTAGTTATTGCAATAACCTTAGATGTACCTTGTATATTCATTTTTATGCCTCCCACTTTAAATATTTAACATTTGGATTTTCATGGCCAGTCAATATAGATTTCATAATTGACTTTAATGTAGTCCAATCTTCATCAGTCATAGTTTGAGCTAACATATTAGCATCCCCTACTTCTGATACATACATCTTAACTAAATCATTTTCTACAATTTCATTAAGTGTATAAAATACATATCTTTTACCAGTATTTTGTAATTCAAAATAACTGATAATGTCTGCTTCAATAATTTCACCATTTACTCTTTGTAATTTAACTTTAGTATCCATCCAATACCTCACTATTCTAATAAAATATTAACACAAAAATCAATTAACTTCAATTAATTTTTTTAATAATAAAATGTTTGCAATCACTTGCACAAAAATCTTTAATATAACTATCAACATTATTATAATTATTTATATTATTAACCTTTTTATTTTTAGAATCATAAAAACCCTTAAGTCTTAACTTACCATAAGCCCAATCACCAACAATATAATCATAATCTTCAAAATAATCAGTTAGTTTACTTTCAACTTCTGGTAATTCAAAACCTTCTCTGTAATCCTTTAATAACTCATAAGTGTGCTCATTAATAGTAACACTTTTCATACCTATAACCTCCCTGCAATCATGGCAATTACAAAACCAACCATAATTTCTGTAACCATTATACTAAGTAAAACTAAAGTATCAACAAAACCACTTCCTGAAGTTAAAACCACATTTAATCCAATTGGTTTAACCTTAAGTTTACTCTTATTCAAATCCTCTTCTTCACTAGTAATAATGTTATTAATTTCATTTATTTTTTAAATTAAACCGTTTTAAATCATTTTTAAGATTTAAAATTTTCATTTGGAAAATACTTAAAATATATTTTTTTATACTATATATAATATGATTTTCATATTTTTTAAAACTTATTATTTTTATAGTTCATCATTAAATTTTTATGGAATCTAATAGTGAAATTAATGTTTTCTCATAAAAAAATAGTTAAAAAAAATAGAAAAAATAATTAAATAATAAAATAATTTAATAAAAAAAGAATAGAGAATAAAAATTCTCTAAAATTTTAAACATTTTATTCTAAATATCAACAGATTCAGGCAATTCTTGAGTGATTGAATACTCTAAAGTTGCTAAAGTGAATAGTTTAAGCATCATTTTAGGGGATAAATCTGCAGTGCCCATTCCACTAATTCCTACATAATTAGGAACGGTATCCTTTTGATCCATCCAACTATGGACTCTTTGAGCCATGCTTAAGTAATCTGCCTTGTCAATGGATTGGCTTAAGTCTTCATCAGAAGGATTGGAAGCCTTTTTTACATCCTTGATTTCAATTGAAGAACCCTTATTCTTGTCAATATTCAAAAGATATTCAGAGAAGATATAAATGCATTGACCTTCATCATACTCATTTCCATCATATTTTATAGTGGAGAAAGCATAGTTCTTTTGTGAAACCAATTGAGCAAGATTAGGAACATCTTCCATTTCTATTTCATTTAAGGAAGAGTCAGACAGATTTTCACTATTGCTCTCATTCAAATCATTTGTATCATTGTCATCCAAATCATTACCTTCTGTGTCATTTAAATTATCATCTGAATCAGTGGACATACCTGGAATAATGCTATTAATTCCAGAATCATTCTTATCAGAGTCGGCTATTTTGCTTTTATCGGATTTATTCTTATCAGACTTAGCTGTTTTATTGACTTTTTCAGTAATGGTTTTAGATGTAGTGTTCTTTACACTTGAGCTGTTAACAGATTTAGAACTGTTAGTTTGATTTTTAATCTTATTAACAGTGTCATTAATGTTTTTACTGGTCTTATTGGTTTTATTATCAATCTTTTCAGTTAATGTTTTACTTTTATTAGTATCATTTTTTGTATCATTTGTTTTATTGTCATTCTGTATTTGCGCTTGAGTTGGATCATTATTTATATCATCATTAAAGAATCCATTGTCATCTGTAGGGATAATTGTACTGAAACCATCATCTCCACCAGAACCACCATTGTAATAAGCCATTCCAGTTACAGCTCCAATAGCCAATATGATAACTAAAGCGCAGATAATAGGCACCTTATACATACTAAAGAATGATTTCTTAGTTTTTTCCTCAATAACTTGCTTTCTAAAAGTGTTTACTGGAGTTAAAACAGTTCCGCATTCCTTACAGTATTTGGAATTGGAATCATTTGTTTTCCCACAAGTAGGGCAAATTCTTGCGGAATTCAATTGAAAGCCGCAATTTTTACAGAATTTCTCTTCATCATCATTTACTGCATGACATTTTGGACAAATCATATTTTCACCCCCGAATAGGTTAAAAATGATTGTATGAATATAATGCAATAATAACTTATGTCATTTAGCATTATAAAAAATATTCATCACTATTATATTAGTAATTACTATTTAAATATTTATATAAATTATTAACTAAAATTAGAAAAAATAAATAATAAAAAAAGATTTTGATAGATTTATTAATCTATAAAAAAATCATAAAAATTAATTTAAAAAAGATAAAAAGATAATAGATTTATTAATCTATAAAAAAAATCATAAAAATTAATTTAAAAAAGATAAAAAGATAATAGATTTATTAATCTATAAAAAAATCATAAAAATTAAAAATCATAAAAATTAATTTAAAAAAGATAAAAAGATAATAGATTTATTAATCTATAAAAAAATCATAAAAATTAATTTAAAAAAGATAAAAAGATAAAAAATAGTTGAGGAATTCTTATCTCTCTAAAAAGTTATTAAGCTCCTCTTTAGATATGATTCCCTTTTTGAATAAATCATTGAAAATGTCTTCTGAGGTAATGCATTTCAAATCATATTTTTCCAAATAATCCTTTATTGCATTGGGATTGTTATAAACTACAACTCCCTTGTTTTTAATCGCTATCGCAATGGAAGAAGCTTCTCCATCCCCTAAAACCTGATTTTTATGGTCATTTTTAATTTCATAGTATATATCAAAAGTCTTTGTGTTATATGAAATTTCCTCGACTTTTACGAATTCCTTATCCACAAGATCATTTAGCTTGTCTTTTATAAAATCAGGAATGCTTGGATTATTTAAAGAATTAAAGACCTTATTGGAAATGACAATATGATTGAATAATTCCTCCAACAAATCTGTTCTTTTTATCTTTAAAAAGTATAACAAGCAGTCTATATCATAAATTGTTTTCATATTCCCCCTCTTTACATATATTATTAGTTTTTAAAAAAAACTACAAAATCCCTTTACTAAACCTTCACATTTTAAAATCATTGATTTTAAATAAAAACTAAACCTTTGCATATTACAAAAATTCTTTAAAAATTAAAGAATTACACCCCCTATTAGAAAAATTTATAGGTTAGATCACTTCTAAAAGCATCCAATAACAATTCATCACGTTTTCCAGGGCTTATCTTACTATCATTAAATGCCTTTTCAACTGACCTAATATATTTACCTAATGAGAAATATTTTTCTGATTTAGCAGATGGAACATATAATCTATCACTAAATCCATTGATTCTAGCATTATAACCAATTTGAACAGATCTAAGCTCCTTACATTCTTCAAGACTTATGAATTCATGTTCCCTAAGTCTGAACAGCATTGCATGATGGCTGATTTGGAAATATTGCTCGGCTCTTATGATCTCTTCTAAAGACCAGTCTGTGAGATTGTTTGTTTTTGCATATCTTTCCAATCCTTCATAAGTCATGATTAGGTAAGATGCAAAAATATTCGCTTCTATTTCTGAATCATCATCATTTGAAGCTTCACAGATGATCAAATCCCTTTTATCCTCTTCAAATAGCAAATGATATAATTCATGAGCTAAAGTAAATCTTTGTCTGCCTTTAGACATGTTGGAATTAATGCAAATAAACATATCCTTTGATAATTCATCTGAAGAACCTTTTATTTCCTTTAATTCATTTAAATCAATACCATTTATATCCTTAATGCACATTCCACTTGTATTGTCAGACATTGGATAAAAAAGAATGGTTAAATCAGGCAATTTAGATAGAACTATAGAGAACAAATCAATTGGACTGTAAGGATTCAAATCCCAGTCTCTTCTTAATTCCACTGCCAAGGAATTCAATTTGATCTTATCTCTCATCAGAATCACCCTCGTTTAATTCATTTAAGAATCGCATATTCATGATAATCTTATGCACTGAAGAAATGCAATCCAAATCCTGTTTAGCTGCATTTTTAGATCTGAATGAAAAATTGATTGAATTATATTCATCACTTTTGCAAAGTATGTAGGAATCACTGCATCCATAAAGTGAACATAACTTATCAAGGAGAGATAAATTCAAATTACGATTACCAGATTCAATCTGAGACAATAAAGGCTGTGAAATCCCTAAATAACTTGCTAAATCAGATTGAGATAATCCTTTGGACTCTCTAAGTTCCTGTAATCTTTTACCTATCTTTTTCATAGAATCACTATAATATCTCTAATATTATTTTAGTAATAAAAATATATAAATATATCGATTAAAATATTACAAATAATTTTTTTTCTAAGAAAATTTTAGAATATTTATTTTTTTAATTATAAAATTGATTATTAAATTTAAAAATATTTATCAATAATTAATATTTTTAAAAAAAGTAATGTTAGAATGAATAATTTTATAAAATTATTCTTTTTTTAATAAAAAAAATAAAAATAAATAGAAAATAAGAATTATTACAAAATAAAATTTTTGCAAATTATAAAATGAATCGAAAATAATAAAATTAAATAAGTAAAATAACAAATTACTATATAAATAAGAATAGGAGAAATAATATGGCAATTCCGGAAACCTATGATTTAGTTTTACCTTTACTTGAGATAATCAAAGATAAGGATGAATATAAAGTTCAGGAAATAACAGAAGAAGTTATAGATTACATTGACATTTCAGATGAGGATAAGGAGATCAGATTACCTAATAATGAACCTGTAATAAATTCCAGAATCAGCACTGCAAACACTTACCTTAAAAAAGCTGAATTGATTGAATCCAATCATTTTATGTATTACAATATTACAGAAGAAGGATTAAAAGTATTGGATAACAATCCAGATAAGATAACTGAAGAAGATTTAATGGAGTATGATGGATTTAGAGAATATAAGAAGGTATTTATCCATGATGACACCAAAGATCTTGACATCAATGAATTGAATCCAACAGATGCCTTAAGGGAAAGCTTTAAAAAGCAAATGGAAAGTGTTCAAAAAGAGATTGAAGAGGATATGAAAGAGGAAAACAAAAAGGCACAAAATAAAAAATACTTCCAATCCAAGGAATATGAGGATTCAAATAAGGTATTTGGCATTAAGGCAAATAGAGATAAATTAAAAGATAAAGAAGATGACGATGAGAAATATTCTAAATGTCATCATAAAAAGCATAGACATGGCAAAGGCAAATGCCACCACAAGCATGATAAAGACAAATGCAAATGTCACAAGCATAAGCATGGAAAATGCAGATGCCATCATAAGAAAGTTGTATTCAATATTGAATTCTCACCTGCAGAGGAATTATTGAACTATGCAGAACTCTTTGAAAAAGGCTATTTGACTAAAGAAGAGTTTGAAAAGAAAAAAGAGGAATTATTGAATATTGAATATAAAATATAAGAAAAAAAGAATATTTAAAGATTGATTAAATTTCTAATCAATCTTATTTACTATTTTTAATTAAATTTTTTATTTATTTACTTTAAATTACTATTTTTAAAGCATTTCACAGTAAATGTTTACCGCATTTTTAACCATTTCATCCTTGGATTTATTGTAAGCATCCTCTAAATAGAATGAAACTTCAGTTCCTTCATAGATGTAATCCTTATCATCCTTGAATTCATAGGTTTTGAAATAGTAGGATTTGCCATTTGCCTTAATGAATCCGGCTTTTCCATCAGGAAATACCTTATCAATGACACCATATTGCCTTTCCTGACCAAAGTATTTCATGCTGATCCACATGTTTTCATATTCCTTGAATAAAGACTTAAAGTCAGTGTTTTCCAAATCAAGACCATAATTACCTAACAAATCCTTTAATTCCTCATCAATAGGCCATTCCTTAGCATTACGTATAACATAATACATGTATTTATTCATTATTGCCTCATCTTCAAAGCCCTTGATTTCCAAGATGTCTCCTACTAAAGAGAATAGTTTCACTTTGTTTTCAAGCTTTCCATCACGAGCCAATATTCCTTTAGCAGCCCATTTCAATGATTCGTCAAATTCCTCTTTGAAGAAGTAATTTTCAGCCATATCCCTTGAGATATACCAGTCCTTCTTGGTTTTATAGATGTCCTTTAAGAACTCAATGGAATTATCATACTCTCCTAATTCCTTATAGGATTTAGCTATTCTCAATTTAAACCAGACATCATTGTTATTGTTGAATTCAGGAATTGTAACCAATGCATCCTGACAATACTTGATTGTTTGGTCGAATTTATCAATTTCAAGCAATGCCTTAGTGGTTTGAAGGTAGTAATTTTCCTTATTGGAGTTCATTGTAACTTCATCATTAGGCTTGAATTGCTGATTGCTTAATTTTTTCGGGTCTAATTTAGATGCCCAACGCAATACATCCAAGTACCTTTCATTTTCTGTATAAATCTTCATTAATCTGATTACAGCTAAAGTGTATGGGCATGGTTTAGGTGCTTTAGATGAATCCTTTTGACTAACAACACTAACTATTTTTTTAGCAGAATCCTCGATTTCATCAATAAATTCATTATCCTTAACTTTTACAAAATATAAATCCCAAGCATATTTCTCTTTATCTCCTTGGCTTAATTCTCCATCCGCTTCCAATGCCAATTCATACTGCTCTAAGGATTCGTCATATTTTTTAACTTTATTGTAAGCTCTTGCTTTTTCTAAATTTACTTCTACACTAGACATTGTTTTCCCCTTTATATGAATTATTTATTATAAGTTAAAATTTTTATTGTAATATAAAAATACTATAAAATCCGTTTTATATAAATATTTTTAATTTTTTTAAAAAAAAAGTTAAAAAAAACTAAAAAATAAATTAAAAAAAAGTTCTTAAAAATAAGTAAAAAAAGAAAGTAGAATAATTATATAATTATTCCAATAATAATTTAAGTAAATTACAGCCTACCAATTCACCTAATGCACCCTCTTTAACGCTGTCTTCATCGTAGACCAATACATCATCTGCTTCGTCTTTAGATGAATAGATAGCAATAGGCACCATATCTCTAGTGTGTGTACCCACATCTATTGGAGTTGGGTGATCAGGCAATACTGCAATTTTAAAGTCCTTGTATTCATTTTCCAATGCTTCAACTAATGGAGCGAGGATATATTTATCAATGCTTTCAATGCCTTTAACCTTTTCTTCGAGGTTTTTAGCATGTCCTGCTTCATCTGGAGCTTCAATGTGAACAAATACAATATCATTGTCCTTTAGTGCATTTACTGCATATTCCCCTTTTGCATTATAATCAGTATCAAAGAATGCAGTTGCTCCTGGAACATCAAGATTAGTGCAGCCAGAACAGACCCCTAATCCTTTAATCAAGTCTACACCAGTTATTACAGCTCCTTTAATGCCGTAAACATCTTCCATTTTTGGCATATCTGGCATAGTTCCTTGACCCCAGAACCAAACCATATTACAGGGTTCCTTGCCTTCTTCAATTCTTTTTTGATTGACAGGATGGTCTGCTAATGCTTCTTTGGATTCTAACATGATTGCCTTCACTTCATCTGCAAAGGAATCAAATTGAATCTTGTCTTCAATAGTCTCTCCAACAAAGTCATGTGGAGGAACCATATCGAGTTTTGCTAACTTTTCAGCATTTTCCTTATCATTGTATACGAATAAATGTCTGTAGCTTACTCCAGGATAGAATTTTCCTTTGAAATCAGGATATTTATCATTAAAGTACTCATTCAATGCTCCCATAAGCTCTGCAGCTTCTTCTGAAGAAATGTGTCCTGCATTTGAACTTGCCATCAATCCATCACGCTCTGTAATGGTATTGCAACGGAATACAACATCCCCTTCTTTTGTCTCTACACCCATACTTGCAGCTTCAAGTGGTCCACGACCAGTATAATATTCCAATGGGTCGTAACCGAATATGCTCATATTAGCCACATCAGATCCCGGAGGCAATGTTTCAGGCACATTTTGGATTAATCCAGTCCTTCCTTCTTTAGCTATTTTATCCAAAACAGGTTTTTCAGCTATTTTAAGAGGAGTTTTTCCATCAATTTCCTCTATTGGATAATCACTTGCACCATCTTCAATAACAATAACATATTTCATTATAAAACTCCTTTTTCCTTTAACAATGTTATTAAATAAGTATAATCTGTAATCTTCTAATACTCTATAAATCTAATAAAATCTATAATAATCTAAAATAATCTGTAATATCAAATTACTTTTAAATTTAAAAAAATTTAAAAAAAGTAAAATTAGAACAAATATAATTATTTGTTCTTAATAATATTAATTAAATCTGTAAGCATTGCAGAAGCGGTTTCCAAAGATCCTGCTCCTTTTCCCATTACAGTGATGTCATCAGCCAAATCGGTAGTTACATTTGCTAAGTTCAATGTTCCATCGATTGCAAATGGACTGTTTTTCTTAACAAGCCTTGGAGATACTTTCAATTGTTTTTCAGATACTTCTCCAATCAATTTTACATAGTATCCTTCCTCTTTAGCAAGGTTTATTGCATCCAATGAGACATCAGATATCCCTCTAACTTCAACATCAGCATAGGTTGCATCGATTCCTAAAACGGAATTAGCTAAAATAACCACTTTGCATGCTGCATCAATACCTTCAACATCTTGTGTAGGGTCAGTTTCAGCGATTCCCAATTGCTGTGATTCTGCCAAGGTATTTTCATAGCTCATTCCTTCAGTGGTCATTCTTGAAAGGATATAATTGGTAGTACCGTTTAAGATACCTTTGATTGAGCTGATTCCACAGCTTGCAAGGGTTTCTTGACATAAGTTGATGATAGGCATAGCTCCACCTACAGATGCTTCAAACTTGAAGTCCACTCCTGCAGCTTCCTTAGCTTCAATCAATTCCTTATAGAATAAGGCTAAGTGTCCTTTATTTGAGGTTACAACATCCTTTCCATCAGCAAATGCCTTTAAGGTCAATGATTTTGCAGGTTCAGCATCCTTGATGTTTGTTGGAGTTGCTTCAATCAATACATCATAATCAACTGCATCCAATACTTCAATGCCAGACTTGTCACTGCCGCAATCTGAATAATTTGCTAATTTACCAGTTTCTTCTTTAGTTTTAAGGAGTAATTCTTCATCCAATCCATCTTGGCATATTGCAGATGTAGATGAGTCAGCAGCTGCTACAACTTTTAAAGTGATTCCGTATTTCTCATTGATCATATCCTTCTTTAAGGAGATAGCCTTAGCTACACCTTGGCCTACAGCTCCAAAACCCATTAATATAAGCTTACATTCATCCATTTAAATTCCCCCTATACCTCATCAATAACCAAGAAGTCCTTCTCCTCAGCTATTTCCATGATTTTATTATATGCGATTTCTCTTTTACCTAAATCAAGTTCAACAGTTAATAAAGCAGTTGATTTAAGTTCACCATCTAATTTCAATTGTAAATCACTAACGACAAGGCCATCAACAGCATTGATCTTATCAACAGTGTCTCTTAAGTCTCTGTCAATAATGTGGCCATAGAGAATTGCACTTAACTTTTCCTTTCTTACAGTGTCATCCACTTCAATGAGAGGTATGTTCATTTCCTTGAACCTGTCTATTACAGCTTGCAAGTTTTCTCTTTCACCTTCGATAGCTATTTGAATAGCAGCTTTACCCTCTTCTGCCTTGATTTCCCTTTTGTGAACAATTGTAACTACATTTGCTCCAAGTTCTCCTATTGGATTTAAGATAGAAACCAATTGTCCTGGAATATCCAATATTTCAAGAATTAAATTCATTCTCATAATATAATCCCCTTCTAGTCATTTACAATAATAATTATAAGTGTTTAACCAGTCCATTCTGCCTTTTTCACAACTACATTGCCGTCTTTGTCAGTTCTTGCATTTCTGACAATTTTAGTTGAATCGTTTTGTTCGGATTCATCTTCACGGTTTAAGTTAAGGTTATCAGTAATGTAATAGGTTCCTTCCAATTCAGGAACTTTATCTAAGGTTTTTGAAAATTCCTCTAAGATCTTTTCTGCATCTTTTTCAATTGCCATTTAAATTCTCCTTGAAATTTTATTTAAAAATTGGTTATTTTAATTATAAAGGCCTAATTTGCCTATTTTATAATTTAAGAATATAAGTTAAATTTATATTAACTTAATATATGTTTATTAATATTAATATACTTTTATAATAAAGGAATCTGAAATGACACCCCCACTTTTAAGTATCATTTAAAAAAAGAGAAATCTTAGATATTATTATCTTAAGACTCATTAAAAATTAAATTTGCAAAGAAATCCATTATCTTATTAAAATATTCACTTATCCAATCCATAGATAAGATAGTTACAATCAAAATGCTTAAAATAAAAGTAAATAATAATGCAAATATCTCTCCTTGTCCATATAGAAAAGATTTAGTGAATTTTTTCAATAGGACAATAAAAAATATATGCAAAATATAGATTGCCATTGAATTCCTTCCCCATTTAGTTAGGAAACATTCATTATTAGTCATGAATCTATTTAATATTAGAGTGATCATTATACCTAAAACAATTATTAACGCCCTTAAATTAAGGCTAATTAGATATGAGTCATGATAAGGAAGTCTCATCATTATAATGCGTAGTGGAATATAATATGCCACTAAAATTGATAATGAAAAAACAATAAGGGATATGAGAAAAATGACTTTATTATTTTTCAAGTATAAACTTATTTGACTGTATTTTTCCTCAAATCTTACTTTATATTCATTATAGTAAAAACCTGTTAAAAATACTGGTAAGAATGAAAAAGTTCTAGATAAACCTAAAATGTCACCAGGATATTTAATGAATCCAAAGAATATTGCTATTATGAAGCTAATTAAAATCGGATATTTTAACCTATCAAGTATTGGCAATGCCATTTTCATGAAGAACAATGCCAGCAAAAACCATAAAGCATAAGTTGGATAGATAAAAATAGCGGCACTTGGCTTTCCAAATGGAAGATAAAATATCCAAAAAACAATTGTAACCACTACATAAGGAATCATAATACGTTTAAATATTTTTATAGGTTGTTTCAAGTCAATTTTAGAAAAATAACCTGCAACAAAAAAGAATATTGCTAAATGGAAAATAAAAACGAAATTATGAAAGAAATTTACACTTAAAAACTTTGTTGTGAATGCCATATGTCCAAAAACTATTAAAAAGATTGCCAATCCCTTTAGATTATCAAATCTGTTTATCCTTGTTTTTGTCTTATTTAAATTCATAATATCACAAAATATATCGTTAAATAATATATGGATTTTATAAATTATAAATTTTACTTGATTAATAGTTATGAAATTAACTAATATATTGAAATAACACTAATACTGAATTAAAAAAAGAGCAAAAAATAGAAAAATTGAATAATATTTAAAAAAAATTAATTTTCCATTAAACTATTTATAAATTCATTTATATCAAAGGATCTTAAAACTTTTTTCTTTAAAATCTTATTGACTCCAGAACCGTATTGCGCTGCCTTTTTAGGCCTGTCTGCTATATAATCAGGAACTCCAATGGATTTAGCCACATCACGCAATATATGTTTTCTCAAAAGATCCTCATTATTCCTTATCTTATATTTTCCCGGAATATCTAAAGCCAAATTGATAATGTCATTATCCAAGAACGGAACTCTTAGTTCAACTCCATTAGCCATTGACACTGCATCATCACGCTCAAGATTCACATGATACATGTTTGCAATGTCATGATATATCTCTTCATCAAGTGCAAAATAAGCATCAAATAGACTTTTTTCTTCAAAATGCTTTAGATAGCGATTATATCCTCCAAAGAGTTCATCTGCTCCTTGTCCGGATAATGCAACCTTGACATTATCCTCTTTCATTGCCTTTGCAGCAAGATAAATTGTCATTCCAACTCCTAACTTCATTACATTATCATCTTCAATAGCAGTTAAAACAGGTTTGATTGATTCTTTTACAGTAGTTTCATCAATAATAATTGTTTTTATAGGAAGATTCAATTCTTCAGCTATTTCCTTACTGAATCTAATGTCTTGTGAGTTTTCAACACCTACAGAATATAATTTGATAGTTAATGGGATTGGATTATTGTTCCTATTTTCAGCTATTTGCTTTAGTAAAACAGCTAAAATAGTGCTGTCAACACCACCAGAAAATATTAATCCAACATTGGAAATATTTTCCACTCTCTTTTCCACTGCAGAGTACAAATCATCACTCAATAGTTCTTTATAAACTTCATAGGAATCTTTTGTTTCAAGATAATCATTATATTCATTATAACTTCTTTTTATATGCTTAAAATCGGTATTTATCAGTTTATTGATTAAATTATCTTCCAAATCAACTGTTCTCCAGTTATACAATATACATCCTGGTGTCAAATCATGGATATTTTCATCAGCTATTCCAGCTTTCCAAAGAGCCTTTTTCTCTGATGCAAAGACTTTTAAGTCCTGTTCCTCATCCACTCCATAGAATAATGGCTTCACTCCAATGGAATCTCTAGATATTGCTAAATTATCATGTTTCTTATCATAGACTGCAAATGAATAGTCAGCGTCCAATTCATGGATAACAGATTTAACTGATTCCAACAGATTTTCATCATTTGAATTGTAATAGTAACTGATAAGATTAGCCAATAATTGGCTATCGCTTTTAGATTTAGAATATTTTTCATTATTTTCTCTTAGGAACTCTTCAAGCTTATTGAAATTATAAATTTCTCCATTAAAGACCAAAACTAGATTATTCAGTATAATTGGCTGTTTATTGTATTCCAAATTATCATATATCTCATTGTTTTCATCAATAAGATTAAAAATAGATAGCAGATTATGGCCTAATCCTATTCCTTTTTCTCCATCAATAAATATATCGGAGAAATCTTCTCCCCTATGATTTATTGATTTAAGTACATCTTCCAGCAATTCCTTATTGAAATTGCCTGCCATACCTACTATTCCACACATAAGTTCACCAATTATTGATTTAAATTTAATTAATTTAATTTAGTTAAAATTTCAATTAAAAATTATCCGATTACACAATAATAGTATTGATTTAATTGTTTTTATAATTAATTATTAAGTTAAATCATTTTAATTTTATGAATATTCTATAATTTTATTATCTAAATATAATTTTTTTAAAAAAAGAAAAGGTATATTAATAAAAAAGTTCAAATATTTAGGTATACACAAATATTTTTTAGGTATACAAAAATATTTTTGTGAATATAAAAAATAATTTCTAATTAATATCAATGAATTATTTTAAATTTATAGGTGTAAAATATGGCAAAGAAAAATACATACCTGGCAATGATTCTTTCTGTAATCTTTCCAGGTTTAGGTTTAGCATACGATGGTGAAATAAAAAGATTCATTTGTTATCTTGTCTTAGGATTAGTATTCTGTGGACTATGGGCATACTTTGGAATGCCTTTGGATGCAGAAGTTAACAATACCGGTTTCTGCTGTTACTTAGCATACATAATAACTTGGATCTTTGGTCTTTATGACACTTTAAGAACTACTATTGACATAAATAGAGGAAACTAATTATAAATATTAAAACATTATTAACCTCTTTTTTAAATTTAAACTCTTTTCCTCTTTTTATTAAATTTAATTATTTACTTTTTTTATTTTTTTATTATTTTAACTTACTCATAACCATTTTAAACTAATTTTATAGCTATTTTAAATTTATTTTTAAAAAAAAGAATGACAATTATTAAAAATATATGCTTAAAAAAGAGAATAAATGAAATAAAAAATTAAATAAAAAAATGAGTAAATTAATAAAAATTAATTAAAAAAAAAGAAATTTGTAGGAAAATACTTAGAAAGTATTGTTTCCTACTTCAATTTTATCAATGACCTTTTGTCCGTCTTCTGCCATTTGAGAGAATGTAGCAATGGTTTCCTGCATTTGAGGAAGTGCTTGGTTTTTGTAATTGCTTACATCTTCAATTGCAGCTAAAGCATCTGCAAAGGATGCCTTAAGGACTTCAGGGGAAATCATTGTTTCCATGCTTTGCTTTTGAATCTCGTTTCCTTGCTCTCTAAGCATTCTGGAAGTTGATTCAATAACCTGTTCAGTGGTTTCATTTAAGGTTTTAATCTTATCGATAACGATTTTTTGGTTGTATAATGCACTTGCAACCATTACACCGTTTCTAAGTGCAGTTACAGTTACGTTTTTAGCACGAGTTACTCCTCTGATCAATTCCTTGTTGTTTCTTCTTACAACATTCAAGGAGATGATTCCTTGTTCATTTACAACAATCATCTGTTGCATGTCCATGATTCTTTGTCTAAGTGGGAATAATACCTCTTCACGTACAAAGTCAATTTTATATTGGTCTACACCTTCAATTTCAGCTTGACGGATTTGCTGTTCAATTGAAGCATCCATCTGTTTACCTAACTCAATGTCAGTCATGAGCTTTTTGGTCAATTCTCTTAAATATGATTCTTCTGCAAGAAGAGTTGTGTTGTCATTTTGCAATACTCTGCTGCTTTCATCAAGGGATTTGAGAATGTTGGAGATAGCTTCATCAGCCTTTTCATATTTAGCAAAATAATTTCTGACTGGTCTTAAGAGTTTTCCTAAGATGCCGGATTGGCCGAATTCAATAGCGCTAGGGTCTATGTTTCTGATTTCTCTGTCTAATTCCTCTAGTTTTTCACCTACATTTGCTGCTTCATCTCCACCTTTTGCAATATCAACAAAACGAGTGGTCAAGAGATTGTTCTTGTTTGCAGATCTGTTGATTGCATTGAGACCAAAGTCATCCAATGGTTTCAAGATGTTTTCTCTTGCAGCTACATCATCAAAATTAGCTTCAAAGATTGCAGCAGCATTATCATCTGCCTGTTTTTTGATTTCTGCATTTGGTATTTTTTCTTCTTCGTACTTTAGACTTCTGTCTACTTCTTCTTTAATTTCAGTAACATCAAGTGAAAATTCAGACATTATATCACCCTTTATATTTTACACAAAATTAAAAATTCAATGTGTCATATAATTTTATGACATATGTTATTTATAAATCTTTGCATTATTTTAAATGAGAATTATAAAAAATATATAAAAATTAGTTTAAAAAATATTAAAAATAAGTGAAATAGCATAAAAAACTGTAAAAAAGAATATTAATCATAATCCTTTACAGAATCAATCAAATCATTCATTTCCTTAATCAAATTGTCTATCTCTTGATCAGAACCATCATCGCCATTGCTTATGCTGATGATGAGTTCGCTTTGGAGATCATTCATTTTAGAAACAATGGATTGCAAAGTCTTTATCTTTTCCTTAAGGGCATTAGCTATTTTTTCTGAATATTCATCAGATAGGTTTATCATGTTTTCAGCTGCTTCAGCTTCCTTAAAGAAGTTCACTCTGCATACATCAACTTCTCCCCTGAATCTGCCATAAGACATTTGGCCATTAGGGAATTTCCTTTCAAGGAGTTCTAAAACCTTTTCCTCCTTGGTTTCATAAGTTTTCTTTAGGTCTTCAACTTGCTTTTTATAGTATGAATAATTCTGAGAAGTAGTATTTGATGTAGTGGTAGTTGTAGTGCTTGTTGTATTTCTAGTTGTAGTATTGAAAGTATTATTTGGCTTTACGTCAGCTTCATCCAATTTCTTACCGCAGTTTGGACAGAAATGATCTTCTGGGAATAACTTGAATCCACAATAAATACAAAAATTGTCTTTTGCCATGATATCACTTTTTTGCCAAATATTGTCTAAAACTTAATGTTTTATTCTAATAATTTTACAACTCAAATTTACTACTAATTTAATTAAAATAATGATTGATTAAATCAATTGTTTATAAATTACTATCAATTATTTTAATAGTATCTTTATTTTAAATAATTATTGACTGTTACTAATACTTTGTTAATTTTTAAATATATATCTATGTGTTAAATTACACAATTTTAACCTATTTTCAGTATACTTAGATGAGATATACGGTGAAGTTTTCTTTCTTAATGCTTATAGTTATTAATCAAAAGCAATATAATAGAATATATAAATTACATTAACATAGTTATATTTAAAAATATGGAGAAAATATCATGACAAGAAAATATGGAGACAGAACTTTAGAAGTGCATGCAGGCCAGGAAGAGGCAGATCCATTCACTGGCGCAAGAGCAGTTCCTATTTATCAAACCAGTTCATATGTATTTGAAAGTGCAGAATATGCAGCTAACATATTTGCTCTAAAAGAGCCAGGTAACATTTACACCAGATTAAACAATCCAACCAATGAAGTGTTTGAAAAGAGGGTTGCAGCTATTGAAGGGGGAGTGGGTGCATTGTCACAGGCCAGTGGTATGGCAGCAATCACACTTGCTATCTTGAATCTAGCTCAATGTGGAGATGAAATAGTCTCTGGAAACAACCTTTACGGTGGAACATACAACCTATTCAAGAATACATTGAATAAATTCGGAATAAAAGTCAATTTTGTGGACTCTCAAGATACACAGGCTTTTGAAGATGCTATTACAGATAAGACAAAAGCTTTATACTGCGAATCTATCGGTAACCCAAAACTTGATGTACCTGACTTTGAAGTATTGGCAGATATTGCTCATAGACATGGAATTCCTTTAATAGTTGACAATACATCTGCTATAGGCATGGTAAAGCCTATTGAACATGGAGCAGACATTGTTGTTCACTCAGCAACCAAGATCATTGGAGGGCACGGTACAAGCTTAGGAGGAACCATTGTGGATTCCGGTAATTTCGATTGGACTAACGGCAAGTTCCCAGAGTTTACAGAACCAGATGACAGTTATCATGGCCTTGTTTATGTGGATGCATTCGGTGAAGCGGCTTACATTACCAAAGCACGTGTACAGATGATGAGAGATTTAGGTACATGCATTAGCCCATTCAATTCATTCCTTCTCCTTCAAGGACTTGAAACAATGTCCTTAAGAGTCAAGCAACACACTGAAAACGCTCTTGAAGTGGCTAAATTCCTAGACCAGCATGAACTTGTTTCATGGGTAAACTACCCAGGTTTAGAAGACAATCCTAACCATGAGATCGCTAAGAAATATCTCAATGGAAAATACGGCTGTGTACTTGGATTTGGTATTAAAGGTGGAATAGAAGAAGGCAAGAAGTTCATTGAAAACGTTGAGCTATTGTCTCACCTTGCAAATATCTGTGATGCAAAGACCTTAGTGGTGCATCCTGCTTCCACTACACATTCCACAATGTCACCGGAAGAGCAGGTTGACAGTGGAGTGACTCCAGACTTCATTAGAATGTCTGTAGGAATTGAAAACGTGGAAGACATCATTGCAGATATCGATCAAGCTTTAAGGAAAGCTGTTGAATAAATAAAAATAGTAAATAGAGGATAAAACCTCTTTAAAAAATAATTCTTTTTTTCTTTTTTTAAAAATTTTTTTCATAAAATTAGTAATATTTTAAAAATTTTAAAAATAATTCTCATAATAACGAACTAAATAAAAATAGATAAAAAAAGTGGGGAAATCCCCACTAGCAGGTAGTTTTAAGAAAAATCTTAAAACAATACGAACTTTAATTAATAATTGTTTTTTGTAATATATAATCTTTTCTTAAATGAAACTTTTTTAAAGGGCAAAACTAAATAAAATACCTTAAATTACTTATTTTAAATTTATAAGATAATTAAATTAAAATATAAATTACTACTTGAATAAATCCAAGTAGAATAAATAATATAGATAGCTTCAATAATACATCCATCAAGATATCACCTCCTGATATTAGTCAGGAAAAAGTTCGTATCCCTGCTAGAAGTTCCGATATCGAGATAAGGTATTTTATAATTAGAATTGCCCAAATAATAATTATAATTTGTTATTTTATAAATTTAACGATTAAGATTAATTATTTTTACAATTTAAAGTAAATTTGATAGTTTGATTAAAAATAGCAACTTAATTATAATTTTTCAATATGGTTATAATATTAAAAAAATATAAAAAATAAAAAAAATTAAAAAAAAGAAAATTGATAAAAAATAGTTTTTAGTATAATTCTGGACCAGTATACTCATTTTCTTCAGTATATACTCTAATCAAAGTATCAACTGTATCCTCATACATCAATCTATAGCCGATTGCACCACCAAATTTGCTTTCAAGATTATTAAGTGCCTTGTTTGCTCCTGGACTGCAGTTATTGATAATATACCACATTCCATGAGGAGTGTAAATGAATAGTTCACCGTATCCCTCCTCTGCACCATTCTTGAAACCATCTGCAGGATCATAGATTTTGGTAGAATGGATAGCCAGTCTGCTTAAATCCTGTTTTGGTTGTGTTCCGCTTTTAAAGAGCATTGTTAACCAGTTGTAGACTTGGTCCTTGAATTGAACCTTCTTGATTGGATCAGACATCTTCTCTTCTATGTTTTTTCTTCTTTTTTCCAATGTGTTTGTTATTCCAAGTGTCTCTTCAACTTTAGAAACATCCTCTTCCAAGCATCTGTATCCTTCTGGACGTCCTGTAACCTTGATGTTGCCTTCTACAAAGTCCATTCTCTTCCATTTCCTCATGTATGGCTTGACTTTCTCCCATTCCTCATCAGGTATCTTCTTGTTCAATCCGTAGAGATAGCCATATTCCATTGCATCATAGCACTTGGTTTCTAACTTTAAATCCTTATCTCCTACCATCATATCACTTTTTATCTTTGTTTATATCATATTGAACAAATTGACATATATAAATTTATGGATAAAAATTTAATATATAAAAAATATAACTGCAAAAATTACCATTTCATTTTATATTTCCTTAAAAATTCATCATCATTTTGAACATTAATATAGAAATAGGAATATAAACTTGGAAAAACCTTTTTTAGCTTTACAAATTCATCCAATAATTCATTATAGACATTATTGTTCTCATCAATCGAATCTTTATTTATTATATAAGCGAATATTGCATCAAAATCATCATATTCCGGATCATCCTTATATTCCAAATATATTTTTGAATTTGGGAAGAAATTATAAATGAGATATGAACTGATGTTGATTAAATCAATTAGATTTGATTTATCTAAACAGAATTCTTTTATTTCATTTGGATTAACTAATATGAATCCATCCCTAAACCCTTCGACTCTTGCCTTCTTATTTAAAACTAAATTATTAATGTTCAATTTATTTACAACCCCCTTAAAAGTGTACATTTTATCACCAAATATCAAAATAAATTATTTTTTTAAGCTTTTCAAAACCTCTTCTGAGATGATTTTACAATTAGACACCTTGTTCACATCAAAAAATTCATCATAATCCGCTTCATTGCGAATGTCTCTAAGAATTCTCAATTGATCACCTATTTTTCCTTTTTCACCATCCAAGCCTTCAAAGTGTTTTATCAATTCCTTATGAGAAATTTTACTGCCAGGTTTTCTTCCCTTTCTATTATTGTAAATGTCTCTAGCAATTAGATAACAAGGATAATAGTATCTTCCCACAGCTGTTCTTTGATATTCCTCATTTTTTGAAAACATTCTGAGATGTTCACCTACATGCCAAAACTTAATCCAATTAAATCTAATGAAAATCAACTCTTTTTATCTGTTTTTCCTCCTTTTTGCTTATTTTAGTATTTATTTTAATCATATATAAATATTATAGTTTTATTTAGAATATAACTTACAATTTTATTGTTATATTAAAATTAAAGTGTTAAAAATCGTTTTTAATTTTATGTATAGTTTACTATATATGGAAAATAAATGATTAGAATTTTAAAAAAAAGTTTTAGTAAAAAATCTAAATTAATTAAAAAAAGTGTGGGTGAAAAAAATAAAAATTTAAAAAGAAGTTAAAAGTTATCTGCAAAGAGATAGAATAAAAAAACTAATCTGAAATCAATTTGAATAATCTAATAAACTTCTCATCAATATCCTCTTCTTCAGCATAAAAAGCAAGGTACTGGGCAAATGTAGGTTTGCTGAAGCCCCTATATGTCATATTATAGAATATGTCTCCTAAAGATTTTGAAAATTTCTTGGATTTTCTTATCTTTTGAATTGCCTTAGCACCTATTTCCACTTCATATCCGCATTCATCGCTTATGTATTTGGATAATGCCAGAGCGAGCACATCATTCGGGAAAGTGTCTTCAAACTCCTTTTGACCAATAACGAAGATATTTGAATTTTCAATCATGCCATTTTCTATCCATTTGTTTAAACTTTCCTTTGTTTCCTCATCAGCATCATTGTCCATCAATGCAAAGATATCCGTTTTGGAAAATGAATTCTTTATAATGCGGATGAAATTAGGTATGTCCTTTATGCCGTCTGCCTTTACAATCTTTAGGAAGTTTTGGGTGATTGGATAACCATACAATTTCTCATACATTATTGGAATGAACTTAAGCTCTGATTCCCCTTCCACTATCAAAAGTTTGCTTGTGAAGAAGATGTCTATATTCATTATTCCAAGATTTGCCAATGTATCTGTGTTTGGGTTGTGCTGCCCAATTCAAAGATCTGGGAACCTCTATCTGCATCTAAGCTGATTAACTTAATTTCATCAAGCTTGACCTGGTTGATTATGAATGGAGAGTGAGTGGTTATTATTATCTGTTTTCCTTCCTTGGACAAATCCTTTAACAAGCGTAAAACGTCTAATTAGGCCTTGATATGAAGGTGAGTTTCAACCTCATCGAATACATATACAAGGTCATTCTTGTCCTTTTTATGCTTGAAAATGGCAAGTGTGGTACGCCTGTTTGTACCGTCTCCCATCTTTTCAAGTAGCATTTGCTGGTTATTATTATTTAGTAATTCTACATTGATTTTTAGATTGAGTTTAGGTTCGCTTGTAACTATTGGATTTATTTCCTTAAAGTCCGGAAGGAATTCCTTCAATTGACCGTTCAGTTCCTGTGCATTTTCATTGTTTAGCTGTTCTTCCTTGAAATTGTCTATGTATTCATCTATGTGCTGGTTTATTGTTTTACCTTCTATTTCATAATCCCATATATTCTCTTTTACTTCCTTAAAGAAGGTGTTTTCAAAGAATGAATCTATGTTTTCAAATTCTCTACTACCTAAAAAGCTAATTGGATAATTTAGAGTTTTCACTTCTGTGAATTCATCTTCTTCTAACTCTTTGATTACATTTTCCTTTAATGTTTCCACTTTAGAATTAGATCTGAATGTAACATTGAATATTGATGAATATTTCTTTAGAATAATCTTTTGGTCATTTTCATCTAAACTGTTGAATTCTTCGCTTTCCAACTCTTCTTTTATTTGATTAGCTTTTTCTAAAGAAGGTTTAATCTTATAAGTGTTAATAAGTGTGTCTTCACTGACCTTTGATTCCATGAAATAGGTGTAGTCAATATCTTCTAGCTCTATAGTTACAGGATTTTCTATTTCATTGAAATCGTTCATGTCTATTTTCTTTTTGCTAAATAGAATTTTAAGTGAATCTATAAGTGATGTCTTTCCTGCATCATTTTCCCTATTATTACATTCAGGCCTTGATTGAATTCCATATTGAAGTTCTTTAAAGACCTGAAGTTTTTGATTTTAATTGATTTTAGCATGATATCACTTTCCACTTGTAATTATTATTTAATATCATTATCATTAAATAAATATCTTTATACTTCAAAATCTGTATTATTTCAATATTCTCATCATAATCACTTTCAATCGGATGATCTTTTATTTATAACATGCTTTCACCTATTTTAGGCTATTCATATTCTCATCCAACTAACGATTATAGCTTTCAGGATTTTTTAAATATTTTTTATAATATTCCTCATCATAATCGAAATCAAAATTCAATAAAAGCCATGCATCATGATACTTTTCACTTAATCCAAGATATTCCATAAAACATAAATCGGATAGATTATCATTTTCCTCATAAGACAGTTCCTCATTTAATATATATGCATAAATTTGATCATCACCCTCTTCCAAATCCTCTTCTAATGCAAGATAGGTATTCGCATTTGGGAAATATTTCCTTATCATATCCGCCAATACGTTAATCAATTCGACCATTCCATCAATATTTGAAACGAAATCATTTATTTCCTTTGGATTGATTTGCTTATAGTAATCTGATATTTTTATGGAATCTGTATTCATTGCTTTAAACATATTATTTAACTCCAGATTATACATTTCTATTTCATTCATGAAATCACCTTAATATTAATCTTCCAAATCCTTAAACAATTCAAATACTTTTTCTGCTTTAACTTTAGAATCTCTAACACTATTGTTTTTAAAACCATTTTTATAATCCGCTTTTATTCTACTGCTTTTTAAATTAGATAAATTTCTTCCAATTTTCTTTTCAGTCTCATTTTGAGAATCTTTAAAATAATCTATTAATTTCTTATGAGGTTTTTTCTTACCTAATCTCCTATTGGTCTTTTTTTCAAAATAATCCCTACATTTCCAGTAGCATGCATAATAAAAACGACCTACTGCGGATCTCTGATATTCCTCATCATAAGAATGTTCTTCCAAATGATCTCCTACAGAATAGAATTTTTCACCACTAAAAGTCATCAAATCATCTCAGTTAAAAAATTCCGGAATTTTTAGTTTTCTTAATTAAGACTTGTATGAGTATTTGTTTTAATCATATATAAATATTGTAGTTTCATTTGGCTATTGAATTGATTTGAACTTGTAAAATTAAAATTAGAGAGTTAAAAATGCTTTAAATTTTTATATATGGTTTACTATATATGGTAAAAAGTAGGATTGATTTTCTATTAATTTAATTAAAAAGAGAGTTAATAAAAATAGTGTTTTGTAAAATGGTTTTTATTTCATTAATGATAAAATTGATTTAATTGATTTAATGTAAAAAATAGAAAAAAAGTAAAAAGATAATGTATATCTATTTAATCATTATCCTGTTCATAATCATAATCCCCATAGTCATAGTTATCATTAAATGAATAGTATTCAGGTTCCTCTTCAAACTTTTTTCTAGGAACACATGCTTTTTTAGATTTCCTATGGTCCTTTTCCCACATAATATCACATCTTTTAAGGTTTTATCTTTTGAGCATATTGAATATTTCTTTCTATACTGCTTGATTTATGATTCTCGATCATGAAATCTATTTTCTCTTCCTTTTCCAATGACTTAGGAACTCCAAATAATGATGCCACTACATCAAAAGTATCATCATCCAAATTAGACAATGTATCTTTAAGCTCTTGGGAACTTAAAGCGGGAGCCACTTCCTCTTTAGGTTTTATGACCCTTGATCTTGGCCTATAATCATTAACTTTTGGTTTGATTTCCACACTGCTGAAAGTGTATCTTTTTTCCTTTTCCTCAGATTTCTTAATTAACTCTTCAGAAACTCCTTTAGTATAACCGCAGTCCTTGCATTTATGTCCATCCAAATATGGCAGCATCATGCCATTGCACTCTGGACAAAAATCCATTGGTTCGCTTTGAGTTGCATTAGCTTGAGTATATTCCTCTTGTGCAACAGCAAATCCTTCATAAGTTGAATTTTTATTTGAAGGATTTTCAGAATTTCTTCTTTCAGTTAATCTACGTTCCCTATGTAATCTTTCCATCTTATCATCAATTGACATATTTCACCCAAATAATCTACGATTTCAACAGTTTTTTATTTCTAAATATTATTAGAAACCGTAATATATAAAGATTATTGTTTTTCAAATGAATTTAAGAATGGGATTAGGTATGTTAGTTCGATTGGATTGTAGGATTCCTTATGTGTTTGGTTGTCATATACTACATCACATATTTCAAAGCTTAAATTTATTTCTTCTGTCTCTTCTTTACCAAAGCAGACCCAAGTGTTTAGTTCTACAAAGTAGTTTATTTGTGGGACTAATAGTTCATCTTCTCCTTCAAAAGTCATTTTGTTGTTTAGTTCATTGAACTCTTTTACGGTTGTTTTAAGAGTTGATTTAGCGTATATGCTGTCTAATTCTGTGTAATTGTTTTCATTTAGCCATAATACGAATTGGAAGGTTAAGTCATCCAATTCTAATATTTCCCCATTTTCTAAGTTTTTAGCTATTGCTACTTGCATGTTATCACCATAAACTGATTATTCCTCTTCAACTTTAATAAATTCATTCATGTCCATTGATTTTAAACATTTTTTATAACTGCAAATAATCTTTTTAGATCCTTTATCTAATTTTACAAAGAATCCATCATTCCAACAGGTAAATGCCTTTTTAAGATTTAAAACACAAACACAGAAGTTTTCAACCTCATCATAGCCTACTTCATCAAAGTTCATATTATCATGAGATAAAACATTAGCTATAAATCTGATTCTATCCAATTCATTCCATGTTTTTTCATAATAATCTTTTATAGTGGTACCATTAACCATTTTCTTTGTATCGCTCTTTGCTCTTCCAAACATATCATCAAGTGATGGTTGGTCACTATATACTACTGGAATTTCATTGATTTCACAAATCTGTTTTAAAATGTACTCTAAATATCTTCTAGCAGTATTTCCTGCTGCATTTAAATCATAATGCTCTGGGCTAAGATATTTTTTGATTTTCTCTTCTGAGTCTATTGGTTCAGCCAAATTTGGTCCTTCAATCAAGTTCCAACGAATAATATTATAAAGTTTAGGATCCCGTGGAGTATTAAATGTTAATCTTCTTAATTGATCTGCCCACAAATTACTATGAGTGGTTATAAATATTTGATAATCATCAAACTCATCAATTAATAATCTAGCTATTCTTTCCTTATGACCCATATCTACAGTAGCTATCACATCATCTAGAATGATGAGTGGAATTGGATTAAATTTCTTATTAAATGCCAAGAACATACATAATCCAAGTGAATCAAGGTGCCCTTCACTTGCAAATGACCGAGGGTCAACACTATCTCCAAATGAATCTAAAAATACTTCTAATTGATTAGTGCTTGTTAATTTAATATCTGGAGAGGTGATTTCATCATCATCATGAATATAATTATAGAAAAATTTTATATCTTCCTTAATCTCATTTATTATTTCATTGATAAATGCTTCTTTAGATTTTGTATAAGTATCAAATGCTTTTTTTGCAATTAAATGCTTTGAATTTAAATTTAAAATTTGTGCTTCCAAATCTTTTATTTTAGATAATTCAACTAAAGCATTATTTATAATAAATAAATCAGAATTACCTTGATTTTCTTCAAAATATTTCACTAAATTTTCCTTTAAGAGAATTAGTTTATCATTGATTCCCTTAAATAAATTTTCTTTAACTCTGATTTTTTCGCCAGTATTCACTAAATCATTTAAATCAGAGTATAAATTTCTCAAAATAAGCTTTTCGTTATTAAAACTAATATTCAATAATTCATTGCCTGAATCATTTGACCTTAATTTTAAAATATTTGAATCCAAATCATCTAAATCATGAATAAATTCATTTAACTTAAATAAATACTTATTAAATTCATGTTTCCACTCAGAAAAATCTTTATCTTTTTCTTTTAGATTGTTTAAATTATCGTTAAGGGTATTTAATATATTTTTATCGAGATCTGAGTCACATACAGGGCATTTTTCAGGATTATTAGATTCAATGAAATCATATGATTTATCTAAAAGAGTAATCAAATCATTAGTAGATTTAAAATTATCATATACTACATTATCATATTCAGATAATAAATTCTTCAAAGTAATATCCAAATCATCTTTATTCATTTCATCAAAGATTAAATCAAACTCCCTTTTAGCGCGAGAAAGATGATCATCAGTACCTATATGCAAATTAACTAAATAATCGGAAATATCTGTATCTTCATCAATCAAATTTAAATCATTACGTTTAATGATTTTATTTAATTCCAATATGGACTCTTCATATTCCAAATCATTATTTTTAACAATTATTTGAGATAATTTACCTAGTCTCTCATCATATTCAATTAATTTTTTTTCAAGTTCCTTATCAATATCATTAAATGTGGATGAAAAGACTGATTGGAATTTTTTTAATTTGTTAAAACCACATAAATCCATAACTGCAACATATCTATCGGTACGATTGCCTTCAACAAATTTTAATAGATTTCTACGATTCAAAATGAAAGAAGCGTTTTTAACATAATCATTGCTTATAATTTCCTTGAGTTCGGGGTCATTAGTTTTTTTACCATATTCCAAGGTTTTTCCATTTTTAAAGTATATCTTTATGCCAATATCCTCTTTAGCATTTCCATTATGTACTATAGATTCTTCCCTTTTAATTGTACCTCTTTTTAAAAAATCAAGCCCATTAGAGAATAAGTATTCAAAAGCATTTACAAAAGAACTTTTACCAGTACCATTTTCACCGCAAAGGATAGTGATGTCCTCAAAATCAATAGAGGATTCATAAGATATGCCTCTAAATGATTTAACTGTTATTCTATTAACTTTATAATCATTATACATACTAATCCCCTATTATCTCATTTAATAAATTTACATATGCTTTCTTTGTAAACTTATTTTTTTCAATTAAATCAGCTATTTTATTAACTAATTCTGGTTCATTTGGCAATTCTTTTTCTAAGTTTTGAATAAAATTTCTATAAAATTCATTCTCCATAAAAACCACTTTTTAAAATATTTTAAAGATTTAACCTTGAAATATCCATTTTCTTATTATCTAAGTATAATTGATTTATTTCACGTGCTGGAAGCATGATCACTTGAATATTCTCTAAGCCAATACCATGTAGCATTTCCAACTCTACAAAACCCCTATTTTCTACCTCTAAACCATATGTAGGGAATAAAAATGCATTTTTTACCCCTCTAAAATCAACAAAATCAATAAAGTCCTTATAAGCTAATTCATACAAATATTGTTTAGAAACAGAACCAATTCCTGGTTGACCACCTAATATATTATTTTTAAATCTTATATTATAATATTTAGCATCAAAAATAATGAAATCCCCATTATAAAATGTAATTAAATCAGGTATGAATGTTTCTTTAGCTCTTTTAGAGAAACCTTCATAGGATTTCCAGTTTGGTTTTTCAATTATATCTATTAATCGAGATTTGGAGTTATAATTTCCTGTATCTTTAATTATATCTCCTAATTTCTTTTTTAATTTATTGTTAAACACTTGACTGCACATTTCTTCCCAAATATTATAATAGCTAATTGTACCATATAAAGTCAGGAAATTCTCATTGCTAAATGAGTTTTTATTGGATATATATGCATGCATTGACTTCAAGAGCTTTTGTTTATGAGTGTTAAACTCAACATTCAACTCTTTTTCAAGTTTTGTCAATATGAAATTTTTATCACCGAAATCATCTAAGCTTTTATCGCTTAGTTCCACATGCATTAAATCAAAATAATCTAGCAAATTAGCCTTTTCAAGACGTTTGGAACAATCAGTAATTATGTATTCATGCAATAATCTGAAATAATCATATAAATCATCTATCTTATATTTTGTTTGGAGTTCTGTGTAATAAGGCTTATCATCCTTAATCAATGCGAAATTGTCATTTATTGTCCTATCCCAATTAATTTCACCATTTCCATTGATTTCCAATATGTTTTGGATATTAGTGTAAATCCCATTTTCATAGTAATCCTCTATGAAAAACAGCATCAAAGACAAAAGATTGAAGGAAATATCTTCCAATTCTTCATTTTCATATGCAAAATCTTCATGAACTTTCTTGAATTTCTTAATGACATTCAATACCTGTTTAAAATCTGAAGAAATATTATCAGTATTAGGAATATACTTAGGATAACAATTAATAACATAATTTTCTAAAATAATGACTCCAACGAACTTAAATATATATTGATCTTTATCAATAGCCACTATTTCATACTCTTGAAGTCTATTGAAAATCTCGTCATTATTTCCAAGAAATTCCAATATTTCAGATTGAGAATAATGTTTATATTCTCTAATATAGACAGATTTCATTATTCTTCACTCGCTTCAAAGACTTCTCCAATATCTTCTAAAGTCTCTTCTTCCGGATTTAACAATTCATCTCTAATGCTATCACAGAATATTTCGATACCAACTGTATCAAACAATTCACAAACTCTTGAATAGATTACATTATTGTTCTCTCTTGCACCAGCAAACAAATCATTACGTTTAGCCTTAGCTGCATCTTCGAATAGATACATGATGATTTTATTTTTGAAGATTTCCTTAAATTCTTCATCAGTTAACTCTTCATCTAAATATTCATTAAATGCAAAGAATGGTCCTAAAAGCTTATCCTCATTTATTCTGTATGATAAAAGTTCGTTATTGATTGCTTTTCTTAAATCATTCCAAGAGATTTCCTGGTTATTTAGATTTACTTTAATGTGCTTAATTAATTCTTCATTGTAATTTATTCCAAAGTATTTGAAGTCCCATCTACGTTTAAATGCAGTGTCCATTGGGAATACTCCTTGGTCTGCACTGTTCATAGTTGCCCAAATAAACATGTTTGATGGGATTTTTATCTTTTCATAATCTTCATTTAATTCTGATTTAAGATAATTTCTCATATCTTCTGTAGTTTCTATAGAGTATCTGGATTCATTGTTTTTATCTCTATCCAATAATTGGAATACATCTCCAAATACTGCAGCTACATTGGATCTGTTGATTTCTTCTATAATTAGTAAGAAAGGTTTTTCTGGGTATTTTAAAGCTTTTACCAAAGAGCGCATGAATGGACCAGGTACATATTCATATGAGATTGAATCTGCTTTTGGGACAGGCTTATAAGTTCCTACGAAGTTTGCATATGAGTAATCTGGGTGGAATGTGACTCTTTCGTAGTCATTTTCATCTTTTATGATTTTTTCTTTGTCTTGGTTTAGATTGTAACTTTTTCCAGTTCCTGGAGCTCCAAAGTAGATGATGTTTCTTTTTAAATCACTTTCAAAGCCTTCTAAATAAAAATCATAATAATCCTCTACTTCATTAACATCAAATGAGAATAATTCTCGAATTTCATTATCATATAAAGAATAAGGTTTAATATTTGATTTTTTGCTTAATAAATATAGTTGCCCATCATTTGCATAATATCCTTTTTCAGGCACAATAAGAAACTCTTGAAGTATTTCCTTTTTCATCTGGTCACTATGAACAATAGGAAACTTTTCTGGGAAAATTAAAACATAATATTTGTGAATCCAATTGTTTGTAGGTTTTAAAAGGCAATTTTCAAAAATATTATTTAATTCATCTTCAAGATTTTTATAATCCTCTACGCTTTCTAAAACTGCACTTTTTATATATTTGGCCCCATTAACAAGTGCGTCCCTAATCTTAGTCCCTATATCAATTGCTTCTTTTTCATCTACTTCTTTAAGAGTTCTAGAGTATCCTGATTTCCATTTTTTAGTTTTTGCACTTTTAAATAGAGTATATTTGGTGGCAGCGCCTCCCCCTATACCTCCAGCAGCATTGAAATCATTAGAAAACTCTAAATAATAGCATAAGTTATTTTTGTCCCCATCATGTAAAAACATCTTATTAAGCAAATCTAAACCATCTAATTTTTCTAAAGATTCTGGAGAAAATTTATTTTGGAATTTTTTAAACATATTTTCATGTTCTGGTTTAGAAAGATTGCCTAAATTATTGTCTTTAAGATACGTTTTAATTATATTTGATGAAACATCATAATTTGAAATGTTTTTTTCTTTTGTTAATGATTTTTTCTTTTTAGACTTTTTTGATTCTGCAGTCATCCATTCAACATATGAAGGATAATTTTTCAATACATCTTCAGTAACATTTGGATTTTTATTGAATTCTTCCAGTCCTTTTTCAGTGATATTTACATATCCTCGTTTTTTACTTTCTACAAGCCCCGCCTTTTTCAAAGAGGTAACTGCCCATCCAACTCTATTATTGATTATTTTCTCAGAACCTGAAGGAATATATAAATTACGTTCTTCATCTGTTAAATCAACTTGGCTTGCGACTATTTCCTTAAGTTCAGAGGTTTTATATACTTTTTTGTCTGAAAGTAATTTGAGTACTTTTCCATATAATTCATTATGCCTTGGAATTGCCATTAAAAACACCTAAAATTTATTATTTTGCACTTGTTTTAAACTTATCATAACTATCAGCTGCAGTAAACTCTACACCACTATCAAGTGCTTTAAAGTGCTTTTTACCACATCTGATTTTAGCTAATTCACTTGGTCTTAAAGAATCAGAATCAATGTTTCCTTTGGTTTCTAAGACAAAGTACATTTTCTTTCTACCATCTTCATTGTCTCTAAGAAGAATAGCCCAATCAGGATTATATCCTCCAAGCGGAGTATTAATTTTAAACCAGCCAGGAAGTTTAGCATATAAAATAACTTCTGGATCATTCTCTAAACTTTGAGCAAAGTTTTTCTCTACTTCACTATCATAAACAATATGGTCATAGACAGAATGTTCAGATTCAATTAGATTCCTTTCCAAGTATCCATAAAGTTCCTCTTCCTCAAATAATTCTTGAGCATAATAATCATCTAATTGGGTGTATTTAATACCATCAAGCAACATATGATTCATTTCTCTTTTTATAATCCTAAGAGTCTCTTCCATATATTCCTGTGGATTCTTCTTGAACTGTTCAATGGTTCCACTTTCAATTAAAACTTTTACAATTGTTTTTCTAGTTAAATAAGTCTCATTCTGTAAGAAAGTGATTATGTCTGGAAGTGCAACTTCCTCTTCATGAGTATAAACTACAGATGGAGGAATCTTACCATTTTCATCAACACTTACTCCTGCTGCATCTATCACAAGACCAGATTTAGTGTAGATGAGCTTAGGAGAATGAACATTCAATTCCTCACTTAAAGCTTCACTGCATTTTTCAATAAGTTCATCAGTATCAAAGTCAACTGAATAGGTTGTCTTATGCTTGATCTTATCCCAAAATTCCTTAAAGTCTTCTGATAAGAGAACTTGCTTATTGACTTTGACCTTTCGTTTTTTGTTTGCATTCTTAATAGGTAGACTTTTTGTATGTTTTGTTGTGACTTGAACTATATGTTCTTTAATGGATTCGAATCTTTCAGGCACTGAAACATTTTCATTCAATACAGCTACCTTTAAAGCATCTTGAACCTTACCTTTTCCATTTATATAGTTCATCTTTTTAAAATGGTTGAAGATTTCAAGTGAACCTTGTTGACCTATAGGTTTTACTTCACCTTTTTTGTTCTCCATTGTGATAAATGCAAATGTGTATTTTTCAATAACACCAAACTTGATTCCGGTTTCCTCTTCCATTTCTGATTGCAATGATTTTGCAAAGGAATCATAACTTTCATTAGCCATAACAGTTAAGATGTTTGTGGATTTGTCATGGATACGTTCTCCATCCTGATTTACACATAATCTGAGTCCACGACCAATTTCCTGACGTTTTTTCATATTGGAAGTTGTTTCATTAAGTGTACAGATTTGGAAAACATTAGGATTGTCCCATCCTTCCCTTAAAGCAGAATGAGAGAATATGAATCTGAGTTTGGAATCAAAGCTTAATAATTTTTCCTTATCTTTCATAATTAAATTGAAAGTATCATCATCTGCTTTAGATAAGCTGAATTCACCGTTTTTCTTTTGTTTATATTCTCTTGCTCCTTTCTTATCCATAGAGAAATAACCATTATGGACTTCTGAAGCAGAGTTTTTCAATTCTTCATAATTGTATAAAGTGGAATATTTTGGCTTTTGGATAATTCTCTTATACTCCTCTTCAAAGATATCTGCATAGATTCCATTATGATAATTTCCATCTTCATCATATAATCTGTAATTAGAGACCTTATCAATGAAGAAAAGACTGAGCACTTTTATTCCTTTACGATTTAGTTCAATTTCTTTGTCTAAATGCTCTTCTATGGTTTTTCTTATTTGAGCACGTTTAATTGCTAAATCGTCAAGTTCACCTACTGGAACTCCTATTCTTAAAATTTCTGGTTTCTGAGTGAATGAAACATATTCGTTTCCTTCTCCACAATAGATTTCATCTACTGTGTATCCAGTGTAAATATCCCTATCTGTCACTCTTTTTTCAGATAAATCTGTTCCTTGCTTTACAGTAATGATTTTTCTTTTGATTGCACCATTAACTTTAGCATCCACTTCTAATTTAGCTCTGATTCCATTTTTATCTGAAGTTGTGGAAATGAGTTTTAAATAAGCCTTATTGTGATAATCAACGGATTCAAAACTTGCAACTTCTATTCCTTTTACAAGATCCATTTCATAAGCATCTACAGCATCAAGTTTGTATACTAAGTTTTGTATTTCCTTATGAGTAGCAGAGTATCTGAGAGTGCATAAAGGATTTAAGGATTCTACAGCTTCTTCACCTTTTCCGCCCATTACTGATTGGGGTTCATCAATAATCACTATAGGATTAGTTTCTGCGATTAAATCAATTGGTTTATATCCACTCAACTTATCTTGAGCTCTAAATATGATGTTACTGTTATTAGTTTTCTTGGTTTCATCTCTTGCAGATTTAGTAAAACTTTTATTGAATGCATCAATGTTAATAATCATTATTTCAATATTTGAGCTTACAGCAAAGTTTCTTACCTGTTCAAGCTTACCACTGTCATATACAAAATAGTCATAGATTACATTATCATAAAGCCCTTTAAAGTGATCTTGAGTGATTTGAATTGTTTTGTATACTCCTTCCTTAATAGCAATACTTGGCACTACTATGATAAATTTAGTGAATCCATACAATTTATTCAATTCAAATATGGTCTTGAGGTAAACATAGGTCTTTCCTGTACCGGTTTCCATTTCTATATTGAAATCAAGACTGTTTAATGATTCACTTGGAGCTAATTTATGAAAAGTCTGCACTTTTCTTAGATTCTCTAACATATCATATTTACTTATTGTCAATCTATTCCCTACACCTTGACCAAACTGTTGAGACTCTTGTTTATATTCCCCATCTTGAAATTGGAGATAGTCGAATCCTGTTTGCCCATTTATGCTGAAATAGGACATCATGGATGATTGACCATCAAACAAGTCTGTAACAGCCTTTACTGCTTCTGTTTGGTAATCAAGATTAGAATCAAATTTAAGCTTCATTTCCACATCCCCTTTAAATTGTGATAAATTCATCAATTCCATGAGTTCTTAAGGTTTCTTTAATATTGGTCTTATCTGCATCAGAAGCAAATCCATTATCCTTAAAGACAACTCTACTTACATCCTCTGAAGCAAGTTCAATTATTGAATCAGCTATATCTTTGGTTATTTTATTATCTAGACAGATTAATAAAGCACCGAACCCTATTGAATATATCTTATTTTCACCTGCATCGTATTCTTCTATTGGTAAAGTCAAATCAATACCATATTTAAGCATGATTTCATATATTAAGTCTTCTTGAGTTCTATCTGGTTTGATATTATCTTGAGATATTAGTAAAGTTTGTTCTAAATCATCATAATCAGGATCCCACTTTTCTAAATTTGATGAATCTAGTTTAAATACTTTAAATCCTATATCTAAATCTTTATTTCCAGATTCTTGAACTATTTTATCACCTGCTCTCCTAATACGTTCTTTACCAATTTCACAAATATTTTTATACCCATCTTTAAAAGCTTCTGAATCTTCATTTGTTGATTCTGGAATCTGAACCATTATAAATTTATTATTTAGATTTTTTTCAGCGTTATATTCAATCACAGATTGTGCGGATGTTCCAGAACCTGAGAAGAAATCTAATAAAATATCATTTTTATTCAAAAACCAGGATACAAATTCTTTAATCATCGCTACAGGTTTAGGATTGTCAAAATAATTTCCTCCAAGCAATAAATTTAACTGCTTAGTTTGTTCACTTACCATACCATATTTTCTTAAAAATGAAGAAGGAGTTATAGCACTTTTTTCTTTTAAACATTTTAATTTTCCAGTACTATTAAAATAAAATTCAATAACTTTCTGACCCTTAGTATCAAAAACTTCATTATCAGAATAAAAAAATTCTTGCATCTGGTTTTTTTGTGTCCAGCCTGCAGATAATGTAACAGGCTCAGCTAAAAAACCATTGTCTGAAATCATTTCACCATCTACAACAGTTACCTTTTCAGAATCGCCGAAAGTTCCAGTTAATATCGTTCCATCAGGGGCATCAAATCTTACCCCTTTTGGAAAAGTAAATTCACTAGCAGGATTCTTTGTAGAAATCTTTTTTAAAGCCCCTGCATCAATAATTCCTTCTTTAGATTGTATATTTTTAATATTTTTAAAATTTTTACAATAAACTAAAATATGTTCATGATACCTTTTAAAGATCCCTTGTTGTTGTGAATGTTGTTTATTCCATAATAAATTACATAAAAAATTTTCTTCCCCAAAAATTTCATTAGAAATTTTTTTTAAATTTTCCACTTCATTGTCATCAATACTTATAAAAATTATACCATTATCCATTAACAAATTTCTAGCTAATTTTAGGCGAGGATACATCATATTTAACCAATTACTGTGATAACGACCACTAGTTTCTGTATTGGTACTTATTTTTATACCTGCAGTTTCTTTTTTGTCCAAATCAAATATTTGCCCAGAAATTTTTAAATAATTCTCTAAATTATCAGAATAATCATCAGTATAAATAAACTCTTTACCTGTATTGTAAGGAGGATCAATATAAATAGCTTTAATTTTATTATAATAACTCTTTTGAAGTAATTTAAGAACTTCTAAATTATCTCCTTCAATATATAAATTCTTAGTCATATCCCAATTTTTGGATTCTTCTTTACAAGGCCTTAAAGTACCAGTAGACTGTTTCTGAGACTCTTTAATGGCTTGAGTCTTTCCGGGCCAAGTAAAAGAATATCTTTCACTAGAATCATCAATTTCTCCACCGAAAATTGTTTTAAACTTATCAAAATCAATTTTATCCTCAGAAACTATCTCAGGAAACAGTCTACTGGTACTTTAAGG
>SFKZ01000040.1 GCA_004553595.1 Methanobrevibacter ruminantium | reverse complement strand
TTAACCCAGCATATGATGCGCGTGAACTTTCCTTATTTAAAGCTGGTAAAACCAGTGATCCTAACGTTAAAAAATATCAAAAGCTTTTGAAAGAAGCTAATCGCCTTATCTTCCCAGTTTGGTGGAATGATACTTCTGCAATTATTAAGGGCTTCATCGATAAAGTTATGAAAAAACAATTTGCATATAATGTTGGTGCTACTGGTGTCATTGGGCATTTAAAGAATATTCAGCGTGTTGAAGTGATGACGACCTCTACCTCACCCACCTGGTATTTGAAAATGTTCTGCGGTAGTGCCATTAAAAGTGTTTTCATCAATTCAACCTTGAAACAATTAGGGATGAAACATATCAAATGGTTAAGCTTTGGCAATATTGATAAAAGTTCTGCTCAAAGAAGAAAACAATATTTAGAATCATTAGTCCAAAAGATCTGAACAAAAGCACGTTACTAACTAACCAGTAACGTGCTTCTTTCTATTCTGCTATATCCAATCTCACTCTGTGATCCGTCACCTGCTCAATGAAGTATTCGTCATGTTCAATCAACAGCATGGCAGGTTTGACCTTTTTCAATAATTCAATCAGTTGATCTTGATTGAAAACGTCTAGATAATTTGCTGGTTCATCCCATAAATACAAGTCGGCTGGTTCAACTAGAGATTTAGCCAGTGCTACTCGTTTTTGCTGTCCCATACTCATCTCCTCAATCGGTGTCACAAAACCTGCTCGTGGAAAGCCCATCTTTTTCAAATTATTGAGTAATTTCTCATAAGAAATTTTATGTTCATATGCAAAATTGTGTAAAGTGCCATGATATTCTGTAAAATTTTGTGGCAAATATGAAATCGATAAACCATTTGCTAGTTCATACTTACCTTGATAAGTGACTGAAAATGTTTTATTTAACAACATTTTCAAGAAAGTCGATTTGCCAGAACCGTTCTTTCCTTCAAGAGAAACAATACCGTGATTTTTAACCACTAAATTTAGATCTTTAAATAGAGTTATATTTTCTATTTGCAAATCAAGATGTTGCGCTTCAAGTAAAGTCGAATGGTAATTAGGTTGAAAATTCATTGTCAGTTCTGGAATGTCTTCAATGTTAGTCATCAAGCCTTGTTTTGCTTGAATATCATCGTTCATTCTTCGTTCAACATTTTTGGATCGCTGCATTACTTTAGCAGCTTTATGACTGTAAAAGCCCTTATTAATATACGCATGAATTTCATTAGAGTGAGCCTTTGCGTTCTTTTGATTTTCAGATTTACTTGAATATCCCTTTAGACGTAAACGACTCTCATTCAATGTACGAATCTCGCCTTTCAGCTTCTGATTCTTCTCGCGGTTAAACTCATCCCTCTTCTGCTTCGTATCTTCATACGCAGCAAAGTTTCCTTGATACAAATGAATCTCCATATTTTCAATCGCCAAAATATGATCGGTTACTTGATTCAAAAAATCACGATCGTGACTAACCACGATATAGCCCTTTTCATGCTTACCTAGATAATTGCTGATCTCTTTTCTACTGTCTTCATCTAAATGATTTGTAGGTTCATCAATTAAAGCAAAAGAATCTTTATCTGTAAAAGATAAAGCCAGTAAAACTTTAGTTTGCTCACCACCACTTAAAGTATTAAACGGCTGCCATAATAAGTTTGGGTTGACATTCATTAAATTCAACTCACGTTCTAATTCCCACTCTTCGAAAGCGACCTGCTTCTGTAACTCATATAAGGTAATATTCTTTTGATCCTCAACTTTAATTGGATAATATGAAAAACTTAGCCGAGTTTGAATCTCGCCTAGACCATGTAATTTTCTACGCAGTAAGTTCAAAAATGTTGTCTTACCACGTCCATTTCTGCCCACAAGTCCTAGTTTCCAAGTACTATCTAAGTTTAAGTTCAATTTATTAAAAATATTTTCACTGCTGTCATCATATCTAAAAGATAAATTTGAAATTCTAATGTTGCTCATAAAATCGCCTCGTAAAAAAGAGCCTACACTTCCGACAAGTGCAGACTCTCCTTCAGTATTTTACGCATAGAAAAAGAAGGTATCGCCTATCCTTAATCTTGTCAAAAGTGCATAGTCTCTCCGTCATAAATCTGGAATAATTATTCAACTATGCTTGAATTTGCAAGATTAAAGACGCAATGGCGACCCTTCTTTCCATAAAATGAATTTCAATTGATAAAACTAAAATAACATGAAAATATTAGATTGGCAAGTTGTTTTAGATACTTTGATACTATTTATACTTCTATCTTTTTACCATCTATATATTTTCTTTTGGCATTGATTTTCATCTTTTTTACAATATCTTCGCCCAAATCGCTGCCTAGCATTTCAGAAATTCCTAAGAGAAAAATTGCTACATCAGCTAATTCTTCATTTATGCTGTCACGATCGTCTTTTAACCAAGCTTGAAATAGTTCATTAACTTCACCATACAGTAAAAGTAATTCAAATTTCACGTCTGTGGTGTTAAAGCCATGATTTTTCTTATTTTCGATAACTGCCTTTTGTAATTTCTGCGTATCAATAATCAATTAATAAACCTCACTGCTTTTTTACAACATCATCCATCACAGCCTCAAGTTCATCTTCTAAACTCATGTCACTTGTGAATTTCTTTTCTGGAATAAAACCAATGTAATCCTTCTATAGCCACCATGAACGCATTTTTTCTTCACCAAATGATGTAATATGCCGTTCTTGATGTCTTTTCACTGTTTCTTCAAAAGGAATGTCAAAATAATAAGCATTCATACTATTACCAAATAATTCTTTTGCTTTCTTAAACACTGGAGCATACCACTTGACATTCAAGATTCCCTCTAAAATTACGTAGTCACAATGCTCATGACCATACCCCAATAAATCCATCAACAAAGAGATTGCTGGATTATCAGCTCCATCTTTTGCATTTAACATTTCTCTTCGAACTGTATCTTGAGGAATGAGTAGAGTATTTTTACCTATTTTCTTTTGAATTTGCTTAGATAAAGTAGTTTTGCCACTACCCGAATTACCTCTAAGAATGATTAAGTTGAACATAAGACATAGTACCTCCTTCTTAATTAACAGCATCTTTTATTGTTGCATCCCTATCAAATTCATATTCAAATCCTCGGATAGTCACTATCGGAACCATATTGCCTCTTTGTCCCATCAGCAATCCAGCGGAAGCAGCAAGCATATCACAGATAGTTTCAACATTAATTTTTCCGTTACTCTGAGTTTTTCGAAGACCATTTATTCCATAAAGGCCAACGGCAATCTGCGTTGCACCATTTTTATCAATTCGACCATCACTGTCTGTAATTACTATCGCAACTCTTTTTCCTGTTTTTTCATAGATCTTTTCTGCTATTTGCTTTGCAATTTCATCACAATTATTAGGTAAAACAATAGCCGTGTCTTCACCTATTCTATCAACCCCTGCGCTTGTTAAAAATAGACCATTAGGTAGCCATCCGCCAATGAAATTAGGAGAGATTTGTAATCTTTTTCCACTTAAATCTTTAGTTTGATTGATAATTAGTTGAATTATACGTGGATCTTTGCGAGGAACCTGATGATGAATTTTTAAAGCTAACTCAGATGGTTTAATCGTATTAAGATCAACGAATAATCCCTGCGACTTAGATATTATTTTTGAAGCAATACACAAAATATCGCCATCTTTTAAACTATCCCGTTTTTTCTCACAAAATTGTATTATTACCTCTGCAAGATCACACTTCTTAGTAATTTGTGGGAAATCTAACCACGATTTTGTTGAAATAGTATTTGAGAACATATACTATGTACCTTCTTAAATCTACTGTGTCGATCTTTTTCTGAAATTCTCATCAAAATCAATCACGGTAACTTGATAATCAGTAATTTTATTCGGATTTTTCTCATATCTGTAATCTGCATTAAATTGTGAAGCCATTTGACCAAGTAAATAGTCACCAATTCTGGTGTTAACTCACCTAATGCCATGACCGACCTTTTTCATTAAATGTATTTTCTAATCACACTCAACTTGAAAACCAGGATCTTTATATGCCTTAAAACAAGCCTCAATCTCATCAAGCGAATTTCTATCTGTACTCAAATTTTCTGGTAATTGATCATAAGCGAAATACTTACGAGTAGTTGTCTCAATATTTTTCTTGAATTCACCACCGAGCGGTTTACAAAGAAAGAAAACGTGAACGACATTGTATGGGTAAATGGCTTCACTATGCTTATTTTGATCATAGATTCCGATAACTCTTTCAACTTCAATATCGAGTCCAGACTCTTCTTTGGCTTCCTTAATACAGTTTTCTTTAACAGACATATTAACTTCACACCAACCACCTGGAAGAGACCAGCTACCATCATTTTCTTGGACTAATAAAATTTTATTATCCTTAAAAATAGCAGCTCTAGTTCCAAGCTTGGGAGTTTGATAACCAATTTCATTGCAAAATAAATCCTTCACTTTTTGCAAAGGTAAATCTGACTTATAAGCCATCATCTCTGCAGAAATGTCTCGAATTTCTTGATAACGGTCTAAGTCAAAATCATCTTTACCATAAGTTAATCCAGCTTGAGCTAAACTCTGCAATCTCTTTGCCCATTCAATTAATAAATCTTTATCTTCCATAATTACACCCTACTTAAAATCTGTGAACAAATCTTCAATCCAGCACTGTGAGAATCACTGCCCCAATCACGTTCGTCATAATTATCAATGTCTGCAAGAGTATCTGCAGTGAATAGAATTTGTGCAAAATCTATCTTTCTGAATAGCGCACAAGCAGCCATTCCGGCACATTCCATTTCAACTGTTGTCGCACCAAGTTCACGGAATTGCTTAACTCTATCAGGAGTTTCTCTAAAGAAACCATCAGTCGTCCAAGTAGTTATTTCATCGTAGTCTAATTTCATGTCTGTAATTATTTTTTCGATCTCATTAAGGTAATCAGACTTCATATCAATGAATTGTCCTGGCTCTTGGTAGTAAAAAGAAGTCCCTTCTCCTCTAATAGCCCTGACTGGTAAAAACATCTCATTCTCTGGTAAATCGATTAATGCACCCGCATTGCCAAAAGCCAATACTTTTTTTACCCCATACGCAATTAGCCAATCCAATAATTGAGTGGCAGCAGGAGCTCCAAGTGGTGCTTGACACAAGGTTAGTTTTTCACCATTTATTTCAATTTCATAGATATTAGGTTGAAAAGACATAGTATCAAAATTTCCTAAAATCTTATGTGGAACTTGTTTTAAAAAGTTATCGATATCTTCCTTGGGTACAAATGCATACACTAATTTTTCATGAAATTTAAAAGGTAATTTATCGTGATTAGGTTCAAGCACTGCATGCTCATTACTGTCAAAGTCTAAAATAAATGGTTTTTCACTCATCTCTATCCCTCCAAATCATAACCACCATTCTGGGGTTAACTCACCTTTATTGCTCTCATAATCCATCATCACTTCAACATTTTGATAATCTTTTTCCATCATCTGAACCATAAATTCACGACAGGCACCACACGGTGCACCATTTTTTCCATCAGACATAACTGCCAATACACGCAAAATTTTAGTTTCACCATTAGTAATCATGTTAAAAAGCGCATTTCTTTCAGCGCATACGCCTAAAGTACAGGCTGTGTCAACACACACTCCGGTATAAATCTTCCCCGATTCTGACAATACTGCAGTGGCTACACCACCGGCTTCCATATGATCGGATATTTCATGGAAGCCCTGTACTTTTTTGGCCGCTTGGCACATCTTCTGCCAAGTAGCATCGGGTGATGAATTAACTTTAATATTATTCATAACTTAATACTCCTTTTTCCTTATTAAAGGAACCGTAAACAAAATAATTGCAAAATAAAATGCAGAAACAATATACATCACGATTATATTTCCAGCTGACTTTATGATCAAATCACTGACAAACAATGAAATACTTACTAAAATTTCTGCTACAAAGGATACGGCTGATAACATCATTGATTTGTTCTTCTCACCATAAATCGATGTATTACTTGTAGCAGATATTTGCCCAGACATCATTCCCATCAGCAATTCAATTAATAAAAATAATGCGAGTAATATATATCTATTAGAGATACAACTACTTAAAATGAATAGGCTAATCATTAAGCAAGTATTTAAAATAACCAATAGCTTAGTGTCTAAAAATCCAACTATCCTATCAAATATTGCAGATCCCAATAAAAGTGAACACATAAATAATGTATAAACCAATGACAAATTGAAATGAAGCTTATCTACATAGATAATGGACCAATAAATTAAAATGAATTGAGTACCACAATCATAACCGGCATTTAAGAAAAGAAGTATCCAAAAGTTTCTTTTAGAGAAGAGATTAAAAAAGGTCTGACATTTTTGCATAATTGTTTCAGTATTTTCATGTTCAGCCGTATTATCTGCTAAAGAAAAATACTTTATCACACTAATAACAAATATTGAATACACGCCTAAGCCTATTAAAGCAAACCAGATTGGAGCTGTATTAGTTATCCCAAACAAATATGTCCCAATATTTCCGCCGATCAAAGTTGCTAAATTTAAAACTATTACTTGTCTACCCATTAGTTTTGCATCAGGTTGGATTTTATTTTGTTCTTGTAGTTCAGTAATATATGACAATAATGTTCCTGAGTTAAAGGCCAATCCTGTACCATATAAAAATTCCGCTATAGAAAAAGAAATAATATTTCCGTAAATTGCGTTGCGTTTTTACAAAAAAATGCCACCTAGGAGCAAGTTTCCTACATGACATTCTTAAACCTTCAACTAATAAAACTATCCGTTAAAACAACTGGTCTACCTCTGATTAATATCAGCATTTTTTACACCTTTTCCTTTCAATATACTTACAAAAATCTTGGACCGCTTTTACATTTTTGGCCTCTCCTTTTGGCTCCAAAACTTTTCAATGGAAAACATTTTGAACCCTACTTTTTGGGTATAAAAAAGCCGCGCTTTAAATTAAAAAAGTGCGACCTTAATAATACTCAATTAAACTACTGCCCTAACCGCTACACATGCTTGACATTAAAGTCAGTTAACAAGGTTAGGCTGTTAACGCACCGGAGCTTTTCTTTTAAACAATTCAATTACAACCTAGCTAGTTCCGTCAGATACATCATCAGTTGTAATTTCACATCGCTCAACTGTGAGCCTCAAAATACTAAAATGCTTCGATAACTGTATCAAAGTACCTA
>SFKZ01000039.1 GCA_004553595.1 Methanobrevibacter ruminantium | reverse complement strand
TGAAATTGTATTAAGAAGGCATTGGGATGATATATTAAGGTTTAAATTAAATGAATAGTGTTAAATTAATTTTCAAGTGAGTTCTGGATATTACTTAAGGTTTAATTTAGTTCATTAAACAATAGTTTTACGGAACTCCTTGTAGGAGGTTTTTATCATACCCAGAATATTAATTCCAAATTACGAATTTGTTGAAAGTTGGTCTGAAGATCAATTAAATAATTTTGTAACTACTCCTCTGGGCCTTCCACACGCAATTATGAATATTGTACGTAAAGTCTATCCTAATATTAATACTTTGAGATTGATAGCACGTATTAATAATCCTAATTTAAAAGGATTGGATCAAGAAGAAATGGCAGTCACTTATAAATTGTCTTTACATGATGCTAGAGATTATCATATTAATTATGCTCTTGAGTTTCTTGAGAAATATCCTCAATTCAAACCTATGATCAAAGGTGTTGAAGAAGTTTAACATCTCTTTCCTATTTTTTACTTTTTTTATTTTTAATATTTTTTTAACCATTTAGCGTGAGCTATCATCTAATTCCACTTATTTTATGCATACTTTCTAACTGTCCACCTTATATATTGAAGAGTGGGAAAAATATTCAAAAAATTATATAAAATGTAGACCTCTTTTTTGGTAACCTATTGAAACTTATTTTATTTTCTTAATAAAATTTTTTAACTATTTTTTTATTCTCTTTTTGGAGGTTTAATTTAGTTCATTAAACAATAGTTTTACGAAACACTCTTTAAATATCGGGAAAAATAGAAAAATAGAAAATAAAAATAATTAAAAAAAAAGTAAAAAAAAGAATTAATAAAAAATATTATAATATTTGTTTATTAATCAATTCAGCATTCAAAATAGAAGCACCAGCAGCACCTCTAATTGTATTATGCCCTACAAGAACATATTTGAAGCTGTTATCAAATGCTTGATCTTTTCTAACTCTACCAACAGTAGCAGCCATACCACCATAAGCCATTCTGTCCATTCTAGGTTGAGGTCTGTCATCTTCCTCTTTGACTATGACAGGTTGTTCTGGAGCAGAATGAAGACCTAATTCTTGAGGAAGTCCTCTAAAATCAGCCATTGTCTTTTTGATTTTATCAATGTCTGCTTCATCATCAAGCTCTACGAATACTGCTTCAGTGTGACCGTCAATAACAGGCACTCTGTGACAGGATGCGCTTAATGAGAAGTTTGCAGGTACAACTTCATCACCGTCAAGTGAACCTAAAAGATGCAATGTTTCGCTTTCCATCTTTTCCTCTTCACCGCCAATGTATGGAACCAAGTTATCTACAATAGCCATTGAAGGAACACCGTTATAACCTGCTCCTGAAACAGCTTGCATGGTAGATACATAAATCCTGTTTATGTTGAAATTATCATAAATTGGCTTTAATGTTAATGTCAAAGCAATGGTTGAACAGTTAGGGTTAGTTACAATGAATCCGTCCCAGTTGTTGTTTTTCTGTTGTGCTTCAATCATGTCCAAGAATTGTGGATTGACTTCAGGAATGACTAAAGGAATGTCCTTTTTCATTCTCATCGCACTAGCATTTGATGCCACAACAAAATCCTTTGCAAATTCTGGCTCGACTTTTGCAGCAAAATCAGCAGGAAGTGAAGAGAACACTATTTCAACATCCTTATCCATCTGTGCAGGGTCAGTTTCAATTACAGTAATGTCTCTTACAGATTCTGGCATTTCACTATTCATATACCAAGTGGTAGCATCTTCATATTTTTTGCCTGAAGATCTTCCGGAAGCTGCAAGTGCAGCAATTTCAAAATCAGGATGATCAGCCAACAATTGGATGAATCTTTGACCTACCATTCCAGTTGCACCAAGTACACCTACTTTTACCATTTAAATCATCTCGATAATCATAATCATTTTAATAAAAGTCTGATTTAAGGAAAAGGAATAGAATTATAAAAATTAAATTCCTAAAACATCAGACATGTCGTTAACTTTTCCAGGTTCTGCGGAACCTACGAATCTTAAAGCTCTGATAACACCAGCAATGAATACTTCTCTGGTATGTGCCATGTGTTTAACTTCTAATCTTTCACCATCGCCAACATACAATACAGTGTGGTCCCCTACAATGTCTCCACCACGTACTGCATGTATACCGATTTCCTCTTTGGTTCTTTTACCTACTTGACCTTGTCTTCCATAGACTCCCACTTCTTCAGGGTTTCTTTCAAGAGCGTCAGCAACCACTTCAAATGCAGTCATAGCAGTTCCGGAAGGAGCATCTGCCTTTTGATTGTGGTGAGCTTCAATGATTTCAATATCAAAGTCATTTAAGATAGGAGTCAAGTCCTTCAATACCTTAAAGAATACATTTACTCCAATTGAGAAATTAGAGGAAATAACTGCCTTGATGTTCTTTTCATTGATTACATCAGCATTTCCTTTAGCTTGCTCTTCAGTGAAACCGGTGGTACCAACCACTAAGTTTACGCCACAGTCAGCAGTTCTTTTAATGGTTTCTACAGCAGCAGGAGCAATGGTAAAGTCAACTAAGACTTCAGCTCCAGATTCTTTCAATGCTTTTTCCAAATCTTCTGAACCGACGATAGGAACTCCAATATTACCGATACCTGCTTTTTCACCAGCATCTACACCTGCTAAAGGAGTGTTTGGCATTTCAATAGCAGCTACAACTTCCATATCATCCTGTTCAGTAATTTTTCTTATAATGCCAGAGCCCATTCTTCCAGTAGCTCCAGTTACAGCAACTTTTATCATAATATCATCTAAATAATTTTATAAGTATAATCAAATTGTAAAAAAAAATAAGAACTGGAATTATAAAATTCCAGCATCTTCCAATGCTTTTCTTAGGATTGCTTTGTTTTCCTCTAACATAGGAACTAAAGGTAATCTTAATGGACCTGCAGGCATTCCCATCATTTTCATTGCTTCTTTTGCAGGTGCCGGACTGGTTTCAATGAATAAAGCTTTGATTAAGTCATATTGTTTGTAATGTAATTCCAAAGCTTGGTCATAGTTACCGTCTAAAATGCAGTTTACCATTTGAACCATGGTTCTTGGATCGATGTTAGCAGAAGCACTCACTACACCTCTTGCACCAACAGACATTAAAGGAAGGGTCAATTCATCACTACCGGATAAGATTACAATGTCATCTTCCAATCCTTCATCCCTTAAGAGTTTCATGGTTTTGGATACTTTGTCCACATTGGAGGAAGCCTCTTTCAATGCAGCAATGTTGTCCACTTTTGCAAGTTCCACAATGGTTTCAGGAGCCATATCCAAACTGGTACGTGATGGAACATTATAAGTGATCAAATCAATGTCCACTGCATTTGCAATTTGGGTATAATGTTCAATAACACCATGTTGTTGTGGTTTGTTGTAATATGGAGTGATCAATAGAGCCATATCTGCTCCAGCATCATCTGCATATTTGGTTAAGTCCAATGCTTCAGTAGTTGCATTACTTCCAGTTCCTGCAATGGTAGTTACTCTGCCGTCAACTTCATCAACCATGATGTCAATAACTCTTTTATGTTCCTCATGGGTGATAGTAGCAGATTCACCCGTGGTTCCTGCAGCAACCAAACCATCAACATCCTGTTCAATCAACCAGTTAATATTTTGTCTGTATCCTTCTTCATCTATGGTTCCGTCCTCGTGCATAGGAGTAACCATAGCAACAGCAGTTCCTTCAAAACGCATAAAAAACACCTTTTTACTATATAATTAATTTTGAATTTTTTTCAATTATTTAATTAATCTAATTATTTTATTTTATTTCATTTAATTTAAATTTCTAAAGAATCACATCAATTCAAATACTTAATCTATTAAAGTTCGCATAGATAAAAACCAACTTGCGAAACTTCAAGGATTGTAAATGGAAATTAATTACAATAAAAAATGATAGAAACAAATTACTTCCCTTTAATGAAAATAAAAGGAAATGCCTCTTTATTGGGTAAAAATAATAAAAACGAGAGTTATAAAACTCCCTTGATTAAGTCGTATGCTACCTTACCATCTTCCCAGTTAATAAATAAGACAATAGCAGTTTGGGATGATGAGATTTCGACAATGTTTATGTGTGCTTCCTTAAGTGGATTGGTGATTTCAGTGATTACTCCAGGAGTTTCAATAAAGTCTGGGTTAATCATGGTTAACATAGCAATGTCCCTTCCTAAGGATATTGAGCTTAAACTGTCTTCAGCAATGACTAAGTTGTGCAATAAATGATATGCTTCATCAGCATCACATTTATCCAAGAATAAGGTAATTGAATTTTGACCTGCAGAAATACCATAAATGTTAATGTTAGCTTCCGCTACCAAAGTTGTCATTTTTGCAATGAGACCAATTTGATTTAGCAAATCCTCTCCAACCAAAGCAACTACAGAGATTGGTTCCGAATGCAAGCAAACTGATTTGTTCATGGAATCTTCAAAGGGACCTACAATCTCAGTCCCAGGGTCAGACAAATCACCTTTTTCAAAGCTAATGATTTTCGCTTTTATTTCAGGATCTTTAAATCTTAAAGCATGAGGGTGTAAAACTTGAGCTCCATGAGTAGCTAAATCTCTCATCTCTTCAACAGAGATATAATCCAATTTTTCAGCTTCATTGATTTTTCTTGGATCAGTGGACATGACTCCATCCACATCGGTAACGATAATCACATTATCTGCATTTAAGCAATGACCTAATAGGAATGCAGTGACATCACTTCCACCTCTTCCCAAGGTAGTCACTTCTCCATTTTCAGTCCTTCCCAAGAATCCGCAGACGACTGGAATGATTCCTTGATCTAAAAGTCCTAAAAGCCCTTGAGATTGCTCTTCAGTTTTTTCAAAATCAATTTGAGCTTTTCCATAGTTGTCATCAGTTATTACAGGCCATAAGTCATGGCTTGGATCAATGTATTCGGATTTTACACCTAAGGATTCCAAGACTGATGAAAATACTCTTATGCTGGTTCTCTCACCCATGGATAAAATTTCAGCCAATTGCTTTTCAGTTACTTCTTTTCCAATGGATTCGTCAGCAATAGCTACTAAGTCATCAGTAGTCTTGTTAATAGCTGATACAACAACCACAACCTTATTTCCTTCCATATACGCATTTACGATAGATTGTGCAGCTTTTCTAATTCTTTGTCCATTTCCAATCGAAGTACCGCCAAATTTGGCTACAATTAATTCCATTTGTTTACACACCTTTTCTTTTAAATTAAAAATAAAAATAAATATTTTGATAAATTATATTTTTTAGACTATTATCCATTTATTAATTTTATAAAAGGGTATTTATATATTTAATTATTAATTTTACATATTTTTATATAAAATACAGATTTGTTAATAATAAATAATGAATAATTAATAAAAATCCAATATAAAATGATCCTAAAATTAATAAATCAATAAAAATTTAAAAAAAATGTTAAAATTGATATAAAAATTATAAAAAATAGTAGATTAAAATTAATTAATCTTAAAAAAAGTAAAAAATAAAATTAAGCTTGGTTTGCTTGTTGTCTTACTAATCTAGTAATGTAACCAGCAATTTTATTTCTTAAGTGTTTAGTACTTACAGTAGAGTACTCTGCTACTAATTTTTTGTTTTCTTCAAAATCAGTAGTAAATTTGCCTTGGTGAGTTTCAATTAATTCTTTTGATATACGTTTTACGAATGAAGTTCTAATATTTCCCATAATCATTCCTCCAAAATTTCTCTTTGTCTATTTTTACTTAAAGTTGTTAGCATGTCCATAATACCGCTAAGAATACTTTTATCAATATTCAAGTCTTCAGCTAATTTATTTACTTTGGCATGAACTTGTTCTTCTCTTGATTTATCATAAATTTCCATGCCTAAAAAAACTTTAGCTAAAACAATACTCCTAGCAAGTGAAGTTCTTTCACTTATTAAGTTAACTAAATCATTATCAATTTCATCGATTCTTTTTCTAGACTTTTCAAGAATATCCTGAGCTTCTTCCTCATTTTCAAATAAGCCCATAATCTCTTTCTTATCCACAAAAATAACTCCATAGTTTTGATAATAATTATACTTTATATTTCATCTTATATAAACATGCTTATTGAAATTAACTTTTCTTTGTATTAATTTTTATCAAATTCTTTCAAATGCTCTCAGAAATAATTTAATATATTAAAACCAAAAATAGAATAAGAAAAAATAGGAAATACAAGTGAAATCATGCATTACGTTAACGCTAAAGGCATCCTGTCCAATAAGAATGGTATGAACCTATACAGAGGTTGCACTCATGGCTGCATCTACTGCGACTCAAGAAGCAATGTCTACAATATGGACCATGCATTTGAAGACATTGAAATCAAGGCAAATGCAACAGAACTCCTCAAGAAAGCCCTAAAGAATAAAAAGGAAAAGGTCATGATTGGAACAGGATCAATGACAGACCCATACATACCTCTTGAAAAGAAGATACAAAGTGTAAGGGAATCCTTGGAACTCATTAACAAATACGGTCATGGATTTACTTGCATCACAAAATCAAATCTAGTACTCAGGGACTTGGATTTGCTTAAAGAAATCAATGAAAAGGCAAAAGTAGTCATTCAGATGACATTGACAACATACGATGAGGACTTGTGCAAAATACTTGAACCAAATGTATGCACTACAAAGGAAAGAGTGAAAGTATTGAAAATTCTAAATAAACACGACATACCTACAGTTGTTTGGCTATGCCCAATTCTCCCCTTCATTAACGATACAGAAGAAAACATCAATGGAATACTTGACTATTGCATAGACTCAAATGTCAAGGGAATAATCTGTTTTGGAATGGGAATGACATTGAGAGAAGGAAATAGGGAATATTTCTATAGCAAGTTAGACAAGCAGTTCCCAGGACTTAAGGAAAAGTACATCAAGACTTATGGAAACAACTATGGAATAGCTAGTCCAAATCAAAAGGAATTAATGAAAATCTTCTATAAAAGAACAAATGAAAACAAGATAATGAATAATCCAGATGAAATATTTGAATACTTGCATGAATTCCCAAGCAAGGATAAAACTAAGCAGACTACTTTATTTTAAAAAATAGATAAAAAATAGATAAAATAGATAGAATAGATAAAAAATAGCAAAATAAAAAAAAAAAAGAAAAAAGAAAAATAATTAAATAATTCTTGTTCCTCTATTGTCCACATTTGTTTCAATGACTCTTCCATCATAGGATGCCCAAGCCTCTTTAACGCAATCAATGGAACTCTCATCCACAATAGCTACAAATGAAGACCCAGTTCCAGACAATCCAGAAGCAAGTGCACCAGCTTGAAGTGCATCAAGGGCAATGTTATTGTCAAATCCTAAAACATTACCATACAATAATCCATTTAATGTCAAAGCTTCAAGATAATCGCCATCAAGGGCTTTATTGAATGCCATGCTTACAAATGGAGCAACCAATTTCATCCTATCAACATCAGAAGAACCGCTTAATGATTCCTTATCAGGCATAAAGACCAAAACATCATAGTCAGACATTCTTTCATGATGTAAGATCTCCCTATTGCCATTGTCTGTAATTGTTAATCCTCCAAAGAAAGATGCAGAAGCATCATCAAAAGCACCTGTAATAGTAACTCCGGCTTCAAGGGATGCATCAATACCCATGTTTATCATTTCCATATCTGTCAATGGCTCAAGGCAAAACTCGCTTGCAACCAATGCAGCAGTAGCCATGACAACAGCATTTGATAAAGCGCTGCTTGAAGAAAGACCTGAACCTAAAGGCAAATTGGATTTTGTATTGACTTCAATTCCCTGCCCATTTCCAAAATCCAAGCTAGGTATGATATCATCGAAATCCAATGCACTTCCTATTTTATAA
>SFKZ01000038.1 GCA_004553595.1 Methanobrevibacter ruminantium | reverse complement strand
AATTTATCACTTATTAATATGCTGTCTGAAATATCAACTCTTTCTAAATACAAATTTGAAGATGAGATCTGTTCATTTGAAAATGAAAAGAAAGAGAGTAATTTAAAACATTTAGTTATTGATTTACTGACAGTAATTTCATTTGCGCTGATTTTTGTATATCCAGGACCCGGAATTGTAGCTTTTTTTATAATGATTGCAATTGCTGTATCGGATTATTTCAAGACAAAAGCAATTATTTCTTCAAAGCTTTATGTTTTCAATTATTTAATCAGAATGATTAATTCGGTTAAGAAATATAAGATTACCGGGATTGAAAATTATGAGATTTTTAATATTAAATATCAGAGAATAAATGAAATTAAAGATGTTTTCTTACCGTTTATGTTCGGAACAAAAATAATATCTCAGGGGGCAAGAGTTACAAGTAATCCTCTTTCAATATTATTTGATTATCTAAGGATGATTTTCCACTTGGACATAATTAAATATAATTCGATGATTTCATTTTTAAAGGGACATATAAAAGAAGCACTTGAGCTTTATGAAATTATTGGAGATATTGACACAGCAGTAGCTGTAAATAAATTTAAAGAAAGATATAATGTTGCAAAGCCAATATTTGATTATGAGACAGGAATCAATCTGGTTGATGCGTATCATCCGTTAGTTGAAAATCCAGTATGTAATTCAATAAATACAAGACAGGGAATATTAATTACAGGATGCAATGCTTCAGGTAAGTCGACATTTCTTAAAACAGTAGCTATTAATGTGATATTTGCACAAAGCTTCGGATTTGTTTTTGCAAAGGAATATAAGGCTCCATTTTATAAAATCTATACTTCTATGGCGCTTAAAGATGATATTACTGCCGGCGAGAGCTACTTTGTCTCAGAGATAAAATCATTAAAGCGAATTCTTGATGAAGTAAATAATGACTCTTGTAAAATACTATGTGTAGTTGATGAAGTGTTAAGAGGTACAAACACAGTTGAGAGAATTGCTGCATCGGTAGAAATTCTATTAAGCCTTGCCAAGGATAATGTTTTATGCTTTTTAGCTACACATGATATTGAGCTTACAGAGCTTTTATCGGATGTATTCAGTAATTATCATTTTACCGAGGAAATAAAAAAGGACGATGTGGTATTTAGTTACAAGCTATATGAGGGGGCTGCAAATTCAAGAAACGCAATCAGATTATTATCGTGCTTAGGATATGATGATGAAATTGTAAATAATGCAATAAGCAGAGCAGACAGCTTCATTAAAAACGGGGTATGGAATAAATAATTGTTTCATTGAGTTATTAAATTAAAAATGTTATATTAAATTGTATAAAATTTTAGGAGGCATAAAATGATTTCATTTATCAATACATTTTTGTCATATCTTTTAGTTATGATAGTATTCTTTGTTCTTATTGTTTTGGCTGTTATTTTAGGTAAGAAATTAAGAGAAAAGAAGGATTTAAAAGATGCACTTATGGCTGAAAATACATCGGATGAGAGTGAGGATGCTTAAGGCCGTTTAGAATTAGAGGAGATTATGGAATGTTATACAAAAGTACGAGAGGATATGATAAGAAATTTAAAGCTTCAGAGGCAGTAATTAAGGGACTTTGTGACGATGGCGGATTATTTGTTCCTGAAAGCTTCCCGACACTTTCTGTTCCGATAGAAAAGCTCTCTATGCTTGATTATAAGGAAACAGCATATGTTGTATTAAAGGAATATTTTACAGATTATTCTGAAGAAGAATTAAGAAACTGTATTAATAAAGCATATGATTCTAAGTTTGATACTGAAGAGATGGCACCACTTGTTAAAAAGGGTGATAAATACTTCTTAGAATTATTCCATGGTAAGACAATTGCTTTTAAGGATATGGCGCTTTCTATTTTGCCACACCTTCTTACAACAGCGCTTAAGAAGAATAATATCAATAAGGAAGTAGTTATTCTTACAGCCACCTCAGGTGACACGGGAAAGGCAGCACTTGCAGCATTTGCGGATGTCAAGGATACAAGAATTATTGTCTTTTATCCAAAGGGAGGAGTTTCTAAAATACAGGAGCTTCAGATGGTAACCGAAAAAGGTAAAAATACAAAGGTTGTATCGGTTAACGGGAACTTTGATGACTGCCAGACAGGTGTTAAGCAGATATTTAATAATGATGAATTAAAGAAAGAGCTTGATGAGGCAGGCTATGTATTCTCATCTGCCAATTCGATTAATATAGGAAGACTGTTCCCACAGGTGGCATATTATGTTTATGCTTACGGCAGAATGGTTAAATCAGGAGAAATCAAAGCAGGAGATAAGATTAATTTTGTAGTTCCGACCGGAAATTTTGGTAATATTTTGGCAGGATTCTATGCTAAGAAAATGGGACTTCCTATTGATAAACTCATTTGTGCATCAAATGAAAATAAAGTACTTTTTGATTTCTTTATGAGTGGCGAATATAACAGAAACCGTGAGTTTATATTAACCTCATCACCTTCGATGGATATTCTTATTTCAAGTAATCTTGAAAGACTTATTTACATTATTGCCGGCTGCGACGCCAAGAAAAATGCAGAGCTTATGAAAGAACTTTCAAGTAACGGCACATATACAATAACTGATGATATGAAAGAAAAACTTGATGATTTCATTGGTGAGTATGCTGATGAAGAAGAAGTTTTTGCTACAATCAAGGCAATTTATGATGAGACAGGATATGTTATTGATACACATACTGCCGTAGCGGCAACTGCAGATAATAATATTAAGCAGGATAATAAGAGCGTAGTTGTTTCCACCGCCAGTCCTTATAAATTTACAAGACATGTGCTTAGAGCGTTAGGAGTGACTGATGCGGATGATGAAAATATAGATGATTTCTTACTTGTTGATGAGCTTTGCAAATTATCCAAAGTCAAAATCCCTGCAGCCATTGAAGAAATTAAAAATGCGGATATAATTCATAACAACAATATTAATGTTGATGAAATGGAAAAATTTGTAAGAAACGAGCTTCTTAAGTAGAATAGTAAAAATACCAGGTATTTTAAAACCCCGGAACCAATTCCGGGGTTTATTTTTATTCTTCTTAATATAATTTATTCAATATAAGATATATTATGAAGTTCTAAGCAAAACAAAAGTTATTGTTCCGTAAGAAAATGTTATAGGAATAAGTGTAATATGTCCATGAAGGTTACTTGTAGGCTTTATTTCATAGCTGTTTCCATGCTTAGGAACACCAAGAGATAATTCACATATGTTTTTCTCTGATAATTCAACAACGAATAACCCATTGTGAAGATTTAAAAAATCAAGAAGTGATTCCCTGCAAAGAGAATCAAATTCAGCGATGCCAAGGTTAGAATAGCTCTCAGCAAAAGCTGTAAGTACTTTAATATTACCATCTAAAGCAGAATAAGCAGACGGAATACCGGTAATTTCCTGAGAAACTTCATGCTCTAAGTTGTAGGAATCACAAAATGTAATATCACCAAGTGAAATGTCTGCATCAACATATAAAATAATGTCAGACACCAGTTTAGTTATATAAAGAATAGTAAACTCATCCATTTCGCTTTTCTTTGATTCAAAGGTTGAATTAAGAAGTATGTTGTTTAATAATTCCTGATCGTTCATTTTAATGCTCCTATTATACAGTGATGTGATCAATTACCTGCTTTACCATTGTTGCTTCGACCGGTTTTTGAATGAAATCCTTTGCACCGGCTTTGATTGCTTCACGTAAATGCTTCTGAGTGCCGACAGAAGAGCAGATTATTACTGCAGTATTAGGACTTATTTCTTTTATCTCTTTTGTTGCACTAATGCCATCTTTAACAGGCATTATTATGTCAAGAAATACAATGTCAGTAGGTTCATCCTTAACAGCATCGACTGCTGCCTGACCGTTTGACACCTCTCTTATGTTGGAAAAACCAAGAGAATTAAGTATACCTGACATACTTTTTCTTGCAAGAATTGAATCATCACATATTAAAATTGAAGCATTTTCTTTATTCATAGTTTTACTCCTACATAATATTATCTGTTTGATAGAGCAACATATTGTTCATCCGTAATAACAGGTTTGTATGCCGGTCTTATTATCTTGCCGTTATTTGATAATTCCTCAATTCTGTGTGCTGACCAGCCTACAATACGTGCAACCGCAAACATAGGCGTAAACAGTTCCTTTGGAATACCAAGCATTTCATATACAAAGCCGGAATAGAAGTCAACATTACAGCATACTCCTTTAAACATATGCCTTTCCTGTGAAATAATTTTAGGTCCAAGCTTTTCAATAAGAGAGTATAATTCGAATTCTTCGGAAAGTCCTTTTTCTTTTGACAGCTTTTCGACGTATTCCTTGAATATAAGCTCTCGTGGATCTGATGTAGAGTATACGGCATGTCCCATACCGTAAATAAGTCCCTGATGGTCAAATGCCTCGCCTCTTAATAACTTTCTTAAATAAGCCGAGACTTCATCTTCATCCTTCCAGTCTTTTATTTCTTTTTTCATATCAGCAATCATATCAACTACTTTAAGATTTGCACCACCGTGTCTTGGACCTTTAAGGGAACCAAGAGCAGCAGCAATTGCCGAATATGTATCCGTATGAGTTGATGTTACTACATGCGTAGTAAATGTAGAGTTATTTCCACCGCCATGCTCCATATGAAGCACTAGCGCAACATCAAGTATTCTTGCTTCAAGCGGAGTGTATGATTTATCGGGACGTAAAATTCTTAATATATTTTCCGCTGTTGACAGATTCTCCTTCGGAGAGTGTATATATAAGCTCTTATTATCATGATAATGTCTGTAAGCCTGATAACCATATACAGAAAGCAGAGGAAACAGGCTGATTAACTGAAGAGACTGCCTCAAAACATTAGGTATCGAAATATCATCATCCTTCTCATCGTATGAATACAGTGTAAGAACTGATCTTGCAAGAGTATTCATCATATCTCTTGAAGGAGCCTTCATAATAATATCTCGAACAAAGCTCGTCGGTAAAGAACGATAGAAGGAAAGCAGATTTTTGAACTTGGTAAGCTCTTCTTCATTCGGCAGCTTATCAAATAATAGAAGATAAGTTACCTCCTCATATCCAAACCTGTTATCAGCTGAAAAGCCGTTAACAAGGTCTCTTATATTGTATCCTCTGTAAAAAAGTTCTCCGTCAATCGGAACCTGGACACCGTCCACTATCTTATTGGCCCTTACATCGGAAATGTGTGTAAGTCCTGTAAGAACACCTTTTCCTGTCTGATCACGAAGTCCTCTTTTAACATCCCATTTTGAATATAATGCGGGGTCAATCTTAGCATGCGACTCTGCGTATGCAGCAAGGTCAATTATTTCCTGCGTGTTTTCACTGTAGATATTAGCCAAAATATTGCCTCCAATTTCCTAATATTCCCCCAAATGATTTTAAATACATAATCATACAAGTTAAATCATATCATATTTTATGCATATTTACATCTAAATAATAATCAATTTATTATAATTTATGGTATATTTATTATTATATATATGCAGAAATTGTAAATGTATTTTAAAAGGAGAGATAAAATGGATAAATCAGAAATACTTAAGCATGTCGATCACACAGCGTTAAAAGCTTTTACTACTTGGGAAGACATTAAAAAGCTTTGTGATGAAGCGATTGAATTTAATACAGCATCAGTTTGTGTTCCACCTTCTTATATTAAACGAATCCATGATACATATAATGAGAAAATAAACATATGTACCGTTATTGGATTCCCGCTTGGTTATTCAGTTACTGAAGCCAAAGTGTGTGAGGCAAGAGAAGCAATCAAAGACGGTGCCAATGAAATTGATATGGTAATAAACATCGGCGATGTAAAGAATAAAGAATATGATAAGGTTTTAGCCGAAATCAAGGCAATAAGAGAAGCGTGTGAAGGCAAAGTATTAAAAGTAATTATAGAAGCATGCTATTTAACAGATGAAGAAAAAATAAAGCTTTGTGAAATTGTTACTGAAGCTAAGGCCGATTACATAAAGACATCTACCGGATTTGGTACATATGGTGCGACTATGGAAGATATCATGTTGTTTAAGGAACACATCGGCTCAGACGTTAAGATGAAGGCAGCCGGAGGTATCAGAACCAAAGAAGATATGGAAGGATATTTAAACGCAGGATGTGACAGAATAGGCACATCAGGAGCATCGAGCTTATAAACAGAGCTTATAATAGGTGGAAAAATTGAGCAATAATTTTGAGTCGACTAATTCAAAAATAGATAAATTAAGAAAACTTATGTCTGAGAAAGGAATAGACGTATACATTGTTCCCACATCAGATCCGCATGGTTTTGGCTATGTTGATGAAGCGTACAAAACTATTAAATATTTGTGCGGTTTTACGGGTTCAGACAGCACACTTATTGTAACATTAAATGAAGCGGCACTCTTTGTCGACGGAAGATATCATATTCAGGCAGATATTGAAACTGAGAATACATGTATTAATGTGTATAAGGTAGGATGTAAAGATGTTCTTAACTATTTAGAATATTTAAAAAAACATGTAAAAGAAGGCGATACCGTTGCATTTGACGGTAAAGTTGTTATGAGGAAAAACTTTGAAGAGTTTTCTAAAAATATTAATGCGGCCTTTGAATATGAATTCGATCTTATTAGCGAGATTAAAAGAGAAAATATTGAGCCTGATGCAAAAGAAATTATTATTCTTAGCGATGAAATAACAGGCGAAAACAGTGATAAGAAGCTTGCAAAATTACGCGAAAAATTAAAACAAAAGGGAGCAGATGCCGTATTTTTCTCATCACTTGATGATATATGCTATTTATTTAATATAAGAGGCAGAGACATTATATACAGTACTGTTGCTTTCTCATATGCATATATTACTGAAGAGTCTGCAACATTATATCTTAAGAAAAATGCAATAAATGAAAAAACAGTTAATCACTTTGCTAAAATCGGTGTTAACGTTGCGGATTATGATGAGATATTAAAAGAATTATTTAAGCTAAAAGGCAAGAAAATTCTTGTTGATAAGCAGTATACAAGCTGTTATTTTTACAAGGCTTTAGGTGTAGGTAATGAGCTTTTAGAGGTTAACAATTATGAGCTTGTTACAAAATATATAAAGAATGAAACAGAGCAGAATCTGTTTAGAAAATATGCTGTTTATGATGCAGTTGCAATGATTGAGTATATTGTTCATATAAAGGATTTAATTGCTAACGGATATGAAATTGATGAAACAGATGCTGCTGATATTCTTAAATTGTTCAGATCCAAAATGCCTGATTTTTACAGTCTGTCATTTGGCAGTATATGTGCATATGCCGAAAATGCAGCAATAGTTCATTATTCGCCTAAAAAGGAAACAGCTAAGAAGCTTTCTAATAAAGGATTTTTATTAGTTGATTCGGGGTCTCACTATATGGGTGCCACTACAGATATTACAAGAACTATAGCACTCGGAGAATTAAGCGAGGAAGAAAGAGTAGCGTATACTGTAGTGCTTAAAGGTAATCTAAAGCTTATGGGCGCGGTGTTTCTTAAAGGCACAAGATGCGAAAACCTGGACATTCTGGCAAGAGAGTCACTTTGGAAATTAGGCCTTGATTACAGACACGGGACAGGACATGGTATCGGCTCGTTTTTGAGTGTACATGAAGGACCTATTCGTATTGCAACTAAAATAAGAGATGACAATAAACAGCCTGAACTTACGCCCGGAATGGTTTTATCGGATGAACCGGGATATTATGCTGATTCATGTTATGGAATAAGACATGAGACCGAACTGTTATGTGTAAAAAAATTTGACACTGAGTATGGAGAATATTACGGATTTGAACCACTAAGCTTAGTTCCTTTTGAAAAAGATGTAATCTGCTTTGAACTTTTTACTCATGAGGAATTTGACATTCTTAAACATTACTACAATTTGATACGTGAAAAGGTTATGCCTCATTTGTCTGAAAATGGCAAAAAATGGCTTGATTACAACACAAATTTTGTTGACTGATGTTGTTAATTATTGTATAATTTCATTCGGCAATTTATGTGTAATTCTACACAAAACATTATATATTAAAGAAAGGTAAAGAGAAAAATGGCAAATGTTGATTTAACAAAGTATGGCATTACAGGTGCTACAATTCTTGCTCATAATCCTTCATACGAAGAGCTTCACAAGGCTGAGCTTGATCCTTCACTCACAGGATATGAGAAGGGCTATGACACAGAACTTGACACAGTTAATGTTATGAC
>SFKZ01000037.1 GCA_004553595.1 Methanobrevibacter ruminantium | reverse complement strand
CGCCACCGTTTAACCCATTGTTAGGTTGATGGCGCACTGCGCCACTTGCTGTTAGTAAGAAAAATCTTCCGGCAGGTATTCTCCATAAAACTCATTCGTTGAATGAGAATAAAGATAAAATCTAAGGAGGATTTTATGGAAACTGATGAAAAAGCGTAAAAGAGCAAGAAACCGTTTTATAGGAGATGGTGGTTTTGGCTCATAATTGTTGTCATAGGAATCATTGCCGCCGCAAACTCTGGTAATTCTACCAAGGAAGATACGGCAAATGCTAACTCTGTTTCCCGGCAAGAACAAAATAACTCGGAATCTGTAACAAAGAAAACAAATGTCACAAATGGGCAAAAAAATGCCTTGAAAAGTGCAAAAAATTACCTTTCGCTTATGGGATTCTCAAAAAGTGGATTGATAAAACAATTGGAATTCGATGGGTATTCGTCCGAGGATGCTACTTATGCAGCCGAAAATTGCAATGCGAATTGGAATGAACAAGCTGCAAAGAGTGCAAAAAACTATCTCGATACAATGCCTTTTTCAAAAAGTGAACTAATTCACCAGTTGGAATTTGATGGCTATTCAAAAGAAGAAGCTGAATATGGAGCCCAATCAGCCGGGTATTAAGATTTAATCAGTCTTGATTTTCAGACAAATGGTACGGCGGGTCAAGCCCGCCTTTTTTCTTCTTGACAAATATTCACTTTAGTTCATATAATAAATTATGTGGGATGTAGATTCATCAGCAGAATATGATGCATGATTCAAAACTTTAGACGAGGAAAGTCAGATAGCAGTCTTATCAAGAGTCCTGCTTCTTCGTCAGTATGGTCCACAATTGCCTCGACCTTACGCTGATAGTTTAAAAGGTTCTAAAAAGTATAAGAATCTAAAAGAATTACGGAATCAGACAGAACAGCATGTACTTCGAGTATTATATTATTTTGATACTGAAAGAAACGGCTTTCTTCTTACCGGTGGTGATAAGAAAGGAAAAGATCAGGATAAGTTTTACAAGGATTTAATAGCAGAATCCGAAGTAATCATAGAAAGACATGAGAAGGAGTTGGAAAATGAAAGACGCAATCAAAATGATGGAAAATAATATGTCTCCAGAAGCAGTTAGACGTGCTCACATAAAAGCAGAGCAGGATATTATGACAATCCGTCTAGCCCAGCTCCGCGAAGAACAGAATGTAAAACAGTCCGAAATGGCAAACTTCACTCAGTCATCAGTTTCAAAAATTGAAAAAAGAAAGGATATAAAAATTTCAACATTAATAGATTATCTCGACAGTCTTGGAATGGGTTTGGAAATAATCACCTACCCTAAAATGGCTGTTTCTAAAAAGCAGGAAAAAGTATTGTTAAAGGTATAAGCAACCTAACAAAGGTTCGTAGCCGACAGCGGGTCAAGCCCGCTGCGGTACAACCCCGAAAGGATAAAAATGGAAAATGAAGTTTTAGCCAAATTTAAGTATCAGATGCCAGAAACTGATGAAAACGATGATTTTAAAATCGAATACGAAATTCTTCCTGCATTTGATAAAGAAAAACTTGATCCAAGAGTAAAAGAAATTGCTCAAAAAATTGCTGAAATTGATGCACAGTCAGAAGAACTTAATTCTAAAATTGATTCCTTAAATACTGAAATTGAACGATTAACAAATCATGCAGATGGTTTTGATTATGCAATAGCTGTTGGAACAGGAATTTTATGCGGTCTTATCGACTCATTCTTTGTCAGGGAATTTAATTTCGAACGTGGAAAAGAAAAGAGTCATAAGCAGGTTAATCAATTTATCCAAAAATTTGCAAAGATTAACGGTTACAAAGGGGATAGACTAAATGGTGCAATTGAATTTTTGGAAAAGAAATTCCCTGTCGCTCAAGATGGTTTTCTTCCAGAAGGTGTCAGCAGAAAAAATCATCATTTAGCTGATTTTGCACATCATCCTACACTTCTTGGTCTTGCCGCCGCTATTGCAGTTCAACTTTTTAGAGTCGGTGTTTTTGTAAACAAAGATGGTGAATGGAAATTTGAGTTTATAAGTACAGAACCAAAAGAACTCTTGAAAATATGGCTTCCAGTTATAATATCAGGCATTCTGCTTTGGATGATAAATATTGCCGAAAGCAAATATACGGATGAAATTGATGAAAAAATTCCTAAGCCAATTCAAAAACTCATAAAAGCTCTGGCAGCGGCTCCAATGGTTATTTCAATCTTAAAAGTAGCCGTAAATTGGGCTGGGCACCTTGTAAGTGATATGGGAGGTTCTAAAAATACTGCCGGTGGAGGAATGGGAATTTCAGGTATCTTTATTTCTTTATTGCATGAGATTTCATCTCTTCCAGGAATAAACAAAACAGGGCTTCCAAAGATTGTAAACGATTTATATGTAAAAGAAAAATGGGATATGCGTTCAGAACTTGCTGTTCTAAATGAACTCGGACGACAAGCAATTCCTGTAATTCTTGGAGAAGTAATCGTAAGAACATTTTATTTTGTACGTCGTTTAGTTCAAGAATGTAGAGAACATGATGGTGATTGGAAGGCTGTAAATTGGAAAAATGTAATTCCATTTAAGAACAGAACAATTGCACGAATGATAACTATAGAAAGTGGAACTTTCATGGCTGTCGATTTAGCAGATGCAGCAATTCGTTCTGCCATTGAAGCAGGTCCTCCGACTACTCCTGCTTTTTGGGGTAAATTTGTACTAAAAGTAAATTTCGTTGGTGTTGGTCGCTTTGTAATTGCAGTGGGTACTGATATTAGTATGGGTATTAAAAGACAAAAACTTATAAAAGAACGGATGCAATATCGTAGCGAAGACGGAATGTTACAAACTGCAAAATTATTTTATATGCAAGAGGGCATGTGGCTAGAAGCAATTGACACAGAAAAAGCAATTCAAGATTTAACAAATACAGCAGAAAAATCGATTCTGTATTTTGTTGAATCTTACAATGAAATTTCAGAAAATATTGAAAATATTGGTAATTATGCAATTGAAGCGGAGAAAAAAAATCCCGGTTTGATTGATCAAATGAAGGATATTCTTACTTGGGGGTAAACTATTATGGAAGAAATGATTGAAATTGAATCAGAAAACGGAGTTATATCTTTTAATACAGATAATATTCCTGATATTGTTGCAGGAAGAATTGAAGATATTTCAGCACTTGAAAAAGAAGTTGAAAATTCTGAATCAAGTGCAAAGGCTGCAATGGAATATGTTGGAACACAAATGACTCGTTATGAGGAAAAAGGTGTTTGGATATTCAGACATCGAGCAGGAAATACAAAAGATATTGTTGAGGATACGCAGGAAGCAGTTGAACGATTAGCTTCTGCACAACAAGTAAGTGTAATTGCATTAAAAAAATCATTTGAATTTCAAAAGAAACTTGCAGAAACTTCAAAATATCTTTTTGAACTAGGTTGTGCAAATATTACAGTAAATAGAATTGCAGTTCGAGCTATAGAGGCAAAACTTAATGGTGCAAGCAAAGGTGAGATTTCTGAACTTGCCCGACAAGAAATGATGGCAGTTGTAAGGCAACTAAAGGAACAAGAAGATATTCTTAAAAAACAAGAATTTCTTACTTCAAAAGTAAAAGAAAATGTATCTCGCTTGGATGAAAAAGATGCATTAGATAAAGAGCAGTCTGACAAAATTAGTTCTCTTAGTAATGAAAATAAGGAACAAAACAAAAAGCTGGATAAAATTCACAACACCCTTTCTGAAAAAGAACGAATTGATGCTGAGCAAAGTCAGAAATTGGAAGAACTTGGAGCATTATTAGATAACAAAGATCTAGTAGATAAAAAACAGGAAGAGGCAATTTCTAAAAACTCAGAAGCTATTAAAGTTTTGTTTGATTATACAAAACAAAAAGATATTTTGGATAAGGAACAATCTGAGGAAATTGAAGTCTTAAAGAAATCATCTCAAAGAAAACTTGGTATATTGGCTATTTCAATTTCTATTGTGGCAATAATTTGTAGTATAGGAAGCTTAGTCTTTCAATTTATAAAATAATCACATAACAAGAAGTTCAAAGCCGACAAACCGGTCAAGCCGGTTTGCGGTTTAACTCATTGTTATAGTGACACCGCCAGTGGCGGTAATGTATTACAAATAAATATAAAAAGGTAAAAAATGAAAATATTAATTCTCTTTATTTTATTATTCATTATGGAAAGTTGTAATAATAAAAAGGTTGATGTTAAGAAAATCGATTTTAGTATTTCAAATGAAAAAATGAAACACTCGAATGACGAAGAAATCTTTCAAAAATTATTATTTAATATTGATATTAATAAATATAGGGAAACAGACATATCAACAATCGGATTTTTTTGTTTAGTAAATTTAAAAACAAATGAAATTATTACAGAAGATTTAGAACAATACCTTTCAATTCAGAATGAAGATATTTATATAGGCATATATACTATGTTAGATCCTGAGAAGGAATTAGTAAAAATAGATGGGATAACACAGTTTTATTATAACTATTTTACTATAATAAATATTAATAAAACTAAACGAGTTTTAATAACATTTTGGAAGTTTAATCCGAAAAATAATTATAAATTTGAATATTTCTTTAATAAACAAACGATAAATAAAAAAATATTACTGGAGAAAAAAAATGGGATCGGCTATACCATTACAAGAAGTTAGAGTAATAGGAGTGTGTTCAGAAAAATCAAAAGGAAAGTGGGAAAAAATACAAAAGAATCAATCAATGACCAGACAATCTCATGGAGGAGCCTTCTTAAGAATTGCTACAATTGATATTGGATATGGTCATTCTGGAATTGCGAAAATGAATTCCTCAAGATTAGAACAGTATGACAGCGAAGTAATAACTAATAATTCTGGTATTGCATGTGCTTTTGTAAAATACTGGAATGCAGATGGCTACAATGGTGGTAATTTCACATATGAAAATGATACTATTAATGGAGTTTATGCAACAAAATCTACAAGATTATTAAT
>SFKZ01000002.1 GCA_004553595.1 Methanobrevibacter ruminantium | reverse complement strand
TATTTGGGATTATCTATGCAGTAATGGGGATTTGCCTAACTTGAGTTTGCCTGCAACCAATTTTCTTAAATCTGCTAATCTCTTTTTAGGATTTGGCAGCCTTTTTGTTGTTGAAGGTGCTGAATTAACCGGAACTTTAACTGGTATTGGAGGTCTTATCAGTGGCATTGGTGTTGGCAGTTTAGCTACTGCTTGCTTATTTGTTCTACCTGTTCTTTTCATTAGTATAGAACCTGTTGGTGAACCTGACGGTTATGTTGAAAACTATTGGGATTGGAATTATCCATCTCATGATGACCCATATGTAGTTTATCCGGATAATGTGGTACAAATAAAGAAAAGTAATAAAAATTCAGATAATAAAATATTAAGACCATATGATAGAGCTGAAGGTTATGGTTATGGAATTTCAAACTTATTTGTTTTAGCGAATAGCGGTCCTGATGATAGGAATGGATCAAAAATTATTAAGTTTGCAGCAGCATCTTTAATATTTATGATTCTTACACCATATTCTTTATTTTCAATTAGTAAAATTTATGACTATGTAATTAACTGTTCTTATGATAATGAAACTAAAGAGTGCACTATTGAACTTTTAGATTATAAGTTAAAGGAATGATATGGATGTTTAAAAAATTGAAAAATAGGAATCATTTTTCAAAAATGAAAGATTTTTATGAAAGTAATGATTTTGAAAACACTTTAAAATATGCTGATTTAATATTAAATCATGATGAAGAGAATGTTGAAGTTTTAAAATATAAATATAACGCTTTATCAAATTTAAAACTTTATAATGATGCATTAATTTGTATTAATAGAATAATTGATTTAAATCCATCATGTATTGCATCAATTAATAAAGGAACAACTTTATGTTTTTTAGGAATATATGAAGATGGTTTTAAAATTTTTGACAATGCAATAAAAAATTGTCCAGAATATGAAATTGCTTTTTTAAACAAAGGAAATTTTTTATATGATATGGGGAGATTTGAGGAATTATTAAAATTGGCTAATTGGGTTTTAGAATTATATCCTAATTGTTCTACTGCTTATGATATTAAGTCATTAGTTTATATAAAAAAAGGCGATTTGGAGTCTGCATTGAAATTTAATGAATATGCATTATACTATGATTCAGAGAATAATGTAGCTAGAGAACGAAAAGAGTATATTTTAGAAAAAATTGGTGGGAAAGTTATTTAATTTTTTGGAGCATTTATGAAATTGGACGTTTTGTTTACAAATTTTCAATTCATTAAAAAGATTTCTATGGTAATTATAAATTGATGGATAAAAAATAATTTTAAATCATCTCTTTTTTTATTTTAGAATTTAATTGATTATAATAACCATTTTTTAATTTTTCACATTTATTTTAATTTTATTCTTCATTTTAATACTATAATAGTCCTGAAATTTGAATTGTTCAAAAACGAAAATATTAAATATAATGGTTATGTATAAAGTATTTATGATTTTGAATAATTTGTAAATGAATTTTTCAATTTATTTCGTTAGATTTTATAAAATTATTTTATAGAATTCTATTTTTCATATGCTTTTTTGATATTTGAAAAAGCTTTAAACAATTTTATTATTAATTTATATTTAATTTTTATTTATTATGTGATAACATGCATGAAGTGATTATTTCAGAAAAACCAAAATCTGCTGAGAAGATAGCAAAGGCTCTCTCTTCAAAAGCCCAAAAGAAAAAATATGGTAGGAAGGTAAGCTATTGGGAATTTGAGGAAAATGGCAAAAGGACCACTGTTTTGTCTGCAGTAGGTCACCTTTACTCTTTGACATCCGCTACTTCAAGAGACAGGTTAGGTTTTGATTTAAAATGGGTTCCAGCATATGAAGTTGAAAAGAACAGCGGATATGTTAGGGATTATGTTTACGCTATTAAAAAGCTCTCTAAAGATGCAGATAAATTTGTTCATGCTTGCGATTACGACGTAGAAGGAACATTGATTGGTTATAATGCATTGAAATATGCTTGCGGTCACAATGCTGAAGCGAAAGCATCCCGTATGAAATTTTCAACATTGACCAAAAAGGACATTGTTGATGCATATGACCATATGATTGACATTGACTTACACCAAGTGGATAGCGGTATTGCAAGGCATATGCTAGACTACTACTTTGGTATGAACATCTCTTCAGCTTTAATGAAAGCTGTTAGATCTTCCTCTTCAAGACGCATAAGCTTATCTGCAGGACGTGTTCAGACTCCTACTTTATCCATTTTAGTGGATAGGGAAAAGGAGATACAGTCATTCATTCCACAACCTTACTGGCAAATCAAGGCCAAATCGGATTTTGACATTATAGCAAATCATGTTGAGGATAAGATCTTTGATGAGGAAAGGGCTAAAAGGATATTTGATGAATGTCAAGGTGCTGATGCAACTGTAACTACTGTAAATGTTAAGGAAACAATCAGAAAACCTCCTATTCCATTTAATTTAGGTGGTTTGCAATCTGAAGCACACACAGTATTTGGATTTTCTCCTAAAAGGACTCAAGTTGCAGCTCAGAACCTATATGTTGGAGGATACACTTCCTATCCACGTACCTCATCCCAAAAGCTCCCTGAATCATTAGGATTTAAAGAGATTTTTGCAGGTCTTCTTAAGGATGAAGAGTTTAGAAAACATATTGCTGACTTGCCTGCAAAATTAAAGCCAAATGAAGGTAAGAAAGAGGATGCAGCACACCCAGCTATTCACCCAACTGGCGTATTGCCATCTAACTTATCTCCAGATGAGGAAAAGATCTATCGCTTGATTGTTTATAGGTTCATAAGCGTCTTCAGTGAGGATTCCAAATTGGAAACCATGAAAGTTGACTTGAATGTTAACAATGAGGAATTTGTATTTTCAAGAAAAAGGGTTTCTCATGAAGGATGGCTAAAGCATTATCCATTCAAGAAACAGGAAGCTGATGAGTTCCCTCCACTTAAAAAAGGAGATTTTCTAAAGATTCATGAAATCATTTCAGAGGAGAAGGAAACAAAGCCTCCTGCAAGATACAATGAAGCTTCTCTCATCAAGGAATTGGAGAAAAGAGAGCTTGGTACAAAGGCTACCCGTGCAGACATCATTGCAAAACTCTATGATAGGAAATATATTGATGGCAAAAAGATTGAAGTTAAGCCATTAGGTGTTCATATCATTGATACATTGAAGCAATACTGTAAGAACTTAACAAGCGAAGAGTTGACCCGTGAATTTGAAAGGGAACTCGATTGCTTATCTGCTGATAAGATTACAAAAGAGGAAATTCTTGCAAATGGTGAAAAGGAAGTTAGATCAATTCTCAAGGATATTAATAACAACCAAAAGGAAATTGGTTCAAAGCTTTATGAATCCTATCAAGAATCCAATGTCGTTGGTGAATGTTCCTGTGGAGGCAAGTTGCTTAAGAAGTATTCAAGAAGGAATAAGCAAACATTTATTGGATGTTCAAATTTCCCTCAATGCAGAAACACTTACTCACTTCCTAAAGGTGCTAATATATTGAAATCCACTTGCCCAACCTGTGGTTTGCCTATGATTTCAATTAAGAGAAAAGGCCAAAAGGGAAGGGAACATGTTTGTCTTGATCCAAATTGCGGAAAGGAAGTAAGCAAAAGGCGTGCTCCTGAAGTTGTTGGAAAATGTCCTGAATGTGGCAGAGACTTATTGAAACGTTCCGGAAGATTTGGTGAATTTGTCGGATGCAGTGGCTTCCCACAATGTAGATTCAGTTGCCAATTGAAGGATTTGGACAAAATATTACAAGAAAAATCAGAAGAATTAAGTAAATAATCCGATGATTATTTATAAAACTTAATGATTCTATTTTTTATTTTATTTTTTCTATTCTATTTTTCTATTTTATTTTTTTTTTCATTGACTATTTTTCTTTGTTCTTTCTTTATTTTTAATTCATTTAAATTTTCTTTTTATTTTCTTTTTATTTTCTTTTTTATTTTTCAACCTATAATTTTATTCGCATTTATTCAAATGTTTTTTGTATTTATTTTTCCTTTATATAGTATATTAGAAAATTATATATGTATATAAAATGTATATTTAATTATTATTAAATTTAAATTGATTTTTATTAACATTAGGTTAATATCAATCCTTCAAATATTAAGTTTAATAATTTTAATTCAAAATAATTATTGCAATATATTTTAAAATATATTTAATTATTTGTTTTCCAAGTCGTATGCTGTTGTTTTATGAAATGGGATAATTTAAGCGCTTTTATCTTTCATGAGATGATTGGGTACTGACTATAAATTATATTCGAATATAAATTTGTAAAATGTACGAGGATTTTATATGGAAAATCAGAAAGTTAAAACAATTTTAAAATCTGTGGTTATCATAGCAATATTGTTTGTTTTGGTTTTTGGTCTCAGAGCTCAAGCCGCTGACATTGGTGGAGTTCCAAATGAAATTAAAGCAAATTATGTGGATGCTGATGGTCTTCCTTATTTCAGTGAAATGGACTCATACTTTAACTTAAGGATGACTCAAGATTATATGGATCATGGATATTTTGGTGATACTTTAGTAAATGGTTCTGGTTGGGATATGCATTCATACTATCCATCCGGAAGGGACGTTGGGTCCTATCAGCCGATGATTACGTATGTCACATCAGTCTTATATGGAATAGTGAACATGTTCCAGGACATGTCCCTTAAGGAAGTGGCATTTTGGACTGGTGCATTCATTTCATCATTTGCTGTAATTCCTGTTTACATATTCACAAGAAGAATAACCAATGATTATGGTGCAATTGCAGCTACATTGATTGTAGCTTTAGGTCCTAACTATATTACACACACATTTGCAGGATTTTTCGATACAGACATGTTTAACGTAACCTTGCCTTTATTCTTTATACTCTTCTTTGTTGAAGCGGTTAAAAGCGATAAATTGGTTCATAGAGTGATATTCGCAATCTTATCTGTTATCACTATTGGTATTTATTCCCTTTCATGGACTGGGTATATGTTTTATCCTGCAGTAATGATAATTGTGATGATAGTATTCTTTATACTATGTTTCTATCTGGACATTGAAGTGTTGGAACCATTTAGAAATTATAGTAATAAGCTAAACTGGTTGATTAATCAAAAAGAATTGTTCCCAGTAGCTTTAATTGTTGTTTTAGGTGCTATCGGCTTATTGTTCACTGTTGGAATCGGCGGTATACTTGATGCTATATCCGGCCTTACTGGAGGTTTCTCACTTTTATCCGCATCACATGATGTATGGCCTAACGTATTTGTTTCTGTTGCAGAGATGCAAAGGCCTAACCTTTTAGCTGGCGGACTTCCAGGTGCATTCTTAGCAAACACAAGCGGTATCATAAACGGTATTGGTGGAATCGTTGCATTCTTCGGTGTTTTATTGGTATTATTCACTTTTGTCCAAAGATTGCTTAGATTAAGATCTGTAAAGGTTAAAGGAGATTCATCAAAACCACATAAATCTAAACGTAAAGCTACTTCTATAAGAAAAGAACAAGACAGATTCAGAATTTCCCTTAAAGACATTGGGTCTTTCGGTTCAACTGACGAAATCAATAAAAGCAAACGTTTGAATGTGCTTTACTTAAGCTTATTCCTTGTATGGATTCTTGCATCTGCAGCAGCAGTAACTCAAGGTACAAGGTTTATTCAGGTATTGGTTGTTCCTATGGGTATCTGTGCAGGTATTTTTGTAGGATATGCAGTTGATTATGTCAAAGCCAATATTGATGATGACAGAACTTTATTCTTGATAGCTATTGTGTGTTCTTTCTTGATTGCATTCCCACTTAGTCAAATCGGTTATGCTATTGACAATGCTGTATTGATAGGTTCAATCGTGTTTGTTGCTCTTGTAGTTATTTCTGGAGTATTCATATACCTTAGAAAATCTGTCAGGGATTCAGATGTGTCCCTTAAAAAGGCATTGGTTGTAGTATTGATCACTTTAGCTTTAGTGTCTCCAACTGTTTGTGGTGCTTACCAGACTACTGCGCTCACAGTTCCTGGTTCAAGTGACCCAATATGGAATGCTATGGACTATGTTAAGGAAAACACTACTGATGATACAGTTATCATTTCCTGGTGGGACTTCGGTTACCTATTCCAAATTGCATCTGACCATCCAACTTCTTTTGATGGGGGTTCTCAGTCAGGGGACCGTGCATACTGGGTAGGTAAAGCATTGACTACTTCAGATTTCGCCCAATCTAAAGGAATCTTGCAGATGTTGGGTACTACTGGTAGCAATGCTTCTGAATTATTATGCAATTACACAGGAAGCAATGTAACTGCAGTTGATGCATTGGACAAAACCTTAGGTATGAGTAGGGAAAATGCTAAATCAACTTTAGTCAAAGACTATAATTTAACTGAAAGCCAAGCAAGTGCTGTTGTAAAACAGTCACACCCATCCAATCCGAATAATGTTGCATTTGTTTTAAGTTCAGACATGATTCAAAAAGCGGGATGGTGGTCCTACTTCGGTTCATGGAACTTTGATACATTAGACAGTACAAACTATCAATATTATGTAGCTCCTAATTATGTTACAATCAATCCTAACTCTCAAGGCAGCATTCCAGTATTGAATGATAGTAATATCTTATTCAGTGCTGATGTCAAAAGAGGATCTAATGGTACTAATCAAACCACTGCTCAAATGACTGCTACTTGGGCTAACAATGGAAGTAAGGTTGACTTGAATGGTAGTGAATATAACCCTCTCAAAGCAAGTAATCTTGTTGCTATTGAAGATGGTTACTTAACTGTAAACAAGACCTTGGATAAAAACGGAAATTATACAATATACCTTTTAAGTTCCGAAAATCAGTACACTGCTATAGTAATGGATAATGAACTTAGAGACTCTGTCTTTACCAGATTATTCCTATTAGGTGGTGTAGGTCAAGATACCTTTACAATAAGTGACATGCAGGATGGAGTTGCTACTTGGACCATTAATAATGGGGCTTCAAGTTCTGATAACGCAGATTCTAATGCATAGTGACATAACGTTTAGTTATGTTTAAAATTTAAAATGGAGTTAAGATTATAATTAAAACTGTCCATTAGTTTTTCTTATAACTCTTTAACTTTTTTCTTTTTTTTTTTTTAATTATTGCTATCTTTTTGCAATTTAGTTTCTTATTTTACCGCATATTTTATATGTTAAAAATACAAAATTTATATTATAATAAAATATTTACATTTTTCAATTTTCTAATAATGGCATCATAAAATTGATTATTGGATGATTATTAGATGATTATTAGATGATTATTGGATGATTATTAGATTATTTCAAAATTAATTCTTATTTCGTAATAAATTATTATTGGGGAGTTTATGTCTATAGAAGAAAAAATAAAAGCTATTGAAGAGGAAATTCAAAAGACACCTTATAATAAAGCTACTTCTCACCATATAGGTAAATTAAAGGCTAAGATTTCAAAGCTTAAGGAAGAACAGATTAAAAGAAGTAGTGGTGGATCCAAAGGTGAAGGGTTCCACATTAAGAAGAGCGGTGATGCTACAGCGGTTTTGGTAGGTTTCCCATCAGTAGGTAAATCTACATTGCTTAATGAATTAACCAATGCTGAAAGTAAGGTTGGAGCTTATCAATTCACTACTTTAGAAATTATTCCTGGAGTTATGGAATATAATAATGCTCAAATTCAAATTTTTGACATTCCTGGAATCATTACCGGTGCTGCTGGAGGTAAAGGTAGAGGTAAAGAGATTCTATCTGTTGCAAGAACTGCGGACTTGATTATCGTGGTATTGGATACACTTAATCCACAGCATTTGAATGTTATCTTAAAGGAGCTTGATAATGTAGGTGTAAGGCCAAATCAAACTAAACCTGATGTTAGAATCAAAAAGACACGTAAAGGTGGAGTCAATGTTTCTACAACAGTTCCTTTAACCTATTTGGATGAAAAAACCATCAGATCAATTATAAATGAGTATGGGATCCACAATGCAGATGTCTTGTTTAGGGATGATGTAACAATTGACCAGTTCATTGATGTTATTGAAGACAATAAATCCTATGTTCCTATGATGATTCTATTGAATAAGGTGGATTTGGTTGACCTTGATTACCTAAAGCAACTTCAAAAGGAAATTCCTGAATTCATACCTATTTCTGCAGATAAGAAACTCAATATTGATGCACTTAAAGAGGAAATATTCGACCATGTAGATTTAATTAGGGTTTATTTAAAGCCGCAAGGTAGAAAAGCAGATATGGAAGATCCGTTGGTTATCAGAAGAGGGTCTACAGTTATTGATGCATGTGAAAAGTTACACAGGGAATTCGTTAAAAACTTTAGGCATGCTAAGATTTGGGGAACTTCAGTAAAATTCCCAGGTCAAAAGGTAGGTCCAGACCATGTCCTTGAGGATGAGGATGTCTTACGTATAATTCTTAAAAAATAATATTGCAGTGTTTAGCATGTCTATTTTAAATGATTTGTCCGAAGATACAGTTATTTTTATTTCAGGCACTCCTTGCACGGGCAAAACAACTGTTGCAAGTGATTTGAACGATTACCTGTCCAGCAATGGATTTCATTCAAGACTCATTAAGGTAAATGATTTTGCAATTGAAAATGACTTGGTTTTAGGTGAAGATCCCGATAAGCTTTATAAAGTCATTGACATTGATGGATTAAATGAATCTTTGAATGAGGAAATCGATAAAAGCAGTGATTGTGTTTTAATAGTGGAAGGTCATTTGTCTCATCTTTGTGAAGGTGCAGATAAAATGATTGTTCTTCGTTTAAATCCATCCATTCTTAAAAATAGGCTTGAAGAAAGGAACTATTCAGAGTCTAAAATTCAAGAAAACCTTGAAGCTGAAGCATTGGCAGTCTGTTCAGCAGAAGCTTATGAGATTTATGGGGATAAAACCAATGAGATAGATGCAAGTGATAAGTCTGTTGAAGAGATTCGTGATTTGATAATAGATATTGCATCTGGTAAAATGGAATGCCCTGTTGGTTCAATCGATTATATGGAATGGCTTTTGGAATAATTTTTTCATTGTTCTTCCCATATTCATTTTAATATGTTCTGAACCTTAAAATTTTAAAAATAATTAATTTATGCTATTTTTGTCTTATTTTTATAATATTATATATAATATAGAAAACCTTTTTATATAATAAAAAACATATCTTATCTTAATATTCCTCTTGTACTATTATATTATAGGAATATTTATTTAATTACTTTATTTTTACATTGCTTAAAATGTGATTTCTCATCAAAATCTACTTTTATTTAGGCAATAAGTTATTTTAAAGAGATTATACTATGTATGAGAGGAGTATCTATGGCTAGAGGAAAAAAACCTGATTGGATGATTGAGATAGCTCAAGAAAGGATGGATATTCTTTTTAATCGTGCAGAAAAGGAATATAAAGAACATCCTGAAAGATCTCATCGTTATGTTGAGCTTGCTCGAAAGATTTCCAAAAAGTATAATGCAAAAATTCCTCAAGTTTGGGGACGAAGATACTGTAAAAATTGTTACAAGTTTTTGGTTCCCGGTCACAACTGCGCTGTCCGGCTAATTAATAATGAAATTAATATTTATTGTGGCGAGTGTGGCCATATTATGAAAATTCCTTACATCAGGGAAAAAAAGTTAAAAAGGAGAGCTAAAATTGACTCTTACACTTTCAAAAAAAGAGATTATGAATGAAGCTCGTTCCGCTATGACAATAAATATTGGAAAAGCTGGTGTTAATGACAATGTTATTGAAGAGATTAAACGTCAGTTAAAATCCAATCATATTATTAAATTACGATTTGCTAAAAATGTAGCAAGAAATAAAGATGATTTAATAAGCAACATTGTTGAAGGCACTAAATCCCAACTTATTGACGTTAGAGGAAATGTTGCTGTTATTTATAAAAAGCAATCTAATTAGATTATTCGCTTAGAGTTACAGACACCAGTCTTAGGTGAGTAAGAAAATTGGATTAGAAACATATTAATTGGAGAAAATTATATGACAACTGTATTTGATGTTCCTGCAGAGTTATTAATTAATACTGTTGCAGATGAATTTAGAGATAATAATGATAAAATTGTTGCCCCTGAATGGACAAAACTTGTTAAAACTGGTGTTCACAAAGAAAGAAAACCAGAAAACATCGACTGGTGGTATGTAAGATGCGCTTCTATCTTAAGAAGAGTTTATATTGATGGACCAGTTGGAGTAAGAAGTTTAAGAACCTTCTACGGTGGTAAAAAAGACAGAGGAGTTAACCCTGAAAAATTCAGAAAAGGTAGTGGCTCTATTGTAAGAGTAGCTTTACATCAATTAGAAGATGCAGGTTACGTGGAAAAAGTCGATGCTGGAAGAATTATTACTCCAGAAGGTAGATCTTTCTTAGATAATACTTCTGCTGAATTAATTAAAGATATTCCAGAACTTTCAAAATATTAGGTAGAATTAATTAGAATTAATCATGGAATATTTTTGATGATTATTTAATGGTTGATTCAATGAAAAATATTTAAATTAATGGGGTTTTTATTATGAGTGAACTTGATGAAATACGCAAAAGACGTATGGCTGAATTACAACAACAACAAGCAGCTATGAATGCTGATCCACAACAAATGGCACAGCAACAATTGCTAGAGCAGCAAGCTGCTCAACAACAAGCAGAAATGCAAGCTCAGTTAAAGCAAGCTATGAAACAGATTTTGACTCCAGAAGCTCGTGGTAGATTAGATAATCTCAGATTAACTAAACCAGAACTCGTTCAAAATATTGAAATCCAATTGCTTCAATCAGCTCAAGCAGGTTCTCTTAGAGGAAAAGTAACTGATGAACAACTTAAAGTTTTACTTAAAAATCTCATGGGTCAAAAAAGAGAAATCCACATTACAAGAAGATAATTGACTAGTGATTTGGTAAAATGAAAGCTTGTGTTCTTTATAGCGGTGGCAAAGACAGTTCATTGATGGGAATTATCCTTGACCAATTAGGTTTTGATGTTGAACTCGTTACTGCTAACTTCGGCGTTTATGATTCATTTCATCCAGCTAGAAAATCTGCAGAGTCCATTGGTTTAAATCATAAGGTTTTAGATTTGGACATTTCCATTTTGGAAAAAGCTGTTGATATGATTATGGAAGATGGTTTTCCTAATGATGGGATAAAGTATCTTCACGAAGCTGTTGTCGAGGAAGTTGCAAATCATTACGAACTTGTTGCTGATGGCACAAGAAGGGATGACAAGACTCCTAAGCTCAACAGAAATCAAATCAGAAGCTTGGAAGACAGAAAAGATATTCAATATATGAATCTTGATAGTTTTGGATATAAGACCATCAAATATCTTGTAGACAATCTTTTTGAATTGAAGCATGAAAAGAGCAATAAGGATACAAGTTCAGATTATGAGGTTGAAATCCGCTTATTGATTGATGAAAAAGGAGGAAATTCCTCAGATATTTTCCCAGAACATTATCAAACTAATGTTAGTGGGCTAAAGAAACAGATCAATAGGATTTAGTTGTTATCATTGGAATTAAGATTAATTAAATTATTTTTCAAAATATCAAATTTATTATATTCGCGGTGAAAAAATGAGTAGAAATAAACCATTAGCTAAAAAATTAAGAATGGCTAAAGCTAATAAACAAAACAGAAGAATCCCTATTTGGGCTTATTCTAAAACTCAACGTAAATTAAGATACAGACCTAAACCTAGACATTGGAGAAGAAATGATCTTAAAATATAGGGGTGTTTAATATGGCAGAAGAATTAGAAAGAACTTATGTTATTCCACTTAGAAAAGTTAAAAATGTAAAAAGAACTATCAGAGCTCCTAGAGCTATCAGAGAAGTTCAAAGCTTTTTAATGAAACATATGAAAGCGGAAGAAGTTAAACTTGATGCTTCTATTAATGAATTTATTTGGGAAAGAGGAATTCAAAAAATTCCATCTAAAGTAAAAGTAAACGCTGTAAAAGATGAAGAAGGTGTTGTTAAAGCAACTTTAGCAGAAAACTAATTTTGCTATGACTATATTTAATCATCTTTTCAATCTATTAAAAATTAAAATTTATATAAGGAATAAAATATGCTTAAAAGAATAAATTTAACTGGAAATCCTAATTTAGGAGTTTACATATCCGTTAATGATGAAGTAGCTATTGTTCCTTTTAATCTTCCTACTGAAATGGAACCTGTGATGAAAGAGGCACTTGAAGTCGATTTGATTAGAACTTCTATTGCAGGATGCAATTTGAATGGAGTTCTCGCTACTGGAAATTCTAATGGTTTTGTTGTTTCTCCACACACAACTGATAGGGAAATGGAACTCTTAGAGGATGCAGGGCTTAATGTTGCAAGACTTCCTGGTAAATATACTGCAGTGGGAAATATCCTTGCAGTAAACGATTATGGTGCTATGGCAGGTCCAAACATTAAGGAAGAAACTATAAGAGTCATTGAGGATACTTTAAAGGTTCCTGTAGAGATATATCAATTTGCTGATTCCAAAATTGTCGGTTCAGCAAGTATAGTCACTAATAAAGGTGCGCTTTTACATAGAGATACCTTATCTGACGAACTTGGACATGTTGAAGAGTTCTTTAAGGTTGAAGGAAATATAGGGACAGTATGCAAAGGTATGCCTCTTGTAGGTGCATGTGGTATCGCTAACTCTAATGGAGTTATGGTTGGAGAACATACCACTGGTCCTGAAATGGCTAGAATCGAAGAAGCTTTAGGCTTTTTGGATTTCGGTGATTTTTAATTTCATCATAGTTTAAGGATATGTTGTGTTAATTGATTATTTTCATTAATATTCGATTATATGTCAGATGATTAATTATAGTATTATTAGGAAGGGATTCTTATGTTAACAAAAATTTATAGAATTAAAGGTAGTTTTGTAATGGGCAGTGAAACCCAAGTTTTCACTAAAGAATTCAAAGCTATCAACGAAGAAGACATTTATGAAAAACTTTATTCCATTTTTGGAAGTAAACATAGAATAAAAAGAAGTCAAATTAAAGTTGACTCTATTGAAGAAATTTCTGAGGATGAAGTAGAAGATCCTGTAGTTAAAGCAATTCTCTAGAGGATCAATCATAATCTTAAGGTGTTAAAATGGAAGACCAGCAAAAATTACAACAAATTTTAGCTCAACTTGAAGTTTACAAATCCCAATCTGAGTTATACCAAACTCAAATTGATGCAGTTCAAACTTCTCTTGCTGAAATTAAAATTTTAGAATCTACATTAGATGATATAAGTGGTAAAGACACTGTTGAGACTTTAGTACCTCTCGGTGCTGGCTCCTTCATTAATGCAGAGATTAAAAATGAAAATAAAGTTATTATGAGCCTCGGTTCTGGTGTTGCAGTATCCAAAACTTTTGAAGAAGCTAAAGAAACTGCTGCTCAGCAAAAACAAGAGCTTGAAAATACTTTAGACAAGTTATTTGCAGATTTACAACAAATCACTAATATTGTAGCTCAGCTTTCTCCTCAAGCTGAACAATTAATGCAAAAACTTCAAGCTCAAGGAATGAGGTAAGTAATGCTTTGTTTTTATTGAGTAAATAATAGATTTTTATCTATTATTCTTCTTTTTTTTTAACTATTTTTTATTTTTATTAAATTTTCTTGTTTTATTTTATTTTTTCATATGTTTTGTAGCTGTTTTTTTAAATTTTAATAACAAAATTCATATTTTATTAAAATAAGTAAGTTTATAAATAAGTAAGTTTATTAATTTTTAATTATAAAAATAATTATTGATAAAGAAATTTTAAAAAATTTAAATTATAATACTTATTATTAGGCAGGGATAAACTTGTTTGATTCATTAAAGAAAAAATTTGCTGATGCAAGTGGTAAATTAAGAAATAAAGTCGAAGATGAGGCTAAAGAAGAGAATAATGTAGAATTAATCGAAGAGCCTATCGAAGAAACTTTTGATAAAATTGAAGAATCTGAAGAGATTGAAGAATTTTCAGATGATGAAGATATTTCAGAAGAAGAATTGGATGAAATGCTGGATGCTGCTTTAGAGGAAGAGTCTGAAGAAGAATTGGAAGATTCTAAAGAAGATTCAGATGCTGATAAAAAGGAAAAATCAGGATTCTTAGGTTTCTTGAAAAGAGATAAAAAAGAAGATTCTAAAGAAGATTCAGTTGAAGATCTTGAGGAAGAGTCTGAAGAAGAAACTGAAGAAGCAGCAGAAGAAGGGGAAGAATATTCCCAAATTGATTCTGTTGAAGATTCTGAAGAAGAGATTTCAGAAGATGAAGTTGAAGAAGAGAAAGAAGAGGAATCTAAAAAATCCAGACGTTCATTATTCAGACGTAAGAAGAAAGAAGAATCTGATGAGTCTGATGATGAGGGCAAAAAGGAAAAATCCGGCGGATTCTTATCATTCATTAAGGAAAAGTCAATATCTGAAGATGATGTTGAGGATATCCTATTTGAACTTGAATTAGGTCTTTTGGAAGCGGATGTTGCAATGGATGTTTCAAGTGTTGTTGTCGAATCTGTCAAAAATGACTTGGTTGGTCAGAAAATTAAAAGAAGTAGTGATATTGAGGATTACACTTACAAGGCTCTTAAAAATGCTGTGGCTAAAATCATTGACATTGAAGGAAAATCAATGACTGAACTCCTTGAAGAGAAAGTTGCTCAAGGAGAGCCTCTTGTTGTAATGCTTGTAGGTATCAATGGTACTGGAAAAACCACCACTATTGGTAAACTTTCCAATTATTACATTAAAAAAGGTTACACTCCAGTTATTGCTGCATCAGATACATTTAGGGCAGGAGCTATTGAACAGGTTCAATATCATGCAGATAATTTAGGTGTTAAATTGATCAAGCATGAAAAGGGATCTGACCCTGCAGCTGTAGCATTTGATGCAGTTCAGCATGCTAGGGCTAAAGGAAAAGAGCTTGTATTGATTGACACTGCTGGAAGAATGCAAACAAACACCAATTTGATGGATGAAATGAAAAAGATTCGCAGAGTCTCTAAACCTGATTTGGTCGTGTTTGTAGGTGATGCATTAACCGGTAACGATGCAACAGAACAGGCAAGAAAATTCAATGAAGCTATTGATATAAATGGTGTCATACTTACCAAGGCAGATGCTGATTCAAAAGGTGGTGCTGCACTTTCAATTGGTTACATCATTAAAAAGCCAATCTTATTCTTAGGTATGGGACAATCTTATGATGACATTAAGGAATATGATGCTGACTGGATGTTAGAGCAAATATTCTCTTAAATCCATAATTTTATCCATCATTTTCCTATTTTTTTCATTTTTATTTTTATTTTTTTATTCAAATCTTATTTTACTCTTATTTTACTAAATTTAATCAATTTTAAAGCCAAATTTACTTAATTTTAAAGTTAAATTTATATATTAATTTTATAAATATATTATATATTAACTAAGTAAAATTTTGTTTAGTATTTACATAATATATTAAATGCTTTATTTTTACTTATTATATTGAACGGTTTTTAATTTTTATTTATAATCTAAAATATCCTATTTTGGATTTTTAAAATAAAACTTGTTTATCGTTTAATTCGTATTTTTTTAATTTTTTATAAAAATGGTGTGATTATGGAAATGAATAGAAATTTAAAAATTGGATTGATTGTAGCTATTTCTGTAATAGCTCTTTTCGTTTTATCCTTGCTAATTACCAATGCACCAGCTGGAGACGATAATGCAGTTCGTTTCGGTATTTTAACTCTCTTACCTCCTCTTGTGGCTATTGCTTTAGCATTCATAACCAAAGAGACTATTTTATCTTTGTTTATTGGGGTTTTCGTTGGAGAATTCATGGTTTCCGTTAACGATTTAAACATTATCAGCTCTGCTATCAATGCATTTTTAGCAATGGGTAGTCAAATTATTTCTTGTATGGCTGATCCATGGAATGCAGGTATTATCCTTCAATGTTTACTTATTGGTGGTATCATCCAATTAGTAACCAAGATGGGTGGTGCAAAAGCTTTAGCAGATGAATTTGCTAAACGTGCTGACACTCCTAGAAAAGCTCAATTATTCACTGAACTTTTAGGTTTATGTGTATTCTTTGACGATTACGCTAACTCTTTAATTGTAGGTCCTATTATGAGACCTGTTATGGACAAACTTCACGTATCCAGAGAAAAATTAGCATTTGTAGTAGACGCAACTGCAGCTCCTGTTGCAGGTATTGCTATTATTTCTACTTGGATTGGTTTAGAACTCAGTTTAATTACTCAAGGGTTCCAATCCATTGGAATGAATGTAAGTGGATTCGGTATATTTTTACAAACTATTCCATTTAGATTCTATAACATTTTAATCTTAATCTTCATTGTTATCTCTGCACTCACTTACTATGAATTTGGACCAATGAAAGAAGCAGAGAAAAGAGCACGTGCTAGAAAAGAAGATGAACCAGTCGAATCTCTTGAAGCAACCAGTTTTGATGATGTTAAACCGGTTGAAGGTATTAAATTATCTGTTTGGAATGCAATTATTCCTATTGGTGTATTGGTTGTCGGTGCACTTATTGCATTCTACTGGAGCGGATATACCACTATCTTAGGTGGAGAAGATCAAGCTTTAATTACCTTAATGAAAACCTCTCCATTATCATTCAGCGGTATATTTGAAGCATTAGCAGCTTCTGACGCATCTGTTGCTTTGTTCCAGGCAGCATTGCTTGCTTCAATTGTAGCTATTCTCATGGCAGTGCTCCAAAAAATCATGACCATCGAAGAAGCTATCAGTGAATGGGTAGGCGGTATGAAAACTATCGTTATCACTGGTGTAATCTTATTGCTCGCTTGGTCCTTAGGTGGAGTTATTGGTGAATTAGGTACTGCTGATTACTTAGTAGGTGTATTGGCAGGTGCAATACCTATATTTATTTTACCAACATTAATCTTCGTTTTAGGTGCTTTAATTTCCTTTGCAACAGGTACTTCCTATGGTACAATGAGTATTTTAATGCCATTAACCATTCCTCTTGCTTGGGCAGTAAATCCTGAAATAGGCTTTGTAATCGTATGTACCAGTGGTGTATTGACTGGTGCTATCTTTGGTGACCACTGTTCACCAATTTCAGATACTACAATTTTATCCTCTATGGGTACAAGTTGTAACCACATTGCCCACGTAAGTACTCAGATATACTATGCAATATTCGTTGCAGCTATTGCTATAATATTCGGTTACATCCCTGCAGGATTCGGTATTCAATGGTACATTTCAATCCCTGTAGCTATTGTAGTGATGTACATCGGATTAAGAGTGCTTGGTGAAAAAGTACCATTCGGAGAAGTTGAAGAAGCTTAAGAAGTTTAAGAAACTACTTAAATAGTTTTATCTATTTAAGTCTCCTTTCTCTTCTTTTTATTTTTTAATTAAATTTAAAAAATTTAATTTTATATTTAATTTTTATTAAATATTCTAACTTTAATCTTTAATTTAATATTTTAATTTTAATATAAACTTTTTTAAATTTTTTATTAGTTAAATTAATTAATAAAATGTTTTTTAAGGTTTTATTAACTAATTTAATTATTAATATTTTTAAGAATTTATTATTCTTATTTAAATTTATTTGATTTGCATTTATTTAATTGATATTTTTTATTGTAGTGATTTTATGGCGTCTGAAAAGTCTGTGTGGGATAGTAACATTGCTTTTGTTTTGGCAATGATTGGTTCCGCTGTAGGTTTAGGTAATATTTGGCGTTTCCCAAATGTTCTTTATTCCAATGGTGGAGGATCATTCATGATTCCTTATATAGTATCTCTATTTATTTTAGGAATCTCCTTTGTTTTGGTGGAATATGCGGTAGGATTTAAATTCAAAACATCCTTATCCAAGATATTTTTCACCATCAAGTCTAGATTGGAACCTATTGCTTGGTTTATCATATTGGTTGTATTCTTAATCACAACATACTATGTTTGTGTAGTTGCTTGGGACTTGATATATGTTGCTTTGAGTTTAACCAAGGCATGGGGTGCAAACCCTGATTTATTCTTTACAGTTAGTGTTTTGCATGCATCTGATTCCCTTTCAGGTATTACTACCATTGTTCCATGGGTTTTCATATCTGTTTTCCTTGTTTGGTTAAGTTCATGGGCTATTGTCCAAAAAGACTTGAATGAGGGTATTGGTAAAGTAAGTAAAATACTATTGCCTGTCTTAGTTGTAATTGTAATTGTAATTGTTGCATTTTCCTTGACTTTACCTGGTGCTTCAATAGGTTATATTCAGATATTCACTCCAGATTGGTCTGCCTTAACCAATCTGAATGTGTGGTTGGCTGCATTTGGTCAAATCGTATTTTCACTTAGTTTAGGTATGTCAATTGCACTTACATATGCAAGCTACCTCCCAGAGGATTCCAAATTAACTGACAATGCTTTGATTGTAGCATTTTCCAACTCTGGATTTGAAGTGTTCAATGCAATTGGAATCTTCTCAATCTTAGGATTCATGACTTTAACCACTGGAATTCCATTCAATGAATTGGTTACTGAAGGAACAGGTTTAGCATTTGTTGTTTTCCCAAAGGTATTTAATGTAATGGGTCCTTGGGCATCTGTTATTGGACCATTGTTCTTCTTATGTATCTTATTTGCAGGTCTAACTTCTTTAATGGCTCTCCTTGAAGTGGCGTCATTTGCAATTTCTGAAAAATTCGGCTTTTCAAGAAGAAAATCCGCAACTTTAGTATGTGTTGTTGGATTCTGCATATCCTGTTTATTCTCAACTGCTGCAGGAAGTTACCTCTTGGGAATCTTTGATGCATTCCTAAACAACTTTGCATTGCTATTTGGAGTATTCCTTGAATGTATAATATTTGGTTGGATATACAATTTCGATGAGCTTGTTGAAGTATTAAACAGTCATTCATCCATTCAAATGGATTCATTCTGGAAGATTATTATCAAATATATATTGCCTGTTTGTATCTTTGTATTGTGGGCTCAAGGAGTTTACAGCACTATTTTAACTGGAGACACTACAAGCCATCTGATTATGCTTGCTTTAGCAATCGTTCTTGTAATTGTTCCAATAATATTCACTCTATTGCCTGCAAAGAATGAGGATTATTACAAGCCAATTCAAGATGATTAAACTTAATAGTCATCTTTTTATTTCTTTTCTATTTTTTCTATTTTTTCTATTTTTTCTTGCTATTTTTATTATTTTTACTATTTTCAGTATTTTCTCATCTTTTTTCATCTTTCTTATCTTTCTATTTTCTATTTTCTATTTTTTCATTTCTCTTTTTCCAATAATTTTTCCAAAATAAGCAAATTTTTTAAATAATTAAAACTTTAATATATTATATAATAATAAAATTCTAAAATTAAATTATTTACGAGATGTAATTTAAGATAAAATTGATTATTCTTATTGATGTGATGTAAGATGGGTGATGAAATTATAGGAAATAGATGGGATGGTTCAACAGGCTTTCTAATAGCTATGATAGGAACCATTATTGGGCTGTCTGGAATTTGGAAATTTTCTTATCTTATGTATGAAAATGGTGGAGGAACATTCCTCATGCCATATATTTTAGCTATTGTAATCATGGCCATTCCTATTTTAGTATTGGAATTTGGAGTGGGTTTCAAGTTCAAGTCAAGTCTGCCTAAGGTATTTTATAATATCAAGTCAGAGTTTGAAATCATAGCATGGTTTATTGTCTTCTTGATTTTTATAGTCCTGATTTATTATACCTGCATAATGTCTTGGGACCTTATCTATATTGTACTTAGTTTATTTAAAGGATGGGGCAGTAATCCTAGTGTTTTCTTTACAACAACATTGCTTCACAGCACCTCCAATCCATATGGGCTAACTTATCTTGTAGTTCCTATTGGAGTAGGCTTGATAGTAATATGGGGTTTGATTTATTTATTCTCCCGTAAGGAAATCAACAAGGGAATCTTGACAATCAGTAAAATATCCCTGATATTGTCCTTTGTATTGTTGATTGGCATGTTGCTTTTTGCTCTTCAATTGCCGGGCTCCCGTACTGGAATAATGGCATTGTTCAATCCAAATTGGTCTGTGCTATTGGATTTGAATGTATGGATAGCTGCATTTGGCCAATTGATATTCTCATATGGTTTAGGCTATGCAATTGCAAGCACATATGCCTCTTATTTGGGGGATAATGCAAAACTGATTGACAATGCATGGATTATTGTTTTGGTAAGCCTTGTCTTTGAAGTGTTGGTTTCAGTTCTCCTATTCGCAATCATGGGATATATGGCATTAGGAAGGAATATCCCAATCACCAGTTTAGTAAGTGATGGATTTTCATTGATATTTGTTGTTTTCCCTAATGTATTCAATATAATGGATCCATGGGTTTATATGGTTGCTCCAGCATTTTTCTTGCTTATATTTGTGGGCAGCTTAAGCACTGTCTTAGCATTAATCGAACCATTGTCCAATGCAATAAGTGAAAAATTCGGATGGGCAAGGGATAGGGCTGTCAGGCAGCTTGTTTTAGTTGGTTTGTTCCTGTCATTCATATTTGCAACTGGAATGGGCGAATACCTTTTAAGGATTACAGACTCATTCATAACTCAATTTGCAATTATATTGGGAGTTCTTCTTGAAATAATCGTTTTAGGTTGGGTTTTTGATATTGAAGACATACGTTCAGTCCTAAATGGCAATTCCTATATTAAAGTGGACAGATCTTGGATAATTACTATTAAATTCATCCTTCCAATAATTTTGACCATTATTTGGATTTTAGGGGTTTACAATTTAATTCTTGTTGGAGATAGGCAAAGCTTGCTTGTGCAATCAGTTATCGCTTCAATATTTGTACTTGTTCCTTTAGCTTTAACAGTTATCCCTTATAATGGAGATTATTCTCTTGATTTGTCCGATAATAAAGGTGGAATGAACTACTTCAAGGAAAAGGAATATGTTGAAAAGACCATTGATGATTATGCAGAAGAAGACCATAATTCATTATTTGATAAGAACGGTTCATTTGTAAGTCCTTATAAGTCCTTAAGGAACAGGTTCAAAAGGGAAGATAATGATGGTGAGGAGTTTGAAGATTCTGTTGAAGAAAGCAAATCAAAATCCAGAAGATTGGATAGGTTTGGAAGTTCAAGGTCCAAATCAGGTAAAAATGTCTTAAGGAATGTTGATTTGTCATCTGAAGAGTTTGATTCCCCTTATGATGAAGACTTTGATGATAAGTATAATCGCTATGCTTATGATGATTCCGACTATGATGGTTCAAATTATGGTGCAGAGGATTCTCCTTCAGATAATGGCAAAAGGAAATCAACATCATTGTTTGATAAAATAAACATGTTCAATAGGGATAAGGGCGAAGCTGATTTGGATGATGAATTTGAAGATGTGAGCTTTGATGATGATTTCGGTGGTGGAGATTACATTTCTCCTATTAGAGATGAAGAGGGCACTAAAAAACCAAAACATACATTTAAAAGCTCTAAGGATGCAGACGTTTTTGACAATTTGGATGATTATGTTGAAAAGCCTAAGGCTAAGGCCAAACCTAAATCCAAATCAAAAGCCAAAACTAAGTCTGAATCCAAGTCTAAGACTCCTAAAAAACCTAAAGTTGAAGAACCGCCTGAAGAGGAGTATGAGGATTTCAGTGATGATTTCTTTGATGACGGAGTATTCGGTGATGAAGGATACGAATCCCTTTTGGATGATTATGTTGAAAAGCCTAAAGCTAAACCTAAATCATCTAAAAAGAAATCCAAATCTGTTAAAAGAGAATCAAGTGATGATGAAGATAGGTATTATGACTATGAAGGAAAAGGGGCAGATTCTGTTTTCAATTTAGATGACTAATCCACCAAGCTTTTTCCTAAGTTGTGAGCATTTATTTTTATTTATAATTTCTTCATCTTCTTTTTTTTTAATTTTTTCATTTTTTATATTAAATCTAGCCATTTTTATAATTATTTTATAATTATTTTATACTTATTTTGTACTTATTTTATAATAATATATATAAAGATGAAAACATAATTATTATTATCTTAAAGAAAGGTGTATTATATGGATAAAAAAATGGCTATTTTAATAATTGCTGTATTTTGTTTATTATGTGTATGTTCATACTTGATATTTGAACCAGGCAGAGATGTCACTTATCATCAAGTCAATTTAACAAATTCATGCTCTGCTAAAGTTCCAGTAACTGATCAAGTGTCCGAGTATGCTGATAATCTGGACATTCATTACTATTCTGATTACGATTATGGTCTCAACATTACCAGCTTTAACAATGCATCCCCAGTTACCGGATCACAAGGGCTTCTAAGATTTAACAATATTAAAAAAGAAGTCTTAGGTACTGAGAAAGCAAAAAATGGCAATTTCACTTATTATAAGAACAATAAGCTTGGAACTTACACTGTATTTGTTGAGGATAAGATGTCAAATAACTTTATTTTAATGTCCTCAAAGGATTTGACAATTTTAAATACAGTTTATGATAGTTTAGAGGCAAGAATCGTTGTAAATGATTATGAGTTGCAACAGATGTATTCAAACAATACCTCTAACAATTCCTCCCGTTATTATTAAGTTTTTTAGTTTTTCATTTTTTTCAATTTTTTATTTTTTAATTTTATTTCAGTCAATGTGATAATATGAATACTGCAGAAGCATTAATCAAATTGCTTGAAGAGGATGGAGTTAAACATATATTTGGTCATCCTGGAGAACAGATACTCCCTTTTTACAAGGCTTTAAAGGATTCTTCAATAGAGCATATTTTAACAAGGCATGAACAGGGAGCGGCTCATGCAGCAGATGCATACGCTCGTTCATCAGGCAATTATGGATTATGCATTTCCACTGCAGGTCCCGGTGCCATGAATCTGGTTATGGGAGTCGCTACTGCCTTTAAGGATTCTGTACCTCTTCTTGTCATTACAGGGGATAATGATTATTCCAAAAAGGATGAGGATATTTTTCAAAATTCACCAATCAACAGTGTTTTTGAAAACATAACCATCAAGAGCTTCCATCCTTCTTCTGGAAAATCAGCTATTTTTAATTTAATTGAAGCTTTAGTTATGCTTCACAAATATCCTAAAGGACCAGTTCATATTAACCTATCAAAAGATGTTCTCCTTGAAGGCATTGATTTGGATGATGTTGACTTGAAAGAAATGATTGATTCTTTTGGTTATGATATTTTTGAGGGTATTGATTCCAATTTGGAAATATTTGATGAAAAAATTTCCAGTTTTGATGATTCTCATGAATTAGTAGATGTCTTTGATGACCACTTCATTTATTATGGTGGAAAATTAGTGTTGGATGATGATTTTTCTAAGAATTTTAACTCTTTTTCAAAAAATAATGCAAGTGATGTAGATAACAATATCAACTTAGCTATTGATAAATTCAAACTTTCACGAAAACCATTGGTCGTTGTAGGAAATGGTATAGTTTGGGGAAAAGCTATCGATAAATTAAGCAATTTTGTAAGTAAAACATGGGTACCTATTGCTACCACTTTTCACTCTAAAGGAATCATCAGTGAAAGCGATAAATTGAACCTTGGCATTGTTGGTCTTAGGGGAACTTCACTTGCTAATTATGCATATGAGAATTCAGACTGCATTCTTGTTTTAGGTGCAAGATTATCTGAAAGGACAATTGCATCCTGCAGGTATGGTGATGTCAAGGATAAGATAATCCATGTGAATATTGATGATGATTGCCTTAAGGGCAATATTGACATTTCCATGGATGCATCAGACTTTTTGGATCTATTGCTGAGAAAAATAGAATCTAAGGATTATAAGAATAATGAATTTATATTGTATAATGATTGGATCAATGAAATTTACTCTCATTATGAAGAGTTGATTGTTGATGGAATTGATGATGTTGAGGATAATTACATTCCATTGAGGCCACCTTATGCAATAAATAAGATTATAAATGCTTTTAAGGGAAGTTATTTCCTCTCAGATGCAGGAACCCATACAACCTGGACAACATTGCTTTCCAAAAATGACAGGTTTGGAAAACTCTTGTTCTCAGGAGGATTTGGACCAATGGGTTATGGTTTGCCCGCTTCCATTGGTGTATCTATTGCCCATCCATATGATCAAGTCGTTGTCATATGCGGTGATGGAGACATTCAGATGGTCATTCAGGAATTGGCTACAATTAGGGAATATGACTTGAATGTGAAAATTTTCATTATAGATAACTCACAATTGGGAATCATTCGCCAATGGGAAGAAACAGTTTATGATATGGATAAGTATCAAATTGATCTCTCAAATCCGAATTTTGCTAAATTGGCTGAAGCTTATGGAATCGATTCAATGAGAGTTGAATCTAGAGATGATCTTGATTTGGCTATTGATGAGGCGTTTAGTCCCAATCATCCATTTTTGGTTGATGTATGTGTATGTGAAGAGAATATTCCTTTGCCTAAATAAGATTTTCAACTACAAAATTCCTATCTAATCTTTTTTCAATTTTTAGTTTTTTCTCTTTCAAGGAACTCTTTTAATAACTGGTTTTTATTTTTTTCAATAAATAGATTATATTTTTTATCAATTGATTCAATTTGCCAGTTCAATTCACTATTGTTTTTAGTTTCTAATAGGTAAGCTATTGGTTCAATGTCTAGATAGGATATAGAATTTTCAGTGTTTTCATTATTCATCAATTTTTTTAGCTTATCTATTCTGCTTTTGGATGGGTTCACGTCAATTGAAATGATGTCTACTTTGAAAATAAAGTATATGTTATCATTGAATACAGGAACAGCTTCGCTAAACTCGTAAAATGTTTCTTTTTTAAAGCTATTCCTTATTTCCTTTCCATCCATTTAAATCACTTGTTTTTTGTTTAGTTATTTTTCTTCTTTTTGTGAATTGTCACTTATTGGCTCTTTTTCTTTTTTATCTTTAGATTTCTTTTGTCTATAGAGTTCTTTAATCAGTTCTCTAATGTTCTTTTTAGTTAATAAGACTAAACTATAAATCAATAAGGGTAGAATATTTATTTTTAATTCTATCTTTCCTTCAAAATCAGTTATCACTTCGTTAAATCTAGGTTCTACAGTTAACAGTGTTGGCTTGGAACTGTTTACAATAGCACCTATTGACCAGATCCAGCTAGCTATTTTTACAGTAGTTGTATGGTCACTAAGGCCAATTATCAGATTTCCTTCAAGTTTCTTTAAATCGATTGCTTTTAGGATATCTTTCAAGAAGCTTTTCAGTTCCTCTTTGGATTTATTTAGCTCTTTTAAGAGGGGTTTGATTTCTTCATATTTCTCTTTCAAACCTTTCTTATCTTCCTTGTTTTCTTCCTCTTCTTCTTCAGATTCAGATTTTTCTTCAGATTTTTTCTCATCTTCCTCTTCAGTTTCTTCTAAATCTTCATCTTTCTTAGGCATGATGCTATCGATTATTTCTTTAGTGCCTTTTCTTGTAAAAATAGCTATTTTTAGCATAGTTACTTTAAATTCATATTTAACTATGCCTTTCTCTTTTTCAACGGTTAAAAATAGTCTTATTCCGTTGTATAGAATTATTAAAAATATGAGGATTAAGGCGATTAGGATAATTAAAAAAAGATTGCAGTTCATTTCATCGCCTTTTCATATTATTTTTAGTTTTAATATTTTAATATTTTAATATTTTTAATTTATTTTTATTAGATATATCTTATAGATTGATGATTTATTTATTCATCATTATCCACTTCAATGTCTAATCCATCTTCAACTTCGTCAACTATGTCTTCAGCTTTTTCCTTAATTTCTCCGTCTTGGATTTCAACTTCAGTAACATCGTCGACATTTATGTATTTGTCATCTTTATTTTTTGATGGGATGACATCTTTTAGGATATCGGTTAAAATCAATCCTAATTCGTTTAAACTTTTATTAGCATTATCTCCTTTTGATAAATTTATGGTTCTGATTCCCTCTGCACCAGTGTTTCCTTTTGATACAACGACCATGGTTACAGGTTCAACACTTACACCAGCACCAGTAGCGGTTATTTGTTGTCCAGCTTTCTGTTCTCCTATACCGAACCCTATTGCTGCTTTAGTTACTGGAATCAATATTTTATCTTCACTTTCAATAGGTTCTCCAACATAATTGCTAATGTGGATAAGTTTTCTTAATTCTTCTACAGTTGATTTAATTGGTGCTTCATCAATCATTATTTAACTCCTTGTTTTTATCAATATTCTATAATTTTTAATTATGGTTTGCTATTAACATATAATATATTATATTTTTTTAATATATTTTTTTTACTATTTACATTTATATGTTGGATACATTGATATGTTAAAAATACATTCCATATGTTAAAATTATATTACATTCTATATAAATGTTTCTAAGCTTGAGTTAATTTTTTGAAAAAGAGATGCTTGATTTGAAAATTTAAAAGTAAAAATAAAATTAGTAGTAATACAAGAAAAAGAAAAAAAGAAAAAAAGAAGAAATGGGTTTAAATGTAATGATCAGCAAGAGCTGCTACACCGGCACCTGCATCTTCTACTAAACCTAATCCTTTTAAGGTTAATCCTAATGCAGTAAATGTAATAGCTAATTCTTGGTAATTGATTACACCCATGTGTCCAATTCTGATGATGTTTCCTTTAAGATGGTCTTGTCCACCAGCTAATTGAACTTTATATTTGTTTAACATGGTTCCTCTGATATCATCGTCAGTTACACCTTCAGGGATGTTTACTGCAGTTACGGTTGCAGAGGATACAGCTTCATCAGGGAACAATTCGAGACCTAAAGCTTTAACAGCATCTCTTGATGCAGCTGCTGCTTGGTGGTGTCTTGCTACACTGTTTTCAAGTCCTTCTTCATGAATGACTTCAAGTGCTGCTTTTAATCCGTAAATCAATGAAACTGATGGGGTGTAAGGAGTTTGAGCAGGAGTTTTGTTACCGTTTGCTCTGTATTTAGGCATGTTTAAGTAGTAGTTGTTAGGTTCAACTTTTTCACATGCTGCCCATGCATCGTCATTGAAGGTAATAGCTGCAAGTCCAGGTGGTGCAGCGAGACATTTTTGAGATCCGGTTACACAAGCGTCGATGTGGAACTTGTCTACATCAACATAGTCTCCACCTAAGGATGATACAGTGTCTACAATGAATAATGCATCGTGGTTTTTCATGACTTCCCCTACTTCTTGAATAGGTGCAGCCACTCCAGTGGAGGTTTCGTTGTGGACCATGGTTACTGCCTTGATGTCTTCATCTGCTTCTAAAGCTTCTTCCACTTGGTCCGGGGTTACAGCAGTTCCCCATTCAACATTTAAAGGGACTGATTCAATTCCGTGGTAGTTTGCAATTTCTGCAAATCTTTCTCCGAATTTTCCTCCGATAACATTCAATACTTTGTCTCCTCTGTTAACAAGGTTGGAAAGAGCTGCTTCCATTGCAGAAGTTCCTGAACCAGTAAGGATGTAAGAATCATTTTTGGTTTGGAAAGTTTTAGACATTAACTGAGTGGTTTCAGTATAGATTTCTCCGAATTCATCTCCTCTGTGGTTTACAACAGCTTTTCCCATTGCTTGCAATACTCTTGGGTCTGCAGTTGTTGGGCCAGGGAGCATTAATAATATTTCGTTCATTTATTCTCCTCCAATATATAATAAGAATTATGAGCTTGAGTGGATGATTTTAATTGTTTTTCATTAGATTTCTATTATTATTTTAAAGTTATAATAATATGTCAAGCTATATATAACCTTTCTTTTTAATAGTTCTTAAATATTTTGTCGGCACTTTCATTTCTTTATTTGGTTAATTATGATAATTTTATAAATGACTTTTTAAAGATTAATATTAAAGGTTTTCTTATGAGTTTTAGAACAAGAAGAGTGTTGATGTCCACTCCATTTATTGCAATATTTGAGTTTTTCCTTATGGTGCCTGTTCTTATTGTTCGGCGGATTAGATGATTCATATTTGCTTTTATTAACCTCTTTTTTGTTTTATTGAATACAGTGCCTATGTTTTTCGAGGAGAAGAAATCAAGATTCATAACAAGGTCCTTGGATGTGATATCCGGATTTTGGATTTGGATGTCCTTGTTTTTTCTTCTTTGACATTCTATTCATTTACATTATTGGAGCCTTTGTGGAACTTCCTTTTTATATTATAGTTGCCCTTCTTCTATTGGTTCCTATAATAACAATCTATAGCTATTGGCATGCTCATATGATTATTGTTCATGAGAAAACAATAGAACTTGACAAGATCAATCAGAACATTAACATTGTCCACCTATCAGATGTTCATTATGGAGCAATCAGGCATAAGAAAATCATTTTAGACTTAAGGGATAAGCTAAATGAATTGCCTCCCTCTTGTGATTTGGCTATCATATCTGGGGATTTGGCAGATGGTTCATGTGTGGTTGAAGAGGATGATTCCCTGCCACTTAAAGATGTGAATATTCCAATTGTTTTTACAGCAGGAAACCATGACTTTTACCTAGGTATCGAAAATGTTTATAATGCCTGCAGGAAAGCAGGAATCATCATTTTAGATAATGAAGGAATGGAAGGACTTGAATATCTTTGGCCTCACCTATAGTTTTGGCGAGATAGAAACTGTACGTTTAGAGGATTTGAAATCATTCATCAAGGAAGATAAGGTAAATATAATCAATTTCCATGTGCCTCAAAATTGGGAAATGTTTTCAAGTTTGGGCTTTGACATTCAATTGTCTGGTCATACTCATGGAGGACAGTTTTATCCAGTCGTTTGGATAGGAAACATAATTATGTATAATATGGGTCTTTTTAAGAAAAGCATTGGTGGAAAGGATAGTTATTTGCATGTTACAACTGGTGTTGGTTCCATGGATTATCCATTTAGGTGGGGAACTGACAGTGAGCTTGTAATATTGAAATTAAGGAAAAAAATTAATTCAAATTTTATTTATTATCATAGGATTATTATCATAGAATAATTATCAGATTATTATCATGGATTTATTATTATATAATTTTCAGGGATTTATTATATCATCAGATTATTAGTATATTAGGGGTTTAAATGAATAAGAGAGTAGTTAAAAGGAATGGGGATGAATTGTTTCCTCTTGGAATTGGAGCAATGAGACTCCCTACAAAAAACAATTCAATTGACCGTGAAAGCGCTCAGGATTTTATATTGTTTGCAATTGAAAATGGAGTGAATTACATCGATACTGCCTATGCATATCATGGTGGGGAAAGCGAATCATTTTTAGGAGACATCTTAAGCTTGTCTGGTTCAGATGGAGTTAAATATAGGGATAAGGTTAAACTGTCCACTAAATTGCCTTCCTGGATGGTAAGGTCAAGGGAGGATATGGATGCATTTTTAAATGAACAGTTAAGAAAGCTCCAGGCTGATGTCATTGATTATTATTATGTTCATAGCGTTGACTTGTCAACCATTTTAAGGCTCAAGGATTTAGGACTTTATGAATTTTTGGAAAAAGCAAAAACTGATGGCAAAATCAGGAATATCGGTTTTTCTTATCATGGTTCTCCACATGAATTCCAAACTCTAATTGATGATTTCCCTTGGGATATGGTACTTGTTCAGTATAATTATTTGGATGTCAATGCACAGGCAGGAATTCGTGGAATTCAATATGCCTATGAAAATGATATTGCAGTATTTGTCATGGAACCTTTAAAAGGAGGGCTTCTTGCTGGGGAATTGCCTCAAGAAGTAAGTGCTTTGTTTAATGAGGTGGATTCCAGCAAATCCTCTGTTGATTGGGCTTTAAGTTGGGTTTTCAATCAAAAGGAAATCACTTGCGTATTGTCTGGAATGGGTTCTCTTAATCAGATGAAAGAGAACATGTCAATTGCTGAAAGGGTAGAAATTGGTTCATTGTCTGATGAGGAGATAGATGTATTGGATAAGGCACAAGGCATTTTCAATTCAATGATGAAGATCAATTGCACAGGTTGTGGCTATTGTCTTCCTTGTCCTAGGGGGGTTAATATTCCAGATTGCTTCAATGTCTATAATGAAAAGTATTTATTCGATAAAAAGGCATTTGGTGTACTTCCACATGCTATGGTGAATTATTATGTGGTTGTTGGTGGAATAACCAATAAGCAAGCAAGTGCAGGGCTTTGCAATCATTGTGGAAGATGCAAAAGCTTATGTCCACAGTCTCTTGACATTCCGAATGAATTGGATAGGGTAAAATCAGAATTTGAATTATTGGGATTCAATTATCAAATCAAGTTTGTAAAGAATGTTGCAATGCCTTCAATTAATAAGATATCTAAAGTTTTTGACTTCTTTAAGCATTTTTAGATATTTTATTTTCTTTTTTCAATTAATTTTTATTTAATTTCTATTTAATTTCTATTTTTCATGCAATCATTTAAGAATTTATAAGTATTATTAAGAATAAAATATAATTTAAGAAAAATTTTATGAGGTCTTTTTATGAAAAACATTTTAATATCCAATGATGATGGTGTTCTTGGCCCAGGTATTTTAGCCAATAAACAGGCACTTGAAGAGTTTGCAAATGTTACTGTCGTAGCTCCTCAAGAGAATAACAGTGCTGTAGGTCGCAAAGTCAATATCATGAAGCATATGTATTTAAAAGAGTATGAATTGGCTGATGGAAACATGGCTTATGGATTGTCTGGAACTCCCGCGGATTCTGTCAATGTAGGTATTAATTATGTTTGTGATGAAAAGCCAGATCTTGTTGTAACTGGAATCAATCCTGGAATCAACATAAGCAGATTCCAAATCACTACATCAGGTACAGTTTGTGCAGCACTTGAAGCAGTTGGACTTGGAGTGCCTGCAATTGCATGTTCATTGTTCTTGGATGATGATTGCTTTAAGCAGGATGAAGAGGGAAATTGGTATGTTGATACAGATTATAGCTTTGCCCAAGAGATTCTTGTTAAAGTGGTTAAAAAGGTTTTGGATGAAGGTCTTCCTGAAGGAGTTGACCTCTTTAACTTGAATATTCCTTCCAAGCCATTGTCTGATAAGATTAAGATAACAACTCTTGCAGATAGGATGCTTGATTTTAATATTCTTGAGAGAGTCGATGATGAGGGGAATGATGCAGTCATGAATGTTCCTCAATTGATTGAAGAATATGAAGAGGGAACCGACGGATACTGCTTATTGGTTGAAAGAAGACCTAGTTTGACTCCTTTAAGTGTTAATTTTGGAGGCAAAATAACTGGATTGGAAGATTGGGAATTTTGATTTTTAAATTGTCATATTTTTAAAGTATAAGATTCTTAAATTATAATCATAATCATTAATTATTGAAGTATTAATTATAAGGTGTAAACATGGATTTTAATGAATGGGGAGGATGGTATAAGGAAATTCTTGATACTCTTGGATTTTCAAGAGAAGGGGATGAGAACACTGCAGCATTGTTGGATAAGATTCTTGATGAGAAAGGTTGCTTGACAATTGAGGAATTCTCTGATGAGATTATGGAGAAAAAAGACACTTCAAAATTCATTGTTGTTGGTGCGGGCCCTTCCATAAAGAAGCATATTAAATATGTAAAGGAAAATTATGACTTGAATGATTATCTTATTGTTTCTGCAGATGGTGCCACTACTGCAATGCTTGAAGATGATCTTGTTCCAGACATTGTTGCTACTGACTTAGACGGCAAAATGGATGATTTGTTGGCTGCAAATTCATTAGGGTCTTATTTTGTCGTTCATGCTCATGGAGACAATGAAGAGCTCATTGTGAAGTGGACCACTAGCTTTGATAAGATTCTCGGAACCACCCAATCCAAACCTGTAGGTCATTTATACAACTTTGGTGGATTTACTGATGGTGATAGGGCAATGTTCTTCACTCTTGCATTAGGATGTGAGGAAATGGTTCTTGCAGGAATGGATTTTGGAACAAATGTAACCAAATATTCAAGGCCTAACATTGAAGGGGCAACAGGTCCTGCAGATGAGATTAAAACCAAAAAGCTAATCTTTGCAGAAAGATTGCTTGCTTGGATAAAGGAAAATACTGATGTAAAAGTGATTAATTTGGTTGACATTGACAAATAATCATTTTTCTTAATTTTTATTTTTTTAATTATTTTAGCTATTTCACTTTCCTTGTTTTCTAATTATTCTATTTTCATTATTTTATTCTCTTATTCATTCTCTTATTTTATCGTTTTTCCAGATTTTTTCTTATTCTATTTTTTCAATAATTTTTATGAATTTTCTTTTTTTTATTAAATTTGTATGCTATTATTCAAATTTAAAGAACTTTTTTATATAAGTTAACATATAATAAACTATATGGCAATAGAAGATATTTTGATGGGAGATGAAACATTATTCCAAAACATAAATGCATTTAATCCTGATTATATGCCTGAAAACTTTAATTTTAGGGACAGCCAAATGGGAGGAATGGCTATGTGCATTAGACCAGCCATTCAAGGCGGTCGCCCTACCAATTCAGTGATTATGGGATCATGCGCTACAGGGAAAACAACAGCGCTTAAAAAGGTTTTTGAATTGGTTGAACACACCACTGATAAGGTGGTTTGCTGTTACATTAATTGTCAATTGCACACAACACGTTTTGGAATCTTTTCTCAAATTCATAAAAAATTATTTGGACATCAACCTCCAGAAACTGGAGTTCCTTTTTCAAGAGTGTATGAAAAAGTCATGAACAAGCTTTCTGCTGACAATAAAACATTGGTTGTTGCTTTCGATGATGTTAATTACTTATTCCAAACTCCACATGCAAATAAAATATTTTATGATATTTTAAGGGCTTATGAAGAATTTGAAGGAGTAAGAACAGGTATTTTTGCAATTCTTTCAGATTTGGAATTCAGATATGCTCTTGACAAGAATGTAAATACTGTATTCATTCCTCAAGACATTACATTCCAGCCATACACATATTCTGAAATATTCAGCATTCTTCAAGATAGGGCTAGAGCGGGATTCTATCCTGGAGTGATTTCAGATGAAATCATTGAAGAAATAGCTAATCACACAATTGAAGTGGGGGATTTAAGGGTTGGAATTGACCTTCTTAGAGTATGTGGTAATATTGCAGAGGCAAATGCAAGCAGATCCATTACTTTAGAGCATGTTGAAGAAGCAATATCCAAACAAGGTTCCATTAATTTGATGGAAACCATAAATTCCTTAAATGACATTGAAAGGACTTTGCTTAGAGCAGTTGTTGATAGTGATGAAATCTTAACTGCTGGGGACTTGTCTAAACAGTTTAAGGAAGAGGCAGGAGTTAGTTATGCTACATTCAACAGGACTCTTGAAAAACTTGAATTCTTAAGATTGGTGGACACTAAGTTCACTGGAAAAGGAGTTAGAGGAAATTCAAGAGAAATCATTTTAAGATTTGCTCCTGAGGATATTAAACGCTGCAATCTTTAGATTTAATATCCTACTTTTCAAACTTTTAAAAAAAGTTTGATCAAAACTGTTTCTTTTTTTATTTTTTTATTATTCTTAATTAAAATTCTATTTTTTATTATTTTCAAAATGAATATAAAATCATAAGTCTAAGATAGCTCTAAGCTTAAAGACACCATCATCTTCTTTTACACACATCTTATGAAAAGTGATAGCCTTAACTTCAGATTTTGGGCTATGAACATTCCAATCTATTTCTTCACCACAAGCAAAACAAGTCAATTTATAATTCTCTAGATTGGAAGATTTATCATCAGCTATTTTTTCAATATTCACTTTAAAATCAGAAAAGAACAGGAACTCTGTATCCTGAAGGAATAAGAGCTCTTCTAAATAATCATATAAAAGGGAAACCAAATCCTCTGAAACTATTTCAAATTCTCTAGATTCCTCTTTTTTTACCTTGCTTATATCTGTTATAACATTGAACATAGCGAGTCCTGCATTTTCGTATGCCTCATTTAGAGATTTCCCATAGGCATGAAATCCAATGTCTGCAGTGACATCAAAATAATCGTATCCATTTAATTTTGATTCATTATTATCCATAGCTATGCACCGATATTAGTTTTAACAATTTATTATTTAACTTTAATATTATATAAATTCCTTGAAAAAAAGGTTTAAAAATCTATTTTCATCTCATAATAAATACACTTGAAATCCAACCCCATATTAGTTTTCAAATGCTCTCTTTCTCTTTTTTTATATATGCTTTAGAACTTAGTAATATTACAGAGAGAAAATTTATAATAAAACTTAAATTAAAATGAGGTGAAAAAATGATAAAACATATTAACAATAATTGTGACTTAAGAAGAAAAACCAGTATTATGGATCCTATGAACTTCCACAACCTTAGAATTGATTTTAAAGATTGCATGGTAATATTTGTAGTTCTTACAGTATTACTTTTATCTATTCTAGCTGTTAGCGCAGCTCCAAGCCCAGAAATGATGAGCTGGGTATAATTAAACAAATGAAACCAAACCCATTGTTTATTAAAGGATGTAACCATATAGGATAAAAACTACTAAAGATTTATGAATATTATCGTGCAATTTCTTGAAAAAAACATCTCATAAATATTTAGATTTTATAAATTACATAGTTTACATCCTTTAATCAATGTGTTTTTAGAATTAAAATTTTTATTTTTATTTTATCATTTTTTAAACACTAAAAACTCAATAGCCATCATTTAATCCTTTACACCATACATCAATTTTTGCTCTTTTTAGATTCATTGAGATTATGAAATTTCTTAAACCATTTTTCAAATATTCCTTTTCTTGATTTTGTTAGTTTTAATTTCAACAATTAATTTTAAATGTATTATAAAACATAACTATAATATTATATTAAAAATTATATTGGAATTTAATTAGAAGTTATATTAAATATAATTGAAATTCATAATTTTTATACGAAAAATTTTTATACAAACTTATTATTTAAATTGTTATTTTAACTTATTCAGTGATATTTATGTCAGTTAAAGAAAATCTTGAAAAGGTAAGAGACAATGTATGGGAACTCCCAAGTAGCTATAAAAAGGAAATGAGAGTTCCTGGAAGATTGTATCTTGATGATGAATCCGTTAAGGATATTGAAGAGGGGGCTCTTGAGCAGGTGGCAAATGTAGCTTGCATGCCAGGTATTCAAGGTGTATCAATAGCTATGCCAGACATTCACTTTGGATATGGTTTCAGCATTGGTGGTGTAGGAGCTTTCAATTACAATAATGGTGTTGTAAGTCCTGGAGGAGTAGGTTTTGACATTAACTGTGGAGTTAGAATGCTTAGAACTAACTTAACAGAAGATGAAATCAAGCCTAAGCTTAAGGAACTTACTGAAGTATTATTTAAGAACATTCCATCAGGTGTAGGAAGTAAAGGTCAAATCAGACTTAAGGACAATGAGATCAATGAGGTTTTAGACTATGGTGCTTGGTGGGCTGTAGAACGTGGATTCGGTTGGGAAGACGACCTTAAGTTCTTGGAAGAAAACGGTAGAATGAAGGATGCTGAATCTGCTATTGTAAGTGATAAGGCTAAAAAGAGAGGAATTCCTCAATTAGGTTCATTAGGTTCTGGAAACCACTTCCTTGAAGTTCAAAAGATTGAAGAGATTTATGATGAAACTGTGGCAAAGGCATTTGGTCTTGAAGCAGGATCAATAGCCATTATGATTCACAGTGGTTCAAGAGGATGTGGACACCAAATCTGCAGTGACTATTTAAGACAAATGGATAAGGCTTATAGAAATTATAAAATAAATATTCCTGATAGGCAATTGGCATGTGCACCTATTGATTCCAAAGAGGCACAAGGTTACTTAAAGGCTATGGCTGCTGGTGCTAATTATGCATGGGCAAATCGTCAAATGATGTCCCATTGGGTTAGAGAATCATTTGAAGAAGTGTTTTCCCGCAGTGCTGATGATATGGGCATGAGCACCATTTACGATGTTGCACACAACATCGCTAAAAAGGAAGTTCATAAGGTAAAAGGTTCCCATATGGAAGTGCTTGTTCACAGAAAAGGGGCTACTCGCGCATTCGGTCCTGGAAGACGTGAAATTCCTAAGGAATACCGTTCTGTAGGTCAGCCTGTATTGATTCCAGGAACTATGGGTACAGCTTCTTACATATTGCATGGTACTGATGTTGCTATGGAAGAGACCTTCGGTTCAACTGCTCACGGTGCAGGAAGGGTCTTATCAAGAACTGCAGCTAAAGAACAATTCACTGCAGAAGGAATCAAGAAGGAATTAAACTCAAAAGGAATTCATGTAAAAGCAAATTCCGCTCCAGTTTTAGCTGAAGAGGCACCTGGTGCATACAAGAATGTTGATTCAGTTGTTAAAACATCTCACGATGCAGGAATTGCTAAATTAGTTGCAAAAGTTGTTCCTTTAGCAGTTACAAAAGGATAATAATTATCCTTTTCTTATTTTATTTTGAATTTTTAATTAATTTATTAATTTATAAAATAATTGTTTTATTAATTTATTAAGACAATTATTATTTTTTATTTTTATTGAGGTTATCATATGATTGGAATTATTGGTGGTAGTGGAGTAGAAGAAATAGGTGAATTGGCAGATTCTATAGAAAAAATAACTGTTGATACAGAATACGGTTCTGTTGAGGTTTCTCTTTTAAGCATTGAGGACAAGACAGTTGCTTTCTTGCCAAGACACTCTGCAGGTCACACTTGTCCTCCACATAAAATCAATTTTAAGGCAAACATCATGGCACTTAAGGAGATAGGTGTTACTCAAATCATGGCTACAAATGCTGTAGGTTCACTTGATTTGGATATTGGTCCCGGATCCATTGTTCTCCCAGATGACTTTTTGGATTTCACTGTAAATAGGGATAGAACTTTCTATGACAATGAGGTTATTCACATTGACATGACCGAACCTTTCTGCAATAGATTGAGAGGAACTATTTTAGCTAATTCCGGATGTGTTGATGGAAAGGTTGTTGATGGAGGAACCATTGTCTGTACAGAAGGGCCACGATTTGAAACTCCTGCTGAAATTAAGATGTTTGGCATACTTGGAGGATCAATTGTTGGCATGACTACATTACCTGAAGCAGTTCTTGCAAGGGAAAAGGAAATGTGTTATGTTCCTATAGCTGTTGTTTCCAATTATTCCACTTCTATTTCCCCTACTAAATTAGATACAAAAGAAGTCTTGGATATTATGGCTCAAAAGAAAGGGGAATTGATTAACTTATTGTTTGATACAATTAAGGACTTATCAAAAGAGTGTGATTGTGAGTGTCATCATGTTTTAGATGATGCACACATGTAATTAGACTTTTAATAATTTTTAATTTATTTTTTTTATTTTTCTATTTAATTTAATCTATTTTTTTATTTTTAGTCTATTTTCCACTATTTTTTCTATTTTATTTAATTTTTTTTAATAAATTCAAAACTTTTATATGCAACCAAGTTTATATATTTGTTACCATCAACCACTTAATCTAAAATTTTCAATGCATGTTAAAACAAGCGCGTTTTCATGTTTGGATTTAGTTATTATAGATTTAATGAAGGGGTATGAATCTATAATTGTGGTTGATTACACCAATAAATCATCATAATAGAATTTCATCATATTAAATCACTCCTATATTTCGTTTGTTCATAATATCAACTCATTGTTGTGCCTTTGTATTTTGTTTGCATTTTTTAGTTATGATGATTTGTTGGGACAACTTGGTTGGGATATTATTTAATAAGTTTCAAGGGGGCTTATTTTATAATGGGGTGGGTTGTTCTTATTTAACGTATTTTGTTGTCGAATGAATTTTCATCTATGAGGTGTTTTAATGAATGATTTTGGTTTAGTGCAATTGATTTGGATTAAGAGATTGGTAAGTGAAACAGCTAGAATAAATACTTTAATTGAATGCAACAGATTATCTAAAAAGGATTTAAACAGGTATAAATCCGTTATTTCAGCTATTGATGACTTTTGTGCATTTGTCATCAATTCTCAAAACTGGAGTGATGTCAAAAATATTTCAAGCATTGTTGATGAAGTTGAAATGGTCTTGTTCCAACATTTCTATGAACAGATAGGTGCTTTTGAAGATGAGGAAGTTCATTTGGACTTGTCTAGTGGTGATGAAGTCAATCTCAGATTTGAAAATCCATTCATTGAGAATCAAAGGTTTGGTGTAATTTATGAAAATGATTTGGAAAATGCGTTCAATGGATCTGTATTTGAAGGGGAGATTGTTGAAATTCCGAATGAGATTGAATTTGAAATCAATGATGAAAATCCAGTTTTAGAGATATTTGATATGAAACTTGGAGAGTCCCGTGAGATTTCAGTAGGGGATTTTATAAATATTCTCACTCAAAACCAAGAAGACCTCAGTTTCACTTTGGATCCAGAAGCATTTCCAGATGAAACGGATATCTTAAGTGAAGATGTGGAAGTTTCATTAGAGGAATTCCTTGCACACCTTATTGATTGCAGCTCTTCAAAAGGCATGGACTTCAGCATATTTGATTATGATGATGATTTTGATTAAATTATCATTTCTTCTTACTATTTTTTTATTTATTATAACTTGTTTTAATTATTTTAAATTTATTTAAATTCATTATTATAAATCATTATTATAAATCATTATTTTAAATTCATTATAATAAATCCAATTCTAAATTCTACTTTTAGTTTTCATTCATATTTCACTAATGAAAATGTCTTCTATTTTCACATCAAACTTATGAGCTATTTTAAAGGCGAGCTCAAGTGATGGATTGTATTTGTCATTTTCAATAGCAACTATGGTTTGCCTGCTGACTCCCAATTCATTTGCCAATTCTTCTTGGGTAATATTTTCAATTGCTCTGTAAATTCTTAGATTATTTCTCATGCTTGCCCTCTTTTTTATAAATTGATTTAATTTTAAAATGTTATGTAAAATTATATTTACTTATTGTATAAATATATTTACTTTATGTTAAATATTATTTACTATTCGTATGTATTTATATAAGATTATGAATATATATTCAAAATGTAATTTAGTAATCAATAAAAAATGAAGGTCGTTGATAATATGGAAAAAGCTTTAACTTTAAAATATACTTGTAAAGATTGCGGATTCACTTGGATCACCTTAAACGGTGAACACTCAATCTGCCCTAAATGTCACAGTGAAAATATTGAATTCTTGGAAGAGGTAAAGGATTTGGATATTGATGCAATTCTCGCTCATAATAAAAGAAGAGGGGGATGTTGCGGTTCTGCAAGAGGAAAAGGTCCTTTAACTTGCGGTAAACCAATGCCTGATCATGCCAATCCTAATATCCCACATCATAGACATGATAAGAGAACTTGCTGTGGCTACAATGAATAATTGATTCATCATTGATTTAATCTTTATACCCTTAAAAATAAAAAAACGGATAATTGATATCCAGTAGTTAGAGTTTATTCTTTCCTTTTTAATACCTCGTATTCTCTATTGGATATTTATTATCCTTATCAATCATTTTTTCTTTCCTAATTTTTTATCAATTTTTCTAATTCTTCATAACATGCTAACTTTTCATTTTAATTAAATTTTCATTTTCTCTGTCTGTTATTTATTAAATTCCTTATTTTGTCTATTTCTAGTTTTTTAATTTAAATAATAAAATATTTATTATAAAGATAATATAAATTAAAATATGATATAATATTTAAGTTAATTATTCTTTAATATCTTTAATAATTAACTCATAAATTATTAGATTTTATTGGAATTATTGAATAATTTAAATTATTTCATTCGGAGGATTTTGATGAATAAAAGTGATTTGAAAAGAGACCATTATATGTTGAAAGGTCCCCTTGCTAAGCAAGGTTATGACTGGTGGTGGCATTCTTTAACAGCTTACAATAAGGAAACTGGTGAACCAAGACCATTCTTTATAGAATACTTTGTATGTAACCCCGATTTGGCTGAAGATGAACCTACATTAGGTCAAGACCCTAAAAACATTGAAGCAGGCAAAAGACCTTCTTACTGCATGTTAAAAGTTGGAGCATGGGGTAAAGAGCCTAAACAGATCCATAATTACTATTCCATGAAGGATTTCTCATGTCCTGATGACAAATTGGACATAAAGGTTGGAGAATACAGCTTGACTGAAACCCACATGACTGGATACTGTAAAGTAACTGAAGAGGAAGCACGTGAACATCCGGAATACATGTGTGATGCAGGAGAAATGAAATGGGACTTGGATATTGACAAGCAAATCGCTTTTAATGTGGGTTATGGTGCTAACAGTTTCTTTAGAAAATTAAATTCATTTGAAATGTTTTGGCATGCTGAAGGAATAAAGACCCAATACAGCGGTACCATTGAAATGGATGGTGTTGAATATGAAGTCATTCCTGAAAAATCCTTTGGATATGCGGATAAGAATTGGGGAGCAGACTTTACAAGCCCTTGGTTATGGATTTCCTCATGTAATCTAACAAGTTTAATAACTGGCAAAAAGCTCAATAATTCTGCTTTTGAAGCAGGCGGAGGAAAACCTAAGGCATTTGGAATTTCCCTTCCTCGTAAACTATTGATTGGATTATACTATGAAGGAAAAATGTATGAATACAACTTTGCAAGATTCTGGAACAATGTCCATCAAGAGTTTGGATTTAAAGAAGGCAAGGAAGAAAATGAATGGTTCATTAATGCAAGTAATTGGAACAGCAAAATTGAAATGAAATTATACTGTAAACGTGATGAAATGTTGCTTTTCAATTATGAAGCCCCTACAGGTAAAAAGCTTCACACCCGTCTTTGGAATGGTGGAAACGGTTACGGTGAAATCAAATTGATGAAAAATGACGGAACCTTAATTGACCATATCAAAATAGAAAATGCCGGTTGTGAATACGGAGAATATGATGATGATAGAACTCACAATATTATAGATGACAGATAAGTTATCTATAATATTATTTTTTTTATCATATCAATTCCTTAATTGATTTAATATTTATTATTTTTATAACTGTTATATTATTTTGTGTTTTATGATTAATTTTGTTTAAGAGAGATATTATGTTATTTAGCGATATAATTGCATTAGTCATTGTTTATCTTTATGTAGTTGTCATATTCCTATTGGCAGAAAAGGTTTTAAAGAGCAAGCCTGAAGTTTCTCGTAAGTTTGTTCATATCATGGTGGGTAATATGATATTTGCCATGCCGTTCTTCTCAGACCCTTCAATCTTGCTTTGGTTTATCACATTGCCCATAACAATTGCATTGTTCTTCTTGACTGAGTATTCACCAATAGCAATCCATAATAGCGTAACCGAATCTGGTCATGCATTAGGATTGTTCTTCTATGCAGGTATTTGGTCTGTATTGCTTTTGATATTCCCAATTTTATTAGATCCTAATTTGCTTTGGATTGTAGCATTAGCTATTGTTCCTTTGGTATACGGTGATGGATTTGCAGCTCTTGTCGGTGCAAAATGGGGAAGAATCAAATACCATATATTCGGTGGAGAAAAAACTCTTGCAGGTTCCCTTGCAATGCTTTCTGTAACTGCAGTTTTATCTGTATTTGTATGGGTTTTCTATACTGCAATGGGATACACCCTTCCAGAGCTTAATTTCTGGTACATCTTGATTATTTCTGCAATTGCAACTGTTGCTGAAGCTATCAGTTATGGTGGTATTGATAACCTTACTGTACCTTCTGTAACTGCAATCTTGTATTATTTGGTTGCAACTATATTATAAAACTGTTATCACTTATTGTGATAACCTTTCTTATTTTTTTAATCATTTCTTATATTATTTTTATAAATTTTTATACAAATTCTCTTTTTGTTTTTATCTATTCGAATGGTATCATCTTTCTTTTGATTTTTTATACTTAAATAACTTAAATTTATTTTTATTTTAAATTCTTTATTTCTATTTTAAATAAATATTTTAAAATATTTAGTAATGATATTAATTTTAATCATTTTTTTAATTTATTTAACTATTTTAAATTATTTTTTTCTATTTTAATAAATTTTAAATTAAAATAACTTTTTGTTAATAAAATCGAAACCTTTATATACTATGAAGTTCAAGTATTATTTAGTTACAAAAACTAACTAAAAGATTTACATTAATAATTGTTGATAAATTTTTAATAAATTCTTTTAATTCTTTATTTGGTTAATTAAATCAAGTCATTATGATTAAAACAATTGAATAAGCGAATTATTGGAATTTAATGAGAATTAATTCTTTTAATTATTTATTGATGATTAATTTGTATTTATTTGGTTATTTAAATAAATTGATGGTCTTTAAATCTTTAGTTTAATTTTAATGTATTTGTTGAAGTTTTTTAAATTTCATTTGTTTGTATTTGACCAATCCTTTATTTGGATTATTGATTAGATTCAAGCATTAAATAAATAATTTTAAAATTAATTCTAAACAATTGATATTTCTGTACCATCAATGATTATTAATTGTCTTTTATTATTTATTGTAACGAAAATTAGCTAAGCAAATCTTAGTTAAAGATCCAATTAGCTAATTATCATATTTATCTATTCATTACTATTCACAAAAAATAAAAGGAGTTGAAGATTATGGCTGATGTAGAACTTAAAATCAAAGTTGCAGAAACATTATCTCAAAAAGACGTTGGTAAAAATATAGCTAAACTAGATATGGAATCTATGTTTAAATTAGGTCTTAAGGATGGGGACTTAATCGAGATTATCGGATCTAAACATACTGCAGCAGTTGCAATTGCTTCTCAATCTGAGATGGAATCAATCATAAGGATAGACGGTACAACCCGTAAGAATTCAGGTGCTTCAATAGGTGAGGAAGTTACCATCAAAAGAGCAGAAGCAAAAGAAGCTAAAAAAATTGTTCTAGCTCCTATTGATGCAAGAATCAGGATTGGTGGAGATTTCAACAGAGCATTCAGAAACCAAGTAATGGTTCAAGGGGACTTGATTAATACTGGTATTAAAACTCCTCAAAGAAGATCTGTTGGCAGTGGATTCTTTGATGATATCTTTGATGACATCATGAATGTTCCAGGCATTGGTGCAATGAGCCAAATCAAGTTGGCAGTTGTAAGCACTAACCCTGGTGGTGTTGTAAAAGTCGGTCCAAACACTAAGGTGGAAATCAATGAGGAACCTGTAGACGTTTCCAAATTGGAAGGTGTATCCAATCTTGTAGATATCAGTTACGATGACATAGGCGGTTTAAAGGATGAGGTTAAAAAGGTTAGGGAAATGATTGAAATCCCTCTTAAGAAACCGGAATTATTTGATAAGTTAGGTATTGCTCCTCCAAAAGGAGTATTGATGCACGGTCCTCCAGGTACCGGTAAGACCTTGCTTGCAAAGGCAGTGGCAAATGAAAGTGATGCTCACTTCATTGTAATCAATGGTCCTGAAATCATGAGCAAATATGTTGGTGGATCTGAAGAAAACCTAAGGGAATTCTTTGAAGAAGCTGAAGAAAACGCTCCATCCATTATCTTTATTGATGAATTGGATGCTATTGCACCTAAACGTGAAGAAACTCAAGGGGAAGTGGAAAGAAGGACTGTTGCACAGCTATTGACTTTGATGGATGGACTTAATTCCAGAGGTCAAGTGGTTGTAATCGGTGCAACAAACAGGCCTGATTCCCTTGATGGTGCACTTAGAAGACCTGGTAGGTTTGATCGTGAAATTGAAATCGGTGTTCCTGATAAAGAGGAACGTAAAGAGATTATGGAAATTCACACAAGAGGAATGCCTCTTGCAGATGATGTTGACTTGGATGATTTAGCAGATACAACTCACGGATTTGTAGGTGCAGACCTTGAAGCATTGGCTAAGGAAGCAGCTATGAGAGTTGTAAGAAGAATCATTCCTGATTTAGGTGCTGACGATGAGATTCCTCCTGAAGTATTGGAAAAACTTGTAGTAACCAAGGATGACTTCAAGTCTGCACTTAGAGAGATCCAACCATCTGCACTTAGGGAAGTTCTTGTGCAAGTTCCAAATGTCACTTGGGATGATGTCGGTGGATTGGACGAAGCTAAACAGGAATTAAAAGAGGCTGTGGAATGGCCTTTAAAATACCCAGACAAATTCAAGGAATTTGGTGTAAGGCCACCTAAAGGTACCTTATTGTATGGTATTCCAGGTACTGGTAAGACCATGCTTGCAAAGGCAGTAGCAAACGAAAGTGAAGCTAACTTCATTGCAATCAAAGGACCTGAACTCTTGTCCAAATGGGTTGGTGAATCTGAGAAAGGTGTAAGGGAAGTCTTTAGAAAAGCAAGACAAACCGCTCCTACTGTAATCTTCTTTGATGAGATTGATTCAATTGCAAGTTCAAGAGGTGCAGAAGCTGGTGATTCTGGAGTAACCAAACGTGTCGTAAATCAATTATTGACTGAAATTGATGGTCTTGAAGAGTTGGAGGATGTTGCAATCATTGCAGCAACCAATAGGCCTGACATTATCGATCCAGGTCTAATGAGGCCAGGAAGATTTGACAGACACATTAAGGTTGATGCTCCAAATGAAGATGCAAGACTTGCAATATTCAAGGTACACACCAAAGACATGCCTCTTGCAAAAGATGTCAAGCTTAAGAAATTGGCTAAAAACACCGAAGGATATGTTGGGGCAGACATTGAAGCTGTATGCCGTGAAGCTGCAATGCTCGCTTTAAGAGAAAACATTGAAGCAAGCGAGGTCTCAGCTAAATTCTTCGATGAAGCTATGGATAAGGTGAAGCCAAAAACAGTAAGTGATGAAGAAGAATTGATCCAATATTACTAAGGATCAATTCCTTTATCACTTTTTTCCTCCTTAATTAATCATATTTAATCGCTAAAATCAAATAAATCACACATAAAAACACAAAATCAAAACACAAAACATAAACCACACTCTAAAATATATTTAAACTAAATATCATAAAACACTAAACACCTATAATATATGCAATGGATTAAAGAATAGATTCTCATACCTTTTATCTAATCTTTAATCCATTTCCGCTGTTTTTCTTTTCTATTTTTTATTTTTTTTAATTTTTCAATATTATTTCTTATTTTCCTATTATTTTCCCATTATTTTTCTATTGATTTTCATTAAACTTTTTATTTTCAAAAACCTATTTATTTAATGAGGAATAAATTAAATATAAAGTTTATGGAGTTTAACAATTGTTAATTAATTAAGGGATTATTATGGATAAACATGTAATTGAAGCCTTAGGAAGAGCTAAAATAACTGTTCAAGATGGAAAAGTTGTTGATGTAGGAGAACCTATGATTGAGTACTGCCCCCTATTTCATAAGCATAGGGGAATTGAAAAGTTAACTCCTGAGGAAATAGAAAATAACATCCAATTTAGAATAGAGGACTTTGGAATGTGCACTAAAGATAGGGTATTAAGATTAAAGGATTTCTTATCCTTCGGAATCTCTGAAATATTGTCTACTTTGCTTGCTGATGACATAATAGATTGTGCCATAATGGTCTGTGAAGGTTGCGGAACAGTCCTCATTACAGAAAGTGAGCTTGCTCAAGGGGTAGGTGGAAGAGTTTCAGGGCTTGTTGAGACTAGTCCAATTCCAGAGCTTATTGAAGAGTTTTCACCAAACCATATTGTTGATGGGGAAACTGCAATTATTGATCAGGTCGAAGGATTCAAGTTAGCTACTGAAAATGGATATAAGAACATTGCAGTTACAATAGCATTTCCAGATGATGGAATAATTCTTAGAGAATTGGAAAAGGAATATGATGATGTGAATCTTTATCTCTTTGCAGTACACACTACAGGACTTTCAAGGGAAGAATCAGAACTTATATTTGATGTAAGTGATGTGGTGACTGCATGTGCCAATAAGCACTTAAGGGATATTGCGGAAGAGGAAGACATATTCTCTGTAGGAAGTTCTATCCCTATTTTTGGGGCAAGTGAAAAAGGAGAAGAATTCATTAAATTAAGATTAGATAAGATTGGAGGTCCTAAAAAGAAAACAGGAAACTCTAAGCATCCTTATCCTTTGATTTAAGAATTATTCTTAAGTTATAATCACTTTTTTCTTTTTTTATTTATTTTAATTTCATTTTATTTTTCTTAAAATTTTTATCTTTTATTAAATTAATTTAATTCAATATTTTAATTATTTTCATCAATTCAATAATTAATTTTAAATGTATTGTAAAACAGAAATATAATATTATATATTTATTAATTTTATTCATGGAGATTTAAATGTCAAAAGATGTAGTTTTAATATTATCTGGAGGATTGGACTCTTCCACTTTATTGTATAAATTATTGAATGAAGGGAATAAGGTAACTGCACTCAGTTTCAATTATGGTCAAAAGGCAGCTATTGAAATTGAAAGAGCAGCAGAAATCTGTAAGATGAATGATGTTCCTCATTTCGTATTTGATATACAGAATATTGTGGATTTGCTTTCAAGCAGCTTGACTGATAAGGATAATGATAATGTCTCTGAACCAGCAAACACTGTTGTTCCAAGCAGAAATACAATATTGCTTGAACTTGCAACTGCATTTGCAATAAGCAACAATAAGGAAGAGGTCTATTATGGTGCAATCAAGGCAGATGTCGGTGATTATCCAGATACCACTCCAGAGTTTTTAGAGAAGATCAATGAGTTAAATAAAGTCAATAACTATGAATACATTCCTGTTTGCGCTCCATTTATTGATACAGACAAGAAAGATGTAGTAAAGCTTGCTTTGAAGCTAGGGGTGCCAATAGAAAAGACTTGGAGCTGTTATGTAAACAATGATGGAACTCCCTGTGGTGAATGCTTCAGTTGCAAATCAAGAATAAACGCTATTGAAGAAGCTAAAAAAGAATTAGGAATGGATTAATAGGATTATTAAATCAAACTGATTAGAAATTTTTATTAGTTATGGAGGTTATATTTATGTTAACATTAGTATCCGAACATAGAGTTTATGGTTGTCATAAATTAAAGAATCAGGGTGGAAAATGTACTCAATGGCATGGACACCAATATAAGGTCATCTTAACTTTAAAGGCACCATATAAGGACTTGGATTATAGAAATATGATTATGGACACCTATGACATTGAAGCGATTTTCAATGAATTCATTGGTGTTGACCATTTGAACTTGAATGAATTTATGGATTCCGAAGATCCTACAATGGAAGAAATGAGTAAATTCTTCTATGACGGATTAAAACCTAAAATCGAATGTTTAGTAAGTGTTGGAGTTTATGAAACTCCTGAGACTGGTGTAACTTACGAACCTATGGAATAATTGAGTAGATATTATTTTAAGTTTATTGCTAGTTAAATTGTTGAGTTTTTTAAAGTAGGTGATTGAAATTAAGGTTAGTGAAATATTCACATCATTTCAAGGTGAAGGGCCTTACATAGGGACTCCTGCAACCTTTTTAAGATTATATGGTTGCAATTTGAACTGTGAATGGTGTGATACTGACATTTCAACATACGAAATGCTGTCTGTTGATGATGTTGCAGAGATTCTGATGACTCAAATGGAGTTCAATAATATAAACTTATTAGTCATAACCGGCGGAGAGCCTACTTTACAGATGGAAGAGATAAAGCGTTTGATTAAGGAGCTTCCTGAAGACATTAAAATCCAGTTTGAGACAAACGGTTCCATTTTCGAATATCTTCCTGAAATAGAATATGTAATCAGCCCAAAGGAAGATAAGGAAAAGGTCTTCGAGAATTATCATAAGTATGATAATGTTTTCTTTAAGTTTGTAATCACTTCAAAAGAGGATATAGATGAAGTGATTGCAATAAAAAACAAGTACGGTTACGATAAGACAATATGGCTTCAAGGTGAATTCAGCAAAGATGCACTTATGGCTGATTTGATTAGGGAAAATTTCCCTCGTTTAGAAAATATCAAATTATCTGTTCAAACTCATAAATATTTGAGTCAAAGATAAATATTCTCCTTAACTTTGTTGATGTGTTGCCGAATGAATTGATAATATACTTATATAAGTTAAATCAAATATATTATTACGAAAAATATTTTTTAAATCAAAATTGTATTTTTAAAATTAAGTGTGGAATTATGTATAAAAGAATTTTATTACCAACTGATGGATCTGAACACTCTTTACGTGAAGTTGAAAGAGCTAAACATGTATTGGCAGAAGAGGGGGAAATTATAATTCTCTCTGTTGCTATTAAAATAAGAAAAACAGCGTTCCATAGGGAAAAAGATGTAATGGAAATGAATAGGGAAGCTGTAAAGGAAGCTGAAGATAATGTAAAAGCTATGGCAGATTGCTTTGATGACAGTTTTAATGTAAGAACCATGGTAAAAGTAGGTTTTCCATCTGAACAAATAAATGTAGTTGCTGAAGATGAGGATTGTGACTTGATTATCATTGCATCTTCAGGTGTAAGCGGCATTCATAAGTTTGTTCTTGGTAGTGTTGCTGAGAACGTACTTAAAGAATGTGAAAAAGATGTTTTATTAATTCATAATTAATTAATAAATCATTCTTTCTTTTCTTTTTTTTTTAAAGATATGCCCTTTTAAAATTAGTTTTAATAGGGTAAGATTTTTTTTTTTTAAATTGTCTTATTTTTCTTTATCATTATAAAATGATCCTCGTATGGTGTTGGATGGGATAGCATTATTTTTTAATAAGGTTCAAAGCTTTATTGGAGATCTCTTTTAATTGTTTCTCCATTCTTTCTTTTTCTTCTGAATCATAGTCTTCAAAAGTGATTATGTCGAATTCTCCGAATATTTCTATACATCTTTCAAAGGTTTCTTCTCCTTTTTCAGTTAAATGTAAGTTACGGCGAGCATTATTGTCTTCATCAATTGTTTTATAAACCAATTCCTTTTCTTCTAATTTTTTAAATGTTTTTGTGATGTTTGATTCAGAAACGATTAAACTATGTGCAATTTCCCTTTGGCTAATTCCATCATTATAATAAATTTTTGACAAAAACATTGCTTCAGCAGGATTGATTTTCAAGTCTGCACTTCTTTCTTTAAAAAACTCTCCAAATCCTTTTGTTATATTATACCATGAATTTAGATAACTGTTTTCTTGATTGAATACTGAATTTTTACGCATAATATCCCCTTAAGTTTACTGTGTTAATTAATAACTCCCTTTTACTATATAAATGTATTGATAAAATTTGAATAATGTATAATTTTAATGATAATTTTATATTTTAATGTATAATTTTATCCATTTTTATTATTTTTTTAACACTGATTTTTAAATATTAATTATTTTTTTGTTAATTTTTTAAATTAATTTTTTTAATTATTTCCATATTTTTTCTTTTGATTTGTTCATTTATCCATAAAATTTTAGATTTTTTTATTAAACTTAATTGAGTTTAGTATTCTAAATCATTCATTAAAATAGGTTTTTCTTGGATTTAAAGCAGAATTAACCATGTTAAGTCATAATGGCGAATTATATTTTATTTGATACATATAATTATAATTAAGTATTTCTTATGATTAATTGAGGCATGTGTATGGATAGAGACAAGATCATAGTGAAAACCAGTGTCATTGGGATGCTGGTGAATTTAATCCTTGTTGCATTTAAGGCAACCATTGGAATCATGGTAAACAGTATTGCAATCACATTGGATGCAGTGAACAATTTGACAGATGCTTTATCTTCAATAATTACAATTATTGGGACAAAACTGGCAGGGAAAGCTCCAGATAAAAAGTATCCTTACGGTTACGGTAGAATTGAGTATTTCTCATCTGTAATCATTTCAATTATTGTACTGCTTGCAGGAATAACTGCTTTGGAAGAGTCTGTTCCAAAGATTTTTAACCCTGTCTTGGCAGATTATACCTTTGTTTCAATCTTTATAATTGCTGTTGCTGTAGTTGTAAAGTTCCTTTTGGGAAGATATGTTAAAGGAAAGGGAAAGGAAATAAATTCCCAATCATTGGTTGCATCTGGAAGTGATGCACTCTTTGATGCAATTCTCTCCTTGTCTACAGTTGTTGCAGCTATTATCAGTTTGATCTGGAACATCAGTTTGGAAGGTATTTTAGGAACTATCATAGCTTTTGTCATTATTAAGGCAGCTATTGAAATGCTCTCTGAAACATTAAGCAGCATGATTGGTACTCGTGTTGACAGTGAGATAACCGATAAGCTTAAGGATAGAATTAGTGAATTTGATGAAGTAGTGGGTGTTTATGACTTGACTTTACACAATTACGGACCAACACAATTGATGGGATCTGTTCATGTTGAGCTTAGGGATGACTTGACTGCAAAGGAGATTCATAAGTTAACCAGACGTATTCTATATGCTGTTTATGAAGAGTTTGGAATTATACTTACAGTTGGAATCTATGCGTCAAATACAGATAATGAAGAAACTAGAAAAATCAAGGAAAGCCTTAATGAAATAGTTGCAAAATATCATGAAATATTGCAAATGCATGGGTTCTATGTGGGATGTTGATTTGAATTTGATCACTTTCGATTTAATCATTGATTTTGATGCAAATCGTGCTGATGTAAAAGAGAAAGTTTTGAAAGAAATCCAAGATAAATATCCGAATTATCAATTTGATGCAATCTTAGATGCAGATTATAGTGACTAATGTCGCTATAATTATATTCTTTTAAATATTTATTTTATTCGTAATCAACAGAACAATATGTTTCCAGATTATTTTATAAAAATAGTTTAGTAATTATGTTGATAAAAGAGTTATAAAAAGAGTTTTTTTTTTTTTTTTATTTGAATAATAAATTATGGAGGGGTTTTAATAGCCCATCCATTATTATTCATAATTTGTTTTTCAATTATATTGCAGTCCCTCCACCGTCAACACAGATTAATTGACCGGTACAGAAGCTGGATGCGTCAGATGCTAAGTAAATTGCGAGACCGTCTAATTCGCCAGGTTCACCTAATCTTCCAGCTGGACAGTATGCTTTAATGAGGTCCATGAATCCAGGCAAGTCAATGGAATCTTCGGTTAATTCGGTTTTGAATACTGCAGGGCAAATTGCGTTTACGGTAATGTCGTATTGTGCCTATTCTACAGCTAAGTCTTTGGTTAAGTTCATTACTCCACCTTTTGCAGATGAGTAAGCACTAATTCCTCCACCAGGGAAGATAACTCTACTGTGGATAGAACCGATGTTAATGATTTTACCATAGTTTTGTTTGATCATTATTTCTCCGACAGCTTTGCACATGTAGTATACACTGCTTAAGTTGATACTGATAATGCTGTCCCAGTTTTCTTTAGCTTGGTCAACTACCATTAAGTTGTTTCCGATACCTGCTGCGTTAACTAAGATGTCGATTCTTCCGTAAGTGTCCATTACTTTTTGTACAGATTCTACAATGTTGTTTACGTCACCTACATCAGTTACTGCATACATTACTTCGCAACCATATTCCTCTTCTAAGATTTTTTTTGTTTTCTTCTAATCTTTCAGCTCTTCTTGCGAATAATGCCATTTTACAGCCTTGGCTTGCGAAAGCTTGAGCGATTTGCCAACCTAATCCTGAGGAAGCATCAGTTACAAGTGCAACTTTGTCTTTAATGTCGAAATAGTTTTTCATTTTTATTCTCCTAAAAAGTTTTTCAACCAATTTGTCGAATCTAATTTTATTATTTAGTTTTTCAACTTTTGTTGGTTATATAATTATTTAATATTTCAATTATTTAAATATTGTTTATTCAATTTTTTTAGATTTAACTTGGTAAATTATATTATTTTGTTTAGTTTTGATATTATTTTGTTCATTTTTATTTTTGATATTTGTCCAGTTATGATTTTTCATGTTCTTAAATTAGATTTGTAAAATTTTTCTTAATTTTTTTATTATTTTATTTAGTTCAACATTACAACAATATTTTATTTTTTTATTATTTCTTTATATTTTTCATTAAAAATTATTTCATGATAACAAATTAATTAAATAATAAATTACATAATTTAATATGTTATGGATTATGTAATAGATTAATGTTATAGATATAATACTATGATGATTATTACAATTATATTTCAAAATTAAAATGATTTAAATTATTAAAGGTGCTTTAATGACACAGATGACTGAAGCTAAGAAAGGAAACATTACTCCTGAAATGAAAGCGGTTGCAGAATTTGAAAGGATAGATGTAGAAAAGATATTAAAGGGAGTAGCTAATGGAACTATTGTAATCCCAAAGAATATTGGAAGAGAAACTAAAGCTTGCGGTATTGGAAAGGGATTAACCACTAAAATCAATGCTAATATTGGTTCATCAAGCAAAATCGAGGATATTGGTCTTGAAATGAAAAAGGCAAAACTTGCAGTTGATTTTGGTGCAGATGCGATTATGGACTTAAGTACAGGCCCTAAATTATTGGAGTTTAGGGAAAAGATAATGAGTTCTGTAGATGTGCCTATTGGAACTGTTCCGATTTATGAAGCAGGAGTTATTACATTAAATAAAGGCAATGAAATCATCGAAATGGATGAGGATGACATATGGGAATCAATCATTCATCAGGCAAAAGATGGTGTTGACTTCATGACCCTTCACTGTGGCATAAATCAGGATTTAGTTCAAAAGCTGCAGGAAGCTAAAAGGATGATGGGTATTGTAAGCAGAGGAGGAACTTTCCTTGCTTCATGGATTTTGCATAATGGAGAGGAAAACCCATTATATGCCAATTACGATTACCTTCTTGAGATTGCTTTGGAATATGACATCACCCTTTCATTAGGTGATGGGCTTCGTCCAGGTTGCTTATCTGATGCAACAGACACTTCACAGATTCAGGAATTGGTTACCTTGGGAACTCTTGTAAAAAGAGCTCAGGAAGCGGGAGTTCAAACCATGGTTGAAGGTCCAGGTCATGTTCCATTAAATCAAATCAGGTCCAATATGGAAATTCAAAAGACATTATGTCATGGGGCTCCGTTTTATGTTTTAGGGCCGATTGTTACAGATTTGGCACCTGGTTATGATCATATCACTTCCGCTATTGGAGGAGCTATTGCCGCTTCAAGCGGAGCTGATTTCCTATGCTATGTAACCCCTGCAGAACATTTATCATTGCCTTCCCTCGAAGATGTTAAGGAAGGAGTTATTGCAAGCAAGATTGCTGCCCAAGCAGCAGATGTTGCATTAGGTTTGGAAACTGCATGGGAGAAGGAAGTGGAAATGGCAACTGCAAGGAAAAACTTTGACTGGGAAGCTCAATTCAATCTTGCTTTTGACAATGTCAAGCCAAGGCATTATAGAAACAAATGTGAACTTGATGATGATGAAATGTGCGCTATGTGTGGAGAGTACTGTGCAGTTAAAATAGCTAAAGGAGATTTTTAAATCAATTTTGAATTTTTGAATAATTTTATCACTGATTCTTGGGATGTGAAAAGATGAAATATCAGGAACTTGTTAATGTTTACGAGGCATTAGGAGCCACTACAAAAAGATTGGAAAAAACAGATATTTTAGCGGATTTTCTAATAAAAGTTGAAGAAGAGGATTTGGAGAAAATCACATTAATGGCTTTAGGTAGCGTTTTCCCTTCTTGGAGTGAAGAGGAACAGGGAATAGGTGATAAGCTTGTTATGAAAGCTGTTGGAGATGCTGTAGGAGTTTCTGTAGATGCGGTTGAAGATGCCATCCGTGATGAAGGAGACATTGGAGCAGCTGCAGAAAAGCTATATGCCAAAAAGGCTCAAATGACATTTTTCTCACAGCCATTAACTGTCAAATTTGTTTATAACCAATTAAGAAAATTGGCAACAATATCTGGAAGCAGATCCACTGCCCGTAAAATTTCCAATATTCTTGAACTTTTATCTTCCGCTTCTGGAAAGGAAGCAAAATACATTTGCAGAACCATTTTGGAAGAGCTTAGAATTGGTGTAGGTGAAGGAATCATTCGTGATGCGATATCCCAAGCATTTGGTGTTGACAAGGCTGTTGCTGAAAGGGCGCATATGTTGACAAATGACTTAGGTCTTGTTGCAAAAGTGGCAAAGATTGAAGGTGAAGAGGGTCTTAAGAAATTGACATTGATTCCGGGAAGGCCGGTAAAGCCAATGCTTGCACAATTGTCTGAAGGAATAGGCATAAGCGTTGAAGAGATGGGATGTGCACTTTGTGAAACTAAATATGATGGATTTCGTACTCAATTCCATAAGAAAGGGGATGAAATCACATTATTCACTCGCCGTTTGGAAAATGTCACACATGCTTTCCCAGATGCAGTGGATTTCATCAAAAGAGGATTCCCCGATGAGGACTTTATTGTGGAAGGTGAAATTGTAGGTTTTAGGGATGACAAGCCTCTTCCATTCCAAACAGTATTGCAAAGGGTAAGAAGGAAATATGATATTCATGATGCAATGAAAAATGTTCCTATAAAGATATTTTTATATGATTTGCTTTACTTTAAGGAACCTGTAGTTGATGAGCCTATCATTAGGCGTAGGGAAATCTTGGAAAATGCTGTGGATTGCTCAATTGATGAATTGAACCTCAGTGATATTGTGAAAGTAGGTCCTGAAAACATTGATGATGCTATAGAACTGTTCAATAAATCCATAGCTGGTGGACATGAAGGGATCATGATTAAAAACTGCGCTGAACCCTATATTCCTGGAATTCGTGGAAAGAAAATGCTAAAGTTCAAGGCAGAACCTGAAACATTGGATACAGTTATTGTTGGAGGGACAAAGGGAATAGGCAAAAGGGGAGAGTTTATAGGGTCTTATGAGATTGCGCTTCGCGACGAATATGGCGATTTGCAAACCATCACCAAGATAGGAAGCGGGCTTTCAGATGATGATTTGGCAAATCTAACAAGACAAATGAAAGAAATTATAATCTCAGAGAAAGGAACTCAGATTACTGTTCAGCCAAAAATAGTTTTAGAAATAAAATACAGTGAGATTGTAAAAAGTCCGGAATATCCTGCAGGATACTCTTTACGTTTCCCTATTGTAAAAAGCATAAGAACAGATAAGGGCGTAGAGGACATTGATACAATTGAAAGATTGGAATCAATGTATAATGGCCAATAATCTTAATTTTTTATTTTTTTATTTTCTCATTTTTTCATTCTTTTTTTTTTTATTTTAATGTTTTTTATACATTTTTTAGCCTTTTTTAAATTATTTTATCATTGATATCATTTTAAATAATTAAAATGAGTTTAAAACAATATTAAAATTATTATATAGCTTATTTTTTAATTTTAAGCAATATTTATATGTTATTTGTCAAATAAATCATTTTAAGAATAATTTTATTTGGTGATTTTATGGAATTAAATGATAAAATAATTTTTAAAGTTGCATTGGTTACATCACTTGTAGGAATTATGGGAATGCTGATTTTTGCATCTTATATTGAACCAAAGGAAATTCAAATAAAGGACATTACAAGAAACAATATTGGTGAGACTGTAGCGGTCACAGGAGTGATTGAATCGATTAAGGAGTCTTCAAGTGGAAGCTCTTGCTTTATGGAGTTGAATGATGGCACTGGGAAGATAAATCTGATTATCTTTGAATCGACATTAGTGGAGCTTAAGGATGCTGGAAATGATTTGGACAGCTTTAAGAATCATAAAGTGGAGGTAATTGGCAGCATAACAGAATACAAGTCTTCAATGGAACTGATTTTATCCAATTCAAATTCTATTAAATTGGTTTCTTAAGTGATTTTTAATAAAATATTTAAACTTTATAAACAAAAATATATTTAGATTTAAAATAATTTAAAACATTAAATATTTAATCATTTATTAATTTTATAAAGGTCATAAAATGGTAGAAAAAAGATTATTTGGTACATTTGGTGTAAGAAGAACTGCAAATGATGTATTGACTCCAGAATTTGCATCACGTCTTGCAGCAAGTTATGGATCAATTGTTCAAGGTACTGTGGCTATTGGAGGGGATACAAGAACAAGCACTCCAATGCTTAAATACGCAATCACTGCTGGATTGCTTTCCTCTGGTTGTGATGTGGTGGATTTAGGAATTCTTCCAACTCCAGCTATTCAATATGCTGTAAGGAATTATTATGATGGTGGAATTATTGTAACCGCTTCACACAATCCTCCAAAATACAATGGCCTTAAATTCGTGGATGAGTTTGGTATAGGAACTCCAGACGATATGGAAATTGAGGTTGAGAAGTTGTACTTCGACTCAGAGCCTAATAGGGCTTCTTGGGATAAGATTGGGGAATGCTTTACCAATGACACTATAATCAAGGAGTATATTGCAGAGACTATAAAAAGAGTCGATGCAGAAGCAATCAGAAACAGAAAACTTAAGGTTGTAGTCGATTGCGGTTCAGGAGCAGGTTCCTATACTGCACCTTATATCCTTAAGGAATTGGGATGTGAAGTGACAACAATCAACTGTCAAGCGGATGGATTTTTCCCAGGAAGAGACCCAGAGCCAATCGAACCAAACCTTCAGGATTTAATTGCAACCGTCAAGAATTTAGGTGCAGACATTGGTCTTGCTCATGATGGTGATGCAGATAGAACCATCTGCATTGATGAGAAAGGGAACTTCATTTTAGGAGATAAGACCTTTGCACTTGTTGAAAAGCATATGCTAAAGGAAAATGGCGGAGGCATTATTGTAACTACTGTAGCTACTTCACAAGCAATCTATGATATTGCAGAGGAGTTCGGTGGTGAAGTGATAGCTACTGCTGTTGGAGATTTGCTTGTTGCAAGAAAACTTAAGGATACTGATGGATTATTCGGTGGAGAGGAAAACGGAGGACTCATTTTCCCAGACTTTATCTATGGGAGAGATGCAGCTATGACTGTAGCAAAGATTCTTGAAATACTTGTTAAGGAAGATAAGCCATTATCCGAGCTTGTAGCAGAGCTTCCGGTTTATTATCAGGAAAAATTAAAAGTCGAATGTGCTGACGATTTAAAACAGGAAGTCATGGCAAAGATTGCAGCTGAGATCAAGGAAACAACTGATTTCGAGCTTGATACAACAGATGGGGTTAAAATCCTAAAGGATGATGGTTGGGTAATCATCAGGCCTTCAGGTACTGAACCGATCTTCAGATGCTTTGCTGAATCTGACTCCCAGGAAAAAGCTGATGAAATGGCTAGCTGGGGAATCAGTTTAGTGGAAAAATACAAAAATTAATTGAAAATTTATTTTAAATTATTGGAGACTAATTTTAATTATTCTCATTTTAATTATTCTCTAATATTTACTATTTTTTGAGAATATGATTCCAGATAACAATAAATCAAAATTGATACTTCTTTTAGTGATTATATTAGCGATAGCTATTGTTTTTTTCGGATATGCAATATCTGTCAATAATTCAAGCAGTTCTGATAATGGTGTTATTGCCAAGGGAGATAATGCTATCAATATTAATCAATCTTATCCTGATGGGCCAACAGCTGAAGCGAAAATCGACACTTCAAATGTAAACTCTGTGTTGCTTGGTGAAAATGATTTGGGGTCTGTAGAATTGTTAGGTCCTTTTGGAAACACTGATTCAGACATTAAAATAGCTTATTCAATTGGTATGCATCCATTGGAAAGCAAGGCTCATAAAGCTTTATTTGATATTGTAAATTCTAAAAGCAGTTCTTTAAATTATCGTTATTATATCTACAAAATCAATGTAACAAATTATGATACTGATGATGAAGGCAGAATGGATGGTCAGTTGCTTGCTCAGGAGTTTGTAGCTCCTCATATAATCAGCAATGATTATGACCTTTTTGTTGATGTTCATAGTAATAAGGGGATGATTTCAGGAACTTATGAAGAGACTAATTTTGTCTTTGCAGTAGGTCATGATGAAAAGTCAGAAGCCTTTGTAAATAAGATCTTAAATAAAATGCCAGAGTTGGTTTACTATTTCCCAAGCGCACAGTCAAGTCCACCTTATATCACATTGCCTACAGAGCAAGCGGGAATCCCGACTGTGAACTATGAAACCTATTGTTATGAGCCAATCAATACAACTTATGATTTGATGGATAAGTTTGTAGATGTAGTTGATAATTTAGAATTTTGATTTATGAAATAACTGAAATTAATTTTTAATAAATTTTTAAACGTGATGTGTAAATATGATTAAGAAAGATTATCCTCAAGAGCCTACAGATGAAGCAAAAGTGGATTCTTCATTATATGATGCAGAATTGATTGGAGAAAATGACTTGGGAACCGTTCATCTTCATGGTCCTTTTGGAAACACTGATTCAGATATTAAAATAGCTTATTTGATTGGTATGCATCCAATGGAGAGCAAGGCTCATAGAGGATTGTTTGATACAATAATTGAATGGGATAAAGAAGGCATTTTAAACTATTCCTATTATATTTACAATATAAATGTGGTTGGTGAGCTTGACGAGGAAACAGAAGGTCGTATGGATGGACAGCTTCTTGCTCAAGAGTTTGCAGCTCCACATATAATAGATAACAAGTATGATTTCTTTGCAGATATTCATAGCAATAAGGGTCTAAAAGGGCCTGGAACCTATGAAAAAACCAATTTCATCTTTGCTCCAGGATTTGATGATGAGTCAACTAATTTCCTCAATGTATTGTTGGATGAAATTGATGAGCTTGTTTATTATGCTCCCGAGTATAGGACAAGCCCTCCTTATATTACAATTCCAGTTGTAGAAAGTGGAATTCCAACAATTGTTTATGAAACTTATTCCTATGAACCTATGGAAAGAACTTATGATTTAAGTGAAAAATTAGTTAAGGCAATTGATAATTTGAAGTTCTGAGTTTAGATTTCCTCATTTTTATTTTTTTAAATAAATTTTATATATTTTTATAAATAGATTATTAATTACTTATTTTAAAAAGGGGCATTATATGGAATTGGGATGGATAGATTTTTCAAAATCAGAAAGAGATAAAATTTTGATTATTTTAGAAAATTTTAAAGAGCAAGGGGTTCTTGACGAATTGGGAATAGCACCTATTCGAGATGGATTTTCAGATTTATTTTTCCCTGGAACTTCAACAATTCAAACTCGTGCCAAATATTTTTTCATTGTTCCATATGCCCTAAAGGATTTGGAATTAAATAGTGAAAAAAGTTTTAGCCAATTGAAAAAGCAATTAGATGGTACTGAAGAGAAATGTGCTAGAAAATTATTGGATATTAATTTTCATGAAAGAGGAATAATTGGCAGAAGATCAATTGCATCTAATAAATGGCTTAAACGAACCCCTGCAAATATTTATTGGGCGGGTTTAAGAAGATATCAGATTTTTAAAGCTAAGATGTCCATAGATCAATATATTAAAATAATTGCTTTTCAAAAACAAAATAAATCAGACATTCTCAAATTAGGAAATCGGAATGATGAAAATGATGAGCAGGATGATAAAAATGCAGGTGTTAGTCAAAAAGTTCATTTATTAAACATCCCGTCTTATAATCCAAATTGGATAAATGAATTCAATATGAATTTAACCCCTGAAGAGGGCCAATTCTTAAAGAATCAAATTATTTCCAGTTGTAGAAATAGTATGATTGCTTATATTTTAAAGGAAAATATATATGAAGTTTTAGGGTGTAATTCTTTTAGGGATTTAGAAAGTATCATTGATAATTTTCCAGAAAAAATTCAAAATGATTTTTATATGGCAAAATCATTTTCTGAATTTGTATATGTTTTGAGAGTAATTTATAATTTAATTGTATCAGAAGAGGGGAATGAAAGGGCTAAAAAGGAATTTGCCCTATTAAAACCTAGATTGCCCAATATATCTAATGTAAATATTGAAGAGATCTTTTCTTCCTTAAGATTATATAATCCAAATCTAAAATCTTTTTTAATTAAATCTAGAGAATTAATGAAAGATAATGATGTTGAAGGTTTGAAAATTCTTATCAAATCAAGGGAAGTTTTTTTAAAAGGTGAAAATAGGTCAAAAACCACACATCCTGGGGAATTTGACAAGAATATATGGTTTGCTGGAGGATACCTTGATTATCGTTTTTATAATGCAAAGAATATTATCCTGGATATTTTTGAAAGTGAAACTCCTGATATTGTAAAAACCTATGTTTTAGAAGAAAATAATCGTGAAATGGAGGGGATCTAAATGTTAAATCCTAACAATAACCGTTTAGATTATGGTGAGATTCTATCTCCTCCTAATAATTATGAATTGGATTTTGCAATTGGCACCACCTATTCTCTAGATTTAGATGCTTTAGTAGGTGCAGCTATATCATTAGGCTTGTCAGAAGAAACAGATACAAATCTTAGGAATAATCCAATTTTTCTTTTAGAGGCATTGCGTACAACTGGAGATAAGATTATTCTATTCTGTGAAGGTGGACAGATTCATCTTCCAAATAAACCTAATCCTTTGTATATCTTACTTGAAGAAATAGTATTTCAGGTAAATAGTTCAACACGATTTGAAAATAAGAGATATTCTTCTTTTCATCCAAAATTCTGGTTGTTGCGTTATACTAATGAGGAAAATAATGTTCTATATAAGGTTGTTGTTTTAAGTAGAAATTTAACTTTTGATAGAAGTTGGGACATTAGTTTTGCTATGGATGGTTTTCTAAGGGATGAAAGAACAGATAAAAATAACCCCATTGCAGATTTCTTGAAATATTTAAACGATTACTCTAAAAATGATGAAAAAAGCTCAAAAATAGAGGATATTATTAATGAGTTATCATATGTTCATTTTGATTTGAATTCAAGAGATTTCTTTGATTTTGAGTTTATTCCAAATGGAATTGCTGATTATACTATTAGAAATTCTAATTTATTTAAAGATTTTGATGAACTCTTGATTATGTCCCCTTTTTTAAGCAAAACTTTAATTAGAGAGTTCAATGAACATATAAGAAATAAATCAAAAGCTTTCCTTTTTACAAGAGAAAATTCATTAAATGGATTAAATTATGAAGATTGTGGTAATTTTGAAATCTTTACATTAAAAGATCAAATTATTGATGGGGAATCCTCATTTTCTGAGGAGTTGGATGAAAGTTCAAATGGAGAGATCATTAAGCAGGATATTCATGCTAAAATGTTTATGGTAAGCCATGAGGATATTACAGATTTGTATTTAGGTTCTTTAAATGCAACTCATAATGCATTGTATGGCAATATTGAATTCATGGTTAAACTTAGAGCAAAGAGAAATAAATTAAATCTTAAATTATTGTCTGAAGGATTATTTGATGGTGAGGAAGGAGGTCCAAATAGTCCTTTCCAATTAGTTGATATAAATAATTTTGCCGATGAGAAAAAAGTCGCTGCAAATAATGATTTAAACTTAATTATAAAAACTATCAACAGATTAGATCCTAAAGCTTGCATTAAATTTAAAGAAAATTCATATAATATTTGGTTATGCTTTAATGATTTTAAAGAAGAACATATTTCAAAATTTAAAGATTTTGAAATTGAGATTAGGCCATTATTATCAAATAAAAAATTTATGTTTGAAAGAAAAATATGCTTTAAGAACATAGATAAAATCCGATTATCTGAATTTTTTGTCTTGTCTGTTAAAAATCTGAATGAAGAGGGTTCTGAAATTATTGAAAGAGTTATTAAAGTTCATACTACTGGACTTCCGGAAGATAGGGAAAAAGAGGTAATTTCTTCAGTTGTTAATGATAAAGAGGCTTTTATTAGATATGTTGCCTTTTTACTTGGAGATAAATATATTTTAAGCGTTATGGAAGCTGAAAGTGGATTTGGTTCCAATACATCTAACTTTGCTTTTAGGGTTCAATTGCCTGAATTATATGAAAAAATGTTAAAGGCTTCAGTTTATTCTCCTGAAAAATTTGAGGAATTGGAATTTTTAATTAAAACCCTTTCAGATGATGATGTAATTCCAGAAGGCTTTGAAGAACTTTATAATACTTTTAAACAGGTGGTTGATTAATATGAGTAGCATATTTAACCGCTTAGATGAGATTGAAGAAACTGTAATGGATGAATTAAAGGATTTTCAAAGAGCTACAGTTGAAAGAATAGATTATTTATACAGGCATGGTCAAAATCGTATTTTAGTTTCTGATGAAGTGGGGTTGGGCAAAACATTAGTTGCACGCGGAACCATTGCTAAATTTGCTAAATTAAGAAGAGATGAAGGGGATAATTTAGTAAAGGTAGTTTATATCTGTTCCAATGCAACAATTGCTGAACAAAACTTAGATAAGCTTCGGATTGTAAATGAATTAAGAGCTGAAAACACTCATACTTCAAGATTATCAATGCAACATTTGAATATTTTCAATCAAGAAAACGGTCAGAATGTTTTAAATAGATATATTCAGCTTATCCCCTTAACTCCTGAAACTTCTTTTAAAGTTTCTAATTCTCAAGGGACAAGAGATGAAAGAGCATTAATGTTCGCTATTTTAAGAAGACTCCCCACTTTTAGAAATTGGAAAAAACAATTAGAAGAGATTTTTAGATTTGGAGTTCATTATTGGGAAGGCACTAGAAATTATTATGATGATCAAGTTAAATTATGTGATGAGAATTCTAATGGGGAATATGTCAAATATATGGTTGAAGAGGTCCATAAAAACTTAATTGAGATTAAATTCGGAGATAAAGATTTATTGTCATCTTTAAAAGATCTTTGCCGAAAAATTAAAAGAGAAGGTTTTGTTAAGAGGGATGCTAAGCCATTTATTGTAAGGCTTAGGATAATGTTTGCAGACATATCTTTAAATAAATTAGAGCCTGATCTAATCATTATGGATGAGTTCCAAAGATTTAAATATTTATTAAGTAGTGATAAGAATTCTGAAATGGATAGATTAGTTAATAAATTTTTCAATTCTGAGGATATGAGAATTCTGATGCTTTCCGCAACTCCTTATAAAATGTATTCAACATTAGATGAAATTGATGAAGAACAGATTGATGCACATTACTCTGAATTCTTTAATGTAATTGACTTTTTAAATGTGTGTAAAAAAGAAAGGATCAAATTCAGGGAAGTTTGGAGTAATTATTCCCTAGAGCTGAAAGAATTTAGCAAAGATAAAACCTCTTTTATTTCCGCAAAAACAAAGGCAGAAAATGCAATGTTTAAAAGCATATGCAGAACTGAAAGAATCACAGAGACTGAAGTTGTAGATATTGTAGATGATTTTGATGCAAATCATTCATTAAAAGTTTCTAAAGAAGACATTCAATCTTTTATGGATGCTCAAAAACTCTTGGATGAGATAGGGCTCAATAATAATGTGCCTATAGATTATGTTAAATCAAGCCCTTATTTAATGTCTTTTATGAAGAACTATCAATTAAAAAGAAGAATTGAAAGATATTTTAGAAACAATAAAAAAGATATTCCTAAAATGAAGAAATCTACTTTTTGGATAAATGAAAATTATATAAATCATTATAAAGAGATTTCACCTAATAATGCTCGTTTAAATGATCTGATGAGTCATGTATTAAAAGATAATGCTGAAAAATTGCTTTGGATACCTCCTGCTCAACCTTACTATCCTTCTGAAGGGGTTTTTGAAGGTATTGAAGATTTTTCAAAAACTTTAATATTCTCTTCTTGGGAAATGGTACCAAGAATGATATCCAGCATACTTTCTTATGAAGTTGAAAGAAAGACTATAGGTAAATTAGAAAATGAAAATCATGATATTAAATATTTTGCCAAAAACAGATATCCTTCCCCTAGATTGAATTTTAATTTAAATGATGATAAACCCGCACAAATGAGTTTGTTTTCTTTAATCTATCCATCTATATTTTTAATAGATGTTTATAATCCGATTGATTGTTTGAATAGGTCATTATCACTTAAGGAAATTGAAAAGGAAGTTAAATCAAAGATACAAAATAAATTAAATCAAATTCCTTCAAATGAAAATTCCCGTGAAGATGCAAGATGGTACTATTTGGCACCTTTGTTATTGGATAAACTCTATTCAAAAGATTTCGTTAAAATGTGGTTTGAAGGGATAGATCATTTCATTACTGAGGGGGTTTTTTATCAAAAAGGTTTCTTGAAACATTTTGAGTTATTGAAAAACCAATTTGATGAGTATTCTCTAAATCCTAAAGAATTGGGAAGAAAGCCTGATGATTTGATAGATATTTTATGTGATATGACTATTGCATCTCCCGCTATTTGCATATATCGAGCATATAGTAAAGAAGCTGTTGGGAAAAAAGTTTCTATTGATGATTTCGTTGAAATTGGATTAATTGATAATTCTCTTATCGCAAAAGGTGTAACTATTGATGATTTTATGGATGTTGATTTGATTGAAAAAAAATTAGCTAAAAGATTCTTATCAAAAAATTATTTAGTTAAAAAAGGATTAATTGATAAAAATTTAGCTGAAAACGGTATTTCTAGGAAAGATTTATATGAAAAACAATCCATAGTTCACTATTCTCACATTGCTACACAAGTTGCAAGAAGATTTTTAAATCGTATGAATACTCCAGAGTCAATTGCTGTCATTGATTTAATATTCAAACAAGGTTCTGAAGATGCATATTGGCAGAATTTATTAAAGTATTCTAAACAAGGTAATCTGCAGGCCGTATTTGATGAATATGTTCACTTATTGTCTAATGGCTTAGATGAAAACAATAAAGATAGAATTTTAATAATTAATCAAAAATTATTGAATTCTATGGAAATAAGGGCTGCTTCTTATGATTTTGATACTTATAAAAGTTTCTCATCAAGGATGAAAGGTAGGAATAAATCATCATCTTCTTTAAGGACTCATTTTTCAGTTTCATTCACTAAAGGAAAAAGTGATCAAAGAGATACAAATAGGAAGAAAACAGTTCGGGATGCATTTAATTCTCCTTTCAGGCCTTTTGTTTTAGCTTCAACTTCCATTGGTCAGGAAGGTCTTGATTTCCATAATTATTGTAGGCGAATTGTTCATTGGAATCTACCATCAAATCCTATTGATTTGGAACAGAGAGAAGGGAGGATCAATAGGTTCGAATGTTTAGCTATTCGTCAAAACGTAGCTAAGAGATATGGGAATCGCAAATTTGAAACTGATGATGTTTGGAAAGAATTGTTTGAAGAAGCAAGTAAAAGAGAAAAAGTTGGTGAATGTTCCGATTTGATTCCTTATTGGGGTTTAAAAGATTCTGAAGACATGGTTAAAATTGAAAGGATTGTCCCTATGTACCCATTTAGTAGAGATGAGATACGATATGATAGATTAATTAAGATATTGTCATTGTATCGTTTAACTTTAGGTCAATCAAGACAAGAGCAAATATTAGAAAATATTTTCAATGATTTGGATAATGATGAAAATAATCAGACTATTGAAGATATTCAAGGTTTATTCATTAATTTAAGTCCTTATTATAAAAAAGATATTGAAGATTTTGAAATAGATTGTGAGGAAATTAAAGAAGATAAAGGTGAAGGAGAAGAGGAGACTATAGAAAATACTGGAGATTTAACTGAGCCAGTTGATGAGGATAGTCCTGAAGATTTAAGTAAAGATAACTATCCTAATGATTTTGAGGGGTTAGAATTAATTACTGATGATTTCGATGAAAGTAAAGAAGTTAGTGATGAAATAGATGATGATTTAAATGAGTTGGAAAATGAAATTGATGAAAATTATTCTCAAGAACTAGGGGCTGATGAAGATATGGATATCAAAATTAGGTATTGTTTTAATTGTGGTTCGGAATTAGTAATAAAAGGGGCTAAATTTTGTCATAATTGCGGCCAGGATTTAAGAGTTGAAAATTTAGATTTGAATGTAGGTTTAACTGTTGAATCATCAAAGTCTGATAACTCTATAAATGAAACTGGAGATGAAAATTATGATGAGATAGTTGATAAGAGTAGGGAGTATGGTTTTTTTATAAGGCCTGAAATTATGGATATAACTACTAATGATTTGGATGAAATAAGTAAGATATCTGAAGATTCTAATGAGTTAAATGTTGATTTATCTTCATATTGGGAAAAAGTTAAAACATTAATTGATGAGAATAATCTTTTTAATACCTCTGTTTATAATTGGGAAGCTAAAACTTGTTGGATTCCGATTGAAGGGGTGATTTTGGATTTGGCACGTATTGAAATGTTGGTTCATGAAGGGTTTATTCATGTAATGATTTATAGTCCTGCACATAATGGAGATAAAGCTTTATTCCATTACTTAAAGGTCTTTAGGAAACAAATCGAAGAGGAATTAGGTTTTGCACTTAATTGGCTTGAAAAAGTTGATGGGAATAGATTTAGTATTAATGTTTATGTTCCTATAAATATTAACAATGAAGATTTATGGGAAGATGCAATAAATTGGCACATATTCATGGCTAAGCGATTTGATGATGTATTTTCAGATAGAATAAGGGATTACTATGATAACAACCCTTTTAAATTTGATGATAGTTTACGTACAAATTATTGGGAAAAATTAACTAATGAGTTAAATAAAACTAATCTTGTTTCAATGGAAGTTCCACATCCTGATCCTTATTATAGGATTCTTTTAGATAATATTCCTATTTCTGATTCCCGTATAGAATTGCATGCATATTATAATAAGAGGATTATTAAAGTTTCACTTATTATAGAACGACATGAAAAAGGATTATATAATTATTTAAAAAGAGAAAGAAAAATTATTGAGGGGGAGTTAGGCTTTAAATTAAATTGGCTCAGTCAATGGAATTTTAGAATAACTGTTGAAAATAATATAAGTATTAAGGATTCTAATAATTGGCAAGATGCAATTAATTGGCATTTATCAACTGCTAAAAAATTTAAAAAAGTTTTTGATCCAAAAATCAAAGAATTTTTTAATCAATAGGTAGTTTAACAATATTCTTTTTTCTCCCCTATTTTTCACAAAAATTTTTCTTTCATTATATTAATTTTACCTATTATTAAAATATGGTTGTATATGACAAAACTATTTTTAATTAATCATTATTTCAATTAAATTAATTCAAATTCTTTTTTTATTTATTATTAATTCAATAATCTACATAAACTAATTAATTATCATAAAAGTAGTTAAAAATAGTAAAGAATATAGTAAAAAATTTTAAGTTAGATAAAAATAGTTATTAGATAAAAATTTTAAAAAAAGAGTTACATATTTTCTAAACACTCCATTTTCAATACTCTCGCATCATCATTTGATGGGTCGAGAGCAAGAACTTTAGTGAAAAGGATTTCCGCTTCATCAAATCTGTCAAGTTCCATCAATACAACTCCCTTGTTCAATAGGAATGAAGTGTTTCTTGGCTCAAGCTCTATAGCTTTATCATAACATTCAATTGCCTCTTCAAATCTACCAAGATCAAGGAGAGCATTTCCTTTCCTGTTTTGTGCTGTTGCATCTATTTCAGAATCTTCCAAACATAATTCCAATGCCTTGTCATATGCTTCCAATGCCTCTTCAGGCCTTTCCATATCAGTCAATACATTTCCACGTGCATTCCAAACTTCTGGGTTGGTGTCATCAATGGTAATCAATTTATCATAAACCTCTAAGGCCTTATCGAATTCTGCTAAGATTTCTAGAATAAATCCTCTCCAATAGAGGACTACTGGATTGTTAGGGTTTGCATTCAATGCACCATTGCTTGCTTCAAGTGCTTCCTCTATATTTCCAGAGTTAAGCATAGCTATTGCCTTGTTGTTCCAGATGTATTCATTATCCCCTTCAATCTCCAAAGCCTTGTCATAACATTCAATGGATTCATCAAAACGGTCGAGCCTGCTTAAATTGTCCCCTTTTTTGTTTAAAAGATAAACGTCATTTGGATCAATCTTTAAGGCAGCATTATAACATAATACAGACTTGTCATATTTACCTGTATCAAATAAAATGTCTGCCCTTTGAGTAATCATCTCTTTTTGGTCAATTTTTTCCCCTTTCCATTTGTTGATGTCTAGCTTTTCAAAATAGATCACCTGGAATAAATCTTCATCAGAGATTCCATCAGGATACATCTTTTTAAATTCCTTCACCATTTCATTGGAATCTGCGTATCCTTCCTCTTGGGCTAGCTTATCATTGTTTTTGATTTCTTTAAATGGGAGTGTCTTAACGTCAGTAACTTGAGCTTCAAAAATTTTCTTTTTTTCTTTAGAAGCTAAATTCCAATAGCAATGAAGTCTGTCTCCAACTTTTAAAGGTGTTTTCCATAGTTTCCTTACAGTCATAGCTTTTTTATTTGTGATTATATTTATGTTCTGACTTCCAAAGGACATGATTGGCATTTTATCACCTTTTTTGGAGACTTTTAATAAAAAATAGTCTAAAATAAATAATTAAGTAATCCTAATTATATTATTATCTTTATTGAAAAATTAATAAACTTATCTATTTATTTTTTAAATTTCACGTTTATTGGTTTAGGTAATCAGATTAATCTAAACAATTTTAGATAATTATATATAATTTAAGCTAATTTTAGAAATTTCTAGATTAATTAATGAGTATGAATGATTTTTAAATAGCTATTTAAATGCTTTTTTGACCGAATTCTGCAGTTTTTACATTTATGTCCTGATTAGGATATGCCTCTTTGATCCTTTTAGCGATATCCTCCATGTCATGAGGATTTGGCTCTTCTGCCTCTGCCAATGATTCATCTAAAACGCATCTGTTTCTAAATTGCTGAATGGTGTACAAGTCACATTCAACTTCATCAACTATTGTAAAGAGGTCTTCTTCTGTAAGCAATTTAGGGCAATAAGTGGTTCTGCATTCTAAAGTGATATCATCATATTTATTTACAATTTCCATGGATTCCTTTACCTTTTGCCCAATGTCTGCTTTAATGACTTCTTCATATTTGTCGAATGGTGCCTTGATATCCATAGCCACATAATCCACTAATCCTAAATCCAATATTTTTTGGAGCCTGTCTGGATAAACTCCACTTGTATCCAATTTGGTCTTAAGACCAATTTCTCTAACATATTTAAAAATTTCAATTACATCTTCATATTGGACTAAAGGTTCCCCTCCTGAAACAACAACAGCATCCATAAACATTGCTGAATCATCAATCTTTTCATATATCTCTTCCAAGCTGATTTCAGTTCCCTCTTCCAATATTTCGCTATTACTGCAATATGGGCATCTGAGAGGGCATTTTGCTAAAAATATTACAAAAGACATATTTTTAGGATATTCAATTGATGATGTAACTGTTACACTATATTCCATTCTATCAGCTCTTAAAAATAAAATGAATTATTTATTCATTTAAAATTTCTCTCATAACATTTAAGAATTTTTTATCTTCTTCCAATGTGCAAATGCTTATTCTAAAGTAATATTCATCCAATCCCTTGAATGAAGTGCAGTCTCTTACAATCATTCCCCTTTTCATGAATTCTCTTGTAATCTCTGCAGCTGTGTAACCTGTATCATGAATGTCAATCAACATGAAATTGGAATAAGATTTATAGACTTTAACGGATTTCATTTTGGATATCTCATCATATAGGAAATCTCTGCTTTCTATTCCATCCTTAATGGACTTTTCAATGTATTCTGTGTCCTTTATTGTAGTGAGAGCAGCTATATATGAAAGTTTTGTAAGTGAGAAAACAGGTTTGATCCTGTGCATGAATTCAATGATTTCCTTGCTTGAAATACCGTAGCCTATTCTCATTCCTGCAAGCCCCATTACTTTAGACATTGTTCTAAGAATGAAAATATTGTCATACTCGTCTAAAAGGTTGACATTATTGGTTAGGGAGTACTCAAAGTACGCTTCATCTATTACAACTACCGCATCACAAACTCCACCTTTGGATTTATTGGTTTTATCGAGAATTGCTCTTAATTCATCTTGTGAAACCAATGCTCCAGTTGGGTTATTCGGAGTGCATAGGAATAACATTTTTGTTTTTTCATTTATTGCATTGAGCACAGAATCCAAATCAATGGTATTTGTTTCCAAATTCCATTTTGCATAATTAGGAATAGCTCCATATGGCTTGAATAAGAATTCATAATACATGTAAGAAGGTAAAGGGACTATAAATTCGTCACCAGGTTCAATGAAGGTTTTTGCTAAAGTGTCAATAAGCTCATCTGCACCATCCCCTCCAATGATAATCTGTTCTGGCTTTACATTGGAGTATCTTGCAAATTCCTTTTTTAGCTCTTCCAAATCGGATTCAGGGTATCTGTTAATGTTTGCAAGTTCTTTTTCAATAGCTTCCTTTACTTTTGGAGATGGTCCCCATGGATTTTCATTAGACCCCAATTTGATGATGTCTTCCTTTTTCACTCCAAATTCCTGTGCGATTTCCTCTTTTGATCTTCCAGGAACATATGGGTCTAATTTCTCTACTTCTTTACGTACTTTCATTATTTTACCTTCTTGATATGTTTTTCAATCATTGATAGCCAGTATCTAATCAGCATTATGATAAGATGATTATAAATTTCAGATGTTATTTATAAAAAAAGTTGATGAATAGATGATTTAATCATCGTATTCATTTGCAAGTTCAACATAGTGTGATGCATTCCAAAGAATATGGTCTCTTTGGTCTTGTGTAGTTTCCTTAATAAGCTTTCCAGGAACACCTAAGATTAAGCTGTTTTCCGGAAATTCCTTATTTTCACTGACTACTGCTCCAGCACCTACAATTGAGTTTTTGCCAATTTTAGCGCCATTTAAAACAGTAGCATTCATTCCTATAAGAACATTGTCATCAATTTCACATCCATGAACTACAGCACCATGTCCTATAGACACATTGTCTCCAATCTTAAGAGTCAAGTTTGCTGAAGTGTGAAGAACACAGTTGTCCTGCACATTGGAGTTTTTGCCTATTCTTATAGGTCCTACATCTCCTCGAATAACCGCTCCATGCCATATGGAACAGTTTTCACCAATTTCAACATCACCGATTACTTGTGCACCAGGGAATATTTTTACGGGTTCGTTGAGTTTCATAATATACTCCTCTTTTAATTTTTTTTATTAATCATATGAATTAATAAATATAATTGCATTATTTTATTAATAATTTTTAATTATTTTTTTTTTTTTTAAAATTGAAAATTAATTAATATAATTTTCATTAATTTTTTATTCTTCTTTATTTTCATCCACTTCTTCTAAAGAGATTTGTCCAGTTTCTTTTTTGTTTTGGAAAATATGCTCTTGCTTTACCAAGACTCTCATGTCGGACTCTAAGTCTTCATATAATAGGACACCAGAACCGATTGTAGCTCTCACTCCTATCTTGACTCCTGGGCTTAAGCTTGAGTTGATTCCAGTTTTTACAGAGTCTCCTACGATTGCACCTAATTTACGTCTTCCAGTGTCTGTTTTCTTGTTTTTAATAGTTGTTTTTACAGTCTTATTGTCAAAACGTAAGTTAGCAATGTTTGTTCCAGCTGCGATATTACAATTGGAACCTAAAATGGAGTCACCTACATAACTTAAATGGCTTACATTGGTGTTTTCCATAATGATTGAGTTCTTGATTTCCACTGCATTACCTATATGAACATTATCTCCAAAGTAGGAATTTCCTCTAATGTATGAGTTTGGTCCAATGTCACAGTTTTTACCGATGTAAACAGGACCTTTAATGTAAACTCCAGAACGGAGAAGGCTGCCTTCATCTAAGAATACTTCTCCATGGATTGTAACGCCTTCTTCAACAGTTCCCTTGATTTCTCCTTCAATATGATTTAGCAATTCTTCGTTGATTTCAATCAATTCCCATGGCTTTCCAATGTCCATCCATTCTTTAGTGGTTTTATGTCCTTTTACCACTTTTCCATCAGATATTTGAAGGGAGAGGGAATCTGTAATTTCGTATTCTCCTCTTGGAGAAACTTCAGTCTTGTCAATCTTATCAAAGATGTCCTTATTGAAGATGTATATTCCAGTGTTGATCAAATTACTTGGAGCTTCCTCTTTTTTAGGCTTTTCAACAATATTGATAATATTGTCCCCATCCAATTCAACTACACCGAATGCACTTGGATCTTCAACTTCTGTAAGAACCATTAATGTGTCTGGTTTTGATTTTTCATAATCCTCAATGATTTCGCTAAGGATATCCACATCCAAGATTATGTCTCCATTAAGGGTTATTAAACTGTCTTCTATGAAATCTTTTCCATAGCCGATTGCATCTGCAGTTCCTTCCAATTTGCTTTGTGTAGCATAACTGATATTCACTCCAAGATGTGAACCGTCCTTAAAGTAATTTCTAACAATCTCTTCTTTATATCCTACAATAAGAAGAATGTCTTTCACACCACAGTCACGCAGTGCCTCTATATTATATTGAATAATGGGTTTTCCAGCAACAGGCAACATTGTTTTAGGTTTTGTGAGAGTCAAAGGTCTCATTCTTGTTCCTTCGCCTGCACTTAAGATTATAGCTTTCACCTAATTCCTCCAATAATTATTAATTTATTTTTTTTTAATCTAGTGTTGTGATTTAATCATTGATTTACTAATTTTTTTATTTATTATTTAATCGTGTTTTAAACTAAATCTACAATTGATAAAAAATATTTTTTTCAATGATTTTTTAATATTTTAAATCAATATTAGATACCTTATTTTTATATTACTTTTTATTCATTTAAATAATTATTTAAATTATTTCATTTTTTATATTTTTATATATAAATACTATGTGGAATTCTATGTGAAAAATGTTTAATTGATTAAGAACCATATTAATTAAAAAAGTTTTTTATATAAGTTTGTACATATTAGAATTATGGTTAATTAAATAATTATTTGATTAATTAAATTTAAAAAAGGTGATTATATGGTAAAATATGTATGTATGCATTGTGAATACACTTGGGACTCTGAAACCGGAGATGAAACTTACAAAGTACCAGCAGGACCTATCGAAGACTTCCCTGATGACTGGGTATGCCCTCAATGTGCTGCAGGTATTGAAGGAATTATTACCGAAGATGAATAAGTTTTCGGATAACTCTTCAAGCTTTAAAGTTTGATTAGAACTTTTTCTTTTTTATTTTTTTAACTATTTTCTTAACTATTTTTTTTTTCTTGATTTTATTTTCTCGATTGTTATTTTACTTTTTAAAATTTATTTACAAAAATTTATTCGTAATCATCAAAACTAATTATTTTTTCATAAAAAAATTTAGAGAATAATTAAATATTCTCTTTAATGATTTTAATGCAAGTGTCTTTGATTTCTTCAGCTTTTTCTTCTGTTTTAGCTTCTAAAGTTATTCTCACATAATCTTCAGTTCCAGAAGGTCTGACTAGAACCCAGCTTCCATCATTGAAGCTTAATCTGATTCCATCAATTGTATTGATGTCCTTTATGTCATCAAATGCATCCTTCAAGAGGTCTTCCATGTTTTCCATGACTTTGAATTTCTCTTCTTTGGAACAGATTACCTTTTCTCTCATATGAGGGTATTGATGGAATTTTTCAAGAAGTTCAGATAATTTTCCTTCCTTGGAAACGATTTCTGCCATTCTAAGACCAGACAATATTCCGTCTGGGCACATGCAGAAGTCTGGATGCAACCAAGTACCGGATGGTTCTCCGCCAAAGCTTGCATTTTCTTCAATCATGACTTCAGCAACGTTTACGTCACCTACTTTGGTTCTAAGAACTTTTCCTCCAACTTCTTCCATTGCTTCATCCATGCATAATCCTGCATCTACGGTGGTTACAACAGTTCCGCCGAATTTCTTTGAAACAAGTGCTAAAAGTTTATCGAACTCAGAAACTCTTCCCTTTTCATCAACGGTAATCATTCTGTCCGCATCACCGTCGTGTGCAATTCCCAAATCTGATTCGGTTGCTACAACAGCTTTCATTAGGCTTGAGAGATTTGCTTCATTCGGTTCAGGGTTCCTACCTGGGAAGAATCCGTCAACTTGTGAATTCAAGGTGATCACTTCACATCCGGCTTTTCTGAATATGATAGGTGAAAGTTCTGATCCTGCACCGCATGCACAGTCAATAACCACTTTAAGTCCAGGCTTAATGTCTACGATGTCCAATAAGTCATCGATGTATTGCTTTTTGATTTCATCGTTATGGCTTATAATGCCTATTTTGTCCCATTCCACTTTACCGAAATCTTGATTATAATAGATTTCCTCTATTTTCTCTTCCTGCTCTGGGGTATAAGCCATTCCGTTCTTATTCCAAAGCTTTATTCCATTGTACTGTGATGGGTTGTGAGATGCAGTAAGCATTATTCCGGCATCAGCATCAAGTTTTAAAGTTGCATAACCTACAAGAGGGGTTGGCACCATGCCTATCTTAACAACATCCACTCCATGTTCAATGAGTCCTGCGGTAATGGCCTGTTCTAACATTTTATTGGTGGTTCTGGTATCATAACCGATAACAACTTTTCCGGTGTTTTTTAAGTATTTGGCAAGTGATTTTCCTATTTTCAATGCTAGTTCTGAGTTAATCTCTGAACCGATTTTACCTCTGATTCCAGAAGTTCCAAATAGTTTTTTATTTGTCATGATTTAACTCCTTTTATCGAATTAAATGGTGAAATATAATCATCATTAGTTTATTGATTTTAAGCTCCGAATTTATGTGCATATCCCATTAAGTCAGTCATGATATTCATCACGTCAGCACCTCTGATTCTGCACATGCCACCTTTTGCAACAGCAAATTCATTGTATTCACAAACGTCATCCACTCTAACTTCAGGACCGTTGATTAAGATAGGAACTGGGTCTCCTGAATGGTTTTTAACTGAAATAGGTGTTGAATGATCTGCAGTTAAGAAGATATAGCAGTCTTCCAATTTAAGGAGTTCGCTCATTACGACTTCGTCAACCTTTTCAATGAATTTCAATTTTTCCTCTGCATTACCATCGTGGCCTGCTTCATCTGCACCATCAATATTGATTAGGAAGAAGTCATGCTCGCTATTGTTTACTTGGTCTATGATTGTGTCTCTGATGTTTTCGAGGTTAGTGTCAGTTCCACCAGTAACATCTTCCATTTCAATGATATCCATTCCTGCAAAGCGACCAATACCCATAATAAGTCCTGTTTCTGCGATACATGCAGAGTTCACTTCATATTTGTCGTTTATTGATTCAACTTCAGGCACTTCCCCAGCACCACGAGGAATGATTATGTTTGCAGGTGCTTCACCTTCTTCTATTCTTTTGAGATTTACTGGATGGTCTTTAGTCATTTCATAAGATTTAGCTACTAATTTGTTTAATATGTCTGCAGTTTTTTCTGCTTCTGGACTTCCGTCAAGAGCTTTGACTGTCTTAGGTTTATTTCCTTCCACTTTAGGGTCTGCATCGCTTACTTTGCCGGATAATCCGTCTCCCCTAAGCACTAAAACTGCTCTGTGTCCAGTTGATTCCTTAAAGATGATTTCAATGTCTTCATACCCTTCAATTTTCATTGTGTTCAAGGTTGCGACGATTTCATCGGTTCCATCTCTAATTCTTCCTGCACGTCTATCTGTAATTATTCCATCTTCATCTGATGTTGAAAAGTTGCATCTGAATGCTATGTCTCCAGGAATAACACCTACACCAACACCCACAGCTTCAAATGGGCCTCTTCCAGTGTATACTTCATATGGGTTGTAGCCTAAAATGGATAAGTGTGCTGTATCACTTCCAGGAATGATTCCAGGAGCAATTGAATCCATTAATCCGGTAATTCCTCTTTCTGCCATTTTGTCCATATTTGGAGTTTTAGCTGCTTGTAGTGTAGTTTGATTGTTAAGCTCTTTTAAAGGACGGCCTGCCATCCCATCCATAACCAATATTAATCCTTTCATATTTTCACCATCACAATAAATTGAAATAGAAATAAAGTTATTTATTTAATTTTTAATTTTTTATTAAAATTCTAATTTTTTATTAAAATTTTTATTTTAGATTTGAATAAATATCTGAATATTTAAAAAGTAATATTAAATCAATTAATATTTACTATTAATAAAATATATGAATTTATATGCTTATAAAATTTGTTTTTATTTTAGTGGATATTTTTTTAAAAAACTTGAAAAAGTAGTTGAAATTTTATTTGTATTAAGTAAAATTGAGAAAAAACTTAAAATATTAAATATTACTTTATAAAATATCTTTTAAAACATCTTTTAAAATATCTTTTAAAATATCTTTTAAATAAAAATTAAAAAAAGTTTTGAAAAAAAAGAGTTAAAATGTTTAAAAAAAATGAAAAAATTAAAGTTTTTACATTACAGAAATGATACCAATGATTGCCCCACAGATAGTAGCAAGCAAGTTGACATGTTCATTGTTTATGTAATGTCTTCTCTCGAGAACTGCCCCAAGGATACTGTCAATAAAGCAACCTAAAGTTCCTGAGATAACTGAAATTTTTATAGCTATTAAAGGATCTGAAATGACCCCTAATAAGAATGAAGCAATTCCAATTATTCCTGCACCTACAATTGCTGCAGAAGTTCCTAAAATTGATATTGCACCATCGGTTCCAGCAGGCACTTTCTTGAGAGTGGTTATTAAGCGAGGTTCTTGAAGAACACCTATTTCACTAGCTAATGTATCCGCTGTAGCTGTAGCGACTGCCCCAATGAATCCTCCTGCCAACGGAAGGTAATAACTTCCAAATGCTGCCATTAAAAAAGCAACCAATCCATTTGAGATTACATTCTTTGCAGTTCTTGTCTTTTCATATTGGCCAATTTCCTTCTTGTATGGTTTTGAAAAGCGTGTAGCAAATATGCTTAAACCAAAGAACAGCACGATTAAAATGAACCATGGCACTCCTGCTGAAAAGATGATTGTAATTCCCATAAATACCATTATAAGGGAACCTAATAAGTCTAAACTTTTTCTTTTATAGCTTATTCCACCTAAAATAAACAGAAGTATGACATATCCCCAATTTATTACAAATGCTTCATGCATAGAATCACTTCTATTACGTAATTATTTGATTTAATTTAGATTCAATTAAAATTCAATTTAGTCGAATATGATTTTATTTGAAATAATATTCTAATTTAATTCTTCTTAGTTATTATTTGGTTTCTAATTTTTATTAAATGTTTTTATTTATTTAATTAAATATTCTTACTTATTTAAATAGTTTTTGCTTTTAATTGGCTTTTTTAAATAGGAATTTGAGTATAATTAGTAAAAAGCATTTGTAAATATGGTTAAAAACAGTTTTATTGTAAAAAATAGCTTTATAAGATTATAAAAATTGTAAAAAATAGTAAAAAGTAGTAAAAAATAGTAAAAAGTAGTAAAAAGTAGTAAAAAGTAGTAAAAAGTAGTAAAAAGTAGTAAAAAGTAGTAAAAAATAGTTAAAGTAGTAAATAAAAAAGAAAATAAAATATTAGAAAATTTATTCTAATACTTTACTTTTGATGATTTCTACTCTTTTAAGAGGATAGATTTTTTTAGCTTTGTGGTAAATTTCAGAAGCTAATCTACCGTTTACAGAGTTTTCTACGAGTTCATCAAAGGTTTTTTCTGAAGCTACTTTAGTAACTAGTTCGTTAATGGTTTCTCTCATGTATTTTTGTTGGGAAGATTTTGCTCTTCTGGTAGTTACAGCTAATACATGGAGTTTTAATTTACGATCATCTTGGGTAGTTACGATAACAGGAGCATCGATTCTACTGGTTCCTCTTCTGATCATACTTCTTACGTAATCAGTAGTGGTTTTGTGTCCAGTGAATTTAGTGTTTGCGATGTTTCCATTTACATCATTTACTTCAAATTGTAATTTGATGTATTGTTTAGAGAAGTCACCGGTTAATTCTCTCATGGTTACTTCTACAGTTCTTCCGTACACGAGTTCAGGGTCTCTTGCAGGGGTGGTACCGATTTCTTTGTCTCCGAATGCTACAGGAGTTTTAATGGTGTACCAAGATTTTTCTTTCCAAGTGTCACGTACTCTACGTCTTTGTTTCTTTGCCATTTATATCATTCCTCTCTATATTTTTGACGTAATTATTTTTTAGAATAATTGTTTTTGTTTTTTTATTGAAATAAAACATAGCTATGGCTAAACTATAATATAATATAAAATAGGATAGAAATCTAGCTATGATATAAGTTTTAGTTAAATCCAATGATTATTGATCTCATGATGAATAATCATTAGATGAAATAAAAAATATAATATTAAAATCACAGGTCAATGGGCTAATGTCACTTTAGATATCTGAAGTGGCCTTATATCAAAAATAGATACAAAAATAGTTATAAAATTTGATTATAAGCTAAATAATTTTTATAATCTATAATTTACCTGCTCTGGAATCAATCCATTTAAATTAAAATAATATCATAAAAGTTTTAAATAAGTTTAAAACCCGCCCATAAAGGTTATTGTTAGTTATGATTTTTATAGTATATAAATATTTTTGATATTATAATTTTTATCTAATAATTATTTTAGCAATTTAGTGGTATATTGGTAGTAAATTTAGTAATATATTTAGTTAATTTTTTAAGCTATATTTAACATAATCCTATTATACTCTAAAATATTTTTAGATATATCTTTAAGATATTTTTAAAATGTCTTTATATATTTCTGAAAATATTTCAATATTCCAATATATTTCCAGTATATTTCTAGAAAATGTTTAAAAAATTTTCTTATTTTCCTGGTTTACTACTAAAACATTTAAATAATATAAAAAATATAACAATTGTTATAAAACTTTTATGTTTCTATAGTTTGTTTTATTAAAAAAATGAAAGGAGGTAAAAAATGTGTGAGATCTTTGGATTTAGTTCATCAAAGGAAGAAGAGCTTAATGATTATCTAAAGGAGTTTTATAGTCATTGTGAAGAGCATCCTCACGGTTGGGGATTGGCTATTTTAGATCCAGAAAAATTCAGTGTATTTAAAGAGCCTATAAAAGCTCGAAGCAGTGTTATGCTAGGAAATATCCTATTGAATCCAATCATTTCTAAAAATGTTTTAGCACACATTCGTTTAGGCACTATTGGTGTGAAGGACTTTTACAATTGCCATCCTTTCGTTAAAAAAGACAATGCAGGTAGAAGATGGACTCTTATTCATAATGGAACAGTTTTTGACTGCCCAGACTTATGTAAGTACAGCACTGAGGAAGAGGGGGAAACCGATTCTGAAAGAGTTCTTCTAGGTATTGTTGATTTGATAAACAAGTTTGAGGCATTTAAAGGCGAACCTTTAAGCTTAAAGGAAAGATTCGATATAGTTTCTGACTTGATAAGCTTTATGGCATTATCCAATAAGTTGAATCTAATTGTTTATGATGGGGAACAGATGTATGTTCACACAAATTATAGGGATTCCTTATGCTATTTGAAAACTGAAAACAGCGTTTTCTTTTCAACTCAAGCTTTAGATTCAAGTGATTGGAAGGAAGTGCCGTTGAATACTGTAATTTCCTTTTCAGATGGAGAATTATTATTTAAGGCAAAACCTCATTCATTTGAATATGTTGAAACTGAAGAGCAGCTTATGTTCATTGAAAAATTTGCAAGCACTTTAAGCAGTGATGTTGAAGAGGAGAATGTATGGTAATATATATTATGCTCTTTGAAGTTTAAGATATTGCTTGAATATGTTTGAAGATGTTTTAGTGAGTTATTAGAAAACTTGGAAAGAAATTTAGAATTTTTAGAAATATGGAATTTAATCCTTTTTAAAGGATAATTAAATTGGAATTGGAGTTGATTAAATGGTAGATGATGCGATTACAGATGAAATGATAAGGGAAAAGATCTGTCAGATGTTTTTGGAATCTACTAAAAAATCTAAAAAAGAGTATATTGGGATAGAAATTGAGGTTCCAATAATCAACTTGAACAAGGAAGAGGTGGACTTTGACATAGTTCATCGTGTAACTGAATCATTTAAGAATCATTTCAATTCTTTTGAAGTTGAAGGCATAGATTATGAAGGCAATGTCTATGCTTTAAGAAATCGTGAAAATGATGACATTGTATGTTATGACTGTTCATATAACAACATTGAATTTGCAATGGGCAAGGAAGAGGACTTATTCACCATCAATGAAAGATTTGGTGAATATTACCACTTCATTAAGGAAGAGTTTGAAAGTCATAACCACACCTTAAGCGGTATGGGGATAAACCCTTATAGAAAATACAATAATGAAATTCCAATTCCAAGTGAACGATACTTGATGCTTTATAATCATTTGAAGTCAGCAGACAATTATTCAGATTCATTGATGTATTTCCATGATTATCCTGGATACGGCATGTTCTCCAGTGCATCTCAGGTTCAATTGGATGTTCCATATGATGATTTGATTGAAAACATAAATGTGTTTTCCAAATTGGAGCCAATCAAAGCGTTAATCTTTTCCAATTCAGTCCTTTTGGAGGATAATGAGGATTACGTTTGCTTTAGGGATAACCTATGGGAGTACAGCACTCATGGAGTCAATCCACACAATATCGGAATGTATGATATTGAATTTAAAAGTATTAATGAATTGGTTTCCTATCTTGAATCATTAAACATTTACTGTGTAATGAGAGATGGGATTTACATTAATTTCCCTTCAATGCCTTTAAAGGATTATTTCAACACTGATTCCATTGTAGGGAAATGCTATTGCAAAGGGTCTTATAGGGATATTGAGTTTAAGCCATCTTTAGATGATATTGAATATTTGAGAGCATTTAAGTTTATTAATTTGACTTTTAGAGGAACTCTTGAGTATAGAAGTGTTTGTACTCAACCTATCAAGGACTCTATGTCTGTTGCAGCTTTTCATGTAGGCTTAAAACATAAAACAAAGGAACTGGAAAAGCTATTTTTTAACACTCCGGTATTTCACGATTGTTATAACAGTACAGAGCTTCGTAAATTATTAATAAGGACTGAAATTCCAAGTTCAATCGATAAGGATGAATTGTATGGTCTTGCAAGAGATGTTTTGGATTTGGCAAAAGATGGATTGAAAGAAAGAGGTCTCGGTGAGGAAATCTTTTTAGAATCATTATACAAAAATGTAAATGAGAGAACAAATCCTGGAAAAAGGATATTGGATTCATTGAAAGAAGGAATAAGTTTAGAAAAAATCATTAAGGATTATGGTGATTTATAGGATAAAAGGTGTGATAAAATGGATAGGATATTCAATTTATCTCAATTGCATAAGAATGCAAGTTCAGAGGACTTAAAACAAGGCTCTTTTGGTATAGAGTGGGAAGGATTAAGAGTTCGTGAAAATGGAGAGCTCTCACTTAGTCCACACTCTGAAATATTTGGAAACAAATTATCAAATCCTTACATAACAACAGATTTCTCAGAAAGCCAAATAGAGATCATCACTCCAACATTTGATACAATCGATGAAGCCTTTTCATTCTTCTCATTCATGTCAGATTTGGTCAACAGCTCTTTGGATGATGATGAGTTCTTATGGTTCCAGTCATTGCCTTGCATCCTTCCGGATTCAAGTGAAATTCCAATTGCAAAATATAAAGGCAGAGAATTAGCAGAAGAGTCAATGGAATATAGAAAAGGATTGGCTAAAAAATATGGTCTTAGAAAGCAATTGATTTCAGGCATTCATTTTAACTTTTCATTTAAGGAAGAACTGATAGAAAAATTATATGAGAATTTGGATATTAGTGAGATTGAGAGTGATGAGGATTCAAGGATTTCCTATAAGGAATTTAAGAATAGGCTTTATTTAAAGATATCAAGAAATTACCTTCGTTATGTTTGGCTTATAATTTACCTTACAGGATGTTCTGTTGCAGCTCACAATACCTTCACTCCAGAATGTACGAAATTGATGGAAAATAGCGATAATCGTGGGGGAGTTTATAGTGAAAGAGGTCCTTCATTTAGGAATGCATCATGTGGGTATAAGAATTTAGAGCATTTATATCCTAGTTACAATTCTGTAGATGAATTTGCTAGGGATGTTCAGTCTTTCATTGATGAAGGCCATTTATCCCAAGCTAAGGAGTTATATACTCAAATCAGATTAAAGCCTAAAGACCCAAGTGATGTCCTTTTGTCCTTGAAAAATGATGGAATCAAGTATCTTGAGGTCAGAACTTTAGACATCAATCCATTTTATAAATGTGGATTGACAAAAAAAGATATGGATTTTCTCCATTTATTCCTAATTTATACATTGATTGCTGAAGAGTCAGATTATGAAAATTGGCAAGAGGAAGCTCTTTACAATGAGGAAATGACTGCTGAATCTGCATATGATTATAATATGAAATTGCTTAAAGATGGTGAGGAAATCAGTTTGGAAGAGTGGGGATTGAGAATTCTTGATGAAATTGATGATATGTGCAGAACATTAGGAATTGGCAGTCGTTCACTTATTGATTCAATGAGGCAAAGGATTGTAGATCCTTCCTTGACATATGGAAAGGGTCTCATTAGATTGATTAAAGAAGAAGGTTATATCGATAGCCAAATAAAATTGTTTAAACTCAATAAGATAACAAGCAAGTATCTTTTGGAAAATACAGACTTGTTGGATGATGAACGGTTTAAGGATTATGTTCCTATTGCTCTTCAAGGGGCTGAAAAATAGTTCTTTAATCTTTAATTTTTATTTTTTTTAATCAGAATTTAAATTTCTATTTTTAATCTCTATTTTTATTTTTTATTTTTTAATTTTTTCTCTTAATTTATTTTCTAAACTTAACTCCTACATTGAATGCATCAGCTATTTTCTCTCCAACTTCAAGATAGTCATATAAAACATCATCATAAACTATTGGATTAAGCAATTTCAAATCTACTTTTCCTTTTTCTCCTATTACGTCTTCATCTGCTTGAATGTTTACAATTTCTCCAGTTATTTGAGTATGACTGCCCACTTCAACAATATTCATGACTTTACATTCAACTGATACTTTCATTTCATTTCATTTATGATTGGTGCATTGACTTCTTTAGCTTTGGTAGTGGTGAAACCTACCTTTTCAAGTTTATCCACATCGTATCCTGATGCCATTCCAATATAATCTGTCTCTGCAACTTGATCTACTGTTGGAAAACCTAAAACAAACTCTTCTCTTTCCAATATGCTTTTAAGTGTTTTTCGTTTAGCAGTTGAATTGATTGCAATCATCACTGCCGGAGGTTGATGGCTGCACATTGCAGCAAATGCAAGTGTACATGCATCAGCTTTCCCATATTCGTCATAAGCGGAAGCTATTACTGCAGGAGAGGGATACATCATTGTTCTTGGTTTTAAATTGACTTTTCCTGACATTTTTAACCCATGTAAAGTTTTAGATTTTAATGTTTTTCATGAAATTAATATGGTCTATGTATTTTCTTAAAACCTCTTCAACAGTTCCTTCATCCTTTACCAATTTTAAACCAGCATCTTCTGCATAGATTGCTGCTTTAGGTCCGAACTGTTCGCATATTGCCACTTCACAGTCTTTGATGGCTTCAATGATTTTCGGATTTTGATGTTTCATATCTGCTTCAATTTCAATATTTCTTTGCTCTATAAAGTTGAATTCATCTGCTTTCTCATCATATTCATAAACATATAATGATTTTGCTTTTCCAAAGTGCAAATCTACATTTTCTCCATTAGTTGAAGCAACAGCTATTCTCATGTTAGTCACCATTTTACTTTTTTTCTTTTCTTCTAATTATAATAAATAAGAGTTATTCCTCTTTCCAATTGTTGTAAATCAAGGATTCTATTTTCTGGTTATCGTCAGGGTATGTGTTCTGATTCATAATGATGAACAATTCATCCGCATATTTTAATTCCAAATCCTCATCTGGAATCAAGGTGTTTCCGCTTCTTACAACAGATACGACCATAGCGGATTTAGGAATGGGAAGTTCCCATATTTTTGTTCCTATCAATGCACAGTCCATCGGAACAACATACTCTTCCAAGACGCTTTTTGTCTTATCAAAGTCAATTCCCTTATTCTTCTTCAAGAGTCTCATAAGCAATGTTTCATAGATTGGATCATTTCCAAGAATTGTTGGAATAATATATGCAAGTATTGTCACTACAATCATTGCAACAAGTGAGTTTGTGACTCCAGTCATCTCCGCAATCAATACAACTGCGGTTATAGGGGTCCTAACGGAACTTGCAAACATTGCAGCCATTGAAATCATGATGAACTTATATGAAATCATTGGGTCCAATCCAAAAATTGGAATGACAATTGCACTGAATATTGCACCGATATATGCTCCAATAACAAGAACTGGATAGAATATTCCTCCAGGTGCACTTGAACCGAAACAGAAAATCAAAAGAAGGTATTTTCCAATCAAAAGAACAATAAGTATTGACAATGGAGGCAAAGTATATTCTATCAAATGCATCATGGAGTATCCTCCACCAAGAACATTAGGTAAGACCAAACCAACTGCTCCTGTTATGAGGAATACGATGATGTATTTCATTTCCAATGGGAGGAAACTCAATTTCTCCCACATTTCAGAAGCCTTAATCATTCCTACATTGTAAATGTAGCCTAAGATTCCAACAATGATTCCTAAAATAATCAATAGGTAGAAATATTTTAAAGGAAGATTCAATGATGTGAACGGAAATATTGGGCTTTGTCCAAAGAATATTTTTGATACCAAGTCCGCTACAACAACTGAAACCAATCCTACAATAACGATGGACCTGTCAAATCCCTTATTGATTTCCTCTAAGGTGAATATGAATCCTGCAAGAGGGGCACTGAATGTAGCTGCAAGCCCCGCTCCACTTCCGCATACCAAAAGACGCTTTTCATCAGTCTTGCTGTTTGGAAGGTATTTTGAAACACCTTTTGCAGCCATTGCTCCCAATTGTACAGATGGCCCTTCCCTTCCTAAGGAAAGTCCTCCGAGTGCTGTAAGGGTTCCTCCAAGAAACTTGGCAATCAATGTCTTCCACCAGCATACATCAAAGTATCCCTTAACTTCACCCATAACTATAGGGATTCCACTTCCTAAACTGTCTGGATCCCATTTCATTAAGAGTGCAGTGATGAATCCCATAAGTGCAAGTATTGCAAACCATGCAACTGTTAAAAGGAAGTCTCCTTGAATGTATTTTAAGGTGGAAAATAGGATATTTTCGCTATTGTCCAATCCGAATCTGTATAATGATACAACTAATCCGGAGAATAAACCTATTAAAATTGCTTCTATAATCAGTTTGATGTAATATTTTGAATCATCTACATTCAAACCCAATGTTTGCTTAATCATTTTCATGGTTTAACCTCAGTTTAATTCATTTCATCAAATCTTCTTTTCTTTTAAATTTATTGTTAATTCTATGAATAAATTAATGAATAAAATCAATTTTATCTTGTAATTCCACCGAATCCTTTAATTAGTTTTTCACATTCTTCAAGAGACTCTTTGCTTAATGATTGGATTGAAAAGGTGTAACTGATTTCATCTTCTTTTATAGGTCCGCCTTTGTAAATGTCAATTATTTCCACATCGACAACATCATCAATTCTTTTTAAAGCGTCTTTGATGATGTGAGGATTTGATTTTCTCCTGAAGAGTGCGCTAAGGTCTCTTGTGTGTATTTTCTGATTCTTGACTTTCCAATTGAACAGTTCCTCTTCATCCAGCATTTTAGCATTGGAAACCTTTAGCTTTTTAACCTTCCCGTTTTCATCTTCCAAATAGACGAAATCCAAATCAAGTTCCTTGATTTTTCCAACATGGATTTTATCTGAATAAATATGCTTAAGCCCTACTTCCTGTCCAATGGATTGCATTAATACATTATATTCCTGGGTAAGGGCATTTATTGCCTTGTCACTTCTACCTAAAGCCGCTTGGATGTCTCCCATATGCTTTGTTGCCCTAAGAGCGATTTCAACAAACTCATCTTCGTCCTCATTTGTCAATGCTTCTTTCAATTCGCTTATGGAATCAAAAAGAGCTTGTCTGATCTTTTCTCCACGCTTGTTTTCATGTTGGATTGAGTAAGTAAGATATGGATTTTGAGATACTATCCTCGCTATTGTATCAATCATTAGATTGTAAATTGGACTTTCATAGTTTTCAGTGTCCTTAATGTCAATTTGAAGTTTTTCAATAGCTGAAGCTGTAGAGATGTATGAAAAGTGAGTCAAGACCTGTACAATTCCCATCATGTCATCGTGATGCTCCGGACTTGTTTCCACTATCCTCATTCCCTTGTCTTCAAGGAACTTGTAGACTTTAGGGTACCAATTTCCCTTTTCAATTGGTGTAAGCACTATGATTTGCCCTTTCAAGTCTGTTGTTCTTGGACCAAAGACTGGGTGAGTAGGGATGAATTCAACTCCTTCTCCAATGCATTCCTTCATTTTGCGGCTAGGGCCCTCTTTCACTGAAGTAACATCAATCATCAATGAACCTTCTTTCATAAATGGTCCTAATTCTTCTATAACTGCTTCAGTGCTTGAAATAGGAACGGAAATAATCACGATATCGCTATCTTGAACAATCTTCTTATTGTTGTCGCTATATTTTATTCCAAGTTCCTCACTGACTTGCTTTCCGACAATGGAATCTCTTCCTGTAATTGTAACATCGAAGTCAAAGTCTTTCATATACCATGCAATGGTTCTTCCTAAACCTCGTGTTCCTCCAATAATTCCAATTTTCATTTTATTAGCTCTATTAGTTTTGTTTTAGAAATTGATAAAAATAATTTTCATTGATTTTGATAAACTTATTTGATAAACTTATTTGATAAATTTATTTTGATAATTATTTTTCAAAATTACTTAATTTTATATATTACCAATATTCATATTTTATATTGTTATAATAATTATATAACTATTGAGTTTTTTATAATTTTTGATTAATTTTAATGAGAATTTTTAAGAAATTTATAATTTTTGTATGGTTTAATTGAGGTTTATTCATGAAAATAACTTATCAAGATAGAAAGAAAGGAATTATTGAACTTCTTCCTGAAACTTTAGATGACTTATGGCATCTGTCTCACATAATCGCTGAGGGAGATACTGTATACTCTAAGACAACAAGAAGGATTCAAGACAATACTGGGGATAAGTTAAGAAGTGATAGGGGGGTTAAGAAGACCTTTACTTTAGGTGTTTCAGTGGAGGATGTAAGTTTTCACATATTCACTGGAAAGCTTAGGATAATCGGTTCAATCATTAAAGGTCCTGAAGACTTGATTCCTCTCGGATCTCACCATACAATTGAAGCCAAATTGAACACTCCAATTAAAATATTCAAGGAACATTGGTCCGGCTATGCATTGAAGAGAATCAGCCAAGCTATTGAAGCTTCCAAGAAACTCTCTGCAATCATTGTTGTATTGGAAGATGATGTTGCAGACTTCGGTTTGATGAGGCAATTCGGAATTGAATATTATGGTCCGGTTATGGGAAATGTTTCTGGAAAAAGGATAATTGACAAAAACCGTGCAAAGAATATTGAGAAATTCTATCAAAAGATTGTGGATTATATTCTCAAGTTTGACAATATTCAGACAATAGTTTTGGCAGGTCCTGGATTTTATAAGAATGATTTCTTAAAGTATCTTGAGTTGAAGCATAAGGATTTGGCTAAAAAGTCCATAGTCGAAGCAACCGGTTCCGGTGGCAGAGTGGGTATTAATGAGGTTCTTAAGAAGGGAACCGTTGAGAAATTGGCAGCTGAAAATAGGGTTGCCTTTGAAATTGCAGCAATTAATGAAATCCTTCAGGAGATAGCAAAGTCTTCCAATTTAGTTGTTTACGGTAAAAAGCAAGTTAAAGATGCTATAGATTTGGGAGCTATTGAAAAGCTATTGGTTTTGGATAATCTGATTAGAAGCGAAGACCTTGAGGGATCCATGGATATGGTGGAAAACATGTCTGGTGAAGTTTTAGTCATAAGCAGCCAGCATGAAGGTGGAAAACAGCTTGAGGGATTAGGTGGTATGGCTGCTATCTTAAGGTACTCCATTAACTGATTGGTTAATTATCAATAATTCATTGAAATCATTTTTCATTATTTTTCTAAACCGCTATTTTTTAGACTTTTTAAAATAGATTTTAACCAATATCTAAAAACTTAACATTATATATAATAAAAATTATAAAAATATTAATATTACATTAAAAAATTAAAGGAAAAAATTAAAGGATTTTAAACATGTTTTTAGAATTATTTTTAGTATTTATTGCAACATTTTTAGGAACTGGGGCATTGAATATCATATTCCGTTTCTTAGGCAAAAGAGGTTATATGGGAAATCTGTATGAGCCAGTGCGTGGAGGTACTCCTCGTGGGATTGGTATAGTTCCATTTATTGTAATTAGCCTGTTCTTGCCTGCAGGATATAACAATCTTGTTTTGGTTATGGGATTATGTGCCCTTGTCGATGATGTGATAGGTAGAAGAAGAATCGCTAACTTGCCTATTGAAATAGGACAGCTTGCAAGAGGAATAGGTATGTTATGCGTTATCGGATTAGGTTATCCTCTTATGGGCATTTCTTCTATTTTAGTTGCTTTAATGATTCAGCCTATGAACATTGCAGATATGCAACCTGGGTCTGCAGTAAGCGTAGTTGTTGTAATGAGCTTCTTTACAATACTTGCAACCTTGATTTTAGGTGTAGCTCCTGTAGCACAGATTCCTGCATATTATGTTCCGTTGCTAACTTTAGTAACATGTATAGCTTACGCTCCTTTAGACTATTCAGGAAAGATCATGTTAGGTGAAGTGGGAAACCATACCTTTGCAATAGCTTTGGGAATAAGCTTTTACATTCTTGGAGGATTTGTAGGGACCTTAATATTGTTCATTGTAACAACTGCATTGATTGCATACATTAGAAGAAGAAACTTATCTAGATTCCTTATTAATAAATTGCATATAAGCAATCCAACTTTCGGTGATTTGTTTATGGATGTCTTAACTGGTGGAGGTTTAGGTGATTTATTCAGAAAAATCATTCTTGGTGAACGTCAGCAAGTTGTTACTGATAATTTATTAATTTCACTTGGATTTAGAAGATTGCTTTACAATCCATATTCCCCTAATCTAGAAAGAGTAATTGAAAAGGATGTTAGAACAAAACCGATTGATTTGAGAAAGTTAAGCTAATAATTGCTCTATCAATCCAATTAAATTTTTTTAATTCATTATTTTTATTATGGTGATCTTATGAGTGATATTTTTGAAGTCATTAAAAATCGTAGAAGCGTAAGAGCTTACAAAGATGAGCAAATTGAAGATGAGCAAATTGAACAAATTTTAGAAGCAGCTATTATGGCTCCTACTGCAAGAGGAGAAGCTCCATGGCATTTCACTGTAGTTCAAAACAAGGAAACTCTTGCAGATATCAATGATTCTGTACTCAACATATTATCCAATTCAGGTGATGAGTTCCTTGAAGCAATAGCTGAATCTGGTGTAAATGTAATGCACAATGCTCCAACAGTTGTATTTGTTTCTGCTAAATCCGATGCAACCAATATGCAAGCAGACTGTTCTGCAGCTATTGAAAACATGCTTCTTGCAGCAGAAGGATTGGATATTGGATCCTGTTGGTTAGGTCTTGTAGCTATTTACTTCAGTGTTGAAGAAAACTTGAAAAAGCTTCACATTCCTGAAGGATACACTCCATTGTATGGTGTTGCTTTAGGTTATAAGCTTGAGCCAAATGAACCAAACCCACGTAAGGATGTTTTCGTAAACTGGGTAAAATAAGATTTAATAATTTTTTATTAAATTTTTATTTATTTTTTATTTTTAATTTATTTCATTAAACTATTTTTAAAAAAAGAGTTGGATAAAATAATGAAAATTTTATCCATTTTTATATTTTTCTTATTTTTTTATTACTTATTTTTTCAATCATTTACATGATTTTTAAGATTTTATAATAAGCATCTGTGGATGGATGAACTTCCAGGAAATCATCGAAATCCTCTTTAGTTATTCCCATATTCATAAGGAATGCAAGATAAGCAGTATCATCAATTGAGGATGGGGATATTTGGCTTGCTCTCACTATCTCTTCTGTTTCTGTATTCAATGAAATCTTTGTAAGTCCAGTTTCTCCTCTTAATATTCTCCAGAATGCATGAGGTCCTCCAAGACCTGGAATGATTATATCTTCAACATTTACGTTGTCATTGCCTTCAGATTTTGATGCTTTTTGAGTGAAGCTCACATCCAAATCCAATGTCAATGATTGTGGAACGTTTATATCATCAAACTTATTCAAGTATCCGGCCATGTTTCTTGCTGCTGAAATTCCCTCTTTTCTTGCATAAGGAGTAAGGGTGATTCCTCCTGTAACGTCTCCTGCAGCATAGATATTTGGATTTGAGGTTTGGAAGAATTCATTCACCTTAATTGATCCATCTTCATTCAAGTCAACAATGTCTGCAACTATTTCTGAATTTGGAACTCTTCCAGTAGCTATCAATGTTTTTCCTTCAAACTCTCCCTTGTCGGTTATGATGGAGTTTTCAGTGATTTCCAAAACATTGGTGTTTTCATAAATATCCACTTCCTCAATGAGCTTGTTAACAACATACGATTTGATTTCAGGCTCCAAGTCCTTTAGGATTTCACTTCTTGCAATGATTTTTACTTCACTTCCAAAGATTGAGAATATGTTTGACAATTCGGTAGCAATAATTCCTCCACCAACTATATTTAATTTGCTTGGAACTTCCTCTAAGGAAAGTACATCGCTACTTGTCAAAGCATATTTTACTCCATCGATATTTGGAATAAATGGTCTTGCACCAGTAGCTATCAAAAGATTTTCTGCCTCGTATATATCATGATCCTTATCTTTCACATTTTCTCTTTGAAGCTCATTGTCATTGTCTAATTTCACTTTAACAATTATTTTGTCATCATCGTTTATTTCCACACTTGCTTCACCATAGATAACATTATTGTTTACGCTTTCATTTTCCTCTTGGTTAAGCCTGCGAAGCATGAGTTGGGTCTTTTTAATGTTGTCACATGCAGATTTATAATCCAAGCTTATGTTTCCATCGATGAATCCGATTTCAGTGAATCTCTTGAAGTTTCTTATGAAACGGCTGATGTCTGTAAGAGCACATACGACCATGCATCCTTCATTAAGACAGGTTCCTGCAATGTATTTCTTTTCAATAAGAAGAGTTTCTTCTCCCAATTTACCGAGTTCAAATGATCCAAGTCTTCCAGCAGGGCCTGCTCCAATAACAATGTTTTTAAATTTTTTTATTTTTTCCATGCTATCCCTTGAATATTTTTTAATATAGTTGGCTTTATTAAGTCAGTAATAATTATTAAAATTAATAAATTAATTAATTAATTTTAGTATGTTTATTTTATTATAAAAATTTATTAATTATTTTTAAAAATAGCTGTTTCAAATGAGTGATAATTGTTTTAATAAAAATAATTTTATGTAAAAATAGTGAAAAGTATTATTAATTTCTTCTAGGAGTAATACTTTATGGTATTAAGTTATGAATAAGTTTATGATTTAAAAAAATTAGTTTTAAGAATTAGTTCTTATTTAATAATTCCAAGAACTTCTCTTTAGCTTCGTCAATTGTTAAAGGATAATCGTTGTTCATGTCGAATCCTTCTTTTTCAAGGTCGTGGAAAAGTTCTGTGACAATAGGTACTTCTAAGTTTGCCTTATCTAGAATTTCAGGTTGTGCAAAAATCTCTTTAGGAGTTCCTTCGGCAATCAATAAACCGTCAACCATAACGAACACTCTTTTTGCATAATTTGGAACCAAGTCAACTTCGTGAGTTGAAATGATGATTGTGATTCCTTCCTCGTTAAGTTCCTTTAATAATTTACTTAAACCTCTTACACCTTGAGGGTCTAAACCTGCAGTTGGTTCGTCTAAAACCATAATTTCTGGTTTCATCGCAAGAATTCCTGCAATAGCCACTCTTTTCTTTTGACCTCCACTTAAATGGTGAGGTGCCTTTTTCTCGAAACCGCTCATTCCTACACGAGCTAAGCTTTCAGTAACCCTTTTTTGAACCTCTTCCATAGGTAACTTTAAGTTTAAAGGTCCGAATGCAACGTCTTCTTCTACAGTAGGTGCAAATATTTGGTCATCAGGGTTCTGGAATACGATTCCAACTTTTTGTCTAAATTTTAGCAAAGACTTTTTATCATACTTCAATTCTTCGCCATCGATGAAAACTTGCCCTTCATCAGGTTCATAGATACCATTCAAATGAAGGAACAAAGTAGATTTTCCAGCACCGTTTTTACCTAAAAGAGCAACCATCTCTCCCTTTTCAACTTTTAAGCTAACTCCTTTAAGTGCTTGATAATCCTTAGTATAAGAATATTTGATATTTTTCACTTCTAACATTTTATTCCTCCTTTGGCGGTACATAAACCGGAAGTTCTCCGTAATAACCTCTTGAATCTAAACTATGTTGTAATGTTTCACTTTTATCTAATGATCTTAAAAAGATATTACTTATTAAATCTGCTAAGCATTTCATTGAATTCATGTATGAATTGTATCCCATTCTTGTTTTCTGTGCTTTTTGCATTGTATCGATTTCATTTAGGAATATGAAGATTGTATTGTACATTAAAAGTCCAATTTCAGTAATGATTTTTGGTACTTTCAAGGTATCCAAACAATGGAAAATCTTTGCAATTGGTGTTGTCAATGCAAGAAAACCTAATAAAGGGAAACATCCTAAAACTCTAAAGAATGTGTATAACCCATAATGCCATGAGTCATCAGTAACTACAATGCCGAATATTCCTGTTTCATAAATGACTTCTCCATTTCCAAAGAAGAATATTAAGAATAGACATGTTATGACAAGAAATGCCATCGGTATTGTTAAAAATTTCAAATAGGATCTTATGCTAATTTTTGCTACTCCCAATATTATAATTGAGAATAAAATGAAGATAAATACATCAAAATATAGATTATCCAATGCTAAAGTAACTATCAATAATATTGCTGTTAAAAACAATTTAAAATAAGGGTTTGTTTCACTTAATTCATTATTGTGAGCAATATAATCCATATCAAATTTCATAAAATCACTAAAATTCGTTTAAGTATATAAATTTTTAAATTTTTTAAAAAATATTAAAAAAAAGAAAAAAATGGATAAAGAAGAATTATTCTTCTTTACCTTGTCCTCTCCAGTAACCGAAGAAGTAACCAATAATGATTGCTCCTATAGCTGCTTGAAGAGCGAATAATAAACTTTCTATTTCACCACTTGGTGGTTCCCATATTGAAGAGAACCAAGGTTCAAAACCGGTTTCTTCGATAGCTTCACCAGCTGCATCGTCTGCTCCCCCAAAGTATCCGTCGTCTTCACCGTGACCACTGAACATAACTAATGGTGCGATGAACAATATAATACATACAACAGCTAAAATAATTAAAGTAGATCTTTCCATATTAATCACCTTATGCTTCATTAGGAGCTAATGCGCCTAATTTGTCTAATAATTTTGGTTTGTAAGCTTTTAATCTGTCCCATATGATTACGGTTAAGATACCTTCACCAATAGCTAATGGTACTTGAGTTACTGCGAAAATAACTAAGAACTTGGTTAATGCACTGCCGAAAGAAGGAGCAGGGAATGCGAAAGCTAATTGGAATGAAGTAGCTACGTAAGTTAATAAGTCACCTAAGAATGCTGCAAAGAAGATTGCAATAGTGGATGAGATATTAGCTTTAGTTAAACCTTTGTATACGATCCAAGCTATGAATGGGCCTACAATACCCATTGAGAAAATGTTAGCACCTAAAGTGGTTAATCCACCGTGTGCGAGTAATAAAGCTTGGAATAAAAGTACAACAGTTGCGAGTACAGCGGTTACAGCAGGGCCGAATAATGCTGCACCTAATCCGTTACCACAAGGGTGAGAACAACTTCCAGTAACAGATGGTAATTTTAAAGATGATAAGATGAACATGAATGCTCCACTTACAGCGATTAAAGCTTTGGATTCAGGGGTTTCATCTACGATTTTTTTGATTTGATAGATACCATATGCAACGATGATGAATGATATGACGAACCATACAATACACCATGTTAATGGTAAACATCCTTCCATAATATGCATAAATAATTTCCTCCAAATTAATATCAATATAATTTGATATTTTAATAAAGTTAAATTAAGTTTATTTTTATTAAAGTTATATTGATAAATTAATTTTTATCCTTTATTATATATAAACTTTTTAGTAATACTTCAAACTATTTTATTGAAAACTAAATATTTTCTAAAAAATAAAAGATTTGCATTTAAATTTCATATTCCTTGATTTTTTATTCCCGTTTCAATTTTTTTGCATTGTTTGAATTTTATTTTCGTATCTTAGATTTTTTGGAATTTTTTAATACTTTCACTTATTTTTTGGAAATTAGTTTGATAAAATAAAAATATTTATATAATCTAAAAACTAATAATTAAAATATCAAATATACGTGATTTTAATTTAAAACTTTAAATTAATTAATTCATTTAAATAAATAAAAGGAGATGTTGCTAATGTGTATTGCTGCACCAGCTAAAATTGTAGAGATTGACACTGAATCTAACATTTGCGCTGCAGACTTTGGAGGAGTAAGACAAAATGCAAAATTGGATCTTCTTCCAGATGCAGAAATTGGTGATTATGTATTGATTCATGCAGGATATGCTATTGAAAAATTATCAGAACAAGCTGCTAAAGAATCTTTAGAATCCTGGGATGAATTATTGGAAATGTTAGAAGAAGAAGACAAAGAACGTGAAAAAATGATGAAAGATATGTTATAGTCTTTTTCATTTTCTTTCTATTTTTTAATTTTTATTTACAATCGTCATTTTAATTGTACTGTTGTCTAAAGTTTTTAAACTAATTTCTTTACTATTTTTAATTAATAATATTAATATTATTTCAATTATTAAATTAATGACTTTATTTTAATTGTGATTATATGGATGAAGAAATAAGATTATTGAAGGAATTGAATTGTCCGCAGTGGGTAATTGAGCATTCCAAAGGAGTTTCAAGAAAGGCATGTGAAATTGCATCTAATTTTGATGATGTTGATATGGAACTTGTAAGGGTTGGAGGTTTGCTTCATGATATCGGTAGATTCAAGACCAATTCCATTGAACATGCGGTAATCGGTGCTCAAATACTTAAGGAAATGGGATATCCTCAAGAGATAATCAATATTGTTGAAAGGCATATTGGAACTGGCCTCACTGAAGAGGATGCTAGGCAGTTAGGATTGCCTATTAAGGATTACACTCCTCAGACATTGGAGGAAAAGATAGTTTCCCATGCAGACAATCTCTTCAATAGTGCCGATGAAGTGGATGTTGAGTTCACTATTGAAAAGTGGAAAAGGAAATTATGCGAAAATCATCCATCAATAGAAAAAATCAAGAAGATACATGAAGAGCTTGTTTTAAGATTTGAATAGTTTTTTAGACAATATTCATTTTTATTCAGAAATCAATAAATTTATAAAAACTATTTTATAAAAGAAATTTAAATATTTAATTAGTAATTTAAATAGTTAATTAGTAATTTAAATATTAAATTATAATTTAAATATTTTAATATTTGATATAATTTTTATTTTAACAGATTGTTACTTATTTTAATTTTATAATTTTACACGAGGAAAAGAATGAAAGTTATTTGTTCAAGTGATGCGTCATTATATAGGCCTGAAGTAGTAAGATGGAGAGAGAGGATGGCAATGATGGAACCTTTAGGGGATGTTGTTGTTGCACTTCCATGCAGTATGAAAAAGCCATACTCCAACTCTCAGTCTCACCAAAAGTTCAGAAGAGTTACCAAAGGTTATCAGGAAGTAATTGTAACCTCTCCATTTGGGATCTGTCCAAGGGAATTGGAAAATACCTTCCCAATCCAATCTTATGATGTTGCTGTTTCAGGTGATTGGAATGATGATGAGATAAGATTAGCTGGGGAGCTACTTAGAGATTATGTTGGAGACAAGCCGGTAATCGCAAATGTTGAAGGAGGTTACGAAGAGGTTTGTCGTGAGTACTTGGATAACTGTACCTATGTATGTGATGGTGGCAGACCTACTTCTCCGCAATCCATTTTTAACTTAAGGGAAGAGCTTAAGAAATATCCTAAAACAAAACATAGGGATAGAGTATTGAATGAGCTTAGATCTGTTGCTAAATACCAGTTTGGAAAAGATGCTGAAGCAATGATAACTGATGATGTCGTTGCTAAAGGAAGATATCATAGAACTCTTTATTCCAATGGAAAGACAGTGGCTCTTCTCAATAGGGATGTTGGATTATACACTCTTAACCTTGAAGGAGGAAGAAGACTTGCTGAACTAGGAGTTCATGTGGTTGAAATAGACTTTGACTTGAAGACAAACTCATTGTTTGCTCCAGGTATTGTGAATGCAGATCCAAGCATTCTTCCAAAGGATGAAGTCGTTGTAGTAAGAAATGATGAGGTCGTAGCAGTTGGAAAAGCTGTCTTGACCGGTCGTGAAATGACTGAATTAAGAAATGGTATTGGAGTGAAAATAAGACATAGAATTAAAAAATAATTTAATTTCTATTATTTTTCATTTTTTTTAATTTTTATTTAATTTTATAACATTTTTTATTATAATTCTATTATAATTCTATTATATTTCTATTATATTTTTATTATATTTTTATTATTTAATTGATAAGTTTAAATATAATTAAAACAATAGTTATATTATTAACTTTTTGTTAGGAAATAAAATTTTAAATTTTATTCTTATCACTAATTTAATTAAACATTTATTTAAAAAAATTTTGAGGAGATAAAATGTCTGAAGAATTAGCACTTGCTGTAAAAGATGCAGTTTCTGTAGTAAACGACCCTCACATGGGCGTAAGTATTGTAGAAATGGGTATTGTACAATCTATTGCAATTGAAGGTTCAACTGCTGAGATCGTAATTAAACCTACCAACCCAGGTTGTATGAGTGTTACCCGTATAGCTGCTCAAGCTAAAGCTGAAGCTTTAAAAGTTGAAGGAATCGATAAAGTTAAACTCATCATTGAAGGTCACGTAATGGCTGACTCTCTTAATGAGATGCTTAACAAAGATAATTAAGTTTTTTAAACTTAATTACTCTATTTTTTTTATTAGAATTTCTTGAATTTAATTGATTTCAGTTTTTTTCAAAGTCTTTTTTATACAAAAGATTTATATATTAGATTAGATATAGTTAATAATACTTGTATTTGTTATATAGGCTAGTGGCACAGCCTGGTCAGCGCGCACGGCTGATAACCGTGAGGTCCTGGGTTCGAATCCCAGCTAGCCTACTTCTAATTTTACTTATTTTTTCAAATTTTTACACTTACTGACAATTCTATCGTCTTTTTTTAAGATTCTTTTTTTAGATATTTTTCATTTTTTTAGATATTTTATCTTTTTTAGATATTTTTCATTTTACATTAATACTAAATCTTAGAAATGCTATTTTATAATGTACATTTTTATGTATTATTATACATTTATATACTTAAAAGTACAATATATTATTAGAGAAAAATCTTGGTGATACCATGTGGGAAAGTTTAAATTTAAAATTTAGTAAATATCCTGCAAGAATGGCTGTAGCTCAAAAGATGTTTGAGTTAGGATTAAGAATAAGTGAAGATGGTAAGATATATTGTGGAGATTTAAAGATAAGCGACTCTGCATTGGCAGCCGCTGCAAATGTTGATCGTAGGGTAATTAAATCTACAGTTGATGTCATTATTGCTGATGAAGGGTTATATGAAATATTCTCAAATATTATTCCAGCAGGAACATTAATCAAAAACATTGCAAAAAGCTTGAATTTAGGTGTTATTGAAATAGAAGCTGGTGAAAAGAGTGATGGTGTTTTAGCTGAAGTCGCTTGGATCATGAGCAAGCACAATATAAGCATTCGTCAAGCTTATGCAGGAGATACCCAATTGAACACAAACCCTGTTTTGACAATCATTACAGAAGATCCGATTCCTGGTGAACTTCTAAATGAATTCATTAAAGTGGAAGGGGTTTTGAAGGTTTCAATTTTATAACAATTTTTCTTAACTTTTTCTTTTTTTATTTTTTTCTAATCTTTAAAATTCTTCTAACTTTTTTTATTTTTTCATTAATTTTTTACTATTTTTTATATAAAAACATTAAATTTATAATATAGTGTGTATATAAATATAGATATAATGTAATTTATTAAATCATTTACTATAATATTAACCATTAAGTAATTTTTTTAATTTAGTTTTGATTTAAAATTTAAATATTTATAAGGAAGACTATTATTATGTTAAGAGATCCAATTATTCAAAATTTATATCCTGAAATTTTTGAATTCGAAGAAGCTGTAGATGTTATAGGATGTCTTAAAGAATGGCCTAAGAGCAGATTATGTGATGACAATGCTATTGCTAGAAAAACTAAAATAGATATTAAAACAGTTAAAGATATTCTTAAATTGCTTGAAACAAACAACTTCGTTTACAATGTAAAAATCAACGAAATTTGTATAAAAATCATTAAACACTTTAAATCTGGAAAGCTTAGCCATGAAGAGATAGCAAAAAAAGTCAAATTGGATTTGGAAATTGTAGACCAATTCATTGAAGAAAATGAATCTCTTCTATTGGAAACTAAAAAAACTTATTCCCAACAAACCTTAAAAACATTAAATGATAATTTAAATGCTTTAATTAAGGGAGAGAAAAAGGAAGAAAATGAAGAAGAAGCAGAGGATAAGAAACAAGAAGAAGTTAATGCTGAAGAAGTCAAGGATGAATCCTCTGATGATGATAAAAAGGTCATGAATGAAGATAAGGAGTCTGAAGAAGTAGTTGTTAAGGGAACTGTTGAAGAGACTTCTGAAGAAGAAAAACCTGCTAAAAAATCAAAAGCTAAAAAGCCTAAAAAGGAAAAAGCTAAAAAAAGAGCAGTTAATCAGAAATTCTGGTATCTTACATTTGATGAAATCATCGATTGCCTTAAGAATGGATACACTACAGATGAAGAGATTTCTGAAAAGACCAATTGTAAGCTAAACATTGTAAGAAAGATTCTTTACAAATTATATGACATGCGTTTAGCAAGCTATAAGAGAGATAAGGATAAGGAAACTCAATGGTACACTTACGATTGGAGATTCAATGAAAATGAGTACAAAAAGTTAGAATTTAATTTAGCAAGTTCTGAACTTAAAAGATTAAACTCTGAATTGGAATATGAAGAGAACAATATGTTCTTCGTTTGTCCAAATGGACATTACCGTCTTGACTTTGAAGACGCTTCAACTGTTGAATTCCTATGTCCAGAATGTGACCTTGATTTGGAATTCGAAGACAATCAAGAAAAAATAGATAGTAAAAAAGAAGAAATTAAAATTCTTGAAGATATAATTTCAGGATAATTTCTATCTTTTATTTTTTTATCTTATTTTCTATTTTTTTATTATTTTTAACTATTTTTAACTATTTTTAATTATTTTCAATTTTTTAATTATTTTAATATTTTACTTATTATTCTATTTTATTTTATTCCATTTTTCTAATTAGAACTGCTGGTGTATGGATGATGGAATCTAATGATTCTACAGTAACTTCATGAGTGTCAGAATCCAACACGTCTTTTACACTATAAATGGTTTCCATTGCAGTGGATAATGATTTCTGATAATCTTCAGCAACATTAGCTATTTCAATCGCTTCATCAACATCTATCTCTCTTGAACATCCTAACGGAGTAGATCCCAAGTTTTCTGAAAGCTGTCCTAATGTGTATCCGAAAACCCCTTTGTCCGCTTCAATTCCAGGAATAGCTATTGGAAGTCCTGTAAAGTATTTGTTTCCTCTTCTATAAGTTGCATCAGTGTCTATAATCAATGTTGTTATTGTGTTGTTGGTTTTGCTTTTTATGTCTTCAGTTATTTCCTTTGCTACCTTTTCAGGGTTTTCAGGAAGCAGTGATACGCATGTTCCTGGTGCATTGCTTAAATCGATTCCCGCTTCTGAAGCTGGCTTCAATGCATGTTTCCAACCGTAAAGCTGCAATACAACTTCTTTATGCCTTTTGGATTCTTCTGGAAGTTTTCTTAAATTTTTAATGGTTCTTTCCTTGATTCCAAGAATCGGTCCAAGAACATATCCCCAGAAGTATTTGCTCCAGTATGTAGCCAAGAATGTTGCCTTCAATGATGGTGTGTAATCCGCTTCATCAACCAATCTTCCTTGAGATACAGAGATGGGAGTTTCTGCAATGACCAAGTAATCCCCTTCATTTGCCAATTTGGAGATGTCATCTATCATGAAGTCTATGCTTTCATTAGGTTTGATGTAATGTGTTTCAATAGGAATTACCTTGTATCCCTTAATTTCCACATATTTGTATTTTTGACCTTTCTCTGTTTCTGCTTCTTTATAGGTTGGATTGGTTGTCATGGTATCTCAATAGTTAATTCGATTAATAGTATAATTTTATATTAGTAAATATATAATTATTATTGTATAAACTTATAGAATTTTTTGAATTTATATAATTTTTAATTTCACATTATTTATAGGAGAATTTTTATGGAAAAAGCAATCACTTATTTTGAAAAACCAGGCATTGAAAATACCGATGCGCTTATTGGACTTGTTAAAGAAAGATTAGAAGGCTCTGATATTAAATATGTGGCTATTGCATCCTCCACTGGTGCAAGTGCCTTAAAGCTTAATGAAGCATTGAAGGACATGGATGTAACCATTGTAAACTGTTCCCATCATGTAGGTTTCAAGGAAGCGAATAAGGCACAAATGGATGATGAAACCAGAGCAAAGCTTGAAGATGAAGGTGTTGTAACATTTATGGGTTCACATGCATTAAGCGGTGTTGGAAAAAGCATTTCCAAGAAATTCGGTGGAGCAACTCCTGTAGAAATCATTGCAGCAACTTACAGAACATTCTGTCAAGGAATGAAAGTGTGTGCAGAAATCTCCATCATGCTTGCAGATGCAGGTTTGATTCCAGTAGGCGAAGAGATAATAGCTATTGGTGGAACAGGTCATGGAGTGGACACTGCTGTTGTCATGACTGCAGCTAACATGACTAATGTATTTGACATAAAATTCCATGAAATCATAGCCATGCCAAGATAATGCCTAATTCTAGTTTTAATCTATTAAAACTTTTTTCTTACTTTTTTCTTTATTTATTTATTTTAAGATTAATGGGTAATTGTTATATATTATAAAATTAATAATAAAAATACTAATTTAAAAATCAGATTTAAAAATTAATTTATACAAATTTAGAAATTTTGTATATTTTTGCTAATATTTCATTTACATTTAAATATTACTTTAAACATATTTAATAAATAATAGTAAATAGTTTATACTTATTAAAAATAATTTTTAAATTAATAAAATTTGTGGGGTTTACTCGTGAAATTTATAGATGATGCAATTAAAGGATCAGAAGAAACCATTGAAAATTCTGCTCCTAAAAAATCAAACGATGATTTAGACGAAGAATTGTTAAAAATCATTAGTGAAAGCCAAGCTAACATTATTGTAGTTGGTACTGGTGGCGCAGGAAACAATACCATTTCCAGATTAAATGAAATTGGTATTGAAGGTGCAAAAACTATTACTGTAAATACTGATGCTCAAGATTTATTCTACAGTACTGCTGATAAAAAATTACTTTTAGGCAGACAAACTTGTGGCGGTCTCGGTGCTGGTGGAGAACCTACCATCGGTGAAGAATCCGCTGAAGAAAGTGAAGAAGACATTAGAGAAGAATTAGAAGGCGCTGACATGGTATTTGTTACTTGCGGTCTTGGTGGAGGAACCGGTACTGGTTCTGCACCTGTAATTTCCAAAGTAGCTAAAAAAGCAGGCGCTTTAACTGTTGCTGTTGCAACCATGCCATTCTCTGCTGAAGGTGTAAAAAGAAGAGAAAATGCAGAAATCGGTTTAGAAAAACTTCAAGAAAATGCAGATACTGTAATTGTTATTCCTAATGACAAATTATTAGAAGTTGCTCCTAACCTTCCTTTAAACAAGGCTTTCATGGCTTCAGATGAAATCTTAGGAAGAGCTGTTAAAGGAATTACCGAACTCATTACCAAACCTGGACTTATCAGTTTAGACTTTGCTGACATTAGTTCCATCATGAAAGGTTCCGGTATGGCTATGATTGGTATGGGAGAATCTGAATCTGGTGACAGAGCTATTGAATCTGTACATGAAGCATTAAGCAGCCCATTATTAGACATTGACATTTCCAATGCTAAAGGCGCTTTAATTAACATTTCAGGTAGTTCTGACTTAACCTTGAATGAAGCTGAAAAAATCGTTCAAATTGTTGGTGACAGATTAGATCCAGAAGCTAACATCATTTGGGGAGCTCAAATCGATGAAGACTTACAAAACATGATAAGAACTACCATTGTTGTTTCTGGTGTAAAATCCCAATACACCATCGAACCTAAAAAGGATGATTTCGAAGAAATAGACATCGATGATGACTTTGAAGGAACTGTTTTAGGACAATCTGATGATGCTCCTGTAGATCCTTTAGATGAGTTCTTAGATGGCATATTCTAAGCTTAAGCTTTAGATTTCAGTTTTAGATTTTAAGTGTTTTGGTAATTCAAAACACATCAAAATTTATCACTCTTTCGGGTGATAATTCTTTTTTTCTTTTTTAATTTTATTTACAATTATTTTAGTCTATTTTTTACAATTTTTTGTCATGATCTTTTAATATTATCATGCAAAACTTTATTAATGTAATTAAATAAAACATATAATATTATTATAAATTAAGATTAAACTAGAGATTAATTGTAGATTAATTATAGATTAATGAAGATTATAAAAAAGCTAAAATTAATCTTGTTTTTTAAAAAAATTATTATTAACTTAACTTTTATATATGTAGGGATTTTCAATGAATATTAAGGAAACTACTAGTGATTTTATAAAACAAAGTAAAAGAGTATTAAAAGTAGCTAGAAAACCAGATCGTGAAGAATACTTCAATTTTTCCAAAGTTACTGCAATCGGTATTGCAATCATTGGAGTAATTGGTTTTATAATTGTTTTATTCGGCCAATTATTAGGCTTATAATTTCAGATTTTTATTTTTTTTATGAATTTCCGAAATTCTAAAATTCTAAATTTTTAAATTTCTAAAATTCTATAATTTTATAAGTTTTTATAAATTAATAGCTATTTTTTAATCATTTTTTTAATAACTGGCTTCAGTTATTAAATTTTTATTTTTTGTAATTTTTTTATTTTGAAAGTACAAAAATTGAAACATTTATATATTATAAATAATATATATATTTTTATTATATGAATCTAATTTTATTTATTTTACTTTAAAATTCATATTTTCTTAAATTTAAATCGTAGATTCTAATCTATAGATTATTTAATTTTGTTAGTTTTTTCAAAATTCAAATAATTGCTGCTGTTTTGTAATCTTACAAAAAATAGATTGGAATTGAAAGAAAGTGCTTCTATATGGATATTTAAATTAAGGGAAATAATTAAATTTTATTTGTATAACTCAATTTAATCTATAAGTTTATTATAAATTATTAAATTATAAATATTAATTATAGGTGAATTTAAATGGAAGATGATAAAAATTCCATATTTGCTCTTAAAACATCAGCAGGTCAAGAAAGAAATGTTGCAAGACTTTTAGCGATGAAAGCGGACAAGCCTGGAGTAGATATTAAATCAATCGTGGTGCCGGAATCATTAAAAGGTTATATTATAGTCGAATCTGCAACTAACCTTGATATGAAGAACCCTGATATGAAGGTTCGTCATTTAAGAGGTATTGTAGGTGCTAAAAAAGATGGAACTATAGATGCAAACAGCCAAATAACCTTGGGAGAAGTTAAAAAATTCTTGAAACCACAACCTATCATTTCTTCAATACAAAAAGGAAGTATTGTTGAACTTGTTTCAGGTCCTTTCAAAGGTGAAAAATCTAAAGTTGTTCGTTTAGATGAATCTCGTGAAGAAGTAGTTCTCGAGTTAATTGAAGCAGCAGTTCCTATTCCTGTTACTGTTAAAGCTGATCAAATTAGAATTATTAAAAAGGAGGCTGACTAATGGCTAAAGATACAGTTGAAGTTCTTCTCGAAGGTGGAACAGCTACTCCTGGACCACCATTAGGCCCTGCAATTGGACCTTTCGGTGTTAATATGATGCAAGTAGTTGAAGAGATCAATAAAAAAAGTGCTGATTTCGCTGGTATGAAAGTACCTGTAATAATCACTATTGACAGCAGCACTAAAGAATTTGAAATTGAGATTGGTACTCCTCCAACAACTGCACTTATTATGGATGAACTTGGCATTGAAAAAGGTGCTCATGAACCTGGTGCTGAAGTTGCAGCAGATTTATCTGTAGAGCAAGCTTTCAAAGTTGCAAGAATGAAATTCGATTCATTACTCGCAAATGATTACAAAGCAGCAACCAAAGAAATTATGGGTACTTGTGTAAGTATGGGAATTACCGTTGACGGTAAAGACCCTAGAGATGCTCAAAAAGCAGTTGATGCTGGAGAGTATGATGATATTTTAGTAGAATAGATTTGCTATTCTGGTAAGATACTTACTAATGCTTAAAATTTAATTAGAAAATTATGCTTAATATATTATTTATTTAAGTGATTAATTTGCATGATTGAATTTAATTATAAATTAGATTATTAAAATTTATGTTTATAACTTTCTTAATCTATCTTCTTAATTTAATATCAACAGCTAATTATGATAAATAGATAATATCTATTCACTTAAATGTAAATGATATTAAAATTGTATTTTCCTACTTGTTCTAGGGAAATATGGTTTTAATTGATATATTAAAAGGAATCTAAAGATTTTATAAATGCTTTTTAAAGATTTTATTTAATTTTAAGATTTCTCGTAAAAATTCCAAATGAACAAAGTTCATGGAGGATATATATGACACAAGAGATTATTGATGCGGTGAAGGAGGCAAAAGAACAAGCTAAGCCGAGAAACTTCACTCAATCCATTGATGTTATCATTAACCTCAAGGATTTAGATGTCAGAAAACCAGAAAACAGATTTAGCGAAGAAGTAGCTCTTCCTAATGGCCGTGGCAAAGAGATCAAAATCGGAGTCATCGCTGATGGGGAATTAGCTCTTGCTGCTAAAAATGCTGGTGTAGATGTCGTGATTTCCAAAGAAGATTTACAAGAATTTGGTAAAGACATTAAAGCTGCTAAAAAAGTAGTTAATTCTGTCGATTCATTTATCGCACAAGCTGATATGATGCCACTTGTAGGTAGATTCTTAGGTCGTATTTTAGGACCTCGTAATAAGATGCCTAAACCGGTACCCGCTAGTGCAAGAATTGAACCATTGCTTGAAAGAACTCAAGCTACCATTAAAGTAGGTGTTAAACAACAACCTTCTATTCAAATCTTAGTTGGAACTCAAGATATGGATGACGAGAAGTTAGCTGAAAATATTGAAGCTGTTCTTGCAGTATTAGACCGCAATTTAGAAAAAGGAAGAAACCAAATAAAATCCATGTATATTAAAGCGACAATGGGTTCAGTAGTGAGGGTGATCTAAGATGGCTCACGTTGCTGAATGGAAAAAAGAAGAAGTTAATGAACTTAAAGGTTTAATCGAATCTGCAGAAGTTGTAGGTATTGTTAACTTATTAAACATTCCTGCTAGACAATTACAAGAAATGAGAAAAACTCTTGCAGGAAAAGCAACTATCAGATTATCTAAAATTAACCTTATGAAATTAGCTTTAGAAGATTGTGATAATGAGAAAGCTAACATTACTGGGCTTTCTGATTTTATGGAAGGTCAACCTGCACTTGTATGTACTGACATGAATCCTTTCAGATTGTACAAAATATTAGAAGACAGTAAAACATCTGCTCCTGCAAAAGCTGGCGCAACTGCTCCTGATGATATTGTTGTACCTGCTGGAGACACTGGATTCCCACCAGGTCCGTTCCTTGGTGACTTACAACAAATAGGTGTACCTGCTAAAATCGACAAAGGAAAAATTGTAGTTTCTAAAGATACTGTTGTAGTAAAAGCTGGAGAAGAAGTTTCTAAACAAGTAGCTTCTGCTTTAACCAGAATGGATATCAAACCTATGGAAGTAGGTATGGATCTTAAAGCTGTATATGAAGAAGGCTCTATCTTTAAAGCAGACGTATTAGCTATTGATGAAGAAGAAACTATTGCAGATATTCAAACTGCATTTACTAAAGCATTTAACTTATCTGTATTTAGTGCGTTCCCAACTAGCCAAACTATTTCAACTATTATCAGTACTGCTCATACCAAAGCATACAATGTTGCTATTGAAGCAGCTATTCCTACAGACAAAACTTCTGATATGTTAATTGCACTTGCAAACGCTAAGATGTTAGCATTAGCGGGTGAATTATCTTCTGACGCTATTGATGACGAAATTGCTAATAAATTAGCAAATGTTGCAGTAGCAGCAGCTCCTGTCGTTGAAGAAGCAGCAGAAGAAGAGGAAGAAGAAGAGGAAGAAGAAGATAAAAGTGAAGAAACTGCAGCACTTGGATTAGGTGCTTTGTTCGGTTAGATAAAATTTAAAATTTATACTTTTTAATTTAAAAAACACAAGATTCAATATAAAAACTAATATGTATTGGATTTTTAAAAAATAAATTATTATAACAAAAACGGTGATAACATGGAATATATTTATGCGGCAATGATTTTGCACACCACAGAACAAGATATTAATGAAGAAAATGTAACTAAAATCTTAGAAGCAGCTGGCGCTGATGTAGATGAATCCAGAGTAAAAGCTTTAATCGCAGCATTAGAAGATGTTGATATTGAAGAAGCTATGGAAACTACTGCTATGGCAGCAGCTCCTGCAGCAGCAGCTCCTGCAGCTGCAGCAGCAGAAGAAGAGGAAGAAGAAGAGGAAGAAGAAGACGAAGAACAAGCAGCTGCAGCAGCAACCGCTGGTTTAGGTGCTTTATTCGGATAGATTCTTTTCTATCCTTTATTTTTTCTTTTTTTTTAAACAATTTTTATCGTTCGTATATTATTTAACTATTTTTATACTTTTTTTATCAAAATTTTATTCTTTTGATTTCCACATCTCTATAAACTTTTTTTCAAAATCTATATATGCTTATATTAATAAAGTATTACTTAGTTAATAGGGAGGTGTAATTGTGATATTTTGTCCTAATTGTGGGGCGGAAAATGCAGGTTCTGCAAAGTTCTGTAAGCAATGCGGTTATGCATTAGGAGCAAACCGTCCAATAAAAGACAATTATGTAAATACTGGAATTGATCCGTCTACTAGAGTAAATGACAATTCAAATGTAGGTTCTAACAATTCAAATTCCAAATCAGATAATAAAAACTTGATAATAATCTGTTTAACCATTGTTATTTGTGCACTTTTAATTGCAGGTGCTATGGTGATGTTTTCAAATAACAATGCAAATGATGATTCTGATGCTCTTTCAGATTCTGCATCATTGAATTCAGGTTCTGTTGATAATGCTTCTGATGTAGAAGCAAGCACTCAAGAATCTCATCCAACTATCCAAAGCGGTAGTTTCTCAACAGGAAGTTCGGCGTCAGATAAAACCCATTGTACCATTTATGTAGGGTCTGAACATGCTGGAGAGAAAGTTAAAATAAGCGTTTTATACAGTTATAATGGAAATGCATTGAATAAAGGAAATGTTGTTCCTAAAACCGTAAGCAGTGATGGTTACGTAAAAGTTGCAAGTGCAAGTGCATTGGATTACTATCCTGATGACGCTTATATTACCTTATATGACAATGATGGAAATGTCTTAGATACAAAAGAAATTTATTTGAATACAAATAGTGGAAAACAAACATTCTAATTGATTTAGAGGAAAAATATGAAATGTCCAATTTGCGGATGCGAGAATAAGGATGATTATAAGTTCTGTCATGATTGTGGAAGTCCTTTGAACTTTACAGAGTCAATTGATGGCTTTACTGATGAATTGAATAATCTGGATGATTTTCCATCTCTAGACAGCAAAAAGCTAATCATAATAGGCTATATAATAGCTATTCTATTCGGTTGGGGTAGCTTTATCCTTAGCTTTTTCTTAGGATCATATGGATTTGTAGGATTCATTGGATTATTTTTCCCAGGATTTATGCTAAACAGCAAAGATCCAAATATTCGAAAGCATGCATACATCCAATTGGCAATAATGCTGATTGGAATTATTTTCACTGTTATGTTTTTATTTAGATGGTTTTAAAAGCTGATTTATATGAATAAAAAAATTAAAATGGCATTGTATATTATCTTAGCCTTGATCATATTCGTCGGATGCATTAGCATATGGTATGTGAATGATTATTCTCATGCAGACCCAAGTGTAAATGCCTACTTGAATGGAACAGAGAATGTATCAGTTGAAAAAGTGGAAAATGGATTATTTTTGGATGGTCTTGGGAATGATAGTGCATTGATTTTTTATCCTGGTGCTAAAATTGAATACACCTCTTATCTTCCTTTGTTCATGGATTTAGCAAATGATGGAGTGGATTGCTTTATAGTGGAAATGCCAGGAAATTTAGCATTTTTAGGTGGTAACAGTGCTGATTCAATCATAGGCAATGGTAATTATTCTTATGATGAATGGTACATTTCAGGCCATTCCTTAGGTGGAGTAATGGCTTCTTCCTATGCAGTTACCCATAAAGATGAAATCAATGGTTTGATACTTCTTGCATCTTATCCTGTGGATGATTTGGGAAATATGCCTGTCCTGTCAATCTATGGTTCCAATGATGAAACATTGAATAAGGAAACATATGATGAATCCAGGAGATTGATGGACAATAATTTAACAGAATATGTGATAAATGGTGGAAATCATGCTCAATTCGGGGCCTATGGCATTCAATCTGGTGATGGGATAGCAAGCATCTCTCCAGAAGACCAAAGAGAGCAAACTGAGAATGCAATTTTGGATTTCATATATTAATTTCAAATCTTTATTTTAATCCACTTTCTTTTTTTATTTTTTTAATTCTATTAAAACCTTAAACTGAATTCTATTTTTATACAAACTATTTAATAGATTAAAAACATATATAATTTTATTATGAAATAAATATTCAACTATTTATTATACTAATACATAACTCATAACAAAAAAATATTTTTTAAAAACGATTAAAACTGATTATTATGCTTAAAATATTCGAAGATTTAGGATATAAAAAACAAATTTGTAAAACATGTGGAAATGAGTTTTACTCTCAAGTTGATAGAGACACTTGTGGGGATGCTCCATGTGATGAATATGGATTTATCGGAAATCCTGCAACTGACAAGCCATATGATTTATATGAAATTCAAGAAACTTTTAGAAATTTCCTAAAAGATGAAGGCCATGAACCTATACCTCGTTATCCAACTTTAGCTAAAAGATGGAGAGATGACGTATTCTTAGTGGGAGCTTCAATATTTTGTTTCCAACCATGGATTACCTCTGGTTTAGTTGAACCTCCAGCTAATCCTCTTGAAGTTGAACAGCCATCCATCCGTCTTAATGATGTAGACAATGTAGGAAGAACCGGAAGGCACATGACTTGCTTTACCATGGGTTCACATACTGTAATCAATAAGCCGGATAATTTCATCTACTGGGAAGATGAAACAATTCGCCTTTGTCACGAGTTCTTCAAGTCAATTGGAATCAATACTGAAGAGATCACCTTCATCAAATCCTGGTGGAAAGGTGGAGGTAACGAAGGTCCATGTTATGAAGTGTGCTGTCGTGGTGTAGAGCTTGCTACACTTGTTTTCATGCAATACAAAACCCTTGAAAACGGTGAAAGGGAAGAGATTCCAATTAAGGTTGTTGATACCGGTTACGGTTTAGAGAGAATTGCATGGATTTCACAAGGAACTCCGACTGCTTATGATGCATGTTTTGCTCCTGTAGTGGACAAGCTTAAGGAAATAACCAATGTTGAAGTCAATGAGGACATATTGGCTAGAAATGCAGAGATTGCAGGTATGATGGATATTGAGGATATCGGTGATATCCGAGAGCTCCGTCAACAGGTAGCAGACAGCTTAGACATTACCCTTGAGGAATACTTGAAAAATGCAGAGCCTATGGAAGCTATTTATATCATTGCAGACCATACAAGATGTTTGGCATTCATGTTAGCTGATGGAATCATTCCATCAAATGTAAAGGAAGGGTATCTTGCAAGACTTGTCTTAAGAAGAACCATCCGTTTTATGAAAGAGTTGAAGATGGAGGAATCATTATCTGACATTATGGAAATCCAATTGGATTTCTTAAGAAAATTCTATCCTGAAATCGATGAATCTCAAGAGCACATCATGAATATTATCAATCTTGAAGAGGAAAGATATGCTAAAACCATTGAAAAAGGTAAAAAGACTGTTAAAAGAACCATTAAACGTCTTAAGAAAGAAGGAAAAACTTCCATGCCTTTAGAAACATTAATAGACTTATACGATGCTCAAGGTATGCCTCCTGAAACCGTTGAAGAAATGGCAAGCGGAGATAAGGACTTTGAAGTCTTTGTACCAGATAACTTCTTCACAATTGTTGCAGATATGCACGAAGAGGATAAGGTTGCTAAAAAAGAGACTTTGGATATTGATGTTCCTGAAACTGAACTTGACTTCTACAAGGACATTTATCAAAAGGAATCTGACGGCAAGATCATTGAAGTCATTGAAAAAGGGGATACAGTTAATGTTATCCTTGATAGGACAATCTTCTACCCTGAAGGAGGAGGTCAACCATCAGATATTGGTATAATGTCCATTGATGGAAAAATCTATGAAGTCACTTATGCTGAAAAATTGAATAACATAGTCTTGCATCACATTGCTGTTCCTAAAGACAGTGATAAGGAAAGCCTACTTGCTGATCTTAAAGGATATATTGGAACTGAGGTCCATATGGCTATCAACTGGAACAGAAGAATTACTTTAGCAAGACATCACACAGGTACTCACTTGGTAATTGCAGCTGCAAGAAAAGTTTTAGGCCAACACATTTGGCAAGCAGGTGCACAAAAAGGTCTTGCACGTTCACGTATAGACTTATCCCATTACAAACGTATCACACAGGAAGAGCTTAATGAAATCGAAAAATTGGCAAATGAATATGTGATGATGAATATTGATTTGGATATCAATTGGTTAAGCCGTGATGATGCAGAGAAGGAGTATGGATTCACCTTATACCAAGGTGGTGTTGTTCCAGGATCTCAAATTAGAGTTGTAAAGATTCCTGGAATTGATGTACAGGCTTGTGCAGGTACTCACCTTGACAGAACCGGTGAAGTCGGTCCAATTAAAATCAATAAGACTGAAAGGGTTCAAGATGGTGTGGAAAGAATTGATTTCTCAGCAGGACTCGCAGCTATTGATTCAATCCAAGAGGATAAGGAAATCCTAAGGGAAAGTGCAGGCATATTCAGCGTAACCCACGAACAATTGCCTAAGACATGTGATAGGTTCTTTAGCGAATGGAAAGCTCAAAAGAACGAAATCGCTAAATTGCAAAAGGAAATTGCTAACTTGAAAGTCAGCACCTTAGCGGATAATGCAATTGAAATCAATGGATTGAAAGTTTTAAAGGAAATCATTGATGGAGATATCAAGGAGCTTCAAAAGATTGCTACTGATTTCACTGATAATGATAAGGCAGATGTTGTCTTCATCGGTAACAATGAAGGTAAGATTGTTGGAGCGGCTACTAAGGACTGTGGAATTCAAGTTAATGCTATCATTAAGGAAGCAGCTTCCTTGCTTGGAGGTGGTGGTGGTGGCCGTCCTAACTTAGCTCAAGGGGCTGGTCCAAATGCTGATAAAATGCCAGAAGCTTTAGATTTAGCTATTGAACTTTTAAATAAAAATTAATTAATTCTTTAATTATTTTTTATTTTATTTTTTTGATTATTTTTATAACAATCGTTATATTTATAAACTATAAATTAAATATATAGAAAAATAAAGATATTACTAAAAAGAAAATATTTAATTAAAAAATTTAATTATAATTTTTAATATCTTTCATTTTAAAAATTATTTTATTTTTGAGGAATTTTATGAAACCTGATTTAATTATAGCTCGTTATGGTGAAGTAGGATTAAAAAGCAATCGAGTTAGAAGAAGATTTGAAAATCGTTTAATCAATAATATCAAAGCATCAATAGATGCAGAAGTTAAAGTTTATCAAGCAAGAATATTTATTTTCCCAAAGGATTTTGATGATGCAATTGAGAAATTAGAGAGGATATTCGGTATTGTATCCTATTCTCCCGCAGTTTCCACTAAATCCACCTTTGAGGATGTGGAACGTGATCTTGCCACTTATGCAGAAAAGCTTCATGATGAAGGATTATTGGATGAGAACACCAGGTTTGCAATAAGCTGCAGAAGAGTGGGTACTCATGAATTTTCATCTCAAGAAATGGCAGCATTTGCAGGTGCTGTAATAGTGAAAAAGTATTCGTCTCCTGTTGATTTGACCAATCCTGAACTTACAATCTATCTTGAAGTGAGGGATAATGATGCATATATTTTCCATGAGAAAATTGAAGGTCCTGGAGGATTGCCTCTTGGAACTCAAGGAAAGGTTATTTCCCTTGTATCAAGTGGTATTGACTCTCCAGTTGCAACTTATCTTATGATGAAAAGAGGTTGTCAGGTAATAGCGCTTTACTGTGACAATCAACCTTATACTACACCGGATGCACTAAAAAATTATGAAGATTTAATAGACCAATTGAATCTTTATGCAAGCGGTGCACCAATCAAAAAGAGAGTTGTTAAATATGGTGATTATTTAAGCACTTGCAAATCTGAGGCTCCAGATAAGATGACTTGTGTATTATGCAAATCCGGAATGTATAAGATTGCAGGAATGCTTGCAAAGAAACTTCATGCAGAAGCGGTTATTGATGGAAGTAGCTTAGGTCAAGTGGCTTCTCAAACACTTCCAAATATACTTGCAACCCGTGAAGATCTTGATGTTCCTGTATTAAGTCCACTTATTGGTCTTGATAAAGTGGAAATAACTAGGATTGCAGAAAAGATTGGAACCTTTGAAATCTCTAAAAGAGATGATGGAGGCTGTAAGGCAGTTCCGAAATATCCTGAAACTAAGGCGGATTTGGAATTGGTGAAAGAAATTAAAGAAGCCATAAATCAAGAAGAGCAACTTAAAAAGGCTTTTGAAACTATTGAACATTAATTAATTATTCAATGTTTTATTTTATGTTATGTTTTGAGATAAAAAAATGAAATCTAAAATTGCAGGAATAGTTTTTATTTTAGGCAGTTTATACTACTTGATAGCTGAGGCAATCAGTGCATTTTCTTTTAATGACACTTTGATAAACACTTATCTGTTCTATACAATTTCAGAGCTAGGAATTCCTAATGCCAATTCTCCGTTATCCTTTTTAATGAATTCTGCATTTGTTATAATTGGTTTGACTTTCATATTTGGCAATTTCTATAAATTCAAAGATTATATAATAAAAAACAAAGTTGTTTTTTATATTTTAACACTAATTGCAGCTATTGGACTAATAATTGTAGCATTTATTCATGCAGGAAACCCTGTCACTGATGGTTATCATAGCTTAGGTGCCATAATGGCTATTCTTGGAGGTAACATATTACTCATCATCATATCAAGATCTATGGATAAGTTTGAAACCTATCAAAAGATAACTTTAGTCTTAGGGATCATTGGATTAATTGCCTTTTGGATAATGTTCTTTAATATGCAAAGCATTTACATGCCAGTATTTGAAAGATTATCTGTTTATACCCTAATTATTTGGAGCTTTATTAGTGGAATTTATTTATTAAAAAATACAAAGGTATAATCATGAATACAAACAGATTTGAAACATTTTTTGATGCGATTCTAGCGATTATCATAACCGTTTTAGTGTTGAAATTAACACAACCTGTATCTCCTACATTTGGTGCTGTTTTAGCATTGAATGCTAGATTTATCACTTATGCAATCTGTTTTTTAGTAATATTTATCATTTGGTATGATAACCATAATCTGTTTCAGGTCGTTGAAGAGATTGACAACAAAGTTGTAATTATATATGCGATTCAGATATTTGCAATTTCTCTTCTCCCTTATTTTGCATCATGGATGGCATTTAACGTTAATTCAGTTGCTGCAGAAACAATGTTTGGAATTGATTTTCTTGCAATAGATCTGTTGTATATCCTATCTATTTATGCAATATATAGAGCTAATCCTTATAGCTGTGGCTTATGCCAAAATAATTTTAGAAGCGTTTACAGTTACATTCCAATAGCGATTATGGTTTTGGGTTTTATTCTCACTTATACAATCTACACTCCTGGAATCTATATTTGCGTTTTGATTTCTCTTATCTGCTGGTTAATATTTTCAAGGCTTAGAAGGCCAGATGATGGTAGCACTGATAGATTTGAAGCGTTTATTGATGCAATCATTGCCATTATAATTACAATTATTGTGCTTGAGATTCCTATGGTGGCAAATGGGTCTTGGGATGCATTTTTTGACATTAAATTTGAGTTTATAGTCTATGCAGTAAGTTTCATTGTCTGTTTTAATTTCTGGAATTATAACAATAACCTATTCAATATTGTCAATAAGATTAATCCGAAGGTAATTTGGTCAATTGGGCTAGCATTATTCTTATTGTCACTAATTCCATATTTGACTACATTCGTTGCATTGAATCCTAATTCATTTGTGTCTTGCTTTTTATATGGTTTGGATTTCATTCTAGTTGCTTTTTCATCAATCATCACAGCAAATGCTTTGAAAAATTCAGATAAGGCAAACATTGCATTGCAATTGGCATTGGAAGACAATAAGCCATTCATGACAACAATTGTGCTTGTTATTTTGGGTATGATAATCGGTTATTTTGTTTATCCATTGGCTATCGTTATTGCCTGTTTGGTTTCAATAATTGCAATATGGATAATATCTTATTATAGGAACAATTTTTGATTCCAAAATAATTTTTATTTTCTATTAATTTTTTAAATTTATTTATAAAACTCTTTTTTAAATCATAATTATTATATATAATATAAATCAAAAATAATAATGTATATTAAATAACTTAAGAAATTATTTTTAATTTCCAGTTGTTTAAACGTATTTAGTTTGATTAATAATTTAATTATTTTATATTAGCTATTAATTCTAGTAATTAATTATTATAACGATTAGTTATTAATGAATAATTATTTTTTAATAGTTAATTGCTATAATAGTTAATTATCGTTCTTATATTATGAATTAAAGCTAAATATGTACTGCTATTTGACTAAAGTGTGTGAATAGTAAATTTTTATTACAGAGGTGTTTTAAGATGAAAACTACTGTTAGTGTTATCAAAGCAGATATTGGAAGTGTTTCTGGACACTGTGTATCACATCCTGCATTAATGGAAAAATGTGATGAAGTATTATCCGGTTCTTTAGAAACTGGCATTCTTGAAGATTATTATATTACCCGTTGTGGTGACGACATTGATTTAATCATGACTCACAGAAACGGTGAATTAAACGAAGAAGTTCACAAGACTGCATACGATGCATTCCTTCAAGCAACTGAAATTGCAAGAGACTTAAAATTATACGGTGCAGGTCAAGACTTATTGACTGACACATTCTCTGGAAACGTAAAAGGTATGGGTCCAGGTTGTGCAGAAATGGAATTCAAAGAAAGAGGAAGTGACCCTGTAATCGTTTACTGTATGGACAAAACCGAACCAGGTGCATTCAACTTACCTATTTTCAGAATCTTTGCAGATCCATTCAACACTGCAGGTCTTGTAATTGACCCAAGCTTACACGATGGATTCAGTTTTGAAGTATTCGATGTAATGGAACACAAAAAGGTTATCTTAGATTGTCCTGAAGAAATGTACGACTTACTTGCATTAATCGGTTCCACTGGTAGATACGTAATTAAAAGAGTATTCAAGAAAAACGGCGAAATCGCAGCAGCAGTAAGTACTGACAAATTGAACATGTTAGCTGGTGAATACGTAGGTAAAGACGACCCTGTAGCTATTGTAAGAGCTCAATCCGGTTTCCCTGCAAACGGTGAATGTGTAGAACCATTTGCATTCCCACACATGGTAAGTGGATGGATGAGAGGATCCCACAACGGTCCTATGATGCCAACCAGCCAAGAAGAAGCTAACCCAATCAGATTCGACGGACCTCCTAGAGTTGTAGGTTTAGGTTTCCAAGTAACTGATGCTAAACTAATTGGTCCTGTTGACTTATTCGATGACCCTGCATTTGATGAAACCAGAAGACAATCTGCAAACATTGCTTCCTACATCAGAAGACATGGTCCATTCGAACCACACAGATTACCAGCTGAAGAAATGGAATACACTTCTTTACCTGGCGTAATGGAAAAATTAGAACCTAGATTCGAAGACATGGATGATGACTAAATCATCTATCTCTTTTTCTTTTTTTATTTAATTTTTATTAGTTTTATTATATTAAAACAAACTATTGTAGGGGGAAAATTATGACTTTTTGTCCAAGCTGTGGGGCAGAAAGAAAAGAAGGAAGCAAATACTGCCATAACTGAGGATATGATTTTGGAAATGTAGGTGCTGAAGAAAATTCAAATTCTAATTCCAATGCACAAGTAACTCAAAATTCTATTCCTAATGTTCAATCTGAAAACTCCTATACTTTTTCTAAGATTTTAGGTTATGTATGTGCAATATTAATACCTTTATTCGGAATTATTTTTGGTATCTACTTAATTACTCGTGATGAAGAGAATGCAAAAAAACATGGTAAGTTAATTATTGGGCTTTCTATAGTTATATGGTTTATTTCTTTCATGGCTATGAGTATGTAAACTCTTTATTTAATTTTTTTATTTTTTAGTTTTTCACTATTTTTTAAATTTGCATTTTTTTTATTTTTCTAAAAGCATAGCTATTTCTCGTGTTTCATTTCCAGAGAGATCTGTATTTTTCATATCACAATAATACTTGAATCCTAATTTTTCCAAGACTCTTTTTGATTTGTGGTTTTCATATCTGTAACTGGCATGGATTCTGGTAATGTTCAAATCTTCAAAAGCATGTTTAATCAGTTCTTCACATGCTTCAGCAACTAATCCTTGACCCCAATATTCCTCTCCAATCCAATAACCTAATTCAACTCCATCGTCTCCCCAGTAATGATTAGTGTGTGGATAGAATAAAAGCCCTGCACAGCCTATTGCATTATCGTCTATGGTAATTGCATAAGTTTCCTTTTTGGAAAAAAGAGTTTTGATAATTTCTAAGCTTTCCTCAACACTTTTGTGTGGGGACCAACCTGCAATAGGCCCAATTTTAGGATTCCTTGCAAAATGGTATAGGCATTCTGCATCACTTTCCTCCCAAGGTCTTAGGATAAGTCTTTCTGTTTTTAGAATCATATTAAAGATTTTATCTGATAAATTATTTATTGTTTATGTTTAAATAAAAAATTAGTAAAAAAAGCAATTAGATAATCTGTAAGTATAAATTTATATAAAAAAGTAGTAAAATTTGTAAAAGAGATAAAGAAGTAAAAAAAATAAAAAAAGTAAATGATTATATTGCACCAAGTTCATCTAATTCTTGGATAACAATATCATGAGAAATTTTAGTCATGATTTCTCTAATCAATACATTTTTTTTACCTTTATTAGTGTAACCGTTTTTTTCTAAGATATTAATTAATTGTTCTTCAGTAAGATCCTCTAAGATAATTCTAATTTCAGTAACATCAATATCTGTCATAATGATATCTCCCATTTTTAATCAAAATATTTTTAAATTTAATTTTGAAAATTTTAGAGTTAGTTTAAATTTTTAAAATTAAAAATTGTTCTTATTATGTTGAATAAATATTTATTGTTGAAAGTATTTAAATTTTTAGTTTTTATTCTATCAAATAGTTTGTATATTTATGGATGATTTTTCATCATTTTTTAGAATTTTTCCAAAATTTCAATCAAAAGATCATTCAAATTTTTGAAATTTCAATTTGATAAATATTTTAGATACAAAGTTTAATTATTTTATAGTTTACGATATAAAACTATCATTTAATCAATTGAATATTTAATTATATTAATCCATGTATCATTCTTAGTGCATCGAGTAAACCGTGGCTATATTCAATACAACCAAAAGCAGTTCTTGTGTCTTTTTTCTCTAGGTAATATTTTGAATCATTCCAATAATCGACTGCTCTGTCATAAACTTCCTTCTCTTTTCCTTCGAACTTGATGTCTTCAACTTGTTTCAAGTTTCTCTCAAGTTTTGCAATATCGATTGCAATTTTCTCTTCACTTTCAAGATCTTTCATTTCATATGCTCCGAACGATTTAAATTTTATTTTTTTTTAATTTCATTATTGAATTTTTTTTTAGAAATATTAATATTGAAAAATTTTAAATTTTTAAATTTTCAAAATTTTCCAATTAATATAATTTTATCTTACTCTTTTTTGCCTATGTTGTTTTGGTCCATTCAATTCTTTCCATACATGGAATATTCTTTGACCAACTGTAAAGTATGAAAGAACTACAAGTATGTAAATGAAATATGTGAAAATTATGTTTGAATGGAATATTGCTGCAATTAATGCACCTAACATTAAGATTATCATTCTGACTGCACGTTCAGCTATTCCTATATTGCACTCAACACCTTGAGATTCTGCTCTTGCCCTAACATAACTGACTGTAATTGCTGAGTGAATAGCTAAAACACCTACAAACCAGTGACAGTATCCTCCAAATATGATTCCTATGAATATGATTGCATCTGCAAAACGATCCATAGTGGAATCCAAGAATGCTCCAAATGGGCTTGCCCTATCATGGTATCTTGCAACAGCCCCATCAACAACATCCAAGAATCCGCTGAGAAGGATAAATATTGCTCCTCCTATTAGATTTCCTGTAGCAAAGAAATATGCTGAGATAATCGCCAAAAATGGGGAGATTACAGTTACAATATTTGGATTAATATTCAATCGACTAGCCAAAGGTTCTAAAAATTTTGTAAGATATGGTCGTAAACTATTAAGCATAATTTTATTATATTGATTAACTAATATATATTTAATTAGATTATCTTAGTAAAGTTTAAAATTGAAGTTAAAAAATTAATCAAAATTATATTCAATCTATTTGGTGAATTTATGAAAATATTTAAAATAAGTCCTGAAAATCCAGACATGGACCTAATCGGTGAAGCCATTGATATAATGGCAGTTGGAGGTATCATTCTCTATCCTACAGATACCGTTTATGGACTTGGAGCAAATATTTTCAATAACGATGCAGTTAAGAAAATCTATGAAATTAAAAAAAGAGATTCATCAAAGCCATTGTCTGTGTTGGTTCAAGATGCAAATAGCTTGGAACTGATTGCAGACTTAAATAAAAATTCAAGAGCTATTGTCAATAAGTGGCTTCCTGGGCCATTTACATTTATTTTAAACAAGAAAAAGATAGTTTCTCCCTATGTCAGTGCAAGCGCTAAAGTTGGAGTGAGAATTCCGGATTATAAGATAGCCCGATTGCTTGCAAGCTTGTTTCCAATAACAACCACAAGTGCAAACATTACAAATGAATGCACTTTATCAAATCCTCAGGATATTCTAAAGCAGATTGGAAATGATATTGATTTGGTTATAGATGTTGGTGATTTAGGTGCTGCAAAGCCATCCACTGTAATAGACTTAAGTGCATCCAAGCCCACTTTAGTTAGAAACGGATTCGATTCCAATGATATGGATTCCTTAAAAGAGGATTTGGAGAAACTGATTTAGGAAAATTATCTCTATTAATCATTTTTACAAGTTTATTATAATATTTGATTTAATCTGTTGATTGGAATCTATAAAAAAATTAACTTTAAATATATCTAATTAAATATTATGTTTACAGATTAAAATTTTAATTTGATCATTATTAAAATTATTAAAATATAAAAATTATAAAATTATTTTATTATTTGAAGGGAAAGAAATGAAAATATTATCTAACATGACAAGTCAGGAAAAGATTTCCACTAACTCTCCTTTAGATGAATTGTTGGATGGAGGAATTGAAAAAAGGACAATTACACAGGTATACGGTCCTCCAGGTGTAGGTAAAACCAATATTTGTCTAAATATAGCTATTGGTGTAGCCAAAAGAGGAAAAAAAGTGGTTTACATTGATACTGAAGGTGGAATATCAGTTGATAGGATTAGACAAATTTCTGGAGAGGATTTCGATACCGTTGCAAAGAATATCATTGTATTCGAACCTACTTCATTTAAGGAGCAGGAAGAGGATCTTGGTCTTATTGAATCTTGGATATCTTCCAATAGTGCAGATGTTGAACTCATAATATTGGACTCTGCTGTTGCATTGTTTAGGGTTGAAGATGACAGCACAAAATCTCACCTTTTAGGAAAACAGATGCAAATGCTTTCTGCACTTGCAATCAATCATGATCTTGCTGTTCTTGTTACAAATCAAATCTATGCCTCATTTGATGAGGAAAGTGAAGAGGATTTCTCTCCTGTTGGTGGAACAATCATTCAATACAGAAGCAAAATCATCATTGAACTCAAGCGTGAAGAAGGAACCAATCAAAGAATAGCTCTTTTAAAAAGGCATAAATCAAAAAGAGAAGGATTGGCTGTTCACTTCTTGATAACTAACAATGGAATTGAATAATTTAGTTCCTTTTTTTATTCTCTTTATTCTTTTCATTCTTTATTTTTTTTTTACTTTTTTGATTTTTTTATCCTTTTACCTATTGTCTTTCTTTATTACTTTTTTTATTTCATTTATTAATTATTAATCATTTTTTAAAAATCTAAGTTATTTTTTCTTATTTTTATAAATAATTTTATATGTTACTTTTAATAGATACTATAATGTTGTATGTTTATTTGAAAACATATTCAGTTTGATTTTTTTTTTAAAAACTGACACTATTAAATTATATTTATTAAAATTATTTTTAGATTTTTAATTAAGATATAGGATTTGTGATAAGATGATCCAAAAGAAGAAATATGCAAAAGCAGCTAAGATTATTCCAGATGGTTATGAATCTGCAAACCACTTTTTTGAAGCTGTTTTTAAGGATAAAGAAATGATTTGGATGGGTCAGAATACAAATGAATTGCATATTGGTCACAATGAGGATGTACACAAGGCAATGATTGACTGCATTGGAAGTGACGAATACTGCAAGTACCCACCTCCAGAAGGTTTTACAGAACTGCAATCTTTGATTTTGAAAGATTTGGAATTGGAAGACTTAAGCATATATGTTAACGCCGGTGCAACCGAATCATTATACTTAGCCATGAATGCGGTTTTATCTCCTGAGGACAATGTTATCACACCAGATCCAGGATATCTAATTATTGATAACTTTGCAAGCAGATTTGCTGCAGAGGTAAGACAAGTAAAGATCTACAGTGAAGAAAACAGCTATAAGTTAACTCCAAAATTAGTAAGGGAAAATATGGATGAGAACACCAGGGTCATTCTCTTAATCGATCCATTAAACCCACTTGGAAGCTCTTACACTGAAGAGGAAATCAAGGAATTTGCAGAAATAGCTATTGAAAATGACATTTTCCTCTTGCATGATGTAACTTATAGAGACTTCGCTTACAACCACACTCTTTGTGCTAAATATGCTCCAAACAACACTATAACCTGTTACAGTTTCTCCAAGATATTTGGTATGGCAGGTTTAAGATTAGGAGCTATCATTTCAAGCGAAGAAGTGATTGATGTAGTAAAAAGCATTATCATTAACGATGTAGGTACAAATATGATTGCACAAGCTGGTGCACTTGCTGCCTTGAAATCCAAGCCACAATGGATTGATAGGGTCAGAGATACCACTTTTGAAAATCAAAAGATTATCAAGGAAGCGGTTGACCAATGTGAAGGTGTCTTCTTGCCTGTTTATCCATCAAGTGCAAACATGATGGGAATTGACTTATCAGGTGCGGGAATCGATCCTGAAGACATGTCTTCCTATTTGATTGAGAAAAAGGTGTTCACCAGACAAGGTTCATATACCAGCAATACCTTTGGTCATAACTACTTAAGAGTAAGCTATTCAATCGACCCAGAAAAAGTCAAGGTATTTGCTCGTGAATTTGTGCTTGCTGTTGAAGCTTTAAGAACTAAATAATTATTTTTTTATTTAGTTTCATTTTCTTTTTTATTAATTTTTTATAATTTTTTTCATTGTTTATTTTCTCTTATTTTTTTATTTAAGCAATTTTAAACTATTCTTTATATTTTTCATGTAATTTCATGTAATATGGTTCGTATGTTATAAAACTTTTAAAAAAGTTAAAAAAATATTAAATATTAATTAATATCTTTTTTATTAAAGTATTTAATTCCAAATATGGTAAATATGATAAAGAGAAATGCATCAATTTTTATAGATTCCCTCATATCTAAGCGGTTCATTGAAGTTAATTGGGCTGTTTGTCCATAGGGATTTATATCAAATAGGAATTGAATTAAGAGATTATTATCAGTCATTAACATTCCATTCATGATCAAAGCTGCAATCAACAGTATGAATGCTAATCCCATATTTATGATGATTGCCTTTGATTTTTTCCCAACAACTATTGAGACCAAATAGAATATTCCTACGAACACAAGCATTATGAAAATCCCAAATATGAAATATAAAACATAATCCAAAATGGAGATATTGATTGAAAATAGGAAATAGGAAACAATCAAAGTGAATAAAGCAGTAATAAGATAAACTATTACTGATGCAATTAAATTTGATAGCAATCCTGTAAGATATATTTCTCTACGGTTATTATTGGAAATGATCTTGTTTTTGATGAACCCCTCATCAAATTCTTCAGATACAAATAGGCTGATTAATACTGAAATTACAATTCCATACATTACCATAGGCAAAAAGACAACCCTGTTTATTCCAACAGTATATGACATTGCTGTCTTCTGCATGAGAATAAATCCGATTGAGAATATTATCATGAAAAAACAAGCTAGATATAACCATTTTTCATGAAAAATCTTGTACAATTCAGCTTTAAGAATTTTATTTGTCATTTTCATCCATCAACCTTATAAAAAATTCCTCTAAACTAGTTTCAACATTAAAGCATTTTGTAACAATGCAACCATAGTCATTGAGTTTGATTATCAAGTCAGTAATTGTATAATTGGAAAAGATATTCATTTTTAAATTATCTGCTTCCACATATGAGATTTTCAAATCATTCATTGCATTTTCAAATGAATCTTTATCATTAACTTCCAATTGGATATGTCCTTTATTGGCATTTGAGAATTCCTCACTTGTCATTTCGGATATGATTTTACCATGGTTAATAAAAATAAAATCAGTAGCTATTTTTTCAAGTTCATAAAGAAGATGGCTTGAAATTAAGAAAGTCACTCCTTCCTCATTTAATTCTAAAATCAGATTTCTAAGGCTAATGATTCCTTTTGGATCCAATCCATTCATAGGTTCATCTAAAATGATCAATTCTGGATTTCCAACAAGCATCATTGCAATTGCAAGCTTTTGTTTCATTCCTAGTGAAAAATGCTTCACTTTTTTATTTTTTGTATCTTCAAGTCCAAGATATTCAAGGAAATCCTTTGGATTGAATTCATCTTCAAGCCCATATAAAATTAATTGTTGTGTAATGTTTTGGCTTGCATTAAGTTCATAAAATAAGGCGGGCTCTTCAATCAGCCCGCTAAAGACATTAGCATTAACATTAACTTGGCCAGAATCTGCTTTTTGCAGTGATGTGATAATTCTTAGAAGTGTTGTTTTCCCTGCACCATTTGGTCCAATAAGACCACAGATTGAGCCTTTCGGGATGTTGATTGTAACTCCATTTAAAACATAATTCTTATCAAATTTTTTTGATATATTTTCTATGGAAACAATGCCATTCATAAAAAATCACCACTTGCCAAGTTAATGAAATTTCATTTTTAAAAATTATTTTTGCACTATAGTTTTTTAGTCTTTTAAGTAGTAATACTCTCCTTGCTCTTTTTGTTCTCTGTCAAGGTAAGAGTCATATTTATTTACTCTAGGACGTTTAGTTTCCTTATCTCTTCTAAAGGTAATGTCCAAGTCTCCTAAGAACTGATTCATGCTTGTTCTAAGGTCTGCTGGCTTGGAAGCGATACCATTGAGTCCAGGTTCTCCACTGAATACCATAGCCCTATCTGAAATGTAGTCAATAAATACGATATCGTGGTCTACGATCAATGATGCTGCATTTCTGCTTTCAATGATCTTTCTGATTACTCTAGCTGCAATCAACCTTTGCTCTACATCCAAGAATGCAGTAGGTTCGTCGAAAAGATAAATGTCTGCATCTTGTGATAATGTTACAGCAAGTGCAAGTCTTTGAAGTTCTCCACCACTTAATTTCTTAACCTTTTTGTCAAGCAAGTTATCGAGAGCAAGCGGTCTTCCGATTTCACTATTGAATATGTTTGAGCCATAGGTTGGAGCATTTGCATAAAGGAATTCCTGTGCGGTTCCATCAAAGTCAGATTCAATGTATTGTGGCTTGTATGCAATATCCACTTTTTCCAAGATGTCTCCTTCAGTTGCCTTTTCAACTCCTGCTAATATCTTAGCAAAGGTAGTCTTACCGATACCGTTTGAACCGAATGCAGTGACAATCTCGTCATGGTAAATCTTACCTGCTTCTGCCTCAAGTGTGAATCCATCGTATTCCTTCTTAAGGTCGCTGTATTCACTTAGGACTTCGCCATCATCTTCAGGTGTTGGCGGACGAATGCTGAATTCAATTGGCTGTTTCCTAATTCTCACATTCTCTTCTTGCAAGAACCCATTGATGTATGCATTTATTCCCACTCTCACACCTTTATTTCCACTTACTACACCATATCCTCCAGGTTCACCGTAAAGAAGATGCACATTGTCACTCATAGCATCCAAGGTAGCTAAGTCGTGCTCAATTACAAGTACGGATTTGCCTGCTTCAGCAAGGGAACGGATTACCTTAACGGCATTCAATCTTTGACGTACATCCAACCAGGATGTCGGTTCGTCGAAGTAGTAGAAATCACCTTCACGAAGAACTGTAGCAGCTATTGCCACTCTTTGAAGTTCCCCACCACTTAAGTTTTGCATATCTCTTTCAAGAACATTCTTAAGGTCTAAATCATCTACTATTTCATCTAACTTGTTTCTTTCATCCACATTTGTAAGTAATGTTTTTACATTTCCTTTCACGACTTTGGAAAGCTGGTCAACCATTTGTGGCTTATGGATTGTCTTGATTTCACCAGCTTGAAGCAATTTGAAGTAGTTTTGCAATGCTGACCCTTTGTAGTAGTCAATTACTTTGTCCCAACTTGCTTCCTCTTCATAGTTTCCAAGGTTAGGGATAAGCTCTCCAGACAATATCCTCATGATTGTTGACTTACCAATACCGTTTTGACCAAGCAAACCAATAACGGTTCCATCCTTAAGGGTAGGTAAACCAAAGAGTTCAAAGGCATTTTGGCCGTAACGGTGAATAGGCTCATCAAGAGCTTCTGGTAAATTGATAACACTGACTGCACCAAATGGACATCTGTTGGTACAGATACCGCATCCGGAACATAATTCTTCTGAAATTAGTGGCTTTTTACTCTTTTCATCAATTACAATTGTATCTTCTTCCATACGTACGCCAGGACAATAGTGCATACATACATAGTTACATTTTTTAGGTTGGCACTTGTCCTTGTCTAAAATAGAAATTCTACTCATTTTATCTCCGTTTCCTCTAAAATAATAATATAATAAGTTTGATTAATTAATTTATAATAAATATTATTTGTTTTTAATAGTTTATAATAATTTTGTGTAATACTGTTAAATTCCATTTGTTTCCCATTTGTTAAATATTTATTAGTCGTTTTTTGGTTAAATTTAAATAATTTTGAGTTTAATATAAAAATAATATATAAAAAAATAGGAAAATGATTTTCTTAATTAATTTTACTGGGATTTAAATGAAACAGGTAATGATTGTAAGAACTGACATCAAGATGGGAAAAGGAAAAATAGCTGCACAATGTTGCCATGCTGCTATAGGTGCATATAAACAGGCTGACAAGGCAAAAATCAGAAAATGGGAAAATGAGGCCTATGCAAAAGTGGTTTTAAAAGCACCTTCATTGCATGATCTTTATAATTTAAGGGAGCTTGCTAGAGCCCATGGTGTAGCATATTATTTGGTGACTGATGCAGGAAGAACCCAATTGCCTAAATCAACAGTGACTGTTTTAGGATTAGGTCCTGATGAAGATGATGTTTTGGATAAGATCACTGGTGATTTGAAGTTATTATGATCTTATCTTTTAGCTTTTACCTTATTTATTTTTCAAACTTTTTTTTAAATTATTTTATAAATTATTTACAAATAATTTTACAAATAATTTTACTTATTTTAATCAATTTCTATAAACCTTTTAACTTTTTTAATCTTATACTCTTGATAAATCATACCGATTCCAACGAATTCGATGGCGAATATCATAAGATCAATGATTAAATCAAATACCCAATTGAAGAATCCAAACATGTCAATTCCATATTGGAGGTAAGCCAAAATTGTTATTGAAAGCATAATCTTAGTGTAATCTGCAGTATAATGTCTCCATCCTATTGTATCGATGCAGCGTTTAATGGAAAGTATGTTGAATGCACCAAGCAATCTTCCACCATCTGCAAGTCTTGCAAGTGAAATTTTCAAAAAGAATGCAACTATATATGTTATCATAATGCTTACAATGATAAATTCAATTGTGCTTACAGGATTATGCCAATAATATCATTTCAATGTTTCAATCAAATGGGATGCTGCAAATTTTAAGTGAAATTCAGCAAATAGGATCTGGTTGAAAGGTCATATAATAGAAATCCTTCTATAAATGAATAGCGAGTTATCATAATGGACGCTTTTATACCAAAAACAGTGCATTGCTTAAGTTTTATTATAGGCAATTTCTCTCCATTTCTTATGGTGTCTTTTGTAATTGCCAACCCATACCCATACATAAAAAGAGTCACTAAAAATGCCATTGGATAAAAAATGAGCTTATATTTGATTGTATGTTCATCGGCATAGCTGTTCATAAAATTTATAGACCAGATTAAGAATAAGATAATTAAAAAACCTATGGGATTTGCGCTGCAATAATCAAATGTGTATTTCAATCTTTTTAATGGCATTTTAGCTTCAATAATTGATTTGCTCCCAATCATATTTATGCTTTTTTAATATTTACTATATTGACTTATATATCTATTGACATAAATATTATTAATTTCTTTTTTATTCTTTTTATTAATGAGATGAATCATATCAAAATCATTTATTGCAAAAATTGAAGAGAAAATCTTAATGATGTCAAAATCAGATTTCATGGACTCACAAGAGAAAATAAATGATTTATTAAAAGAGAGGTTAAATGCTGATGAAAAGTTTCCAAAAAGCATCTTTAAAAGCATAGATTTTAAAGGAACTCCTCTTTTCACTTTTGGAGATAAAAATGCTAAAAAAGTGATTGTTTTTATCCATGGAGGAGCTTTTATAAATGAGATCAACTATCAGCATCACTTATTCTGTCTAGCCATTTCTAAAAAATTGGATGCTTATGTAATCGCTCCAGTTTATCCTTTGGCTCCAAAGCATTCATGTGATGAAACCTTTGACTTGATGGATGATTTATATGGATCCCCGATTTCAAAAATGGGAAAAGATCAAACAATTTCTTTAATGGGAGATTCTGCAGGGGGAGGATTTGTATTGTCATTCTGCCAGCATTTAAAGGCAATAGATCTTCCTCAACCAAATAATATAGTTGTATATTCTCCATGGGTTGACATTGCACTTAGCAATCCTCCTTATGATAATGATTCAGATCCAATTCTTGGTGAAATTGGACTTAGGGAAATAGGAAAATCATGGGCTGGAGAATTGGATACTCATGACTATAGAGTAAGCCCTCTCTGGAGACAATACTGATTTGCCAAGAACACTTACTTTTGCAGGAGACAATGAAATATTCTATAATGACATTTTAAAATATCATGAAAAGCTAAAAGAGGATGGTGTAGATGCTCGCTTGATTGTAGGTGAAGGAATGTTCCATATTTATCCATTGTTCCCATCTCCAGAGGCATGGGCTGCTTTTAAAGAACTTAAAAAAGAGTTTGAATAATTCTTTAAAGTGATATTGTAAAAATAATCTTTTTTTTAAATTTTTAAAATAAAAATAAAATTAGTATTAAAATGTCTTTTTTTTTTAAAATAAAATAAAATAAAATTATGAGTAAAATAAAATAAAATAAAATTATGAGATAATAAATATTATCTCTATTATCTCATGTATAAAATAAATTTACCGTATTGTGGGATTCTGTAAATAATAGCAGCTGCCGCGTAGCTGAATATTATCAATAAAATCCAAAGGATTATAGCTTTTACCGGTTCTGTAAATGGTAAGAAAATAACCAGCGGAAGCAGTGAAATTCTAAACAGGTTGTGTATTAAGAACACTGCAAAGGAGTATTTGGATAGGAATTGAACTCCTTTAAATCCTCTGACCTTTTTCCTTCTGGAACATAACTCAAACAATGCAAGTGAACCAGTTAGGATAAATGGGAATTCATACCATAATAGGAAAGGATATCCTCTGATATATACATAGTATTGGAACAGAACGCAAATTAAAAATGAAACAATCGCAAGCAATCTGAATTTATTGCTGGAATACTTTTTGAATTGTCCTTTTTTAACTAGCCATCCTAAGATAATGTAAATACCATAGATTCCACCACTAAAACCAAGACAGAATTGTATGTTTATGTTTCTGATTCCTTCCATGTCAAACAACAATGAGATGAATGGCAATAGGAATGCTAAAAGTGAGAAGACAATTGTAGCTTGCTCAATTGTTTTTGGTTTGTAATGGCTTAAAGTGCTTGCTACAAATGGCAATGAAAGATACATTCCAATAATCATTGGCATATACCACATATGGCTAAAGAATAGGTTTTCTGCTTCTATTGCATTGACATCCGGACTGAAAAGAGATACATACAATATGCTTACAGCATAAATTGCAGACCAAATGACGGTTACTATAATTAATCCTTTACAATTCTTTGTCCAGAATCTGTGAACTTTCTCATCATCATAAGTTCTGTCAAGCAATAAGTATCCTGTAATCATCAGGAAGAATGGAACTCCTATACGTCCAATGAAAAGGGATGCAAATTGAAATATCCTTGAAAACAATGTATAGTTCATAATTGCATCAGATGATATGATATATATTCCATCAGTTGCATGAATGTACAAAACAGTTAAAATAGATATTGCCCTTACAAGATCAATCCATTCTATTTTGACTCATCAATTTTTCTCCGAAAATTATATGTTTATTTTTATATTGCTGAATATATATAATTTATTTTTTAAAATTTGAAAAAACATAATTATATATAATGTAAAAAATAAATAATTAATAAATGCTATTTTTATAAGTATTTTATTTTTAAAAATATTCATTTTTTGAAAATTTCATGTCTTGAAATATTATTTTTGGAAAAATGTATTTTTTTAGAAATATACCATATTTTATAAGAATTAAATTTTTTAAATTATTAATCATTCAGTTGTGATAGTATTATTGAATGGGTAATTAAGATTGGTGGAAGTTTATTCCCAAAGAAAGCAATTGAACTTGCAAATGCATTAAAAGGTCAAAACTGCTTGTTTGTTATTGGCGGAGGTGGATTTGCCAATCTGATTAGAAAATATGACAAGGAGATTGAATTCTCCAAAGATGTAACCCATGAGACAGCTATTGATTCTATGGATATTTTGGCTAAATTGCTGAATGATAAATTAGCATTTACAGAAATCAGCTATACTATAGAAGAAGCAAAAAGTATTTCTGACTTGAATAAGATACCAATTATGATTTGTTCCGACATTCTAAAGGAAAATGAGCCATTTGCACATTCATGGGATGTGACAAGTGATTCAATTGCGGCCTACATTGCAAGCCTTTTGGATGCAAAGCTTTTAATAGCAACAAATGTAAATGGTATATATACAAAAGATCCATCCTTAAGTGGAGCGGAATTGATCAATGAAATTGATGTAAATAAACTACTGACTTTTGATGAATCATCAATTGACTTGATGTTGCCTACTTTATTGATTGAGTATGGATTGGATTGTTATGTTGTAAATGGAGAGTATCCTGAGAGAGTCCTGTCTATAATGAATAATGAGAATAAGGATTCCTTTGAATATACATTTATACATAATGAATAAGCATCTTTTTTATTAATTCATAGGTGAACTTAAGATGAATTTAAGTTTTAATGGCTTAAATCAGTTTCTTAGATTAGCTGCTTAAATTCTGATTAATCATTAAGTTTATAAATTAATAAATTAAAATATTTATAATATATTCGGTGATATATATGGAAAAAGTAAACTGTCAATCTTGTAAACAAGAAATACCATTAATTGAACCTTATGTTCAATTCAACTGTCCTGTATGTGGTAAACCTATCGCAAGATGTGAAAGTTGCCGTACTTTCGGTCACTCTTACAAATGCGAATGCGGATTTGAAGGACCATAAGTTTAATTTGGTATAAATTAAGTATTGTATTTAAATTAATTTAATTCAGATCAAATTTAGATTAATTAATTATCTAGAATTATTGGAGGAATGATTATGGGAGAAGTTGTTAACACTTTAAAAGTAATGCCTGAAAGCCCAGAAGTAGATTTAGAAGCATTAAAAGCAGCAATCACTGATGCAATGCCTGCAGATGCAGAATTACACGAAATTACTGAAGAACCTATTGCATTCGGTTTAGTAGCTTTAAATGTTGTATTCATCGTAGAAGACGGTGAAGGTGGAACTGGGCCTACTGAAGAAGCTGTCATTGCTTTAGCAGACGTAGCTAGTGCAGAAATTACTGATTCTAGAAGATTAATGTAAGCAGCTTTTTAGCATTCTGCTAAAAACCTGACTAAAATCTTACCACTTTCTGTGGTAAATTTTCTTTTTTATTTTAAATTTTTTTAAACCTATTTTTATTTAATTACTTTTTTTCAAAATTTCATTATTTGTTACTTTGTTTAATCTAATTTTTTGTTTCATATCTTTGCAATATTTTAATTATTATAATTGAAATTTATATACAATTTTTTAAAATTTTTAAAAAATATTTAATTATACATATTTTTATTAATTGTTTAACCAGTTTTATTGTAATTTTTTGAATAGTATTCAAAATTTTTATAAAGATTTAAATAATTAGTTAACTAAACTAATTATTAGAGATGATTATTTCCAGCTTATTCCAGAATTGATTAAATCTTATATAATTTTTTAGGAGATATAAAAATGAGAGGATTGGCAAGAATCGAACAAGACGTACTTGGCTGGGTTGACATTGAAATCGATGAATATGGACCTTACGACGCAATTTGTAAACCTTTAGCTATGGCACCATGTACTTCAGACGTACACATCGTATGGGGTCATGCATACATGAGCGATGCACCTAACCGTGTAGTAGGACACGAAGCTACTGCTGAAGTAGTTAAAGTAGGGGACAAAGTAAAAGACTTCAACCGGGGGACCGTGTAATTGTACCTGCTATCACTCCGGACTGGTTAACTGTACCAGCAGAACAAGGATTCTCCCAACACTGTTGGGGTATGGGAACAGGTATGAGCTTTGTAACCTTCAAGCATGGTGTATTTGCAGAACAATTCCATGTAAACCAAGCTGACGCAAACTTGGCACACTTGCCTGAACATGTAAGCTTAGAACAAGCTGTAATGATTTCAGACATGATGGCTACCGGTTTCTATGCTGCAGAACTTGCAGAAATCAAACCTGGTGATACAGTAGCTTGTTTCGGTATCGGTCCTGTAGGACTTATGTCATTAGCTGGTGCACAAATTAGGGGGTGCTTCCCATCTTATTGCTGTAGGAAGCCATCCATCAGCTATTAAAGTAGCTAAAGAATACGGTGCACATGATATTGTAGATTACCACAACGGCAGTACTGTAGAGCAAATCATGGACTTAACCGATGGTAAAGGTGTAGACAAAGTAGTAATCGGTGGTGGAGGAAAAGACACCCTCTCCGAAGCTTTATCCGTACTTAAAGTCGGTGGTATTATCGGTAACGTATTGCACTATGAGGGTATTGAAACCATCCCTATCGACGGTCTTTCATGGGGTCAAGGACTTGCTGACAAGACCATCCGTGGTGGAGTATGCCCTGGTGGATGTGCTAGAATGGAAAAATTAGCAAATCTTATTGAATATGGCCGTTTCGATTCATCCAAATTAATCCCCCACAAATTCGACAAATTTGATGACATCGAAGAAGCTATTATTTTAATGAGAGACAAACGACGTGACTTAATTAAACCAGCTGTTATTTTAGATGACTAGCCAAACTTTTCCAGCCTTCGGCTGCAAAAGTTTGATCAAAACTTTTATCACTAGTTGGGAGTTAATTCTCTTAACTAGTTCTTTAACTTTTTTTACTTCTTTTATTTATTTTATTTTTTTCTTGTATTCTCCATTTTAAAAATCTTTTTTTCAATTATTTTTTTTACTAATTCATTATAATTTTCATTATTATTTTAATTTTTCAATTCAAAATCAATTTTTAATTGTAATATTAGTTTTACAATCTTATTTTAATATTTTAACCGTTTTTAACTGCTTATTTTAAATATAAGTTCATATAAATTAGTTATTGTATTGAAACTGCTTAAATAAGCAAAATAAATATGGTGTAAAAGATATGTTCGATTTGGTTTTGGCATGTTTTATTGGCATTGGAATAGGAACATGTACAGGGATGGTTCCAGGAATACATGTAAATACTGCAGGTGCCATAATGTTTGCATCCTCCGCATTTTTAATGAATTATGTTTCTGCAGAATTCTTATGTGTAATATTTGTTGCAATGTCAATTGCCCATGCCTTAATCGAATTTGTTCCATCAATGCTCCTTGGAGTTCCAGAGGAAGGAACTGCTACATCCATTCTTCCAGGTCATAGGATGGTTTTAGAAGGAAGATCTAAGGAAGCTATTCGTATCGTTTCTGTTGGAGGGTTTGGAGCCATCCTTGTAGTGATTATCATGATGCCAATATTTGCAGTGGCACTTCCCTTTCTGCAAGGAATATCCAAACCATATACTTGGATTATCTTGACTGTAGTATCGGTATATATGATTCACAAATTAAGTTCAGGGAATATTGCTTTTCTATGGTCCCTCCTCCTTTTTGTTCTATCCGGTATAGTAGGTTGGATAATGCTTCAAACCCCAATATCTTCAGGAATCTCTTTAATGTGCACCTTTAGTGGTTTGTTTGGGATAAGCAAGTAAACAATAGTAGGCTTTGTAAATCAGAACAAAAACAAACCAAACATTCATAGGCTAAACATTGAAAACTAGGTAAACAAAATCAAGCTTTATTAGTTTTCACATGCTCTATACAACAAAGGCAAAAATATTTAAAAAAGATAAAAAAATATGAAGTGATTAAAAATGAAGAGAAACAATTTTTGCCAAACAGACAAGCTACTCCACCAAAGGGTAAAAGACTTATCAAAGTCAAGCCAAAAGGAATACAATTATGTCTTCGATGACATATACCACCTGACAGGAAGAACACCTACAGAACTTGTAAAGGTTGGACTTCAGGAACAAGATCCATACGCAACCAATGAAAATGGAGAGAAAACATACGAATACTTGCCCTTCAGGACCATAACCAGTATCCATGAGGAATATGAGGAATACCTGCGAAAAAATAGCAACATAAAGGAATCAACCATCAAAGGAAGATTGCTATACTTCAGAAGCTTATTCAATAAGCATAGGATAGAACTTCCAGACATGCCAATATTCCACATCAAAAAACCACGTACAAGATTAAAGGAACTGCCTTTAGACAGTGAATTGAAACTAGCTATTGAATTGTCAACAGAACCAGTGCAACCTTTATTATTCCTGACTCCACGGGTAACAGGCCTTCGTTTAAGTGATATAGAAACCTTCACATATAACACAGTATTGGAAGCAACAAAACTTTATCATGACGGAACACTTGAAGACCTATTGAGCAAGAACCCTTATGAGATAATACCACGTTTTGAATTAGACCCTGTGAAAACAGAAAAGCAAGGTAACCTATGCATAACATTTGCCACTCCAGAATGGACATATTATTTCTTCAGATACACCAAGTGGAGACAAAGGAAATATGAGGAAGCAGTAGATGAGCTTGAAAGATTGAAGCATGATGTGAGGGCAAAGAACAAGCACCGAAAAAAAAGGTTGGAGAAACGTATAGAAAAATTAAGGATCACTAACGAATCACCATTATGGATTAGCAATTTATCCAGGACAACAGGCTTGACAAAAGGGAGCATGGGAAGATTGTTCTATGACATGAATGAGAAATTAATGTATGAATTAGGACCTGATTATAATTATAAGAATGATGATAACAATTACGGCCGTTTCAGAGCACATAACCTTCGTAAGCTATTCAGCACAACATGCAGAGTCAACATGACAAAGATAGATGTTATAAACCGCAATGACAGCTTCAGGGAACTGGACATAGTCTCATTGTTCACAGGACACACTCCGCCGAACATGAGCAACAGCGAGGTTTACGATGCAGTAGAGGAAGATAGCTTTGAAAGCGAATTGAGGCAAGTGTATACTGCGCTTGTGCCTTATAACACAATCTATCGTGAGCAGTATGATCTGGAGCAGGAAAGACAAAGGGCTTTAGAACTTCAGAAGGAGAATGAAAGAATCAAAAAGGATATTGATTCTGCAGTGAACAAGAAGATAAGTGAAGTTTTCCAGGAATACAATGTTGAGGAAATACTTAAAAAGCATGGCCTATAAAAAAATGGTACTGTTTTATATGTTTGAACAATTATAATATAACATAACATTACCATTTTTTAGAAGGTGATAAACATGGATTATAAAGAATTAATTGATTTATTCAATAAACCTGAAAACATTAAACAGCAAATAATGAATGATGAACTATTCACAGATGAAGAAATCATCAACATCTGCGAAGAATACAATAAAAACAAAAAATGGTATAGCCCAACAAAAGTAAACACTAAACAAATAATTAAACAATATCATAGAAAAGTAGAGCAAGTGAAAAAATCCCTTGAACTTGGAGGTGACGGAACACTAAGTTATAACGACATCAAAACAATAAAACAAAATGAAAAAGAAGAAATTAAGAAAGAAAAAGAATTAAATGAATTACTTGAAGCAACTGGATTAACATTGGAAGAGTTTAACAACCTTACACCCCTGGAGAAAGGACAGTTGAAGATGCAGTTTGAACAGAATAAGCATATTAAGAATATGTCTGCTATGCAGGCTGCCAGTAATATTGCTAATGGTATGGATAGGATAAGGTGATATATTGTATGGATAAGAAACGATTTGAGATTACAGAATATGGTTCTGATTATTATATTGAAATAATAGATAATGAAAAGGAACTTGATGAAAGCATTGACAATCCAAGTCAGAGATTAGGTTTAGTTGAATGTGCGGATTTGTTGAATGAACTGTACGAGGATAACCGACAGTTGAAGAAGTTGTTACAGGAAGCTGAAGAGGAAAAGATGAGAGAACTTGGCATTGACAAGAAAATGTACAGTAGCTTTCTCAAGGCTAAAGGCATTGGCAGATTGAATAACACTCCAGAACTGGTAGAGGAATTCTTAAGCAATGAGTGGATAGCAAAAACAGATCTTGAATGTCAACTTGAGCTTAAGGAATCATATTTGGATGTTAACAATTATGTAGGAGCAGCATTAGGAGGTGGGAAAACAAACTTTACCACCACCAATAGGAAAAAGTTAAAGGTAAAGACTAACGCTTATATTGCAGACAAGGGGATTGTTTTCAAGAAAGCAATAAATAAAGCTGAAGATTTACGTTTGTCCTGGGATAATATAACTGGTGTTAAGATTGATGGTAAAACCTTAGAGATCATCTGCGACAATGTGACTTATGTTGTTTGGTTTGCTGATAAGAATATTGCTCAAGTATTCTATGCTTATGTTAGTTCTCATATGTCTGGTGTAGCTGATGATGGATGGAGTTAAATTTAATTGATTTTATTGAATACTCAAGTAGGCCATGATTCCAGAGAATGGAAAATTGGCCTCTATTCTTTTTCAAGAGTTAATTTTATATATGTTATAATTTAGAATATTATATTGGAGGAAAGGTGCAATTTTGTAGATTTAACCTCAAATTTATCACCCCTTTACGATAATTTTTTGTTTTTAAATCTTTTTTTTTATTGTGCTTTTTCCTCCTTTTTTTACACAATTTAACCGATAAGTTTATATAGTAGTATCCCCAAATATAGTATTACCTAAAGAGGTACAAAATTATCGTAAAGGAGAAAATAAAAATGTTCGGAAAAGATTTTGAAAAATTCGTAAGTGAAGTTGTAACTTTTGAACAAGTCGGCCATAATAGAGATATATATTTCAATATTGAAAAAGAAGAGTTTTGGGTTCATTCATATTTTGGTAATGAATCATTAAGCCAGGATACCATTGAAGAGAACATTCTTGTATTCAGCATCCCTAATAATTTTGATTGGGAGGTTTGGAACGGTTGTGAATCCTGTGAAAACTGTGGTACTGATGACTGTCCTTATGATGAATGCATGGCAGAATCATTAAATGAGTATGTTCACGAATCAGATTACATTGAAGACCATATTAGGTCTCAAATCCTTGAAAGGATTAATCCTGATGTAGATGAATTTGAAGAGCTTGATAAAGAGTTGACTCATGAGTTCGGTGAGTATCATGAGTATGTCAACAAATGCTTCAATTCATCATTAAGCGAGGATATTCTTGATAGTATTGTTGATGAGATTGTTGAGCATGGTTTTTCTGATGAGGATAATGACAATGTATATCTTTCTGATGATATGGATCATTTGGTTGCGGCCTATGTTGATGGCCCTCGTGATGCTGGAGAAAAAGTGGATGAAAAATTATTCAAAATGGTGGAATTATTTGATAATTATAATGTTAAGGGTGCTTTGGAGCTGTTCCAATAATCCCTTTTTATTTTTGGAGGAATTGTTATGTTTTTTGAAGATAATAAATTAGAAAATATTAATAAAAATATTGATTATGAAGAGCTAAAGAAATTTGCAGTTGAACGTGGTATGCCTTACTATGAAGAGGATATTGCTTCACAATTGAACGCTTATGCTCAAAAATATGGGCATGAGTATGGATTAACTCAATCCGAACAATTGAGTTTCGGTTATATGATTAGCAGCATCTTCGGAGGAATGGGTTATTCCTGTAGTACTGAAATGTACTATAAGGAAGAGGAAATCTTTGATGAGGCTTTGGAAGCCCTTAACAGATTAAGGGAATCTGGCCTTTCTGAAGCTGAAGTGATGAAAGAACTGTTTGACTACCTATTCCTATTGTATCATGAAAAAATAGAGGATTACGCATTCAAGACAGAGAAATTAAATTTGAAAGTTTCATTGTCTATGATGGAGCGTATGGAAAAGGTTCCTGGAGAGACAAAATCCGAAAAATTCAGGAACTTGATGCATAGTTATTTGCATCAGGAATAATTCTACTTTTTTATTTTACATTTTTATATGACTGTTCAATATTTTCAGTATGGGAGTTGAACATTAAAAAATAAATCCCATGCATTTCTATTTTTCAAACTTTTAATTGTTCAAACTTTTCACTATTTTTCTGAACAGTCCTCAGTTGAGCATTATCTCTATAATAGTTTTCATATGCTCTCTTTATCGTAAAATAAATATAATACGGTGTTTAAAAATAAGATTGCCGAGGTTGTCAATTGAATAGTATTCAATTTGGCAAGGGATCTAAAAAAAGAAAATGTATACTGTTATATATTAAGAATGATAAAAATTAGTTTATAAGAAAAATAGTTAAATACTGGTTTCAAGCGGTTAAATTATGCTGCGGCAACAGACATAACTTAACCATCAACCAGTGTCGACAGTATAAAAATAGTAAACCCCAAGGACGGTGAATATTATTATTATCTGCGACAATATTATATATGATTGTTATATATATTTATACTTTACTTTAAAAAATGCTTTAAAGTTGTTTAAATATAAAATAGAGTTTAAAGAGTTTCGCATTGGCAATTTTAAAGGTTTAGCGAATGCTTTTTACAAAATTTTAAACAGTTCGTATAATATAAAACAAATACTATTTTTAAAAAAAATTTATTCTTTGTGCTTACTTACAACGATTTTTATGGAATTGTCTTCAGCTGTTTCAACAATCCATTCCATAGTGTCACCTGGAGCGACTTCCAAAAATTCTGCAATCTGTTTAGGTAAGCCGACTTTCAATGATTTTGATTTAGGATTTGCAAATCCTATTTTTGATTTAAACTTAAACATGATCATACTCCCTTATATGTGTTTTTTATAATATTAGTTATGTATTTTAATATATATAAAATATACATATAAGTATATATAAAAAAGATATAAAATAGATACTTTTATATACTAGTAAAACAAACATAGTATTACAGGAAAGTTTACCTTGCAGCGGCAACTGCAAATAAAACTATTCCCAAGGACGGTGAAACAAAAATGAAATTTTTAGACGAAGGAGTACTCCTCAACTTCGAGGAATACGCCGAATACCAAAGAGCCTTACATGCACTCGCTGCATTAAGGAACGTAACTCGTTTTGATACAACCTCCAAACCTGAGGTGGAAGCATGATCTTCAGTCATAGGTTAGAACCTAATCATGAATTAGAAGAGTACCTCAACGAATACTGTCTCTACCAAGATGGCGATGAGGATGTCCTCTGTGTAGAATGTGGCCAATGCAAGGAGGAATACGATGACCTCTAAACCTGCAAGATTAGGCAAATGCAATGCTAATGAAGTATTGGAACAGCAATTAACCATTAGCGTAATGCAATTAGTATTCATTACATTCCTGGGGTTCCTATTCTTCCTAATCGCATTTTTAGTAATTCCTCAAACTTTCGGATTCTTTTGAGGTGGGACCATATGAGCATACAAACAAAATATGGCAGTGCAAATCTCACTGCTGATGGTTATTATATGATCACTTCAGTAAAAGAAGGAAACTTCAGAAAATTTGTGCATCGTTTAATTTATGAAGAACATCACGGAGTAACTATCTGCCCTTGGGCAATCATACACCATAAAGATGGAAATAAACTAAACAATTGCATTGATAATTTAGAACTTTTATCTCGAAGAGAACATCCAACAAAACATGAAAGTGCAGTCCGTAAAGAAAATGCAAGAGTAATAAAAAATGGATTCGCAAGAGGTAGAAGGGTACGGTCCTTAAGGTGGGATGCTCAAAGAATGAAACGGTCTTTCTATAAAGAAATGTTAGAAATGATGGCGGATGAAATCAACACATATTAAGGGGATATCTTATGGCATTTAAATTAAAAAAAAGAGGCATCGACGATGCCAAAAAAATATTAGTTTATGGTAATGATGGTACAGGCAAATCAACATTTGCTGCAGAGTATTGTAAAGAACATGGGTTAAACCCTATCGTAATCGACATCGATGACACAAACTATACTGACTGTGACATATTGGATCTAACCTTTACCAATGACATTAAAACATTCAATGCAATCAAGGAAGCGATTCAACATATCGGAAAAAGCGATTACGACACCATCATACTTGATGGAGTTTCATCACTCATTGAAATGTTAGTCAGTAAAGACCCAGGTATCAAGAAGTATGAAGTACGTAATGACCGTTTCAAACAGATACTCAAGGCAATCCGTGCAAGCGGAAAAAACATAATATTCATAGGTCAAGCAGATTTAAGAGTTGTTTGCAATGAAGATTTCCAATCAAACAAGTTGATTATTAAGGTCAACAGCATTGTCAATGAGAAATATCATTGCTTTATTGATGCTGATGGGAAGTATGGTTATGAAGTGGAGAAATTCAGAGAAGCTACATCTAAACCTGTAGATGAAACCCCACTTCCACCTAAACCTCAAAAGGTAAAGGCACCAGAACCTAAACCTAAAGAACCTGTAATGTTTGAATCAAGCAAAGAAATAGCAGATTCCATCATAGCAGAACTGCCACAAAGGAATATTCTAATGGCAAAACTCAAACTAAAGGAATTAGTAGATACAAGAGTTTTGAATGATGATGAATGTCCTGCAATATTAGCAGAGATTGAAAAGGTGTTAGCATGAGAAAGCAATACAAAGGAGTCAAAGAGGACGGAACTCTCCTCGCAGGCTCCTTACTCCTAGACACCAATAACCGAAAGGAAAGGAAAAGAATACTCAAGGATTACAAGCACCTATCAGGTGCAGAAAAACTAATCCTTGTCTATGATGGTGAAAGAGAATGTTATGAGGAGGTGATTCTATAATCGCCTCTGCACTAATTTTTCAAAGCGAAATATTCTCAGATTGGCTCGTCTACAATGACGAGAAACACACTGAATATCTAGTACAAGTAGATCATGAAGAAGGGACAGTAAAATGTGATTGTCCTGACTTCAAGTTCAGGAAACAATCAGGACCTTACGGATGTGCAAGTTTAGAAGATACTGACAACCATTGCAAGCACATCCGAAAAGCATTAGGAGGGTCTTTAGATGCAATTTAAAAAAGGAGCTCAAGTAACTGCAAGGTTACATGAATCAACAAAACACAAATTAATGAAAACAGGTTATAATGCTGCAGAAGCAATCGAATGGTTTGTGAATGAGTATTATAGCAAGAATCCTAGAAGGAGACTCGAAATAAAACAAGATTTGGAAGAGATTGAACTTAACAAGCTTAAAAAAGTTGAATGCGAGGTTCAATTAGAGATTGAGCATAAAGAGAAATTGATTGATGATCTCATTCAGGAAAAAGGGAAATATCCTGAAGTTAAAGAATCTCCTATTGAGATTATGAGTATTGCTCCAGACCCAAATAGTGTTTTGAGTGATGACCTTAAAGAGGCTATTGGTAGAATCAAACCGGTGTATGATGATAAAAAAGAGTTGATTGTAGGTAAGAACACTACTCCTGGTGAAGCTTTAGATGTTTTTATCAGCTTGAATGGGGAGTTTGTCCGGAATGTTTATTCAGAGTTTGGTAAAGGTTTGAAGTGGAGAGAGTTCAAGGAATTGTTGTTGTCTGAGGTGGTAAGCTAAATGTTTTACAATGAATGTTTTACATTTTGGCGAAGATGGTTTGTTAAAATCAAATGTTTTACGTAAAACATTTTGTGTAAAACTGTAAAACATTTTTTTTTAGAATATACTTTCGTACAATTGTATTACATTAATTGTTTTACATTATTATTATATTATTAATAATTTTATTATTATTATTATTTTATTATAATTTATTATTATTATTATTATATTATATACGAATGGTATAACGAAGTAAATTTAAAGGTGATGTGATATGGCACAGATAGTATATGATGATTTAGTTATGGATTTTTATGAATCCTATGATAAGTTAATGTTAGAAGATGATCATGTTTTCAGATTGCATTTATTGACTTTATTGGGAGCGATTTCTGAAAGTCTTGAAAAGATAGCAATGAATGGGGAATGAATAATATGTAAACTAAATTTGGAAACGCTTACCAACGAAAAGACAGCTACTATCAAATCAGCTCTGGAATCAACCAGGGCAAGTTATTGCATCGGTTAGTGTATGAAGAACATTTTGGACCAATACCAGAAGGATTCCACGTTCACCATTTGGACAATGACAAAACAAACTGCAGTCCAGAAAACCTACTCTTGCTCTCAAAGAGCAGCCATCATAAGCTGCATTTCAACAGGATCAATAATCCCAATTGGGGTAATGGCCGTATCGACAAGGCAGGAGGAGTAACCTTCCTATCAGCTGAAAAGAATAAAGGCAGAACCATGCAGAGCATTGCTGATGAATTAGGATACAGCAATGTCTCCAGTATTTTCCATTACATTGACAGAAGAGGTTTAAGGTGGAATGAATTATGAAAACCAATTGCTTTAATGTTATGATCCATGTGAAATGTGTTCCTGGTGATGACCATAAGGCCATATCCGAGGAACTGGAGGATGTTCTCATGGCTTTGGATATTCTGCCATATGATTATGAAGTCAGGTTCAAAAGGATAGGTGAGTACATATGAGTTTTTGCGAGGATTGCAAACATAAAACTGATGATTATTGTGACTTGTTTGATGATATTCTAAGTTATGAAAACTGTATCTTCAGGAGTGATGAGGAATGAGTATCACTACCAAGAAAGGCCGAGACTACCTGTTGGATAGATTCTACAGGATAAGAAGCAATGTTCTTAGCTGTGGAATCTACAGGACAGAGGAAGGGAACCCTCTAGTTAGGGTAACTATGATGACTGGCAAGACATATGATTTCCCTGGTAAGGATTGGCATTGCAAGGTTTTTGCTAGGGATTTCAGAAGAAAAATCCTGAATGTGTACATTTAAAGGCGTGAATGAAAAATGAGTAGTAAGGATTCATTATTTATGCAGCATAAGAACATGGAACTATGTCATCTCTGCGAATATAGTGTCTATGATGCCATAAATGAAAGTGGTTGGAATTGCAATAATCGCAATTCCAAGCATTTCACTAGGAAATGGGACTTGGACATCACTATTATGGTGTGTGATGTATTCCAGTTTGCCACAGCTAGCTGTAAAAGATGGGTTGAATCTGAATTTAAGAAAGCTGAAGCGAAAGCTCAGACTACTTTAGGAGATTTTTAAAATGGAAATTGATTACTTGAAAGAGATGGGAAAAGCAAGAAAAGAATTTTACAAAAGGAAAATTGAGTTTCAGGATATTCTAGATGAGTGGGAAGAGTCTCATGAAAAAATGGGCCGTTTTACTGTAGGAATAAATTTTGATGCATGGGATGAAGTGAAGGTTGCCTTTACTGGTGAGGCAAACCAGGAAGTCATAGATTTATTATGTAAAGACTTCAATCTTCAAGTTGCAAATTCAATGAAAAAAATTCATTTTTTACCAGAACCTGTAACAGTTAGGACTATTTTTATATTAAGAGATAAGGATCAACCTTATTATCCAGGGGGCGGTTAAATGTGTGATGATTGTTATTGTATCGGAGATGTTGAAAAATTAGAGGAAAAGATAGATAATATGAATGCTAAGCTTGATGAGCTAATCGATGATGTGAAAGATTTGAAAGAGCTGAGCAGAAGTATAGATAAGGGCACTAATAAAAGGTTGAAAAAGATCATGGAGGATTATGTGGATGATGTTCTTGATTTCCGTTTGTCTGATTTCAGAAGAGATATAAGGCGTTTAAGTGATGATATTGACACTCTGCAAAGTCGAGTGTCTGATGAAAAGAAGCAAATGAGATTATAAATTGAAGAGGTGAAATTTAAATGAATTGTTATGATGTTTTGTTTGCTGTAATCTTAAGGATTCCTTCAGAAAATGGGTGTGACATTTATGAACACATTCACGATCACAGTAAAAGTCTAGGGAATCTGATTCAAGAAGACTATGAAGATGTTGGAGTTTACCCTTTAGGCATGGAAATTGTTCAGGATGATATGAAAGTTCGTATTCTAAATCGTTTAGAAATCAATAATGAAATACCAGAGGAGGATTAGGTTAATGGAAAACGAAAGATACCAAAGTGTAGATATGGATGAGATCTACTACATAACAGACACACAAAAACTCAACAAAACCTATGAGGATTTCCTCAAGGATTATGAAGGCGAGGAATTCCAAGAGGAACACGCAAAGGATGACTGGAGAGAATACTTGCTTGAAAACAGCAATACTGGAATGTGATTATGAAGAGAAAGAGGTTTAAGATGAGTGAAGTTAAACTTATACAAGGTGATTGCCTAGAAGAAATGCATAAACTTGCCAATGATGGTGTAAAAGTGGATTTAGTCTTGACCGACCCTCCTTATGGCACCACACGGTGCAAATGGGATAATGTAATCCCATTCAAAGAGATGTGGGATAATTTACATAAGTTATCAAATGAGAACACTCCTATGCTTTTATTTGGTGCAGAACCATTTAGCAGTCATTTAAGAATGAGTAATATAAATGAATTTAAATATGATTGGGTATGGGATAAAAAAAATGGAACTAACTTCTTAAATGCTAACCGCACACCTTTACCCTGTCATGAGATTATTAGTGTATTTTATAAGAAACTGCCCACTTATAACCCTCAAAAAAGATATGTTGGCATTAAACACACCAAACCAATAACTAAAACACCCGTAAACAACACCTACGGCCAAGTAAAACAAAGAACCCCCTATATTGATGATGGATACAGATTTCCACTATCAGTAATCCGATGTAATAAATATAAAACGGAGGCAAATAATGCCACATCATCACACCCAACACAAAAACCAGTAAAACTGTTAGAATATTTTATTAAAACTTATACGAACGAAGATGACCTTGTTCTTGATTTCACTATGGGGGGGGCAGTACGGGAGTCGCTTGCCTACAAACCAACCGAAACTTCATAGGCATAGAATTAGACAAGGAATATTTTAAAATAGCAGAGAGACGAATAAAAAACGAAAAAGCACAGAGGAGATTATATGATTATATGTAATAAGAATTTGAAGAGGATTAGGTGATTAATATGAGAGATAAGGTATTTACCATTAATGATGATGGCAGAATATGTGAAAATGGTTTAGTGATTAGCAATGAACGGATCGTCTTGTTGTTGAATGAAGCTGATTTTGTACGTGAGGATTTGAGGATTGAAAAGAGCAGGAATGATAATATGAAGATTTCTCTTCATCATTTCCGCAGAAGATGCTTAAAGTTTGAGGTTGGTTTGAAGGATGTTGTTGGTGGGCATGAGGATTTGAGGAAGTTTGCTAAGCGTATGGGTGTGATATGAATGAGTTTTAATGTTATGAATATTGGAGAATTGAAACTGAAGTTTATAGTTAAATGGAATTGCTCTGAAGAGGAGCTATTAGAAAAATGCAGATCATGTGAAACTTCTTCTGAATTAAAGGATGTTTTGAATGAAAATATGATACTTAGTGTAGGTGGATTTAGATGAGTGAGAAACGATATAAATGTCCAAAGTGCAAGTCTCCATTAGTTTATCATCATGAGGATAAGGAAACAGTGACTTTTGAATGTAAGAATTGCAATCATTTCGTGCTTGCAAGGAAGTGGTAAAGAATGAATGAAAAACGATTTGAAAGATGGAATGATTATTCTTGTAAAGTTAAAGACAATCAAGAAGAAACATTGTTGAATCGGGAAGTGCAGGAATTAAATTATCGTTCTCAAGCTGATGATATGTGTGAGGTATTGAATGAGAAAGAAGCTATAATACAACGATTAGAAAAAGAGAATCAAAGGGTATATGGCATTCTTGAAGATGGAGGAGTATTACTAACAAGAAAACAATTACTTGATGTTATTGGAAAGGATAAATGTGATATGTTCTACACTTTTCAGAAAGAGATAAAAGACTTGAATTTTGTGATTAATTTTCAAGAAAAAGAAATAGGTGCTTTGAAAGCATTGTTGAAGGAAAATGAGGGTCTTGAAGAAGCATATGATATAGCAAAAGAAAACAATGAGCTGTTGAAGCAGAAAAATACTAAATTAATTGCTAAAATAGATTTTTTAGAAAGGTTAATTGATGGTGATGTATAATGAGTGAGAAAAAATTTAGGTTATCTTCTGAAACAGTATTACAATATCAGATAATGGACAATGATCATGATTTAAATGAGAGTGAAGTTGTAGATTTGTTGAATAAACTCTATGAAGAGAATGAGCGATTAAGGAATCAATTAGAAAGGAAAACTATTCTCTTGAAAATCCGTACGAAACATATGGATGATAGAGAAAAGTCATTTCATGAACTTCTCAATTATCTTGAGAGTTTCTGTTACAAATCTAACATAGACGGCAATTATGCCAAACAAGATATTATAAATATTTTAAATAATTGGGAGATAAGGGAATATGACTGAAGAGACTATCACTATCAAGGCATTATGCGGTCAATGCAAACATTACCAATATGAGGATGAGTTCCTTACTGTATGTTACCTTGGCCGTGTCAAGGAATTCAACGAGGACGGAAGCATAACAGAATGCCCATACTGGGAGGCTAAGTAATGAAACCAATAATATGTATAGACTTTGACGGTGTACTTAACAATTACAAAGGATATGATGGAGATAATTTAGGAACACCAAGGCCAGGTGCTAAAGAATTCCTTGAAAAACTCAGTAAAAGATTCACTGTAATCATATTGTCAGCTAGAAGGTATTCACATATCATAAGATGGCTGAACGAGTATGATCTATGGCAATATGTGGCGGATGTCACAAGCTTCAAACCTAAAAATGTAGTTTGTTTTGTTGATGACAGAGCAATTAAATTTAATGGTGATTATGCGGAAGCATTACACCACATAAATAATTTTAAAACTTATTGGGAGGAATAGTTATGGGTTGGATAAATTCTCAAGGGTATAATATGATTTATAAAAATGGTAAAGAAATTAGGGAACATAGGCTGATTGCGGAAGAAGCATTAGGTGTTCCAATACCTGAAGATATTTTAGTACATCATATTGACGGTAACAAATTGAATAATGATGTATTAAATTTACAATTGATTACTAGAGAAGAACATCCTAAAGTCCATTATACAGGTGTTCCCCGTACTCAAGAAGTAAAAAATAAGGTAAGTCAATCAAAAATGGGGCATACTGTTTCAGAGGAAACACGTAGAAAAATAAGTAAAACATTAACTGGTAGAAAACAAAGCAAAGAAGCTATAGCTAAAAAAAGTGGTAAAAATGGGTATTGGTGGAAAGATTATGCAAGGGTTGTGAAAAATGGAATAAAACCTAATGGTAAGCAGGAATACGGATTAAATTTCCAAGGTAAAACTATCAAATATTCTATTGATAAGGAAAAGTTACTTAAGATTGCTGAGGAAATTAATTCAGGTAGATTTTCATGAATATTTTAAACCTTACTGGGAGAAATGATCTTTATGATTGAGAGTTTGCAGTATTGGTTTGTCAAATTGTTTTTCAAAGTGATAAAAGATTACACAATATTCTTTCTAGTGGAGGATGGAGCATATTATGTAAATGACATTATGATTGATACTGAAACAAAAGATATAGTTATGAAATACGTTGAAAGAAGGGAGGAATCAAATTGAATGATTTAGGATTTAATGGAGAATACATTAACCCAATAAAGGAAGGAATCAAAACCAGCATAATACGTAGACATTTCGATGCAAAAATAGGGGATAAGATTCATGCTTACAATGCTGACAAAGTCATCCTTGAAAACCTAAGATGCAAACCATTCGGTAATCTCAAAATTACAAACATAGAATACATACGCTTCGATGAGATAAATAAGGAAATCGCAAGGACAGAAGGATACTTGCATGAAGACCTATTGAAGGAAACATTATACGAAATTTACGATGAAATCAAACCTTCAACATTACTGTACTATATACAATTTGAATTCATATCTTTAGAGGATGAGGATAATGAACCAACTGAATGAAAAGTTAAGAATAATAAGGATACAGATTCAAGCTGAGGAAATGCAGCCAAAACCAGATATTGAAAAACTTAAATCATTAAGGAGTGTGGAAAGATCATGCTTGAAGCAGCTTATGAAATAATCATCTCAATGATAAGTATGTTCTTAGCAGGAACAATGTTAGGATGGTTCCTAAAGGACTATCAGTATACACGCAACAAGATAAAAGAAGCTGAAAAACAATATGTCACTTGGTATGTTCCTGATCATGCCAACTGCAGATGCAGCATACAATATCCTGAAGACGGTGTTGATGATGATGAGCAAATGTAAATGGTGCGGAAAAGAATACAAGAAAAAATACAACAATCAAGCATGCTGCAGCAAGGAATGCCAGGACAAGCTGACTGCAGAAAACAGCCGCAAATCCAGCATGAAACACTACTACCGACACAAGGTGGGAAACACCAATAAGAAGACAATAACCGCCCTTGGCAGCAAAGGCACATCAAGTTCAACGAAACCCAAAGACACAGTTGAAGATGAACATGAATGGGCTGTGAAGGAAGCAAAAAGAATAGGGTTCAACATAAAAAAGTTTAATGGTCCTTTAGCAGCAAAATAATATAAATGTTTCTATATTGTCAGAACAATATAGTGAGAGGAAGTACATCTTACCAGTTTTTTCTCTTATTTTTTACGTCCGTGAAAACACATGCTTTCGGTGATAAATAAGAAGTGCTTAGAAAAAGCACCATTTAATAAAAAAAATTCGATTTTCTAGGGTTGGCATAAGAACATGACTTCCATAACCAAGAAGAAACGCAGAATAAGTTGCCCTTGCTGTGGCAGTACAAACCTATGCCTCCTGGAACACGAAACATATTGCAGAGAATGCGGACTGGTACTCCAAGGAGTGCCTTCAGTAAATCACTACATTTATGGTTACATCATCGGAGGCAAAAGGCAAATGTACACGGATAAAGGAGGATAGAATAAACCATCATGCAAAAAAAAATAAAGGGGTTGAAAAATAATTCACTATTTCTAGTATTTTTATTTATGAGTGTAGGATTAATTCTATAAGGACAAATGGGCATATTTTCTTTAAATCATTCTTTTAGATCTAAGTCTAAAAAAATATTTCTTTTGTTTTCAAATAATATGAAACTCTTTAAATTATCTTACATATAACAATTATACTATCGCTTATGATAAATCATCGTAAATCTCATAGATTAATTCCTATATTTCATAAAATCACTAAAATCCCCTCATCTTTTTTTTGTGTGGTGGTTTATTGTATCTTCCTTTCATATTAAAATTTAAAAAATAGCTTCTACAGTTTGCCTTTTAAATAAATAGCTACAGCAAAAAAAACAATTTGGGAGAATCCAAAGAATTGGGTTCTCCCTTTTTTAATAAAAAAAATTTTTTAATGGGTGATGATGCGTGTCATGTAATTGTATCTACGAGGAACGTTTAGCCACTATAGAAAAGGACATCGTGGAACTTAACGTCAAAATGGATACAAAGAAAGATACTCTCCATACCATCAACAAAGAATTATTATATGATAGGGACAATCAGCAGGAATTATTGGAAAAGGTCACAAAGGTTACTGTGTTACTTGAAGAAAGTCAAAAGCAGAGGCAAGGCAATAACGATAAGATTAAGGCTTTAGAAGAGAAGATTGACAAGTTACAGGATGAAGTGACTCAACAGTCAAGCAGCCTTTCCAGTTTCCGCAATACTATGCTAGCCATGATCCCTATAATAAGTATTATAGTGGGAGTGGTGCTACACTTCCTAACGTAAAAGAATTATTTTTAGTTTTTAATAGTTTTTAGTGATGATTTTATGGCTAACAAATACAATGCTAAACTTACTCAAGAGGTCCAGGATACAATATGCAAAGCTTTAGAAAAAGGACATAGTGTAGCTGCAGCATGCGGAAAGGCAGGCATAACTGAACAAACTTACTATAACTGGTATAACAGAGGATTGAAAGCAAAGTCTGGAAAATATCCTAAATTTGTATTTGCAGTTGAAAAAGCAAAGAGTAAAGCATTAGAATCTGTTGAAACAGTCATACTGGATGCAATCCCTGATAATACGGGGGATGCGAAATGGTGGCTCACTAAACATCGTCCTGACATTTACGGTGACAGAACATTCAATGAAACCAAATTGGAAGCAGATGTGAAAACTGATGTTACTGTCAACCTATTGGAGAGAGTGAAAGAAAAAAGGAAAGAGTTAAATGACCTTAGAAGCGATTGAGGATTTAACCCCTTACGATATATATTCCACCTTGACAGTAAGGAACAGCACACCTGCACAGCACGTGGCGGAACTATCTGAAGAACTGATGAACATAATACTTGATGATGAACAGAAAGACCGCTTATGTGTAACACAACCACCAAGAACCGCAAAGACAAGCCTTATCACATTATCATTTCCGTTCTGGCTAATATTGATGAATCCAGAATACAACATTCTAATCGTCAATTATAATCAGAAATTAGCTAACCGATTCGGTACAAGACTCCGACAATTATTCATAGACAATGAAGACTTATTAGCTTCACGTGACATTTACTTATCCAAAGCAGAACATGCCAAGGCATCATTCAGTTTCGAGAATGGTGAAGGCCGTATGTTAGGAAGCATAGACCTAGTAGGGACTGGAGGAACAATCACCGGTACTGATGTAGACATATGCATATGTGACGATTTAATCAAAGGTTTCAAAGACACTTCACAAAAATTATTGGATGATCTCTACGAATGGTTTAAGGAAATCCTCATACCTCGTTTGGAACCGCACAGCAAACTGTTTGTCCTTGGGACCAGATGGCATACACAAGACATCATCGGCAGATTGGAGAAAAACCATCCTGAAAAATACAAGTTCATACACTTGAAAGCATTGAATGAAGATGGCACTTGCATATGGCCTAACAAATATACACCAGAATATTTTGAAGACCGCAGAGATGAAGTCGGAGACAGAATATTCGAGGCCGAATATCAAGGCCAACCATTAGACGAGACAGGTGACTTCTTTAACTTGGATTGGGTAATATTTGAAGAATCATTCCAATACACAAACCCATTAATCACCGGCCAAGTAAGATCATGGGATTTAGCTTACAGTGGTGAAGAGCCTGGAAAAGATAACGATTACACAGCATCATGCAAGATGTACCGCTTAAGCGATGACACTTACTATGTTACAGATGTGACAATGGAAAGATATGGGGATGACTTGTTGAATAGATTGAAAAGAACTGCAAAACTAGACAACCCAAATACCAGGATATTAATGGAAACTGGAACCAAAGGCGGTGCAGCTAAAGAACTATACAATCAATATAAAAAACATTTCATAGGTTACATGACCGAACAATCTGAACCTGTAGGTTCCAAAGTAGACCGTGCGCAAGGATTCAAGCAAGCATTAATGCAAGGCAAAATCCGTTTCGTGCTAAATGATAACCAACGTGAATTATTACTAACTCAATTGAAAGGATTCCCTTTAGCAAAACATGATGACTTGATAGATGCATTGGCTTATGCATACAATTACTTGTCTGAAAATACAACTCAAGGAGTTAGAACTGCAGGTAAAAGAAAACGTAAGAGGATTCGATAATTATGAGCATTACAGAAACCATTAGAGATACTTTTAGCAGCATATTCACACGTGAAAGCATAAGGTCAACGGTGGGAACTGCTACTAAAAAAATAAACGGATACTTGAGCCTATTTGACAGGGACAATGAAGAAAGCATTGATTATAAAACTGGTTTAAGCATTCTCAGAGACACACAAGTAGCAACAGGTTTTGACATACTGAAGTACTTATTGTCAAGTAAGAAATGGATTCTAACAAATGTTGAAGAAGATAAGGAAATCTATGATTTCATATATGACATGCTAACTAACATGGACACTGAACTCAACACAGTAGTTAAGCAAATGACTGCTGCGATATTATGGGGATTTAATGTTCATGAATTAATCTTTGACGTCAACTCTGATGGTTACTTAGTTTTCACTGACATTGTACCCCTACACATCAAAACCTTACAAGATGATCCATTCATTTATGATGATGACACAGGGGAATTAATCAGCATTCACCAGAGGACAGGTAAGTATGACATTGAAATCCATGAGTACAAATGCTTAATTTACAGTTTCGGTTCATTATACGATGAATTGGAAGGAAGAGGTTTATTATATGATTTCCTCCCAGTTGTTGAGGATAAGGAAAACCTGATGGATTGGCTAATGACTTTCGCAGAACGAAACGGTTCACCTACCATGTACGGTAAAGCAGACAATGAAATCAGCCGTGATGAAATGTTAATAGCATTTGAAGACATAGCTGACGGTACAATGGGAATGACTGTAGGGCCTAATGAAGATGTGGGAATCTTAGAGTCAAGCCATAATGGAGAAATATTCTTCAATGCTTTAGCTTACAAGGACAATCAAATATTCCGTCGTATGTTTATCGGAAACTTACTGATGGGGGATAATAGTCAAACCGGTACTTATGCACAAGCACAAACCCAATTAGAATTCGGTCAATTCGTGTTTGATGGAATACTTGAAGAAATAGCGAATTGCATTCAAACAAAAATAAATCTCATTACTCAATTAAATTTCAGTTCTGAACGTAAAGCTCCAATCATAAGCTTTGACAAGTTCAGTAGTGGTGATATGCAGAAACTCTTTAGCATACTAACTCCATTGATGCAGAATGGTGTTGTGGATAGTGAGAACACTGCAGTACAAGAAAGCCTAGCATTGCTCTTCAAGTCAGAGGCTGGAGTGGAATATGTGAACGAGGAACCAGAAATGCCTGATGAAAATTTCGGTTACCAGGAACCAGCAGATGGGGCAGACTTAACCAATAACATTCTTAGTGATCTAGATGGTATCTGATGAGAAGCTAATAAAGCAAGGGATAAAATACACTGACCAATTGTTTAAGGAATTAATCCGAAGACTGCAGAAGGGAGTGTATGATAATGACACATTGGAAGCATTCCTTGAAGCAACAAAGGAATACACTACCAATAACCCTTTAGCTTCAACAGGTTACACAGATACAATGCTCGCTTTGATACTGGCCGAAACCAATAACCACAAATTCTCAAGACCATCGCAAAGGGAACTCACCAGGGTAACCATTGAAAACTATGTGGGAAACCTAATCACTAATGTTGGTGAAGACATCAAGCAAACTGTCCGAGACATAGTCACAGAGGAATACAATAACCCTGAAGGGAGCAATCCACAGCGGATGGCCAAACGAATAAGTGATGAAGTGGAAGGTATCAAGAACAAACGTGCTAGAACAATAGCACGTACAGAGATAGCACGCACATCTACAGTATCGGATTACATCATAGCCAAAGAAAGAGGCGCCACACATTATACTGTAAACTGCAGAAGCACCAGGTGCAACATTTGCAAAAAACTATACTGCAAGAACAATGCAACAGGGGGGGATGTGGAATACGAGATAGAGGATACTGATAACCTCCCACCTTTACATCCATCGTGCAGATGCAGTGCAAACTTCTATAGGAAGAAATAAAAAAAAATCATTTTTCATTATTATTTTTTCATCTTTTATGCTGCCGATGATATGAGGCCCCATAATAAAATGAATAAAAATAATTTAACTATCTGAGGTGAGAATCAAATGACAGAAACAGATCCAAAGCCAAATGATGGGAAAACTAACCCTAACCCACAAGATGAAGGAAAACCGGAACCTAGAAATGATGACCCTTTAGACAAATTCAGTCAAATCAAGGAAAGATATGAAAAGGAATTGTCTGATAAGGATAAGATAATCAAGGACTTGCAGGATAAGTTATCCAAGAAAGATAATGAAGTGAATGACACAATAACTGAATTAAATGATGAGGTCAATGAAAAGCTTCAACAGGCACAGAAAATCCAAGACCTGCAAGCGACAGTCAACGAATTGGTTGAGGAAAGGGCAGAGGCAACAGTGGATGCATATATCCAAAAAGGAATAATACTCCCAAGCCAAAAAGAAGCTGCAAAGAAATTATGCTTAACCGATAATGACACATTCTTAGATTTATACCGTGATGCTAAACCAATGGTGGAAACACATAAACAAAGAAAAAGTGTTCCTACTGGTACAGCGGAACGTATAGCAAATTATTTCAAAAACTGAAAAAATTGGAGGAATAAGATACTATGTTAAATATCTTCAAAGGGATTACTATCCCTGCAAAAGCAGTTGAAGGTGCAATAAGCATCTCACAAACTGTAAGTGTAACTGGTGACGGCCCAAAACCTTCAGTCGCTGCACCAGTAAAACAAGGTGATGCAGTAGCAATCATCGGAGACGATGGAAAATACCCTTACATCGCTAAGGCAACTGGCAATAATGGAGTAATCATTGGTTTCTGCCATGACCATCCAGAGTATGATGTAGATCCAACTACAACCTACACTGAAGACCAAGCCAAAGCCGCGGACATGCTCCGTAAATGTGGTGTTGAAACAGTATTCAGTGATGTGAGAACCGTACCTGCAAAGGCATCTGAAGCAATCACTGCAGGATTATATGTGGAATGGTCTGCAGATGGTTGGAAGAAAACAGCATCATCCGGCACTACCAAGTCTGATGCAATTTGCCTTATCGGTCAAACTTCCGATGATGAAATCGTAATCGGATTAAAATAGAACCATTATAATGGAGGATTAATAATTATGGCATTTAACGGATTACCAGCAGTATTCGATGACAAAGTACAGAATACTGAATTATACGTACAAAAAAGGATTTACCAATCACTTAAATTCTTAACCTTATTACCTGTAGAACAAAACGAGACTGGATTGTTCACCAACTACCTTAATGGTGAAGTGGATGTATCCGAACCAATGTACACCAACAATGGTATTAACTTCAACGAAATCAAATTCGGCAACGGCCAAACTGTAGGAGGGCAAACCTTACCAATCGGTTTCATGTACAGAGCAAACACTCGTGACGAGCAAAGAGGAAAATATGACAGTAATTTACAATCTTTCTACAATGCAAGTGTTGTAAAGATTAGTGACTTCTTTGAAGATAAGTATGCAAAAGCAATCATCAACGGAGGAAGAGTCTCCACTGCTACCTTGAAAACATGGACTAGTGCAGCTAACATCATCGAGAACGAAATCACCTTGGATGATGAGATGAGATACGATGCAAATGACAATGCAACAGGTTATGCTCCTGACACTGTACTTGTTTCAAGAGCTGATAAGATTGCAATCGAAAAAGCATTAAGGAAAGAGGATTACACTCCTAACTTCAATTACATAGCATCTCATAAGATTGCAGATGGTGACATGGCATTCTTTGATGGGGCTAACCCTGGTGCAACCATCGAGAAATATGCTGACCCTAATTACAGCATAATCCAATCTTTAGCTGATGATGGAATCACCGATACTGAGGATGGAACTCCTATTCCTGCAGCTTTCATCAACATCAAATCTGAAGATACTGGAAGACCTCAAACTGTTGACAATTACGTTTGGGCAGAATCCAACTTAAACATTAAAGACAGTAATGGTTTCTTGATTGTAAAAGGAAACTAAAAAATTCCTTTTACATTTAATCTTTTTTTTATTAAAGGAGGAATTACATAATGGCAGAAGGATACAATGCTCTTGAAGGCAGTCAAACCGACATCAATCGTAGAATACTCAGAAGACTCGATGCACTTGAAGCTTCTGAACCTTATGATGACACTGCAATCAAAGCAAGAATAAAAGCAGTTGAAGATGAAATCGGTGATGAGGATACTGCAGATACAATCTTTAAACGTATCAAAGATTTAGAAGACGCAGCATAAAATTGAAGGATGGTGAATTTTTATATGCCAACATATTGTACCAATGAGGAAGTCAACAGTCTCTTCGGAGACATATCTGATGAGGTGCCTGATGAAATGTTCACAATAGCGATAGGGAACAGTGCCGCTTGGATAGAAGCGAACCTTAAGAGACATTATGTTCCTATCCCAACTACTGTGCCTAGTGCATTGAAGACAGTGGCAATCTACCATAGCGCATCAGATATTATATTGAGCCTATACCATGGCGATGAATTGCCGGTGCAATATGATGTCTGGTTCAAGAAAGCTCAAGACCTATTGGATGACTACATAGACTCATACTTGAACAGCGAAGCTGAAGAAGCGGAACTTGTCAAACATCAGTACGTCAAACATTCACATGGCAGAACCTACAACCAAAAAAGAGGTAGGGGAAGATGGCGGAGATAAGTGAGTACCTTAAGCTTTATGTTGGGGAAGTCTTGAAGGAAGTCACCAATGAAGTGGCATTATCACTTGAGAACAACATCAAGGCCCAATTATACGAAGGACATGGATATGATACCGGTAACCTCAGAAGGAACATCCGTGTAGACAGCAGAACCTATAATAACTATAGTATCATCACTGGTTACTATGATGAAGGTAATGCCGATTATGGGGAATATGTATTGCGAGGTATCCGTGGTAAAAAGGAAGTCGCTCCTATAGACTTCCTCGGTGACGGATTACAAAGAACATTGGAGGCTTACAAATGACTGTTAATGTAGATCCTGATGCAGAGTATTTATTCACCATTACTGAAGAGACAAGCAACCCTGATTATAGGATGGCTCGTAGTGTCAGCGAATGGATACATGATAACCTTGAAGCATTAACCGATGACAACGATGTGCCTATCTTCAACAAGATAAGTTATGGTTATGATAGTGAGAAGCTTAAAACCTTCGGAAAGAAACCGACAGCAGACATCTATATAGACCATGTTGAGTATGATTCCACTATGGATAATTGCGCACCAGTTAGTGTACACACTATTGTCATATTTTATATGAAAGGTGCTAATGATGTGGCCTACTTGAAGACCACTGAACTCCATGACTTGCTGATGCAAATGTTCCTGACAGATGAGGATTGGAAACGGTTGAATGGTGTTGTGAGGAATACTGTCATAACAAATAGTCAGTTGATGAGTCAACCTGGAAACAAGAAATGGGGTTGTATGGGTGTTTTCCAACTGACACATTATTTATACATTTAGGGTGTGATAAAAGATGGCAAAGACTGAAGAGTTCAACTTCAAGGAATACATGACCAACCTTGACCTTAACAAGTATGTCAAAGAAGGTTTTATCCGTAGCCTTGAAAAGGAACCAAAGACATTAAAGGAAACAGAAAAATTATTACAGAAATACTTAGGAGAATAGACTATGGCGATTATACCAAAAATTACAGTTACACAAGTGGACAATGTCCCAAAGGGCCAACCAGGGAGAGCAGGTAAAGTTGCACTCGTGGCGGAGTTCAGTAAAACATTATCTCAACCGGTAAGTGTGAAAGGTTATCCTGATGCTATAGCTGAAGCGACCACAGGCCCAGTCACTGCCAGTTCACCAGTCGGGGACCAATGCCTTGAACCTTTATTCCGTGGGGGTGCTACTGATGTTATCCTTGTAGACATTAGCCCATCCACTAGCGGTAGCCCTACTGGTGCAGAGATTGTTACTGCTGCTACCAGTTTGGAAGAGAATTATGATGTTTTATTGACACCTTACGTTTTATCTGATACTCATTTAGGAAGCATTAAATCCTATTTGGATGACCGTTTCACTGCTAGTCACCCTGTAGGTTTAATCTCACCAGTTACACGTACTGCTGCAGCGGATTATATTACCACTGCATCTATCTTCGCTGATGGTGGAACTTTCGGATTGATGACTCAACAATACACTGTCAACAATACTTTGTTGAGTATTGCTCAAACCACAGCATATTACGCTGGTTTGGTTTGTAAGAGAAAAGTTGATGAAAGTTTTACTATGAAGTCTCTTGAGGGTGTTGAAGGAGTTACTGAAGAGTTGACTTTCGCACAATCATCTGACATTGGTTACAAACTTGTAGAAGCAGGTTACCCTATAGCTAAATGTTTGAACCGTGCAGAGAAAAACTTTGTGATTCTAAACAGCAGATTACCACATAAAGTAACTGCTAGTGATGGTACTGAAATAAACCTTGACTTGTACATGGAAAGAACAATCAATTATATCATTAACCTTTTCAATCTAGAGAATTACTTTGGAGAAAAGAACAAACCTGCAACTTTAGATGCTATTGAACAACGTCTTGCAAGTTTAAGAAGAGAATGTATTGAAGATCAAGAGTTGGTCGAGGATATTATTTACAGTGTTGAGAAAGTTAACAGAGATAAAGTAAGGGCAAAGATTGAAGAGATAGTCTTTGATGGAGTCATAACTGAAATCGATGTGAACGTAACCTATGATGTAATCTAAGAGAGGTGAAAGGATGGCAGATAAGACAATTATTATTAATGGAGTCCCTTTCGGCAGAGGTACTGGTGTAGACGTTGACGATAATTCTGAAGTGAACACTGAGAACACTTTTGATGGTCCAGTTAGCAACGGTACGGAGAAAACCCCATACACTATAAGCATAGATAAACTTATTGCACCAGATATGGAAACTTACATTGCAATGCGTAACGTATTGAAGGATATGAAAGCGAACAAGGGGGAAGTGACACTTAAGGAGACTGTTCGTGATAAAGGAGGAACAGCATACACTATCAAGGAGATCTATCTTCGTTGTTTAGTAAGTAAATACAACAAAACATGGAATGTGGATTCTTTGACTACAGAATCTATTGAGATTACTGCAGAAGATGTTGATGAAGATGTTTCCAGGAACTAAACATACTTTTGTTTTAGTTCCCTTATTTTTTTTTAAACTAAAAACTTTTTTACTATCATTTTTTAGGGGTGTAATTGAATGGCAGAGAAAAGCCTAGAGGAATTATTGTTAGAAACAGAACAAAGAATCCTCAACAACGAATTTTATAAAAGGTTCATAATCACTTATGAAGATGAAGATTATGAGGTCTATGTTAAACCTATAAGTCAGAAAAGATTCATGAAACTATTCACTCAGTATGGTCAAAAGGATGTCATGAAGATGAACGAGACCATTATCCAAGAGTGTCTTGTTCATAAGGATGGAACACCATACAAGAAAGAATTAATTGAGATATTGCTTGATGAGATGCCTGCTGGTTTCAGTTCAGATGTCGCTAAGTGCGTATATGAAGTGAGCGGTATTGAAACAGATAAGGCTTCCTCGGAGGCATTGGAACGATTTCTTGAGGGAACACTTGAATTATAAAGATGGTAAACTTTGTCACATTACAAGAATGTTTGACCGTGGAATAATAACATTAACCTTAGAGGATTATAACAACTTAACACATTTCCAACATTTGGCAATGATAATAATCACAGATGAGATCATAAGATTCAGGTCAACCAAGAAAACATTCCTAACATATTAAAAAGTATATAAGGAGATTATAGCGAATGGCTGAAAAAGAAGTAAAGATTAGAGTTGCTGCCGATGTCGATGACGAACAAGTCAAAGAATTGGAAGCATTATTGAGCAGTCTCGCTGATAAAGTGGTTGGGTTTGAAGTTGCTGTAGATGATGATGGATTAGACGCTGCTGGAGAAAAAGAGGAAAGCCTCAACGGTAGCGCAGAATTCGTTATTGATGTTGATGAATCTGCAGTTCAACAAGCAATGCAAAACCTTAGTGATGGAGTAGGCAAAACCAAGCAAGGCGTTATTGATTTAAAGAATGCTATCCAAGAAGTGGAACAAGCAGGAATGCAATCCGAGCAAAACAAAGCATTCCTTACAATGAACCTTGGAGCCGAAGAAGCTGCAAAACAATATCAAAGAATTAGTGATATTGTTGCAAGTATGCCTGGTGATGACAACACCATGCGTAGCGTATTATCCACCGCACAGGCTTTAGGTAATAACTTGAAGCCAGAGGAGATGGAAGCAGCAACCAAGACCATGGCAGATTATATGGCCGGTTCCGCTACCATGGGAAAGATGGCCACTGAATCACAACAGGACATCATGAAATATTTGTTGGATGGTAATACTGCAGAACTTGAAAGAGGATCCATCGTAAGTAGTCAAGTTGACAAGTTGAAACAAGCAACTACCTTCCAAGAGAGGCAAGCTGCAATGCAACAAGTCCTTAACGATTTGGGTTATGGTGGTATTGCTACTCAGGACACTATGCTTAACAAGCAGGCTGAATGGGATGGTATGCTCTATAATTCCCAAGATGCATTATCAAGTATGTGGTTGGGTGCAGAGAAAGGCGCAATGGATTATATCCTCCAATTGAATGATGCTACTGGTGGCCTTGTAGGTATGGGTATTGTAGCAGGTACCGTTGCAGGAGGTCCTATCATAGACACTATCTCTGGACTTGGACAAATGGCAACTGGTATGCAAGCTATCAAGAATCTTGGTATGATACAATGGTTAAGTCAGTTGAACATTATGACTAAACTTTCTGCTGCTGCAAATTGGTTACTCTCTGGTGCGCAAACAGTATTGAATGCAGTGATGAGTTTGAACCCTATCATATTGGTTGTGATTGCGTTAATTGCTTTGGCGGCTGCGCTCATATGGGCTTATCAGAATGTGGACTGGTTCCGTGCAATGGTAGACAATGCCTGGCAGAGCATAGTAACGTTCGCACAACAAATCTACTCGTTCATATCAGGAGCATTATCTGGACTGATGAGTGCAATAACTGCGGCTGGTGCTTGGCTTGTTGGTAGAGTGCAAGCAGCATTTTCAGCGATATGGGGAATCATATCTGCAGCGATGAACCTTTGGAATCAAGCCACCGCTAAAGCAAGGTCAATAGCCAATATGATAGGAAATGCTTTCAATGGAGTTAAAGGACTTATACAAGGTGCTTTCAATGGTGTAACTCATGCTATAACTGCTCCGTTCCAGGATGCTTATAACACTTTGAAACCTATCATTGACGCTATCAAAGGAGCATGGGATATGTTGATGGGAATAGGTGGAAGTGCAGGTATTGTTACTGGAAGTGCTGGTATCAGCATGGGAGGAGTCAGCGGTATAGGCAGCGCAAACAGTACTCTGATAAACAACATCAGCAATGTATCTGGAAGACCTAACATCATAATGAATGGCATCATTGAGGAATCTGCTGGAGAATTCATCGTAAGAAAACTTGATGAGGAAATCTATAAACAAAACGTAATTAGAGGGGTAGAGTAAGAATGGTGGAAGTTAGATTTGCAGGGGTCAATATACCTTATATCCTTGATTCAATTAGCAAGAACAAGGATAGGGAGTATAACATTAATACTTTCATAGGCTCTACTGGGGGGAATAGTGTTGAGTACATTTCCACCAATGGTACAGTATTGTCCTTTAGCAGTATTGTGAGCAAGGATGACCGGAGCATACTCTCCTCTTATCGTAACCTTGCCAAGACTTACAAGGAAAAGGCTGGGGTATTGGTAGCTTCAGAAGACCTTGAAGTCAATGGGAATTATTACTTGACTGTTTACAATGAAGAGAAGAAACTTAACGGCTCTTACCTTATCAGTTGGGAGTTCACAGAGTATGTGAAGCCGAATGTTGTTAAGGCCACTTTCAAGCGTATCGGCCAATCTGCAACCAAGAAAACAACCACTACCAAGGCCAAGAAGACCACTGCTAAAAAGACAAGCAGTTACATCACAATACTCTTAACTGATTGCGGTACTTTGAAGTATGGTATGGTTAATAAGAAATGTGTCAAGTATTTGCAGAAGTTCCTGCAGAAAAAAGGATACTACAAAGGTTATAAGATTGATGGCGATTACTTGAAGTACACTAAGCAGGAAGTCAATAAGCTGCAACGAGCCTATAAGATAAAAGTCTCCAAATCCAACCAAGGACAATGGGACAAGGTTACTCGTGATTATTGGCGTAAGAAGTACAATATCACAAGCAAAAAGAAATGATAATGGAGTGTTGAAATGAGTATTGGAACATTATACGTTAGCGACACTGCCAAACTATCACAGACTAATTTCCATAGTGTGCCATACAATAATGGGAAGATAGATTACAAATCCGATTCTGCAGATTCATTCAGCTTCAGAACCAATGAACTATTATCTCAAGGGACAAGGGTACGTTATGATGACCCTCGTGGTAAGAGATATAGTTTCGGTGGGCAAGTCTACAAGGCCCAGGAATCAACTAATGGTTTGTATGAATATGATTGTGTAAGTTACCTTCGTTTGTACATGAGCAAGATTGCAAGTGTCAGCTACAATGATATCACAAGTTATAACCTATTGCGTAAATTGTTGAAGAATGACCCTAATAACTTCAGCCTTGCAGGTTTAACCAAAACAACAAACAAGCATTCGTATCTTAAATGGGAGAAGAAAAGCATATGGGAAATCGCAAGGCAATTGCAATATCTTGAATGGAAAGCAGGAAACCCAGTAGAATGTTATGTTGATGTAGATGGAGTACTTCATTTCGGTAAGAACATCAATACTGAACAAGGCTACAAGTTCAGCACACAAGGTGACGGAACCAATACAATCATAGATTACGAGGAAACATTAACAACTGATAATGTTGTCACTGTCGGAAGAGTAGTCTATAATGGAGCAACAAGAGCAACAGCTACAGCCTCACGTGATATGATAGCAACCTGGGGTTACATTGAAGGAGATGCTGTTGACTGTACAGAAAATGTTACAAAGGGATCAAGCAGTGGTTCAACATCTTCTGATACCAATAGTGATGGTCAAGCTTTCATCAACAAGTACAACATCAATAGCAAGATTGTCAAGCAAGCCAATTCAATTATCAGTAATGCTGGAGCAAAGACAGACAAGGCTAAGGCAAAGGCAATATGGCAATGGATGAGAAACCATATTAAATATATCAATTATGCTTGCACAAAGAAAGGAGCATTAGGAACCTTGAATGCAAGAGGGGGTAATTGTGCAGACCAAACACACCTTTACATGAGCCTCTCTGGTAGTATTGGATTAAACAGCAGATGTAACCATATCAAAGGACACTTCTTCCCAGAGACAAAACTGAATGGGAAATGGTTTGCAACTGACACAACCACAAGCAAAGGATGGGGAAATCATGCTTGCAATGGAGGACACTTGGCTTATTACACTAACCCTAATACTTTCAATTGCTAAAATGGAATGGTGAATAGAATGGTTTTGAAAGGAGTTAAACAATTAAGCAAAGACAAAAACACCATCACCGTAAAGACCTATCCCTCCAAGAAAGGTTTCGAGTACAAACTCACAAAGCACACATGGAAGAATTACTGCCCCTTATGCAAGTCCAAAGGAACATTAACCTTCAATCCAAAGAAAACCCCTGAAGGTGAAATCACATGTTCCAAATGTGACGCAGACTACTGCGGTACTTCAGGACAGGACAAGGCCAAGAAGGTAAGGGGTAAATTGAAACCAGCTACAGTTACAGGAACTGGGAATATTGCAGCTACAGAAACACAATCTCAAAAATGTAACTTGTCCAAGGCGGAATCAAAGACAAAGGCACAAAGTTTAATCAATACAGGAACCACTTATGCAGGTAAACTCGAGATACCTGCATACTTGAACGTTAAGGTTGATGACTTGTTAACATTAAACTTCAATGGTTTTGATGATGGTCAAAGGTTCAAGGACATAAACAACAAGACTTTAACTGTTGAATCAGTAAGCCTTGACATTGACAGCCAAAAGTTAAGCATAGACCTTAACAAAGGAAGCTCAGTATTGGGAGACCCTTATGAGGGGGACTACATTATAACCAACAAGAAAGGTGCAATTGTAGCCACCAATCGTAACAAGAACAATCCCCTTAAAGGTAAGCCAACAAGCATACATCCAAAGATTGGAGGGTTCAATGAACAATCCACAATCATCAAAAAGATAATGCTCAAAGGCAAGGAATTAGGTTCAGTTGCGAAAATATACAAATACCTGAAGGTCACAAGTGCTGGAGGAACTGGTGGTTTCAAATACAAATATTACATTGGTCACAAGGTCAAATCCGAAAAGGAAACAGAGTTCGGTAAAAAGAGTGCCGAGAAATGCTTTACCAGCAAGACATATAATTGTGTAGATGCTTCCTGGTTATTCTTCATAATGTGCAAGGGTGCAAATAAGAAAGTGGATATAATCAAAGCAGAATACACTGGATTGGACGGTGAGAAAAGGTATCATATGTACAACAAGTACAAGAGCAAGACCTATGATGTATCTCAGAACATGAAGACTGAGGTTGATGGATCTAAAATTGTGGCGGTGACAAAATGACTGATACTGAAATTTACGGTACTGATTATAGCAGCGAGGGATTCATTACCAGTAATGGGGACATTGGTTTGGTTAATGAATTAGCGAATGCAGAGCAAGCTATAAGGAACAGGTTACTGACAAGGCTTGGAACATACCCTAACATAGATACTGAATATGGGAGCAATGTTTATCAAGTCGTAGGGGAGAAGAGGAATCCCTCATTGATTAGTGAGTTACGAGTTTACGTGGAGAATTGCATGTTAGAGGAGCCTAGAGTTTATGGAATTATTAACCTTGACATAACCCCAGAAAACCATGACATCATAAAATTACAATTGCAATTGCAACTTGTAGATGGAAGCGAAATAGGTTTTGAGGAAAGGATTAATACTTTAGGATAGGATATTTATGGTGCAGGAAACAGAATATTTGGAGTTGTTCGATGGAACAACATTAGAGAAGGATGAGGTCATAGATTACTTGAAAAGCAAGTATGATCAAGCATATTACAATGGCTTGACTAAGGTTACAGATTTCACCGAAGGGAGCGAGGCTTATCATTTATTAGATACTATTGCAAGCTTGTTCCTTGAGGCACGTGAGAATATTAATGATAATTACTTGATGAGTATGATACATACCCAAGAAGGAGAGTTCCTGGACAATACTGGGGACAGTCTTGGAATATACCGCCGACCTGCAAGCCCTTCAACTGGTTATGTTATAATCTATTACAACAACACAGCATTAACAGCTGATGCAATATTGAATGAAGGTGCAGGCACTATATGTGACCTGGAAGACCCAGTAATACTTGAAGACCTTGTTGTATTGACTGACGATAGCATTAGCTTTACCGTTGAGGATACCGATACAACATTGAATGGCAACAGATACATTAGACTTGAAGCCACTTGCGAGTATGAAGGGGAATACACTAACGTATTGGATGACACTATCACTATCATTGAGAACAATTTACCTCCAGGAGTTAGAGTTACCAATACTGCTTTTGCTGGTGGAACAGACATTGAATCAGATGACGATTACAGGGCAAGGATACTAGACCATCCTAACAATTCCCCTACAGGCAGCATTAACTGGTACAAGACAATCCCATTCGTTGATGAAGGAGTTGTTAACCTTGTGCATGACATAGTACCTTCAAAGGAAGGGGTAAGTGCAGACGAGGACTTGTTGTTGATCTATAATCCTATTGATAAGGATGAGACAGAGGAAGAATACGCTGGAGGACAAGCTGACATTATTGGAACCTTTTATCCTAGTGAATATGCTCTCCGACAATTCTTCGCATTGGATGAATACAACATCGTAGGAATCACCCTTGGTTATCAGAAGGCCACACCACAATATGTATTGGCTGATGATTCAATCACTGGTTACACTATCAATTACAAGATATATGTGAACATCGATACAGAAGAGTATCCTGAAGCAACATTATCCACTGTGACTCCAAAGGTTGAGGAAGTGATTACACAATTCAACGAGGATGCTAATATTGGCCAATCATTTAACCCTGCAAACCTTTGTGTGCTTATTGAGGAGATACCAGAAGTGTCTGATGCTATAATCTATCAGAAAGCAACAAAGACTAGCGACAGCAGCATTACTTGGGGTATTGTGACTGAACCTATCAGCATGGATACTGATGAGGTTTACCAGGTAAGTCCTGATGTAAGTGTCATCAATACTGGTCCTGCTGGTGGATTAGTGACTACACCAGGCAAATCAGATGAACCATAAAAGGAGGATAAAGATTTATGGCTTATGATAATTCCAGCTTGACTGGTGATGAAATCTGCGATTACTATTATGACATTGAGAACAATTTCATGAACCCCCCATCTCCTACAGGTTTCTTCATTTATAAGGTAATAGGTGATGCTTTTGATAGGTTGAATGACCTTGTCACCCAGTTCCGTATTGATTACAGTATACTTGATTGTAACGTCGGAAGTGTGGAAATCGTTAATGGTTTCCCTGAAGAAGCGGACACAAATCATGCTTATTATGTCCCTCAGTACACTACCTCTACTGATGCTTGTTTCACTAAGTATTCCTATGTTAATGACGAATGGGTTAGCGAGACTGTTACTGATGATGTCTTGAACAGTTTGGATGTTTTCTGGGGAAGATCATATAATCTGATTAGACCTACCATCTCTTATACTGATGATGACACTTACACCAGAGTATTGAGTGATGAGGAATACCGTATCTACTTGTACCTTAAGAACCATCAATTGTTGACTATGAAGGATTTGCTAGTGGCTTTCACTAATGCTTTTGGAAGTGCAGAGACAGGCACAACCCTATTGAACAGCATTCACACAGTAGACCATAAAACTTATGATAATCCACCATTCAGCAATGATAGTCTAAGGGCTTATGATGATGAAGATATGGACATAACAACAGATAAGCTTGTGGATAAGGATGGTGTTAATCTGATTAATAATAGGTTGGCGCAAGGTACAACCAGTATCCTAATACCTGATGAGGGTTGGGATGAAGAATATCTTAGGTTCCTTGAATCATTCATATCTGTTAAGGGTAACATCTTGATTAGTGTAGGTGGTTAAAGTTGGATTTTGATAAGGAGAAATTGAAGTTTGATTTGATGGATTGTTTCGATGACAGCACATGGGCTAAGTACGATTTCGACAAGCTAGTGGCTAATGCTGTTGTGGATGATGATTTCATTATCGTACGTGGCAGTAACTTCAAGGCATGCTTTGACAAGCATGATCAAGAACTGATTAATTTTGAGATTCAAGAAGGTGAGTATTGATGGCTAATAATTTTTTCAATGATAGCAATAAGGCGTATAGTGAGAATTTGAATGATGGAATACTTGTTGGCAATGCTTTCGATTGGACATTGGATGTGTCTTTGCCAATTGATACTGATGGTGTCTTCCCATCTAGTAGTGATGTGGTCATGGCTAAGGTGGCGGATGTGAGCATTACTCCGAATAGTAACTTGAGCATTGGTTCAAGTATTGAGAACAGCAGCGGTTCTAGTCAAGTTTACCGTTTGACTGTTTATCCTAACTTCAACCGGTTCGGTGGTTTCAAATCCATTACATTAGAGGGTGATGGTACTTTTTACATAGCAAATAAGGGAGCTAATACTCCTATTGCTAATAATTTGGATTATGATAATTTAGGTAATGTGCCAGAATTGAAAGTGTTGAAGGAATACGATATTGTTGTAACTATCCCTAATAATGGTGAAGTGACTGGATTAGGTTTTGTCTTCCAGTCCAGTAGAGCTAATGTTTCTGGCAGCATTAATCAAGCGAATGTCGCTGGCCTTACTACTAGATTAAACAGTATTGATGAATCTATTTCCAGTATTGATTTTGGATTTGATAGTGAAAATAAGCAAATTTACTTTGATATAAACAGATAAAAAATTAGGAGGGAGTTTTTCATGGGAAACAATCTCTATGATAATCTCTTAAAAGCAACCAACAACATCGGTGACATCACAACTGAAAGATACGCTACAGTCACCAAACTCAATGGAAACTATTGTGATGTCAAGGAAGAAGACACAGGCCTCGAACACACCAACGTACCAATAGTGAACGGAGCAAACCTAAGTGTTGGGGATAAGGCCATAATCGGCTTCATAAACAACAGCATCTATGATGCAGTATGTTACGGAGCATTAGACAAACAGATCCATGATGACATAGTTGTTGATTTGAATCTTGATGGCACAAGTAATAATGCTGTGGCAAATAGTGCAGTGGTTGGAGGTTTAAATGATAAAATTGAAGCATCAGATATTAGTTTTGGATTTGATGCAGACACAAAAGAAATTTATATAGAGGTGAAATAAAATGTCTTTAAGACTAACCGCTCCTTCCGAAGATATTTTAGGAGCAAATTATAAGATAACAAAAATAGTGGCAAGCGATTACAATCCAAATATTGATTCAACAATTACAGTGACTGTGACTGTGAAAGATGTGTATGATGATCCTGTTGAAAATGAATCTGTACAAGTCACTTGTAACATTGGTAAATTCACTAAGTTGAATGGTAGTACAATATCTGATACTCAAAGTGTAACTGCACAAACAGATAGCAATGGTGAAATATCCTTGACTTACTCATGTTCAGAGTGGGGTTTAGCTACTTTTTCAGCGAAAAATCATAACACACAGATAAACGTTAAAGGATGGAAACAAGTCCAAACATACTTAGATGGTAGATTAACAGTATACACCGATGGGGAAAATGGATTCTTGAAGATGACAGGGTCTTTTTACCCAACAAGTACAAATTACAAATTAGAAACAATAATGGAATGCAAGCCATTATATAATAAAATAGTGATGGCTAGCGATGGGTATGCAGGTCAAGGACAACATCAAGACGTTATCAGATTCAATACCGACGGGGAAGTATTCATAGTGAGCAATGGTAGTGGAACACATAGTGTATACACTAGCATATTCTATCCGTTGAAAACCCCATTATACTAAGTTAACTATCGGAAATCATAAGCATATGTGATTTGACAAGCGACAGTTAATGATGTTGAACTGTAACTGCTTGAGATTAATCTAACTGTACCATTACCCTCTATAACTAATTTTATAACTGCACTGGTGGAATTGTGGGCTATCATCCTAACATGATTATATGGTCTGTAACCTGATGGTATAGCATTAGCATAAGATATCTCACTAGTGATTGCACCATTACGTGAGAAGTAAAATACTGCAGTTTTTGTTTCATCGTTCACCCATAATTGGCCTGTACCACTGGTTATTTGTCGCCATCCTTGCACATTAACTTGTGTTGATGTATTATTCGCTGAATATGTTCTTTATAAATTCATATGTTGAAGTTATTTGGGTAGTAAATTAACCATCCTTTTGCACTCACATTTTGAGTAGCATTGTTGATGTTGGTTACCTCAAAAGTGGCAGTTGTACCAGATAATGAAGTACATCTTGCTAAGCTACGATAACCGTTTTCTGATATAAACAAGTATGAGTAACCTGAAGGGCAAGAGGTTACGGTAGCAGTAATCCCAACACTATACAAACTTGCACATGATTTACTACTTGTACTGATGTGTTGTATTTGTATTGCTTGGACATTAATCTGTGTATTTGTATTATTCGCTGATTACATGATGTTATACTCCTTTCCTGAAAGGAAAACATTAATCACAATAGTAAACTCCTGAGTAACCTCTTTAGGTTTTGATTTGTTAATCATGACATTATCCATAACAGATAAGTAGATTTCCTTAAGCTTTTCAGGATTTGTCTTAATGTAAGTGGAATGAATTTCATTCTTACTTCTGCCTTGCAAAGCATCAATATACTCTGCACTTAATCCAATGTTAGATGCATGAAACTTCCTCAAGGTATGACTACGGAAGAAACGGTACTTACCTTTGAATCCCCAATTGTAGTAATCGTTTATTTCCTGAAACCTTGCTAATAGTGTTGAGTATGTGAAGTCAAATAACTTATCTGACATTTTCAAGTTTTGCCTAGTAAGTAAGTATTTGACTATACATTGACTAGCTTCAGAACTGCAAAAAGTGTAATAATACTTGTCAGTTTTAATCCTCCTCAAATAAAAAGTAGGGATAACATTATCCTTCTTATTTAATTGATTGAGTATTTCATTTAATGAGCCATTGTTATGGTAGTCTCTAGTGGCAAGTATGAAATCATGTACAGTCAAGGATAATGTTTCGGCCTTTGCAGTCCCTGAAGAAGACATGAACAATATCACAGCTTGCAAGTCCAATGTGCTGATGTCAAGAGCCTTTTGGATATGATCTTTAGAAGGTAAATCTAAATAATTGGTTTCATATTCCTTTGCATATTTTGCGTTTGGCAAGTTAGGAATCTCTATCTCAAAATGTTCATAAAAGGTTTTTATCTTTGTGAAATAACTTCTTACAGTATTCTGTGAAAGATTACTGTTCAATAAGAAAGTCCTATAATTGATTAGTCTTTGTTTGATTTTCCTATCCTTCAAAGGAGTGTTATTTTTCTCTTCGGATATGGCCTCTTGGAGTAACTCTTCCATACTGTGATTATGGTAGGTTTCATATTTCCTGATTGCAGACCAGTAACCTGTGCGTGTGCTATCGGATACATTTCTTTCTTTACAGAATTTATTAAACAATTTATTATACATGATAAAAAATATTGGAGTTGGTAATTATAGAAGATTGTTGCCTAAAATGTGCATTCCATAATGAAATGCTAAATATGGTTGTGAAATGACTGATGAAATACCTGTTGTCTGTAGTGTAAAAATGCGGAAAATGAAACAAGAAAAACATGAGGTTAAGAATGAAATACAAAGCTAGTGCATTAAAAATTGAAGCTTCACAAATCAAACAGTATATTGAAAAAAACAAGAAGGTGCCTAAAGCCTGTACATTATCAACTGGCGAAACCATTTCGCCTTACAGCATAGCATACCTCTTTAGCCTGATGGTCAAGGATACGCTAAAGAATTCAACATATGATTTGATAAATGTCATCATCTACAATACTGGTAAGGCACATAAGGATACCATCAATGCTGATGTTGTCAAGAAGGATTACATGATCATGATTGATAACTTCCTTAAGTTTTGCAGGAAATATCACCGTGTTCCAAGATACATAACAGTTCCAAGTCATGATGTTAAGGTATCATTTGAACTCTACTTGTATGCTATCAGTAAAATCGTATTGTTCATTGATAAAAACAAGAAATTGCCGAACTATTGCAATTTTAATAAATCGTTTAGTTCAAATACTGCAAAGGTTACCTCAACAGTAAAGAAAGAGGTTAAGAAATCTACATCAACCAGTAAAAAAACAAACACTTGTTCAAATCCTTACACCTCCTCACCAAATTTACCTGAAAGTGAGAGAGGACAGGACACAAGTTACGGATGTGCCAACAATGGGGAACAGGAAGCATTATACAAACTCACCGGTAAAATCTTCAAGGAATCCGAACTTGCAAAGCTAAGTGCAACCACAACCAAAGGAACCAGTCATAGTGGAATCAACACTTGCATAGCAGCAATCGCAAAGAAGTTAGGAATCAAGCTCACAGTCAAATGGGTTAACTTCAGCAGTCTTGGAAAAACTATGGATGAAAGATTTGAAGCCCTTGGGAAAATAATCTGCCAATCAAATAAGGCCGTGATAACCCATATTGCTTATATGAATGGTGGAGAAGAACCTTTTAATCCTAAAGATAAATGGTTTGGGCATTATGAACCAATCAAATCCATAAACACAAAGACAAAGACTGTAAAAGTATTGAACAGTTTAGGATATAAAAAAGCAAGTGGAGGATATAAAGGCCATATACAGGACAGAAGCTTCAAGGTTGAAGCCAGTTACCTAGCCAATACCTCTGGAGGCCAACCTTCAATTTGCATAATAACAAAAGGATAAGTGATATGTCATGTTGGATTATTTGGATTTGCTACAAAAGATTAACAATTTAATTTTTAAGATAATGAGAGACAATTCAATCACTATAAAGTTACAAGTTTTCATCAATGAAAGAAGACATGAGTTAGATCTTCCTGATGAGAATGAACTGATTGATGAATATGTACAATAAAATATGGAGGTTTATTTAAATGGAAAGTTTGAAAGTACCTAGTAGGATAGTGACTGTGCTTGTCACAATAATTTTAGCAGTATTGACTTATGTTGCAGCTATGAGTCCTGAAGCTTTAGCTGCTTACTTGCCTAGTGAGTTTGCTCCTTATGCAGCAGTGATAATTGTTATAGCTGCTGCTATAGTGAACCAGTACAGTGAAGAGAAACGTGTTGAACGTGCTGAAGAGTTAGCTGTTCAGAAAGCGACCACTGTCCTTGGCGCTCCTATGGATGGTGGCATTGTTTTGAATGATGAGTACACTACAACTCCAGATGACCCAGAAGAGGATTCTGGCGATGGATGTTAAAGGACCTAGAACCCTATTTTTGTGGAAAAGTTAGTTTTTGAGAGGCCATAAGACTTGATTGTTTTATGGTCTCTTATTTTTTTTTAAATAATTGTATTACATTGCTTGTATTACAAATCGGTAGTTTAATAAGGGATTAAAGCCATAAATAATACATAGGAGAGGCAAATTTTATTTTATTTAAATCTTTGATGTATGGTTTGGTTTTTTTATATTTCATTTTTGTTTACTCTTCTTTGATAATTTTGTATTAGTTTATTATTTAATTGATTATTGATTTGCCTTTCCTGCCTTTAAAAATCACCTTATATTTTAATTCAACAACTTTGTATCAAAGCAGTTTTGGGATTAGGAGGGAGTCAATTGGTTAAGGATTTCCTCCTTTTTTTTATTAAAAAATTATACTGTTCGTAACCTTTAGGATTGTTTAGGTTTCTAATTTTATATACTAGTTTTTACAAAATAATAATCACTCTTTTTTAAATATTAAAAAAACATAACCAAGCCAGAAAACATCCACTTGCTTATTTGGGATCAGTACTATTTTATTTAGCTTGAATGATAGCTCTTCAATTCCTCATCAAAATAGATTTTATGATTTGGAAATTGATATGGATGCAATCAAAAGCATCTTTGCAGGTGGAACTGCTGGGGCTATTTTAGGATTTTTACCAGGATTCGGTCCGGCTCAAGGAAGCATAATAGCACAAGGAGCATGTGGAACAAGTGATGACAGTGATGATACAAAGAATTTCTTGCTGGCTAATAGTGGATTAAATACTTCAGACACTCTCTTCTCGCTAATAGCTATTTATTTGATTGGTAATCCAAGGAGCGGAATTGCTGTATATATGTCCTATCTGATTTCTGAATTCACTTTATCACATTTGATGATATTCACTTTTGCTTCTTTAATTGCAGTTTCAATATCTTTGATGATCTGTTTGAAATTAGGGGATAGCTTTTCAAATCTCATGCAGGGAATAGATTATAGAAAGCTTTCAATAGCGGTGATTTTATTGATGATTGCAATTCTGTACGCTTTTGCAATAATCTACAAAGGGCCAATCTTATATCTGACCCTTTCATTGATTACAACCACTGCACTGGGTTTGCTTCCACATTACTTGGGAGTGAGCAAATCACATTTAATGGGAGTTCTAATCTTGCCAGCTATAATAATTTACATGCAGATGTACATATAGAATAAAAATTTTATTGTTTTAATCTAAACTATGCTAATTTCAAATGGTTTTTAACATGATTTGGTGATTTTATGGTAACAAATTCAATCCATAATGCTAAGGAAGATGGAAATTATAACCTGATTCCAAGATACAATGTCTTGAAATTCAACTTTTCAGATGAGGAAAAGCTCATATTAGAAGAGCTAAGGGAAAATCTGATAGATTTAGCTATTTCAGAGAAGATGTCTTCCTTTAATGAGGAACTGATATTGAAGGACATTATCCGTTTTTTGGAAAATAGGTTGCAAAATAGATTTGATTATGATTACAAGGAAAATCTGGCAAGGAATATGCTTAAGGAACTTATCGGATATGGTGAATTAAGTGCATTGATTGAAGATGATAATCTGGAGGAGATAATGGTTATAGGTATAAATAAGCCAGTTTTTGTCTATCATAGAAAATATGGGATGATGGAAACTGACCTCCTCTTTGAAGATGAGGAAAAGATAACGAATATCATTGATTCAATAGCACGTGAAACAAATAGGAGAATAGATCAACAATCTCCGATTCTTGATGCAAGGCTTTCCAATGGCTCAAGAGTTAATGCAACAATCCCCCCATTATCTGCAAATGGACCTACAATAACAATTCGTAAATTCAAGAAAGACCCATTGACTATTGTTGACTTGATTAGATACAACACATTGAATAGTGAAATGGCATCATTCTTATGGCTATGTGTTGATGGATTGGGAGTGAAACCTGCAAACATCATAGTATCTGGTGGAACAAGTTCAGGTAAGACAACACTTCTTAATGCACTTTCTATATTCATCAATCCCATGGAGAGAATAATCACAATTGAAGATACTTTGGAGCTTCAGATTCCACACAATCATATCATCAGAATGGAAGCGAGAACAGTGAATATTGAAAACCAGGGAGAGATAACAATTGAGGATTTGGTTAAAAATGCATTAAGGCAAAGGCCAGACAGAATTATCGTTGGTGAAGTTAGGGGAAATGAGGCAATCACGCTATTCACTGCATTGAATACAGGACATTCCGGATTTGGGACATTGCATGCAAACAATTCACGTGAAACCATTACAAGACTTACCAACGCTCCAATGAATGTTCCTAAAATCATGATTTCATCAATTGATTTCATTATCATGGAAAAGAGAATCTACAGGTCAGATGGAATTTCATACAGAAGAATTACAGAAATTGCAGAGGTTACCGGTATGGAAGAGGGAACAATTCAGTTGAGCAAGTTATTCGAGTGGGATAGTGAAAGGGATGAATTCAAAAACCTGACAATAGTTAGCAAAACGTTAGAAGAAATGGCTAATCTCAAGGGAGTTCATATCTCTAAACTGAATGAGGAATGGAAAAGAAGACAGTTGGTTTTGAACTATTTGGTAAAAAATAACATATCTTCTCAAAAAGATATATCTAAAATTCTTGAAACTTATTATCTCAATCCAGAATATGTATTAAATAAGATGGGTGTTGAATTAGATTGATAGTTTTTATAAAATTTTCATTTTAATTAGACGTATTTTTAATATTTTGATAGTTAATTTCCTTTTCATTTTTAGCTTTATTCTTAATTTATTTTTTGATGATGGTGATTGTTATTTTAGATGAATTTTTTATTCAATTAAGTAATCTTTTAATCAGTTTTTTCATAAAAGTCATTGATTTCATTGTTTTCATTTTGGATAAATTTCATAATAAAAACAAGTGTGATGATGAGATAGAATTAAATGATGAAAAAAATTCTAAAGATGGAATCAATTTAACCAATGAAGGAATTTTTAAGATAAATGACTTCTTAAAAAATGATAGCATTTTTGAAGAGCTGGAAAATAGATATTTGCAGGAATCCGCTTCAAATGGAGTGAATTCATCTAATCAATCTCAAAATATTTTCAGCAGCTTGAAATGCACAAGTTATGGAAATGATGAGAATGTGGGAAATAAGGCCAATCGTAATGAAGATAATTTTCTAGAAACTATTAAGGAAAAATTGATTGGAGTTTTACTAAATAACAATTTTATTCAAATTGATGAATCAAATTTTTATAATTCCATTTTAAGAATCATTGCAATGGCCTTCTCTATTCTAACACTCATTGTAGCATTAATCAGCTATTTCATATCTTTAGAATTAGGTCTAGCTATTTTCATTTCCATTCTACTGGTTGCTCTTGCAGTATTCTATTATCCTAAGATAAAAAAGCAAAATGAATATGCTTCATTTTCAAAGGAACTTCCATATGCCTTAAGGCAATTAGCAACTGAACTTAGGGCAGGCAGGAGTTTGTTTGATTCATTGGATTCTGTTGCAAGTTCAGATTATGGAATTCTTTCTGTGGAATTTTCACGAGTTCTTGAAGAGATCAAATATGGTGAAAGTACAGAAAATGCATTTTTAAATCTTGAAAAAAGAGTTGATTCAAAGGCCTTGTCAAGAACGATATATGAAATTCTAACAAGCTTAAGGATTGGAGCAAACTTATCCAATTCCTTAAGCATTATTGCAGATGACGTTAACTTTGACATCAGGATGAAATTGAAGGAGTATAGTGAAAAGCTGAATGCATTTGTTATGATGTATACATTTTTAGCTATTTTAGCACCAGTCATTCTTTTGACAATGCTTCTTGCAGCATCTGTAGTGATTGGGGATTTGGTGCCTGGTGATTTGATATTGGTTCTATATTCTGTATTTTTCCCTATGATAATTGTCTTTTTAGGATTTGCAATAAAAAAATTAGAGCCTAAAATCTGATTTGTTAAAAAATACCATTAAAATAAGAAAAATGTTGTTGAAATAAATTTAAATCAGATAAAAAAAGTTTTAATAATAAAAAAATGTAAATTTATAGAAATTTATCTATAATTTACATAATGTTTTTAAATTTTATTTGGCAGCTTCACCAATTAATGCATCTTGATTGCTTACTACTTGAGTGTCAATGACAACTGGATTCTCTTCGCCTAAAACAGATTTAGTGCTTCTTAATCCAAATAGCATTGTGGATAAGTTATGAAGCAATGAAGTTGTAGTAGGTGGAATGATTCCAAGCAATCCAAGTCCAATTAAAGATTCATTGAACATTACAATGTGTCTGTAATTGGCATTTATCTTATCAAGCATTCCAGTTGAGAGCTTTCTAAGTGTTACCAAGTCATATAAGTCATCTGAAAGCAAGGAAATGTCTGCAACTTCCCTTGCAATGTCTGATGAGTTTCTCATAGCCACTGACACATCAGCAGCAGACAATGCTGGAGAATCATTGATTCCATCTCCAACCATAATGACTTGATGTCCTTCATCCTTCAATTCCTGGATAATGCTTGCCTTGTCTTCTGGAAGAACTTGTGACTTGTATTGTGTAATGCCTAAATCATTAGCTATCTTATGTGCAGCATTCTCACTGTCTCCAGTCAACATGACTACATTGGAAATGCCTAATTCCTTAAGTTGGCTGATTACATCATGAGCTTCGTCCCTAACAAGATCTGAAATGCAAAGGATTCCTTGAAGCTTCTTGCCAATTGCAAGATAAATCACTGAATACTCTTTAATGTTCTCATCAATGATCTTTTGCTGTTTCTTTGTAAACTTGATGCCTTCATCTTCCTCTACAAAGTGTCTACTTCCAATGATTGCCTTTTTGCCATCATATGTAGTTGAAATACCATGTGCAACGATGTATTCAACTTCACTATGGTCCTCTTCATGATGCAATCCTTCAGCTTCAGCCTGTTTCACAATTGCTGTCGCTACACTATGAGCGAAGTGCTCTTCAATGCATGCAGCAATTCTCAATACTTCATCCCTTTCGTATTTTCCACAAGGAATGACCTTTTCAAGAACTGGATGGGCATTGGTCAAGGTTCCTGTCTTATCGAATACTATGGTATCTGCATTGGCATATGCTTCCAAGTGTTTTCCACCTTTAACCATCATCCTATTGTCAGATGCCTCTTTCATTGCAGAGATGACTGAAATCGGGGTAGTTAACTTAATTGCACATGAGAAATCCACCATCAATACAGCCAATGCTTTTGAAGTGTTTCCTGTAAGCAAATAGGTTAATGCTGTTGTAAGCAAACTGTAAGGCACAATTGAATCAGCTAATTTTTCTGCCTTGCTTTGAATGCTTGCCTTCAACTCCTCGGAGTCTTCAATCATATCAATGATCTTTTTCAATCGGGTTTCATCGTTAACGGAACGAACTTCGATTACTATTGACCCTTCCTCAACAACGGTTCCTGCATGGACAGCTTTTCCTTCACTCTTATGCACTGCCAATGATTCTCCAGTCATTGATGCCTCGTTGATCATGGCATCCCCATCTGCAATGACTCCATCTACAGGAATGATTGCACCTGTTCTAATTATTATTTTGTCTCCTTTTTTGATTTGAGACAATGGGGATTGACTTTCGATTTCATTTCCTTCATCATCGATATCAACTTTCCATACGCTATCAATGTTCAATGCTAAACTGCTTTTTAAAGTGCTTTTTGTTTTCTGCATTGTATAGTCTTCCAGCATATCTGAAATAGACAATAAGAACATCATTGAACCTACAGACTTGTAGTTGCGAGTGATTAATGATGCAGCTATAGCAGTCCCATCAAGAAGTGCAACATCAGCTCTAAAACTGGTTAAGCTATCCAATCCATGATATAGGTAGTTGGCAGCGTGATATAACATTCTCACTTTCCTAAATGGTATTGGCAGGATAATTTTAAAGAGATATCTTTTTAAGACATGTTTAGATAATCTGAAAAAGAATTCATTTGATATTTCAGCTAAGCTTATATTGTCTGTTGCCTTTCCTTCGTAGAGGTCTGCTTGAGAGATCTTGTCCAATATGTGGAGAATTTCCGCTTTTTTGCTTATATCATTGTAAAAAATCAGTATGCTTCCGTTTCTATGGGAAATAGTTACTTCATCAATGAAGTCATATTCAAGCAAGGTTTCACTTAAGCCATAAGTTTCTTCTTTGGTAAATGCTTCTTTACCTGCACGCACTCTTAATCGAGTGCCCTTATCGTATACTATATCGTAAATCATGGCTCTGAATTGAATAAATTTATAAATTTATAAAATTTATTGATTTATTAATTTACTAATTTATTAGATTTGCCTATCCAATATTTTTATAATTTATTTATTCTTCTTCAGCAGTTACATCAACGCATACTGCTTCTTTTTTTGCAGCTTTTGCATCAGTGTGGATATCTTCTGCATTGTCCTTAATGTCTTGAATGGATTCTTCAAGTTCGCTTTTGCAAGTTAAGACTTTAGCCATACCTTTTGCAGCATAGTCTTTACTGGTTTGGGATTCCAAGATTTTTTTACCTACCACTGCAGCAGCTATTCCTCCTACAAAAATCAATGCGTGCTTATGTTCAAAAGCTTTGTCTCTTAAATCTCTATACATTTTATCACCATTTTTAATTTTTATTGTAAATTCAATTTTTAATCTAAATAGCAAATTTCACTATTCGGATTCTACTATTATGTCTTAATTTATTTTTATTTAAATGTTTAGGTTAACCTAAATAGTTATATTTATATAATTAATATATTAAACATATATGATTAATATTTTTTTTCTAATATTCTTTCTTTTTTCTAGGCTTTTTGTTTATTGGTGTCATTTCCTTGTTTTAAATTTTTTTCATTTTTCACAAATATTTCATGTATTTAATTAGGTAAACCTAAACTTTATATATTATGAAAACAAAAATAACATTATGTTTTAGGTATACCTAATTAATCTATGTAGGGTAATCTTTTTATTTTCATTTTAATTAACAATCCAAAAATATTTTTAAAAAGCAATACATTTTATTTTAAAAATATCCTCATTTTTAAAACAAAATTTAAAAATTTTAATTAAACTACAAAATACCTCAAAATAATGAGATTTCGTCTAACATGGATTTAGGTATACCTAAATTCCTACATTTTATTGATAGTTATTTTTTAGAGAAAGATATTAAAAAAATCTCTAAATGGTTATCGGTAATTTATCAGACATGATATTTATTTTATAAAATTTCTTAAGAGGTTGTATAAATGATAAAAAAATTAAACGAACTCAAATCTGGAGAAACCGGGGTTTTAGCTTCTTATGGTTCCGGTGGTGACTTGGAATTAAAAAGACATTTGCTTGGTATGGGCTTTGTTAAGGGTGCAGATGTAGAAGTGGAAAAAGTTGCACCTCTCGGAGATCCTATTCAAGTAAAAGTTAAAGGATACTCTGTATGTCTTAGAAAAGAGGAAGCTAAAAACATTGAAATCGAAGTATAAGTCTCTAAAAATTAACATTTTTTGTTTATTTTTAATGGAGTTTTACTTGGTTTTTTAATTTAATATTTTAACGTTGATTTTTTTTAATTATAATCAAAATATATTTTTAAAGGTATAAATATGGCAAATCTTAAAATAGGTTTAGCAGGTAATCCTAATGTAGGAAAAACCACTTTATTCAATACTTTAACTGGTTTAAACCAACATGTAGGTAATTGGCCTGGTAAAACCGTAGCACAAGCAAAAGGTCATTATAAGCATAATGGCAATGAAGTTGAAGTAATAGATTTACCTGGTAACTATGCTTTAAGTGCTCATTCTATGGAAGAGATCGTATCAAGAGACTTCATCGTGGATGAAGACGCTGATGTGATTGTAAACATCATAGATGCAGCAAACATTGAGAGAAACTTGTATCTCACTGTTCAAATGATGGAACTTGGAGCTAACTTGGTTGTCGCATTGAACATGAATAAGTATGCTCAAGACAAGGGTTATACCATTGATGCGAAAAAACTTTCTGAATTATTAGGAGTTCCAGTAGTTGAGATTGAAGCAAATAGTGATACCGGTAAGGAAGAATTACTTAAAACCGTTGAACAAGCAGCTCAAAACCCAGTGAACACTACTGAAAGGTTGGTTTATAACAATGAACTTAAAGAACATATTGCTGAGCTTCAGGCTGTTATAGAAGAAGACAAGAATTTATTGGACGTTCCTTCATCTTGGATTGCAATCAAATTGCTTGAAAACGATGAGATTGTAGAAGAGAAAATTGAAGGTTCTTCAAAAAGGAATAACATTCAAGCTGAAACCAAAAAAGTCAAGGAACACTTGCAAGGCATTTTTGGTGAAGACAGTGAAGAGGTTATTGCAAATGCAAGATATGCATTCATTGATGGGCTCTTAAAGGAATCCCTTACAAAACCTGATCATTTGAAAGTAACCATCAGTGAAAAAATCGATAAAATCATTACTAACAGAATATTAGGATTCCCGATTTTCATAGTTATAATGTATGCAATGTTTGAGATTGTATTTACATTCGGTGCACCTTTCCAAGACTTGATTGATGAGTTCTTTGGAATGCTTGGTGACTTCGTTATCGCTTCCCTTGGTGAAACAATGCTTTCATCCTTCCTCGTTGATGGGCTCATTGGAGGAGTAGGTGGGGTACTTGTATTCTTGCCTCAAATTATCCTATTGTTCTTGATTATCAGTTTCCTTGAAGATTGCGGTTACTTAGCAAGAGCAGCATTTGTTATGGACAAGTTAATGCATAAGTTTGTTGGATTGCATGGTAAGGCATTTATCCCTATGCTTCTAGGATTCGGTTGTGGAGTGCCAGGTATTATGGCAACCAGAACCATGGAAAACGAAAAGGACAGATTAATCACTATGTTAATCGTACCATTCATGTCCTGTTCCGCTAGAATGCCAGTATATCTCTTATTGGTTGGAGCATTCTTCGCAGCTCATGAAAGCCTTGTAATATTATCATTATACTTGCTTGGTATAATTGTTGCAGTCATTGTTGCATTCATATTAAGGAAAACTACATTTAAGGAAATGTCCGCTCCATTTGTAATGGAATTGCCTGACTATAAATTGCCTACTATCAGAGGTATCTTAATGCACACCCTTGAAAAATCTTGGGGATTCATTAAAAAGGCAGGTACCATTATTCTTGTTGCAAGTATTGTAATCTGGATGTTAAGTTACTTCCCTGCAGGAGTTGAATACGGATCTCAAGAAAGTGCTATCGGTACTATCGGTACTGTAATCGCACCAGTATTTGCTCCTTTAGGATTTGGAGAATGGCAACCTGCTGTAGCATTGGCATTCGGTCTTGTTGCTAAGGAGGTTGTAGTAGGTACCTTCAGTTCGTTATTTGGAGTTGCCGAGGAGGGAGCCGGAATCGCGGCAGCAATGCATGGAATATTCACTCCGCTTACAGCTTATGTATTTATGGTATTTGTATTGCTCTATATTCCTTGTTTCGCAGCTCTCGGGGCAATCAAACAGGAAACTGGCGGATGGAAATATCCATTGATCATGTCTGCTGTTACCTTAGTGACTGCATATGTGGTTGCTTTCATAGTATATATGGTAGGACTGGGATTAGGATTGGGTTAACCCAATTCTAATTTTATTTTTTTCTTTATTTGATTTAATATCATTGTATTTCATTAATTTGAAGAGATAAAGTAGATGTTAAATGAAATAAAGGAAATGTTTTTAAAAATTAAAGTTTATAAAATTTAGGTGGTATATGATAAATACATTGAAATCAATTATTTTCTTCATAATTGCCGGATTTTTTGAAATCGGTGGAGGATATTTGATTTGGTTATGGTTAAGGGAAGGTAAAGGAATAGAATTCGCTATTTTAGGAGCAATTATTTTGATTCTTTATGGTATTGTTCCAACATTTCAACCAGCCAGCTTTGGAAAGACTTATGCTGCTTATGGTGGTGTATTCATAGCATTGTCTCTTTTGTGGGGTTGGAAAATTGATAATGTTGTTCCGGATCAATTCGATATAATTGGTGCATGTATAGCTTTAATAGGTGTATTTGTGATAATGTATTGGCCTAGGGTATTGTCATAATCGTTTTAAAAAGTGTTTTATTAGATAATGTAAATTTGTAGTATTGTATTATTGAAAATGAGGTGGTATCATGCAATGTAGAATGTGTGGTTTTGAATTTGATCCCCAAAAAGGAGGGTCTTGCGGAAGCTGTGGACAATGCAAAGGTTGCAATAAAGCTTTTTGTCCAAGATGTGGATATGGAAATTCCCTCTCTTATGAAAAAGAATTTGATTATATTTCCAAGCTTCAAAGAAAATTAAAATCATTTAAATCAAGAGCAAAAATATAATATTTTTTGTTCAATTTTACTATTTTTTCAAAAATTCTCATTATTGTTTTCCAATATTTTCATTAGCTGTTTTTATGATATTTTTCATAATTTTTTTTAAAATTTCTTCAAAATAAGTATTACTATTTAAACGGATTTTAATGGTTTAGTAATACTAAACAAACATTTATATAGTTTTATTTCAAATATTATATTGTTTAATCAATTTTTATTTAAAATTAACTACATCATTGTCTTTATTAGTAAAATAAACTCTAAAAAATTGTTTTTAGTATTACTTTCAAATTTAAAAAATTTATAAAAAGTATTACTTTTGTATTACTGATAAGATAATAATTTTATAAAATGTATTACTTTTTAAATACTTATTAAAAAAATCAATTAGCTCAAAATTCATAGGGTAATAATGAGTATTACTCCAATTGTTTTTTTAAGATTATAAAGAGTGATATGGTGTGATATAGATTAAACTTAAAAAAATGGAGGAAAAATAATATGCATATACCTGATGGTTTTATACCTCTTGGCCAATGTGCAATCTACTATGTAATCTTAATTATTGCATTGTACTTTGCTGGAAAATGGGCAAGAGCAAATCTTGATGAAAAACGTATACCATTGCTTGCAGTATTGGCTGCAGGTATTTTTGCAATCATGTCCATGAACATGCCAATTCCATTTGGTACAAGTGGTCACATGGTTGGTGGAGCATTAGTAGCTATTGTATTTATGGCTCCTGAAGCTGCTATTTTAGTATTCACTGCAGTATTACTTATTCAAGCTTTATTCTTCGGTGACGGAGGAATCACTGCTTTAGGTGCAAACGTATTCAACATGGCAATTGTTGGAGGATGTGTCGGTCTTTACAGCTTTAAAGCATTAAGAGGATTAATTGGTAAATATCCTTCTGCATTTGTAGCAGCATGGCTTGCAACTTTAGTTGCAGCAGTAGTGGCTGCAATTGAAATGGCTATTGCAGGAACTTTCCCATTGACTGTTGGAATTGCTTCCATGGCACTTTACCATGCATTTATTGGTATAATTGAAGGAGTATTAACTGTAATCGTTCTTTATGCTCTTGAAAAATTCAGACCAGACTTGTTGGCATGGAACAGAGAATAGGGTGGTAATATGGAATTAAGTCAAAGTGATAAATATTTAATTGTTGTAGGGATCATATTTTGTATTGCTTTAGGAGTATTGTCTCCTTACATTGCATCTGGCGATCCGGACGGATTAGAAAAATCTGCTGAAGATGCAGCAGTTGGTGAAGATGTTGAAGCTCCAGTTATGGAGTCACCATTCCCGGACTATACCTATGAGCCTTTAGACAAATTAGGCGAAATCGGTGTTTTAATATTCGGTGGACTGATTACACTTGTTCTTGGTTTAGGTATAGGTTATGCATTAAAAAAATCTGACTAGTCATATAGATTAGTTTAATAATTTAAAATATCTTTGTATTTAAATTTTAGAAAAGGGGGTCTTGGATATGGATAATAAAATTCATATCCCTATTTTCTCTTTTCCTATTCATTTCTTCTTTTTTAATTTTACATAAAACTTTCCTTAATTTATTAATTAGTAATACTTTTTAACTGTTTTTTACTTAATTGGTAATACTTTTCATTTATTTGTCTAAAGTAATACTTTTTAGCCTTATTTTGACAAATTAGTAATAATTATCAATTTAAATGAATAAATATTTATAATTAAAAGCCGAAAGTTATATTATAAATTTTATTATTTAATTTTTATTTTAGTTTTAAATTTAATTTTAATTTTCAAAATTAGGATATGATTAATTATTTCAATGCAATTTGATGGTAGGTAAAATGGCAATAGAACAAGTCAGATCATTAGAGTTTATAGCTTCTAGGGATACAATCATCCATAATTTGGAAGGAAGGGTTAAGCTTGTAGCCATTTTGCTCATTATTCTTTTCACTGTTTTTTCAGATAGGCTAATAGTTCCAATAGTATTGGAATGCTTTTTACTCATTGTAATGTATTTGGCTGAATTGTCATTTAAGGAAAGCTTTAAGAGAGTTCTACTTCTTTTGCCATTTGGGGGATTTGTGATAGCATTCCAACCATTTATACACCCTGGCAATATCATTTGGCAGGGTCCTTATTCATGGTTGTTTATCACTGATACCGGTTTAAATTGGACAGTTCTTTTATTTGCAAGATTGATTGTTTGTTTAACAGCTATTGTTATCCTTTCATCTACCTCTCCTATGCAGGAAGTGGTGCAATCATTCAGAAAGCTTGGAATGCCAAGGGATCTTGCAATGATTCTAACTATTATGGTAAGGTTCCTGTTTATCTTTGTAGATGAATTAAGGGACATTAGGCAATCAATGACCTCAAGAAACTTTGATCCATTCAATGATAATATCTCTTATAAATGGAGAGTTAAGCAAGTTGGATATAGCATAGCAATGATGTTTCTGAAGGCCTATGAAAAGGGAGAGGCCATTTATTTAAGTATGGCGAGCAGATGCTTTTCAGACAATTCCAATTTATATCATGCAAAGACAATCCTTGGAAGATCTGAATATATTTATTTGGCTATAATCATTGGCATTATAATTGTTTTGCAATTGCTTGTAGTGTTTTATTCCAATAATTTGGCTTATTTAGGTGTTTCCTTATCATTATAACTTTTAATTCATTTTTCTTTTTTTCAATTTTTTCATCAGATTTTTTATTATCGTAAATATTTAGGTATGCCTAAAAATTTAGAAACATTTATATATTATAAAGAACAACTTATAATTAACAATAAGTTTAGGCACACCTAAATTTTATTGTTTCTTGAAAAATCTTAAATTTTGTTGTTTATTAGTTCGACCAATAATAATCTAAAGTTTTCTAAATTACATATAATTATCTTCCTCCCTTTCTTTAGATTATTATTGGCTTAAAAAGAATTTCAACACATCATTTTCTTCTGTTAAAATCGCTCTCTATCCAAATGAAATTCTGGGAATTAATAAGAACTTTTTATGATTTTAAGAACCATTTTGAAATAACTTAATTGTTATTTAGCAATCTCCAAACAAGTACATGGTATTCTTGATCTCAGGTATGCTATGTACTGCCTCTTATTTTATTTTTTTTTAATATTTTTAGTTTTTCAGCTGTTTCTTTTAGTTGTTTTCAAAATTTTAAAATTTTGTTTTTTGTATGATCAATATTATTCAATAATTTTTTAGGTAAACCTAAAAATTTAGAAAGGTTTATATACTATGGAGACAAATCTATAATTGACAATAAGTTTAGGTACACCTAAACTATTGTGTTATTGAATAAAAATCTGTAATAATCTTGGTTAATGATAATTCTCAAATTCAAGTAATTGTACATAGTATTAGTTTAATCATAACAATCCAAATCTCTTGAATTTAGAATTTATTATTAATTTTAGTCTAATGAGTTTTACATAAAACACACATCATTTTCTTTTGCATATAATCGCTCTCAAGAATGTAAGATTCAGGGTCCAACTACAAGATTATTAATCTCCAGAAGTGTAAATAATTATTAAGAAATTATTTAACTCAACCTCCAAGATTAGTTCATAGCTTTGCTATGAATGATTTTTTCTTTTTTTATTTTTTTTTAAATTTATCTTATTTTAAAAAATAGTATTTTTTAATAGATTTGACAGTTTAATAATTAAATTCATCCGTTAAAAATAGTGTTTTTTTAATAGATTTTAATGCCTTTATCTTTTAAGATGGCTGCTAAATAGATAAAGGATATTATGAAGAAGTAGAATAAGATCTGTATATCCAATATTCCAGTTTCAACTCCCAAGATGGAATAAGTCAATATTAAACTGTATATTGCAATATAAAATGAGTCTTTAGTGATTTTAATTATCTTATATCCTGTTCCTAAGATGAATCCAAGAAGGCACATCTCGACTGCAACTCCAATTTTACCGAAATCAACTATCATCTGACCTAATAATGTGGGGGTTACAGTTACTTCAGTTCTCCAAGCTATTAGTTTGCCGACTAACATCCTAGGTCCAAGATCACTTCCAGGCATTGAACTTGCTATCATCTTCCCATGCAATATGCCAAAGTTGCCTGAAATCTGATTCAATAGGTTCAATACATGCATAGTGAAGTTAGCCCTATGTTCCAAGGTGGAGAATATGCTGGTGTTTGTACTTATTGCAAGCTCATTCAATGATCTCATATAACCAATTCCCATAATTGTAAAAACTCCTATCAATGCACCTAAAATCACTTCCCAAACTGATAAGATCTCACCATAGTAAGCAATGATGATCATCATGAGAAGGATAGCAATGATCGGTGTTCTGTATTCAAGTGTGAGAACAGTTATAATTCCAATTAATGTTAGAATAAGGAACCTGAATCTCACTTGGCTTCTTGAGATTTCACCGCTTTTGTATTGGTTCAATCTGTGTGATGCAATAAGCCCTATTCCAGGTACCACTAGGAACACTGGCATTGTGAATATAGGTTTTAGTGAGTATCTTAAAGAGGATTTCAATATTGGCAATCCTCCAACAGATGCAATGCTTATGAAAAGGAATATGATTCCAATTAATGTAAGGCAAAATCCTATTGAATATACGTCTTTTGTATCAAACACTGGTATTTTATTACTTTCACTATTGTTTAAAACAAATCTTGTTAATATGATTGCCCCAATGAAAAATGAGATGAATGCAATCAATATGGTGAATTGCAAATCCCTTGAAACAGGTTCTGTTGCAAGAAGTAAAAAAAGTGTAAATGTAACTAAAACAACAAGTGGTGAAAATATTTCCTCCTTAAGAATTTTGCTTTTTTTGAAAATGGATAAAAAGTTTTCACTAGGATACAAGCTCTTGAAATAGCTATTGACCCATTCATTTTCAATAAATCCTAAGATTTTGAAAATAAGTGTAAATAAGAAGGATTTGCTAATCATATCTTCTATAGTTCTAGTTATCTTGCTAGTTATAGAATATATTAAACTCATATTTTCACTTTATTATCCTTATTGTTCTATTTTTGTATTACTTAATTTTAATTATAAGTTCTGATTTTAATTTGGCTAGTCTGACCATTGAAATCGCCTAATATTTCACTAGCGGTCTTCAAATCAGTTTTATTTGCTCTATTGATTTCAAGAACATTGGTTTCAGCATTCATGACAATGCAAGGCTTTTTATTATCATATAATGCATTTAGCAATTTTTGATATTTTACGCCATCAAGATTGTCTATAGCAATGCTTGTACTGATTTCACAATGGCTTCCATTAGGCATTTCACTGATTAAATCATTGATATTGCCGATTTCTTTTGGAGCGACAGAAATGTCCTTGACATTCTTGTAGGTATCTCCGTTTGACTCTAAGCTAATTGAATCAATGAACAAGTCTGCATTTGGCACATCCTTGTAGAATCCAGCAAGCAATGGTTTGCCATTATTATCAAGGAGAACGTTTATTTTTTGATTTTCACTTTCCCCTAACCATAGGACTTTTCCATTTAGTTCAACCTTTTCTCTGGTTCTTGCATCGGTTCCAACAATTGTGCTTGTAACAACATTGCCGTTTTTATAGTAATCCAAATAGGTTTCAAGTATTTTTGAATTGGTGGAATAGTCAAAAGAAGTGGCGGAGGCATTTAAGGAGTCATCATCCGCCATATGGTAAATGGCAAATCCCGCTGCACCGATTATGCAGATAATTATTAAGATGTCAATAATTGTAATCTTATTTAAAAAACCTGGTTTTTTCATATTAATTACCTTAAAAAATTTTAAGTATTCATTCTATCCATGCTTTCATTATTAATGTATTGATTTTTTAGCTATTCTTCGTAAATAGCACCTAAAGGACACATGTCCATGCATATTCCACAGTCATCACAGCCGTCCTTAATGATCATTGTGTATCCTCTTTTCTCAATCAAGTCTTTTGGACAAACGGATATGCATTTTTCACAAACTCCACATTCATCTAAATCAATAACTATCAATATATCGCCTCATAAAATATTTTTTGTGAATTTTGTAAATTATTAAAATCTAATTTTGATTCTTATAATAATTTAAATCTAATAAAATTAATTTAATAAATAATTGCTTTATAAAATAATACTTTAATAAAAATTACTTTAATAAAAATTATTTTAATAAAGTTTTATTTAATACTATTTTAAAATATAATCATTTTTCTTTATATAACTTTGTAAATTTTTGATTATTTCTTAATGATTTTCTGCCTAAGTCCCTTAATTTAAGCTTTTATCTGGGATTTTTCAATAAAAATTTTTTATATCCATAACATTTATATAGAATAAAGTTTAAAATAATATTGTTGTATTATTATGCAAGGGTTCCCGAGCGGCCAAAGGGGAAGGACTTAAGATCCTTTGGTGTAGACCTACGAGGGTTCGAATCCCTTCCCTTGCACTTTTTTATAGATTTTTCCGATTTTTACGGCCTTAGTGGCTCAGCCGGTAGAGCGCTACCTTGGTAAGGTAGAAGTCGGGGGTTCGAATCCCCCCTAAGGCTCTTTTTTCTAATTAATTCAAAAAGGATTAATTAGTTTTTTTATTTTTTTTTCAACGAAAGTTGTTTTTTTTTTAAATTAGTCTATTTAAGGTATCATACTCTAAGGTATCATACCTTAAATACTAATTGTAAGTTTTTTATAATCACAAGATTATTTTTTCTTATTTTCATTTGCTGTGAATTCATCGTTGGAATTTATTGTTGTGAATTTATTAAGTCATGATAGTTTGAATTCATTATCAATCAATTTTAAATATGATGAAATGTAAATTTTATTTGCAGTTATTATGATTTTTATTAAATTATGAAACTTAGAAATTAAAAATATGGGTGATACTTTTGGTTAAGCATTTTAACGTTATGATGGCGGCATTCATTTCTGGAACTGTAGCATTATTTACTTCAGTTTTAGGAGTTTCCGGTACAATCATTGGATCTGTATTGAGTTCATTCCTTTATCAATTGCTTTCAGGATACTCTGAAGAGAAGATTGAGGAGGGGGCTTTGAGAAAACCTAAATTGGCTAATGAGATTGTTTACATATTCCCATTGGTTGTAATAGGAATCATTGAATTGATTTTCTTCTTGTCAGCATTGCATTACAGATTTGACATGATATTTGACTTCCTTGAATCTGCTGTAGCAAATAACTTATTCAGATTGATGGGAATCGGTTTAATCATTTTAGGAGCTTATCCCTATTTCAATTCAAACAATATTGGCAAACGTAACGGTACTGTTGTTTTGATTGTAGGAGTATTGTTGCTTTTAAGAGGTCTTATGGACATTTCAAGCATCACTTCCAAAATATTCTATGCTGTGTTTGCTCCATTTGATTCATTGTTTGCATTGGTTGTAATTGTTTTATTGGCACTTGTGATAATCAATATACTAATAAGTTCAGATAAGGAATATTTCAAGTCAAATGAATTCATCAATAAGCATAGTCCAAGAAAGCCTCATGCAAGAAAAGTGGACACTTCATTTGGCAGAAACGCTAATGATGATAGAGATTTCAATCATAATCAATCCACTCATTACAATAGGCCTACTCATAAAGCTAATAATTCAAATCATGATTCCAATAGAAATCCGGAACCGCTTCCAATGTATGAAGAGGAAGTCATTTTGGTAAATAATCCTGAGAATCCTAATAATCCTATTAAAAAAAGAATCTTAAAAAGAGTAAAAACAGAATATGATGCTGAAGAGGACGATTATCAGGATTTATATATTCTTGATGAATCTGAATAAATAAGAATGAGTAATTTTTTTAATTTAAATGAAAGGGAATCTATCTTTTCCCTATCTACTATCTTTTTTTTTAAATTTTTGTTATTTATTAAACTATTATTTTTTTAAATTTTTATTAATTAAAAACACATTAATTTTAATTGGACCTTCTCCAGGTGTTACCGCATTTTGCACATCTGATGAAATATGTTGGAGCCTCATCAGCAGATCTTGTTTGGACTGTCCACCAGTATCCCTTTGTTCCTCCGCATTTATAGCAGGTAATCTCTTTTGTAGGAAGAGCTACATTGTTATTGTCAGTTACAATGACTCCAACCTCTTTCTTTCGCTCTCCTTCGAACTGATACTCTTCCTTGATGTCTTCATCGGATATCTCTTCAACATATCCGCAATCACATTCCAGCTTATTGTTTTTTGGTATCAGTATCTTACCGCAATCCGGACAGAATCTCATTATTTTTGCTCCAGAATTATGTTTCTATTGTAAAGATTTTTTTCATAAATTTACCATTCCCAATCTATCATTTTTATCATGGTATTTTTCAATAATTTATCATTATTTGTAATGGTATTTATAAAATTCCTCATAAAAAATTCAATAATTTTCCATGATATTTAATGAAATTTCCATAAAAATTATTTTTCAATATTTTACTAGTTTCTTTATTATTTTCTTATAATATAAATTTTTATATTATTATTAACTTTATTTATCTTTATCAATAATTTTATCAATTTTTTCAAATTCCGATGCACTATTTTTCATCACATCTAATATTTATGAGAAAATTTTGCCGAATTCATAATAATTTGTAATAATTTATCATGATAAATCAACATATTTATATACAATGTTTATTAAAAGTTATAGTATATACAATGTTTACTAATTATCGTATATGAAAGAATGGAGGAAATATCAATGATTGAAATTCGCTTCCACGGACGTGGAGGACAAGGTGCTGTAACTGCAGCAGAAATTTTAGCTAAAGCAGCATTTAAAGATGGTAAATACTCTCAAGCGTTCCCATTCTTCGGTGTAGAAAGAAGAGGGGCTCCGGTTATGGCATTTACCAGAATCGATAGCGAACCTATCAATTTAAGATATCAGGTTTACAACCCTGATCATGTGATAGTTCTTGACGATGGTCTTTTAAGTGTTGTTGATGTTTATTCTGGACTGAAAGAAGATGGTGAAGTTATTATAAATACTCATGAAAAGGTCGAATCTGAAAACTACAAAGTATTTGATGTGGATGCAACAGGCATTGCACTTGAAATTTTAGGTGTAAACATTGTAAACACCATTATTTTAGGATACTTTGCTAAAAAGACCGGTGAAGTAAGTATTGAATCACTTATTGAAGTAATTAAGGAAACTTTCCCAGGTCCAATTGGAGAGAAAAACGCAGTAGCAGCTCAAAAAGCTTACGATATGGCTTAGGTGGCTGTATTTAAAATTTATTAATTTATGAAAGGTGATTAAATGGTTTCTATTGGATGTGCAATTAGTGAACCTGGAAGTACACGTAAAAACAAAACAGGGAGTTGGAGAACTTTTAAACCAATCCTTGATAAAGAAGCTTGTGTGGATTGTGATAACTGTATCATGTTCTGTCCAGAAGGATGTGTAAACAAAGACCATGATATAGATTATGATTATTGTAAAGGTTGCGGTATTTGTAAAGTAGAATGCCCAGTTCAAGCTATTAAGATGGAAATAGAATAGCTAAGCTATTAAAGAGAAAAAATAAGAGTGGAGAAAATTTTATGGCAAAAGAAATTATGACAACAAATAGAGCAGTTGCAGAAGCTGTAAAGTTAGCAAAACCACAAGTTGTTCCTGTTTACCCTATTACTCCTCAAACTACCATATCTGAATACCTCGCACAATTCGTTGCAGATGGGGATTTAGATGCAGAGTACATTAGAGTAGAATCAGAACACAGTGCAATTAGTGCTACTTTAGGAGCTTCCGAAGCAGGAGTGAGAGTATTTACTGCTACTTCATCTCAAGGTTTAATGTTAATGCATGAAATATTATTTGCAGCTGCAGGTATGAGAGCTCCAATAGTAATGGCAGATGCAAACAGGGCAATTTCTGCTCCATTAAACATTTGGAACGATCAACAAGATTCCATCGCACAAAGAGATGCAGGATGGATTCAACTTTATGTAGAAAATGCTCAAGAAGGATTTGACACTATTCTTCAAGCATATAGAATTGCAGAGCATGAAGAAGTTATGTTACCTGTAATGGTATGTTTAGACGGATTTATCTTAACTCACACAGTTGAACCTGTAGACTTATTGGAACAAGAGGAAGTAGACACTTTCCTTAAACCATATGTGCCTAAATTCGCTTACCTTGACCCTGAAAGGCCAATGTCCTTAGGTAACTTTGCAGACCCTAATTACTACACTGAAGCAAGACATGACATGCAAGTTGCTATGGATAAGTCCATGGAAGTAATCAAGGAAGTAGGTGCAGAATTCGGTGAAAAATTCGGAAGAGAATATGGATTGACTGAAAGTTACTTATGTGAAGATGCAGAAATTATTTTAGTCTGTATGGGTTCAATGGCAAGTACAGTAAGATATGTAGTTGACAACTTAAGAGAAAAAGGCGAAAAAGTAGGGCTCTTGAAAATCAGATCCTACAGACCATTCCCATTCGAGGAAATTGATGAAATTACCAAAAACGCTGATAAATTAGCTGTACTTGATAAAAACTTTTCATTCGGTATTGGTGGAGCTCTCTTCGCAGACTTGAAAACTAAATGTCACAAGGAAACCTATGGTTTCATTTTAGGATTAGGTGGAAGAGACGTAGTTCCTGAATACATTGAAGAAGCTGTAGAATTAACTAAAAATCCAGTAAAAGAAGTTACTTGGTTAGGCTTAAAGGAGGATGAATAATATGGAATTTCCTGAAGAAGAATTATTAGCACCAGGTCACAGAGGTTGTGCTGGTTGCGGAGCAGCTATTGCTGTAAGGCTTGCTCTTAAGGCATTAGGCAGAAACACTGTAGTTGCCTGTGCAACTGGTTGTTTGGATGTTATGACATCCCCTTATCCTGAAACCTCATGGGAAGTCCCATGGATTCATGTTGCTTTTGAAAACGCAGGTGCAGTGGCTTCCGGTGTAGAAAGAGCATTAAAAGCTCAAGGTAAAGAAGATGTTAATGTTGTTGCTTTCGGTGGTGACGGTGGTACTGCTGATATCGGTATCCAATCATTATCCGGTGCAATGGAAAGAGGTCACGACATAACCTATATCTGTTACGATAACGAAGCTTACATGAACACTGGTATTCAAAGAAGTGGAGCTACCCCTTATGGTGCTTCAACCACTACTTCACCAGCAGGTAATTTAAGCTTTGGTGAAGACAAGCCTAAGAAAAACATGGCTTTCATTATGGCAGCTCATGGAATTCCATATGTGGCTACAGCATCAATTTCATATCCTGAAGACTTTATGAAAAAGGTTAAAAAGGCAGCTGAAACCAAAGGTCCTGCTTACATTCACTTACATCAACCATGTACTACCGGTTGGGGATTCAAACCTGAACAGACCATTCAATTAGGTAGACTTGCTGTTGAAACCGGTGCATGGGGATTATTTGAAATTGAAAACGGTGAATTCAGAGTAACTTACAGACCTCAAGAAAGAAAACCTGTAGTGGAATACTTATCTGCTCAAAAAAGATTCAGACATCTTAAAGAAGAACAAATTAATGAAATCCAAGAATTCGTTGACAATCAATGTGAAGAATTAGGTATCTAAGGAGGGTCTCTATTGGAGAAATTAATAGTAGATAATGAATTATGTGATGGATGCCAGGATTGCGAAAAAGCATGTGAAGGAGTCTATGGAGTTCCTAGAATCACTATTCATGAATTAGACGGTTCCTATTTCCCTATTCGTTGTCAACAATGTGAGGATGCTCCGTGTGAGATCATTTGTCCAACTGGTGCAATGAGCAATTTAGGAGTAGATGTAACTAAATGTATTGCTTGTGGTTTCTGTGCAATGGCTTGTCCGTTCGGTGCAATTTCCATTGAGTATGGCAATGCTCATAAGTGCAATCATTGTGCAGACAGAGAAGAAGGTCCTGCATGTGTTAAAGCTTGTTCCAAAAGAGCAATCGCTGTTCATGACATTGCAAATGTCATCAAAAGGAAACAAAGAGAACACATTGAAAAAATCTATGGCTTGGATAAACCGGCTAAGAAGAAAGGTCTTCTCAGTGTTATTACAACTGATACAAGAGCTAGAAAACCATTAGATGGAGAATAGAGGTGTTGAAATGGATGAATTAAAAGTTAACCCAGAACTTTGTGTAGATTGTGGACTTTGTGAACGTAATTGTCCTAACAATGCAATTCGTGTTCATGATGGTGTCCCTTTATTCTGTATGCATTGCAGTCCTGAAAAAGCACCTTGTCTTGCTGTATGTCCAAAAGGAGCTATTGTAGCTTTAGGTGGAGCAATCACTATAAAGCAAGATAAATGTATTGGTTGTGGATTATGTCACAGTGTATGTCCCATTGGAGCCATCACCATTAATGAGATAGGTCAAGCGACCAAATGTGATCTCTGTGAAGGCTATGACACTCAACAATGTGTTGAAGCTTGTCCAACTCATGCACTCACAAATGATACAGAAAAGATAATTCATGATAAACAGGATAAAATATCCGAAGGATTTAAGAAAATTCAAACTTTACTCAAGTAATTTTTAAAGATTTATTCTTTAAAAATTCTCTTTTTTTATTTATTTTAAACTATTTTCATATATTATTTTTTAAAATTCTATTTTTTATATAAAGATTTATTAAATATTTTACATAGACTATAATTATAGTATTGTGTTTTCACGTCTTAAAATTTGAAAGAAACTGAGATAACATAATAAAGAAACTTATGTGATTATATGATAGATCCAGAATCCTTAAAAGAATCTTTAAGGCATGCAAATTTAACAGAAATTATCAAAGAAAGGGATAGGATAATAAGAGAAATACGAAAATATGAAAAAGGAAAAATTCCTGAAGAAGAATTTTTTAGGGATCCAAGTCCGGATGTTGTATATTATTGCAATTTAAGTTACCTTTCTGAAATATGTGATTTAATTCAAGAAAAAATACAGGAAGAACAAGAAGAATATTAAAAAATTATTTAAAGAAATAAATTAAATATTTTTATAGTTAAGTTTTATGTGATTTTATGATAACAGAAAAACAAATTGAAGATACTATTTATCAATTATACAAACAGGCTGCTATCGTTCTTGGAGACGATGTCAAATGTGCACTTGAAGATGCTCTTAAACGTGAGGATAGTGACTTAGGTAAGTTAAATATTGAAGCTATCTTAAAGAATATTGAACTTGCAGAAGAAAAGTCAATTCCAATGTGCCAAGATACAGGTCTCCCTATAATTTTTGTAAAGCTTGGTAAAGTTCATGTTGAAAATCTTTATGAAGGAATCAAGAAAGGAGTTGCAAAAGCAACTGCAGAAGTTCCACTTAGGCCAAATGTGGTTGATCCAATTACAAGAAAGAACTCCGGTAATGTGGGAGACAAAGTGCCTATTGTAGACATTGAATTAATTGATGAAGATTATGTAGAATTCACCATCATGCCAAAAGGATTTGGATCTGAAAACAACAATGCACTTAAGATGGCACTTCCTGCAGAAGGAATCGAAGGAGTGAAGGACTTTGTTGTTCAAACTGCCCTTAAGGCAGGTGGAAAGCCATGCCCTCCTATTGTTGTAGGTGTTGGAATCGGCGGAAGTTCTGATATGGCATTGAAATTAGGTAAAAAAGCACTTCTTGGAAAAGTGGGAGAACGTAATCCAGACCCAACAATTGCTGAAATGGAACTTGAATGCCTTGAAAGAATCAACAAGGATGGTAAAGGACCAATGGGTCTTGGAGGAAGAACAACTGCACTTGATGTAAAGATCTTGAAGATGGATACTCACACTGCAGGGCTTCCAGTTGGTGTAGTGATTCAATGTTGGGCAGACAGGCATGCAACAGCTCGTTTAGAGGATAATTGAATTTTATGAAATATTTCATTCATGTTTATTTTTGAATAATTTTAAAAATGGGGAATTTTATGATACTTATTATAACTGGACACTTGGCTTATCCATTGGTAAGTCAAATGGCTGAAAAGTCAAAAAAGGAAACAGTGGTGCATATAGCAGAGACACAAGTGGCTGCTTTCTTGACTCCCACTCAAATAATCAAAGAAATCCATGAGCATTTTGAAGATAGATTAGATGATATTGATTTGATACTAGTTCCAGGTTTAATAAGAAAAGATACATTCCTCATTGCAGAGGAATTTGGAATTCCTTGTTACAAGGCATCCACAGATGCAGCAGACTTGGCTATGGTTTTAGATTTAGTAGACGATTTAGAGTTATCACAGTCAACTCCTGCAGACAAACTAATTATAGAAGAGAAAAAGAAGCAAGCATTGAAATTCATTGAAGACTTTGAAAATGACATTGAAAAAAGAGATGAATTGCTCAAGAAGGAAAACAACATTCTTGTTAGGAACCTTCCTGTTGGTGAGGATTTCCCAATGAGAGTCTTGTCTGAGATTGCAAGTGCTCCTATATTATCAAAGGAAGACTTGATTAAAAAGGCAGAATTCTTTGTTGCTTCTGGCTCTGACATGATAGACATTGGTATGATTGCAGGTGAAGACAGGTCTGATGAGATACCTGATTTGATTGATACATTAAGACCAATCGTAGGTGATAGGCCATTAAGTATTGACACATTGAATCCAAAGGAGATTGAAGCAGCTGTAAACCATGGTATTGATATGGTTTTAAGTTTAGACAATGGTAATTATGAGGAAGTCTTACCTTTATTAAAGGAAAAGAATGTTCCTGCAGTTTTATTGCCAACTAATTTCAGTGAAGGTTATGTGCCTCACACTCCTGAAGATAGGGTGGCATCTATGCAAAAGCTTGTTGAATCTTGTGATGGTCTTGAAGTTGTTTGTGACTTGATTTTAGACCCTGTTAACAGTGCAAGCATTGTTGATTCAATCATTGCATTCCATGATTATCATGAAGTTGACAAGAAGCCAATGTTCTTTGGTATAGGAAATGTGATTGAGCTTATGGATACCGATTCTGTAGGTGCAAATGCAGTTCTTGCTGGTATTGCAATGGAGCTTGGTGCAAGCATACTTTTCACTCCAGAGGAAAGCGGTAAGACTCATGGAAGTGTAAGGGAATTGGCAATTGCATCTAAAATGATGTTCTTGGCTAAAAACAGACAATCCATTCCTAAGGATTTAGGTGTTGACCTTCTTGTGTTCAAGGACAAGAAGAAAAGGTTTTGCTTGAAGCAGGATGACAATGTCCCTGTAGTCAAGCAGGATGCTCCTATCAAGTTCGTAAGGGATAAGGCTGGAAGCTTTAAGATAAGGGTTGAACATGCAATATCCGTCAAGGATTCATATATTGTAGCAACTCACTTTAAGAAAACAAAGCCAACTATAAGCTTTGAAGGAAAAAGAGCCAGTGAAATCTATGAAGAAATCATTGAAAAAGGTCTTGTAACCAGATTGGATCATGCAGCCTATCTTGGTAAGGAATTGGAAAAGGCAGAGATTGCAATGCTCACTGGAAAAGAGTATGTTCAAGACTTTGACTTATTTAAGGATCCTGAAGAGTTCATCAAGCAAAATTAGTTTTTCTTAAATTAATTGGTTTTGTCATTTTTTTCATGAAATTTATTAACAATTTCATGTAAAAAATTTTTCACTGATTCTTTATACTTATTTTTCAATTTAAGGGTATTTTAGAGGTATTTTTTAAAAAAATATAAATATTTCATATAAATATTTAAATTGGCGATTTAATGAATTATACAAAAATACTTGGAATTTTATTAATTATTTTAGGGGTGATATTTATAGCTTACCCATTGGTTAGTGCTGGGGTAGTGTCTATAATGGCGGGTGTAACTTTAATATCCTTTGGTTTAGTAGTAATGTTTAATGCATTCACATTATGGAGTTTGTCAACTGGCAAATCAATTCTTGAATTGATAATGGGATTCTTATTGATCTTATTAGGATTCTTGTTCTTTGTTGATTTAGCTCCATTAGCTTTCCTTACCTCATACACATTTTATTTAATTGCTATAATATTGATTATCATTGGTATTCTTGGAATCATTAACTGTGAAGGAACTTCAAAATGGGCTTCCGCATTGATATTGATTTTCGGTATCATTTTCTTCATAATGGGTATTTTATCAATTAACAATCCATTATTCATTGTAATTTTAATTGGTGTATGTTTAATAGTTAGAGGAATTCTTTTCTTAACTTTAGGTAGCTCATTTGATAAAATTGATAGTTTCGAAAACAATTAATGATCTAATTCAAGAATCTTATTAGGGGAATTTTTTCCTCTTTTTTTTTAAGCGTTTTAACTATTTGCAATCTACTTTTTTTCTTACTAATCTATTAATTCCATTTATCTATTTTTATTCTATTGTCTAGAATATTTTAAAGGGATTTTCATAATCTTGATAACATAAACCATCATGATTAATGCAAGGAGAAGGAATAATGCTCCAAAAATGAAGATTGACATTATTCCAAAGCCATCCACTAAAAATCCGCCTATAGCTATTCCTAATGCTATTCCCCCATTCAAGATGCTTAAGAATAATCCATTTGCAAGCTCGGGGCTATCTGGAACAACAGATGCCTCAATGTACTGGATAAGATTGTATCCCATTCCATCAAGCACACCGAATATTAAAATCAGTACAATAACTGGAATCAAATAGTTTGCAAATAGGTAAAGAAGCACAAATACTCCTCCACATACCAATTGGAAAATGATAAGTGTTGCCTTATCCTTTTTAGCTATTAGTTTTCCTCCAAGCCAAGTGCCGAAAATTGAAAACAATCCATAGATAAATAGGAATATGCTTAACTTATAGGTATAAACATGGCTTACCACCTGTAAAAATAATGGTTGGTAATTGTAGACTATGCTTGCACCTATAGGCATCATTATTATTCCAATGGTTGCAATAATGAATTCCTTTGACTTTAAGCTTGAAAACGGCATTTCATATGATTTGGATTTTCCCTCAATTCTTGGGAAGAATATGATTATAAGAATCAATGTAATGAAATTTATTAGAAAGATCCAAGTCATGGCTATCTGATAGCCAAATATTGTGCCGAGGCCAGTTGTTATAGGCAATCCTATAATGCTTCCAATTGATATTCCAAGCAATATCCTTGTAATGTAATCCTGCTCTTCTCCCTTTGGAGCTATCTCTTCACATACAGTGAGAGCTATTGAAATGAATGCAGGGTAGAATACTGCAGACAATATCCTAAAAAAAGATGCAATGTAAATGCTTTTTGTGAATATGATCACGATATTTGAAATTGCAAACACGCTTAAAATGCTTATGAACGTTCTTTTTCTTTCATATTTTGAAAATAAGACAGGTATGAACAATCCACAGATAGCTATTGTAAATGTGAATGAACTTACATAAAGTCCGGATATAGCTATTGATGTATTGAAATACTCTGCTATTTGTGAAATGATTCCAACAATGCTTAGGGGAGTGTTTATTCCAAGTGTTGAAATCATTAAAATGTATAAGAGTATTTTGGGATTGGTATTCATATTTTATTTTCCTTATAAAATCAGATAGATATGATATTATTTATAACACATGTTATATATAATTGATTTATTTTGATAAGTTAATATTTTAATATGGTAATATTTTAAGTTTATATGTACATTGTACAGATGCAAACTCCTCCAAATAGGAGAATTAAAACAAAGAACCATGCAACTATCTTTCTCATTTTCATTTTATCACTGAATGAATTTTATTAAATGATTTCATTAAATTAGTTTATTAGTTTTAATTATATAAAACAATAAATTATTTATATATATTAAACAAATATTTATTTACTATATATTATAGTATATAAAATTCAATATAAAAATTATTTTAAAAAAATTAATTTTATATTTATTTTATTTTTTAATTAACTAAAAAAAGGTTTTTAAATGACAGATGAAGAATTAACCATAGAAGAAATAGGAAAGAAGTTAGAAAGTACTGGTTATATTTCCAATAATGAAATCAGCACTTCAGTATTCTTATCCTTATCTTTAAACAAGCCTATCTTGATTGAAGGTCCTCCTGGTGTAGGTAAGACCGAGCTTGCAAAAGCTGTTTCTGAATGTTTAGGAAGGGAATTCTTTAGGATTCAATGTTATGAGGGAATTACCTTTGAACAGATTGTAGGAGAATGGAACTATCAAAAGCAATTGCTCCATTTGGAAGCATTCAAAGGTAGCCAAAAAGGTGAGGAATCAATATTTGAAGATGATTTCTTTATCAGAAGACCACTTTTAACCTCATTTATGAATGACAAGCCATCACTTCTTCTCATTGACGAAATCGATAAGGCAGATGAAGAAGTGGAAAGTTTCTTACTTCAAGCATTAGGTGAAAAGCAGATTACTGTAAATGATTTAGGCACTTTTGACCTTCAAAATGATTTGATGGTTATGCTCACTTCAAATGCACAAAGGAACTTGCTTGAAGAGACAAAGGACAGATGTCTTTTCTTATACATTTCATATCCTACAGTTGAACGTGAAATTGCTATTGTTAAAGCTAGAGTGCCAACTGCAGAGGATGGATTGGTTAAGAAGGTTGTTAATATGGTTCATAGAATCAGAACATTCAACTTAAATAAGAAACCATCTGTAAGGGCTTCAATTGATTGGGTAAGCTCTGTAATGCACTTGGATAAGGATTATAAGAATGTTGATGCTGCACTTGAGGACAGTGTTGGTGTAGCTATCAAGACAGAACCGGACAAAGCTAAAGTAATTAAAGAAATCTTTAGAAACGAGTATATGAACGATTAGTTTAGTCTCTAACTCTTTAGAAATTTATTTATAAACAATCAGATTTCAATTTCTGCACTCTATAAGTTATTTAAGGTTTTATTATGGAAGAGAAAATCGTAAGATTATCAAATGATTTGAGAAAAAAGGGAATGCCTGTGAGCGTCAGGTCTACTCAGTCTGCAATAGATGCATATGCAATATTGGGAGAGGATAATGTAGACATTTTAAAGGATGCATTCAGGTCCATTTATGTCAAAAGCAAGTATGACATTCCTAAATTCAATGAGTCATTTGATGGGTTCTTCGCTAAGAAAGTTCCAAAGAAATTAGATAATGACCTTAATAGAGCTTATAAGCCAAATACCATGAAGGGAAAGCTTTCACAGCATGAATGGAAAATCACCATGCAGAAAGGAAAAGGTGGAAAGCAAATCCAGATGGGTGCAGAACAGGCTATGGAATACTTTGCAGGAAGACCTATTCTTGAAGATAGGGACAAGGACCTTGCAAGGGATAACGATATTCTCAATAGTGATTTGTCCAAGCTTAACAAATACGATGAAAGGGTATTTGAGTTATGTGTGGAGCTTGGAAGAAAAATCGCTAACAAGCAATCAAGAAGAAAGAGGTTGGCTCGTTCAAATAAGATTGACATGAGAAGGACAATGAGGCAAAACATGAAGTATGGTGGTGTGCCGATTGATCTTGTTCATGTAAAAAAGAAACCTCATAGAAAGCAGCATTTGTTCCTGAATGATGTCAGCGGTTCATGTGAATGGATCAGCAGTTGGTTCTTCATGTTAATGTTTGCATGTCAAAAGACATTCAAGGATTCAAGAATGTTTGAATTTGACAATAAAACAATAGAAACAACTGAATTTTTAAAAGAAAAGTATATGGTCAATGCATTTGCTGAAATAAGATTGCTTCGTATGCGTAATATGATGGTTAGAGGAACCTCCAATATGTTCACTGCATTCGAATCATTCATGAAGCAGGCAGATATAAGCAATAAGTCTTACATTATCCTATTGTCTGATTGCAGGGATTGGGCAGGTCCTAAGGTAAATGGAGTGCCTGCAAGTGTAGAGCTTATATCACAAATGTCAAGCCTGGCTAAAAAGGTGGTTATCCTAAACCCTGAAGATAAGAAGAAATGGGATGTAGTTGACAGTTGCGTTTCATTGTATAAGGGAGCGGGAGCTCAAGTTTACGAAGTGAGCACATTGAACCAATTGGCTGAATTTGTCGCTGATATGTAATTTAAAAACCGATTAGTTAGTTAAATATTATATAAATCAAAAAAGAAAAAATTATTTTATTATTTTATAAAAGGATGACTTTAATATGGGATCTTGTACTAAATGTGGAAATCCGAATGTGATTATAAAGAGAAAAGCTTCCGGACAGGCTTTATGTAATGATTGTTTTATTGAAAGCATTGAAAAGAAGGTCAAGCAAACAATCAAGAAGGAAAACTTTATCGAAAAGGGAGATAAGGTTTTAGTTGCATTGTCTGGAGGGAAGGATAGTGTGGTGACTTTAGAAATTCTCAATTCATATGTCAAAAGGCATATTATAGAATTATGTGCTGTAACCATTGATGAAGGAATTGCAGGCTACAGAGAGGAAGGAGTAGAGATTGCTAAGGCACATGCTGAGAGACTTGGAATTCCACATAAGGTTGTTTCATTTAAGGAATGCTTTGACATTGACTTGGACGAGATAATGAAAAAGGAAAACCATAGGGGATCCTGTACCTATTGCGGTGTATTCAGGAGATGGATTATCAATAGGGCTGCAAGGGAATTTGGTGCAACCAAGATTGCAACAGGTCATAATTTAGATGATGAAACCCAAGCTATTCTAATGAATTATTTAGAAGGAAATACTGAAAACTTGGCAAAGATAGGTCCTAAGACAGAATCCAACAGTGATTTGTTCACTGTAAAAATCAAGCCACTTAGAGAAATTCCTGAAAAGGAAATTGGTCTTTATGCACTTGCAAAAGGTTTGGATATTCACCTTGCAGGCTGTCCGTATGCACAGGAATCATTCAGGATGGAAATTTCCAATATCTTAAATGAATTGGTTAAGGAACATCCAACAATAAAGTATTCCACACTTAGAGGATTTGATAAGATAATGCCAGCAATCAGAAGCGAAATGGCTCATGATTATGAATTTGACAGATGCGAACGCTGTGGAGAGCCATCTTCAAATAGATTATGCAGGGCTTGCACTTTTCTAGAGGAATTGGGAAAATAACTTTCCATTTCATTTTTTTTTAATTTTTTTATAATTTTCCATATTTTTTAACAATTGTTATAATTTAAATATTATGATTTACATATTAAAAGTGAAGGGATAAAAAAATAAATAAGGTGACTTTATGAGTTTTACATTAAAAATCAAGGATAAAGTGGAAGAGAGAGAAATTGACGGCGATTTAACTATTAAGGATTTATTGGATGATTTGGATTTATCTTCAGAAACCATGGTAAGCAAAAAGAATGGTGAGATTGTTATCGAAGAGGATACAATCGAAGATGGTGATGAGATAGAGTTTATCCAAATTATTTATGGCGGATAATGCATATTTTATTCATATTTCTTTTTAGCTATTTCCATAAATTTTCATCTATCTCTATTTTTTTATTATTTTCTTTTTCCATACATATTTTTACTATTTTTTCAATAATTTTAATAATTTTAATTTATAAATATATAATTAGAATATTATTAATTATTTATTTTTTATTTCAGGTGATAATATTAAAGTTTATTATGAATGTGGGGCATGTTTTTTAAGACAAGCAAAGGAAGCTATTGACTTATCTACAGATGATGAGGATTTGAAATTCAAATTGATTCAAGATGTCTTATCTTATCTAGGCGAAAACTTCTCAAAGGAATTGTCTTCAAATGCCACTGGAACAAGGATTCATCAATACATTAAAAAGGAAACTGGTTGCTATGATCCTTATTACAATCAAAAGAAGGAAGGAAATGAGATTGCATTGTCCTTAGTGCCTAAAGTTAGGGAAATCTTAAAGGAAGACAATAGTTTGGAAACCTATGTTAAGGTAGCTATTGTGGGGAACATTCTTGATTTTGGCACATTTGGCTTGGATACAGAATTTGAATCTATGATTTCAGAAGGATTAAAGAAAGAACTGGTCATAAACAAGATAAATGAGTTTGAAGATGCTTTAAGAAAGTATGATAAGGTTCTCTATTTGGTGGATAACACTGGAGAAATTGTCTTTGACAAGTTCCTTCTTGAAAAAATAAAGGAATATGATGTTGACATTACTGTGGCAGTCAAGGAAAAGCCTATCTTAAACGATGCCTGCATGAAAGAGGCATTGGAAGCAGGTCTCGATGAAGTTGCAACTTTAATCACTACAGGCTCTGATTCTGTAGGCGTTGTGGAATCAATGATTTCAGATGAGTTTAAGGAAATCCTTTTGGATTCCCCATTTGTAATCTCTAAGGGAATGGGCAATTTTGAAGGATTGACAGAAATGAACCTGGAAGGACAGGATATATTTGTATTGCTTTGTACAAAATGTTCTTCAATCTCTAAGGAATTGGGGCTTGCTGAAGGTTCCCATATCTTGACTACATTATAATTATTAGTATATTAAATTGTTAGACGATTTGGAAAATAATAAAATTGGGGGTTAATTATGAAATTTGGATTTATAGGATTCGGTGAAGTTTCATACACTTTATCAAAAATACTCTTATCCTATGGTTTTGAGGCTTTAACTTCTACTGAAGGTAGATCAAAAAAGACAAAGGAATTAGTTAAATCATTTAATTTGGCTGTTTTAGATAGTTTTGAAGAGGTTGCTCGCCAATCTGATATTTTAATTTCAGCAAACAGCCCTCAAAGTGCATTGGCTATTGCATTGAAGTATGGCTCATTGACAGATGGAATTTTCCTGGACTTTAACAACATATCTCCAAATACAGCAAAGCAAATTGAAAATTATTTAACCGATGAGCATTTCATTGATTCGGCTATTATGGGAAGAGTTAGTTCAGAGGAATTGAATCTTTATTTCTCAGGAAGAAAAGCTGAAAGTTTCGTCAAAAGCATGAGAGATTTCATTAACAATAATGAGTCTCATAGTGATATAAATGTCAATATAAATGTTGTCAGTGATGAAATTGGGGATGTTTCCAAATTGAAGATCCTTAGAAGTTCCTATACAAAAGGCGTTTCAGCACTTCTTGTAGAAACTTTTGAAACTGCAGAAAAACTAGGTCTTAGCGAAGACTTATGGGAAATATTGTCCTTGACTGAAAATAGGGATTTTGAAACTTCTTCAAAATCACGCATTTCATCATCAAATAAAAAAGCTAAGCGTAAATATGAGGAATTGAATGAAGTCTTGGAATTTTTAGATGATGTTGACAAAAAGAGAAAGTCTAAAATCATGGCTTTAGCTACACGTGAAAAATTTGAAAAACTGAAAAATAGAAAATAAAATGATTGTTGTTTCAATCATTTTTCATAATTTAGTCATATAATTTAATCATTAATAATTTAATCATTAATAATTTAATCATTAATAATTTAATTATTTTTTAATTCATTATTTTTTTAATAATCATGGATAGTAATTTTTACTCTCCAATCATTTCTTTTATTTTTAATTAATTCTCCACTTACAGGAATGTATCTGGAGTCTAAAATGTATCTTAAATAGGTTACTTCCTTTGAAGGGAGCTTTAAATTTGTTTTTATCTTAATCTTCTTTTCCTTTATCTCACAGGATATTTGATTATCCTTATCGACAAAAATCTTTGCCTCAAGTCCTTCGTGAACTTTTTTTGCTTCAAATTTAGTGAGGTTCAAGCCGGATTCAAGAGTCATTAAAGGATTTACTTTCAAATCCTTTCTTGTTCTGAACTTTTCATTTGCTTCCTTTGCAGAAACTCCCTTATCCACTTCTTCAGCAACATACCAAGCCCTTTCAATGATTTTATCAACATTCTGCTCTTCAGGAATGACTCCTTGTTCTTCATAATGTCTCATTAGTTTCAGAACTTCATCTTTTGTAACTTCCTCTTCAATACATGATGCTGCAAGACGGGTCATTACAGGACCATAATCCGCTCTTCTAAAGCTTGCCCAAATGGATTCCTCATCGTCCTTATAGAATCTTCCTTCAACAATCCTATTGATTACCTTACCATTCAAATAAGCAATGTTTGTCAAGTTTGATCTGGAGTAAGTGTTCATCTTATGCTTCAACACTTTCATGTTCCTTTTTCCAGGGATTGTACCATTTTCAATTTCCCTTTCCAAAATTTCAATTGTTGTTTTAGGAAGCAATTTTCTTATATCTTTACTGATAACCAAATCGTTTTTTAGGATTTCCTTTCTAATGAATCTTCCAGAAACCTTTTTAGGTTGTGTGAGCTCTGGAATAAGGTGGAAATCAATCTTTCTATTGAACCTTTTTGATAGGAATTCATTTATCGCATACCATCTGATTACATTTCTGTTAGGGAAATCTTGTGGCATTCCAAGGAAACTGCCTTCTTGAATGAATCTTTCAGCATATTTTTTCACTTCATCCAAACTGATGTCTGCAGCGGTAATGTAATCTGTCACGCCATCTTTATGCATTTTAGCAAGTCTAATAGGTACGCTGTATGATAAGATGAGTCTATGATGTAATCCTTCAACTCCAATTACCTTATCTGCACCTAATGCAAGAGCCATTTCCTTCCTTGCTTCAAAAGGTGTGAAAAAAGGAGCATGATTTGCACTGTAGCCCTTATTCATATAAATGGCTAGTTCAATGTCTTTCTCATCAGCTATTTCACGCGCTTTTCTAATCAATTCCTCATGTCCTTTGTGAACTGGGTCAAAGTCGGCACTAATCGCTATCATAGTATATTTTCCTAAAAGTAATTTATTATTTAAAAATAGAATTATTTTTTTTTTTAGAATTATTGTTTTATAAAAATAATATGTAGTTTATAATTATTGTATTATTATGTTTTTTAAAAAATAGTAAAGGGAATAAATAATATTTTTTATTATTTATTCTACATTTAATAACCATTATCTAATAAGTTCAATACTCCAGTTACCAATAACCAGATTCCTATTAATGAACCAAGAATGAGTGGATTATTAATGTAAGTTCCAAGGATAATGTATATTACACCTAAAACTATTCCTAATATTCCCATCCAGAATCCGTATTTGTTGTCTCTGTTTCCAACAATGATTATTAAACCTATTATGATTAAGAATATTCCTGCTAAGTAAATTGTCAAAGCAGTTAAAAATGCAAATATGCTTGGGTTGAATATTAAACCTAAACTAATTATTAACATTAATATTCCTAAGATTGTATTAATCAATCCTCTGGTTGTGTTGTATTCCACTTCACTAACACCATTTGCTAATAAGAAGATTGCAAGTAATAAAACAGATAATCCAAGGATATCTGATGCTGCAATTACTCCAAGCATTGGGAATGCAATGATAAGAATTCCTAAAATAATTGCAATAATGCTTATTGTAGTTTGTTTATGCAAAATCTTCCCTCCTTATTTGTTTTTAATTATTTTTGCTCTTTGATAAATATTAATGCATATAAGATATTATGCATAATTATTTAATAATTTTATTAGTTTTATTATTTATAAATATATATTGTTTAATACAATGGCAAATGTTTTATTGGGGTCTTGGACTTATTCAAATCAGAGAATTTTACTTCTGCAACCCATTCCTTCTTGCATTCGCAATCATATTCAATTTGGCTTTGGTCAAAGTTGGAATCTATAATTCTGTGTTTCAATTCCTTATTGCATTTTTTACAGTTGTAAGGACCTCTTCTTGAACCGAATCCTGAGGTATCCATCAATGCAGGAATCTTTACATTTTGCCTTATTGTATTGATTACTTCAATAGTTGACCAAATCCAAGGAGGATTATATGATCCTCTTCTCCAAAGCCTTTCTATTAATGTTCCTCTGTGAATTGTTGCTGGACAGCATGATACTCTATCCACTCCTAAGTCTTCACAGTAGCTTGCGGTTTCAATTGCCTCATTTATAGCTTCCTGTTCAGAGAGCAATATAGGTTTTACAAATATGTAAGCTTTAGATTTTATGTTGTGCTTGTTTTTATACTCTTTGATGAGATTTATTGCCTTTTCAAAGGTTTTATTGTTGAATCCCTTATTGATCTTATTCAATCTGGTTTCTTCATTTGAAGTTTCCAAACCTATACTGATTTCAAATAGTTTATCCCCTATTATTTCGAAGATTTCATCTAAAACATCTTCCTTAACATATTCCGGTCTGGATTCAACAACTATTTCACTGATTTCTTCCATATCAGCTAACTTTTTCAAAACGTAGTCTCTAGCTTCTTTAGGAACTTCGTCTGGATTCAAGAAGCTTCCTGATGCAAAGAGTTTTATAGCTATTTTATCTCCATTTTCGTAATCTTCCTTATAATCCCATTTGCTTAGTTCCTTTTCAAAGAGTTCAATGATTTTGGAATTCTCAATTGGCTTAAGGTAACAATCTGAGATATAGCTGCACATTGTGCATCCTCCACTCGGACCAAGTGCCCATGAACAGCCAGGAGTAGGTAGGATTAAGAATATGGTTTTCCCTTTTCCAGAATATAAAAGATCCTCTTGATACCAGCTTGCAGAAAGACTATCCAGTTCTTTTGGCTTAGCATATTCAAGTGATTTATCTCTTATTTCTTTTGTTAATTCTCTAATTTCCATTGTTTAACCTATTTTGATAAATATAATTTTATTTTAATTAATCAATTTTTTATAACATTTTCATTAATTAATTTCTTATTATAATATATCATATTTATTATTTATAACTTTTTTAAATTACTTTTTTATCCAATCAGAAATATTATTTTTTTATTTTTAGTAATATCTGGATATTTTTGTTTGAATGATATTAAATGTTCTATTCTATTAAAATTAAATATTTGTTTTTTAATCTCCATTATTTAGTAGATAATTGTTTGTTTTATTAATTTATAACAAATTTAATCTATTTTAAATATTTTATTAAGTTTTATCAATTTTTTAATAACTAATTTTCTTATATATTATTTTTAATATTTATCAAGTATAATTTAATTTTGTATATAAAAATTTATTAATTTTTTATAATTGTTCATATTTTTATTAAAAAAATAAACAAATCCTATTTAATATATAAATCTTTCTATATTTTTTAAATAACAAATACTTTATAAGCTAGACAACATAATAAAAATTGGTGATAAATATGAAATTTGGTATAGAATTCGTACCTCAAATCCCGTTAGATGAACTCGTAAGATTAGTAAAATTAGCAGAAGACGTTGGTTTTGAATACGCATGGATCACTGACCACTACAACAACAAAAACGTATACGAAACCTTAGCATTAATTGCAGCAAACACTGAAACCATTAAAATGGGTCCTGGTGTAACCAACCCATACGTAAGAAGCCCTGCAATTTCCGCTTCTGCAATTGCTACTGTCGACGAAATCTCTAATGGTAGAGCAACCTTTGGTATTGGTCCTGGTGACAAAGCAACCTTTGACGCATTAGGTATTGCTTGGGAAAAACCTGTATCCACTATCAAAGCAGCTATTGCAGACATTAACACCTTATTAGACGGTGGAAAAACTGAAGCTGGTGCAGCATTAGGTGGAGCTAAAAAAGTACAAGATGCAATCCCTATTTACATGGGTGCACAAGGTCCTAAAATGTTAGAAACCGCTGGTGAAATCGCTGACGGTGTATTAATTAACGCTTCCAACCCTAAAGATTATGAAGCTGCTATGCCTATGATCAAAAAAGGTATTGAAGCAGCAGGTGGAGACAAAGCATTTGATGTAGGTGCATACACTGCAACTTCCATTGGTGCAGACTCTGAAGCAGCTAAAAACGCAGCTAAAATTGTAGTTGCATTTATTGCAGCAGGTTCCCCACCTCCAGTAATTGCAAGACACGGATTACCTGAAGGATTCAATGAACAAATGGGTGCATTCTTAGCTAAAGGTGACTTCGGTGGAGCTATTGGTGCTGTAACCGATGAAGCACTCGATGCATTCTCCGTATGTGGTACCCCTGATGAATTCATTCCTAAGATTGAAGGCTTAGCTGAAATGGGTGTAACTCAATACGTAGCAGGATCCCCTGTAGGTAAAAACGTAGAAGAATCTATTAAATTATTAGGAGAAGTAATTGCTAGCTTCTAAGGGAGCTACAATTCCTAATTTTTTAATTTTTTCTTTTTTTTAGCACAACTAAATTAACTATTGTTATATTTTTCACCACATTATTGCCATTTTCACTTATACATTTTCAGCTAAAGTATTATCCCTATAATATATAATATATTAATTTTATTATCTCCCGTATTATTCCTAAATTACCTTATTCTTAAAGATCTTTTTTTCAAAAATAGTTTTCAGGGATTTTAATGAAAAATTCATTTCTTTAAATAAAGATAAGAAAAAATAGTTATATTTATATATTAGTTCTTATTCTTGTAAACTATAAAAATATTAGAAATTGTATTTTTCTTGGAAATTTTTAGTTCTAATCTGATAAAAATTTTCCTTTTTTTAGATTTAAAGGAATAAATTTTATTATTTTCTTAAATGGATGTTATTTATCAATTTTTTTAATTAAATAAATAATTTTTTTACTTGTATTTATTTTTATCAGAAAATTTTCGATTTATTTTATTTTTCTAATAAAATTTATTGTTTATTTTATAAAAAAAGATATTTTTTTAACTTATTTATCATTTAAAGAATTTTTTAGCTTTTTTCTCATTCATTCAGTTTTTTTACATTTTTCACTTTTTTCCTATTTTCTTCTTCTTTTAACTAATTATTTTAAAGATCTGAAATTTTTTTAAAATTTTCTAAATCTTTTCTTTTTATTTTATCCTTAAACTTCAAAATTTTATTAATTTAAGTCTTATTTTAAAAAATGAAATATATTCATTTTCAATATTATTAAAGATTAATTTTTGCAATAGTTTATTTTTATTTTTGTAAGTGTTGTAACTTTCACTAATAGTTGTGCCATGTGTTTATGGCGTTGGTCTAAGTATATGTATTTACATTACTATGATGGCTGCTTTTCCACATATGGCTAAATTAATGTTTATAAATTTCATTATCATAAATATTAATCTCGTATTAATGTTTTTATATATTCGTGAGAACCTAAGTTTAACTTAGTGTTTGATGTTGGTTAAATAGATGTGGTGATATTTGATTGTTATGTCTGTGATGTAATATTTGAATATTTTGTGTAATATCTCGTCTAATTTTTTTAGTGTACTTCTAAGTCTTTATTGTACTTATTTTGTGTATTCTGTCAAATCTGTTTGATCCTGGCAGAAGCT
>SFKZ01000036.1 GCA_004553595.1 Methanobrevibacter ruminantium | reverse complement strand
AAAAAACATGATTTTAATCAAATAAGGATGGATTTTATTTCAATAATTTTATTATTATTATTATTATTATTATTATTATTATTATTTGATTTTCTTTTTTCTTATTTTTTTCATTTTCTCATTTTCTTATTTTATCCAATTTTTATTAAAATTTAAAATTCCTATTTTTGAATATATTTATTAATTAGATTAGAGATATATTATAATATTATGGAATGATAGATAATTTGAATAATTTTTATCCAAAGTAAACATTAAATTTAATCTATCAATTATTCTTATCAATTAATTATAAAAAAGCATCTGGTGTTTAGATGAGTGAAGATATTAATAAAATTATTAATGAATTACATATTTATGAAAAAAAGCTATTAAAAGAGTTAGAGATTAATGAAAATGCAACTCCTGACGAAATAGCTGAAAACACTGGTTTGAATATTAAATCAGTTATGAGTGCTGCAGGATCATTAGCTTCTAAAGGAATCATCATTGTAAACAAAGAGACAAAAGAGAAATTTAGCTTGACTGATAATGGTAAAAAATATGCTGAAATAGGCCTTCCTGAAAGGAGAATCCTAAAGGTATTGCAGGATAAAAAGCAATTGGCTATGAAGGATTTGGCTGGTTTAGACGGGCTTGACAAAAAGGAAGTCAATATCTCAATTGGTTGGTTGGTTCGTAAAAGCTGGGCAAAAATGGATAAGGGAGTATTATCCATTACTGATGTAGGTGAATCCAGCAAAGAAAAATTAGGGGATGATGAATCCTTATTAAGAACCCTTATTGAAAAGGCACAAGTTTCTAAAGAGCAATTGGATGAGGATATGGCTAAAGGTTTATCTGCACTTAAAGAAAGGAAAAACCTTATTGCTGAGCAAAAGACAACTCTTCACAGCTTTGAATTAACCGATTTAGGTCGTGAAATTTTAGAGCTTGGCTTTACCATTGAAGAGGAAGCTACCCAATTGACTCATCAACAGCTTAAGGAAGGATCTTGGAAAGACTTGAAATACAGACCTTATGATATCAATGCAGAGTACCCTATATTCTTCCCAGGTAAAGAGCATCCTTTAAGAAGAATCATTCAGGAAATTAGAGAAATCTTCTTGAATATGGGATTCACTGAAGATAAAGGGGATTATTTGGAATCTGCTTTCTGGAATTTTGATTCTCTCTTCCAACCTCAAGACCATGCTGCAAGAGAAATGCAGGATACCTTTTATGTGAAAAATCCATTGACTTGTGATTTGCCAGATGATGAACTTGTTCAAAAAGTAGCTAGAACTCATGAAGATGGTGGAAATACCAGTTCAGAAGGTTGGAACTATGATTGGGATGAGGATATTGCTCGCCAATCTGTCTTAAGAACCCACACTACAGGAATTTCCACTCAAAGACTTGCAAAAGGTGAACTTCCTATTAAGATGTTTTCAGTGGGAAGAGTATTCAGAAGAGAAACTTTCGATTATAAACATTTACCAGAATTCCATCAAGTTGAAGGGCTTGTTGCTGCTCCTGGAATCAATTATCAAAACTTATTAGGTACTTTAAAGGAATTCTATAAGAAATTAGGATTTGAAGTAAGATTCAGACCTGCTTATTTCCCTTACACCTATCTTTCAACTGAGTGTGAAATTTACTTGGAAGAAAAGGAAAGCTGGATTGAACTTGGTGGTTGCGGAATGTTCAGACCAGAAGTTCTAGAGCCTTTAGGAATCAACACACCAGCATTGGCATTCGGTTTAGGTATTGAACGTCTTGCTATGATCAGATATGATTTATCTGATATTAGAATGCTCTATAAGAGTGACATTAGCTGGTTAAGAGAAGTTCCTTTAGAAGAAGGAGTAAGGTTCGATTAATTTCAATCTTTATCTTTTTATTTTTATTCTTTTTTTATTTTTTTACTTAATTTTTTATTATTAATTATTCAATTATTGATTTTTTAATTTTTCAATTTTTAAATTATTGTTTAAATGTGATTTTTATGACTGATATAAGACTTATTTCATGGAATGTAAATGGTATTAGAGCTATTCATAAAAAAGGTTTCTTAGATTGGTTTAATGCGGAAAAAGCAGATATTGTATGCCTTCAGGAAACCAAGGCTCAAATAGACCAATTGCCTAAAAAATTAGTGAATATTCCAGACTATACAAGTTATTTCAATTCTGCAGAAAGGAAGGGATACAGTGGTGTAGCAACTTATACAACTATTGAACCTAAAGAAGTTTATTCTGGTATGGGAATTGACAAGTTTGATGTTGAAGGAAGACTTCAAAGATTGGATTTTGATGGTTTCACTCTTTTAAACATTTACTATCCTAATGGTGGTATGAATGATGATAGGTTAAGGTATAAGCTTGACTTCTATGATGCATTCCTTGATTACACTAATGACTTAAGGGATAAAGGTCACAATTTGGTGATTTGCGGTGACTTGAACACTGCTCATAAGGAAATAGATCTTGCAAGACCAAAAAATAATGAGGATGTCTCAGGTTTCTTGCCTGTAGAAAGAGAATGGGTAACTAAATTCCTTGATAATGGGTATATTGATACTTTTAGAATGTTGCATGAAGATGAAAGGGACAAATATACCTGGTGGAGTTATAGAACCCGTGCTAGAGAAAGAAATGTGGGATGGCGTTTGGATTACTTCTTTGTAAATGAAGAATTTAAAGACAATGTCAAGGCATCATATATCAAAGCGGATGTAATGGGTTCTGATCATTGTCCTATAGCTTTAGAAATAGAAATATAATTTTATTTTTAATTTATTTAATTATTTTTTAGCTATTTTTCTATTATTATTTTTATTTCTTTAATTATTTTTTTTTCTAAATTTAAGGAATCTTAATTGGGATTTCATTAAATCTAAAATTTCTTTTCCATAGTCTGTCAATTCATATAATCTGCCCCGTTTGGTTTCAGGATTTAATAAACGAACTAAATTCTTTTCTCGTAATTGGCTTAAGATACGACTTACGTTGTTACTAGGGATATTAGTCTTTTTGCTTATATTTGTAGGCTTTAATGTCTCTCCGTCTAATGCCTTGAATATTTTCTCTCGATTTTTAGACAACTTGATTAATTCTATAATAATTTTCTCAGAGTCTTTCATAGTAATCCCTTCAACTGTTTTTATTATATTAAACTGTTTTTATTATATTGAACTTTATTGTATTTATTTTTTATTAGAATTCAATATGAGTTTAATATATATTACTATTCTTAATATTAAGTTAGATATTAGATATTAAATGTTTAAGTTCATAATATCTATTTGATAGATATTTGATAGATATTAGATAGATATTAGATAGATATTAAGGAGATAAGTCTAAAAAATAATTTTCAAATTTAATCAAGTGCAATATTAAAAACATTTATTAAAAAGATAAAAAAGATATACTTGTATAGAATAATGATTTTTTAGGTGTAAAAATGATTGAATCCCCTGAACAAATAGCTATTGAAAATGAGATAAAGGTGCAAAAGGATAAGTTTTTATACTATTTTAATGGATCTTTACCTGATACAATGGAATTGGAATTTGAAGGATTCTATAGGAGAGGGTTCTTTGTTAGCAAAAAAAGATATGCTGTAATCGAAGATGGAAAAATCATTGCAAAAGGATTAGAGCTTGTTAGAAGAGATTGGGCTCCAATTGCAAAGAAAACTCAGGAAGATATCTTAATGGCTATTTTGGAAGAGGGTAATGTTAAGAAGGCTGAAAAAATCATTAGTAAAGTTCTTAAACAAATCAAATCAGGCAATTTGGATATGAAGGAACTTGTTATACATACTCAAATCACCAAAAATCTTGATGATTACAAACAGGTTGGTCCTCATGTAATTGCTGCTCGTGAGATAGAATCTCATGGAATCAAGGTAGGTAAAGGAACCATTGTTCAGTATATTATAGCTAAGGGAAAAGGTTCAATAAGCCAGAGAGCAGTTCCTTATGAATATAGTGAAGGAATTGAGTATGATAAGGAATACTATATTGAAAATCAGTTGATTCCTGCTGTTTCAAGGATGATGGAACCTTTAGGTTATGATAAGGATAGATTAAGGGAATTATCTTCCAATGAAAGACAACAAAGTTTAGATGCTTTCTTCTAATTCTCTATTGATTTTAATTTGGAAATATTTGAATGGATGGATAATTTTCTTTAGGAATTTTTATATAATAATAAAATAAATATAGAATTATATATTATTGAAATTAAATATATTATTGAAATTAAATATATTATTGAAATGAAATTTAATGCTTAATTGCTTAAATATTTAGTATTTGGTGTAATAATGACAAAAGCAGTATTTTTTGATATTGATGATACCCTTGTAGACACTTCAAGCTTTGCTGATTTAGCAAGACATGCAGCTATTGAAAGTATGTGCAACAATGGTTTGCCTTTAGAGCAAGATGAAGCATATGACTTATTAAAGGATATTATTAAAGAGAAAGGTTCAAACTATTCTAGACACTTCAATATCTTAACAGAAGAAGTTTTAGGAAAGGAAGATCCTCTCTTAGTAGCTATTGGAATGACAACATATCACAATGTCAAATTTGCTCTTTTAAGACCATTCCCTAGAACAAGTGCAATATTGATTTACCTTAAAAGTAAAGGGTATAAATTAGGTGCAATTACTAATGGAATCACTATTAAGCAATGGGAAAAATTGGTCAGATTGAATTTGTACCACTTTTTTGACATTGTAATCACTTCAGAAGAAGTGGGAGTTGAAAAGCCAGATCCTGAAATATATATTGAAGCATGCAGAAGAATGGCATGTGACGTTAAAAAAAGCGTTATGATTGGAAATAAATTGGATGTTGACTGTATGGGAGCAGTTAATGCAGGGATGAGCGCTATTCTTGTAAATTCCACTTTAGATGAAGAAGAAAAAGAAAGAGTGAATGAAGAAGACATTGACATCATTGTTTTGGACAGTATTTCTGATGTGGATACTGTTTTATAAACATTTTTCATATGTCTGTTATCATTATCCTATTTTTTCATTTTTTATTTCTATTTTTTTAATCTTTTTAAATTATTTAATTTTTTAGTTCTATTTCAATATTCATTCCTTATTTTTTAATTTTTTAAGGTCTGAAAATAGTTACCTTTATATATAGTTTTGAATATAAATATATACATTCTTATTTTATCTTGCAGTAAGAATCATTAATTAACTTGCTTATTTATGAGAATCTTATTCTCAATATTTAAAAAAATAAATCAAAAATAAATTTAATAATCATTTGAAAATAAATTTTTATTGAATTTATCTCTTATCAAGCAAAGCGGAAGCTTGTTTTTTGAGTTTCATATTTTAGAAAACTTATTCCATTAGATTACTTTATGTAAATTTAACTTGGATCTTATGGAAAAAATTTAATAATTGCATAGATTACGGAAAAAATAATATAAGGAGATATTGTTATGGCTATTTGTCAAGGAAAATCAACCAGATCTCCATCTGGTGCTAGAAGAGTTGCAAACCGTGGTAAAAGGAAATCTGAATTAGGTAGAGAATCTGCAGAAACCAGATTAGGTGAGAAAAAATTAAGAAAAATCAGAACACGTGGTGGAAACGAAAAACACAGATTAGCATTCGAAAACCAAATCAACGTTATCGATGCTGACGGTAAAGCTCACACTGTGGAAATCTTAAACGTAATTGAAAACAGTGCTAACCCTAACTACGTAAGAAGGAACATCATCACCAAAGGTGCTATTGTAGAAACCGAATTAGGTCACGCAAAAGTTACCTCCAGACCGGGTCAAGATGGTGTTGTTAACGGAGTTATTGTAGAATAATTCTGTTATTCTATCTTTTTTTATTTATTTTACTTTATTACACTTTTTTAACTACTTTTTATTCACTTTTTAACTTACTTTTTTAACTACTTTTAATTATTTTACACAGATTTTCAGTATTCTTTTTGCTTTTTTTAAATAATCTTTACTACTTTTTAGTATTTTTTCTATTTTTTTTTCTGCCCTGTATTTTATTTTCAATTTCTTTATAAAATTGCAAATACTTATTTAATATTAATTAGATATATTATAATGTTATAAACTATTGAAGATATTATGAATCTTTTATAAGTTTGAGCAAGATATTAATTTTGCTTGTTATTTATTTTAATTATTAACATTAAGGAGATAAAATGAAGATAGGAATGTCACATGGTGCTGGTGGAGAAGTTATGGGAAATTTAATCTCACAGACCATTCTAAATAATTTATCAAAAAAATCAGTTGAAGGAGGATACGGTTTAGATGCATTGGATGATGGTGCAACAATACCTCTTGGAGATTATGAGATTGTTGTAACAACTGATGGTCATACCGTAAACCCATTGTTCTTCCCAGGTGGAGATATTGGAAGAATTTCAGCAGCAGGAACTATAAACGATGTTTCTGTAATGGGTGCAAAGCCTTTAGCTATTTCAAATGCAATGATCTTACAGGAAGGTTTTCCAATTGAAGACTTGGATAAGATCATTAAATCTTTAAGTGATGCCTGTGAAGAGGCTGATGTTGCAGTAATCACTGGAGACACTAAAGTAATGGAACAGGACAAGCTTGACGGCATTGTTATTGTAACTACTGGTATTGGAATAGCCAAAAAAGGAGAAGTTATTAAGGATTCTACATTAAGTGTTGGAGATAAGATAATAATCACAGGTAGTGTTGGAGACCATGGAATGAGTTTAATGTCCTTTAGGGAAGGTTTCGGATTTGAAACTGAATTGAAATCTGATGTAGCTCCAATGTGGGGAATCATTTCCAAAGCTCTTGAAGTGGGTGGAGTAACTGCTATGAAAGACCCTACCCGTGGAGGTCTTGCAAACTGCATTAATGAAATGGCGAGAAAATCCGGTGTCGGAATCATGCTTCAGGATGAAGCCATTCCAGTTAAGGAAGCAGTTAGGGCAGCATCTGAGATGTTAGGTATTGATCCATATGAAGTTGCTAATGAAGGAAAAGTTTTAATGGGTGTAAAAGCTGAAAAGGCTGAAGAAGTGTTAGCAGCTATTAAAACCGACAAGTATGGTAAGGATGCAGCTATTATTGGTGAAGTTATTGATGATGATAAAGTATTGATTGAAACAGGCATTGGAGGAGTTAGAATTTTGGAAACTCCTATAGCAGACCCTGTTCCAAGAGTGTGTTAAATTAAATCTTATAAATTAAAATGAATCAGATGGTGATTTGATGGACTTATTCGGTAAAAGAGTTGTAGCATATATTCTTGATTTCTTTGTCGTTTCTGCATTTATGTGGATTGTATCTTATTTCGCATATTTCTTTATAAACTACTTCAATATGTTCCAGATTTACCATTATTTTGTATTTGTTCTTCCAATTTTGATTTTATTGTATTTCACAATTTTAGAGAAGAGTATAGGTGCAACTATTGGTAAAATGTTGATGTTTATAGAAGTTAAGTCAGCAGTGCCAAGAAGAGGCAGGCCTGGAAGAGATTATTCCATTACATTTTCTCAAGCATTGATTAGATCTCTTTCTAAAATTTACTGGTTCCCAATAATCATTGATGTAATTCTTGGAAGAATTACAGGCAAAGCCAGACTTTTAGATGGCATTACAAGAACCACAGTTGTTGAAGAGAATACGGATTAATTTTTCGCTAGAAGATAATTTTTATTATCTTTTATCTTTTATTTTTTTAATTTTTCTTGTTTCTTTTTTTAGGTTATCTTATATTTTTTTTTAAATTATTTTATTTTTAGGGGATTTTATGGAAAATAAACTCATTATAGACGAATTTAATATTATGGATTTTGAACTTCATGAGAATTATAAGATGGTTCGAATTATTAATGAAAAAGCTAATTTTCCAATAAGCTGGCTAAATACACAAGGGTATTGTGAATACAGTTTGTACCTTGAATACTGTCAAGGAGTCAGCACTGCACCAACCCGGGAAATGGTTGAGGGAACTAGAGGGCATTCCATGTTAGAGGAAAAATTTAAGGAAACTGCTCAGCCATCAACTTTTGAGGATGCTTTTGAATTGTCTAAGGAAGAGGAAATCCTATCCCGTGAAATGTTTGTCATTGATACTGAAGATGGAATTCGCGGTTTTATTGATGAAGTTCGTATGACTCCCGATAAGATAATCATCATTGATGATAAACCTGGAAATAGGGCTTATCCCTCAACAATCAATCAGGTACGTGCTTATTGCTTGGCATTTAAAAACATGATTGGAAATGATAACCGTACAATTATCGCTGCATTGAGGCAAAGAGGAACAGATAACATATTCTGGAGCGAAGAATTCAATGAAAGCAATGAACAGAATATTAGGTACACAATCAATTTTTTACATAGGTTAATTGAGGATAAAAGAGATCCTATACCTACTAAAAACCCTAATAAATGTAGAAAATGCAGATTCCAAAGTTATTGTGAAGAAAAAGCTA
>SFKZ01000035.1 GCA_004553595.1 Methanobrevibacter ruminantium | reverse complement strand
ATCTTCGTTCCTCCTATGGGCTAAACAGGGAGAAATCCTTGCGAATTCCCGCTTAATAGACAGAAAGAACTTTTGGCGGATCATTGACCTGTCGGTAATAGACTTGAGCTTTACGTCTTCAAGTTTTAAATCCACGAACATCAGGATGGTCTAGTGCCGAAAATCTTGATTTCTAAAGCCTTTTCTTTTTTTATATTAAAGTTTGTTTTGTCATTGACAAATGGCACAACATATCAGGAGATCCAAGAATAAAATATCAAAATATTTCCATTCCTGAAAAAGGACAAATTGTAACTGCAAATTTAGGAATGAATATGATTACACAAGGAAAATCTAGTGTAGCAGTAGGAGTTCGTATAAATAAAGAACAGCTAAATGGCTTTGTAAAAGTCGGAGATTATATGCCGACTCAAGAAAATAACGAAAAAATTGTTTTTGAGAATTATCCAAATGGAAATCATATAACAGGAAATACTTTCGGGATTACAGATTATATTTTAGTTTATTACAAAAACACTAATGAACTTAAATATGAAATGTATGGCGGAAGTATGAAAGTAAAAAACTTCAGTGATACAGTTACTAATTTTGAACTTAGAGATGTATATTCTGTTTCTGCAGATAATTTCCAACAAACATTGATTTATCTAGGAAAATCTGGTCAGACAATCAAACTCGCATATAGAGAATTTAACGGAGATTTTATAAAACCAGCTTTTTCTACTGAAGTATCATACGATTTGTCAGAAACAAAAAAAATTGGTTATATGAATTGTGAAATGGAAATTCTGGAAGCAACCAATTCTTATATAAAATATAAAGTAATAAAAAATTTTAATGATTAACCAATAAAGTCTTACTTTAAATAAGTAAAACACTGAGCCAAAAGTCAATATGTAAAAAACAGGAAAAGAACAGTGTCCGCTCTTGTCCGGTAGTGACCACTATGATATTCGTACATAGGCCGAGGCCCGCTCCAGGTCAATGATCTGCCGTAGAACCCTTTTGCTATGTTAACAGGAATCAGATTCTGAAAATCAGAAAATGTCCTAAAACTGGTTTCGAAGATGGTTGTTTATGTACTGCAATCCCCGAATCACTTCGTCCCCTTCCTGAAAATACCGACCTGCTGTTTTTTTTAATTTGTTAAAACCAAGTATTCACATTATTATTAAATATATGCAAGTATTAATACAGCCATATGGCAAATCTGAGATTTCTCTATCATTTCTGTCTGGTTTTACAGAACCTGTATTAAATTCTGTACGAAGGCTTCCCAACCGCAGGTACGAACCCTCACAAAAAATTTGGATTATACCGAATAGTCAGGAATGTATCGATTCGCTCTTACAGAATCTCTACTTAACGGGGCTTTTCACTTATGAGAATGTTAATGAAAATCAGAATTATCCGAAAAATACAAACGACGAATTAATTAATGATTATGTTCAAAATGAAACAAAAAAACTTGAAGAAGTGTTGAAGGTTCGTCATTATTCAAAATGTACAATAGACCGCTATAAAAAATGGGTTCAACTTTTTCTTACTCAAAATAGTGCATCGGAAAGCAAGTGTTATAATCAGTCTGCACAGAAAGAAATAAATGAATATTTAAAGTTTCTGGCACTAAAAAAGAATGTCAGTGCATCAACGCAGAATCAGGCTCTCGCAGCACTTCTTTTTTATTATAGATTTGTAAAAAATGAGCCTATGGAAAAATTAACGAATGTTGTCCATGCAAAGAAAAAAACAAGAATTCCTGTTGTCTTTAGCCGGCAGGAAGTTTCTAAAATCATTGGAAATCTGACAGGAACAAAAAAACTTATAGCAAAGCTTCTTTATGGAACCGGACTGAGACTAAACGAGGCTTTGTCGCTTAGAATCTTAGATTTAGACTTTGACAGAAATGAAATAATTGTTCGTCACGGAAAAGGCGACAAAGACCGCCATGTAATGATTCCCCGAACGCTCATTTGCGAATTAAAATCTCATATAGAAAATTTACGAAAAATTCACGAAGAAGATTTAAAGGCTGGTTTTGGCTCCGTAAAACTTCCCCAGGCTCTTTCTGATAAGTATCAGGGCGGAAGCAAGGAATTTAAATGGCAATGGCTTTTTCCACAAAAAAATAGATGGAAAAATATCCAGACAGGCGAGGAAGGCAGATGGCATTTAGATGAATCACTTATGCAGCGTGCCGTAAAACAGGCCATTTTGGAAGCTGGCATCAATAAAAACGCAAGTTGCCACACCTTTCGTCATTCTTTTGCAACTCACTTGCTGGAAAACGGATACGATATAAGGACAATCCAGGAACTTCTTGGCCACAGCGATGTGAGTACAACAATGATTTATATCCATGTCCTAAATCGCGGAGCCGGTGGTGTAATAAGTCCTCTGGATAAAATGTAAACTTACCAGTATCCGTGTAAAAATCTGTACACATTCGTGAAAGTGTTGTATATTAAGGAATAAGTAAAATGATGTAAGATTTTACACTGACACTTTTTGCAGTGTAAACTTCTTACAACTGATACGGAGAAATTTTGTTATGTGGACGCCCGCACTGGGGCGCTTTTGGAGGTAGAAAAATGAAAAAAATATTTTTAGCCCTAATATTTGGATTCGTTTCAACTTTTATTTATGCAGCACCGTTTGGTTTAAAAATGGGAATGAGTTTATCTGAAATTACAGAAGCCTGTGGAGGCATTCATCCAGAAAGATTGGAAAATGATGATAGATATATTATAAAACCTGTAAAAAATCATCCAACTTTTGTTGTGTATTTGGCATGGATTAACGATGAACATGGTTTATATAGAATACGCGGTATTTCCGATGAAAAATCAACGGATAAATATGGTCGAGAAATTCAAAACTTATTTTATGCATTTGAAGACAGAGTGGAATCTGTATATGGGATTCCTAACATTACAGATAAAATAATAGATGGAAATAGCTGGCATAATGAAGATAGTGAATGGTCATACTCTCTTCGAGAAGGAGAAAGAGAATTAAGTGCTGTATGGGAAGAAGGTCTAAAAGATGTAAAATTGAAAGATGATATTTCATATATCTGTTTATATGTTACGCCTTCAAAATCTTACGGATATTCATTTGTATTAATTATTGACTATGAGTTTTCCAATTCATATGAAGTTGAAAAAAATGAAGATTCTGTTTTATAAAATTGCATGATTGTGTTTATAGTTTTTATACTAATTATTGTGATTGTACTCAAAATAAACTCATCTAAAATAAAAGGTTCCATTGGCGAAGCAAAAGTTAATACACGATTAAATTTTATTGGGAAAGAATATATTGTTCTTAAAGATATTTTAATAAAAAGTTCAAACGGATATACATCTCAGATAGATGAACTTGTTTTATCAGAATATGGGCTTTTTGTTATAGAAACAAAAAACTATAAAGGTTGGATTTTTGGTAATGAAAAAGCCGAAAATTGGACACAAGTAATTTATAAAGAAAAACATACTTTCAGAAATCCGATTAAACAAAATTGGAGCCATATTTATGCACTTAAGAGTTTATTGTCAGATTATCCAAATATAAAGTATCATCCAATTGTAGTATTTTCAGGAAATGCAACATTAAAAAGTATAGAATCATCAATCCCCGTAATTTATTCCAATAAATTAAATTCAACAATCCGAAAATTAAGTTTTGAAAAATGTTTATCAATTGATGAATTAAATAAAATCCAAACAATATTGGAATCATCCGAATTAAAAGAAAGAAACGCAAGAAAAGAACATATAAAAAACATAAAACAAAATGTAAGGGAAAAGAAAATTAAAATGGCAAATTTAATTTGCCCAAGATGTAATGGTGAATTAAAATTAAGAAATGGAAGGAATGGTAAATTCTACGGATGTTCAAACTATCCTAGATGCAGATTTACTATGCCTTATTAGAAAATAACACATAACAAAGCTTCAAAGCCGACAAACCGGTCAAGCCGGTTTGCGGTTTAAGCGAATGCGGATGGGCCTCTGGCCCACTTGTGTTACAAGAAAAAATCCTCCAACAAATTCTCAAAAGTCATTCGTTGAATGATGAGCAAAGTAAAAATCGTAGGAGGATTTTTATGGAAGAAGAAACAAAATTTTGTAAATTTTGTGGAGCAAAGATACCAATGACAGCGGTACTTTGTACTGCATGTGGTAGACAAGTTGAAGAATTAAAATCGGCTGAATCATCACAGCCAAATATTGTGATTAACAATTCAAATAACAATACAAACACAAATGTAAATGCAGGCATGGCTGGCGGAAGAATGAAAAATAAATGGGTTGCCCTTTTATTATGTTTCTTTCTCGGTGGACTTGGTGCACACCGTTTCTATGAAGGAAAAGTTGGTACTGGTATTCTTTGGCTCTGTACAGCAGGTCTTTTTGGAGTCGGTTGGGTAATAGACTTCTTGATTTTACTTTTCAAACCTAATCCATATTATGTATAAGAGGTGACAAAAATGTTGCTTACATATATTTTATGGTTCTTAGGCATTGTTTGTGGTTTAATCACAGCTGTTGAAATTGCAATTATAATTTATAGACTTTACAATAAAAACAAAAATGTAAAGACAAATATAATAATTGCAGTTATAACAGCAGTTCTTGCTATAGGCTTTTCTAGCTCAGCTGTAATTTCAGTTTTTGATAAGGTAATAAAATCAAATAATACAAGCTTATCAGAGATTGGAAAAGAATTCGGAAAAGCTTCAGCCGATATTACAGCCAATGCATATCAAGGTTTTGTGGAAACCTGGGATGAGACTGTAAAAGAAAAAGAAGTCGAATAACAGTTGTAAAAATCCAGCCAAGTCAAGCTTGTCTGGATTCTTATTTGACAATATGTTAGCATATATGCTAACATATAAATATGTACAGAAAAGTTACATTCTATAAAACTGTAGACGGAAAATGTCCTGTTGCAGAATTTATAGATTCTCAACCTTCAAAAGTTGCTCAGAAAATTGCTTGGGTTCTTAAAGTTGTACAGGAACTTGAAAAAGTTCCGAAAACATACTTTAAGAAAATAACAGATACAGATTTCTACGAAGTCAGAATCGAGATTAGTGGAAATATTTACAGACTTTTGGGATTTTTTCATAACGGAAATATCGTAATTCTTACAAACGGTTTTCAAAAGAAAACTCAGAAAACTCCACCAAACGAAATAGAAATTTGCAAAGAGCGAATGAAAGAATTTTTAAGCAGAGGTACAAAAAAATGAAAAATGAAACTTTTGATTTAGATGATTATATTTCTCAGAGAAAAGAAAAAGATTCTGAATTTGCAGCAGGATTTGATACCGGTTATGAAGAATTCAAAATCGGAATGATGATAAAAGAAATGCGTCTTGAAAATGGCATGACACAGGAACAACTTGCAGAAAAACTTGATACAAAGAAGAGCGTCATTTCAAGAATGGAAAATCATTCTGAGGATATTAGACTTTCTACTTTACAGAAAGTTGCATCTGTATTTGGAAAACAACTTCGAGTTGCCATGTTGTAATATCGCCTAACATGCACTTCAAATCGGATGTCGGGTCTGCGCCCGCCACCGTTTAAGTGCGTAGTTATGTGGACTGCCCACTGGGCAGCGGACGGAGGAAAAGAAAAAATGAAAAAAAAGATTTTATTAATTTACTTAATTTTTTGCTCTATTTGTTGCTGCTTTGCAAAAGAAAAAATATTTTCATCTAATGACACACAAGAGACTATCATAAAAATAATGAAAAAGGAGCACTGGAATCTTGTTGAAGAAAAAATGAATGGCTTAGACTATGTAAATAAATCAATAAAGGAAAACAAGAATAAATTTTCAGCAATATGGAATTTTGAGAAATTTGATGACAAATATAGCATGTTTTATGGGTTCAAATGCAATGATGTTTCCTTTGAATTTCTTGCAGGTTACCTTTCACGAATAACTTTTTCCGTAAAAGCCTCGCCTGAAACGATTAATTTGCAAAAAACAAATTTCATAAAAAACAAAAAATTGACTTTTTTAGAAGAAAAGAATTATGATATTCTCTTCTTAGATTCTGAAGGAAATATCTATATTTTTAGAGAAATGGACGAATCGTTCTTATATGTAAGTTATATAGTAAAAATTGAAAATCTCTATTACGAACGAAAATTGAAACAATAATTTACAAATAATTTATTATAGTTTTGAAATTGTTGACATAATCAAAATATCGACTTATATTATAAGTATGAAGTTCACAGTAGAAAAATTGTCTCAAGCAAAAGCTGTGATTGATTCTTTGGAACAATTTCAAAAAGATATGCTTGAGGCAGATTACAAGAAAATACAGGAACAAGGAATTGAATTTGTTCGTGTAAAGCTGATTCAAAAAGAAATTTTTGAAATAAAAACAAACGAACTTCGTTCATTATTCAAATATGCTGCCGATAGAATTATTGTGGTTGGAGTTGTATTTGTGAAAAAGACAAAGAAAACTCCAAAGGAAAAGATAAAACTTGCTAAACAGCGTTTGAAGGAGGTCTGATTATGGATTATGTTTTTGTAAAAGATTCAGAAGGTTATGTTTTTAAGAAATTAGAAAATGAAGTTTATCCAGATGAAAAAGTAATTTCTGAAAAAAAGTACATGAAAATTTCAGGACTTTCTTCTTATGAAAAAAAAATTGGGCATGGTGGTGCTAGAGAAAACGCCGGCAGAAAACAGAAATTTGCATTACCTTTGAAATTTCAAATTCGTGTAACAAAAGAAGAAAAAGATTTTATTGCTTACGCAAGGGAACACAAGTTAAATTATTCTGCTTTAATGCAGATGTAGAAAATAACACATAACATGCAGTTCAAAACAGATGTCGCGGTCAAGCCGCGCCACTGTTTAACTGCGTAGTTATGGCGACAGGCCACTGGCCTGCTTTATAGGATTAAAAAATGGAATTTAATGCATTAATACCAGAATTAAGTGTCTCTGATATAAACAAATCAAAAGATTTTTATTTATCTCTTGGTTTTGAAATAAAGTATGAAAGACCTGAGAATAAATTTGTTTTTCTGCAACTGGAAGATAATCAAATAATGATTGAACAGATTAATGGTAACTGGTCTGTTGGCGAAATGCATTATCCTTTTGGAAATGGAATCAATCTGAGCATGCGAGTATCGGATGTAGAAGCTAAATACAATGAATTAAAATCTAAAGGTATAAAAATGTTCAGGGAGCTGGAAGTTCACAAATATAGATGTGATGATGTTGAATACTCTGACAGTGAATTCCTGCTTCAGGATCCAGACGGATATTTATTAAGATTTAATAATTAGTATATAAAGAAACTTAATAAAAAAGAAGAATATTTAAGAAAGCAAGTCAAGCTTGCTTTCTTAAATACAATTGAACTTTAGGGTTTACGCAAGGAAGCGGTAGAACGCGGCTTTACGCCGCTTAAAACTGTCTGTTTGACATATACACGTAATACATATATAATAAAATTATGATAAAGAGTTTTGCGGATAAAGAAACAGAACTTATCTACAATCAGAAGTTCTCAAAACGACTTCCAACTACAATTCAGAAAGTTGCTTTACGAAAACTCATGATGATAGATAATGCAAAATGCCTGGAAGATTTACGAG
>SFKZ01000034.1 GCA_004553595.1 Methanobrevibacter ruminantium | reverse complement strand
AGTCATTGTTAATTATTTTGAGGATTGATTATATGGATGAAGAAATTATTTTTAAGCCGATTGGATACATCAAGTCTCCATATGAAGATGTGAAGAACATGCCGAAATCCACAAGGGAATCTGGTGATGTGGAAGCTGAGATGATCATCAATGAGGAGTATCTTGAAAGCATGTCCAGCATGGAAGTCGGTGAAGAGTATATGGTTTTATTCTATTTCCATAAGTCTAAAGGATTCAAGCAAAGGGTTCCTTTTATGGGAAATGGTCCGATTAAGGGATTGTTTTCAACACATGCTCCAAACAGGCCTAATCCCATTGGAGTTTCCACAATTAAGATAACTGCAATTGATGGAAATGTCATAAAGTTCAATGGAGTTGACATGCTTAATGGAACTCCAGTTCTTGACATAAAAGATATTTTATAATTCCTTTTTTGATTTTATTTTTATTATTTCCCATTCTTTTTTTATTTTTCCAATATTTTATCATTCTTTTTTCAATATTGGATAATTTTATTTATTTTCATTTGAAAATGGGGATAAATATTAGCTATTTGGCCTATTTGGGTACAAACCTTTATATACTATTTAAAATATATATTATAATAATATTAATATTAATTTGGTTTAGCTATATTATTATTGATTATTTTCAAATCTTATTGGAATTTCATAATTTTTAATAATTTTTAAGATAATTTTGGTTTTTTAATTTTATAGTGGATCTTATTAATTTATTAATTTTTAGAAAATTCTAATAATAGAGATTTTGTGTCTAAAACATATTGTCTTTATTTTTTCTAAAAAATTCCTTAACTACAGCATAATATTTAAAACAGATATTTTTAATTGATATTTGTTTTAAAAGAGGCTCAATTATCCTATTTGGGTTAGAAAAATAGTTAAGTTTATATATTATACAAACATATTTAATATAGTATAGGTGATAATCATGAGCGGACAACAAAATGTTCAAAGACCACTTGACGCATTAGGAAAAGCAGTAAATTCTCCAGTTTTGATTAAACTCAAAGGAGAAAGAGAATTCAGAGGTATCTTAAAAAGTTTCGACTTACACATGAACTTAGTTCTTAATGATGCTGAAGAATTAGAAAAAGGAGAAATAATGAGAAGATTAGGTACTGTTCTCATTAGAGGAGACAATATTGTATACATTTCTCCATAGAAACTTAGTTTCTTATTTTTTCTATTAGTTTTTCTTTGTTCTACTCAATAAAGATTATTGAATTAATTATTTATTAGTTAAATTAGTTTGTTTTATAAATTAATTTAATTAATTATCTATTTTATGTTCTTATTTTAAATAAGACAATTCTATAGACTATTTTATGTAGTCTGATCTGTGAAATTTATTATTATTGTTTATGATTGATTTAGGAGGAGATAGAAGTGAAAGGAACTCCATCAATGGGTAAAAAGAATAAAAAGACCCATATTAGATGTAGAAGATGTGGTAAAAACTCATACCACGTACGTAAGAAAGTTTGTGCTTCTTGTGGATTCGGTAAATCCAGTAAAATAAGAAGATACAGTTGGCAAAACAAAAAACCTACCACTCGTCAAAGATTAGTATAGGTTTGCCATTAGCTATTTAGCATATAAAATTTATTTGAGATAATATAAGCGAATTATCTCAAAACACTTACTATTTTTTATTATTTTTATTTCATATAGTCTACTTTAGGTATTTTTTTGACTATTTTATTTCATGTCTAGTCTATTTCAGGATTAAAATAAGTAATTCTTAAAGATTGATATAAATAAGCGTTTTTTAAAATATTTAAAAAAAGTAGTTTTTTTTTTTATTGTTTATTGAAAATCAGCAATAACCTGATCTAACTCATTTTGAAGCTTTTTCAATAATTTCACATTCTTTCCGGTTTTATCCAGGATAATGGTCATTATCTTATCAACTTCATTTTCTTGGTAGTTTGGATCTATCTCTTCACTCACACTGTCCCATAGCTCAACAGCCCAGTTTTTCTTGCCATTGTAAACTTGGTCAATCAGTGTCAATTTGCCGTTTTTCAGTCTGAATAACCTAAAGTCCTGTTTTGGATTGGATTTCTTCCCTTCCTTATTGCAGTCAAGATACAATCCATCAGAAAACTCAGTTTTATAGTCTCCAGCCTTAACAAATTCACCAACGAGTGAAAATCCATTCAACACGCTTTTGTCTAATCCAGTGACGGTTTTAACCCATCCGCCAGTAGCTCTAAAGTTTATTGAAGGATCAATATTTGTTATCTCTTCACACCAATTAAGAAGCATCTTTTTTCTCCAAAATAATCAGTTAAATTTAATTTAAGTTGATTTAATTAATAATATGTCTTTTAATTTTAATAAAATCCAAGATAAAAATTATATTAATACGAAATTAGCTATAATTTTGCCTTGTTCCTTTAATAAGGGATTAAAAATATATTATTTTTAAAAAACATAAAAAGCAATTCTTTAAAGTCCTTTAAATTCTGATTTAAATCTTTAAGCTGAAGCTTAAACCTGATTTTCAGCAATTTAATATAATTAAAAAATTGTTTTTATGCTTGTTGAATTATATTCTATAATTTTATTTATAAATGGATTATTCGAGAGCATTTGAAAACTAATATTTTTTACAAAATGATATTTTAAATGAAATTTATTTGATATTTATATACTAATTTATATACTAATTTATATACTAATTTATATACTAATTTATATACTATGTGAAATAAATATTAAACTAGGTATAGTTTTAACATTGTTATGATAGTGTTATGATAATTTAATATTATCATTGAATTCTCAATATGGGTAATATAAAATTATTATAATAATTCATCTAAATTCACTAAAAGACTATTTTTAAAGCTATATTGATAAATTGATTAATTGATACATTGAGTGAATTAAATGAAATTATTGGAAAAGTTTGATATTGTACCAAATAACGAAGAGTTATATAAGGTTGCTTTTACTCATTCTTCATACAGCGCTAAATATAACTTGGATTATGATTATGAAAGATTAGAGTTTCTTGGGGATTCCGTTTTGAATATGCTTACTTCAGAATTCCTCCAGAATATGCATCCTAAGTTCAGTGAAGGAAAATTGACTAAACTTCGAGCAAATTATGTCTGTCAGAATGCTTTGATTGTATATTCCCATGAGAATAACTTGGATAAATGCATCAGGTTAAACTTGGAAGACAATGCACTTACTGATAATGAGGTAATCTCAATCACTGCAGATGTCTTTGAGTCTTTTTTAGGGGCGATTTATCTTGATCAAGGCATAGAGAAGGCTAAAGAGTTTCTCGAGAAAACAGTCTTTCCCTACATTGAAGCAAAAACAGTCTTTTTCTATGATTATAAGTCTACAATCAAGGAATATGGGGATGCTAAAAGCGTCAAGGTTTGCTATGAATTGCTAGAAGAGCATGGTGCCCCTCATGATAAGACCTTTGTAATGAGAATCTTGATTGATGGGGTCGATTATGGTCATGGTGTTGGAAAAAGCAAAAAAGAGGCAGAGCAATTGGCTGCTAGTGAAGCTATTGATAAGCTACACATTGGAAAATAATAATTAAGTTAAATTGTTATTTTAAGAATAGTTGTTCTATGAAAAATAGATTTTAAGAATAATTAAGAAAATCAACTATTCCTCTTCATATATCTCAAGACAAATGTCATATATTGTTTCTAAATCCTCTTTCAAATCGAATTTTATGTTTTCAGGATTCTTCTCATTGAAGTGATTTATAACATTCTCTTCATCTATTTCATGATTATCTATTAGATCCATGATAATTTTAGATACGATTTTGCTTGTTTCAACGGTTATTGCATCATTGAACAAAAGCTCATATAATTCAATCAATAAATCAGTATTGTTAAATTCAATTGGATTTTCCTTAGTCATGAGATAATTCCTAATTTTTATTATTAAATGATTATATATGGGTTATATTTATTAATATTTGCTATTTTCTATAATAATACATTTATAAGTAAATATAAATAGTATTAGGATATATATATAAGTAATGCGTAATACTTATATACATTAAGAAAGATTCAGTTCTTATTAACTAACTATACAAAACTGAAATAAGATTAATTCAATTAATAAATACTAGCTAGCTGTTGAATAGTATGCTGAATTATTTAAAATTCAGTATTCTTAAATTTAAGGTAATTGAAAATGAAACAAAGTACTGTTGGTAGAGTTATAACAAAATACTTTTCTATTAAAGATGATTTGAAGTTAAGCTCTGGCAAGACCCTTAGCAATGTAGAACTTGCTTATGAAACTTATGGTGAATTGAATTCCGCCAAATCCAATGCTATTTTAGTATGCCACGCACTTACAGGAGATGCACATGCTGCAGGTAAGTACACTGGCAACAAGAATGAAAAACCAGGATGGTGGGAGATGGTTATCGGTCCTGGAAAGGCATTAGACACTGACAAATATTTTGTCATCTGTTCAAATGTATTGGGAGGATGTAAAGGTTCAACTGGTCCGGCATCAATCAATCCAAAAACTGGAAAGAAATATGCTCTTGATTTCCCAATAATCACCATTGAAGATATGGTTCATGCTCAGAAAAAGCTTATAGAACATTTAGGCATAGATAAGTTATATGCTGTTATTGGAGGTTCTATGGGTGGAATGCAGGCATTGCAATGGGCTGTTTCTTATCCTAAAATGATGAAAAAGGCAAGTATAATTGCTACAACTGCAAGGTCTTCCCCTCAGCAAATTGCTTTTAATGAGGTAGGCAGACAATCCATTATTCTAGACAATAACTGGAATAGGGGAAACTACTATGAACAGGAATATGCTCCAAGATCAGGTCTTGCAGTTGCTCGTATGATAGGACACATCACATATCTCTCTGATGCTTCAATGTATCAGAAGTTTGGTAGAGACTTGCAGGACAAGACAGAACTCAGTTATGACTTCACTGTTGACTTTGAGGTGGAAAGCTACTTGCACCACCAAGGTGAGACTTTTGTAAGGCGTTTTGACGCTAATTCCTATTTATACATTACAAAAGCAGTGGATTACTTCGATTTGGCAGTTGAAGGTAACTTGGCTGAAGGTTTAAAGGATGTTGAGGCAAAGATACAAGTCATCGCTGTAGATTCCGATTGGCTTTACCCAGTAGACCAATCCAAAGACCTATTGGCTGCACTCCAAACCAATGATGTTGATGTAATCTACAATGAAGTCAAGTCTGACTATGGTCACGATGCATTCCTTCTTGAAAACGGTCAAATGAACTTCCTTTTATCCAATTTCCTATCTGAACATAATGTAGGGGATGTTATGAAAACAGAAGTTCCTACAATTTGCATTGATTCAACCGTTAAGGCAGCTGCAGTTATCATGTTTGACAATGAGATCACTCATTTGCCTGTAGTAAATGATGATAAGACTTTAGCAGGAATCGTTACTGCATGGGACTTGTCCAAATCAATTGTTGAGGATTGCAGTGAATTGAGGGAAGTAATGACTAAAGATGTCAGAACCTGTAAATCAACTGATGAGATTGAGGATATCGCAAGATTGATGAAGAAATACAACATATCCTGCTTGCCTGTTGTTGATGGAGATGACTTAAAAGGACTCATTACAACTGATAGGATATCACATCTTATTTCAAATTACTAATCCCAGCTTTTGAGCTAAAGCTCAAAACCTGGACCAAAATTCTTTCTTAAGTGGGAGTAAATTCCTTTTTATTTTTAACTTTTTTTATTCATTTATTTTTTAATTTTAAAAATTTTTATCTATTTTTCTCATTTTATCTTAATTCAATAAATAATAAAGTTAAGTTTTTATATTTATATTAATAAAAATATTAATAATTGATTTTAGGATTTAATATCATGAGTGAAAAATTAGAGTGGGATAGTTCCCTATCATTTATATTTGCTATGATTGGAGCGGCTGTTGGTCTAGGAAACATTTGGAGATTCAGTTATGTATTGTATTCCAACGGTGGAGGATCATTCTTTATTCCTTATTTCATTGCTATAGCAATTATGGGAATCCCTTTTTTAATACTTGAATATGGTGTGGGATTCAGTTTTAAGGAATCCTTTTCGAAGATTTTAAAGGATATCAATGAGCGGTTTGAGTATATAGCTTGGGCGCTTGTTCTTTTTGTGTTTATAGTTACAATTTATTATATGGTTATTCTGAGTTGGGATATGGTATATCTTCTAAGCAGTTTCACATTCAGTTGGGGTACTGATACAGCTGCTTACTTCACATCCACTGTTGGTGGAAGCTCTGATTTGGCTAGTGCAGGATTCTTGCTTCTCCCTACAACCATTTGTGTAATCTTGATGTGGATCGTTTTATGGTACATTTCCCATAAGGATGTTGATGATGGTATCGGTAAGGTTTCAAAAATATTGATTCCAGCATTATTTATCATAATGGGAATCATTGTCATTTATGCATTGACATTGCCTGGACAAATGATAGGTGTAGATGCTCTCTTAAGGCCAAGATGGTCTATGCTTTTGGATATTAATATTTGGCTAGCGGCATTTGCTCAAATTATTTTCTCTTTAAGTATGGGTCAGGCAATCGCTTTGACATATGCGAGCTACTTGCCGAAGGCTTCCAAATTAACCGACAATGTGCTTATTGTAGTTGCTTCAAACTCATTGTTTGAAATATTCACTGCATTTGGTGTATTTTCAATTCTTGGTTACATGTCACTTCATTCTGGTATGGCAATGACCAAATTGGTTACTGAAGGTACTGGACTTGTATTCGTTGTTTTCCCAATGATCTTTAACATTATGGGTCCAATCGGTAGAGTTTTAGCACCAGCACTGTTCTTATCTATTTTATTTGCAGGAATAACTTCTGCATTAGGATTCTTTGAACCGATGTTATCTTCTACAAGTGCTAAGTTTAATTTAGGCAGAAAAAGAACTGCAGGTATCTTATCAATTATCGGATGTGCTTTTTCAGTTCTTTTGACTACTGGTATCAGCAGTTATTTGGTAGGAATCATTGATTCATTTGTAAATGAGTTCGGTATCTTATTATTGATTGGAGTCCAATGTGTAATCTTTGCTTGGTTCTATAAGCTTGATGATTTGGTTCCTATATTGAATGAGAATGGACACTTGAAAGTAGGCAAATTATGGAAATTCGTAATCAAGTACCTATTGCCAATTGTGCTCTTTGCAATGTGGATTTACGGTATGTATGCACTCTTTATGAATGCAGCAACATTCGAATTGATTGTTGATTTAATCATTATGGTGTCTGTTTTAGTATCCAGTATCGTTTTAACTAGATTAAGCCCAAGAGAAGATGAAAGCTAATTTTCATCTTTTATTTTCTTTTTTTCAATTTATTTTAATTATCTTATCTAATTTTTAATATCTGATCTGTTATTTTCAATTATTTTATTCTATTTTTTATTAATTTTTATCTGTTTTAATCAATTTTTTATATAAAAAATACAATATTTAATTAATGAATGCTATAAGAACTTCCAATCAAAATGAAGATAAGATATTTACAACAGACTTCTTTTTAATCTTCGGTGCATTGCTATTTTCAGCTCTTGTAATGTATGCATTGATGTCTACAGTTACTGAGTATGCCAGATCCATGGGTACAAGTGCAACTATAGCGGGTCTTGTATCTGGAATATACATCTTTGGAGGGCTTTGTTCAAGAATATATTCTGCTAATGCGCTTGAGAAAAGAGATTGGAAGAAATTAGCCATTGTTTTCTTAAGCATTCACTTTTTAGCATGCATTTTCTACTTTTTTGCAAATAATGTAACACTTCTTCTGATTGTAAGATTCATTCATGGCCTTGGATTTGGAGCTTCAGCAAATGCAATTGTAACAATCGCTTCTGCAATATTGCCTAAGAAACGCTTTGGAGAGGCATTCGGATACTTTATGCTTGGAACTACAATTGCTGTAGGATTAGGCCCATATGTTTCAGGATTTTTCTATGACAATTGGGGCTCTTTTGGTTCATTTAGCCTTGCAACAAGCTTTGCTTTCCTTGGATTGCTATGCATACTCCTTTTAGATATAAGCAAATATGAAATAATGCATAATAGTGAGATTGAAAATACTATTGAAGAAGACAGGGAAGAACTTTCATTAGAAGAAAAAGGAACATTCAGAAGCTTTATAGATAAGATATTTGAAATTCCAGCGATTCCTGTTTCATTATTTACAGGTCTTACAAGCCTTGGATATGTTTCAATATTGTCATTTTACAGATTATATGCAGTTGAAGTGGATTTGGTAAGTGCATTCTCACTATTCTTTATAATCTATTCAATTGTTCTTGTGGCTTCAAGGCCTATTGCAGGTAGAATTCAGGATAATTACGGAGATAGAATAGTCTGTTTCACAGGAATCATTGCACAAGCAATTGGGCTCTTTTTAATTGCTTGGATGCCTTCTGCAATAACCGTTTTCATTTGTGCAGTTTGTGCAGCCCTTGGTTTCGGTACACTGAATTCAGCTTGCACAGCTATTGTTACAAGGGACACTTCAGCAAATCGCGTCCTTATGCAATATCAACATTCTTTATTTTCTGTGATGGAACTATGGGATTCGGCCCTGCATTGCTAGGATCATTTGTAAGTGCTGCAAGCGGATATGCTCCAGTTTACTTCATTTCCTCATTCATTACATTGCTTGCATTGCCAATAGCTTTCTTTGCACTTAAAAATAGTTTAATTAATTATCCTTTTTTTATATCAATTTTAAATCAAATATAGTTTACTTTTTATAAAAATATTAATTCATTAAAAAATTTAAATATAAAAGAATAAATATATTAAGGAAAATAAATATTTTCATAGTGATTATAATCTTGATTTATTGAAATGATTTCTAAATCAATATTGTAATAATTATAAAAAAATTATCGTAGGTGAAACTATGAATATCTTATTAATAATTTTAATCGTTATAATAATCATTATTCTTGTAGCTATTGTAGCTATTTACAATGGCC
>SFKZ01000015.1 GCA_004553595.1 Methanobrevibacter ruminantium | reverse complement strand
CCTGTAATACTTCTAAAAGTATCTGCAATGTCAGTAAGATAATTTACTAATATCTTTTTACCTTCTGTCTCCATTAGTACCTGCCTCCTAATGCTTCATTTACAGTGTCGGTAACTATTTTATCAACTTGTTTTTCTGTATAATAAGCAGGATCAGTATAGTTATCTCCGAATATACCACCATCTAACGATGAATCCCATTCAAGATTTCCAGCATTAGCTTGTAATATTAAATGTTCTCTTGTACCGTCATAACCAGATATTTTTTCCAACGTTTCTGGTAAATAAGTTCCAAACATTTCTTCAGCAGTATGAACTGTTTTTACCAATCCACTTACAACCACTTTATTATTTTCATTTAGATGAGCGTTAAAAGTGTAATTAGTATGATTTTCTAAATTATTTTGTTGAGAAAGTAATTCAAACGCCTCATCTGTTGCAGTAAGAGCTTGTAAATTTCCTCCTTTTGTCAATGTGTAATGACTACCATTTAAAGTACATAACTCGAAGTTAGAATATCCATTGTCTTTTACGGCTTGTAATATAGCTGCTACATTTCCCTCAGTAAACCAATCGTCATCTGAATATGGAGCATAATATGTATAAACAGCATTACCATCTGTTCCTCCAGATACATTAGCACTAATAACATTATCCTCTGATATTACGATATTGTCTCCAGCTGTTAGAGTGTTTTGCTTTTTGTTTAAAGCTTCATTAACTATATCTTTTGTATAATAATTTTCTAAATCGGGTATATTAATACCCAAATCTTCTAATGTTTTGTTTCCGGTTAATTCTACATTGTTAATCTTAGGTTTATTGGCTAATTCTAAATAATTTGTAGTACCGCCTGTACTACCTCCACCATTCTTGCCCAAAGCGGCAAGAGCGATTATTCTTGCTACTCCGTCTGTCTTAGCCATATTAATCACCTAATTCCTTCCAATGTATAACACCACTACCAGAAATCTCTAATTCCATTTCATCTATGCCTTCTACGATAGCAAGATAAAGACCTGGAGTAGTTGTCTCAGTTACTTTATCAAGAGTCGTCATGTTTATTAAGGCAATAGCATAGGATTCGTTTGATTCAAAATTTGCATGAGAGCCTTTCATAGAAAGTTTTGCGTCACCATCAATTTGAATACTCATAGTATTTCCGGTAATATTTTTAATAATTTTATCTTGTGGCTTTACAGTGCCAGCATTGATAGTCTTATCTCTTAATATTTCCATGATTTCCCCTCCCTTCGTCTATTATATTAGGACTATTTTGTGTCCTTTTCTTCGTCTTCTTCTGGGATTTCAACTTTCCAAGTTATAACTTCAGTATCTGCACTAATATTAGCCAATTTAGTAACACCCTCAATTGCCTTTTTACCTTGAACTATAATAGTTCCAATTACAACGCCAAGAACACCAATACTTGACATAGTATTTAATAAATCATTAGATAATAATATTACGCCAAATGTATTAACAATCATTTCATTTATAAAAGGTAACATTGTAAAAGCAACTGATAATAGAGCAGCGCTTACATAAAATATAGCAGACTTGCCAATTCCTTTAAATAGTTTCTTCCAGCTAAAAGTTTCTTTTTTTGTAGCAACGTTATACAATGTTCCACAAATAGTATTAACAATAACCAAAAGACCTAAAATTATACCAAGCCATCCCATTGTTTTCAAAGTAAGTAAAATTGCATTTAACATTCTCATCCCCTCCTTACAAGGACGAGCGACTCCTTTTTAGGTAGTCGCTTATCTTTTTTTTATATCTTTTTTAAAGCTTCTAGTATTTCCAATGAAAGCCATAGGCGGTATTTCTACGACCCTTGCAACAATCTACTATATGAGCATGTCCAAATCCTAATTCTCTTTCTATATCTGCAAAACTATCCCATTCTTTTATTAGTTCATCATTTAATGTATATTGTTTTACACTTGTATGATGTGGATTAGATTTACTGATATATCTTCCTTTTAAAGAATTAGATATTTTTTGCCTTGTTGATTTAGGCCTTGGAGTATTGTAAGTCCAATGTAATTCGCCAGACAAACAACATCCACAATCTCCACCTTCGCTTTTATTGTATCCAAAAGCATCTTCTAATGTATGAAATTTTTGTATTAACTCTCTTTCTAAATTACAAGCAGTTTCTTTTGAAACATTTGATACAACAATGTTTTTTTCAACATTATCCCATCCATATTTCTGAATTGCTTTTCCAACTACCTGTCCTCTATAGCCATATCCACCACTCCACCTTTCATTGATTGGCCTACTGGTCATGCCTATATATCGCTTATTGTTTGGAAAAATAAATTCATATACAGAATAATTCATTATATCTTTTTTAAAGCTTCTGCTTTGTAGAATCCAGTGGTTGCTGTATTATTCCCTACTTGATATGGATAAGGTTTTCCGTTCCAAATCTTTAGTATTTGTCTTTTCCAACCAATTCCATAAGCAGTATTACTTCCACCATAAGCACTACCATTTCCTGTTCCAATAATTTCTACAGCATCTCCTACATTTAATTCTGTAGATGGTGCTGGAGTAGGTGTTGGTGTTGGTTCTTCGTATTTTTTGATAGAACTTTCATCCATCCAACCTAGATCTCCTGTAGTGTTATATGGATGTGCTGAACCAGGATTCTTTCTTGTTATATTAGTCACCTTATTACTAACATGACCTGCTGGTGATGAAGCAGTAGAGCTTACATATAAAGGTCCATTAATAACTACTTTGTCTCCAATATTAAATTTATCGCTTGGAGTTGGTTGTGGAGTAGGTGTTGGTTCTTCTGCATCTATAGCTTTTTGGACATCATCTGGTAAATAGATAAAGCATCTAAAATAATATCCTGCTCCAATTCCCCATCTACCATTATTATTACTTCTTGTACTGTTCCAGAATATAGCACTTGAACCCCATCCTGATTCTGAAGTATATACTGAATTACTATTATTTACTCTTTCAACAATAGCAACATGTCCAGCGCTACCTTCTTTACCCCAACACATGATAGCGCCACGTCTTGGAGTAGAACCTGTTTTTAATCCAGCCGCTTCTGCTCTTTCTTTAAATCCCACTGCATTACAATTTAATGTTGTATAAGTACAGCCAGTTGTTTCTCTAGCAATATTTATAATTTCATTAAATCTACCGCTAGCATAACCAACACAGTTTGCTAAAGCGTCTGCATATTGATATCTAGGATTTCCTTTTATACAAGTATTCCAACCACCAGAACCTCTAGTAATAAAATTCTTATTATTCGCAGGTCTTGTGGTTCTCATTGTAAAACCTGTAGCTCCTATCCCCTCAGGATCGTCTGCGTTTAGATTTTCAATTTCTCCATCCTCATTTAATTGCTCAGGACTATCTGTATTAAATTCGTATTGAACGTTTTCATCTGGTATATCGTCTCTTATGTAAGCCTTTGCAATCATCAATCTTGCTTCTTCAGGTGCACTCTCAATGTTTTGTATTTTTTGCTCCCAAGTAAGTACTTTTTTGCACTCTTCCATTTTTACACCTCCATTAAAAAATTCCTAAGAATTTCTTCTTTTTTCTTTTTTCATTATTTTCTACTATTTCATTAACTTTATCTTCTAAGAAACCAGCTAATCTTTCTATTTGAAGCACATCAATATCATCTGGTCTTTCTGATGCCCATTCTACAGCAACAAATCCAATAATATTATTATTTTTATCTCTAATCGCTACATCATAATAAGAGTATACATCTATAGATTTTTTAAATTCATAAGTGTTCCCCTTATCTTCTTTTATCTCCTCTATTGTCTTACACTCTGAATACCCATTGTGTGTAATTTCGTATATCAATTTAGGCATAATAGATATCGGAAGATTTGTACATTCTGCCATTTTGCTTTTTTGTCCCGCTTTGAATACCTCATAAGATGGAGACATTCTCAGTGCAGATCTATAATTAGAATAATGTTGACCATTATGAAATTCAAATAATAATATTCTATCTGCATTTAGCAATTCCTTATAATAATCCATTTTTTCAATTATTTGCAAATCAAGATCGCTTTGTTCCCTAACACCTTTGCTTATATCTTCTTTTTTCAAAGCTGCATTTATATACTTAACACAGAAATAGATAACTAAAATAATCTCTGCCAAAGTAATACCTATTGTTTTCGCTGTTTCTATAACTGCGTCCATAGTCTTACCTCCTTCTCTTTCTTACTTTTTCCCTCTGTTACTTAGTAGATAGAGTTAACATAAATTAAGGTTTAATTATTTCTTTCTTCTTACAAGTCTTTTTTGTCCACTAAAATCTATAAACTCAGGTTCTATTGTCATTATACCACCTTGTTTATCTGTTGTCAAATCTGCAATCCAAGCTCCTTTTTCATTATTCAATCCAAGACTTCTTGCATAAGGAGTTTGATCTATTGTAGATGGTACTTGAAAACAGTGTACATCTGCATACTTCATATAAAAAGAATTGTGGTAATGGCCCATTAACAATATGTCCGGTTTTTCTTCTGTAGGAATTTGTTCTACATATTTTTGCATCCTATAACTTCTTGCGTAACTCTGGCCTTTAGAACCGTGAAATAATCTCAATCTTGTCTTTCCATAATTAACATCTGCAACATCTTGTCCTAAATATATCATATCAGGACGCTCCTTTGCGACTGCTTTTCCTATATCAAAACCGGCATTTCTCACATGAGAATAATCATGATTTCCCCCAATAAACATTGTCTTAATTCCTGTCTTAGAAGGATATTTCTCAACGATATATTCAAGTTGCTCTTCTGCTCCATGAGCTCTTAATTCGTAAGTATGATTTGGTCTATTTGGATACGCGCCATCACATAGGTCTCCTACGTGAAACACTGTATTTATTTCCTCATCTTCTGCTAAATCATATAAATATCTTAAAATATCTAATCTATCATATTTACTTCCCAAATGCGTATCGCTAATAAACAATAACTTATGCTTCTCACCAGCTGCCATTTTATAAACGTCCCTATCCTTAATAAGTTGTTCCTTTTGGTAAATGAAGAAGCCGTCTTTATATTCTGCTTGCCACCCATTTTGTTTTAACATTTCTACAAAACCGAACACTTCATACTCTTTTAATCCAGTTTCTAAAAGAATATCTTCCAAAGGTCTTTTCTTTTTTATTAGATATTTTATTTTGTTCATCATTTCTTTTTCGTCCATAATTAAACCTCCATAAAAAAAGGCGCAAAAACACCAGTAGTTTTTACGCTATATTACTTCTCCATTTATCTCATCTAATAGAGATGCTAAAGTAGTTTCCATTTCTTTGATTTCGTTGATTGCTCCGACAAGACTCCCCTTATTACCTGTATATAATTCAGTTAAATTTCCCTGTTGTTCTTTTAATACTCTACCCTGATTCGCAGATAATCCGTCTTTAGTTGAAGTAGAAGTTAAATTATCAATTATATTAGGAACATAAATTGCCATATCAACACCTCCATTATTTTATTGTTATTGTTTTACCAATAGAATTACTTTCGACTCCAGTAGTGTATTTTATTTTTACTCTTATAGTATAAGTACCAATCGGCGGTTTTAATTTTTGAAAATATCTACCTAATTGCCAATTTGACCAAGTTTTTCCATTGTCATAACTAATTGCATATCTTCTTGGAACGGCATTTGTCTCCCTATCGTCTCTTACTTCTGTAATGAGCACACCAGAATCTGCATGCAATATTGTTATCGCTGGACGAGGAGAGTAAGGAGTATATGTGATAGCTTCGGAAGTAAAAATTTTTGACTTTCTACCATATGAATCTGCTATATAATATTCAGCTTGATGTGGATTTTGCTCCGTAAAATTATTATCAGTAAAATGCCCCGTTTCTTCCCATACGTCCTGTCCCTTAACACGTTTATAAAGCACAGGGTTATTGTAATTTCCTTGAATAGTAATAACCATCTTGCCACTACTTCTAGCTACAACTATACCATCATAATACTCTATAGGATTGTCATTGAAATCAATAAAATCAATAAACTCTATTTTAAACGGTATCTCCTTATCCTCGACAACATTGGTTTCTTCATAAACTCTCTTTGCCGTCTGACCATAGTTGTCTCTTATCATTAAATCATAAGTACCATTTTCCCAAACACGACAATGGTCGTAAGGAGACCAATATTTACCATCAGAAAACGAATACTCAAATTTTACATCTGGATGTTTCTCTGCCATATCAATCTCCCTCCTAACCGCATAGTATAGATTCTAATACGAAATCTAATACTGTAAATTCTTCTTCTGTTTTATTTATACCATTCCAAATCTCATTAATAGCATCTACTAAATTTGATTTTTCTGTAGTTGTCAACGCTGTTAAATCACCAACATCATTTTTTAATAATCTACCACTATTTGCTGCTATTATAGCATCTACTCTATGTGTTGTCAAGTCTGCTATTACAGGAGGAATAGACATATTCCAATCTGCATTTATTGTTATTTTGTCTGCAAAAGGAGGACTGTCCAATTCATTAAGCAATGATGTTATATAAATGTTATGTTTTGTTTTAGCTTTTCTTGGTCTAGCAGTATATCCTTCAGAAGTTTCTTTATAAACTCCTTCACCCTTATATGACTGAAATTTCCAAGTTATTTGTTTGCTAGCATCTAATCCCAAAAGTCTGCTTTCTTGGTATATACAGTCAACGTCTCGCCATAATACAACTCTATCTATTTGGTCATAAGAATATTCTTGGCCCAAATCAATTCTCACTGTAGTTCCTGCACTGTTCTCATTTAAAGTACAATAAGAAGAACCATCATGATTACCATCAGTAATTTTTTCAAGATTGCTTCCACTACCCTTTTCCATTGTAACATTTTTATTAAGAGCAATATTATTACCCAGCTTATCGTAAACATCAAGTTCTATAATTTTTCCGTCAGAACCTGTTGTTGTTCCTTTTATATATCCATTTTGCGATATATCTATATATCTTATCTTATTATTTAACGTAACTATTGATTCTTTATCTAACGGAACCTTACTTATAGACCTATAAATACTAAAACGAACATATCTTGCTGTTTCTTTATTTAAATCTGTTCCTGTACAAGTTATATATAAACGAGTACTGCTATCAGTATTTATAGATCCGGATTGTCCTGGTGTTACTTTTACAACTTTCTGAATAATATCTGAAACATTCGTTAATATAAGAGTTATACCAGATGAGGTTGTAAATTGCTCAACAGGAAATTCATACGCATAAGCATCATTAGGCATTATCTCGATATATTTTACTTTTGAAACGCCTGTTCCTTCTCCATTAAAAGATATGGGAGAATTGACTGTCTCTGAATAGTTCCCATTCTTCCATTCTGAACTATATCCATTATATATATCACTTTTTCCGAGAGCATATCCTTTGTAATGTTTAATCACGCCATTAGAATCTATTTTCACAAAAGGAGTACTTGCTAATGTTTCAAAATCTTGTGAAGCCCATTGAGAATAATATACCGTTCCACTCTGTCCTTTAATGCCAACTCTAGTTTTGTAAGTATATTTAGAACCTGGCTCTAAATTATCATATACTTTGGTATAAGGGGGAGTTATATTATTTGCTTGATAATTTTGACTAGTTCCATCTTCTCTCTCAAGAATGGTTTCTATAACATAAAACTGTCCAACATTAGATGGATTATTGAATGTATAATCTACTTTTGCCGTTGTTTCTGTAATCTCAGATATGCCCAAAGCACTTATCGTAACAGTAACAGGATCTGTCTTAAAAGAACCTGTAGTAGTAGAGTTTCTTCCTTGCGTACTAGTGACGGTCAATTTATAATAATAAGTGGTGTTTGCATTCAAACCATTAATTATATTTGTCCCAGTAACTGAACTTCCATAACTTGTAGAAGTACCATATTCCCACTTATATGAAGATAATGAATCATTAGTATCATAAGAAGCTGAATACTGCATTTCTACAGAAGTCTGAGCATAAGTCTTTACTCCATGCGAATTAATTGTCGGATTGTTTCCAGTTGTCTTAAAGCTACCAGTCTTAGCCGCTGATGTTCTTCCCCAATTATCTGTTACAGTCATACTGTAATAATAAGTAGTGTTTGGAGTTAATCCACTTATTGTAGTACTTGTAGAAGTTGATCCATAACTTGTCGACGTTCCATATCTAATTGAATAACTACTGAAACTAGCGTTTGTATCATAAGACACGTTTGGATTAAAAATTGCAGAAGTTCTTGAAGGAGAAACCGCAACACTATTTATAGTTGGAGCATTTCCCGTTGTCGTCACTGTATCTGAGGCTGTTGCCGTCAAACCTGCGCTGTTTGTAGCGGTTGCTTTTAATGTATAAGAAGTATTTGGTGTCAATCCACTCCATGATGGAGAAGTACCAGTTTTAACATTTTCATTATTCAATGTCGTTGAAACACTAACGTTACCACCATTTGTTCCAGCTGATGCAGATATAGAAGCGGAAATGTTATTTCTATCACGAGATACCGATGAAAAAGAAACTGACGGATTTCCGATAGTAGGAGCAACGATACTTAATGTACCACTACCACTTACACAATATTGATTATTATTCCATCTTGCTGAAGTATATCCGCCATCAAACATAGCTTTAACTGACAAACTTACTGATGTTTTTGTCGTTGTGAATGTCCCATTCGCTACTGTTGAACCGTTAGACCACTGATTATAAAACCAATAAGTAGTATAATCATCAGCACCATGTGTAAAATTAACTTCTGAGCCATCTATCCACGCAGCTGCTGCAGCAAAATTGTATCTTCCATTCCCATTATCACCAAGTTTTAATGACCAACTAATTGTATACCTGCCGTTTGTTGTTTCATAAGATACACCAGTTATATCTAAATAACCCCTACTGGAGCTATCATACCAACTTGTATATACTGGTTCTCCGGAGTAATTACAATTCACCGCTGCCATACTATCTCACCTCTCTAACTATTTGTATCTATCCAAATTATATATCCGCTTTCTGGAATCTCAGGCTGTTGAGTTCCTACAACTAAATTGGTTGTATTCCAAGCGGTTGTTTTGTCTTGTTTTTTCGTAAATTCATTCTGAAGATCCTGTTGGTCTGCAATATCTCCACTTATTTGTCCCCATTTGTTATTTTTTGTAAATGTCTCATCAACATATTTCTTTGTTGCTGGGTGATAGTCACTCGTAGGAGTATACATAAGCGTATTGTCTCTTGTTAATACTTGATTTTTTGTTGGTCTGTCATTTATTAACATCATTAGGTCTTCTTGGTCTTCTATATTGTTATATATATTGCCCCAAGAAGCTCCGCCAGCAATCATATCAACATATTTTTTAGTTGCAGGATGGTAATCTTTGGTTGGCTCATAGGCATTAATATTATCTAACTCTAATACGTTATCTTTATCAGCCTTCTTATTAATATTTACATTTGCATTATCTAAGCCTGTTTTTAACTCATTTATTGCACCTGTAATATTAGTTTTATCAGTTGTTGTCAAATTACTTAATATTCCGATGTCATCTCTAACTTCATTTATAGCATTTACAAAATTGTCTTTTTTTGTTGTATGTAAATTTGATAATATTCCGTGTTCTGCGTCTAATTCATTAATTGCATCCACAGTGTTATCTTTTTTTGTTGTTGTTAATGATGTAATATTTCCCAAATGAGCTGAACGAGCATAGTAATCTGATGTTTGATTATTTAACTTAGTTGCATTGGCGGCATGTAAAACAGTCATATTTCCATCGGTTATAGAAATATCACCACTAGCATTTCCACGAACTGTTCCTAATATTCCATTTTGTGCTGGATAAATATTAGGTTGTTCTAAATCTTGCCAGTTGCTTCCGTTCCAAATCCATTCATGTTGTTCTTTGTCAACTAACTGCCAACCAGCTTGAACTGTTGTTCCACCCATTATTTCTAATGCTCTAGCTGTTAACCTTTCAGGAGTTACATCTTTGGTATTCAAGTCAATTTTACCAATTAAAATTGTTGCCCCTCTTAATGTATCTGTAATTGACTTTAATTCATTTATTGCACTAACTGCATCAGTTTTATTATTGGTTGTTAAATTTCCAACATTACCAATATCTTTATCAACCTCATTAATGGCTTTTACTACTGTTTCTTTGTTTGTAGTGGTCAATGTATTAAGAGTACCAATCTCTTTATCTAATTCATTAATGGCATTTACAGTATTATCTTTTGCAGTAGTTGTCAGTGTACTTACATTACCAATATCTTTATCTAACTCATTTATAGCAGATACTAAATTAATTTTACTAGTAGTTGTTAAATCAACCAATTCTCCAGCACGACTATCTAATTCATTAATTGCCGCAACAGCAGTTTCTTTTGTAGTAGTCTCAAGCTTACTAATATCACCAAGTCCATTAATAGCATTAATAACACTTGACTTATCTGCTGTTTTTAATTCTGGAAGTTTACCCACTCTCTTATCTAATTCATTTATACCTGCCACAGCAGTACTTTTATCATCTGTTGTTAATTCCTCTATGGTTCCCAAGTCATCATGAACTTCATTTAAAGCATTGACCATGTTGTCTTTTGCTTCAGTATGTAACTTAGATAAGTCTCCCATCTCACTATCTAGTTCATTAATTGCGTAAGTTACGATTTTATTCGTAGTTGTTAACTCCTCTACAGGTCCAACATTTGTATCTACTTCATTAATTGCTCCAACGATAGTACTTTTTTCAGCGGTAGTAAGATTCTCTAAATCTCCCATCTCTTTATCAAGCTCATTAATTGCCGCAACTGCAGTACTCTTATCTTTTGTTGTTAATTCTTCTATTGTGCCTAAATCATCATGAATTTCATTAATTGCATTAACAATTCTGCTCTTATCTTCCGTATGTAAATTTTCTAGCTTACCAATTAAGTTGTTTTCTAATATTGAAGTAACATTCATTATTGGTATCCATTTTGGTATCTTTCTCCAATGACCTTCTTCAGCATAATCTTCTTTTACATAGATAGCCCAATCACTGTCTTCATAAGTATCTCCAGTTGTTGTAGAAGTATATTTCCAATTATTATCTCTTCCATCTGCCCTACAGATATACTTAGCATTTAATAATACTCCTGAAGTTGGATCTCCATCCACAACATAAGGTATATCTGGTAAATCACCATCATTGATTCCAAAATATCTTTCTTCAGTCGATGCTGTAACTAAATCATTCTTTTTGTTGTATTCGTACACAACGCCATTTTCACTAACAGCACACCAGAATCCTTGAGTTAGTCGATCAGAAGGAATATTATTTCTGTCTGCGATAGCTTCTACTTGAGAATACTCTTTATCAAAAATAACTCCTTCTACGGCTAATTGTAAATCTTCCGCCATTCTATTAAAATTATAATTAAGGTCGGTAGAATTGATTATTCCACCAATTTCTCTTAATTTTTGAGTTATTGCCATAATTCTACCTCCTATAAGTACCTTGGCACTATTTGCCATTCTACGTTTATTGATTGTCCTTCTGGAATATTTAGTTCGCAAGATAATTTGTCCAATTTCGTTATAATGACAGTAGCATTAGGATTAGAATATAATCCGATACTTTTATCAAGTATAAAGCGATTTGTTATTTTATCTATTCCTATAATTCTTCCACCTGCGCCATCTTTTGAGTTTACATTCATTTCGTCTTTAAACATAACTGTTTTTCCAATATCATCTGTTCTTACTTGTCTAACTTTTTCATCGAAACTTACCATTGTATTAGTTCCATCATTCGATATAGACGCATTCTCCTGTCTTTCAACATAATTCCTTGGTTGCAAATACATTAAATCGCCCTCAACTTTATCTGAGCAATCTACCCCGTTTAGAGTATATATATTTTCACCCCAATCAAGAATCATTTTACTATCAGTTGTCAATCCATTTAAAGTAATAACACTAACATCTCCGACAGTTTCATTGCGCAATATCATTGCCCCAGAATCTATCGCCGTATCAGTACTTATAATAGCTCTTATTTTTGAATTATATGTTCCTGGATTATATATTTGAACTTCATTTTCTCCACTTGCCATTGTCACTGACATCGGTAAACTTTCTTCTCTATATAATAATCCCTCATCATAATAGTAGTCTTGCGTACCATCAAAGATGTCTCTGTACTCATAATATTTTAAATCATCTTGGTAGTATAACATTCCATAGCCACAAGTTTGTCCAACTGTAGTAAAGGTTATACTAAAATTTCCCGTATAACTAACGCCACCTGTGTCTGGATGTGTTAAGGGAATGTTTCCTAAATTATCTACAGAACTTACTTTTACCCAATAATATCTATAAGGTTCCTCTGGTCTTATTAATTTCCCAATCTTTTTTGGCCTTATCCAAGATTTCAATTGATCAAATTCAAAAGCTGACAAATTATCAATAAAACAATTATAAGTAAAACTTTTTTGAGATAATCTGGTATTAAAATAATATTTACCATCGTATCCGTCAACTTCTAAACTATTATCACTAAATTCAGGAAGGATAGGAGTGTCATAAGTACTTCCATCTGAGACACTCGCCACTCCTATCTGACTTGAATCTATTCCGTCAAAGACGAAGGTAAGATATATTTCTCCCTTGTCTATGACATCCATTATATTTGCTCTTCCGCATACTGGTTCATGTGCAGCCATATAATCTTACCTCCTTTTTATTTCATATTTATATTCAACTTAGTTCCAATACCCTTCTTTGCCATCATGTCATTTGCTCCTTGTACGAATATGTCTAAGGCTTTCTTGCCATCAGCGGCACTTGACATTGAGGCAACATTAAAATTAATAGAACCGAATGTAATATTAGAGTTTGTTGTAGCATTATTAACGGTAGAAGGATCTAGTGATTTTGCTAATGCTCCGATTTGCTCAGTTTGGTATGCGCTTAAGAATGCCTCTGGATGTGTTTTATTACCATCTACCCAAGCTGGTCCAGTATAATCTACCATACCGCCTGAACGATAATATCTTTCGCTCGCTCCCCATGTTCCTTGTTTTTGGAAATGTCTAGTTTCGATATAACCACCAGCTGGCGAGAAGTATACCATACGAACTCCTCTTATTGTTTTTATTTCTCCAGCCTTACCATTTTTATCTCCCCATCCATTTTGATATGTTCCTACACTACCGCCATTTTCATCATATACAACAACTTTCGCCGTTCTGTTTGATGCAGGTCTAAATTCAATTTTGTCTCCTTTCTTCATTTTTGTTCCATCGTTACTCGTTGTATCATCATTATTATTGTTATTTGTTTCCGTTGTGTCTGTAGTATCTGTAGTAATTAGACTACTAGAAGGTTTATAACTGCTAACTCTACTTGCAGCAGCAGCATATGAATTAACAGCATCTGTGGCTTTTTGCCAAGAACCAGGAAGTGCTTGAATTTTAATATCCATGGCTTCAACTGTCTGAGTAACAGAAACAATATCAGAAGTCATTTTTCCTAACTCTGCTCCCATGTCTGTCGCGGCTTTCATTGCATCCATCGTTTCTTTCCACTTTCTTTCCATTTCGCCCTGTTGATATTCACTTGTTTGAGCATACTCAATATTCCAATGAATCAAAGTTTCCATCATAGCTTCTGTTCCGGCTTCTTGGATAGCTTGTACTTGCTCCCAGTACCACGTCATTTTTTCTAAACGATAATCATAAGTTTCTGTCTCAGCATCTTTTGTATCCTGTAACCACTGTTTACGATCATCCATATCATCTTCGAAACGTTTTTCGGCTATTTCTAACTGCTTATCTTCTAAATCTTGTTGTAATTGTAATAATTGAGCATTATTTTTACCAGAAGAATCTAATGTTGCTCTACGTAAAGCTTCTTGAGCTTTATATAGCTCTTTGTTACTATTGTCGTCTTCTTGGGCTTTCTTTCTTGCTTCGACAGCTTTTTCAATCATATCTATCTCATCATCAAGAGCCTTAACTCTAGCATCATGTAATATCTTTTCTCTATTCTTAATAGCATCTACAAGTTCATTCTCTATTTCTATCTGCATTTGAACTAATTCTTCACGAACTTTCTTGACTTCTTGCGCATACTTAGACATATCTTTTTCAGTATTTCTAAGCGCATCTCGTTGTTTTTGAAACGCCTCTACTAAATTATCAATATCTTCCTTCATATCAGCAGGCATATTTTTATATTTGTCATACATAGAAGTATCTGCCCAACCAATATCACCATTTTCCATAATTTTAAACATTTGTCCATATGGTGAATCTAATAAGTCTCCAGCGGCCTGATTCGTCATTTCTTGTTGCATTGCAAATAAATCTTTATATACTTCATATTGTTGTTGAGCTAAATCAAGATTAGACATTAATAAACGTCCATAATCCTCTCCACTATAACCATCATATAAATCTTTGAAAGTTTCGTTTTCATCTATCTTATGTTGCAGTCCTTCAATTTTTTCCAATAATGTCAATGTTCGTTCAAGTTTCTCATTATAATCTGAAGCACTCTTAGAAGCATCATCAAAAGTTTTTCCAAGGTTTGCACTATCGCTAGCTAAAAATTCTGCAACAGTCTTTTTAAGTTTCACTTCATTATTAATTCTTTGATCTAAATTAGAAATACTGGCTCCAAGTTGATCAGAATATTTTTGTAAAGAATCAATGGTTTCTTGTCTATTAGAACTAATCAAACTTGTCATTGCATTGGAACTTTCTTCTACAAACTTTTCATAAACTTTAGAATACTTTCCTTTAATATCTATCCATGATACATCACCAATATCTTCTCCATTGGCATAAGCTGTACGCATGGCAGCTATTTGTTTATAATAGTTTCCTGTCATTGTAACCAAAGTTGAAAATTTATTATCTTCGGCTTCAATCTCAGCCATATTTGTTTTATCTAATAAATCAATATAACTTGTTTTAAGGGTTTCTTGAATTTCACCCTTTTCCATAGCCTTTTTATATTCTGCATCAGACATTGCTTTAAGAGCTATGATTTCAGCATCTACTGCTGCTTTTTGTGCTTCCAGAACGCTTTTTTGATTTTCTAATTCTACTCTACCTTGTTCAATAGACATTAACATATCGTTAGCTTTTAATTTAGTTGAATAACTAATTAAATCATTTATTCCACCCATTGCTTCTTCATTCATCACAAGTTGACCATTTTGTTGAGACAAACCATTATTGACAGCTTGTATAGCATGCATCCATCCATCAAATTGTTCTTGACTTTCAAATGCTGCATCTTCAAAAGAACCAAGTAAATCAAATAATTGAATTAACCCATCTGCATCTAATACTCCGTCAGTTGAATCCAATTTATCTGCAAGACCATAAAAAGCATCCCAACTTGTTTTCATTTCTTCAATTTTACTAGATAGCTCATCAAAAGTTGGAACAGCATAGGATTCTATCTTACTAACCATTTCTTTAATACTATCAGCAAATTTTGCGTTATCTTTTGTAAGCTCATTGATTATTTTGTCATTTTCTTCTTGAGCCTTACGATATTGTACATAAGCTTCAAAACCTTTTTTAAATGCATAATCGTTTACAAATTTACCATTAGCACCATCTGTGTCATAACCCTTTTCTAAATCAAAACCGTTGGCATTATAATCTGGTCTACCTTTTAAAGGATCTGATGTTATTCCCTTATCATATAGCTTTTTATATCGTTTCTCTAATTCATCAACTTTTTCTTGTACATATTTTTCATTTTCTGCATCTGAGAAATTCATGATTTTAGGTATGTATTCTCTTGTTGTCTCTTGAAACTGTTTTCTCTCTTCTTTGTTTTTCTTTTCATAGTCTTGAATTTCTTTTTCCTTATCAGACGTTTCATTTAGCATCGAATTTATAGATGAAATAATAGCTTTTTGCTTATTTAACTCACCATTTTGCATTTTGAAACTAGACAATGTCTTTTTAACTCCACCATTATTTTCAAATACTTCAGCGAACGCAACGTCTAACATGCCTGCATTTTTTAATAACTCAATTTCGGATTGATTCAATGAATCTAATTCTCCTTTAAAATTACCTAAGGCATCAATCTTTTCTTGTCTACCTCCGCTGGCTCTTAAATTTGAAATTTCGGTATCAATATTTTTCTTTAGTTGCTCAACCTCGGCTGCTCCGTTAAATTCTATATTTAATACAGCTGTTATAACACCTCGAATTTCTACTTCATCTAATCCAGCTGCTTTTAAAGAATCCTTTAACTCTTCTTCTACAAACTTACGAGCTTTTCCAAAATTCATTTCTTTAATGCCATTTCTAGCAGTTAAGCGTTCCATGGCAACTTCTACTACAGACCAGCTAACCTTTCCAAGATCTTCTAAAGTGCTCTCTAAAGCCTTTGAAGCATCAGATATTCTACCTTCTCTACCAGCTTCTATTATAGAGGCAATAAAACTGTCTACGATTTTACTGGCTGTATCTTTGTTTGTCTCAGAAACATCTAATAAGAACTCATCTCTTTTTGTTTGATAATTTGATAGAATCTCAGAGTAATTTTCATCCCAAACCTTTTTGTTCTCTTCTATTTGCTCTTCAGAAATTTTTGCATTCCAAGCAACATCTGCAACGGCCTGAGCTGGTATTGCTAATAATGATAATCCGCTAGTAATCGGAGCCGCTAATACTGAAGCACTATAAATAACAACATCAGCTATTGTTTTAATAGTTTTTTCAGTCTTTTGTGCACCTTTTTGTAAGTTATCAAATTCTTTTAATGATTTAGTTGAAAGTGCTGAGGCTTCTCTTTGTTTTTTGTCTAATTCTTCGTAAGCTTTGGCTGTATTTAATACGGCTTCACCATATTGATTATAACCCGCAACCGCACCTGGAACTAACTCTATTAATCTTTCTGTAGAATCTTTTAATTGTTGAGTTTCTTCTTCGGTCTTATCTAATTTCCCACTTAATTTTTCATAAACGTCTAAACTAGAACGCATATCTGTCATTTGTTGGCCAACTTCGTCCTGTTTTTGCTGTAGCTGTGCTAATTTTTCTTGTGTTTTTTCTACACTTGGCCACAACTTATCAAAAACAAGTTTTACGCCACCTATCGATGCTCCAATAATTGCTCCCCAAGGAGGTGCAAATTTTGCAAATGATGTTGCTAATCCAACACTTGTACTTAGTGCAGATGACATATCGTCATCTAGTCCCAAGAACGATGCTCCCATCTTAGTCAAAGAACCGACAACTAATCCAACTCCAATATTTAGCTTATTTGTAAAAGCCGTAAACTTTTCTATGTTCCCTAAATTTTTATCTCCTAATACTGTTTTCATATCAGGTAATGATAAAGTACTTTTTTGATTTATCTGATTTAGATTGTACTTAGAAAGTGCTTTTTGATAAAATGGAGAAGACTCTATGCTAGTACTATATTGTTCAAATTCTGATACTTTATTCTGTCTAGTTTCTAATAATTTGCCGTATCGATCACTTAAATCGTCAAATTCTTCCGTCATCTGTTTTATTGCCGATTTGTTCTCTTCTTCTAAAAATTTAACAATATCATCATGATTATCTATTGCAAAATTCAACAAATCTTTTTGAGTATCCTTTGTTAATTTCTGAGTATTCTTTTTATTATTCGCTAATAAGTCCTGTATCGTTTCTGTACTATCTGCGCTACTCTTAGATCTTAAATATTTTTCTGCTTCACTTCTTCTTTTGTTTGGAGAGGCACTGACCAATTCTTCAGAAATATTTCTACGTTTCTTCTTATCTATTTGTTTTACCTTTTCATCCATTAATTTATCTACGTCTTCTATTTCTTTATCAATACCTGCAATATCAGAAGTCATCTTTTCTAAATTTTGCTTTATCTCATTTGTTTGATCAATGTCATTTCCAGCCAAAGCTGTCGCATTCTTGAATAATTCTTCGTTGTATATTTTATATGCATTTGCCGCTCCCTCTGCACTAAGAGCTATATCTGTATTTAAACCAGCTTCGGTGATTTGAGCAGAATTCGAATTTATTTGAGCTGCTGTAGACATTTCTTTAGCCGTAGTAAAATCCTTTGTCTTTTTTGTTGTTTCTTCAATATATTTATTATTTCCGAATCCATCAATAAACTTTTTTACCGAGCTCCAAGCTAAATTGGCCTTTTTACCAACTTCTTGAAAACTATTGCCTAGCGCCCCTATGTCCTTAAGTGTATCTTTTAATCCTAGTTTTTCAATACTCCAAGTTTTAAAGCCTTTAAATAGATTTCCGGCCTTGCTCAATGTCGTAAAGACTTTAGTTAATGCCAATAGCGGAACCACCGTACTAGTAATTCCTTTCGGAATTTTATTCAATAATTCGATAAAAGAAGAAAACATATCAATTATTCTTTTTATCATCGAAGAATCTGCTATATTTGTAGCAAATTGTTGCCAAGCATTACTTAATCTTGTAAAACTTGCTTCTAATCCTTGGTTATAAGCTCTTAACTGTTTAGCAGATTCTCCACTAGCATTTTGCGAAACATCTACTAATTCCATCGCTCTATCATAGTTGTCCATTAAAGCGATGAAACGAGATTGTTGTCTATTTCCTGCAAGTACAGTAGCAATATATGCCTTATGATTACGGTCTAGTGTATTCCACATTGGACCGAGTTCATTCATAATGTCTTGTAAAGTTCTCAACTGTCCAGAACTGTCTGTAGCGGCAATTCCAATACTAGTTAATGCTTTTGCTACATTACTAAATGTAGTACCATCTTCCTCTATTTTACCAATATCCTTTATTTCCTGTAAACGAGAAGTTATAGATTTCATTGCGGTACCAATATTCTCTGGCGCTTCACGAGTTACTTCTTGCATTGTTGATAGATAAGCCATGTAGTAATCTAAATCTAACCCGGCCATACGAGCCTGAGACGCAGATTTTTGCATAGCCACTGTTAACTCATCTACGCTTGAAGCAGCGGCAGCATCTAGTGCAGACATTTTATCCGCTATGCCCATTGCCTCATTAGCGCTTAATTGATATCCTCTTACTGCTGCAGTTAATCTATCTGCGGCTTCTGCAGCGCCGATTCCACCAGTCTTAGAAACTGCTATAGAAGCTTCTGTCATTTTTAACGCTTCAGAAGTTCCCAAACCTTGTTGATAGAAAACTAATTGAGCAGCAGCAACATCTTTAGTTGTTGAACTTAATTGATTTGCCAACTTATTATATGAAGATGTCAAACTATTAACTTCCTCTCTAGTTTGACCAGTAACCATCATTGTACGAGTTAATGTTTCATCGTAATCTTTAAAAAACTCAATTCCTCTACTTAGTCCTGTTTGAAATAAATTACTTAAAGAAGTTCCCAAAAAGGTTCCAGAAACAATATCACCAAATTTAACGACTTCTTTCTTTGCTGCTTTAACTTGATTAACCTGTTCGTCAAGCGATGAACTAAACTTCTTGCTTTCTCCGGTTACACTATTTAAATTTATCCCTACTCGAGATAATATATCATTGTATTGTCCCAATATGCGATTTGCTTCTGTGCTGCTGATCATAGAATCATATTTAGAATCTGACATTTGGTTCTTAATATCTTTTTGAGCATTCCTAATTTCTTCTTGTGTTCTTAATTTAGCCAATTCTTCTTCTTTTGCAATAATTTGTTTAGCTATTTCTAAACGCTCTTGATCTTGTTTAGTAAGTTTTTCGCCCGCTGTTACTAAAGCTTCTGCTTTAGAGATTTCTTTTCTAGCCTGAGGCGTGCTCATGTTATTTTGACTCTTAAAAGAAGAAAGCTCTGCAGATTTCTTACGACGTTTTTGAGACTCAGCGTCTAATTTCTTTAATTGCTTTTCTAAGTTCTGATAATCTTTTATTAAAGATTGATTACTTGGACTTTGAAAAGACTGATTAATAGCCTCCTTCATGCTATTAATTTGTGTTTTTACCTTTGTAGTTTCTTCTCCAACTGTCTTGAATGCTTTTGTAATGGCAGAAGCATCAGTGCCTTTTGATAGTTCTCTATTAAGATCTCTAATAGCATTATTATATGAATCAAAAACACCTTTCCCCGCGTCTTTGCCACCAACTTTTATTTCTGGCATCCTTATTTCTTTGATGTTTTTCAAAGCACTTGTATCAGGTATATATTTAACTTTAATATTTACAGTATCATTACCTGCTGCCATTTAACTCACCCCTCTCTAAATTTATTCATTAACTTTTTCTACTTCTTCCATTTTACTTTCTAATAATTCCTTAATTTTATTTATATTTTCTTCTGTAAAAGATTGTCCTAAATCTTCAAGAACTGACATTAAAGTTAATGAATATTTAGCCTTAGCTTTTGCCCCTTCTTCAATCTCTCTAAAAATTTCTTCATATTCTTTAGAATATTCTCCTTTTTCTAATTCTTCAATTAAACTATAATTATCATTTATAAAATCTATCCAATTAATATCTTCTGCTTCCATTGCTTTGTGCATTTCAGTATTACCTAATAAATTGAATAAAGTTAATGCTAATGATATTTTTAGTTCATATTTGTTATGGTAATATTTTTTTTCTATATTGTTTAAAGTTTGTCTAACTATAACATCTTTTGTACTTATTTTTTTTAATTCTTCTAATCTCTCTAATTTCATTTTTTATCTATCCTCCCAACGTTAGCATAATTAAATTCCATGCTAAGTTTTATTTTATTCACTGCATGCAACATTGTATCTGCTGTTGCGTCATACCATTCTTTTCTTGTTTCTAATGGCTCTTCTTCATATAATTTAAGTATATCTCCAGGAACTGAAGTTAAACTATCTCCAGTTTGTTTAATAGGCCAAGGATTGGAAGTGATTTTATTTTTTGTTCCAAGAGTCGCCTCTAACATATCAGAAACTCTTAATACCGCATCTCTTGTGTGTCCTTTTGTTTTTGTTCCTGTTTTAGAAATAACATATATAAGAGCTTCTTTTCCTTCGGCAATACCTGCAATTGTTTTTACAGCTATTGCATACCTTAATACATTAATTACATTGATAAACCTATTATCTAATAAACCAGATGGATTTGCATTTAATTTTTCAATCGCACTTGGGTTAGAGCCTGTTGTATACATATCAGTAGGAGTAATCCCTCTTGCTTTTCTATCTTCATTAACGCTATCAACCAAAGATATATAATTTGGATCTGAGAAAGCGTGTTGATGTATTATTGCAAATCTTATGATATCTTTTGTACTACTATCTATTGTTTCATCCATTAATAGATCTAAATTAGTTGCTGGTAATGACAAAATTCTTTTACCTGATGTACTACCAGCTTTCATCTGAATAGGTAAGGGATTTTTCCCTTCAGCAGTAACTTCTATGTCATAAGTACTTTTCTTTTCTCCATATTTAGAATCTCCCGTTTGAGCGATTAATGATTCTGAACCCTTAAATCCAGCTATTGTATTCTGAACTGCAATTTCTTTTGTCCATTTTTTTAGTTCTGGTTGTTCCTTAATAATTTTTGTCATATAAGTAGCATTAATTAGAGTTGAAAAATAACGCTCAAACCAATTCCCTAATGTGGCGCTTTTACCAGATACCATCATTCCTTCACTAACACCCAATAGCCTATTCATACTTCTTGTTATTGTTGATTTAATCTGTGAAATTACCTCTTGATTGTTATCTGTTTTTCCATTTTCTATAGTTTCATGTAGCGCTTTTTTACTTATCTCTTTTATAGAATCTAATACCGTTCTATTTAATTTATCTCTGGAAGAAAGTTCTTTCCATATTTCATCGAATACTTTATTCGTATCAGTTAATAAATCATTTAAAATTTTAATTCCATTATCTGGAGTTGCTTCTTCAGGCATAAATAAACTACAAAAATCTATCAAAGCTGCATCTTCTTTCTCTTTAAAACTAGTTATTGTAGCTCTTATTTTGTCTTCTTGTGGATTAACAGAGATAGACTGAGCCTTTTTCCAATAAGGACTACAAAATAAATAATATCTATGTAAATAACCTGGTCTACCGTAGTATCCTCCATCTCTCACTTCTGCTGCCATATTACATCACTTCAATCGTAAATATCTCTTTATTTACTCCATTTTGATTATCATCTGCCAAACCTTGTACATATACCGTAGAACCATAAGCCTTTTCTGAATTATTAAACCCTATATAAAAATTAGTACCAACAGACACTTTATTAAATCTAATAATTATATTCATTTTCTCTTCTGTTAGAATATCCATCGCTTGGCATTGCATTTCTAACGACATTATTACTTCTGCTCCAAGTTGTTTTATACTTGTTAAGGATTTTGCCTCATCCTCTTCTTCATAGAGATATGTAAATAAATGACTTACTTTTTTAATTAAATGTATTTCATCTTCAACAACCTCAAATTGATCTTTAGCAACTTTCGTTAAATTGCCATAATCATCTGTTAAATATAATAATACTTCTCCCATTGGTTTAGAAGGTAATTTAATTATATCTTGTTCATTCGTCAAAACGGTATCTGTTATTGTTGCTTTCGTTTTTTGATTCGTTTTTGTCTCTCCAAATATACTGTTAAACAAATTTAACATCATACTTCCATTCATTAAACTAAAACTAACATGTTTAATCGTTGATGTACCCGCTTCAGTGCTTCTACCGACGATATTCTTATCTCTTTCTCCAACAACGAAACTTGAAATAGACGCATTGTCTATTATCATAAAAGGTTCTCCCCTTTTTAGACATTTGTCTCCATATCGTCCGTCTTCTCTTACTCTGAAAATGGCTTTTTCAACCTCTTGAAACCTTAATCGATCAAGCATCTTATCTCACCTCTTTCAATATCCTCTCTGTCTATTAGTAGGCTTTGTATTCCTTTACTTCATTCATTATACCATAGATTAAATTTTGTGTCAAATAAAAAGAACCTTGCGGTTCTTTATATTATATAGTAGCAGCTTCGATACATTCAGTAGCTTCACCAGTACCATTTTCTCCGTAAATTCTATAAACGATTAGACGTTTGTCGTCGTCTGCTAAAGCAGTTCCGTTCATATCAAATACAGCAGCAGTACCGTCAGCATTTAATTCAAATGTATAGTTGTTGTCTAAAGCAAATCTTGGAACTTCGATTTGTAATGCATCATTACGTCCTGTAAATGTATTGTATAATTCAGTATCTCCTACAAATCTATAAGTTTTAGCGAACATATCACTAAATACAGTAAGTTCTCTTGCTTGTTCTGGTTCAGTTATATCATAACTATAGAATACTTGATATTCTTTGTCTTTTACAATTGTGTAATCACTTGGTCTCCAAGCTTCTGCATTTAAAGCAATGTCTTGAACAGCTGTTTTGCTATCGTAACGAGCTTTTCTTTCGCTTATGATACCATCTTTTACTTCTGCTAACCAAAGAGTAGTTCCAGCAGCCATACTATGAGTTAATTTTAAACCTGTGTCAGTAGCTTTAATTTTTTCATTATATGCAATTCTTATAGCGCTTTGATTTCCAGACTTAACAACTTCTCCACCAGTAACTACTGCTAAATAAGTCATACTCATAACAGCATCTTGGATAGTTAAGTTAACAGCCTTGTTTGAAGCGATACGAGCTAATATTGGATTACCCTTACCACCTTGTACGTCGTTTGTATCAGCAGTTTGTTCAATTGTAGATAATTTTAAAGTATCAAATTTAGCAACTGGATTTCCACAAACTAAATCGTATAATACAACATCAGCACAAGTAACAGAAGCATATTTACGTCCCATAATTTCAAACATAATTTTTACCTCCATTGAATTATTCTAGCCAATGCTTAGTCTTTGATTTATGCTTTTTATCAGCATAAGGTGACAATAAGCAAGCTATTTGATAGTTTTCAATTTGTACTATTTTTTCTAGCACAGCTCTAAACTGTAATAACGTCATGTTATATACCGTTTCATAAGAATGTCCGTGAGCAACAACAGCAACAATTTGAGAAGCAAGGTCATCTTCGCCCTTCTCCTTTTTTATCTCAGCTAAACGTTGTTGGCCTTTAACAATCTTATCATGAACTTCTTGAGCACGTTTAGATCGCGGTGCATTTTGTATATTAGTATCTTCTTCTTTTTGCGATGTTATCTGTTTGATAACACTTTGAATCTCTGAAAAAAGTTCTTCAGTGAGCTCTATCCCAGACTCTAGTTCCCCTATAAATATAGAATTCTGCATCTTTAAAAACTCAACTTTTTTATGCATGAAGAATAAAACAGAGTCTTTAAATATTTTTTGTAAGTTTAAATCATATATTATAAACTTTTTATATACGTCCCAGTCCTCAAGATTCCACGTTTCATCTGTCTCTTCTGGAACTAAATCTTTTCTTGATAAATTCCATATTGCATAAAGATTCCCAAATCTTTCATTTCCTAAAATAACAATATCTTTGACTGTTGGTTGAAAGATAGTAATCTTAGAATTTAATTCTATTCCTTCTCCAGTTAGTATTTTACTTATATTAATTTTCAAGGATTGTTTCATAGACCATCCTAAAGCCGATTAACCTATCTGATAATTTAGCGTTTATAACTTGATCTAATCTATATTTTACACCAGAAGTTTGAACAAATTTCGTTCTCATTACCTTATCTATATAATTACATATAATAAGAGGTCTTAATCCATCGTTAATTATCCATTGTTCTGGCGGAGTCCATACATCGATTGCTATTGTAGTTATAGCATTATTTCTTTCATTACCGATATCTTCCATTAGCAAATTGATAGAAATATAACTTGCATCAACATCTGTCTCATTATGTAATGGAATTAAGGGAGTTCTCCAAATTGTCTTATCAATAAGAGACATTTTCACTTCTGGTTGTTCTAACGCATTCTTATCTATATAATATAATAATTTTCTTATCTCTGGAGTAGAATCTAAAGCAGCAGCCAATCTTGTGATATCATTATTAAGAGAGAGAAACAAAGACGCTTCTTGATTTTTACTAGAAAAAGCACTCATATTACACCCCCTCTACACTTACGATTCTTATTTCTTTTGTATAAATGTCAGTTCCAGTCATAACAAGTAGTTTTATTGTACCAGAATACTTATCTTTTATAGAAATTGTTATAGAATTATTAGTAGTTTTATATGTTCCTTTTACTTTCGATGGGAAAGTAGGAACAAATTCTGCATCTTCCTTATTGTTAAGATAATATTCTGCACTTCTATTCCATACAATTGTATCTGGTCCTATTATGTAAATATTATCCTTAATCCACTCGTCACCAGAATGTATAACAAATTCTTTATATATCAACTCATTATCCTTAAGACTAACTTTCACAACAATGTCTTTAGCGACAAGAGGAGTTATAACATTTCCTGTTATAGAAACATCGTTTGGATCTTCTTCTACAGTTAATACAATATCTTTTTTATCTGTAATCTCTCCATTTTTAAAGACTTCATAATTAACTTCAAATGGTTTACCAACTTCTAATATTACATCAGAATCAAAATTCAATCTAAGCTCATATCTTCTGTTGTAGTTTGCTATATTATTTTCGACATCATCACCATCTTGTAATATATCGTCATACATACCTAATATTGTTGTTCCATCCGTAGACAGATTATCTACGAATGTAACTCTATATGGTTGTCCATTAAATAAGAAACGCATATCTTGTTCTAAACTTAGATTTCTTTGTGTTATTACTGTTATAGGAGTATCTACTTCTCTAGCCATAACAGGAGGATCAGTATATTTATTTTCAACTAATATTGAACTCATACCTCTTCCCTTGGCATATGCTTTTTGAGTTCTAAGATTTCCTTCTTTATCTACCCATTTTAGGTCTACATTACATCTATAAGCAGTTCCGTAAAAAGATTCTTTTATTACACGAGCCTCTCTTTTTACAACAACCCAATACTCATTATCCCATTTAAATAGAGTTCCCATTTTAAGTACGTCTATTTTAGATAAAACTAACACTTCATCTCTAATATCTGTCATTGCACCGGTCATAATACCGATACGATTTGGATTCCAATCTTCAGTGTCTATATCATAAATAGATACGTCCATACCATATTGAGATTTTTCTAAAAAAGTATCAAGATTAGTTCTTACTTGATTTTTAACATATTCTTTTAAACTAGAGCCAACAGTGCCAGTAACTCTGGCTTTATAATTTTCTAATACACCCATATCTGGCACCCCCTTCTTATTGAGGTTTAGCTATACCGTTTAAATAATTTATAACATCAAAAACTCTTCTCTTATACCAATCTCCATCTAAATATTTTAATGGAGCAACCTTAAAAGCAATTGTACTTGCTGTAAGACTGTCTAAGAGTCCGTTATTCATTGTTAATTCCATCATTAATTCATCGTATAGTCTTTCCCATTCTTTGCCTTCTTCTCTCCAACAAAGCATCTTATATACCATAGATATTATATGTTCTCTAATATACTTATCTTGCATTATTCATTACCTCCAAATGTAGAGATATTGATAGTTTTATAGCCATATTCAGTAAGTCTATTTTTTAAGCGTTTATAATATCCATCATGTAATTCAAGCAAATTCTTCATCGTTTCATTTGGTGAATAAGTTTTAATACCTGCATCATAATATTGTTGTTCTATTAATCTTGTTGAATTTAATTGTTGCTCTGTCCAAGAAACAACCATACCCCAAGCCAAACATTCTATTTCATGATCTGACAAAGATTGCTCAAAATATCCTTCTTCATCGTTTCTTGCATGAAGATCATATCCTGGCAATACTCTATATTCTGTTTCTTTTGCTATTCTACATAAATAATATATTGATCTCTTTAGAAGAGGTAATAAATCTGTCATTAATTCTTCTTCTGACATTACCGCAAATCTATCATCTGTTACGGCACTAAGAAAGGATTCGTATATCTCTATATACTTTGTTCCCATTTTATCCCTCCTTATTCTGATAATATTTTTTTAACTAAATCTGTGTTATATCTATCATTCTTTGCAACAATTTCTTTGATTGTATCATAGTTTACTGGATTTTTTAAAGCTTCTCTTATTTTATCTTCTTTATCATTTTTAATCCAATTATAGAAAGTAATAGCTTTTACAATAGGAACTTCTGCAGTTTCTTCTTCTACATGAATTTGATGAATTCCTGCATCTTCTTCAACTTCGCAAACACGATCTCCTAAAATGTAATCTCTTTCTTCATCACTAAGAATACTTCCATATAACATTTCTTCTGTGATTCCTTCTACTTTTATTAATCCTTGGCAAATCATTTTTTTGCTAACTGGATAATCTAAGATATTTTTAAAACTATCTAAAGATATTCTTAATTGACTGTTCATAGGAATATTATAAAATCTTCCTTGAGTATCTCTTAATCCAACTCCGCAATCGCCAACATTTAATAATCTAATTTCAATAAATTTATTGTCCATTTTTTCAACCTCCATCATCTCTTTTACGGATTTTTTCTTTTCCTACAGTATAGTAGGCACTCTCCGTGTTAATAATAATTTAACATATTTTATTCTTTTTGTCAAATATTTTTATAATAAATAAAAAAGAACCTTTCGGCTCTTTTTATATAACTACGCTTCTAAGCTTGTGTCTTTGTAGATTGCCCAATAATTGTGAGATAATACAGCAACATCGAACATTTGTTCAAGACTAATTTCTTGAGATAAAACTGCGTCAGTGAAGTTTCTTACGAATGTAGGACCTTCGAATGCAATTTTAACTGGTTTTTCAGCTCCAACTGGCATAATGTATGCATAAGCATCATTTACGATTGTTTCAGTGTTAGTATCATCAGTGAATGATTGGTTAAGGATTATAACGTTGCATCCTTTGTAAGTACCAACGTATCCTTGGTTTCTTATATCTTCAACGTCTCTGTCGCTTATTTTAGGATTTGTAACAGTAGTCCATCCTGGATTATTGTATAATTTACTTGCGAAAGCAAATGTACAATAAATATTAACGCTGTCTCCATAAGCTCTTACGGTGTTGATTAACTTATCGAATTGATCCATAATTAATCCAGCACCTTCATATTTGTTTGCAGCAGGTCTATCTGGAGCATTGAATGAAGCGATTAAAGCTTTTTGAATTTCAATATATAATTTTTCTTCTAAAGCTTCTGTTAATACATCTAATAGTTCAGACATTGAAATTCTTCCTAATAAGAAGTCTTCAATTTCTAATCTTGTAGCACCAGCATATACTCTTGGTTGCATTACTAATTCTTTGTTATCTAAAGTAAATGTTTTATAAATACCTTGATCTCCTGCTTTAGTAACGAATTTTTTACCTCTGTATTTACCAGTTCTTACAGTGAAGCTAATTTTTTCTCCATATCCTTTTCTTCTGATTTCAGCGAAACCACCGAATTGTTCTAATACCTTTCTTGGTATAACGATATTAGCTACTTCTTCGATTATTTCATATAAATCAGCTGCATGTTTTCTAAGATATTTGTAATCTTGGAAAGCACTTAATTGTTCACGAAGTGAATTTTCAAGGTCAGCAGCAGTGAATTCAGAAGGAATATTTTCTTTAGTAACTGTAGCAACTGCTAAGTCAACGATATCTTTCATGTTATCCATATCTTTCTACCTCCCTTACGCTTTATTAACAACAACGTAGAATCCTACTTCGTCATTTTGCATTGTACTTTTACTAACGATAAATTCACATTTAGCGTTTTCGTTTCTTGTTTCAGTAACTTTTATCATTCCGTTACCATCTGGATATCCATATAAACTTCCGTTTGCGAAAGCATCATCGAAAGCTTTATTATCAGCATAGTCTCCAGAAATTAAATTAGTGTGGAAACTGTCTCCTTCAGATAATTTCCATAATCTTGGTAATTCTTCTTCATTGTTTACGTTGAAAACAAAATGATTAAGTCCTCTTTCTCCTGCTCTGTAATATCTTACAGTTGAATGCATTAAATAAGGACAAGAAACTTCTTCTTTAACGATTTCGTTTTTCTTACGATCAATGAAAAGGATCATACCATTCTCTAATGTTTCAATTCCATCTTTTACAGGTGTTTGAGCTTCAATTTGTCTTGTAGCTTCAGAAGCTAAGAAATTGTGTTCAACAACACCATGACCAGAAATCTTATATTGAGCCATGTTTAATTACCTCCATTTAATTTTTCTTATTAGCAGCTTTTGTAGCTCTAACTAATTCTTGCCATCCTTTTTTAGTTTCTTTTTTAGCAATGCCATTAAATGAATATATCATACCATTTACTTTATTTTCATCGCTTTCTTCTTCAACCAATACTTGTTCAGCAAGTTTTGCACCTAAAGTTGATTTTAAATCTTCTACGCTATAATTACCAATATTTTCTTTTATGTCAGACATAAAATCACTATCGTTTATTTTAGAAGAGAATTTATTAATTAATTCTTCTTTAGCTGCATTTTCATATACTTCTAATTTTTCTGTTAATTCAGCAACTTTAGCTTTTAATGCTTCTGTTTCATCTTCAACAGTAGATTCAGCTTCTGTTTCTTCTTCTACTTCTGGTTCTTCTTCAGACTCAGCAGTTTCTTCTTCAGCTTCTTCTTCGATTTCTTCTACTTCTTCAGCAGTTTCATCTCCAGAATTTTCAGAATCTTCGTCTTCATACTTTTCTTTTTTCTTTTTGCAAGCATATTCGTCTTCAGATTCTTCTTCGGCTTCAGTTTCTTCTTCTGTTCCTTCTTCAACACCGTCTTCAGTAGGAGTAGCTTCAGCCGCTTCGTCTTCTGTTACTTCAACAGCTTCAGTTTCTTCAACTTCAGGAGTCTCAGTTTCAACAGTAGCCTCTTCATTAACTATAGTAGAATCTGTTTCATTAACTTCAACAACATCTACTTTTTTTTCTGTGTTTGGCATATTTGTACCTCCTATATTCGATTCTTGTTCTAACGCTTCATAAGCGCTAAGCATATTCGCATATGCTTGAAAGAACTTGGCATCCTTGAAGCAAGGAGTGTGCGCATCACCAAGAACAGTAATTCCGAAGAATTCGGCATTAGTAATTCTTAAATAATGCTTGTCATCATAAATCTCAAATTCACCGTCCATAGTTTCAGGATTAAGTTCCATTGATAGAGATTTCTCCTCTTCCAAAATTTTTTGGGCTTCAGGAAATCTTCCGTCCCATATTACAGCATCTACTTCATAGTATTTCCTTTTTACAGGTAAACCATAAACTTCTTCTGTAACTTCTACCCTCATGGGATGAGGATCTAATGGGACAAAGCCGTAAGCTATTTGACCTTCGCCGTGTCCTTCAAAATCTCCTTCCTCAGAATTATATCTTCCAACAATAGGAGTACCAGGAATGGTTTGTATCAACTTTTCAGCTACGTCTGCATCAATAATAGTACGATTGACATTTGGTCCTTCATAGAATACTCTTGCTCTTCCCAATGAAAATTGACTATTAATTTTAGAAAACTTAGTCATCTTGATGTCTAGGGCAGCATATTTTGTTAAGTCCATATCACTTGCCTCCTTTATTGACTATCCTCTTTTTTAAGAGTTCCGTCTGTCTTTTCATCTGTTGATGATTGTGGTCTTCCTCCCTCAACATTACTAGCTGCATCTGCAGTTTGTTGAGCAGCGGTTCCACCCTTTCCACTCATTGTATGAGAACTCATTAGGGGAACGAGTCTTTTGTCGAGCTTCAATAAATCATTTTCCAAATATAAAAGAGACTCAAAGTGTCTTTGCTTAACACCAACAGCTATTTGAGGAATGATTTTGCTGTATCCATACTGCGCATTCTTCAAATAAGTGTCCATCATTTTCTCCCTATTACGATAGGAAATCGGTAAATATGAAACTACAAAATTGTAAGTTCTTTTTCCTCTTGCGCCTATCTCGGCATTACAAATAAAAGATAACCATGTACTTATTTTTTCCATAATGTTCCAAATAAATGATTCATCTTTTCTTGCTGAGAATTCTAACACTCCAGCAGTGTCCCCATTGAAAATAGCTTGAGGAACACCAGCTTCATTGTACATCTTTTCTTCAAATTTGTCAATAAAGTCCAAATCATTTTCTCTTGAAGTATCAGATAAGTCTAATACACTTACATCTGCTAAAGATGTTAAAGCATTTACTCTTTCCATCTTCTTTGTGATTTTCTTTAAGTTGTCATGAAATTCAGCAGCAAGCGCTAAATCGATTTCAGGATCTCCATTACTGTCGATTTTAACATGTTGGAACAAGATTTTTTGAAGACTATCTTCAATATAATTATCTCGTACATCTTCGAATTTTCTCATTCTAACAATTTGTCTTAATATGCCGGCAAAAGGAGGCATTCCATTATAACTTGTAAAGCCAATACCGTGTACTGGAGTTACTAATATTTTTCTTTCTCCATTATTTTTCCAACGGTAGTAAGCAGTTCGCAATCCTTTAGGATATTGCTTTAATACATCCTCCTTTGTTATATTAGGATCAATTGACACTAAAGATGCCATAACTTGGTCAATAAAACTCATATCTAATTCAAAAATTGGCATTTGTCCATTTTTTGCATTTCCAATTATTTCACAATAATCTGATGGTAATTTGCATAATTGAAAATATGGTTTTCCGTCCATGTTAATAAAATCATAATAATAGAAAACCCTACCGTCTACAAGAATATCAATTAAAGTACGTACAGTAAAATCTTCTACTTTTATCTCGTCGTCTAAAAATGCTAAAACATCATTATACTCTTTTTCTAATTTTTTCTTATTTACAGTTCTTCCTGTACTTGATAAATCAACAGGAGACACATAATAATAATTTAAAAATAGTGTTGCATAATAAAGTATAATTCTTTGATATTGTGGTTCATTATAATAAACCCTTGATAAAGTAATCCATAGTGGATCTTCTGGAGATAATTCCATTAACTTCTCATAAGTTATACTCTTTGGATTGTATCCCCTAACACGGTCTAGGTCTAAAACTTTATCATAACTAGGATCATATTTATTTATTGCTTTAGCCAATTTTTGGAAACGAGCTATTAATTTGTCTTTGTCTTCAAAAGTATTGGTTTTTTTCTCTTTCTCCATTTTCTACACCTCCTAATTATAAAAAGAATATTGTCCTAACGTACCCTTTCCAGCACGTTTTTTTAATTCTTTTTCTTCTTCTAGACTTATAAACCACAAACCATAAATAAATGAGGAAACTAAGTCTTTTCCGATTGTTGTCTTAATCTTTTGAACATTTATATTACTTGTCGCAGTTTCAATATTAGCCTTCAGATTCGCCAATTGATCCTGCAATTTAGTTGTAGATATATAAGGAATTAACTGAGTGGCTTTTTTGTCTACTTTCATTTTTCTCCAATAATCAAACTGAGCAAAATAAGTTCTTGCTTGTCGTTCATTAATAAGGAGACGAACTCTGTCTAAACTAAGCATCAAATGTGCATTCTTATAATAATCTGAGTTAGCGCCTGGACTTGCCTCGACGCCATATAATTTTCTTATACATCCTGGCATTTCGGTCTTTTTATATTTTGGCTTATTACTAAAGCCATATGCAGGATAATAATCGCCATCTTTTTCTTGCTCAATTATTAAGAAATCTGCAATACCAGCTCCTGGTCCATTTATATCGACAACTATTCCCCTAAAGTTAAATATAGAATCAAGTTGTTTAATTTTAATAGATTGATCTTGGAAATGTCTACCTATTCCAGGCATTATTATTATATTAACTAAATGGGTAACAAATCTTTCTCCAGATGTATATGTTTTGAATATCTCTAAAACAGTTTCATCACTAAAACGACCAACATCGACACCAAGCGTATAAAAAACATCGCTTCTATGCTCCGGTTCAAACTCGGGTCTTAATATTTTCCTACGCTTATCTATTAAATCATAAGAATAATAACTCTCTTCACTACCACCAGCCCATCTTGACATATATTCTCTTAAAAATGTTTCCAATTTATAAGTACCAGTAGATTTAATTTTATCTAAAATTTTTCGTTTATCTAATAGTCCGTGCATAACCGGAATTCGATAATCTCCGCCAAAAACAAATACTTTATCTGGTTCAAATACCATATCAACTAACATCTCAACTGTTAAATTATAAGCATAGGTATTTTTATATCCAGCAGAACCAATCATTATTTGTGAAGCATGCGGTTCTGTTGGATTATTCTTACCGCACATTGTTTTTCTGTTAACGTTTAATAACGGAATAACAACATTTTCAATTTCATCTTGATTTGCCAATGAAAACTCTTCGATTGTACCTCCATGTCTACGTCCTCCACGGGCACTATCTGTTGTAGAAACGATATCTATTGCAGAGCCATTTCTGAATTTTAACTTAGCTTGATCTTCTCCACCTGTTGAATAATGTTGTTTTTGTTTATCAAAATCAGCTATATCCAGCTCATTAACAAAAAATGGAATTAAGTAATAAACTTCATTCATTTTTTCCTTTGTGATCATTGCCGCTTGTTTTTTAGTGTCTGCACATAAGAATAATTTGCTCATCGGCTGCCACATTGCTTTCATATTTATTGATATGAAATTTAAGAACGATTTTGAATAAGCACGAACGAAAATTCCGCTAACTTTTTGATATCTCGCCATAACTCTTAAAAAAACTCTTTGATAAAAGAATACTTGCTGTAAATATGTATTTTTCCTTTTTACAATATCTATAAAATAATCTGGATAAAGATACAATATTCGCATTGCATAAGTTATATTATCCCAATTATTCATTACATAATCTGGCGTAACAACAATTCTTTTTATATCATTACGTTCAGAGTACATATGATGATAAGCATCTATGAATTCATCTAAACTATTTTTCATATTCTTTACTTATCTCCTTAAACATATCTATTAGTTCTTCTTCATTTAGAGTTTCATCTTCAAATCTTTCTTCTTGAGCTTCTTGTGTCTCAAACATACTCTCTATGTCTTCTTCATTGACGTTTGTTCCTGAGTTTTGTTCCATTAATTTAGTATTATACATCTGAGTAATTTCTTCTCCAGAACCCGCAACTATTGCAGCAACATATTGTTGAAAATTTCTTATTGTCGCATCTACAATGTCTCTGCTTTCTGTAACTTTATAATCCATTAACCATCCATGCTCTTCTAAAAAAGCTATTAGCTCACTTAATGATTCAATGGTCTCAGTATCATTTTGTACTGCATTTTGAATACCAGATTCTTTCATTAAAGATTGATAAGAACTTATTAATGTTGATACTTCACGAGTGTCTCCAGAAGCTAACTTTTTATCTATTAAAACAGATACTAAAGCAAGCTTACGAATCATGTCTCTCCTTGCCTCGTCCCTAAAATTATAATAATTTAGAGTATTCTTTTCATAGCTTTCCATTTTCAAATAGTCTTCTACACCAAAATCGTCATATGAGCCCCACTTCTTTCTTAAATAAATAAATAAATCAGCAGATAATGTAGGTAATTTGCTTAATACAGCGTCAGTTTCTCTCGCTTTTTCCCATAATAAGTCATATTGTTTCCAAGATGATTTGCTATATTCGCTGCTTTTAACGGTTTTAATATATGTTTCTAAAATATATCTTTCATTATCAGATGTTTTCGATATTTTTATCCATTCTTCAGCCATAAATGCTATATCTAAAAACTGACATAGCTTATCGACCATAGTTAAATCTTTTGTATTTATACTCTCTAAAGCACAGTCATAACAAATTGTGCTTACTCCATCAGTTCCAAATAAACAATTTTCACCACAAGGAACCAAATCTTGGATTAATTTTATTTGAGAACATTTGCCGCATCGTCTTGTCCCATAATCCATTTATATCACCCCTTTAAGTGAATTTTTCTACCAGTTCCATTTAATTTATGTAAACAATATCCACAACTTTTTGCAAATGAGAAAAATTCATCATCCCATCTTTCTTCTTTACATCTTATACATTTTCTTTTTCCAGTTTTATGAAAATCTCTTCTTGCATTAATCACAGCAGCTTTGGCTATTTTCTTACTAATTGATTTTGTAAATAGAGTGCTAATATAATTATCATTATAATTTACATTATATTTATCTCTTACATATGCTCCTATGATATCATTTCTTTCTCCGTTAATTTTCATTTCCAATATATCCCATATGCAATCACTAAATTGTACTCTTGCAATAGCTCTATCTAATAAATCATATATTTCATTCCAATCGTCAATAGCTCTGTTCGCATGCTCATATCTTATGGTTTTATAATTTTTCATTAGTAGATAAACATGAAGAGGATTTGATAAATCTATCATTTTGTCTTCATCAGATTCACATATGACGAATTCTCCAACTCTTAGCCCAAAATACATGTCATCGTCAGGTCTAATATTAAGAAAACCTTGTTGTTGCGATTGCATAACTGGACGATATGCATCTTTTAAAGTATATTGTTGTAAACATAAATCTATATACCAATTTTTGTAGTAATGATGATTTACGTAATTAATTTCTAATGGATTAGTAAAATCTCTTTCCCTTCTTCCTTTTAAACAATCATCTAAATAATCATATATAACCTTAATTTTTTCCATTTCTTCCCATAAATCTTGCATTCCTGGGATATCCTTATCTTTTTCTTTATCTATAAAAGGTTTGTAAGTTTTATATATATTCTTATATTTTGCATTATGAAATGCCATGTCAGCAACTCCATTTTCAACCATTTCTTCATAAGAAACGCTTTTCTTCGAAGGTTGCTTTAACTCAACATCACAATCTACATCTGCAGAATAAAGTAAATAATTAGAGACTTCGTTTAATTGCGCCGGACTCAAATCATTTAATAGTCCTTCACTCTCTAAATTCTTTACACAAGCAAGTCTGTCTTCATAAGCTTGTGCTGTCCAATCTAATGAATATACAATTTTTTTCTTACTACCTTTAACTTTTATAGTATTAGGATCATCAACTTTCATGCCAATCCCTCCCTCTTACTTATATATTAACACTCTATAAGATTTCTGTAAAGAGTTTTGTGTAATTTCATTTCTAGTTTATTTCAAAATCAAAAAACTTTACAAAATAAAAGTGCAATATTATAATTATATACAATGAATAATACGAGCGTAGCTTGCGAAGCGAGTATTATTCTCTATATATATAATATAATAAAAATATATTCTTTTTCTTTTTGCTTCTTTTTCTTTTTCTTACATTAAATGAATAAAAATTATTTACAAAACTGTCTAATGAATGATATAATATAAATGTAAAAAGAAAAGAAAGGAGTAATTCTCATGATTGTAAAAAAGAAAATACTAAAGTGGCTACATAAAATTATAATGGAAATTGCCACATCTGATGATAAAACACTAGATGAAATGGGCAAACAATTATTAGAAATAGAAAAAAGCTTAATTTCTTATCAATATTTTTCATATAATAAAAGATCTAGATAAATTTTACAAAAAGACTTGATTTATTATAGAAATATATTTTATAATATAATTGTAAAAAAGAAAAAGAGAAAAATTAAAAAAACTTTTTTACAAAAATTCTTTAAAAAGACTTGAATTTATATATCATTTTCGTTTATAATATATTTAGAAAATGAAAAAAGAAAAAATGTTAATTTAAAAATATTAACTTGACGGCTTGTCCCGTCCGTGCGATTAACAATTACACAAAAAGTCGCAATGATGGTAAACCATTTATCGTTGTTTAATGCAACGGTATTCACCCCTTTCTTACGCTCATTGTGCTTAGCCACGCAATGAGCACTTAATTGAACTATACAGGTTTTTTCCTGTTTAGGATATAGATATGCAATAATTGGTGTTAGTCTTAACTAACAGGGAGTGGAGAAATGGAAAAAATAGAAAACTTAAAAGACTTAGCAAATTATCTTCGTGAAAACATTAGTGATAATGACTTATTTACAAAGGAAGATGTGGAAGCTAGTCCTTATGATAATTTCCAAAATGGATTTGAAAGCGGCTATGCTAATTCTTATGCAAATTTACTTTGCTTATTAGATCCCGTTTTTAAAGCCGAATTCGACTCTAAAAATGCCAAAGTAGAAAAGCCTGCAGAAGAATAAAAATTTGCAGGTTTTTTTCTTAAAAAGCTAAGGAGGTTTATGTTATGAAAGTAAGAGAAACTCTTAAAATAGAATTAGATGCCCTTATGCAAGACCTAATCGGTAAAATAGATACAGACAAACCCGAGCTTACGGTCAATGAAGTGTTTGACCTTGCCGAAAAATGTAAGGCATTTGATCAAAACACATATGTTTACTCAAATGACACAGAAACACTCTATGATTTGCTTGTATATAGTTTGGGCTTGTGCAACATATGGGCTAATTATAAAAAAGACAAACCCGATGCCCAAATTACCGAGGTTAATTGGTGTATTATTGAGTTTATGAAGCACATGTGGGGATTAGACAAAATCCGCACAATGGCAGCCGGAAAGCAAGGTGATTAGTTTGGACTATCAAATCCGCAACGCCCTAATAGAATTACAAGAATGGGCAGACGTATCAACGCCAGAAGACATAGAAAGATTCTATCGTGAAGGATTTCCTTACTATCACTCTGCTTTTAGTACTTTAGATGCCGATAACTTTTTGTTTATCACTAATGAAAATCCATGGCGTGCTATTCCTGTTTTTTGCTATAATAAAGACGAATGTCGTTTAGCCAGATGTATGAATGATGTTTATAAGATAGGGGGCCTTATAATGCGCACCTATAATGGTTTCGTAGTACGTCATTGTACGGGCGCAATTGACACTGTCCAAAACAGCAATGCCCTTATGATATTTAGCTTAAGTCCTGTAATTAAGGTTGTGCCAAGAAAATCTATTGCCGCATGCGACCTAAAAGATGAACACCACATTTATGTGACAAATAACCTTAACGACTATGTAATACAAAATTCGGGCGAGCTTAGAATTACGCCAGATGGAATTGAGTATATAGAAAAATATTCTGGGGGTTGGCACAAACGTGTAATTGCAACACCAACGCAAATGCTTGGGCTTTACGGTAATGACTTTTGCCGAAAACTTTTTAATTTTATTACAAAGGAAACAAGCGACCCAATCGAGCGTATGTGCCAAGAAAGGCTAAAAAAATTTTTTGAGGAGGACTTAAATGAATAATGGATTTAATACAACTTATGTAAACTTCGACACTCATAATTGGCAAGCAATGGATTTTACCACTACTAGTTACAAAGTTAATGTTAGTGTTAAGATAGAGACTATTGGCGGCAGAGTTGAGGATTTTTCAATCGAGCCAAATGAAAAGCTAACTTTAGAGGCTGACGACAGAGCACTTTTTCTTGTTTCAAAAGAAAAAAGAATTCCAATCGCACCACTTAATGATATGACTGGTGACTATGGTAGATATTTTATGCAAAAAGATAAAATTGATGAAATGGTGCATAAAGCAAATGAATTAAAAAGTAGTCCTGAGCCAATGCAACGTGCAATTGGACAGGAATTAGTAAAGATATTAAAAGATTACGGATTGGTAGATACAGAAAATTAAATATGTGATTTCGTATAGGTGCAATAGTTAATAAGAACAATGAAAAATTGGCTAAGTGATTTAGTATAGGACGCATGCACCCATAACAACGCACCCAGGCGTATCATTACTAAACATATCCCCCCTTCAGCCGAACGCTTGTTCGTTCGTGTTTATGTTGGCACTCTCGGGGTTGGAATGCTAAGACTCAAACACTTGTTCGGTATTTGGCAACTTGCAAGGAATAGCAAACAAAAGTTTGTAGCAAAAGACTTTTTAATTTCTAAAAGTCTTTTTTTATTTCCTATCGATTCAACCCTATTTTTTTTAATACACCACTAGACGCATTTTAAGGGCATTTTTAGGCGTGTTTTATCTTTATAATATAATTGGTCTTTTTGTTCCGTTTCGTTCGTATCGTGCTATACTAAGTGGCACTGATAGTGTTTAAGTGTTTTGATTTGACTTTGTCTTTGACTTTGTGTTGTTTGTGTTTGACTTTGTGTTTGTGTTTGTGTTGTTTGTGTTATAGTTATTATAATAAAAAAGACTTTGTTATTAGTCTTTTGATTTATCATTTATAATACTATTGTACTGATGTTGTACTTAAGATAGTTCTTTGTTGTGTTGTTGTATTCATTGATGTACTTTTTAGCAATTCCACCAAAGTTTTTCCACTCAATAAGGTTTTTTGTGTAGTCATCAATTAACATAAAATACTTAAAGTCCTCTTTTGATAAGTGGTATTTATTTATAAACAATTCGGCTTTATTTTCTCCAAGTCTTGTAAACATAATGTTTTCTTTTGGTATTTCAGGCAAGTGTCTTTCAATCCATTGTAGTTTGTCTTTGTCGGCTTGTTTATTAGGTGAAGCACTAACAATAAAAATATCTTTTGTGTCAAAAGTTGTTTGATAAACTTTGTCATTTTACTAGGTTTCAAAATATTAAAGAAGTTTTTTTCAGTAGCAAATCTTTCAAGTGCGTTTTTTTGTTCGTGAAAGTGTGCTAGTGTGTCGTCCATATCTAACACCCACTTAATAGGTAGGTTATCGGCTTTTCTCATTTTAATCAATTCCTTTCAATTTTTTTTGTAAAGACTATTTGCAATAAATAGTCTTTACTTTTTCAGTTGATACTGGAAGTGGTTTTGCAAGTCTACTTCCAAATGGCAAGTCTATAAACTTAATTGACTTCTTATCTTTCAAAAGTTCTTTTGCTTTTGACTTTGTCATTAAGTCTTTTCTTGCAAGTGTGATTATTGCACTTTCAACTTGACTTTCAGTTTGTTTAGTTGCTTTTGCAATATCTTGAATATTTGTCATTATGTTTGCATACTTCATAATGTTTTTATGGTTTCTAGTAATCATTTTATCACTTTCCTTTCCTTGATTACATATATAGTATATCATACTATTGATATAAAGTCAACACTTTTTTAAAACTTTTTTAAGTTTTTTTTCTAGCACTTACAAGGTTATTTTTCAACCTTGCAAGTGTAGTATTTGTCGCCTTGTTGTGTATAGTGTGTGTTTAGGTTTTCAACACTTTCACATCTTTCAATTGCTTTGTTGTATTCGTGTTGGTCTTGTAATTGTAATAACTTGAAACAACCAAATAAGGCAATACCACAAGCAATAAATAATAATGTTTCCTTAACCCAACTTTTTAGCACTCTTTTCTTTTTCATTTTTAATCATTCCTTTCTTTATCTTACATATATATTATACCAAATAAATGGTATAATGTCAATACTTTTTTTAAAGTTTTTTCATTTTTTTTGTGATCTAAAAGTAGATCGTTTTTTTTTTATATTATTATTCTCCCCCATTATAAGTATACCACTCTTTAAGCATAAAGTCAATACTTTTTTGCAATTTTTTTTAATTTTTTTTATGCACCAAAAAAGATACCTTAATCGGTATCTTCGTTGATTTCATAAGTTGTAACTTTGATAGGTTCGTTTTTTTTCAAAACTCCCTTTGTAGCATTTAATCTTGCAAGTGTAGCACAAGCACTTTTTTCACTAATGTTGCACTCTTTTGCAATTTCCTTATAACTTACTGGTCTTGCAAGTTCAACAACCTTATCAAAAACCATTTTTTCGTGTGCTGTCATTTCAACACCCTTTACATTAAATAATTCTTTTTTTGTAGCCATAATATCACTTTCCTTTCTTTGCTACTTGTAAATAAGTTCTTTTCTTATTTACATATTTATTATATCAAATATAATTGATATTGTCAATAGTTTTTTTAACTTTTTTTAATTTTTTTTATTAAGTTCCTTTCCTATTGACAATATTATTATATCAAATATCTTTTTAAAAGTCAATACTTTTTATGCAAATCTTTTATCAATTTTACTATTAAGATTAAAAGCATTTTCTAACTTATCTTTTATTATAAGTTTAGTTTCTCTTTTTTCAAGTTGTGTTTTCATATCTTTAAAGTTTCTTTTTAACTCTTTTACAACTTCAATTTTAATACTTTTGATATTGTTTTCATTTTCAGTTAAGAACTTATCAAAATATGTTCTTTTATCTCTTATGTGTTCTTTTGTTCTTTCATCAAGTGGTCTTGTTGATATTCCAACATAAGTAGCGACTTTTCCATCTTTCATAGTTATCAACCATTTATAGATTAAGTTTGTTTTCTTTAAGTCCTTTTCTTCCATTTCAATTTTAAAGTTTCTATAATTCATTTTTTTTTCATTCCTTTCTTGATTACATATTAAGTATACCACTTTATTAGGTTAAAGTCAATACTTTTTTAAAAGTTTTTTAATTTTTTTTAACTTTCTTACAACTCACCCACGCGTGTCATCAGATCCACCCCTAGATCTTTTTTTATATTATTATTATTCTCTCCCATTATAATTATATCATTTTGTGAAACAAAAGTCAATACTTTTTTGCAATTTTTTTTATTTTTTTGTACCTGATGCAATAATAAAAAAAAGATGCACTAGTCGGCATCTTCAAATAAATTAGAGTATTTCATTAGCATTATGAAACTAAATAAGGCAAGTATTGTTAATATTCCAGTAATGATTAAATAACTTTTAATTTCATTAAATGGGTTGTCTATTGTGTCAATTGTTGTCATTATCCAAAAAAACCAAATAGCAACAATTGTACTGAACACTTTTTCAACACCTTTCTTTAATACTCTTTTTTTAGTTTTTTGATTATTCATTTGTATCACTTTCCTTTCTTAAATAATCATTTGTAAGATATGTCTTTCTTTATCTTACATATATATTATAGCATAGTATTAGGTCATTGTCAATAGTTTTTTGAAACTTTTTTCAATTTTTTTATTCTAGGCTTTTGTCTACAACTCATCCAGGTGTATCATTTGGGTTAACCCAAAGGGGGGCGTTTATGACACGCCAGGCGGCGTTGTTATATATATCATCATCATCCACCCCCATTATAATTATAGCATTGTTTTGGTATAAAGTCAATACTTTTTTACAAAAAAAAAGAAAGTTTTTTTAACTTTCTAATTTTGCAAAATCACGCCAAGTTGGTTGTGTATTGATAGGGAAAATTGCTTTTTTACCTTTGCAATACTTAAAGATTTCTAATTCAATTTTGATATCTTCAAGTCCTGTGTGATTTTCTTCAAAATCAATATTTTTATCTATAAATGCGAAGATACTTTCGGCAGTTTGTCTTACTCTATTACTATCAGTAATAAAACGACTAACAACTTTTTTATCTTGTAATTTTGTGATGTTTTTATTTTCTTTACAAAAGTTTTCATATTCTTTTGTAGTTGTAATAGTTTTATAACTTAACATCATTGTATCAATTATATCAAGATTTTCAAATGGATTTTTAACTCCAACATCTTCAAATAATCTTTTAAGTGCTTGATAATCAAATTGTCCATTGTGAGCAAACATATATTTGATATCATACTTTTTAATTATTTTAGCAAATTCTTTTGCTATTTTTTCTACACTTTCAACTTTAACATCTTTTGTTTTAGTGTTTAAAAGTGGTTTATAATGTCTTTCGTATTTGTTAGCACTCCAACTTGATAAAATAATGTATTTATTATTTACAAACTTTCTAACAAGATAAGTTCCTTGTTTTTCGATTTTATCTTCTTTGTTATTGTAAACAACATAACCGATATCAAATGGCATTGCGTTTTGTAAGTCCATAATAGTTTCAGTGTCAATTCCTAAAATATTTTTAACCTTTCTAACATTGATATTTTTTTGTTTTTGTGGATAACCTTTTGTTTCCATTTAATTCACTTTCCTTTCTTAATTACATATTTATTATAACATACTTTCTAATCAGTGTCAACACTTTTTTAATATTTTTTTTATTTTTTTCTTTGGTGTCTTTCCTTGATTACATATTAAGTATATCATAGACCAAATCAAAAGTCAATACTTTTTTATATTTTTTTTAATTTTTTTTTGGGAGCATCTCAACCCGTACAACTGATCCGGGCGTATCATCAGATGATCTAATGGGGGATCTTTTTTATAAGGGGTTCTCCTCCACCTCTAACATAATTATAGCAAAAATGCAAGTGAAAGTCAATAGTTTTTTATAATTTTTTAATTTTTTTTTGGGGGGGCTAAAAGCGAACATTTGTTCGTATCAGGACATAAAAAAAATATAGAGGTTTCTAGTCCTCTATATCTTCGGCGATTTCATAAGTTGTAACCTTTACGGGTTCATTTTTCTTTAGAAGTCCGTGTGTTTTTTCAAGTCTAGCAAGTGTTGCTATTGCACTTTTAGGACTTACATTACAACTTGTAGCAATTTGATTATAGTCAACTTTTCCAAGTTCTACAACCTTTTCATAAACATTTTTTTCGTGTGCAGTTAGTTCTACACCTCTTACATTAAAAGTTTCTTTAGTTTTTGCCATTTTTATCACTTTCCTTTCTTTTTGAGAGTGGCTATCTCTCATTTACATATTAATTATAACATTTATTAGGTCAAATGTCAATACCTTTTTTAACTTTTTTTAATTTTTTTTGAGGGGGGAAGAAATTATTTTCTTCCCTTTTTCTTTGTTGTTTTTTTAGCAAGTCCAAGTCTTTCCTCTTTTCTTGCTTTTTGCATTGCCTCTTGCTTTGCTCTTATTTGATGTCTTTTTGCAGGTGTCATTGCCATAATTATCACTTTCCTTTCTTTATTACATCTTAATTATACCATAGTTTTTAAATTAAGTCAATACTTTTTTTTAACTTTTTTTAATTTTTTTTAGTTATTGTCAAGTTGTCAAACTCATTAAATAAAATTAGTAATTTTTTTAACTTTTTCATTTTTTTCTTGACAAGTCTTTCTATTTGTCTTTGAGTTAGTCCATCTGGATTGTCTTTTAATGCTTGTAAAATTATTGCTTGCATAATTTCGTCGATTCTTTCTTCCATTTTTATCACTTTCCTTTCTTTATTACATCTTAATTATACCAAATAAAGAAAAAGAAGTCAAGCATTTTTATAAAAGTTTTTCAAGTTTTTTTATATTATAATAATGAAAGACAACTCATCCGGGCGTATCGTGAGATCCTCCCCAGGATCAAAAAGATCTTACAACTCAACCGGGCGTATCAGATCTTGGGTTAACCCAACCCAGGGGCAACCACCTAGCCCCTTACCCCCTAACGGGGGGGCAACAACGCACCCGGGTGTGTCGGAGCTGGGAGTGCGAAAATAAAAAAAAAAAAAAAAAAAAAAAATACTTCCCCTTTAATTATATCACACTTTCCCCCACAAAGTCAAGTATTTTTAATAAAAAAAATAAAAAAATTTTTTGTCAAGTATTTGACAAACATTTGTTCGCTTTACAGTAAATAAAAAAAGAGGACTATTCGCCCTCTACATCAGCAACTTCGTAAGTAGTTACTTTTACTGGTTCATTTTTTCTTAATAAACCGTGAGTTTTTTCTAATCTTGCTAATGTTGCAATAGCAGACTTAGTAGATACATTACAAGCAGTTGCTACTTGGTTGTAGTCAACAGTGCCTAATTCCTTTACTTTGTCGTAAACATTTTTTTCGTGAGCAGTTAAGTTTACTCCTCTAACATTAAATAATTCTTTTGCTTTAGCCATTTTAATCACCATTACATTAACCGACTAATTTGTTAATGCCCTTTCTTTTTTTATTTACATATATATTATATCAAATTCAGATTTAAAAGTCAAGTGTTTTTTTTAATTTTTTTTAATTTTTTTACTTTTCTTTTATTTCTTCATTTGATATATTAATTATACTACATCTTGTCCTTAAAGTCAAGTATTTTTTTATTTTTTTTGAGATTTTTTTTCTTGCCAATTAATTAGTTGTTTTTCTATTTCGGCAAGTTCAATTCCTATCTTATCAAGTTCAGCATCATTACAAGTAATTATTTGTAGCATTAGATCGTGCAATTTTTTAATTAGTTTTTGTTTCATTTTATCACTCTTCCTTTCTTTTTTATTTACAATATAATTATATCAAATTATGGAGTAAAATGCAAGTCTTTTTTAAAAATTTATTGCAAAAATTATCCCAGGGGCAAGAGATCCGATCAAGGTGGATCAGATCAGGTGTTGCCACCTATAATTTGGTAGCATGGAGCTGGCATTGCCACCTATTTGGAGCTGGGTGGGAGCTGCGAAAGCTAGTCTTTGGGAGCTACGATCTTCCTAATGGTTTTATAATCTGTCTTATATTTTTTGCACAACTGGGGCATAGGGAGCTCCGAATAATCCTTTTTCATTTGCTCTTTTTCTTTGGCTGAAAAGGTCTTTTGCAATTTATAGTGTTTGTTTAAATTGTTATAACTATTATCGCACCACTCTAAATTACCCAGATCATTATTGGTCTTATTCCCATCAATATGATTGATCTGTGGCAAATTTTTGGGATTGGGGATAAACAATTCTGCCAGCAAACGGTGGTATCGCTTATTCTCCCTCCAACCTTCTCCCCTTAAATCAACATATACATACCCGTTATAATTGATACTGGGTGTTAGTTTTTTACAAGTTTTTAAATTGATAACAGTGCCTTGATTGCTTACAGCAAATTGTTCTCTATATATTTTCCATTTTTCGTTCATAAGAGATCCCTCCTATAACATATATTATACACTAAAAAATACATCGTTGTCAAATGCTAAAATTTTTCAAAAAATACTTGACTATTGGGAGCTGAAAGATGTATAATTATATTATAAAGAAAGGAGGAAAAGAAAAATTAAATATGTGGGCAATAGTTAGACCTGAGCCGTGTAATGAGATCTAACTGCCAGAAGAAGGGGAGGGGGGAGTCTAATCTCTTTTTTTTTATAAAAAAACACTTCCCATTATAATAATTTTAACAGATCTTGGCAGAAAATGTCAAGTCTTTTTTTATAAAAAATACAATAAAAAAGAGAGGATCAAACTACTACCTCTTTATTTTCCGGGAAATACTACACCCAGGTTTGCCACCTACGTGTTACCCCCAAGGAGCTGAGAGCTAAGGGGTTGGTCTCCTCTAGGAGCTGAGAGCTGTGACCTAGGAGCTAGGCTCAATGGAGCTGAGAGCTGGGATCTATTTTTTTTTTTTTTTTTTTTTT
>SFKZ01000033.1 GCA_004553595.1 Methanobrevibacter ruminantium | reverse complement strand
TTCGCTAATTTACGAAAATAAACATTTCCAGACTTTCCTTTATATTTAACACCGTTAATTGACTTAATAATAATCCCGCCTTCTTTACGTTTAACATATTCGATTTTATATCGAACTGAGAAGGCTTTAACAACATCTTCTAATTTCATATAATTTCCTCCTAGTAAAGAAAAGGGAGTGAAGGCGGAATCCTTAGCGATAATTAGTCGCTCGTTGACGGAGGCACGACCTAACGTGAATTTCCTCTCTGCTATCGTCAACTTGAGTTATCCGAAATTCTTCACTCCGTTTTCAATTTTATTTTATCATTAATTTATTAAAATGGAACATCTTCTTCGTTTGCAGGTTTAGATTTTAATTCAACTTTATCTTTCCAAACGAGATTGGTTAATACGATCATAATCGCTCTTTCAGTGCCTTCTTTAGTTTTGCGGTTATAGGCTGATAAGAAGCCGTCTCTTACTTGAGCGGTATAATAGAATCCAGGAACGAGTTTTGAATCACTACCTTTTGGAAGGGCGGTTTTAGTGATTCTTACAGGAACGGAAACGGAGATGAATGTTCCGTCTTCTTGTTTAGAATTGATTGTTGTTGAATAGGTTTTAAAAGTTTTTCCTTCTTTGTCTTTTCGTTCATTTACGAAAATATTAATTTTGTCGGCTGATAATAACATGATAATTCCTCCTTTTTCTCAGCTTAGTCTTTCTCGATTAGCAGATATTCGAGAACGTCAACATATTTAATCTTGCTGATATAAGCGACTAATTGCTCCCAGCAAGAAAAATATTCATATCTATATGTAATTCTGTCTTGATAGACAAGTTTAATCCTTACTTTGAACATCTTCTGAATCCTTTTCAGTGTAGGTTTTAAGAAGCGCTAATAAACGATTATAATATTCTACTCTTGTTTTAGGTTTAAGCGAGAAGATCCATTTCAAGAATTTTCTTCTATATTCGAGTGATTCTCCGATATTTTCTCCTCTTCTTATCCTTTCATCAAGAATAAACATTTCTAATTTCAAGACGTCGAGAATTGACGCTTTTTGTTTTGATTCCATTATTAATCCTCCTTTATATCAATTTCATCGCCTTTGAGCGAATTAATTTCTAACATCCAGCTCAAACTTAATCTTCGAGCGATATTATCAATATGAATTTCATTTTCTACTATTGATTCAAACACTGATGAAATGTTGTGTAAGTCTGTTAATACTTCGTTATCCATTTTATAATACTTACATAATTTATCAACCATTTTCTCAATTTCTTCGCAACGGTGAATGATTCTAGCTGATTCGATTTTAGCGAAGTCGAGCGCTTCAATAATTTTATTTATATATTTATTCATCTTTAATCATACTCCAATCATTAATAAGTTTATTTTTTAATGTTTCTTTATAAAATTCCATAATATATTTTTCGTTTAGTCTAAAATATTTATTGATAATATAAGAACGAACTACTTTTGGCGTATTTATTTCACACTTTAGATATCCTATTTCTTCATCAGGATTAATCGGTGATTTTTCATTACTGGTTGTAAACACAAATTGTAAATTCTGTTTAGGAATAATAACGCTATTATTCAAATTAATTTTAATCTCATTAATTAAATCTAATATTAGATATTTATTTTTATTATCATTAATTATTGAATTTTCTAATATGCCAATACATTTTTTTATTTTTCTATTCATTTTTATCCTCCTTTTTAAAATTTATAATAAAATAAAGAAAATTATAATTATCACAAAATTCGTTTGATATGCTCCTAAACGGACAACGAAATCCATTTTCCGCCATTCGCTTTTCGCAATCATAACATAAATTTCTCAAAGCTTGTTTGGCGTGCATTACCAATATTTCATCCGTTATTAACTTCTTAATTCCTATTTTTGGAAAACAAAGTTGAAATGATTTTACTGATGAATAATAATCATCGAAAGCTTGATTAATTTTATCAAGATCCGTTGTTTTACTTTTTAAAACATTTTGATATGTTTTGAATGATTCTTGAAGTCTTTTAAGTGAAAGATATTCTTCTCTATCGTTATTCATTTTCTTCTCCAATCTCTAGAATCCATTGTAATTCCAATTCTTCACGATTTAATTCAGGATATACTCCTTCAAGCATTCTCATAAAGAAATAATATTTGTTAAAGGAGAATTCAATATCGTTTGCGCTTGATAAATCGCTTTCGCTGACAATTCGATATGTCTTGAATGCTTCTTTAGTGATTTCAATCATTTTTTCCTTTTGTGTCATATTTGTTACTCCTCAATAACTAATGTTTTATTTGCTAATCCTTTTTGTAAAATTTCTTTTTGTTTCCACATTACACAATCACTTGCGTCAGTAAATGTTATATCTTGCGTACCTTTTAAGCGGTCAATAATTTTCAAGCCGTCAAAATCTTTGCAAAATTTTAAAGCTTCTTTTTTATTAGAAGCTAATAAACAAACATTGCTTTTACAGCCATATGTTGATTTAACATTAATTAAGTATTTGTATAAAGTCATTTTCATATCTCCTTTTGTTTTCTTAATAGTAAGCCATGATTAAATCTCAATCAATTACAATTTTAAATATATCAATGAATTGATACAAAACATATAAATTTGTAACATTTTCTTATCTCATGTTATAATTAATATATGAAAAGAGATAATATTCATTATAGTTTTAGATCAATTAACGGATATCCACAACCATTTAAATTTGTAATATCTCCACGTGAGCCAGGAAAAACAACCGCCGCCGTCTGGGAGATTATGCACAAAAATTATTTAAAAGGCGGGATAACGATTTTATTAATGCGAAATAACGTCGATATTACAGAAGGATATATTTATTCTATTCAAGAAAATAATAATAAATTTGATGACGCGCCTAAATTAAAATTATCTTGGAAGGCGGATGAATTAAAAGGGGGAATCGTTCATATTTATAATGAAGATTCAACAAGTGGAGAAAAGCGTTTATTCGCTGTTTGTGTTTCTTTATCAACGAAAAACAGCATTCGAAAAAGACTTCAATATCCGAACGCTAAAGCGATGATAATGGATGAGTTCATTTGTGATTTATCTGTAGGCGAAAAATATCTTAAGGGAGAATATGCTCGTTTTCTTGAAACATATAACACGTTTAATCGTGAATTTCGTAATAAAAACGGAGAAAAAGCTTCAATGCCTGTTTATTTCTTAGGAAATCCTTATTCTTTATATAATCCTTATTTTGTCGGATTAAAAGTCAATACTCGACTTCTTCATCCTGGGGCGATTATCTCAGGCGCGAATTATGTTATTCAATGTTATGAATTAAGCGAAGAATTAAAACAATTAATTTTAAAATCAAATCCGTTATATAAATTTGATGATTCATATACAAGATACGCTTTTAATGGAATGGCGGTTCAAGATGAAAAGATTCCACTTTGTGAAACACTTCCGAAGAATTATTCTTTGAAGTTCATTTTCAAAATTGAGAACAAGTATATTGAATGCTATCGTGGAGATACCTTCGACACCGTTTTATTTTGGTGGATTCGTTTATGTGATAATTCTTCATCAAATAAAATCGCCTATTGTTTCGATTATGAAGAACTCGTCGCTCGATGTGCTTTGATTTCTTTACAAGATAGAAAATTATTTACAAATTTAAAAACTGCGATTAAATATCGAAGAATTGATTTCAATTGTATTGAATGCTATTATTTATTTAAGGAGATATATTTAAATATATGATTTACATTTACGGAGACACTCAAACAAAATCATTTCCACTCATTAAAGAGAAAAATTTTGTCGTTGATGATATAGAAAATTTTCTCGCTGGTTATTTATTAGACACAAGAGAAATTCAATATTTTCATCATTCATTCCAAACTTTTATCAAGCTTGTTTATGCTCAATCATATCAAGCGCCAATTTCATTTTATCAATTTGCGAAATACGTTAAAATCAAAAATTATGATGAATCTCCAGTTTATTATTACGTCGACTCAATCGAAGTTTTATCTAAGAATTGCATAAAATTAAATTTAATTATGGATTCTTTAAATTCTTGTTTTTGCGATAGTCCTAGAAAATTATCATTTGATAAAAAGACGAAAGTCATTCGAGAGCATCAAAATCGTTTTTATCCTGAACACAATTCATCAAATAGATATGTTCGTCGAATTCCGTTATTATCTGAATCAATTATCGCTCCATTTTATAAAATAGAAGATATCGCTTTAAATACATTAGAAAAAGCGCCTTATAGTGCGAAGTCATGGTATTTAATATATCAGACTTTAGTTGTTGGAGAAAATTCTCCGATTCAATGTTATTTATTAAACGATATAGCGATTAAAGTTCAAAACGCGTCAACAACGACTTATAAATTAACATCTTCTCAAATTTTCAATATGCTCGGAACATATAACGCGCTTGTATTTACTCGCTTAGGAAATACTGGATCAATAAAAATCGGAACATCAACAACTTCTTTCTCTGATGATTATCCCGCGATTATATTCGCGAAGAATAGTTCAAACGTTGTTGTTGGTTATCAACTTAAATCAAATGGAACTTCTTTATCATGGTTTAAAACGAACAAAAATGAGAATTTTGAAGTTGAATTTATCGGCTCTTGGACTTATGGTGGACTTATCAATTTAAATTTTACTAATGAAGAATATAACGCTGGATTAGCGACTTATGTTTATCTTAACGTTGAATCTACGAGCGAATATGAACTTGATTATAATATTAATAATAACGGACAAAAGGTTAATATTAATCAATATAGCGATACATCAACAATTCCTTTTTCATCGCTAGATAGAACGGATTCTCGTCTTGTTAAAGTTATCGCGCTTCCTTATTGTCCAATTAAATATAATGTTTCAAACGGAGTCTTTACATCGCCAACTCCATTCACGATTGAAAACGGAATGATTAAACTCGATTCTCAAAATTTGAATTTTGCTGTTGATTTAAGCGGATATGATGATTCAATGGGCGCGCTTGAAAAAGCCGTTATAACATTAAATCCACAACAAAAACAATTGAGAAGTATTATTGATTCAAAATGTTATCATTCGGATTTTTATTATAAAAAATACGTTTATGATTCATTTACATTTATTTATAAACTTGAGAACGTTTTATCAATTGAGCAAGACTATAATTCAATGATGTCAGATTTCAATAAAACTATCTTGAAATATTATGTTTCCAATGCGATCACGTCGAAAATGTATTTCAACGTAAAGGATGAAGCTTTGTCTTATGTCGAGCAATCTGATTTTGATTATATGTTTTTCGTTAATAGAAATAATGAAATGCCTTTGTTTGATTCATCATATATTAACTATCTTAGAACTGGATTCAATTATGATGTAAAAACAAAAAATCGAAGTGAGGCGATTATGTGGACAGGAGTCGCATTATCAAGCGCAGGAGCAATTGCAGGATTTGCAACTGGGAATGTTGCCTTAGGAGCTTCTGCAGTTGTCGGTGGAATTATGTCTTATATTAATGCGATCAATTCAACTATCTCAGCTGAGCAAAACTTAAATCAAAAACTCGCTGAATATGAAAGACAAAAAGCAACAGTCTTAAACGCTGATGATGTTGATTTATTAAAGAAATATTCATCAAATAAAGTCCACCTTCAAACATGGAGCGTTTCCGAAAATATCCAAAAATTAACAGACAATTTATTCTATTACTGCGGATATATCACGAACGAATTTAAAGTTCCAACTCATAACAACAGAATCTATTTCGATTATCTATTATGCGAGCCAGTGTTCGAAAATACGTTCAACTGGGATTCCGAAATAATTGATGATGTAATCGCGAAATGTAATAGCGGAATAACATTTATACATAATTATAATAATGAATATGATTTCGCTCAAAAATATGAAAATTATGAAATTGATTTAATGTAAAGGAGAATTAAAACATGCCGAAAGAATTATTATATCCTTCAACAAAACGAACAAGAAATGAACTTCGCGCGTTATATATGAATAATGTATATAATTTATTTTTAACATCGCACGAATGGAAAGGATTAACCTATCAACAAGAAAATTATTTAATGCGTAAATTATGGAGCGAAGAAGGACGAGTCGCGTTATTTCCTTTAAAACATTTTGAAAACGAACCGATTGAATCTGATCGCTTTATTTTAACAACATTCGCGGAAACATCATTCAATGTTAATGATTATCCAGCCGAAGTCAATTTAATTAATATTCGAGGGACTCAATTCATTCCAAATCATCCAGTAAAAGTCGACGAAGAATGTGTTATTTGCTACGCTCAACCTTCAAAGAAAGGATTAATTGGATTCGTTCAAGTTTACATCAATAAAATTGTTGATTGTGAAATGTTAATTAAATTATCTATGAACGCTCAAAAAGTTCCTTTTATGATAAAAGCTAGCGAAGAAAATAAACGCTCAATAGAAGAAATATATAATTCTCTCGCGAGTGATAATCCGAAAATATGGGTTCCTGAAGATTATAACGGAAACATAGCGACACTTATCACTGGAGCGCCTTACATCATCGACAAATTATATAATTATAAGAACGCGCTATGGAATGAATTATTAACGTATCTCGGAATTAACAATTTAGGAGTCAATGAAAAGAAGGAACATTTAATTACATCGGAAGTTGATTCTAACAATGATTATATTGAGAAAAGCGGAGATTGTATTACAATACAATTAAAAGGATTCTGTGAACGTGCGAATAAGTTATTCGGTTATCATTTATCCGTTGAATCTAAATCGTGCTTCAAACAAGCTAAAACAAGTCCAGAAAAGGAGGATGAAGAAAATGATGAGATTGAGTAATCGAGTTGCTGTTTCACTTCAAGATTTAGTTAATACAGCAACAGTCAAAACAGCTTCTTATATGGGAATTTCATATCCAACATTCCCCGAATTTATAAAGGGATTCGGATATGAACTAGATTCAGAATCAACTGATTTCTGGACTAATCAAACAAAAGGAACAGGATTCGAACTTTGGAAATCAATCTATTTCCGTTATTATGATATGTTTGTCTTTTTCATTGATTATAAGAAGTTAGGAATTTCTATTGATGAAGCGTTAGGAGATAAAACATGGATTAGATATATTTCAGATTATTTCTGGGATTTCTTAATTCGTTTCTTATCAATTGTTTCTCAAACAAGAAATAGATATGAAGTATTAATCGGAGAATATGATAAACAAAAAACTTCATTAATGAATCAATTAAAGACTTCATCAACAACTAAATCACGTTTCAATGATGTTCCACAAGAGAAGCTTGATTATCAATCCAACGATTACGCGACGAACGCTTCAATAGGAGAATCTGAATCATTCACTGATACAACAACTCCGATTCTACGATTGAAGGAAATTGAAATTAATTATTCAAACATCATCAAAGATTGGACGAGCGAATTTGAAGGATTATTCATCGAGCCATTAAATTATGAGGAGATATGATTATGAAAAATGGATCTACATTAGCGAACACAATCGCAGTTATTACAACATCACTTCAAATCTCAATGGAAGGGATTGAAAATGTTTTCTCGATAATTTGTCTCGTATTAACAATTATTTCAGTTTTAACTTCATTTATATTAAAAATATTATCATGGTATAAACAAGCCAAGAAGGACGAAATTATTGATTCAGGAGAAATTGATGAATTGAATAAAATCGTTCATGAAGGACTTGATGATATACAAACAACAATTAAGGAGGGGAAAAAGGATGAAAAATAACATCCAAATTAAAATTGAAGAGGCACAAAAAGCACTCTCAAATATGCTTGATTCACAAGATAAAGAATCCGTCGACAAAATAACGGCAATATCTAAAATCTTAGATGAATCAAAAACTGAATCCGAAAAACTCATTAAAGAATATGATGATATGAAAAGCGACTATATTCAGCTAGTGAAAAATACAAAATTTCCTAGTCCTGAAAAAGAGGATTCAATGTCTAACGGAGAAAAATCTCTAGAAGATATCATCGCCGACGTCATCAAGAAAGGAAAATAATACTCTATGGCAAAATTAGCTTATGAACAACTTAAAGCCGTAATTACTCAATATGTTGTTCAAAATTCATTATGTTCCGATGATTTAGCTATTACAAAAAATAATATTGTCGGACTTGCTGATAAAATCGGCAAAATTACATCTTTAGATACAGATTATATTGATAAACTTCAATATATGGATTCTGACGTCCTTCAATTCGGAAAAACTGTTGAAGAATGGTCAATTGACTTATCTCTCGCTCAAGACTATGATCCAAGCGGAGCGAACACTCTCGCACCAAATTACGCGACTTTCCGTCCAGCTCAATATTCAAAAGAGTTAGGAAGAAAATATGTTAAAACAACTATTCCTTACGGAAACATCGAAAGAGCCGTTAATAATGAAGGCGAATTAATCGCTATTACAGCCTTAATTATGAAACGTCTTGAAGATTCTCACGCAGTTTATAAATATGCTGTTAAACGTGAAATGGTGGGCGCTTTATGCGAAATGTGTTATAATGCTATGAACGCTTCAACCGTTTTCACAGCAACTCAAACATACGCTGTTAATACATATTTAAAAGAATCATCAACATCTAATGTTCGCGGAGTCGTTGTAAAACCTTATAAAAACAGCGCTTCAAACTGGGCTGAAGCAGTATCAAACGGATTTATTATTGTTTTAGATTTAATTACTAAAATCGCAAAGCCAACAGATACCGCTACAGGCGAAGCATTTATTAAGGCAATTAAAAACGATGTTGAAATCGCTTCAGATTTATCCGAAGGTCATTCACTTAACGGAAATTCTTTAGGCGCTACATCAGGATTAAAATTGTTATTAACTCAAAAGATTAAATCTGTAATGGAAGTTGATGTTCAAGCGGGAGCATTCCAAGCCGACAAAGTCGCAGTTCCAGCCGAAGAAATCACTATTAAAGATTTCGGAAGTGCTGATTCTTCATTCTTCGCTGTATTATTAGACTCACGCGCTATTCGTTTATATAATGCATATAACGCAGTTCGCGATCAAATGAACGGAGAAGGCGATTTCATCAACTACTTCAGACATTTCGATTATACAGGTCAAATCTCAAAGAATGCCTTTGTTCGTATTTATAAGGCGGAATAATTTATGAGACGAATGAATTATAATCCGTTCGAAAAGCCTTTCGCGAGTGGGGAATTAAACAAAGATGCTAATACACAGTTTTTTGTCCTCGATAAAAATTTAGAAGTAGGGTTCTATATTATTACAATATACGATTATGAATTCGACGAATATTTAACCGCTTTATTGAATGTTGTCGTTTTTGAAGATGGCGTATCTTCAACAAGTTCTTTAATGCGAAGTAAAAATAGTGGTTATGCTGCATATTTACAAGTAGGAGACTCAGTTCCTAATAATTTATTATGGGTTTATTATAATGAAGCCGGAAATTCGATATCGGACGGTTCAACAGTAAATATTTATAAATTAAACTAAATCTCGTCAACCTCCACGAGATAAGAAGGATTGTCTAGAAATAGATGATCCTTTTCTTTTGGTTGCTGGGGGATATAGGTGATGAAATACGAGGCGGAGCATCCAAGCATCAGATAGAGCATGAAGGGCGCAGGATGATACATCCTAGATCGTGCGACGTGGAGCATGCTCATAAGCAAGTATTGGCATTTTGAGCAAAGGAGCAAA
>SFKZ01000032.1 GCA_004553595.1 Methanobrevibacter ruminantium | reverse complement strand
AAAGATAAATACTAAATAATCTTAAATAAAGAAAAAGTGGTTTGGATCGAACCACTTTTTTTATTGGTCGTTTTCTTGTATCATTAAGTTACTTACAACGCTTAGAAAGGGCAATTTTTATGACCAAAAAACCTTTAATTATTAGTACCGATCCAGGAATCGATGACATCGCAGCTATGACCATCAGTCTTTTTGCAGACGAACTCGATGTCAGAATGATCGTTCCCACTTGGGGCAACGTGGCGCTTGAATACACTTTGCAAAATGCACTCGATTTAGAAAAATTCTTGCACACTAAGGTTCCTGTCGTTGTCGGTGCTAATCAACCACTTGTGGCACCAAAGATTAGTGCGGCATCAGTTCATGGGAAAACTGGAATTGCCGGTTACGAATTTGAAAAGGCAGATAGAAGTTTGATCAAGCCAGGCCTTGCCGCAACTGTCATGGCTGAAGAAATTAAGAATAGCCCTGAAAAAGTAACTTTGCTTGGCATTGGTCCATTAACTGATTATGCTTTGCTATTTAAGCAATACCCAGAAGTAAAGAAAAATATTGATCAAATTGTGATCATGGGTGGTAACATTGGCCGTGGTAATCACAGTCCACTTGCTGAATACAATATTGCGGGTGATCCAGAAGCTGCACAAGTGGTATTCCACAGCGGTTTGCCAATTAAGGTTGCCCCACTTGAAATTGGTAACAAGGCGCACCTTTTGCCAGATCAAATGGCCAAGGTGAAGGAATGCGGTGAAGTTGGCGATATGCTTTACGCACTCTTTTCACACATTCATGAACCAGATGGCGATCCCCGCATCAAAATTTACGATCCAACTGCTGTAGGCATTTTGCTTCATCCCGAAATGTTTACGATGAGAAAAGCCAACGTTGAAATTGAACTTCGCGGCCAATTTACTTACGGTGCAAGTGTCATTAACTTTATGGATCAAGAGCATGCAAATGCGGAAATTGCAACTGATGTTGACTTAGAGAAATTTGCAAAATGGTTTATCGATAGTATTGAAAAAGCTGATCAAGGAAGAGAATAATGGCAAATTACGTTTATCGGACAATAATGCAGGATATAAAACAGAATATTTTAAATAATAAATATGATGGGATGCGGATTCCCGATGAGCGTAGTTTAGCAGAACACTATGGCGTGAGCCGCTCATCGATGAAACGAGCTTTGGAGCTTTTGGCTCAGCAAGGAATCGTTTTTAAAAAGCGGGGCAGCGGTACTTTTATTAATCCGCTGTATTTGAAGAACCAAGCGATGTTTCGTTATGATGGTTCGAACTTGGGGATTACCGACAGTTTTAAGGTACCTGGTAAAAAGCAACAGATTAAGTTACTCGATTTTCATGTAATTAACGCAACCAAAGAAATTGCGGAAGATTTGTTTATCAATGAAAATGACTTTGTCTATGAATTCAAACGTCTGCGTCTTTTAGATGAGCAGCCATTTTTGATTGAAACCGGGTATTTGCCAATCAAGATTATGCCGGAGTTAAAGCCGGAAACTTTGCAAAAATCTTTGTTTAATTATTTAGAAGATGAGCAAAACAAGACTGTTACTAAGGCGTTTTTGAATATTACAGTTGAGCCATCAAGTGAAATCGATCAAAAACAAATGCATTTAAAGGCAACGGAGCCTGTAGGTGTGATGGAAGGTATCTTCTTTTTGGATGATGGTACGCCATTTGAAGTTTCAAATATGCGTGTGCATTATCATTACATGAATTTCAATACTTTTGTAAATTTGGGTAAATAAAAAGTTGAGTTTTTTGACTCAACTTTTTTTGTATTTAATACATTCGTAATCAATTTAAGAAAGAATTGAGAACATAAGGAGTATAATGATTTATTAATAAAACAACTAAAGAAAAATATTTTAACATAATACAAAATAGCGGTTAACTTATATGAAAAAATATTGGGTTAACCGTTTTTTTGCAGTAATAGAAAAAGATATAGAAAAAGGCATAAATATGGAAAATAAATTTGTCGGCAGTGAATTGAAAAAAATAAGAAAAGCATTGGGATTAACACAGGATGAAATGACTTTAAATGGGAAGATTATTTCAGTAGGACAATATTCTAAAGTCGAAAATGGTATTCATGAAATAGGAGTTGATACGTTACTAAAATTACTAACTGTTCATGATGAAATAGATATACAGGATTTTTTCGTAAATTTAGAAGAGAATTATGCAAAGGCCTTAAAGAAAGATAATAAGGAACACTCACCAGAAATATTATCAGAAAAGTTGATGTTGGCATTCTATAGAAATGATTTAGCAGAAACTCAAAAGATAAAAGCAAAAATAGATAAGTTAAATGAAAATGAGGAATTAAAGTTGCGAGCTGCCATTACTGTTGCAGTTTTAAGCGGAACAATAATGGATTTAGATGCAAAAACTAGAGAAGATATCTCTAAAAACATGTTTATTAGCGACAATTGGACTAAGCAGAGAGATTCCTTAAGACTTTTCAGTAATTCAATGATTATCATTGATAGGAATATTTTGCCAATGCTAATGAGAAGTGTTTTACACACTTACTCAATTGAAAAAAATCTATCCGTAAAAACGCAGGAAAGAATATCTTCTATTTGTATCAATTATTTATATATTTGTTTTAAAAAGAAAATTTTGAACAATGTAGAAGATGTAATCACTTTTCTTAAAGGACTCTCAGAATCACCAAGCTTGATGTTTAACAAAATTTTGGGATATTACTTTGAATGCTTATTTCATGGCAATAGTAAGGATGTATCAACAATACGAAGTATATTGGTAAAAAGTGAATGTAAGAATTTTTTAAATAAGTTGATAGCTTAATTTTGCGTTTACGCAAGTTTTGAGAAAAGAGATAAAAAGCAGGGTAATATTTATATCAAGAAGAGCGATGAAGGGAGGAAGGAAAATATGTTAGAAATGACATTACCTGTTATTATCCCTCATTACTAAAAATTCACATTTATATACCTTAAGGAGGTGAAATAGAATGAGTAATGAAAATGATTCAATCGATGTAGAATTACTTGATTTTGAAGAAGCTTTTGCTGATGTAGTTGCAACTAACAGAACTTTTCGTTAAAAACTAGAAAAGTTATTCTTCTAAAAAGAGTATAAACCAACCAATTAAGTACTGTTAATGAACGTTGTATTACGATTTTTAACAGTACTTAATTTTTTAAGGAAATAATTATTATGTATAAAATAGCTGATTATGTTGAAGTTCTAGAATTAAAAGATAAATTTCAAATTTCATACAGAAATGTGCTGAGTATTTTAAAAACACGTGAAAACTGTAAATTGATAAAAGATTTATGTGGAGAAGGCTTATCCAAAGAAAGCAATTTGGTTAAGAATAATACGTTTAAAGTTTTACTTAATCACCATTTAATTCACGATGATAATTATTCAGATTCTAATAATCCTAGAACTGTATATTATTTTGAAAATCAATTTTTAAACGCCGATCAAAGGCTTTCTTTATTAAAAGAAAGAAGCGTTTGTATATTAGGATTAGGAGGCATAGGTTCACTAATTCTTCAATACTTATGCGGAATGGGAATAAAAAACTATTTTTTAATAGATTATGATCAGGTAGAGGAATCAAATTTAAATAGACAATTTATATATTCACGTAATGATATTGGTAAAAATAAAATTGATATATGCAAAAAATATGTTAACGAGCATGTATTAGGGCCAGTAAAAGTAGAAACATTTAAAGGAAAAATATATTCTTCTGATCAATTCAAATCAATAATTAAAAATTTTCAACCATCCATTATCGTATGTGCAGCAGATAAGCCACAAGATAAAATTCTGCATGAGACTCACAAGGTAGGAAAAGAATTAAATATACCTGTTATCGGTGGCGGAGTTGGTCCGGATTTTGGTAATTATTCTTTTTCTGACCATATCGTAAAGAAGAATAAGTCAAATTCTAAAGTGTTACATAAAAGAGAGGTAACATACGGTTCATTTGGCCCTACCAATGGTTGTGTGGCTGCATTAATGGCCAATGACATAGTTATGACATTAATTGATGGAAACCGATGGGCTAATCAAAATGACACTATTGCTATAGATTTTAATAATCTCAAAATATATAAATTTGGATCTAATAATGGAAAATAAGTTAGTTTTAGAGATTGATAATAGTTTGTACAGCAGTGGCTTTTTAAATAAAATTACGTATTCTGCATTAATTATTGACGATTATAACTGTTTTCATTTGAGCGACAGAGTGAATTGTGATTTTAAAATATTACAAAATAGTATATATATTATTTTGAAGAAAAGCATAATTGTATCAAGCGCTGAAGTAAAAACAGCTATATTAGACAAAATGCGAGATAAAGTTGTAGGTCGATTTTTATTTCCTATTAGTGGAATACAAATCATTAGTCAATATGAATTGAAGATAAATACAAGATTTTATGCACCTCTAATATGTGAGATTTTACAAGCTCCATGGTTGTTTAATAATTTGAATAATCAAGGCAAAAAAATAAGATTTATTTTAAACAGAAATTGTGATGACAGAATACATCTATTAAATATAAATTCTATTGATGCTACATGGCCGTCTAATGGAAGATGGACAGATGAAAAGTTGAAAATAGAAGGATATAAATTCTGTAATCTACCAGGAAATAATATATTCACTATTCACAGTAAAAATACTGAATTAATCAATGTGATCAACTTAGTAAAATCGAAAATTTTGTATAAGATACATCAACACTTTGCTCAACAGTTTGATTTTACAAGTGGATTTATTAAGAACCTGGATAAGAATAATGCACTAAGTTCATCTTTAGATAATTTCAAAAACATATCGAATAAAAAGAAATACATATTGGGATATCAGAATTATTTTCCTAATAAAGAGATTTGTCTGATTATACAAAAAGAAGTTAATCCGTATATTAATTTACAATTACGGAATTTGGGATATGTAGAAGAAAGTAAATTGATGAGTAAAAAAATAGATGGAAAATTAGAAATATTGGCACCATCATTTTTTTCAAAATATTCTATATTATTAGGAGTATTACCAGATCTTGAAATTGATAATAAATTGGATCTCTTAAAAGATGTTTATGCATTAAGTAATGTGGGTCAAAAATATGATTTAAGAAAAAGTAAACATTACTTACCACTTTTATTCAGCAGAAACATCTTCTGGCAAAAAAATATTTTTGATCATTATCTCTATGACGAATTTGGGAGAATAAAAATAAATGTATCTAAATAATTTAAAAGCAAATATTGATAATGAAATTGATCAATTAAACAATATCGCTACTGATATTGGCATGAATGCAGCTGTAATAAAGGATTGGAACAAAAAAATACAAGATTCTGTAATTTCTTATAATACGGATAAATTTATTCATCAATTTGAAATACAGATAAGAAATAAAATAATCCAAAAATCTATAAAGAATTCGAAATTCTGGGGATATAAATCTATTGATAATGATTCATATGAATTAAATATGTCGGCAGATACAAATTACACTAGATCACTACCTTTAGATAAGATAGAAAAACAATTTAAAAATTCAGAGTTAATGGAAAATTGTATCTGCTTTAATTCAGGTATGTCTGCTTTAAATGCTGTTATTACCATTTGTCAAAAAATAATAAGTGTTCCCGTTTACACATATTCCGCATATTTTGAAACATATTCCTTATTAAAAGAAATAACTATAAAAAATAAAATGTTTGAAAATAAAGATGCATATTTAAATGCATTTTCAGGGTCTAATTTACATTTGGTAGAAATGCCAGTATGTTCTACTGAAATACAGGATTTAAGCATAGATGAAATTAAAAATGGAATCTTAAATAGCAAGAAAAAAGTATTTATATTGATTATCGATTCCACATTAGAACTGGAAAACAAGAAAAAAATAAAGAGCTTGTTAAATATAAACAAGAATCTCATTGTCTTTAAAGTAAGATCAGGATTAAAACTGGATCAATTTGGATTAGAATTGGCCAATCTAGGTATTGTTGAAGTATATAGCAATCTTTCTGGTAAACATATAGAGTTCATAGTTAATATGCTAAAGAATTATAGGGCAGTATCTGGTTTATCGATAGACTATAATTCATATTTACGATTAGTATCACCTATTTTAACAGCAGAAGATAAGGTGCTATATAAACAAGAGATCAAGAGAAATACTAGTAAATTATTTGAAATTATAAGTAAGAAGGAAAATAAGTATTTTAAAGTAAAATTTAAATCCGGACTTCCGTTTATTTTCTTAACCCCTATTTATCCCAATTTCAAATTAGTGAAGTGGGTAGATGATTTAGTAAAAGAAGTAAACGATAAAGGCGGGTATTTGCCATATGGAACTAGCTTCGGTTTTAGACATACACGTTTAGAGATAATAGATGACAGAAAAAAGCCACCGTATATTCGATTATCACCAGGAGCTTTTTTAGGTAAAAGCAATAACATACTATTACAATATTTGGAGAATAAGTCCTGTGAAAAATATGCAAAGTAATCAAAAATTATATCAGCTGTTTACGGCTGATGCTCTGTCTGAAATTGGTGATGTATTTTATTATGTCGCTCTAATTACGTATGCAAGTCAATTAGCTAATTCTTCATTAGCGATTTCTTTGGTTACAACATTAGAGTTTATTCCACCAGTATTTTCTATAGTAATAGGTCCACTTGCAGATAAATTACGTAATAAAACTAAAGTATCAATGATTGTGAATATAATACAATGCGTTTTATATATTATAAACGGATTATTATTTTTTGAATTTCAAAAATGGGTATTATTTAGTTTCTGTTTAATTATAAATTTTGTTTCAGATACCTTAGGAATAGTTACGCAAGAAATGGAACCTATAATTCTAAAGAAATTATCACCCAGAATATCTTACGAAAAAAAATATGGTTGGCTAAGTGCTGTAGCACAATTTTTTTCAATCGGTGGTAAGTTTCTGGGCGGTATTCTTTTAACATTACTCAATAATCATTACATTTTTATGAGCTTTATTAATGCTGCTACATTTGGGTGTGCAGCTGTTGCATTAGCACTGATTGGAAACGTTATTGTTCATGATGAAATACATGAAAATGATGATGAAGATAAGAAAAGTGGTGTCTTGGAAGGAGTTAAATTCTTAAAAAACAATACTAAAGTACGATTTATTGTAATTCTATTGTCTAATATAAATATTGTGCTGGCTCCTATTTTGCCAATAGCTTATATTTTATTGGCTAATAAAGAAATGTATACACCTGTGAATTATTCAATGTCAGTATCACTATTAACAGCAATAGACTCATTAGCTAGTATTTTAGGTCCAACTTTTGGCTTAAAACTATTTAAGGGCAAGAAAGCACTAATTAATTCAGTTATGATAGGGAGTATATTCTCTTTGACTTTTTGCTTAAGCATTTTTACCCGAAATATTTATGTATTGATGCTAACTTTATTTTTGGCTTCTTTTTTTATTGGTGCCACTATTCCGCTTTTGTTTGGTGGAGTTATCAAAAATGTACCAGAAACCAAAATAGGTAGTGTAAATGGAGTGATTGATACTCTATTAGCAATTACTCCGCCACTATCTACTTTCATTTTCTCATCCTCTGTACAATATGTATCAGCATTCATTAATATATTAATTTTAAGTATTTTTAGTGGCTTGATCATATTGGTAATTATTAAAAATAAAAAGAACTTATTTTGATAAAAATGAAAGTGCAGATCATGGAAAGCTTACATCAAATCTTTAAGACTGAATTATATAATAAGCAATTTGAATCATACATAAGTAAAACTCAAGATAATTCAATAGTTTATAATTTACGGCTTTTAAAAAGAATTACCAAGTATTACTTAAAAATGGCGGAAAAAAATAATATACAGATATTATATTCAGTTAAGGCAAATATGAATTCCCCTATTTTACAAACTATAGAAAAAGCAGGTATAGATGGCTTTGATTGTGCTTCTATTTATGAGTATTATCAGGCAAAGAAAAGTGGAATGAAAAGGATTTATTTGGTAGGCGATGGATTTATAAAGTCAGATTTAGAAAAAATAGATTTTGATTTTGCACAGTTTGATTGTTCTACTGTCAACCAAATAAACGTTTTGAAAGAAATGCATCCAAATATAAAAGTTGGAGTTAGGTTAAAAGGTAATTCTTTTTTCGGAATAACAATAGATGATTTGAAAAAAAATGAATATTTAAAAGATATCGTTAGATTACATTTCCATGCTGATACTACTGCCCAAATTAATATGCTGTTAACTAAAATTAG
>SFKZ01000014.1 GCA_004553595.1 Methanobrevibacter ruminantium | reverse complement strand
TCCAGCTTTTTCAGCAAGATTCAATCCTGCAGTTCCCACACCTTTTATAGCTCTAGTAGTTGTATTAGGAGCTAATATCAAAGAAGTAATTAATGGGTCTTTTTTAAATTGTTCATAAGACTCGACTCCAGCTTCTTTAAGCTTTTTAAATGCAGCATCGCCATTTCCTTTTTGTATATCTTCTATAGCACTTCCCAATGTCTTGGTATGTAAAATAGGTAATGCAGAGCCATACCAGAAGTTATACAAATCTTTTTGAGCTAATTGACCAGCCTTTAATAATGGAATATTGAGGGGATTGTAAAGTCTATCTAAATACTCATTCCCCGTTAAAGATTCAGTATTTACTCTGTCTCGTAAGTTGTTTATATATTCACCTACGGCTCTTCCTTGATTTATTGTAGACTCAATAGGATGCTGGATAAAATCTCCAGCCATACTTACAAAACCAGTAGCTATTTGAGGTACATCCATTATCGCATTCTTACCTATAGTTGCAACATCGGATAATATAGGATGTCCTTGAATATTTACAGGAGCATTACCCCAACTTTCTTTAAGCTTCTTAGATTCTGTAGGTTCAGCAGTTCCTATATTATTTATATAATCAAGTAGCTCTTGGGTTGGTTGATATTGCACAACTGGTTGAGTCTGCGCAACGGGGTTATACATTGGAGTGTTGAATATTTCTCTATAACCTTGTGCTCTAGGGTCTACTATATAATTGTTTGGATTATTTAAATTTGGTAATGAATTTTGCATATTAATTCCTACTGTTGTTGAGGTCTAAATGTATTTTGTCCAGTAACATTGAATCCCGATAATCCTTGAACTGGCTGATATGCATTTGCTGGTGCACTAGGGTCTACATATCTAGCATATTGTGGAAGATTCGTCATTACAGATTTTTGAAAATTGCTTATAGCATTTGGTAGTGCATCTATATTTTGACTCATGCCTGCTGCACTTAATATAGGCTTCTGAATATCTAACAATGTTTTCAATTCATCAGCTTGAGTTCCATCCCCCTGACCTGCAGCCTTTTGGAGCATTCCCTGATAGGTTAGCATATTACCAGCCATATTAGTTCCACGATTTGCTGAGCTATTCATAATACTTCCAGTCTGCCCAAGTCTTTCCCGTTGCATTGCGGCATCGCCCGATACCGCGTAAGCATCTAAATCTTGACCTTGCGTAACTCCCCATCTTGCGTTATCTGCTGCGAATTTAGCTCTTTCTAATGCAGCTGCATCGGCAGCAGCTTTAGCAGCTTGCTCATTTTGTATCATCTGATTGTTAGCAACCGCTTGATTAATTTGCATATTTGAAACTATCTGTTGAGCTTGTCTATCACCTTGCTGAGCAGCGTTCAATAATTGAATCATTGCTTGTTGCTGATTATTTAAAGTTGCACCCATATTATTATAATTCATTAAACCACGTTCAACAAATTGTTCAGGAGTTAAGCCAGTTCTTCTAGCTGCTTCCTCAGCTTGTCTTGCTAGCGCCAACTGCATTCTTTCTGTCGCGAAATCTACAGGCTGAGCTTTACCCCCAGTAGCGATTTGATTAGCTCGCATCATTGCATTAACTTGTTGTTGTCTATTCATAGCGTTAGCATAACCATTTAAATCTAAAGGAGCAGTTTGGCTAAGTTGTGTATAAGGATTTGCTGCTTGCATTCTTTGTAATCTAGCTTCATCAGCATTAACTAATTTATTATAATAATTATCAATTGTATCAGCACCCATTCCAGATTGAATACCTGCTATTGCAGTTCCGTAAGCGTTATTCAAATCTTGTTTTGCCTGAGCGTATTGATTAGTTATAGCCTGTAATTGTTCAGGAGAAGCACCGTCGGGTAGTTTTTTAATTGCATCCAATGTTTCTTTAATTTCTTTTTGTTTTTGGTCTCTTATTTCTCTATACGCTTTCGTATCATACCCAGCATCTTTTATATACTTCTCAACAATCTTTTCTCCAGTTGTCAATTCATCTTGAGCTAGCCTCCCCATGGTATCACCAATATCTGCCGATTGAGTAGGTTGAATAGGACTTGCAGCACCCGTAGGTAACCCTGAAGCTGCTAATATTGAATCTGCATATCTCGCAGTTTGGTCTTGAGCTGCTTTACTAGAGTCCTTATATCCGAATCCGCCATTATACATTCTTAAAGCTTCTCTTGGGTCTCCCTTTGAACGAATTAACGCGTTAATCATATATTTAATACTTCCGTCTATGTTTTGCACAGGGTCTGATGGGTCAATCTTTAGAGATTTAGCAGTGCTTGGCATTATTTGACCTATACCAAACTCTCCGCTTCCACCTCTCTTAACCTTACCATTGCTATAATGCATAAGACCTGATTCTTGGTTTAATTGATTAATGTATATAGGGATGAATCCTTCTGGCATTCCTAGCATTTTTGCTCTGGCAGTAATATAGTTTATAACTTGCCCTTTATTATTCCAATCAATATTGCCAGATATAGACCTTTGACTCCAATCGGTATTCTTCATCATATTTTCTAGTGTTTTCTTATCAACCATTATTAACCTCTCTATCTATCGAATCCGAAATAATTTTTATTTCCTACCGTATTATTAGCCATACTTGAAGTTGTATAAGGCGTGTAATTATAGCCTAGTTTTTGAGATAATGTCTGACTAGGTGATAGGTTAAATACTTTCCCCCAATCATATTGCGCTAGCTGGTCTGCTAAGTTAGTGTATGTATTGTTCATACCTTGATACTGGTTAGGAGTACCGCCTCTTATTGCAGCCATAGCTCCTGATGTATCTATTCCAGTTGCAGCTCCTGCACCGCTTGCTAGTGCCCCTGCTCCAGCAACAAAAGGAGCGGCTACCCCTGTGAACGGAGCGATTGCCATAGCGGCATTTCCGATTCCAGATAAAGCATTACTATACCAATTTCTATTTTGTTGGTCTACTAGGTCATTATACTGGTCTACATCTGAGTAAGCTTTTCCTAGATTATATGCATTATAATAATCTGTATTTGCTCCTCTCATATTTGCAATATCTTGGTCATACATCTTGCGGGATTGACCTATTCCATACTGCTGAAGCCTTGAAGCTAAATCATTATAATATCTTTGTGTATCGTCATAGGCTCTTTGTCCAGATGATGTATAGCCTCCCCCAGTAGCTGCGTAGTTAGCTCCAGTTTTTGTATTCATCGCTCTGTTATACGCCCTTAAAAAATCTTGATTCTGTATAGCATTAGTGCCGTAATACTGGTCTAAATATTGATTAACATATTTAGAAGGGTCACTGAGATACTTACCCATATTTTTTAGGTTGTCTTGATACAATGGAGTGGCAGTATTAGAGATATCTCTGCCGCCTGTTGTCCAGTCCGTTTGTTTAAGCTTAGCTTGTTTAGCCATTACAATTTCTCCTTATATAGAATATAATTATATTATAAATTATTTTACAATTATTTTCAACCCTAATGTTACAATTTATTTACAGTTCGATGCTAAATCATCATAAATATCTTTTAACCATTCTTGCGGAATTGTTTTCTCCGCCCACATTATGCCATGTTTATCACACCAATCAGCATAACTTGTTTTACTTCCTTTTTTAATTTTTTGAGATGCTTTTTGAAATAACATTCTAAAAGATATGTCTGGATATTGTTTTATTAATAGAAGCATCTTTTGTCTATCTTCTAGCACCCATCTCCCTTTTGTCTCGATTATAATATGAGGGCTCACAGGGAAATCTGGAGTATATTTATGCTTAGATTCTGGTACGATATATTCAAACTCTCTCCCCTCATAGTTAGGTTCAATATCTAAACCTTCGAGCTCTAGTTGTATAGTTTTCTCTAAACCGCTTCTATAACCATGCTTAATCCCTGCAGCATTTTTAGTTATCTTCTTTCTATGAAATTTTACCATTAACATTAATCCTTTAAGTTTATATCAATTATCATTGGTTCTTTGTTACTTCTTACAGATGTTCCGAATTTTTGGAGTAACTTATATTCTGGTCTATAATTATTGTCCGACTGAACTTGAGAGGCGAAATCGTACGGGTCTCCATAATAGAAGTTATTATTTAATTGATGTAATAATTGTCCGTTTGGAGCTACCCACATACTTCCAGTTGTCATTCTCATAGGATTTAAGAAAAAGTTTTTAATGTACCCAGACCCCGTAGTATTAGCAACATTACCTTCGTAGTTATTAGGATGAACATCAATAGGGGAATCAAATCTTCCACCTCTCTCTCCAAGTCTATTATTTAATGCTTGTTTTGCAGCATTAATTTCCCATGGATAAAAATCTTTATTCGTCATTCTTTCTACCCCTGCAGCATTATACATATAAGCCCTAGCTGCTGGATTAATTGAAACTGCATTAGCTATAGGATTAGATAGTACTGAGTACTTTCTCAAGTTATCGCTAAAATCTCTAATATATGGTGAATAATCATTATAAGTTATACCTCCTTGAAGCACTGGAGTATCATCACTTATTTGAACTAACGGCAATTCATCGTTGCTATTTTGCATTATTATTTATTTCTCCTATAAGTATATATTTGCAAGTCATACATCTTTTCTTCTCCCTGTGCATTCTTATAAGGAAGTGCATCAGGAATATAACCAGTTTTCTTAAATCCTAGCCTTTTGCACATCGCAATCGGATGAACTGCTATGCTAGGAATCTCACAATATAGAGTATCAAATATAGAACCTTTTAATATCTCAGTATAAATATCTTTAATCTTTCTTCCCCAAATAGCCCTATCTGTTACGATATGAACCTGTGCACAAGATTTATTTGCAAATCTAATATTATCAAATATTACTATGCCGAACAAAAATTCTTCTTTATCGTCTAATATTCCTAACACTAAAGAATCTTTAGCTTCAACGAATCCATGTAATAAATTCTCAGAATCATGTTCATCCTTTATATCAATAACATTTTGAGAATCAAATATTAAATTGCAATCTTGATAACATTTGAATATATCGCTACGATATACAAATAAATCTCCATGGTCTAAAGTTCTATATTTCATACTATAATTCTCCTAAGCTGAAATCTGGAAGTCTTAAAGCTGCAAGACAGAATGACGAGTTAGCTGGAAATTCTATTGAAAGACTTATTCCGTCTCTTCCCGACATCGGGGCAGCTATCCTTGTTACGCTCGCTTTTTTATCAGCCCATCTTGATGTCAATTCGTATGAATCAGACATAATATCAAATGTTTTATCTGAATATAACAATGGTGGTAATATACTATTATCTACCGCAAGATTTAAATTAGGTTTAATATTTTGTACGGATGTTCCAGTATTTTTCGTAGTTATAGTAAATTCAACTCCGTTTAATTCTGTTACCTCAAGTAATGAAGATGTTACAACTCTATTGTCTCTTACCCCAATAGCCTCAAAATCCGCAAATGCGGGAAGGGATTTTATTATAGTTCCTATCTTGAAGTCTTGAGTTATTTCTCCATCTAATCCAACGCCTACTACACCCTGATTAAATCCTATAAATTTGAACATCGGAATATCTAATTTTCTCGGGAAAAGTGTAGCTTGTGGAGTTAATACGACCCCATTTGTTAAATCTTCGCCATAATATAATATAAATACATTTTCTTGTCCGTTATATGTTAAAACTCTTTTGCTTGCAGTGATACCAGAGTTATATGCGTTCAATGCAGCAGAGTCAATTATTATATCTCCCGCAACTAAACTACCAAAGACATTCATTGATGCTGCGTTTACGATTGTTCCACTATTACTGTCATAAGCCAATACGCTTTCTTTTACTATTACATGGTCTCCAGCATATTGCTGCCCTATATTAGCAATCTTTCTAATTTTAATTTGATTCTCAGCTAATGAAAGGAATCCACCTTCGGTCTGAACTACGTTATATGTAGCATCTCCTAATGTAAGATAATATAAGCCGTTTTCCTTACTTATTAATATACCGTCCATGAAATCTTCAATAGATAATATCTTTGATGAATCTTTATAGAATCCAGTAAAGAATCCTGCATCGTTCTTCTGGTCAAAAGCTTTTACGCCTCCAGCCAGTTCATCAACACCTCCAACTGAACTATAATATACGGTTCCAGTTTCATCTACCACAAACAATCTATTCTGAGCTGACTCAATTAATGCTGGGGTCATTCTAACTGGAGCTACATATTTAGGGTCTGTAGGTTGTAATGTTTCATCATAATCTTCTGGATAATAAATAAAATCAATAGGTAATAATGTATTTTCGCTTATTGTTGCAGTCTCACCAGAAAACTGCTGATGTTCTCCATCAATTATAGCTCTTATTACTGTATTAGTTTCTCCAACCGAGACAGAACTTACAACCATGTGATGATTTTTACCATTATTAGTTACTACTATCTCTTTTCCGTTCCAGTAATATTCAGTTGATTCTAATGGTACTGTAAATTCATAATAAGCATTATAATCTCTATAAGGAACATTTGAATCTATAGCTATAATATTTGATGCATCTGCATAATAACTTCCGAATAGATATGATGCACCATCATTATATACAATTAAATTCTTTCCGTCATGAGCGATTATAGGAACATTAATTGCACCTATATTAGATTTATATTTCTTTAAGCCTTGACTAGCAGTGTATAAATAGAAATGTGAATCAGTATTTTCATCTATTGTAATTATAAAGAAATTAGCTGAGCTAGCAGTATCTTTACTCACTGCAATAACTTGCTCTTTGTCAGGCAATTTGCCTAATATATTATATCCATATTGAGGAACTAATGCGCCTTTTTCTGTCCATATGTTTTGTCCGCCGACCAATGCAAGAGAGGCTAATTGTTCGCCTAACATCCTAGGAGTATCAAGATAATATAATCCTATACTAAAATCCCCGAATACATAAGTTCCTTTATCTTTTATAGGTTTAACATTTAAAGGTTTAAATTTTACCATTATCCTAATAATCCTCTATCTATATCAAAGTGACCTGCGCTTCTATCAAAGAATCTATTTCCCTGAGTTGTTTTTAAATCATGTTCTAAGTAGTTGTCAAATCTTTCCTTGTACACATTGGCTAGAATCTGAGCTGCTCCGTTATTTGCTCTTGCTAATAATAATGTTGCTGCCTTTAATACAACTAAATCGCAAAATTTTGAATCTGCCATAACTGAATCTTCAATATCTTCTACAGTATTTCTAGCCACGTCATTATTCGCCCAAACCAAATTTGTTGTTGCTACTACTACTTTTAAAGTATATTCCTCATCTGGTATTGGGAACAATCTCATATAACCTTTTCTTATAGTATATCCTTTTGGCGTTCCACTATTTTTAGCTCTCTCTTCATCTGTCAAAAAAGTATCTTGATTAAAATTATTCATATAAGGAACATCGAATGTTTTACCTTTATTTACTATTTGAACGCTCTTAATGATTCCTTCTACACCTACTTCATCTTGTCCTTTTTTAACCGTTATGGTATCAAATCTTTCAAGTACGTTATTCTGTATATAAAGGTTATCTATAACTGAATTTAACCCTTGGCTAAGATATTCTAATAATGTTCTTGTTATATCTGGAGTATCTACAGAGTTCGTATACTGCGGGAATCCAGTTAATAAGGCTAACTTATTATACATTTTTTGTACTAACATTTTATATTCTCCATATTAATTATTTTGTTAAAGAAAAGAGGGGGAAAGGACTTACACCTGATTTTTAGTCTGGCTGCCTAGCCCCTCAATAAAAAGTGAGTCTACGCTCCAGCGCCAATTTTAACGAATGCTACTGCGCCAGCATCTGGTTCTACAACCTGTTTAGTATAAAGTTCGCATCCATGAAATTCGTTCGCAAAGAATTTAAGAGAACGTAATCTTTCTGGAGGCAATACCTTACCAGCTTTAGTAACAAGGTTTCTAGTACCAGCTACTACTACTAATGTATTCGTATTTTCGCCGAGATTGATGTGTCTTTTAGCAGTAGGGTTTAATGATGGTTCGATTGCGATATCCAAACCCATTACAGTTTTAACTTTACCGCTTTTAACCTTTTCATCTGCTGCTACTGTGCTTCTATCTTGTAAGTATTTAGAAGTTAAAAGCATAGTATATAATGCAGTTGGAACATAAACACAACCGTAAGTCGTTTTACCTTCCTGTGCATTAGAACCGTAAGTAATCTGACCGTCTGCAGTAATAGCACCAGCATCATATAATTGAGCAAAGATTGGAACGATTACTTTTTCATATACATCGTCACCGTTTGCTACAGTAATAGGAGCTGCTGCAGTTGAAGATGCGATTGTTTTAATTTGTCCAAATGGAGCACTTACATCTGAAGTATTATCAACAATCAACTGTACTGTTTCTAAGTTATGACGTTTTCTCATTTCCTGAGCAACTGCATCTAAGTTACCAGATTCATAATTCCATTTGCCTTCGGCTTCGGTGAAATCTGAAATGTAGAATGCGTATTTAGCATATTTGTCAATGACTAATACATTCTTTTCAAATTCAACGTTTGTAGGTCTTAATCTAGCATCTTTATTTGAATATCTATCAGTTGCAGTCAATGTTCCAATTGCTTCACCAGTAATAGGTTTACCGACTTTATTAGGAGTATTAATTGTACCAAACTGGATATTTAAAGAGCTAATGTCTGGTTTAACCAATGCTACAGTATCGCCGATTCTGAAGAAATCGCCTTCAAAGTCTCTGTTTGTTAAACCGCTATCTACGTCTGCCATTGGCTGGTCTAAGATTAATTGCATCTTAGAGGCTAAAGCCACTTCCATAGACTTGTCGCCTGTTTGACCTGAGTTGCCAGATACGATAGGGTTATCAGAATAATTAGGTAATCCTGCCATTTTCTTTTTCCTTTCTTTAAAATTTAATGTTAAGGTTTTAATCTACCAAAGACCAAGATTTATTCTCTCTCTGCCATAGTGGAGGTCTCCTTAAAACTCCATTAATCTTTATTCAATTCTCTTAAAAGATTTTCGGATTTTGAAATCTTTTCATTTTGTATTTCATTAATAACTCTTTTAATTATTAACTTATCATGAACTTCTACGCCGTCTTTTATATCCCTTAAAGCGTATGCTATTATTCGTGCCATTATTTGCTGAGATAATGCTCCACATGGAATCCCAGCCGCTGCCATTCCTGTGACTATTAAAGCTGAAATCTTGTTAGCCTGTGTGGTATCTTCCTCTGTTATTTTGAGGCTTTTAATTTCTTCTATCTCAGACTTGAGCACATTCTTATTGATTCTTAAGACTGTTTTTATTTTATCAATTAAGCCCATTATTGAAGTCCTTGTCGTCTATATTGTTGTATGCCTGCTTCTCTAATCAAATCAGCATATTTTTTATAAAATTCAGTTCTAGCTTTAAAAGGTAATGAAGATAGAGTGCCGAGTACATTATCAACTGTTATACCTTCTCTGTTATTTACGATAGCATCACCTTCAGCAGCACCTTCTTTGAATGCTTCTAGATTAGCAGTCGGAGCTTCAGTAGGAGCCTCGGTAGGAGTTTCTTCAACTACTTCTTGTACGGGTTCTTTAACGGACTTCTCTTCCTCTGGAGCTTTCTCTGCAATAACGTCTTTAACTGCTTCTTTTGTATCTTCGACAATTTCTTTTACCTCTTTTACTACGTTTTCGACTTTAGGTATAATCATTTTAGCTCTTGCTACTGCTAATTCTACCTTAGCTTTTAAATCTTCACCAACATCTGCAATACCTACGTTATTCATTATATTTACAAATGTATTAGCAGCTTCCTGAGCCTGTTCTTCAGTCATCTCATAAGTGCACATGACTTTACTTGCTTCTCTAAATACATAGTCTTTTTGAGCTTGAATTAAAGGAGCTTGCATTTCTGCAATCTTTTGCGCTCTTATGTTTTCAGCGTGACCGATTAACTCCATAGCTATAGCATGCTTAGCTGGGTCTTTTTCTTTTAATTCATCTAATGTAGTATTTAAATCAATATCGTACTGTTTAAAAGTATCTTCCAATGCCTTGCTTAGACTGTTGTCAAATCTTGCAACTTCATTTTCAACTTCAATCGCAGTCTGATTAATTTTTTCAACTATCTTTCTAGTAGCTTCAGCTTCTTTTAATTCTTCTAATTCTGCTTTAGCTTTTTCGAGGGCTTCGTTTACTGATTGCTCTTTTTCTTCCTCATCGGTAGGGGGTTCAGTCGGAGCTTCCTCAGTTTTTTCAGATTCGTCAGATTCATTTTCTGCGGAAGGATTTTCAGAAGAGGTAGTGTCCGAAGTAGAATCTTTTTCTTTAACTTCTCCTTCTTTTTGTTCTTCTGGTTTTTCAGTAGGTTCTTCAGAAGGAGCTTCTGTCGGTTCTTCTGATGGTTCTTCTTCTACAACTGCTTCAGTTGGAGCTTCAGTTGGAGTGGCATCTGCAATTTCTTCTTCTACAGATTTTACTTCGCCTTCCTGTCCTAGTTCAACTGTTACTACTTCTTCATCTCTGATTTCGTTTTCATTTTCCATTTAAATATCTCCTTTTATTCGATATATCCATTTATATCTGTATTCTGTAAAGGTGGTTGTTGCGCTGGCTGCTCTTGTGGTATTACAGGTTCATCAGTAGTTATAGCATTCCCATTTGAATCTGTAGGGTCTAATACGGTAGTGTTTCCTTGCTGGTCTACTAATTCTAATAGGTTGTCTGCATCTTTCAATCCTGATTTAGCCATTAGATATCTTAACGCTAATACTGTCTGTTGTGGAGTTAAGTTACTAAATATCATTTGAGCAATAGGCAGATTCAACATTTGCATCAACATATTCAATTCGCCTTGTTCATCAGCTCTTGCTGCGTTTGTAGATATTGATACTTTTAGTTTAGTGTCTGCATATATTTCATTTAATGGATGTCCTGCAGCTATTGCCAACTCTCTATTAAATGCATAGAATGAAGTAAATAATCTGAGCATAAAGTTATAACTAAATACATCTGTTTCTACTCTCATTCTCGCATTACTTCTTTGAATTAATGCAGCGGTTTCTTTTGCGGTTCTCACTGCGCCTGATGCATCCCCAGAAATGTAGCTATTTAACCCTAACATATTCTTATTTTGATTTAAGATTAAGTTAAGCAATTCTAGACCTTGCATTGCAGCAGGGGGTGGCGCCCAGAACTCTGGCTTGTTTATTGTTTCATTGTATTCTAATTTTCTTTCTTTTCTAAATGAAGTATAATCCTGTTTAGATACAGAACCTTTTGCATACAAGATATAAGGATTGCTTACATCTTCCAAGTTCTTTAAGAACATGTCAATAGCTCTGTTTAATAATTTATTTACTGGATTACTTGCAGCCATTGGAGATATACCCCTATGGGTTATTCTATCAACTTTATATGCTGCATATATAAATCTATTAGTACTTACTTCGCTATATTTTAAATCTGCAATCTGATTATTTACTGTTACTGCAATTATATTCTTTAGTACTTTTCCATCGGTTGTAACATAATCCCCTCTGAATGTAAGTACTTCTATCTTAGCTGCCTTAGTACTTGAGTAACTCATACCTTCAGTTATATAACTACTTTCAGGAGAGTATGTAGTGCTTGTGGTAGCCATATTAAACTTCTCAGCTATATCCTTTTTCTCCTCTGTGCTCAATAAAGGATATGAATTAGATAATAAAAGGGTTTCTGGAGTAATAAAACTTCTTACAATTTTTGCACATCCTAGTGGGTCTCTTTTATAATCGTTTGCATCAATATATACATCAAGAGGGTCTATTCTTTCAAAGTCAATATCTTCATATTCGACTCCTTCTCTCAGTGTAAATTTAACAATAGGTTCGCCAGTAGCTTCATCGGCTAGAGTTTCTTTTATACGATACTCTTCCTTTGTGGTTTTTAATTTTATAAAGCCGCAAGCTTCTCCTTTTAATATCCAGTCGTCTAACGATTCATCTGTTAAGTTTTCAATTAAAGCCATGCTTTTAAATTGGTCAATCATTACTTCATTCAATTCAGGAATCTTTAGTACGCTATAAGCATCTTTTCCTCTTGGTACGAATAAAGCAGAATAACCTTGGAGACAAGATTCTATTATCGCAGCTTTATAAACCTTGAATATTTCTGCTGAATGTGGGAATCTTTCTGTGTCGGATTCTTCAGTTCCTGCATATACGGTCTTATATAGTCTATTGTATTCTTTTTCCATTCTGCTAATACAATCAAGACTCGTTCTTTTCTTTCTAATGAAGCTGGCGATTTCATCCTTATAAGGTTTTAAATCGTACCATTGTTCTTTAGATGTGATAGTTTCATCCATTTTAAAAATACCTCTTATTTTCGTATATATACATTTTAAATTATTTTATAAAAATATTCAACCCTATTGTAACAAAAATGTTACATATCCTGAGTAGTATAATTTACTCCTGTTTTTTCTCTTAAATTATTTAAGTAGAATATAGGATAACTTGTAGCATCTATTGGGTGAATTAAAAATCTTTTCTTATCGTCAGACTGAATTTCTCCATCGGTAGGGATATGTAATCCAGCATTACCTAAGTTGTTTTTGCATTCTTCAAAGTTATATAAAAGTTTCTCGCATGAGCTATCAACATATAATCTGATTTTTCCCTTTGCATTTCTTATATGTCCCCTCAATACTGCTAATCTTTCTTTAATCGGAGGGTTTGATTTCTGCACTCTAAGAGTTGCGCTATAGCCTTTTAGTTCATTAAAGTAATTCATCATAACCCCATAATCAGAACCGTTAGTTTTTAAATCTCTACCATGAGAATCCCCCATTATTATAAGATTTCTAACTCCCGTCTCATCTATTGCTGGTTGTATTAATTCGCACATCTGTTTAGTTGTAACGTTTTGTTTTATTAATTCTTTTATTACATACCAAACTCCGTCTCGTTCTTGCATTAGATACCAGCACATTGGATTGTAGTTGAAGTCGCAAGATAATATAAGAGGATAATTATAATCTACTGTTAAACCTTCTTTAATATTATCGCTAGTGAATTGCGGGAATGCAACTGTGTTATCGTTATCAACATCACGTCCTTCGACTAATTCTTCAAGTTGTTCTGCTGAGTATTGTTCTTCCAATGTTTCGACGTATTCTTCTCCTAAGAAAATATTCTCTCTTGTCGAAGCAGTGACATATCTATAAGTCTTATGTTTTGTTTTCGGATTTATAAAGTTTTTATTTAGCCATCCTCTTTTTCCTTGAGGGTTCGTATGCATAAATAAAGACCTATAATAATTTTTCCAGCTCTCTCTCTTTGGTTGTCTCAAACGACCTAGTAATTCAAGGAATAATTTTTCTTCAAGGAATGATGCTTCTTCTAGTTCAATCCATGTAAATTCCATTGACCTGAATTGTTCCCAGTCTGCAGCAGTCTTAAACATAATAGTAGAACCATTGCGAAATACCATTAATGTTTTTCTATTTTCAAACCACCAATGAACACCTTCTTTTAATCCCATATTCCCGAGATGTTCTATATACTTTGCTTTTGTTGTATTGTCCAACAGGTCTTGACTTTTTGCGGTTACTAATCCTTTACATCCATCCCAAGTTAGCGCGAAATATAAACCACGTAAGCTTCCGCAGAATGTTTTACCTGAACCGAAACCGCCTTGATATAAAGCTATATCGTTGTATAATTTTGGCAGTCCGTCTTTCCCGACTCTGGTAAAAGCATCGTCGGGTATTCCGAACATAAATTCATATTGTTTAGGTAATAGGTTGTATTCTGTTATCTTTACTGACACAATTCTTCCCTCATTAATGTTGGGTCTAGTACATCAACTTCTAATCCTGATACATTGTTTCTAATTACCTTATTATCATCTATAAATAATATATTAGGGAATCTTTCTAAATATTTTTCAATAACTTCAGCCTTTTGTTCAGCTCCCATATCTGTGCCTAATTCTATTAAACTGAACGGAGTCCTGCCCATTATATCATACAACATCTTAACGGTTGCATCACTCCGCGCTCTTACCGTCAAAAATACAATAGGAGCATCTGCGCATTTCAGCATATAGTATAACTTCATGTTTACTTTATAAAATTTGAATTTAGCTTGAAGAAACATTAATATTGCGCTTAGTATATTTGAGCGACATATATTCCAAGAATGATGCATTAAGTCCGTCCAGAATCCATATATTAAAGTATCATCTATATCGGATACTATTAAATCATATTTATTTAGATTTCGCATTTTTCTTAATCCTTTCTTTCTTGTAGCATTCTTCAAGATGGTCTAACTTCTGGCATAACTTCTTTACTAAAAACGCTGAGAATTTTTTATCCTTTTCTTCAAGTATTATTTCTCTAATAGCTTTAGATACTGCGAGTTTTACAACTTGCTTGTTTTTATATTTTTCAAGCCACGTCATTTCTTTTTCTTTTGACTTTACTTCTTCTCCGAATTTAGCTGCAATATCTTCAACATTAAATTCGCCCCAGTTACATTTCTTTGCGTATTCTTCGTATTCTTTTCTGCACGCAGGGCAATTCAAGAGGTGGTTTATTAATTCTTCTTCAGCGAAGTTATTTAATCCAGTACTGAAGTAGCTCCATTTTAAAGCTCTAGCCATAGCGCAATTCATATTAGCCACCTCCGTTTTCAATAAATCTTCTAGTGCGTTCTATATATGTTGGATTGTTAAACTTCTTTTTATGTTTATCGTCTTTCATCTGATAATAATTTGTTTTCTTAGCCATTTCCCAAGCAGCATCAAAGCTTAAGCAATAGTACATTAGCTTCCTGATTAGCTTAGCATCATGGGCGGATTGGTCTACAGAGTCTGGACTACAGTCTATAACATCTTTTAATACAGAATCCTTCAGACATAATCCTCGTATTGTATATATAGAATCTACTGGAGTTCTGTTATATAACACTGAATTTAACTCTTGTTCTGATTTAATTTCTCTGCCATTGAATGCGGTTTTAACCATTTGAACCTGAGATGATTTTTCTCTCAATCTTTTAGCTTCTTCATATATCGCTTCGAGATATTCGTCATGCTTTCCTATTTGTAAGTTTGTATTTTTAAAATCGAATGTAGTCGTTACAATATGTCTTTTGTTTGTATAGCATTCAAAGCTTTTGCAGCCTATCATTTCTTTTACTATAAATGTTTCAAAGTTTTTTCTAGTTAGAATATATACATGTATGCCAGTGCCACTAGATGATACTTCCCATTCTGATTTATCAAACTCACTTAATAAATCTTTAGTATCAGATGTTAGACTACCATCTTCATTAAAACAATCGTCTAAATCAAGACATATTAAATTAACATCCTTGAATAGATTACCTAGTAATATTGACACCTTAAAATCCGTGCCGCTTGCAATATCAGTCGCATCATTATAATTATATTTCATGACGTCATAGATACCGACAGTTCTTTGCGGTTCATCAATATTAATCAATCTTTTATTCTTACTTAGTGCAAATATCTTGAAGGGATATAAAAACATTAATTCTCCTGCGGTTTCATTATCTTAAACACTACTTCGAATTTCATTTGCTCATTCTCTATAGCTTTAAGTTGTCTAATTTCTTTTAATATTCTAGCTACTACATCATACTTTCCTTCTACTTGCGCTTTTTGTAAAAGGCGATTATATACCAGCATGACTGTATCTGTATTATCATCAATAAGAGTAGCAGTTTCAAGTTTAAGGTAATCATCTTTAACCTCTTTGAGTCTGTCACTTTTTAATATATACTGATAAACTCTTTTCAAATCAAGCATTGTCCAGTCCTTCGGGCAAGCTTTAGACTGCTTGAGTTTTAATGTCGCATCTTCTCTATATAATAAAGCTTCTGCAACCACAGTATACATTTCATCTGTTATATCTGTTTCAAAATTAATGTTTGCCATTATAAGACAACCCTTTCAACTTTGATATCTCCGTTAAATTGTTTTAAATTTTCTTTCTTTGAAAGATAAGACATTACTTCGTTTTCATTTAAGCAAACCTTAATAACTTTACATTTGGTCTGCCCTAACATATTTTTAGTTTCATCCTTAATTAAATATAACATTATAGTATTTCTCCGTTTTCTATTTCTATTACTTCGGCTCTTTTGACTTTGGAGTTTTCAAATTGAATCATTCCAAAACCTTGCTGCCAATTCGGATATAACATATACTCAGGCTCTATTGAGCATAGACATCCAGTCTCTAACCAGACAAATTTTCTTCCCGCTTTTCTTGCGATGTACTTAGCCAACCGATGACAGTGACCTGTAGCACCTGACAGATATGCATTTTCCATTTCTTTTATTGCGGACAATCCTGACTTGTTCCCCAATAAGGTTCCATGTTTAAATACGAAATTGTCATTTAATGTAAGAGTTCCGCATCCTCGTATTACTAAATTATCTAATTTAAATATAGAAAATACATCTTCAATTAATGATGCTAGTTCTGGAGCTTTGGACAAAATTGTTTTCTCTAATCTTTGTTCGTGGTTTCCTATTACATAAAAAATATTAGAGTTTGGACATGCTTCTCTTATCTGACACAATATGTCTCTAGCTTCCTCAATTTCAGACATTGGATTTCTGCCTTCTCCCTTTGCGAAGCGCGATAACATATACATATCTACTAAGTCGCCATTTATTACTATAACAGCAGGCTGAATTTCTGCGCAGTAATTTATAAATGAGCTTACTGCTTCCTTATCTTGAAACGGAACATGAAAGTCCGATGCAACCGCCACTATTCCATTTTCTAATGTCATTTCTAAATCTGGAACTTTTTTGTTTCTAATCATTAGTACTTTTCCCTTCGTGTATAAGCTTTACTATTTCTTCGAGTTCGCATTCTCTATGTGTCAATGCTGCTATTACTGATTTAATTATTCCTAATATAAATGAAGATGTAGACTCAATAGAATTTCTGTCTGAAAATATTTTAACTATAGTAGATAAATCATCTATTGCAGATACCCCTAAATCAAAAAGCGGAATATCGCTAGGAGATACAAACTCCTCTAATTGACTTCTTATATCATTATCATTATCCATTAAATGACTCCTTTAAATTCTTCTTTAACAAAGTCGATAAGCATTTGTTCGTATTCATTACTTGTCTTAGCTTTTTTATCTTTAACTGTCTTTGTTTCTGGTTCTGTTTTACTTTTCATTTTAACTCCTTACTTGTTTATTTTATTTAATAAGAAATATACAACTGAGAATATAGCTATTAATCCTATAATATATACGCCTAATATTACCCTTGAATCGGGGAATATACTTGGAAGATTGGCTATACATATTGCTATTAAAGCATTAACAATCTTCTTAATTTTTATCATTGTAAACCTCCATTACATTATCTCTTATATATTCTATTTGCCCTATTATTGCATTGTGCACATCGAGGCCATTTGGTTTCATTCCATTCAATATAGAATTAGCAACCTTGTAAGCGGCATCAACGTCATTAAGATATGTTTCAGATAACGGAACTACTAATAACAAATCTCTTAATGTCATATCAATATCAACTTCTTTTTCCTTGAATATCTGAATCACATTCTTTAATGTATACCCGCATTGGGATAATATTTTATGCGCAGTCTTTTCTCCAACTTTAGGAACTCCGTTTATATTATCTTCTTTATCTCCTATAAGCATCTGGGCTAATTGGTTGTATATTAATGCTTGTGGGTCTTGGCTTACTACTTGCTCTGTTATATTTATCTTGCAATATGTGTCTGCATAATATCTTAAATCTTTATCATCTGAGAATACTATACATTTGCCATCCTCAAAATCCTTGATATAATCATTTAATATTATTAATAGTTCATCCGCTTCAAGAGGTTCAACCTTGATTACTTCTTTTCTTTCAGATATAATCTGCCTATACATCCCAAGGTATTCGTCTCTTTTTCTAGTGCGTTTGTATGATGGGTAAATATCTTTCTTCCAGCTATGTCCAGATATTATAGGATATAGCATAACGTCTGACATATCGCACTTGAAATAGTTTGCAGCTTTTTTCCAAGCTGAATATTTTAAATCATTTAATATTTCTTCCGCTTTAGCGAAGTCCATCATATCTTCTTTGTTAGCGTAAAATGATTTACAAATATAACCATCGTAATCTAATAATGCTGCTGGCATGTTGCCTCCTCAAATTAAAATAATCTATATATATCATTATAATATATATTAACTTTTATTTCAATCCCTCATCAATATTTAGTTTACAATTCTTTATATTTTCATTCTCGGGAGTAGCTAACATTTTCTCTGCTGCAACTTCAAATATTCTGCACATATACTTTCGAATGTTTCTTGCTATTTGTCCTTTAGGTTTTTTAATATATGCTTCCGCTTCATCTCTTGTAAATGTAAAACTAAAGCTTACCTTTGCAACTTCCATAGATTGCTCTGTCATTTTTTCGTCATTCTTTTCCATAAATAAAATCCTTTACGTTATATATACCATCAAATTTTAACATACTTTTTAATCTTTTAAGTCCTGCTTCTTTGACTTCTCTGATAGCCGTTGGAGTTATGTTTGACTCTCTTGCTATTTCGACAAGCGATATTTTATTAAATGGGTCTATGCCAAAATACTTCTTTAGCACTATCGCCTGTCTGCTTGGAAGCCTATTTACATATTTTAAAATGGCTTGTCTTTCTAAGTACTCATCGAGAGTTATATTTAATTCTGAACCTTGCATGTTATCAAGTTCATCTTTTTCAATCAATATATCCTTTTGTCTGTATTTAAATCCTCGATAATTATAGATTCTGTTGCACAATCTCTTTATTGATTTATTTATATAAGAACCTATATAATTATAATCTGAGCATTTTTGTAATATATTTTTTAACATTATCCAAAGACTACTATCAATTTCTTCATGTAGTTCAGGTTCTTTTGTGTAGCTATTTAAGATATGATGAGCATAGTTTTTATATTTGTACCAATAATTTGTTGCGCTATATACTGGTTGTACTTTATTTATCATTTCAGTAATCTTTCTACCAGCTCAGGGTTATCCATTAAATATAGTTCAGTAATTGCTAGTGCGTTCCATGCCATGTGAAATAAATGATTCAGCTTTGTTTCCCTATCTTCGATTTCTCCAATTTGAAATTTTAGATAGTGCCTCATTAAACTGTCCTGATATCTTTTGAATGCACCTTCTACCAACTTCCAATTGTCGGGCTTGGGATATTTATGAGTTCCGAATTCGATACAAGCCCCTATCCCCATTAATGCCCTAGGGAATACTTGACATAATGTGCCTACCATCGGCTTCCCGCTATCATATTTTTTCCCAGTTCCATCGTCCGTCAAATCATATACCGTCATGCCATGAGAGTTTGAGCTTATTATTTTACCGTCAATAATATTAGTTTTGCTTATCTTTGATTCTAATTCATTAATATCATTATTTATTTTATTTGCGATATCTCCGTCCAATTTTATTTCTCCTTATCTCTAAATTTGTCTTTCACTGTAGCAACTAGCTTTCTTAAAGTACTTAAATCATCTACTCTGCATGATACAATCGTATTGTCTTTATATTTAAATTCTACTATAAACTCTTTAGGTATTACTTCAAGCCTTGTTTTTATGTAGAACTCTCGCCATAAATACATTATATCTCTTGCAATCTTTAGACTTTCTCCGTTCTTTAAGTCTAATGCCTTAATAAGTGCCAGAGCTAGCATTATCATCTTGGGGATATTGCCTGCCATTACATTCCCCTCCTTTTTAATACAAACTGTAGTCTATCATCTATCATATATGTATATGTTATATTCTTTTTAGCTCCGTATCTATTTTTAAATAATGTCATGTAAACTAATTTACTTCCGCCTTCATAATCTTCCAATAGTGATAACCCGACATCGCTATCTTCTTCTATACTTCCCGACCCTTTTCCTTTTAGCTTCATTGGGTCTATTAATCTATTCTTAGATTGCTGACTTCCTAAAGCTTCTGATGTAGTTCCTCTGGATGTTTGAGAACATATAATCATTTTCTTTCCACTCTGTCGTGTATAATTTTGAAATTCTCTAAATGCTTCAGTTACAACTTCGTAATCGGTTCCTTGTCCTCTAACTCTCTGGATATAATCTATTATTATGTATTCGTATTCTGGGAATCCTTCGAGCATTTCAAGTATATCGTACACTGTAGCTCCGCCAGTTTCAACTACATCTATATTTTTTAAATAATTATAATTTTCATCTTCTATTAATGCATCCATCATTGCATTGGTGCCATCTCTATTATACTGATATCCTTCTCTTAATTGTTTAGATGTTGTACCTAGAAGCTGCTTAAATTGTCTTTCCATTAATAATCCAGCACCCATTTCGCAAGAACATATTATTACTTTTTTATTTTGCTTTGCGAGATTTACCGCTATTGTTTGAGCGCATAAACTTTTCCCGCTATTAGGAGCTGCCATAATACAAGTTATGCTTCCTTTTCTTATAGTTTCTACACACTCATCTAGGATTTCAATTCCGTAGGTTGTATCGCCTTGCTCTATTCTCTCCTCAAATTCTTGACGTAGTTCTTCTATCCCGTCTAATAACGGAACTGGCTTTAATTTTTTAAGATGTAATTTCTTTTTTATTTCTTCGTTCATATTAGTATCTAAATGTGACTACAGTTACGTCTTTATAACCTTGAGATTTTAAATCTTCCGCCTTATTATCCGCTTCTCGTTTATCAAGATAGTATCTTGTATAGCCTCGCCGCCCTTTAGGGTCATGATATTCTACATAATATTCTATCATCTATTCGACCTCCTGTATATCTAATTTTTGTAAAATTTGTCCATATCCACAATATTTCTTTTTGCCTAGGCAATTGTTAGTACATCTTTTTCTACATGTTTCTTTGCACAACTCTACAATCTGCTTCATCACGCAGTCGGTACAGTCTTGACATTTTTTACTTGTATCTTCATGCTCTTCAACAAATCCACACATCTCTTTGTATAATCCATAATTTACAGGGCAATTCTTTATAATGTATTTATTCATTCCAAAATTCCTTTCACTTGTTGCGTCTTTTCTACTTCACTCATTGGTTATTCTCCTTTATAATTTGTTTAAAAGGTTGTGGATAAGCTTTACATCGCGGACAATATTCAAGAGTGTTAAATTGACTATATTTAACTTCTATCGGGTCAATTATAAACCCACAATATTCACATTGAAAATACTTTATTTCCGTTCTCATTCTTCGTATTCCTTTTATCTATCGCCATCTAATCCATGTACAAATTCTTCCATGTGATACATTGTAGTGCAAAATTCTTTTTCTTTTTCTGTCAATTTATTATAATCTGTATCGCTGCTATAAAATAGCTTTAAATAAAGTGCCTTATCTTCTGGGTTGCAATAACTTGGATGTTCTAAACTCATAATTTATTCCTCCTCAAAATTTTCTGATGCTAATTGTGGAAATTTTAAAAGCAATGCTTTAACATCTAAACACTGTCGCATGCTTTCTGGCAATGATTTTATGTATGCTTTTGCCGTAGCATAATCTTCTATCATAAATGGATTTACATTTAATTTAATAGGTTCAGTCATAATGTACTGTTTACATTTATTATAAACCCAACCCTTAGTTAGTTCAAGATTATGTGTTCCTGATTTATATTTTTTTAGTTGTTGTTTATAGACTGGCTTTTCATTTAAATGTTCTTCTAAGAATCTTATATAATTTGATAATTCTGTAAATGATTTTTTGACATAGCTATCGCCGAACTTTGTTCTGATTGTTTTATATTGATATTTTGTAAGCCGTACCAATCCATCTTTATCTTCTTCTCCATTATCATTATAAAGTACAGTACCCCTTTGCCTATCAAATCTAGGCTGCAGTTCGTTATAAACTTTCAACGCTTGGGCTGGAGATAGATTCAATATAAGATTTATAAGTAAATCATATATGTCATTTCCCTGTGGATGTTTAGCCGCCATTTTATAATATCTCCTTAAATATAGCTATCAACATATCGACCCTATGTCTGTATTCATTTTTAAATGTTATTCGGTACGGAGAAGCAATGATAAAATAATTTTCGCCTTGTTCCAGTTCGTTAGCTAACTTTTCTTCTAGTTTTGTAGGAACATATATTCTTATTTTATTTTGCCCTCCGTAAAATTCTGTTGCCGTATAAGTCTGAAATATTAAAACCATCGCCCCTGATACATATTCCCAATCTATCAGAGTTCCATAATAATGACATCTTGAAAGATATTTTAGGTTAGATGTTAGTTCGTTTTTCATTTCGCTTTCTTAATCTGTTTCTTATATATTTCTTTATATTATGTGGACAGTTTTGTTTGTTTTGAATTAATAATCTATCGAGTCGATATAAAGCTTTTATTGTTTCGTCTTTTCCAAACTCTTTGATTAATTCATCAACATCATCTTGTAATATTTCAAACTTAAAAAAGGATTGTCGCTTAGGCAACCCTAATTCTTTTCTTGTTTCTGAAAGTTGAAGTATGAACTTAGATAAAAGAAGGTTATTTACACGCACTAGGACTTGTAATTGTTTAAGTTCCTTTTCTATCTGATTTTCTTGGTTCATTTCTCTTTCCTTCATTTTTGATTAATTTGTTATATTTCTTTTTAAATGTCTTTACCAGAGAATCAATATCTGAATCTGTTTTAATTCTAATCATTTTAATCCTTTTTTAAACTTGTATTTTTCTTAAGAAAAAGAGGGGTTAAATAAAAGGATTTAAAGAACCCCTCTGGAAAAAATGTAGATAGTAAATTTATTTCTTGCTTAATGCTACTGTTGTTGTCCAGCCACCTAGATATTCTTTAACATCATCAAGTACATCTGCGAATGCTGCAACTACTTCATCATAAGATTGTCTTAATACTTCTGCGTTGATAGTAGCTTTAGCTGCAGCGGGAGCTTTAGTAGTTGTAGCCTTCTTAGTTGCTGCTGCTTTATCAGTTCCACCAGCTTTAAAGCAATCAAAACATTTTGCTCTTTCTGGATGTTCCTGAACAAATTTAGCTGACGGAGTTCCGTCTTGAATCTCGTACATTTTTCCACATACAGTACATTTTGCTTTCATAGTTTAATCTCCTTTTTAAAATTATATACTATTTATTTGTTTTTAAAGAAAAGGTGGGCGGACTTTGTGTGAATTATGGAGGAATTATGTGCATTGTGTGCGAGGAGGTTATCCGCCCTAAATAAAAAGAAAGAGTAATTTATATATTTATATTATAAACTATCTAAATCTATTTCTCAACCCCCTTATTCATAATTCTTTACAATTTATTTTTGTTTTTCAGTCTTTACACCTTCGAGGTTAAATGATTTGTAATTCGATATTGCCTCTGGATTAAGTTTACTAAATTCATCTTTAGTTAAATATAAAAATCCATCATCTTTCTTTTGTCGTTTTACCACATCTATTATTTCTAAGTTATTTCTGTTTACTTTAATTTTATAATACATTATATCTCCTTTACTGTTACGCCTATTTTATTAAGAAATTCTATAGTATCTTCTTCTGATTCTAAAGACATCATCATACCGCCATAAATATCTTGCATTTTAGAATAAGCTAAGAGCCTTAAACTTTCCTTTGGTACTGTATAACTTGTGTCAGTTTTATTAATAGTTATTTTATAAGTCATTTACCCTCCTTATATGTACTTTTCAATCAATTGTATTATAGCTAACCAAATTAATATACTTATTGTTGCGAATAATCCTATCCCCATTTAACCTCCTATTCATATACACTTAGCTGATGTCTTTGTATTTCAGCCCTGAATAAATCTGCAGGAGTCGGACAAGATTTATAGTGATGATTCAATATACATATATTTGCAAACTGGCTACATATTAACCCTTTGCTATCGCCATCTGAACCATCTTTAAGAAGGAAATCAAGTATAGTATCTTTCCCGTATGGTAAATGAACTAAAGAGTCAGCCTTTTGAATTGAGAACTTGTGTGGTACATAGACGTATTTTGTTAGCTTATCTTTTTCGACTTTTATAAAGTCTTTCATTTGCCATCTTCGTACACCCTGTCTAATGGTTTTGTTATCGACTTCTTCAACGCTAGTAGTACTTTCGTATATTAAATCTTTTGTTATCAGCGCTACATGTGAAGGGATTATCTCATTATTATACAATCTCGTTTTTGCCATTATAAGCTTAGATATAAATGACGTACCGAAACAGAATAACAATCCCATCGAATTAGAATCCATATAATCTTCATTATAATCTTCTAATTCGTATATATTCATTAGTTTACAATCTTGCATTTATAAACCCTCCGAATTAAGCAGCCTATCTAGCTCATTAGCCATTTGTTTTGAGCTATATTGATTTTTTATAAATCTTATCATGCTAGCCACGCTGCCTTGTGTTGATTTTGCCTCTGGCAATAACTCATTAATAACTCGTGATATTGTAATGTTGCTTATTCCTAATGGATATAATATTTCAATTATACTTTTTTGAGAAAGGGTATAAGAATCTTGTACACATTTCTTTTTTAGTTTTTCAAAAATAGTGGGGGTTATATCTCTATCCATTATTATTTTTCGTTTTGTCTGCTTCAATTTTGGGCGGACATCTTTTTTGAAAAGGGTAGTGCCGACAGATATCCTGTCTGTGCCCGAGGAGGGGAGAGAGGAGATATCTCCTTTTCCCCTCATGATATTTTTAAATTGCATAGTGTTACTCCTTTATTAATCCTTTTTGCTTTGCTAAATACTCTATATAGCAATCCTCACAATATAGTATTAACCCATCGCCGAATAAATCATATACTGTATCGGTCTTTTCGTTACAATTACTGCATGTTTCCATTTAGTCCTCCTGATTTGTAATCATTATGTCATAGTTTGTACCAGTCAATATTTCATTTACAAACTCTCTTGCTTCTGTTGTATTTAAAATATAAGCGGTTATAAAATCATTGTTATCATATATTGATACTCTTTTCATTATAGCCACCCCTCCTTATTGCCAGTAATCATTTCTTTTAGATTTACAACTGGACACAGTGTTGGGTATAAGTCCTTATGATTTAAAACTCTTTTAATTGTAGGATATCTATTTACTATTTGTTTTACTAATTCTTTAGCACTTTTTATTTGTTCTTCGGTAGGTTTTGTTTTTCTGAAATCTCCTTCAAATGCTACTCCGATTGAGCAGCTATTATTGCCTTTACAGTGAGAGCCAACCGCCCATGCAGGCCTGCCGACATACACATGTCCATCGGTTCTGATATAATAATGATATCCTATTCCTGCCCAACCTAATCGCCTATGCGCCTGATTTATTTGTTCTACTGTTTGCCCGCTGCTTGCAGTATGATGTACTATTATCAAGCATATCTTATCCTTATTAGGAAAGGCTTTTAATTTGCTAGTGTCGAAATTGTCTAAATTTAATGTCATAATTTTTAATCTCCCTTGTTTGCTTATACTTCTTCAACTTTTATATAATTCTTTATTAATCTATCAGATAGATTATATAACATGGTATTATAATCTAATTTGTTAAATGTCCTAATTCGATTTACTCTTTTAAATTTGCCATCTGATTGTTTTTCATATTCATCAATATAAAATACAATCCTTAAATTTTTTGCACTTGTAATCATATTATCCTCCGTTATCTGTTACGCAAATTTGGGATTGAATCTTTTGAGATTCTTTTTAGACTTATAATATTTTGTTACTTGCTGCCAGAACCCTACGCCATAGCGTTGATTATATGCTACCCAAACAACTCCATAATAATGCGGACTGCAACCCATATCATAAGTCTTAAATATATTTGTTGTTAGATGTCTATGTTGTATCATGATTAAACCTCCATTAATTTTTTAATTAATTTGCCCTCAGTACTTCTCATATCTATATTTAAATCTTTTTGTTTTTCTAATTCAATATATCTATCTAATCTTTTAATCGCAACATACTCAATAAATTTTAATTGATTACTTGCAAAAACTCCATCGCCTAAATTATCAGTAATCTCAAATTCTATGTTAAAACCTTCTATACAGAATGGTTCGTAATCGTATTTAACATACGCGTTATATTTGCTTTGGTAGAATGTTTTAAAATCTATTTTGTTAAATTCATTTAATAAAGGTTCAATAACTTCCGCCATCTGATTGTCGGCTAACGTTATGTATAAGAGTCCATTTTTAAAACTTGTTGTGTAATCGTATTTACTTTGTAATGTTGTCATTTGTTTGTCCTCCATTTTGCTTAACTTTTATTATCCGAATATTTGTTTTATGTATGGTCTTAACGAACGTGTATTCCGTCTTAATTCCTCGTTTGATACATATTCCTTAAACTTGATTTTTTCTTTGAACCTTTCGGATACATTAGGCTTGATTTCCCTAAAGGTATAGTAGTTGCAACCGTCGTGATGGTTTTCGCTTGCTATTACGTCCACTCCGTCGTATTCTACTGTTATATCAGACTGTCCGTCCACTTGACTGTATAATATGTCGTTAAGATTAGTGCCTATTGTCTTATATCCAGACCTACGTCCACACCATGTGCCTACGTCAGCAATACAGATTATATCGTTACCTAAATCTTTATTAAGGTTCGTACGTTCGTCGTCAAAACACATGTCTACAAGGAAGTATGCTTCGTTCCATATATCCTCGTCAGTAATATCCTCAATAGGTTCACCGTCCTCTTGTCTACGGTCAATCAAACTTTGTTTAGCCCAATCATAATCAGGTTCACTTGTGTAAATTCTTTTGTTCTTCTTTAATCTTCGCATAAATACCTCCATTTCTTTTTTATTCTTTTGTATCATCTAATACTGCATTTATAAATAATATAGTTAAGCATATTAATGCTATTGATATTGTAAATAATTCAATCATTTTAAATTCCTCATTATTTTAGTAATTATTATAACGCCCGTACTGCGCAATATGATAAGCATTTCGTATATCAAATTTAGGACATGATGTAAACTTTGAAATAGGTTCGCTGCATAATTTACGCCATAGTATCTTGCCAACTGCTTTATATTTTATCGCATTTATTTTATTTATTTTATAACTACTTCTTTGCTTAAATCTTATTCCAAAATGATTACCCCAGTCGGTATATAATATATATACTTCGCCATTACTCATATATTTTTCGATTGCGTTTACTAGATTTTTATTTACTACTTTTGTAATATTAAATACTGCCATTATAAATCCTCCGATTATTAGTCTTGATATACATGATGTTCTAATTCTTGAGTATGTTCTTTATCTAAATATACTGTTAGAACCGTTTCAGGTTTACCATTATAAGTTTGTTCGCCTATATCATAAAATCTAAATCCGATTACTTCCGCATAATCTCTTAGTTTGTTTATATTTTCAATGCTCATTTTAAATCCTCCATTATAGTTTACATAATACTGCACTTAAACTTTTTAAATCATTTATATGCTCAATATAATCTTGCCACTCAGATGTTGAATAAATTGTTATGCTTATGTATTCAATATCACTTAAACATGTTTCAGTATTTTTAAGTTTATTATTTGTATTGACTCCGTAATTATAGCATAACGGCAAGCCGTCCGAACCTGTTACAACTTTAACAAAAAATGTATCAGTAGCCATATTTAATTCCTCCATTTATAATTCAATGCTGAATATGTGAACTCGCTCATAGCATAATTTTTTGCCGTCAAAATCTAAAGTCTTAACAGATTTATATATTCTCAGATTGGATACAATCTCTATGCCATGCTTTTTAGCTAGTCTTTTTAATGCGCTTAAGCAAGAACCTAATGTTTTATAACGCTCTTGCTTTACGGCTTTTTGTGTGCGTACATAAAAGTTTAATGTCCAGCTAGATAAGCAGCAGTCATTGCCATTGAATTCGACGTCGATTGCATACCTATCAGATTTATTTTGCTTACCTATGTCAATAGTGAGTTGCGCTGAATATTTATTATTTAATAGGTTTTTATAAATCAATTCTTTTGCGTTACTATTTATATTATTTAATTTTAAGATTCGCACCATGTTCATGTTTTATCCTCCATTAATTTTTATCTAGCATTTATTACGTTAAATTTAAATTCAGCTCTGATATCTACATCAACGCTATTCGTAAAATTATTTAATGATTCAATTATACTTTTATATTTTTCTATTGTTTCATTAATATTTTTTAATTGCTCTGTTATATTATTATATTTACGTTCATAATAATCCGCAACTTTTAACAGTTGCTCATTTATATCATCGCATATTATATTCCTATCCTCTAATATGCTGGACTTCGTGAGCATGCGCAAGCTATGGGAATTTTCTATATATATCCATTGGTAATCTGGTTCGCCTTTATAATTTATAAATTCATGTTTGAAACTTCTTTCAAGTAGGTCATGAAATCTATATTCAAGATAATATCCTAATCTCGTATCAACATTAAAATGCTCGTCAATCTTTTTTAATGCCGTTTCAAGTCGTTTTGTATATACCTTCCCGCCCCATTTTTTTAATACTTCTTGAACGTCTTTATTTTTTAACGCTTTAGATATTTGTAAATAGTGAGTCGCTAATAATTCTAATTTTTTAATACTTATTTTTTTGTTGTCGTCTGATAAATTAAAATAAACTGTCATGTTAATTCCTCCATTTTTATTTATAAGCGTATTCTTTTGATACTAATCATAATAATATGTAGCTTTAGTTCTATTGTTTTTGTTTGTTAGACTACTACAATTATATTTTAATCCTTTAATTTTGCATAGTTCATCCATGTAATAAAATTTTTCTTCTGTTACTCTTTTATTGTCGATGTAATAATAAGATTTATAAAAAGTATTGAATAATGTTTCAGTATAGGTTTTAACGAATTTCATAAATCCTCCAATTTTTTATTGTACACGTTTTTGTATCTTATTAATTATATAAAATTAATTGCGCAATCTGTTACAACTTCCGCAATACACTCTTGATTTAAAACTTGCTTAAGTTCTAGAATACAATCGCTCGTTAATCTATCATTAAATAATTCAAGTTTTACTGTAGTTTCAAGGTCATTTTTATAACACCCATTAATTATTGAGTATGAAAAATTTTCAACCGCATGATGTCTTAAACAACCGCAAATAATTCTTATCATAGTTTGTGTTTCATATAGTTGAACCTTTTTATCTTTATCGTTTAGCCCAATGTAGTACTCCGCTTTAAAATTCTTTTTTGTCATGTTTAAATCCTCCATTTTTTTTGTTTTGTACACTTATTTATTTTGATATGCTTTTTCAAAAGTTCTTTTAATTTTATCATATAAACTTTTTAAAGACTCAATATTTTTATAAATATTTAACATCTCAATTTCCGTTAAACCTTCAAAATCTGGATTGTTAAAAAATTCATAGTCATTAAAAATATTAATATAGAAATCTTTATTGCATAAATCAGATTTATTTATTAATTCAAATAAATATTTGTGATATGCTGCAACACTCATATACAAATAAACATACTTGTAATAACTAATTAATTCTTTTGTTGTTAGTTTCATTTTTATCCTCCATTTTATACACGTTTTTTTGTTTACTCTTATTATAATATTACAATTGAATAATGCTATAATAAAAATAATATGTAAAATAAGAGCGTCTTTATATCGTGTTGTAATGCTCTTTATAGACATCCACCGCTAACTTTTTATTTTATAGTTGATTGTTCATAGCTTGTTACTTATCAACTGTTTAATATAACTTTTACTATAATTAAGTTATAAAGTATTTAATTTGTAATGTAAAATCGCTTACAAATATATCTATCCCATATAAAAAATAAAAATAACATTTTTTGTTAGTGAATTTTTTATAAAACCTGTAAACCCTTGCTATACTTGACAAAATTCATGTTTACATTTCGTTACAATTCATATATTGAATTAATACATTACTTTTTTATATAAATTTTTCTCGTTGGGAATTTTTATTTTTTTTATGCTTTTGGATATATAACATCTTATATAATTTGTTATATAATTGATTATATATTTTGATATATATTCTTGTATATATAGTGATATATATTTCTTAATATACTCATTTATATATCTTAATATATACCCATGTGATATATTGTTATGATATATGAATTTATATATTAATAATCTTTACACATTTTAACATCGGATTTTTATATCTATCAGATATATTTATTGTCTATCCTAAAGCATGGGGGTATATCGGCGAATAAGCCCCCTCATTTCCCCGCCCCTTTATGGGGGTTTATACATTCATACACGAAAGTCGTATATTACAAAAAAGAAGAAAACTGGCAAAGAAGAAAAACATACAAAACTAATATATTTAATTCATATAGTGATTCATATAGTGAATAAATATACTGAGCCGCAGGACTCGCGGCGAAGATAGTATTATATATATTATACACAAAAAAAACGTGTAAAGCGTAGCCCGAACGTCCGTCAAGGACGAACTTGCTTTACTCGTGGATGAAAAGATATAGTCCACGTCTTTGTTACATTAAGACAAACAAAAACGTGTACAATAAATAAAAAGGCAATCTCCCTAGATTGACCTTTTTTATATATATTATAGTATATACTGTAGTATATAGTTGTCTGAATGTTACAATTTCTTAATATTCAAATTTTATTCGATTGCTCATGTTATTGCGCTAATAATCGAAATCTGCTTCATCGAAATTTATACCATGCTTCTTCATTGCTTCCTTCAGATTCTCTTTACCTTCTTCATGTTCCTTTTCGGGATTATATTCAACCTGTTTACGCTTTGAATATTGGATTCTATTTGTTGCCTTCTTCTTCTCTTTTATTTTATTATTGTAGTTTTCTAAAGCCATCTCATAATCAATATCATTTCTACCTTCATAGAACTCATCAAGACATCTCCATCGGCTATTGTTCTGAACTCTAAAGTGGGATTCATCAAGAAGTTTGCATATCATGTAAGCTAGGGGGTCTTTTAACTTTAACCCCTCGTAACCAGTATTGGTAAAGTAATGATAAACAAAAGCCCATAATGCTTCTTTCCGAGAAGCCTCGGGAACTTGCATTCCATCTATAAATAATGTTTTATACAAATCATGATGTAATTGAATATATTTTATTTCTATAGGGTCTGTATATTTGCCGCGACCCTTACTTCTATCTATTGCCATTGTATTCTCCTGAAGATACAAAAACGTGTGCTATGCCTGATTATATTCTAAATTAATAGGAACTACCTTTAGGCGTCTAAAATTATCAACTGCATCATTAAATTCTTCAATACTACAGTCTATATGCCATCTATCAGTTTTATATAATTTCTCTAATAACCACCAAGCTAGTTCATTCTGCAATCTGGTAATTTTTGAAACATCACTAAATTCAAAATAAGGTTTAGCTTCTATTGCTCGCATAGCATCAGATTTAGAATTAAATAATGCAGTATCTACTCCTAACTTATCCAATCTACTCGCTACATGCTTAGTTACAAATAGCCCACTATCATCGTCTATTATTGCATATACTATTTCGCTTGTCATATTTTGTCCTTTTCTATGTATTTTTAAATCATTTTTAAATGTTTATTAGATGGTATGATTTCCCTATAAGGGGGTTATTTTAAAATTGAAATTTGCCCTAAAAATCCATAGGATATGAGGGTTTCCTGCAAAAATACTACTGCTTTATGAATATATAAGCCATATTTTCATCATCATTTTGAATTAATTTTAACAATCTAAATATTTTAGAGTTGTCAAAGGTATCAATTTGTTCTACAGAGTAATAAGATTCTTTTAATCTTTTTACTATATACTTAAATTCTTTTAGGTTCAAATAATTATTTTTAGACTGAATAGCAGTTATATTCTTTATAACTTTATTTAATATAGAAGATATATGATTTTTTATACGCGCATCGTCATGCCTTAATTCAATATCTATTTCAGTTGTAGTTGTTAATAGTTCAACAAATAGCCCCATGCAATTATATCTAATAACAACAAATTTATTAGGGTTATCTCTAACTTTACTAATGTATGCAAACTCATTATTGCATCTTGTTCTAGGAACCTTTATCTTGCGAGATGTTAAAAATTCTTTCGTATCGGTTGTCTGGTCTGCCAAGCATTCCTGTTGGCTTATATAACTATTTTCATAATTGTATTCTATTGCGTTATAATTATCGCATTTTATTTTAATTTTTCCAATATCTTTATTCATCTTCTTCCTCTTCCTCTTCATCATAAAGAGCTTCTCGGAAGAATCCAGTTTCAACACCTACACCGCCAGCTAACTCGCGGTCAAGTTCATTTCCTGATTCGTCATGGTACTCAGCCCAATAGTTTATTAATTCATCATATACTTCTTTTTTAACTATCATGAAGGTTTCATTAAACTTATTGATTAGAATAAAAGACAAACCAACAGTATTTAATAAAGTCAAAATAAGTATTAATGTAATCATAAGTTTAAATCACCTTCCTTTGCTTTAGGCGCCATATATTAATGTATCGCCTATATACATCTTAGATATATCAACATTACCAAGTTTTACTGCTTGAATATTTGAATCTCCTATATACAAAGGTAATCCAGTTGATGGTTCTGACGATTCTAGCAATGAATTACCATTAGCATCAAGTACGTCAAACTGTTCTAACTTATATTCTCCATTTGTTGTCAGTAAATAACTATTACATCCAAACTGAAATTTTGTAGCATCTGAAGGTAGGTCAAGATTATCAAACGTCATAATGTCACCGACTGGGCTAGGGTTCGGAGCGATGTAATGCCATACGTTGCTACTGTCATAGTAACCGTAATTAGAATTAAAGTTAGGATTTTGATTCGATGATATTACAGTTCTCTTGAATTTTATAGTTTTTACCATTGAAAAGTCTATACTACTATTATCAATATAAAGATTGAAGGTTGGATATGTTGGGTCGCTTAAAGCTTTCAACTGAACATAACCATTCCCGCTTACAAAATTTTCAAGGGCGCCATCAACTATACTAAAATTGGAATTGATAGTTTCTATCCTAAAATTATTTGCCATTATTTACTCCTTATAATGATGCTGGGATTATCACATATAAAGTATTGACATCCTTACTAGCAAGTGCATCGTAATCAGCCTGTGTAATCTGGACTATATTATTTACTGTTGAGGAAGATACGTTACCTGTAGTTATATCACCAGAGCCGAGAATGTTATCACCGTTTATAGTTTTTATACTCGTACCAGATACCAATGTGTCTTGTTTTGAAGTTAATGCGCTTTGGTCTACGTAAATCTGATTGCTAGAATTAACCTTTATTGTACTATTATCGTAATTTAAATCTAAATTAATATTTCCTAAGATTGGTTCGTTTATGAACATACTAGCATCGGCAGTGCCTAAGTCAGATTCTGATGTAATATTTGGTAAGTCAGCTAATGGATTACTATATTTCGCACCAATAACATCCCTCATATATCTTGTCATTAGTATAATATTATTACAGTTTGCTAACATCATGTCAGTAAAATCTGTTGAACCAGATGCATCGCTTATTGTGAAGATTTTTCTGGAGTTATCTCCATTCGGATTATTATAAAAACCAGCAATATAAAGAACAACTTTATTGTCTACTAATTTCTTCTGCATATAAACGTGGCCAAGAGTCCATGTAGTACTCGTGATTGAACATGCTATATACTCAGTGCTATCTGTAACCACTTCTCCCGTTGAATCATGTGGCAATTTGCTGAATGCCTGCTGGTTAGGGGTTCCTGCATTAAATTTTATAATAGGTAACATCATATATGGAACAACTTTATTTAATGACTTAATATATTTGCCGAAAGCATATTTATTAGATAAAGGTTCGTTTGCGGTTAAATTATTGGAGCCTGTTTTGCCATCTAATCTATAAATTACATCGAACTCAAACGGAATTGTACTACTATGCCTATAATCGCTGCTACTTCCTGAAGAACCTATGTATCGTATATACGGGGATGCATTATATTCGTTAGTATCATTATAATAAAAATAATATCCAGTTCCTGAACTGTTTGTGGCAGGAGAGATAATCTCTTGCGACATAGATAATGGTATATTAGCATTAAATATATCTTGTTTATTATCGAGAGCAGATGCTATTACTTTATTTTGTACAGGGTTTTCAGAAGTAGAGTCTATTGCTGAATCAACAGTAATTGAAGCACCCGCATCTATATCAATAGTTGCATCAGTAGCTTGGTCAGTAGTAAATGAACCCTTTGTTACTCCGCCTTGAGTAATGGTAATTGTAGCATTATTTGCGGCTGTAGGAATGTCTGGTTTATTTAACAAATCATTATAACTTCCGCTTATAGCTACATCGGATAATCCAGTTGTTGGAGTATAGTTTGAAGCATCTTCAGCCGCCATAGTTCCAAGTGTTGGTTTATTCTGGATAAAACTAGGATTAGAACTATCGGTCTCAGCCCAGTTCGCCTGAACCTGAGCGCCGCCACCTCCCCCAGAACTGCTTATGGTTATTGTTTTATTTACGGCATCTGGAGTTAAAGTTACATTTGAGCCTTGAACCAGCGTATTAGCTAAATCTGTAAAATCTAGTTTATTAGTATCAAGTGCGCCTATCGCTGCATCCGTAGCAGTTGTATACGAATTAAACGTACTAGTATCAACTTTATTCGTTGATAACGATTCTAAAGTGCTATTGGTAGTAGAGGTATAACTATCAAACGTACTTTTATCTAACTTATTATTCGAAAGATTATCTAATGTAATTGCAGTTTCAGAAGTATAAGTATTAAATTGCTCAGTAGTTACAACACCACTTATATTACCAATACTATTTTGCACATAGTTATGAACATCCGCTACATTAGGTACTAATTCCTCTGATTCTCCAGTTACTAAATCCTCATAAGTTCCCATTCTTACTACGCCAGCTTGTTCTGTTGTAGCTCCGTCAGCGTAACCAGTATACATTTGTGCCGTATCTGGGTTGAATCTTATGTATGTTCCGCCATTATTCTCAATGGCATTTCCTCTTAAGTTTGGAGTAGTAAAGCTTCCATCTTCATTCTCAACCTTTAATATATACTCATTTGCGGTTTGAGATTCTACACTGATAACAGGAGAAAAACCTTGTTCGCCTTTTGCTCCTCTTTTGCCCTGAACCCCTTGTCGGTTCACATAAAAATTAAAATTACTTGACATTTTTCTTATATCTCCTTGTTATACTTGAACTATTTGAATAGCGTTAAATTCTCCACCGTATCCGCCTTCAGTTAGTAATATTTCTACTTCTTCGGATTCTGGGTTTAATAATTCTATTTTAATTGGGAATTTCCCAAGTCCTATAGTATTAGTATCATTAGCAGTTACAGTAAAAGTAAACTCACCGTTAGTAGGGTTATTAATAATACCGCCAGTATTAATGTCACTATTAGTAGTAATAAGATGCTCTATCAATACTGTCGAATCAGCAGTCGGCGCGCCTAGTATACTAAATCGCACTAAGTAATTAGATAAATCAAGAGGCTCAAAGCCTGTATCTGTCTCATTTCGTTGATTGATTGACACTGTGAAGCTCTTGGTTGAACCCTTAACTACGACCGCATCTATAAACAATCCGTCTAAAGTTGTCATAAAAATATCTCCTTTATATATATTATATTCTATTCAAATAATAAATTCAATATACTATATAAATATTTTAACATTTATTTACGTTTTGCGATTAATGTTATACGAGTAAACATACCGACCTGTCGCGCCGCTAAGCTGCATAGGTGGATTAAATTTATAAGGAATATATATTATATTTATAGGATAAGTGACCCAATGTCTCCTATATAATCCACTCTCTGAATGATACGAATTAATTAAATTCAAACCCATAAAATTGCATGTTCCACCAGTATGACCAGCGTTTGTAGTATTTCTCTTAACGAATGAAACAAATTTTCCATCAGAACTCGTGTCTAATGTCTGTCTCACATGACCTTCACAAGGTATATTTACGTTTTGAGTTGTCATTGATATATTTTCATCTTCAAGTTGAAGGTTTTTAATTCCACTTAACAATACATCTTCTGAATCCCAATTCAAGTAGGATACGAGAACTATTCCGCCGTCTTGTATAATTTCTCCCGTATTTTTAAGCTTTAATACATATCCCCCTTCAGGTTTTTTATCTACATAAGCGATATCACTACCATACTTATAAGCATTGAATATTAATTTATCTTCTATATAATTATAGTAAATTTCTTCAGTAGCTATTGCGTTCATCGCTGGTCTTGTTGTCGGATAATAATTAGCTTCACCTAAATTGTTTATAGATTGTAAATCTTCTAGAGTTCCATTTATTTCATAATATGGCATTTTAGAAGCAAAATCAACATCATTTGAGTTTGAAGAGTTAGAGCACTCTGTTATATATTCACATCTTGATATCATATCAGTAAAAGCAGTACTACCAGTTGCATCTTGAATTTTTAAAGCAAATTGCCTCCATATAGTATAGCCAGCTTGTGATTCTGTGTGAGTTAGCCCAGTCATGTAAACAACAATTTTTCCGTCACTTTGGCGCACTTTTTGTATATATCCCACTAATTGGTCTTTATCAGGCATATCCGCAGGGATAGTAAATGAAGAGATAGAGCTAGTTACACTAGTGACAGTACCATTAGCAACCGCATCTCCGTTACTTCCTAATTGGTTGGATAAAGGCCGAGCATTGTAATAAGTAATATTATTAAAGCACATTATAGGTACAACTTTATTAATAGTCTCGTTATATTCTCCTAGCCTTAATGCATTCATAGCTAATACTCTTCCAAGAGAACTATCAAAATAACCAGTTGCAAACTTATAGACTTTATTAAATTCGAATGGAATGCTAGAAAGGTGGTTAAAACTATCTCCCTCTACAACTGTCTCATCTACGCTAATTATTTGACCACTTGTATTACTTCCGTAATAATTATAGAAAGACTTACTAGCCTCTGGTCTTACATCTGGGGCTGAAGCTCCGCCCATTATCTGGCTATTGATTCGATATACTTTATCTGGAGTAATACAAAAGCCGTCGCTTACCAAAAGCGTTTCATCATCTATTCTGAAGGTTCTACATCCGATTACTGTATTAGCATAAGAGTTCAAGACTGACTTTAACCCACCTACAGATAGTGTATAACCAGAAGCACCTAATAGTGGCGAACCTTTTGTTAAATCATAATTTTGCAAGTCGAAAAAGCTATTGTACACATCAACTTTACTATTGATTCTGTTTACTATTTCATCAAATGCGTTTTGAACATCCGATACTTTTACCTGTCCTCTAAAATCTTTTATAGTCATTAAGTTACCCCTTATTCGTATATTATCTTATAAGCTTTATCGTAAGTACTTCCTTTTAATACTTCATTAGGTTTTAGATATGCAACTCCGTACATTTTAATTGTACTTCCTCCGCCTTCTACTACTTTGCCTTTATCAGTTGAAAAAGATACAGACAATCCATCATGCACCAACTTTCCTGTAACTAATATAGCTTCATAATTACTTGCGGTATATGGAAGAGTAACTTCATCTCCGATTCTCATTGACCTGATGTGTTTAATGCCTCCTGCCTTAAATTTTAATAAAGTAGAATCTATATTAGCTATATTTACTCTATTTTCAGAATCTACACTATATTTAAATAATAATAATCCATTTCCACTCGATTCAGTCTCAGAAAATGTAATTGTTTGAGTTGGGCTACTATTTGAAATGCTTTCCTTCATGTAGGCATAGCCAGTTTTTAATTCTGTTTCCCCAGATGCTATAGTGAATCTGTTTGTACCTCTATTAAAATAGTTTATAGCTACATGTAATTTTCCGTCATAAAATTCAAGCTCTCTAATATTAATCTCGTCATTTATTAAATCAAATAACTGGTCTACTTGAGCTGGGCTATCTCCACTTACAGGAAAAGGTATCCTATAATTTCTATTTACATATTGATAAAAGAATCGTAAATTATCGCTATAATTTTCAATTAGATTTTCAACATCATCAGTCAGGCTTTCAAGTTGTCTGAACGCTCTTGTTAGCTTTGAACCGAATGCTAAATGCGAAGGGTTAAAATAATTAAAAGGCATATTAAACTCCTAGTCTCCGTAATCCGTATACTGTCCAGTATGACTGCTTGCTTTTGATTCTCCATTATAAAAAGCTACAGTCCTTCCAGAATTATACATACTTTGTATGCTACCCCTTTGGTCTCTGCTTCTAGTAAATGAACCAGATGTAAATTCCATATTACTTAAAACACACATGAGGTTTAAATTAACTTTTGAACTATCATGAATAGTTCTAATCATAGAACCATCATAAACACCGATAAATATTCCACCTAGTGCAGTATTAGGGCTACTTGATGATTTAATCGTTTTCGTAGATTTATCTATATATACATATTTATTAGTACTTGATAATCCGTCTACTGTGGCGTTAGTTATAACAACATAATTTAAATTATCATCGAAATATGCTGCTTTTAATACAGTAGTAGCTGATGTATTTATCTCAATTAAATAATTTTTAAAGTTTAATATATTATTTAATGACCTTAAGTTTACAATACAATCTTCAGCACTGCTTAATGTTACGTCTGGATATACAACAGATGAAATATCTGGAGGGGTTACTCCTACTGGCTCCAGCTTAGCCATTTCTAATAGCTTAGATTCGCAAGCGTTAAGGTTTTCGATTATTACATCTTTATATATTCTACCAGCTTCATCGTGCCAATCATCTCTTGGTAGTTTAAATCTTTCAATTCTTTCAGCCATATTTATTCTCCGTAATCTCTCCAGTTCTGTCTTGCGCCAGCTCTTTTTATTTGTCTCATAACATTACCAGATATGCCTTCAGGTATATAGTCTCTTTCGTAATAAGTTCCTAAACCTTTAACTATATCTTGTACAGTTCTTTCTTTTCTAGGGTCTCCCGTAGATAATATATTTCTACTTAATTGACCTCTTTCTGGTTGTCCAGTTTCAAAAGAACCAAATATAGATTGTCCATAAGGCATATACCAATGAGCTTCATTTCCAGTTGCTCTGCTATATAAATCTGCTACTATAGGCATTGCAGTTTTATTAACTATAGAAGTAGGTGCAAATAAATTCTTTATTGCAGTAGATAATACTTCATCGCCCATTGTTCCTTTTATTGGCTCAATATTTCTTGTTTCTGGGTTTACTATATATCTCTGCCCGTTTTGTACTGCCATCATAGAATCTTTCGCATGACTTCTTCTTAACGCATTTCCGTATGCGTTCTTTCCTTTTGATGCTTCATATACCGCCGATAGGACTGGAGCACCACTATTACCTGTCAATAGCTTCATTGGATTAACAAGAAATTCAACTGGGGTAAGTTGAGGCAAGAAGCTTAATGTTACTTCTTTTGAGCCTGAAGGTGCATCCTTATCTGCTTTATATGTTACTAAAGGTTTGTCTGTATATACCTTTAAGCCTAATCTTTTCTGTAATTCTTTATCGAACCCTATTTCTCCAAACAGTTTAGATGTAACTGCTCCCATTAAAATCGGATGGTCTATTAACATTTTAGCTGATACTTGAGCTGATGTGTCAATCCAATCTAAGAATGGATTAGCTATACTTAATACGCTTCTTACATCTCCTCTTGGGAATATTCTATATTTATTATTCATCATTCCTGAGCGTCTCGTATTATTTATAACGTTACCCAACTTTATTTTATTCATTTCGGCAAGAGCGGATAATCTATTCTGGGGAGCTATTCCCATCTTTCTTAGTTGAGCGTGAGCATTAATTTCTGAAAACATATTTTGCATTACTGCATCAATACGAGGAGCTAAACCAGTTCCAAGCCATCGACCTAAAGTACTTATACCTTGAGCCAGTTTTGTCGAATATCTTCTATTAACTGGTCTTATAGTTCTAATAGTACCTAATTCTCTTGATAATGCGCCCTTTGAGCCTATTGCTGATATAACGTCTTTGATTAAGCCTTGAGGAGTAGCAGTATTTAGTAATGTTCCATATAAGCCTGAAATAAAGTTACCACCTAAGTATGTGCCGCTAGCTAACATAGTTTCTTTAGCCAAGTTGTACACATCGTTCAATGCACCTTTTCTAAAAGGAGTATTTTCTGCAAGTGTAGAACTTTTTAACGCGTTCAGGTTATATTTATCAATAGCTACTGCATTAGGCTTTGGCGTGTTACTTGCAAGAGTTATAGCCTCTGACAATCTTCCATCTGCGAGTAAATCCGCATTTAAATATTTAATATCCTTTGCAGCGACATTTTCGCCAACCAACTTAGTTGCACCATCTATAGTGCCAGTATTTAATATGTTTGTACTTATTTCCTGTTTTAATTTTTGGTTAGCTACATCATCTAAAAAGTTATGAATATTTCTGTATGCTTCTGCAATATCTTTATATTCAGCAGTTCCGTATTCTCTTGATGAACTTTTACCTTGGAATCTTCTTCCTTCATTTGATACTAAGCCTGATTCGGGTACCTTTGCACCAGCTAGAGTATAAGTACCAATTTCTCTCTTATTTGCTTTTGACATTCCATCATAAAGATGCTTAAGCATTGGGTCTCCAGTAGCTTCAGCTCTTTCGGCTAATTTAGCCATGTTTTCTTGGAATCTAACATCTTTCAATGCAGCATCAGATACTTTTGATTCCGTCCAAGCATCTCTTGATAAATCACCAAGATATTGTTTAGCTTCTTTTACTGACATATTTGTAAGCTTCATCATGTTGATTTCGGCATCATCAAAATGACTAGCAAAAGCTTCAGATTCTTTTGTTGATAAATCTTTGACGAGCTTTGAATCTTTTAGAAACTCTTTATCATTTTTTCTTAATTCACCAACAGTGCGTTCAAAATCTGATAATCTATTCTTAAACGATAAGCTTGGATTTGTTACACCCTCTTGTAGCATCTCAAGCTGAGGAGCTAATTCTCTTCTAACCTCTTGCATAGTTTTGCCAGTTTGTCTTTGAACATATTGAAGCGCTGACAATTCGTTTGGATTTACAAGAGCATTATCATCAAATGTTTTTCTATACTCATCTTGGAACTTTGCAAATTTATCTCTTAATTTTGTTAAGTTTTCTGGAAGGGGGGTACCCTCTGTATAGTTACGGATAACTGCTTCTAAGTCTCCCGTTTTCGCTTTTGATAATTC
>SFKZ01000176.1 GCA_004553595.1 Methanobrevibacter ruminantium | reverse complement strand
AATATTTATGCATATTAATTCTATTATTTATATTTCAATAGTAAATAAATATGACAATTATATTTCTGTAATAATTGACAATAACCAATGGTTATGCTATCCTTAAATAACCAATGGTTATCATATAGTGCGGGTGATATACATGAAATATTCAATAAGAAAAGGTTGTTGGGAGAGTAATAGTTCTTCGGTTCACACAATTACAATCTCAAAAGATGGTTTGGAGAAGAATAGAATGAGGCTTTACGATGGAATGATTCATATACATTGTAGGGCATATGACAAAGAACCTGAAATTCTGGAGAGTCAGAAAGAAAAATTGACTTATATAGTTAGTTGGGTTGTATATAAACATGGCGGATATGGTTGGAAAACTCTTGATGAAGATAGAGAAAGAATGTATGAAATTAGCTATATTGAAGATGCTCTACATGAACATGATGAATCTATTTTAGGGATAGTAATACATGATGCAGATAAAGCGTATATTGATCACCAATCCTCAGATGATTGTGAAGTTAATTTATACAGTAGTGTATCGATTAGAAATTTTATATTCAATAAGTATATTGCACTAAGTATATATAGTGATTAAGGTGATTTTATGATTTATCAAATTAGGAAAAAATGCTGGGAAAGTAATAGTTCATCCACACATGCGCTTTGCATATCAAAAGCTAAACCTAAAATATATCCGGACAGAGTGAATTTTGTTCCAGGATACTATGGTTGGGAATTTAAGATATACAGAGATATTGAAAGTAGAGCCAGTTATTTGTACACAGCTATGTTATGTCTGTGTAATGACATCGAGAAAGAAAAAAATAGAATCTATGAAATTTTGGGTAAAAACTGTATCGAATGTGATTTTCAAAATCCAAAGAAAGATGAATGGGGACATGAGGATTATGGAATAGATCATGTTGATGAACTTTCACAGTGGTTATATAGGGTTTTGGCTCATGAATCAAATTTATTAAGATGGTTATTTGGAGATTCTGTAGTAGTTACCGGCAACGATAATTCAGATGAATTTACATCATATCTTTACGGAAAAGATTGTTGGGACGAAGCATATTGGAAAATACGTGATGATCTAACTGACAAGAAAGTGTTTATTAAGAGGAATTAAAGTGTTTCATTACTATAAAAACGGAAATTACTTAGTGAAAATAAATGATCAGGATGGCACCAAAGAGAGAATTACCATGGATGATAATATGCATCCTGATTTTCCTGAAAACATAGATATTACGATTAGTACAAGATGTAATGGTGGCTGTGATTATTGTTATATGGGGTGCGATAAGAATGGAACTGAGGTGGCACTTAATGGGAACGATCTTACAAATCCTGAATTAGAGGCATTGCTTATAAAACTTTCGGCTAGACACATATTTGTTAATATGACAGTAAATCAAATTCATTTTATACAGCATTTTGATAAGTTGCTTGAATGGAAATACAGAAAACTAATATGGGGATTGGGTGTCTCGTTAAAAGAGGCATCGAAACAATTAGTTGATAAATTGAACAACTTTGGAAGTGATGCAATACTTCATACGATTACTGGAATAATAACTAAAGATGATATTGAATATCTTTCGAATAGAAATATTAAGTTGCTAGTATTAGGTTTTAAACTGAGTGGTAGAGGCAAAGATTATTATAATGTTAATGGAAATGTTATAGCCAGGAATATAGGATGGTTAAAACAGAATATTATAAAAATAATTCCAAAGTTTAGAGTGATTAGTTTTGATAATCTTGCTTTGGAACAGCTGGACATAAAAAAGCAGATTTCCAATAATCAGTGGAATAATATTTACATGGGGGATGATGGAGAATTCACATTTTACATTGACCTTGTTAAAGGAACATATGCAAAAAATTCAATATCTTGCGAAGAGTATCCTATAAATGGAATGACTATTAGAGCAATGTTTGAGGACATAAAAACTAAGAGTGTAGGTTTTTAATATATTCAACAATTAAATTAAGATTGTCTTTATTTTCATTTTGAAGTGTCTCAACAATGAAATGTAATTCAGGCGAATCTGTAGTGACAAGATAGTCTACACATGATTTTTTACTTGTTTCACCACAGAGGTATTCAACACTTGTGCCAAATTTCTGTGCAATAAAAGAGATGGTTTGATATGAAGGCTTTCTATCGCCGTTCTCATATCGGCCGTATCCCATAGCAGACATATTCAGCTGTCTAGCAGCTTCGGCTTTGGTTATACCTAATTCAGTTCGTATTTTAGCTAATCTATCTGGATAGAAATTCATGGTGACCTCCACAATAGAGATATTGAGTGTGTATATCCGACGGTTATAGTATTACATAACTTAAGTATTAGTTCAAGGTCAATTTTAAATGGAAAATTTACAGATATCAAGTATTGGAATGATCCGGATTATCTGTTTGATTGGACGGAAGGGGAGTTTATGTAGCTATAAAGCAAGCAAAAGAATAACAATTATCAATTCCGCAAACACTATAGCATAAATGTTAATTTAAGCAAAAGTACACACAAAAACAGACTGTATGTACATTTACTTAAATAATTTGTTGACTTGTTGC
>SFKZ01000175.1 GCA_004553595.1 Methanobrevibacter ruminantium | reverse complement strand
TAACTTAATATGTTAAGTTGATTTTTCAAAGAATCCAGACCTAGCATTTCGATGTCTTCTTCTTTTGCTTTGTTTATAAAGAAAACATCGTAAGAATATTCTGCAGAGATTGAACTTTCCTTATATGAAGAACTTGTAGTAGCAGATAATAAAATCCATGGTTCAAATTTTTTAAAATTCATATAATTGGAACCTGTGATTTCTTTTAATATTTTGATTTCATCTTCAGTTAATTCAGTTTCAATATCAAAACCGTCATTTATTACATATTTCAAAATATGATTTGTAAATTGTGCTGTGTAGTTTTTCCAGTCTTTGGATGAAATTTCTCCATATACTTTGTCTGAATCATTCCATGCATCAAGAATAAATTGTGGTACAGGATAAATAGTATTGTCTGCAAGATGAATTGTTCCTAATACATATATGCGGCTTGGATCCCCCTGTGAATCAGTAGAGTCAATTGTCCAGAACATGGCTCCATCATGCTTTGTAATGTTATATTCTTTTGCAAAAATTGAAGAAAGTGCTATAAGTGTAAATACAATTTGAATAATTATTTTTTTTATGAAATTCTTTTTCAAGTAAAACTCCTGGATTTTATCAATAGTTTACAGTAAATGTTTTTTCTTCCGTTAATGTAAGGATATCAATCAAAGGGATTGAAAAAGCTTCAGGTATTTTTTTTGCTCTGGAATTTTTCAGAAGAATTTTGATTGATCCTGAAGTGATTTCCTCTGCGATTTCATTTCCATACAAAGAAGCTACAAGTTCTATATATTCTTCTTTTGACATTAATTCTCCAGTAAAACATGGAGCCATAAGAAGATCTGCATACTTTTGGATTACATTGTTCTGGTTTGTAATCAGATTCTGAAGAATTTCTGGTGATAAAGTAATCTTCATCTGTGTTGCAAGGTCTTCATTATTTCTAATAATTTTAATAAAGCCAAATTTGTTATCAGAACTTTTAAAGTTTATATTGAGTGTTTCTTCTGCGTTAGTTGTTTTTGATAGAGTTGCACGATTTTCTGTTAACCCCATCTGAAACAAGGCTTGTTCAATTTCTAAGGTGTCAAACATTGTGGAATTTACATTGTTATTGTCATTTGAAGCATTCGAATTATCAAATGATGAAATAAGTTAGTTGGTTGCTTTACCAGCAGTTGTACTAAAATTGTATGAAAGCTGATTGTTTTCTAATGCAGTGACATTGATTGAAACTGGACATCCTGTAAATAATAAAATAGAAAGTATAATAGATGTATATGATATTATTTTAAATATAAATACATTTTTTTTCATTTAAATTTCTTCCTTCTCTATTTTAAAACATTTTTCATAGGACTAAAGAAACAGATACTGATCCAATTGGAATAGAAGGTGTGTTTAGTGAAATTCCAATTACACCAGAGATAAATGTGTTGTCAATCTGAATGTCTGAACCAGGAAGCATTACATTGCCAAAAGTCATTGCAGGTCCTCCATAAAGATTGATGTACTCGTTGAATCTTAAACTAAGATAAAAAGGAATCATGAAAACTTTTGATCCATCATTCCATCTTAAACCAGTTCCAAGTCCTGGTTGAATTTGATTTTTATTGTAGTAGACAAAAGTGTTGTAAGTTATACCGCGATAGTTAGGTCCAAAGCTGTATTGTGACCATAAACTCCAGTCGCATAGAAGAATACCATCAAATGTCAGATCTGAAACGAATGACGATTTCGAGGACGATGATGAAGAGGATGGTGCATCCGAAGAGGATGAGTATTGATATGAGGATGAATCTTGCTCCTCGTTCTTCTGAGGTTGTGGTTCCTCTTGTGTTAATTTTTTTTTTGCAGAGGTTAATGGTTTTCCAACTGCTGCGTAACAGTTTTTGTAATATTTTTCGGAAAGAGATGAAACGATTACGCCTGTATTTGAACCATCACTTGCAGCGTGAATAAATTGTTTACGTCCGATGTAAATTCCTACATGAGAAATAGAACCGTCTCCTGTTGTTTTAAAAAATACAAGATCTCCTTCTTCAATTTCTTCAAGAGGAACAATTTTTACAGCCGCATACATTGCTTTTGCTGAACGAGGAAGTTGAATTCCTGCAGCATCCTGAAATACTGAGAGAATTAAACCTGAACAGTCAAAAGTATCAGGTCCTGTTGTTCCAGTTTTGTATGGACAGCCAATGTATGTTTTTACTTTTGCAACAACAGCAGTTCTGATTTCTTTTGCTTCTTCTGTTGTGTATTCCCTTGCAAAAGCAGAAGTGAATGTTAATAACAGAATTGAAATTATAAAAAATATTTTTCTTTTCATACTTTATAAATATCGGAATATTGTTTAAGGTTATAAAGAATTTAATTAAATAATATAAGAAAGTTATTATTTGAATTTTAAAAAAATTTTTTGTCAATTTTAAATTTTAGTGTTAAAATTAATTAAGGAACTGAAAATTCTTGCAGTTTTAAAA
>SFKZ01000174.1 GCA_004553595.1 Methanobrevibacter ruminantium | reverse complement strand
GTTGGAGCATGGGCAATAGTGCCATGTTCAATTTTACTTGCTTGTGGTGCATCTTGTTTTACTTCAGCAAGTTCTCTGGAAGAATGTGCTTCGGATGTTTCTGCAGTTCAACGTGGTTATAGTGAAATAAATAATGAGTATAAACAGAAATATAATAAATTGACAAATGAATATTGGGCTATTGAAGCGCAACTTTCAAATGAAAAGAAAGATTTTCAGGAATTAACAGTTGGTTTTCATGAGGGGCTTTTTAATTTTGAAGATTTTTGCCGCTCCATAGAAAAAATTACAGGCAATTCCACCATTTTGAAAGATAGTAAAGTTACAGAAGAATTATTCAATTCAGTAGCTGATTTAATCAACGATGCAAACTGTTGTTCTTCTTTCTGATATTGAACAGAAATTATTGACAAGTGAAAATGTTAATTCAGATTTGGATCAAAATTATAGTGTTTTAAATGAAATTTCATGTGATAAGTTGTGGAACAAAAATAATCTGCTTTCCGAAATGAATCATGTTTTGAAGCAGGTATTAGGTGATAAAATTGTAAATAATGTAAACTGTTCGGATTCCTATTTGTTAAATAAGCAGAAAGAATTATGTTCTTCTTTAATGATCAATAATATTAATTCATTACAGGAAGTCAATGATGTAAATCTTTTTGTTAAAGAAACAGAGCTTAATGCCAGATATGAAAAATGGCTTAAAGATGTTAATACAGTCATTGATGTTTCAAATCTTGAGTGGAATAAATCAGAACGTATGATTTCTGAAGAATATGAAAAATGGAAATTAATGTGCCAGAAACAATATTCGGAAAAAATAAATGAAATTGAAAAACAATATAATGATCTTCAGAATAAGAAATTAAAGTGGCTTGAAGATCAATATTCAGGGGAAGCCCAAAAGTTGGATGATGACATTTTAACAGATTTTTCTTTAATAACAGAACAACTAAATTCTGATACTATGAAAATATCTAATTTATCACTCACTGATTTGATTAAGGGAAAAAATACAGTACTTGATGAGTTATTAAATTATTCTTTGCAATCTGCTTCTGAAAAAGAATATGATAAATGCATTGATTATCATATTACAAAACTTCAGAATTATATCGGTTTAGCTGATACTTATAATTTGATAGATGAAAAAGAAAAGGAATTGAATTCATTAAATATCGTTTACTCTAATGAACTTCTTAAATCTGTAGTTTTGCAAAAGAAGCTTGAAATAGAAAGCAGATTAAATGAGAGTAACTTAGAACTCAGTAAATGGCAGGAAGATCTTGTAAGAAGAGAAGGGTATTCTGTTGGTGATGAAATAAGTAGATATGCGGTTGTTGATTCCCTTGTTTTTAATAATGCTGTTCGTGAAAAACAAACTGTTCATAAATATGAATGGTTTACAATTGATGATTTAATAAATGACTTAGTACTACCAGACAGTTTCAGCTTAAATAATGAAAATTATAATTTGATTGTAAGTAAAAACCTTGAAGAACTTAACAAGATTTATGAAAAGATATTCGGTTCTCAAAATAGTGAAGGTGAATTTTCAAAACATGTGGGTTATGCTCCAGAGTTTGTAAGTAATGTTGATATAAAAAGGGGACGTTTCGAAAATATTTCAAAAAATGGAAGTGGCGAAATGGGACAAATAATGTTAGACTTTATTTGGAATTCTTTAGTGAACAGAGAAGGATATGTTCAATTAGGAACTCCATTGTATGAGAAAAAGTTTACATCTGATAATAAGATTTTTGGAATTGAAATTCCTACGATTAGGAAAATTAGTGATATTATTTGCTCGATTGCAGCTAGTGCAACGGGGGTGGAGATCTTCAATTATGTTGATGATGTTGCTTATGGTTTAATGGATTACAGCTATAAGAGAAAGACTTTGAATGATTTTATTTCTGGAGGCGTAAAAGAAATAGCAGGAATTTTGAGCAGTAAATTTACTTCTGGATTAGGTTCAGCAATAAATTCTATTTCATCGAAAGGAACAAAAATAATTGCTAAAAGTGGTCTGAAGGCAGGAACA
>SFKZ01000173.1 GCA_004553595.1 Methanobrevibacter ruminantium | reverse complement strand
TAAAATATGAAATAACAATTAAACAACCAATTTGAAGTTTATATTCGAACATCCTGTTTCTCCCTTAACTTCATGAAGTACAAAAATTATATCAGTTAATACATTAATACTTTATCAATTATTTTCCAACAACTTGATTTAGTTTTAATGAATCACTTTAATTCTTTAGGATCCAGCAGAAGTTTCTTTACCGGAAGATTCTCGTTGAATATCAGGGTAAAGGAAGAAACTCAGAAGGAACAATGGTTCATTTTTTCAAAATCGTAAATAGACCTAATTAATTTCTTTTATTTCTTTTGCTGTTCCACATTTTTTGCAGAATGCAAAAGATGCATAATTTTTAGTTGAACAGCTTGGACAATTCCAGTCACCAATCACAAAATCATCTTTATTAAAAGTTGCTCTTGTTGACTTCCAGTTTCTTACACGAAGCTGATATGCATCTTTTCCGTGACCAGTTGCAATTACGATTGCTTCTGCAAGAGCCCAATTCAAATTTACAGCTACCGCAGCAATTGAAATCCAAGGATTTTTTGTAATAATAAATGAAAGTGAAAGTGCCAGTAAAATGGAATGTCCGACTCCAGCAAGAATATGTCCAAGATAATATGAATGAACTCCAACCTGACCCAACAAACTGGAGAACAACAATGCCTTCATACGGCTTTTAGGTGAATATTGAATTTCGTTTTTTTCCATACTTAACCCCTTTCAATTAATAATTATATTTTAACTGTTTTTATACTTTATGTCTAATGACAACTTGAAATTAATACTTATATGGTGATTGTTTTTCTTATTTTTCAATCATTAATTTCCATTCAATTCTAAGAACATTCTTATTTCTATTTTAGTAACACCATTATCAGAAGAAAAGTTTTATATGTGTATTATTTATGGAGGCTAGAATGAAAAATATTTCTAAACTTTTATTAACATCATTTATTTGTCTTGGCGTTACTGCATTCCTTACAGGCTGTAACTCTACTTCACAGACTAATGAAAAAGGTCCTTCAAAGATTTTGTTTACAGATGATTACGGTAACGGAAATTTAACTTTTGACCTGGATATTTATTCCATAGACATTGAGGCAGGTACAACTTTAGGAAAAGTGTTCAATGCCAGTGGTATTAAGCTTTCTAAAAACGGTTCAAAGTCTGTTAGTGTAGACAACAAACTTAATGCCTATTCTTGTTATCAGATTGTCATCACTCCAAAAAATAATGGTTCAGGCGTTGTTTACCGTTCCGGATCAGCAAGTTATGATACTTTAAGCTTTCCCAGATTTAAGAATTAAGCAAAATTCGTTTGAAAAAACCTTTCTCCTTCTCAAACGGATTCTAAGTACTTTCTTATTTTCCTCTCAGTATTTATACAAAGGAATGTGATATGTTGAAAACAAGGAGTTTGATTATGAAACAATTCAAAAAATTATTTATAACTTTGGCTGTATGTCTTGGACTTTCAGCTCTCTTTACAAGCTGCAGTGCTTTCTTTGATATTGAATTCAACAGTCCTGCAAAATTAGTTATTTCTGATGAAATTTGTGAAGCAGATGTTTACATTGATATCGAAGTTTATGAATACAATGTTTCTTCTAATCGCAGAGGCAACTGTGTGCTTTCAAAAAACTGTGTCTATCTCGATCGCGGAAGTTCAAAGGTCTACAACATTTATAACAAACTTGATTTCTACAGTTGTTATGAAGTTGTAATCAACACAAGTTGTTCAAGGTCAGGAGTTCAATATACAGAAGGTTCAGCAAGCTATGATCACAAGCACAAAAATATTTTTATGGCTGTTCCAAATACAAGTTACAAAATGGCTCTTGTAGATTATTACAATTCAGATTTCTACTTTAAATTAGATCAATCAGTAAGATAATTTAAAAACATGGGAATAATTAAATATACGCAAACTCAAATTATATCTGAGTTTAAAAACGATTTTGATGACGCGTTAGAAAAATTTAGAAAAAGAAAAATACAATTTACAGGGGTTATTACAGGGATTGAATATAGTAGATGTGGAAAAGAAGTTCAACTTAGAGCTGAATTTGATTCAGCATATAGGCAAGACAATGGAGTTGTTGCAATTTTGTTAACAAAGGGAATAATCATAGAAAAACAGGATTGATTTCTAATCACATCAATAGCAATTTATCGCTGTATGAAAATACAAAAACTATCGGTACATTAAAGGATAATTCTCAGGATGTTCAAGAGATTCTAATTCTATATCAACATCAATCTCTTCCCAGTGAAGATTTCCTGAACAATCCGTTGTTACTGCAGCTATCTGCTTGATACTCGCTGTTTCAAATACTGGATAATCATTATAACTGATAAAATATTCCTTACCGTTTGTAAGAATCCAGATTCCATTTGGAGAAATATTTGTTACTTCTGTAATAATTTTAGTTTGAACCAAAGTGTTTGTTCCAGCTGTCATAAATCTCTTCCTTTCTTTCTTCTACAATTTTTAAGAATTTCATTTAAATGTTTTGAAGACATGTTCACAATATTTGCAACCTCTATTTCTGGTTCTATCCAAATTTTCGCCTCTCCGTCTGATGAAATAACATGAATATGTTTTCTCGTTTCTTCCCTAGAGAAAAAATAAAATCTATACGGTCCTTCAATAAAAACTGTTGGCATCTTTATATATTCCCTTTAATTAAATTGTAGTTTAGTTCAATTATTCAATAAAGTAATTCCTCTAAGTAGAGAATAGCATCTTAAATCCCAATTTATGGGAGGATAGGTTCTTATCTACAATAAGATAATTTTTAGAATTTTACTCTAACCAAGAATATTTATTCAGTAGTATAAGTACTTATGTAAAAATATATACTTGCAAACTCTTTGGGTAAATTATTTCTTATTGTTTTTACAGTACATAATAATTTTTTCCCACATAACTCTTTGGGTATCTGAAACCTTGTAAAATCACA
>SFKZ01000172.1 GCA_004553595.1 Methanobrevibacter ruminantium | reverse complement strand
CACTACAAATTTACAAAAATTTTGCCATATAGGCAAGCTTCTATACCCTTTTATTTTAGGTGGTTACGTCATATTTGTTAACTTGCGAAACTTGAATTATTAATACTTGGTTGGTTCCCAATGGTTCCAACCTTTATCGTCACAAAGTTAGTGGGTTCTTTTGACAATACAAAAAAAAAGCGTACTTTTGTCTTGGATTTTTAATTAATGTAACATAAGTAATTAGAAAAATATGGAATTTTCTGGAAGAATTTTGGAATTTTGTTTCGACGTTGACACTTAAGACTGAAAATGTAAGAAAGCATTGTGCAGTTGATAGTTGAAAATTAAGTTATCTCGATGCTTCCACTCAGCATGGCAACTCCTAACTTTTTATCCTGCGCGACGGTTAAAAAGGTTAAATGGTTAAAAGGTTAAATTCAATCCCTTTCCATTTTTTTCATTCCCTCATTCTTCCATTTTTTCATTCCAGCGAAGCGCAGTGCGCGCACGAGGGGATGAGAGAAACTAATGTGAATAATTACCATAATTCAGTCCACAAATTATTGTTTTTGTACACTGATGGAACGGATTTTGGAGACATTCAATTCAAACTACTTTTTCAAAAAAGAATCAGAATTGTTTGGAGGATAAATAAAAAAGTCCTTACTTTGCAAATGAAATATAAAGACGAATAGAGCATATGGAAGAATTTGTATTATCTGTTCCTAAAAAGGACAGACGTTTCATGGAAACACTTGCTTCCAGAATGGGGTGGCAGTTGCGCACACGCCGTTCATCTGTGGAAAAGTTTATCCACTCGTGCCCTACATCACCAGTCATGACTGACGAAGAGATTGCTGCAGAAGTTAACGCTGTACGTTACGGAGCATGAAGGTCTTGTTTGACACCAATTTGTGGATTTCATTCATGATCGGCAAGCGATTATCTACGCTTGCGGATGTATTGTGTCGTCACGATATTCAGGTATATGTGAGTGAACAACTGCTGAGTGAGATTCGTAATGTTATATCACGTCCCAAATTCGACAAGCTTATTTCAGCTGAAACCCGCTACTTTTTCTTTGAGATGGTGGATGATGTGTGTTTGATGACCGACATCACAATTAAGGCAAAATCTCCAATACGTGACATCAAAGATCTTTATCTATTGTCAATGGCAGAAAGTGTTCCGGTTGACTTTATTGTTAGTGGGGATAAAGACCTGACAGACTTGGGCTCCCATGCTGGAATTCCGATACTTAAATACTCAGAATTCCTAAAGAGATTATAACCATACTAAAGTTTCGCAAGTGCTCAACTTCTTTGGAGTTAAAAGTGAAGTTAAGCGCTATGCGCAGGACGAATGTGATGCCAATGAAGAAACACCAGCATGACAATCGTCCTTTTTTACTTCCATGAGCGCGGCGAATTTACTTCCATTTTCACTTCCCATTTTACTTCCCAAACTAAAATCATTTATCATTGAGCGCAGCGCATTTCTGTCCATTTTACCTACCTCAAAAAGTTTTTTTCGAAAAAATAATCATAAACGAGAAATCCGTATAATCCGTGCAATCCGTTGTAAAAATACATCCGAAATTTGAGTTATGATAATATTATCATAATTTCACCCACTAATTTCTATAATTATGATAATTTGTGGATAAAATTATTTTAATTATGGTAATTTGTTTCTTAATGACCCATTTGGGTTCAAAATCTATTCAAAGTCTTTCAAATCTATTCTTATTTGTTTGATTTGTAAAGATTTGAAAGGTTCTCGCCATAGGCGACTCAAAAGGGTGATTCGCTGAATAGTTACTAACAAAAAACGTTAATTAACATTAAATAGGGCAAAAGTTCTACTTTGGTTAAAAAGTTAAAAAGTTAATTTGTTAATTTTTCGTTTTGCGGTGGGGGATATTAATAGGGGGGAGTAAGTAATAATATATATATTATATATATTTTATTATATATATTATATATTATATAGGGATTGTCGTTTAATTCTTTCAGTCGTGGACGCATAGAGGTCATCTTGGTATTTGATGCTCCGTTCGACCAGTTTTAATTGCTTTTTGCTGGTGTAACGGCACTCCAAAGTAGTGTATTTGCCACCTTTGCCGATAACAG
>SFKZ01000171.1 GCA_004553595.1 Methanobrevibacter ruminantium | reverse complement strand
TGCTCCATGGCTGATCAAGTTTTATCTTTTTTCTAAAAATATTAAAAACAAACATATTATTGCCTCACTATACTATAAATGATTTATAAATAATAAAATAACAAAAATTATAAAAAAATTATATCATATCTTAGGAAAAATTACACTAAGAAGTAATAATAATATTGGAGGAATAATATGAAAAATGACATAAAAGAATTAAATAAAATATTTGAAAATATTAAAAAAACAGGATGGATAAAATCCAGACGGAAAGGTACTACTGGAATTGGATATACATTTGAAAGTCTAATTGGAAAGGAAGAAGATAGTTTTCCTCTTCCTGATTTCAAATCTTTAGAAATAAAAACAATAAGAAAGAATAGTAGAAGAAATGTTCATCTATTTAGTATAAATCCAGATGGTGATGTAGATAATCCTATTCAAAAAATTTTAAATGTACTTGGATACAAGAAATTTGGCGGACAAGAAATACGATGTTGGATTGATGTTTATGTAAATAAAATAATTCAACTAGGTTATTATAAAAGGGTTTTTATAAAAGTAAATCGTAATAGAAAGAAAATTGAACTAATTGCATTAAATATGAACAATGAAAAGTATAATTTAAATGTTTCTTGGTCCTTTGATAAAATACAAGAAAGATTAAATAATAAAATAAAATATTTGGCAGTAATAATAGCCGATAGCAAAATTATAAAACTATTACAAAGTTAAAAACTTTGATCAATTTATAAGTTTAATTGAAAACGGAAAGATCATAGTATCTATTAAAGTACAAAAAAGAAACGGAAAATATGGGGGTCACGGAATGGATTTTACAATTCCAGAAAGAATAATTGAAGAATTATATGAAAAAATAGATATTTAAGCAAAAAAAAAAACAACTGACGTTGTAAAAACAAAAATGGTCGAGAAGACAGGATTTGAACCTGCAACCCCTTGGTCCCAAACCAAGTGCTCTACCAAATTGAGCCACTTCTCGATATAAATGGTGCGCTCGAAGGGATTCGAACCCCTGACCTTTTGGTTCGTAGCCAAACACTCTATCCAGCTGAGCTACGAGCGCAAGGATACAAATAAAGCATTTATAAATATAATAATTAAAAATGGTGGCTCCGAATGGAATCGAACCATCGACACAAGGATTTTCAGTCCTCTGCTCTACCGACTGAGCTACAGAGCCACATATGGCGGTTCCTACGGGACTCGAACCCGCGATCTTTTGCGTGACAGGCAAACGTGTTAACCAGCTGCACTAAGGAACCATGGTTGCGGAGGATAGACTCGAACTATCGACCTTCGGGTTATGAGCCCGACGAGCTACCAACTGCTCCACCCCGCGATATATAAATGGCGGAGGAAAAGGGATTCGAACCCCTGCGCCGATTGCTCGACCTCCCGGTTTTCAAGACCGGTCCCTTCAACCAGACTTGGGTATTCCTCCGTTGGTGCCTAAGGCCGGACTTGAACCGGCACGAGCTTTGATACTCGCAGGATTTTAAGTCCTGTGCGTCTACCTATTCCGCCACTCAGGCAATCATCCTTTTTTCGTTAGGACTATTTAATAATATAACAATTTTTTCATTTTTGCAAGACTTTTTTACTTTTTTATAACGTTGTTATATAAAAAGAGAGGTAATAAACAAAAAAAGAGATTTATTTCAATCTCTTATTTCATAATGGTGTCCCGTTGGAGATTCGAACTCCAGACCCTTTGATTAAAAGTCAAATGCTCTACCGACTGAGCTAACGGAACATATATGGCTGCCTCGGCTAGACTCGAACTAGCGCATGCGAGAGTCAAAGTCTCGTGCCTTACCGCTTGGCTACGAGGCAATCCTGGTGGAGAGAGATGGATTCGAACCATCGAACCCGAAGGAACAGATTTACAGTCTGCCGCGTTTAGCCACTTCGCTACCTCTCCAAAAAAATGGTGCCGAAACCAGGACTTGAACCCGGAACCTACTGATTACAAGTCAGTTGCTCTACCAATTGAGCTATTTCGGCATTATAATAAAATGGTGGGCGATATAGGACTCGAACCTATGACCCCTTGCTTGTAAGGCAAGTGCTCTAACCAACTGAGCTAATCGCCCAAAAAATAACCAGTTGACAGTATTTAATATACCAATTAATGTAGACTTTGTCAACCTTTATATAATATTTTTTTATTTTTTTTCAACACTAGTTTTATTTAGACTTTCAATTTTACTATTTATCCAATAATTTAGTTTACTTTGCAAATTCGTAAAACCAGATGGTGTTTCAATTATTTTCACTTTAGGAATCTTCGATTCTCTATATTCAATTCCTTTTATACTCAACTTTACATGATGTTCTTTCTCATTTTCTTCCAATACTTTTGCATTAATAGTTTCACCAATTTTGACATAATCATGAATATTTCTAACAAAATTATCTGATATTTCTGATATATGAATCAAACCATTGTAATAATCATCTAAACTTAAAAAGATTCCATACTTTT
>SFKZ01000170.1 GCA_004553595.1 Methanobrevibacter ruminantium | reverse complement strand
TCAAACTTGCGCCTCAAATCTGCATCTATAAACTTATCTGCGTTGTTGTTTAACAACTTGCGTTGAGATGCCTCAGTTAAACGCAACCATGTAAAAGGTTTGCCTTTGTCTTTCCAATCTTTTACAAACTGCCTCATGACGGCATAACTTTTACCTGCCTCACGTGCGCCAAGCAAAATGAAAAAGTATGCCCATGTGTTCCCAAATATAGATCTTACACTATACCATTGCCTCTCCATAAGTTTAACCTTACGATAGGCCTTTAACTCTTTTAAAGTTAGTGGTTTCCCCATTAGAATGGTAAATCATCGTTTTCTTTTGGAGTAAACTCAAAAACTTCACATGTTTTTAATTCTGCGATCCAATATTCATTAAATTTTGTTTGCTTGTCTTTCCAAATCTTGTTTGAGTCAACAGTGCATTTGTATATACCAAATTTTTTACCATCAACAGTGAAACCAGAGTATGCCAAGAAGTCATACTTCTTCCCGTTCTTTTCTCCTTCAATTCTTTTTGCTTCAATTTCTAATTTGTATTCTTTCATAATACAGGTCTCCTTTAGTTTTTTATTTTTCGCCCGAAGAGTTGGCGAATGGTAGTGGGTAGTATTTTACCTGTCCCCACTATCGCAGGCTAGATTATTCACCTCTTGCGTATGCCTTTTTGTACTCGCATTTATCGTATGCTCGTTGTATTTTGTTTTTTAAATCATATAATGCTGTAATGCGTAGTTCCATACTATTCTTATCAACACTATTTAACTCAATTAGTTCTTTACAATTTTCTATATCTTTTTCTAGATAGTCCAATATTACTCCACTTTCAAATTTTGTCAATCTAATTGGCGCACTTCTCATAATTCACCCTCCTTTTCTAAATCTTTTAATGCATCGGCTAAATCTTTTAATCTCATCGAAATCAATATCCTTAATAAATCATGCTTGGTTAATCTTCCATATCTTTTTAGTTCAGTATCAACCCAACCATTCAAAAATGTATCTTTACTTGCTCGTATATCTTTTATGGTTCTTCGGGCATTTTTTAGTTCGTCTTCATTCATATCATCCATGACTTTTTCAGAAGTAAATATTCTTTCAAACCCATCCATCACTTCCTTCTCATACATTTTTCACATACTCCTTAGTTCTTTCTCGGCTTGTTCTTCGAAATAATCTACAACATCACAAGTATCAATGCCAAAATGGTCTTTATCATATCTTTCATTTTCGATATTAAAATCACTAATTAAATCATATAAATCATTATCATTTATAGCATAGTTGGACATTTTATTTAGTGCTTTCTCTGCCACTTCTAGTCGGTGTTTTAGGTATGAGACTCTTGCGTCAAGTTGATTAAGCGAGTCTATAATTGGGTATATACTATTCAATTCTATATCATTGTCAGCGTTTTTATCATATATTACTTTACGATTTATATAGCCATATCTTTCTTCAAGGCTAAATCTTTTAACTTTACTCATCTTTCTCTCCTTTTTCTAAAATATCCCCCATGTTTTTGCATGGGTTATTTCTTATTGTTAATATAATTTTAACACCTTGTGCGCAATGTGTCAAATAAATATTGCTAAATTGTTCAATTTTTTGTTATTTTTTTGGGGTAGAGAAAAGAGGGGGCTATCTCCAATCAAATAGCCCCTCTCCCTCACAGTAGTCGGCTACTAATCCCCTGTATGTATCATCTGAAAGTATACCACCCGTTATCATTCCTTTACTGTGATTGTAGCCAACCAAATGACAATAACCGCAAAAAAGGACTTTTAATGCTTCATAGTCCTTTTTTTGTATTGCAGCGCAAATCATGTCTAACATGATCTCCATTCTTTCTTTTTTTGACATTTTTATTCCTCCTTTTAGAATAGTGTTACTTCATACTTTCTTTGTGTAATTCTTTTTATGGCAAAATACTTGTCATCATCATAATGCTCATAAGTGCAATAATTATTTAATTTTTTTACACATTCTGCTATATCAATACTGTTCAATGTTTTACCCAGCAGATTCATTACATCTTTTTTTGTGGTTATAATGTATCCACAAAAAATTCCAAAATTGTCATATTCTTTTTTTATCATATTATTATCTCCTTTAATTTTGATAATTGATTATAACATACAATTATAATGTTGTCAACAAATTAACGCAAAATTATTAAAAAATTGTGCAAAATTTTAGGGGTGGCATCTGGAACACCATCAGCACCTCGCATCCGGACCATCAGGAACACCATCAGCACCTCGCATCCGGACCATCAGGAACACCATCAGC
>SFKZ01000169.1 GCA_004553595.1 Methanobrevibacter ruminantium | reverse complement strand
CTTTTTAAATACAAAAAATTTTATGAATCCTTTATACATAAAGAAAATTGATGCTGAATATGAAAAGGCGATTTATGTCAAAATTAAATATATATTTGGTGAGCTTGATTATGATGAACTTTATGAAATTATAAAAAATAGCAACAATTTGGGTAGTTTTTTTTCTTGTTTATTATATCCTACAATTTATTTACATTGTGTAAAGCAATTACTGTTGGAAAAAAATGTAGATCAGTATGAAAAGAAAGTTAAAATAATAGTTGCAAAAGAACATAATTATAAAAAAATCTTTGTTTTTTTCCAAAAAATGTTTAAATCCAATAAAAAATTTCAATTATTAGATTGGTTTAATGAATAATATTTGATATAATAACAGTGTGATGAACAATGAGTAATATTAAAATTGGAGATATAGTCGAAGGGCAAATAACTGGGGTGACTAAATACGGTATCTTTGTGAGTTTAGAAGATAATTATGTTGGAATGGTACACATATCAGAAGTTTCAACCAAATTTGTAAGCAATCTTGAACAAAAGTATAATGTTGGTGATTTAGTTAAGGTAAAAGTTCTATCGATCGATGAAGATAAATTACAAGTTAAATTGTCCATAAAGAAAATGAAGACTATTGTTAAAAGAAAGCCAGGAATAGAGGAAAAGGGTGGAGGATTCGAACCTTTAAGGGAAAATTTAAATGTGTGGGTCGATGAAACATTAAAAAAAATTGAAAAAAAATCATATTTGTCTTGACATAAAATACAATAAATGATATATTTATAAACGTCAGCAGGACAAATTATGGGTGATTAGCTCAGTTGGTTAGAGCATCTGCCTTACAAGCAGGGGGTCGGGAGTTCGAGTCTCTCATCGCCCACCATAATTTATTTTTTTGCCAAAATAGCTCAATTGGTAGAGCAACTGACTTGTAATCAGTAGGTTACGGGTTCGATTCCTGTTTTTGGCACCATTTGGAGAGATAGCGAAGAGGCTAAACGCGGCAGACTGTAAATCTGTTCCTTCGGGTTCGATGGTTCGAATCCATCTCTCTCCACCACTTGAAATTATTGCCTCGTAGCCAAGTGGTAAGGCACAAGACTTTGACTCTTGCATTCCGCTGGTTCGAATCCAGCCGAGGCAACCATAATTTTAATTTAGATGCGTCTCGCTAGCTCAGCCGGTAGAGCACTTGACTTTTAATCAAGGGGTCTGGAGTTCGAATCTCCAGCGAGACACCATTTTTTTATAAGTGCCTCAGTGGCGGAATTGGTAGACGCACAGGACTTAAAATCCTGCGAGTGTAACAGCTCATATCGGTTCAAGTCCGATCTGGGGCACCAAATATTATGGAGGAATACCCAAGTCCGGCTGAAGGGACCGGTCTTGAAAACCGGGAGATCGAGAAATCGGTGCGGGGGTTCGAATCCCTCTTCCTCCGCCATTGAATAATAATATCGCAGGATAGAGCAGTCTGGTAGCTCGTTGGGCTCATAACCCAAAGGCCGGTGGTTCAAATCCACCTCCTGCAACCAAACGGTTCCGTGGTGTAGCGGTTATCACACTCGCCTGTCACGCGAGGGATCGCGGGTTCAATTCCCGTCGGAACCGCCATTCATTTTGGCTTCATAGCTCAGTTGGCAGAGCACAAGACTGAAAATCTTGGTGTCGTTGGTTCGATTCCAACTGAAGCCACCATCTTGAAAATATATTTTGTGCGCAAAGTAATCTTATTCGTAAAAAAAACAAGTGCGCTCATAGCTCAATTGGATAGAGCGTTTGACTACGGATCAAAAGGTTATGGGTTCGACTCCTATTGGGCGCACCATGTATCGGGAAGTGGCTCAACTTGGTAGAGCATTTGGTTTGGGACCAAGGGGTTGCAGGTTCAAATCCTGTCTTCCCGACCATTTTATTTTGCTATCAAAATAATATTTTTCTATATAATGAACTAATGTTTTCTATATTGATTACAAAAGAAATTCCATGATATTTTAATTTATTTTTGTTATTAATTCTTTGCAAGTTAAGATTAAATGATATATATATTTTCCTGTTTTTTAAAGATTCAATAAAACTTTTATTGCCTTTATACTCATAATATTCTATACTTTTATATTTAAATTTTGTTGATTCTTCATTTTGTATCCTATTTACGGTAATTATTGCTAGTGTTTTAATTTTATTTTCAATTATTTTTTCTATTTTTTTTATTGGCCAGGCCATTTTATTAATTAGTTCTAAATCATAACTTACAAAATCTATTATAATTTCTTGTTTTTTAAAGTCGATATAACTTTTCGTAAAATGATTTAAACTAAGGCATATATTATTTACATATATTTTACTGTTAAAATATATATTTTTATTATTAA
>SFKZ01000168.1 GCA_004553595.1 Methanobrevibacter ruminantium | reverse complement strand
TAACATTCATAATAATCAAATTGTTTTAAAAGATACGGTCCACGTATCTCCCGAAATTGTTAACACATCCAATGTTAATGTGAATGATATTATTGTGGTCGTAAGAAATGGTTCAAGAAAATTAATTGGAAAACACGCAAGGGTCCTAAAAGCTATGCCTAATACTGTTATTGGTGCTTTTATGACAGGCATCAGGTCTCAAAATAGTAAATTCGTAAATGCGTTGTTTGATGGTGATATATTTCAAAGAGAAATATATAAAAATTTAGGTGCAACAATCAATCAAATAACTATTAAAAGTTTTAAAGAAATGGAATTCTATATTCCTCAGAATCATGAAAAACAGATTATTGGGAATTTGATTTTACAAATTGATAACCTACTTGCACTTCAGCAACGAAAATTGGAGCAATTAGAATTATTACAAAAATCAATATTACAAACGATATTCACATCTAACAACAAAAAAGAAAAGATAGAATTAAATAAATTAGCAAATTATCGTCGTGGGTCATTTCCTCAACCATATACAAATAAGAAATGGTATGGTGGAAAAAATTCTAAACCTTTTGTTCAGGTAATAGACGTTAATGATAATTTAAAACTACATGAACAGACGAAGGAAAGAATTAGTGAAATAGCACAACCCAAAAGTGTTTTTGTACCCAAAGGAAGTATAATTGTAACCTTACAAGGAAGTATTGGAAGGGTAGCCATAACACAATATGATTCATATGTAGATAGAACTTTATTAATACTCACTGATTTTAAAAAGAAAATAGATAAATACTATTTTGCAAATGCTCTTAAAATGGTTTTTAACAAGGAAAAACTCAAAGCACCGGGTGGTACTATTAAGACAATTACTAAGTCTACATTGTCATCTTTTAAAATCGTATTACCGAATATAAAACTACAAATTCAATATGGAAAATTACTTAAAAGTGTAGATAAACAGATTATTTTAAATAAAAACCGGATTATGAAATTAAAGAAGATAAAACAATTCCTACTTCAAAATATATTCATCTAATCTTGAATAGTAAATAAACCTTCTTAAACTATGTCAATGTGATCAAAGTTTAAGGAGGTTTTTATATGTCACATAAATATAGTACCAAGCTGTTTTACAAGTATTATTTGGATTGGATTCATCTTTATAAAGATAATGCTGTACGCCCAGTAACACTGAATAAATATTATTTAGTTCAACGCAAATTACAGGAACTAGCACCTAATTTACACATGAATGAACTAAATCGTCAGAGCTATCAGAAGATTTTAAATTTGTATGCTCAAAATCATGAGAAGACTACAACCTTGGACTTTCATCATCATTTAAAGGCTAGTTTATTTGATGCTGTTGATGATGGTTTGCTAAAAGTTGACCCAACGCGAAGAGCGATAATAAAAGGCTGTTCACCTAGTGACAAGAAGCCAAAGTATTTAAATCTCTTTGATCTTCAAACTTTGCTTAGATCACTGAACTTAAGAGAAGAGTTAAATTGGGATTGGTTCTTTTACTTAATCGCTAAAACTGGTTTGAGATTTGCAGAAGCCTTAGCTTTAACCCCAGAAGATTTTGACTTTGAAAAGCAGAGTATAATCATCAATAAATCATGGAATTATAAAGAAAAGTATGGTCATTTTCAACCAACGAAAAATGAATCATCAAATAGAACTGTGATGGTTGATTGGCAACTTATGCAACAATTTCAAGTTATGATTAATAATAAAGAGCATAATCAACCCATCTTTTTTAGTAAAAAACAACGAATCTACAATTCAACTTTAAATCATAAATTAGCTTCACTTTGTAAAAATAATGATATTCCTGTAATTTCAATCCATGGATTACGCCATACTCATGCATCATTACTTTTGTATGAAGGAGTATCCATGGCCAGTGTAGCCAAGCGATTGGGTCATAATAACACAACGACTACTCAAGAGACGTATATTCATATTATTCGTGAACTTGAAAATAAAGATAATGATAAGATCTTA
>SFKZ01000167.1 GCA_004553595.1 Methanobrevibacter ruminantium | reverse complement strand
AGTTGCAGCAAGCAATATTTCATTCTTAGGCAGTAGAAATGGTGGTAATTCTTCTGATGGAATGCCACAAGAAAATGTAAATTCAAATCCTATCGAAACATCTGATATAACTGAAGATCCATTTAAAGACTTTGGTTCAGAAGTAGTACTTAGTGATGACGATTTACCATTTTAGAAAGGATTAAAAATGGCTGAATTTTATCGTAAAAAGAAAAAGATTTGTCAAATGTGTGCTGGCAAAGACGTTGATTATAAAGATGTTAACATAATTAGTAAATATATTAATGATAAAGGCAAAATTATGCCTCGTAGAATGACTGGAGCATGCGCTAAACATCAAAGATATATTTCTAAACAAGTTAAAAGAGCACGTTTTATGGCTTTAATACCATTTGTAAAATAGAAGCACGCCTTCTATTTTTTTGTGCATTTAATAAGTAGAAAATATATTATAAGGAGAACTAAAATGCTGGAATTTAATAAAGTTAGTATAATTATAAAAAAAGATAATAGACCAATAATTAAAGATTTTACATTTGTGTTACACCCTAAAGAAAAAATGGCAATAATCGGAGAAGAAGGAAATGGCAAAAGCACTTTATTAAAATTAGTTACTGATCAAAAAACAGTAATGGAATATGCAACAGTAACTGGACAAGTAAATACAAAAGGACTTCATATTGGATACCTTGAACAATCTCTTCAAGATAAATGGAAAGAGAGCAGTGTAATAGATTATTTTCTAAAAGATAATCCAGATGAAGACGTTAATTTTGATAATTACAACTATCTAACTGACATCTATAGTTTATTTGCTAAATTTGGATTGGACGATGAAATGCTAGAAGAAGATAGGAAAATAAAAACTTTGTCTGGTGGTGAGAAAGTCAAAATTCAAATTATTAAAATTTTGTGTAAAAAACCTGATGTTTTATTACTGGATGAGCCAACCAATGACATTGATATTGAGACTTTAGAATGGTTAGAAAATTTCATAAATAACTCTGATGCAGCCATATTATATGTTTCCCACGATGAAACCCTACTAGAAAACACGGCAACTGGAATTATTCATTTAGAATCTACAAAGAAAAAAACTGACTGTAGACATACAGTCAGTTATGAAGGATACAAAGACTATATAGAGTTAAGAAATAGAACATTATCACATCAAGAAATGGTTGCAAGAAAAGAACAAAGTGATTACAATAAACAGATGGCTGGATTTAGAGAAGTTTATCAAAAAGTTGAATATCAGCAGAAAAATATCACTAGAGCAGACCCTCATGGGGCAGCTTTACTAAAGAAAAAAATGAAATCACTAAAATCTCAAGAAAAAAGATATGAGAGAGAAAAAGAAAATTTCACTGAAATACCAGATGTTGAAGAGGCAGATCCAAAAGACTTTCGTGTTAGCCAGAAGGATTTCATACAGGCATACGATAAAGACACTCTTGTTATAAAGGCAAATACGGTAATAACATTACAGGTAACAGGAGAAGATGAGCCGAGAATTTACAGAACAAATCAAGATACTACATACGATTTAGCAAATATTCTTGATACAGGTAGTGTTACAGGCGGAACAGATTATTATATCTATCTTGTTGCAGGAAGTGGTAGCACGGTTAATGTTGTTGCCTCAACAAATAGCACATATCCAACAGGATATACGGCAAACAATTCTCGTAAAATTGGCGGTTGCCACACATTATGTGTTTCGGTAACATCTGCAAATGCTCCTGCACTTGTAGATACAAACATTTGGAATACTCACCCTGCTATTGGATACAACGCAGGAGATATTATTCCGAACTCTGTTTGGTGTTTAACTCATAGACCGTTATCAGAGCCGAATGGTATGGTATATGTTGATAAGATTGATATGTGGGTAGACATTTACCTACAATCTGGCACAAACCTAACGGCAGGTAGTGTTTACGGTGCAACAATGATAAACTCACGCACTCAACAACAACATCAGTGGGATATGGAATTGCAGAATAAGAAATTGGCAACGGATAATG
>SFKZ01000166.1 GCA_004553595.1 Methanobrevibacter ruminantium | reverse complement strand
TGTTTTTCCATTATTTCTATGTGCTGATCAAGGTATTTGAACCGATCTTCTATCTGGCTATCCTTCTTACCGGGCCCATGAATTACCTCTACCGGAAGGATCGGGATCGGTTTGAAAGGCTGCGTCCGACGTTCCTGAACTGCATTCTGGTATTATCGGGGCTATCACTATTATGGCTTCTTGCCTATGAAATCGACAGCGCCAGCAAACTGAATTTTCTCGCTATGGCCTTGCTCCCCGTCTTGCCCGCCGCCCTCCTTTTAGAGCGATTCCGCTTTGATCAAAGCCTGTATCTGATCCTGGTTATAAACATTTTCTTTTGAAGTATTTGTAAAAATAGAACGAAGCCACAGAAAAAATCTGTAAAAAATAGATTCCTATTTTAATTTATCCTCGAGAGAAATCATTTCTGCATTATCTTCTCTATTCTCAGAATGGAGTTCCTGTGTTGTTGGGTCTCCTGCAAGAGAATGCATTTTATCAAGAAGAATTTTTCTTTCTGAATCAGAAATGGATGAGACTAATCTGTCAAATGTACCAAGAGTTTTTTCTTCGGACATAATCCCACCCTTATTTAGTTCTGAAGATTACGCAGATATTCCAATGCGTTATAATTATTGTTCCAATGTTCAATTACACCGTAAACATCATGGTTCATTTTATTAAAAATATTAATAATTTCACCAAAATTTATTCCGTTATACAAAGAACCTGCAGGGCGATGCTGATCTCCAGTGCCATCGTTATCATGAAGATGAATAGTATAAACATCTATTCCCTTTTCAAGAATTTGCTTTGCATATTCAACGGCATCATAGCCACAAAGCTTTGTGTGACCACAGTCAAAAGTGCTAGCTATTTTAATTCCCTTTTCTAATGCAAAAGCGTTAGCTTCAACCATAAAATCAATATATGATAAGCCGGAAAATTCATTACGGTCAGGAATACTATTTTCAATACAGATAATTCCACTATTAATCTGAGAACAAATATATTCAAGAGAATCCATAGTTAACTCAGCAAAATGAACTGTAACAGTAGCAGGTTTATTTTTATTGATGAAATCAAAATATGGTTTTTGATATTCTTTTGCACGCGTTGCAAATCCCTGTGGAAGATGAACTGTAAAAATTTCAGGAAGCTGAACATTCACAATATCGGCAGGAACGAAATCATCAAAGAAAACATCAAAAAAATCGACCTTATTGTTATCCGCAAACTGGATTTCCCGTTCGAGAGTCAAATTATCATATTTAGAAGATTGAAAACCAAATTTCATATTTAAAGTGAATTTTATTCTATTTATATTGATGGAAATGTAAAAATTAGCGGTGATATTTCAAGATTTCTGAAAAAATCAAATTCAGGAATCTCTGTTTTTATGCATCCGTCGAGAGATTGTATATATCAAGAAGCACTTTCTATTGTGAATTTTAAAAGAGTGAATATAAATGATGTTTGTTGTCAAATGAAAAAATACTTGGATGAAGGGATGCCTATACATTATGGCTTAGGGGAAATGCCAATAATAGCGAGAGAACATCTGAAAAAGGAATGTGTTTCAATAATGGAAACCTGGTGGGAAGAATTTGAAAATGAATCACAACGTGATCAATTATCATTTCCGTATGCAATGTGGAAGAATGGATATAAAATTACTGACTTAGGCTGTTTGGGATATGATGTTAGAAATTCAGATGATATCATATTTTATAATCATATAAAGGAAAGCAAATATATTAAAAATATAGGTTGTTAATAAGGAATAGTATGGCAGAAAATAATGATTTTTATAGCGAATTCGAGCGGAAATTCAATCAATATAAATCAAAACAAATTGCTATATATGGAACCGGTTTAAATGCAAGACTTATTGCTGAGAATGTGTCTGATTATAATATAGTAGGATACATTTCAAGAGAATTACCATGTGAGTTTATAGATGGAAAAGAGGTAATTCTTATATCTGACGCTATAAAGGTGGCTGATGTAATAATAATTGCTGCAACTGTTCAATCTACTAAAATTATATATGCAAGAATACA
>SFKZ01000165.1 GCA_004553595.1 Methanobrevibacter ruminantium | reverse complement strand
TTAAAAAATCCGAGCGTACATAAATATGTATATTTATACAAAAAATATACATATTTATGTAATTTTATGCAAGGGGATATTTAGGGAAAATTCACTCTACTTCTTGCCTTCAAGACGCAATAATTCCTTTGAAGCCGCATAACTGATTTTGAAATTTTTAGATTTTTCTGCATATTTAAACCAGTAAATGGCTTTTTTCTTATCGTTTAAGAATCTTTCATTTATTGTTGCTAGAAAATAAACTGAATTATAATCTTCCGGATTAATTTTTACAGCTTTTTCAAAACTTTCAATACTTTTCTTAAAATCTTTTACACCAAAATAATAGCATCCTGTGTAATAATAGGGAAAATTTTTCTCAGGAAATAATTTTAGTGCTTCATCACATATTTCTTTCAAAAAAGCTCTGGATTCATCATCTTCATTAAGAAGATATTCTGAAACTAGTCCTAATTCCTGCTCCAAAGCTTTATCACCATCTTCATATAAGCCTTCTTCCCAATACCAGCAGTTATTATTTTCCTTTGCATGGTTAAGCATCTCAATCGTAGAATCTTTTAATTCTTCATTTAATTTTGAAGCTTTCATTGCATAATGACGACTGGTATAAAAATCCAATCTGTCAGGAAACTTTGTAATTCCTGCACTCATATAAGAAACAGCTTTTTTCATAATTTCAGGGGAAGGAATTTTCATTTCTTCCGTAGATTGAGTTCCATCTTTTTTTGTAATCACATAGAAACCTGCAGTTTCAGGAGTATTTTTTGCTTCAATTAAATGATAATTAAACCAGCAGATATAATAATGAGGATCATCATCCTTTTTTTTATCTTTATCCCATTTTTTAAGATAAGTTAGTGCGTTCTGAAGATCTTCATTTTGCAAAAGAGGAATTACTTCTTTGTAATAATCTTTTGCAATAAGATTAAATGATAATAGAATCATTCCCAATAGTGTAATTACTTTTTTCATTGTGTACCTCACAAATATTTATTATTACCAGACAGCAGCCTGTTTCTGAACTATTTTTTCATATAAAGATTCTTTTCTATGACTTGTATCAACTTTATATGCAGTAATATTAGAAACTTCAGACAATGCATATACGGATCTTCCTATCGACTTGTAGTTGTATCCCCAAGGATCAATAACCGTAATTGCTCCAATATATTTTTCACCTTTTTCATTAACAGCATTTTTTTCCTGATTGCTGGTCATCATTGTTGCATGGGAATCGTTTATAACCCTTGCAATACATATATATGCTTCATCTGAATTCTGAATTCTTTCGATAAAATTACTCATTTCTTTTTGATTATCAACTCTTTCGAACCCCACAATCACTTCATCTCCAGCAATGAGATTTACGGCTTTTCTGTAGTTTTCTCCATAATTGATACACAATTTTTGATCGCCTCCATATGAAAACAAATCCGCTTCCTTTAATAATTCATTTATCTCATTCATAGTCTTTAAAGTACCATTTGCGGTATAAGCGACATACCCTAAAGTAGCTACAACACAACCACTATTATAAAGAGTTACAGGCTTTTCTAATTTAAACTGATATTTATTTAGAATTGTATCTCTAATTTTTCCTGTTCTTTCATCCTCAAGTCTTTTCTTAAATGAATCGTATTGAAGGAATTCAACAATATCACCTTGAACAAATTCTTCTCTAGATAAATTACAGTCAGGATTATCACTTAAATATTTTGCATACTCATCATCTACATAAAGTGCATATTTACTTAAGTAAGTATCTTCATTTCTTTTATCTACTTCTTCCTGTGTCCTTCCAAATCCCAATGCATATTTTCTATTTTCAAGATCCGTCTGTCTATAACCAGGATCCTTTGTTTCAAGAAGATAATATTCAAAATCATCCTCACTTTTCTTAAATGAATCACCAGAAAATAGTAAATAAAACAGCCCTTCTTTTCCAATTTCTTCATAAATCTTTGTATAATCAAAAACATCACTTTCATTACTATAGACATCCTGTGAAAAATTCATCACCTTCCGCAAGATGAACAGTTTCATGAACAAGCAAAGATGCAAATTGAGCAGCTGCATCAACATTATTGTCAATAAACTTATCTGAAATAAAAATTGTCTGCATCTTTTTATCTGCTTTACCTAATGCTTCCATCTTTTCCACATTTAGTTCTATTTCTCCATCCCAAACCTTTTGTGCAGCAATGTTACCAAATAATGTTTGAGAAGCTGCAGCTGCGTTTATTCCATTTACTATACCAAGATCAGTGAAATCTCCTGAATTAGCTTTTATTTTTGCATTCCAGATTCTTAATGCATCTTTGTAACTTTCCGTGGAATTTATAAGAGCTGCAACATCTACCATATTTCCATTTTTACTTATGTTTGCAGTTACACTATTTTCATCAAACTGTAGTTCAAACAATCCAACGTCATTATTAAGATTAAAACCAAGATTATTTGCACTCAATATATTCAGGGAAGTTTTTCCTGTTAACCCATATTCAATTCCAGCTCCTGCAAGTACGGATAAATTTCTATTTATACCCTTAACCCCTGTCGTATCATAAAAAGAATTACTTAGATCTTTTCTAAGACCATCTTTTGTGAAAATATCATCTAATGCTGCATTAAATGACAGCTTAAATGTTTCAGAGCCAAAAGCTGATACAGAG
>SFKZ01000164.1 GCA_004553595.1 Methanobrevibacter ruminantium | reverse complement strand
GCCAAAGATTCTGCTGGCAATGTAGCTAGAAGTGATGCTTTAACTATAAACTTATCAGCATCAATTCCTAATGCTCCAACTATAAATATTTCTAATCCTTATCAAGCTAGAAAAGGTGGCACTGTTAATGCAGATATAACTTGGACTAGTGGTCAAAATGTCAGTGCATACTGTGTTCAATTAGAATCAGCCGCAGCACCAACTGGTTCATCAAGTTGTTGGACAACTGTTTCCACAACTATTAACAGTGTAAAAAGATCACTTACATTAAATGGTGATGTTGGAAAATATAATTATGTTGCATACGTTAAAAACACATCAGGTAAAATATCTCCCGTATCTAATCCATCATTTGCTGAAGTAATTGATACAACTCCAACTGCTCCTACACTTTATATTAATCCATATAGTGTAACTAGTGGCGGAAGCATAACCGCAAAAGTTAGTTGGACTGGAAATGAAAACGTTAATGCCTTTTGTGTTGTAAAAGAAGGTTCAATCAAACCAACAACATCATCAAGCTGTTGGAATAGTGTTGCGACCAATAAAACTACTGGAAACTCTTCATTTGAAATTACTGGAAGTCCAGGCAAATACTATTATGTTGCATACGTTAAAAACATTTACGGAGAAGTATCTGCTGCTTCCAATGAAGACTATGGTGAAATCAAAGCAACAAAGCCTAGCGCACCTACATTATCAACAAGTACAAGCCAAACAACAATTGGAAACAATGCAACCCTAACAGCTAAGTGGACCAGTGGACAAGATGTCACAGCATATTGTATCCTTTCAACTGCCTCTGCTGCTCCAACCGCATCTTCAGATTGTTGGACATCTACTACAACATCTACAACATCTGGCACAATAACTCTAACATTCTCATCCCCCGGCACTTATACTTATAAAGCATATGTTAAAAATTCAAGTGGATTAATTTCTGATGCATCAAACGCTGTAACTATAACAATAACTATTAATTCCAATGGAGATAAATATTACTGCTGGTATGTATTAAAACAATCTGATGGCACTCTAAAAGTAAGAACTAGGGATGATGAAAATTCTTTATTATCAGCTCTAATTTGTCGTAATCAACCAGCTGGACCTAAAAATATTTACAATATTATTAAGAATAGTACTGTAACGTATAGTTCATTCTGGGGAGAATCAAATTTTACCAAATCTGATGGAACTCATAATTATGGTTGGTATCAAGTTTCCGGTAGTGTAGAGCCAAATGGTAAAAAATATTATACTAAATGTTATTCTGCCTTTTATTACACAGCACAATCATGTTCTGACTGTATAAGTAATGACCACTGTACAACATCAAGAGTTTTAGAATAGGTTAGTTTTATCTAACCTTTTTTTCTTTTCATAATTATGTTATTATATTCCTATAAATTGTAATTAAAAAGGAGAACTAAAAATGAATTTAATTATTAAAATTGAAAATTTAATCAAAGAACTAATAACTAAATTAGGCTACGAAGACGACGTTAAAATTATCGTAAGTGGGAGACCAGAATTTGGTGACTACCAATACAATAGTGCCTTTAATTTAGCTAAAAAATATCATAAAAATCCAATACAAATCGCCGATGAAATAACAGCAGAACTATCAAAAGAAGATTTATTTGAAACTGTCACAAATGTCAATGGATTTATAAATTTAAAATTAAGTGATAAAGCCTTAATTAATTACATGAACGAAGTTATTAAAGACTTTAGTATCAACACATATCATATCGATACTGATGAAACTATCTTTTTAGATTATGGTGGTGCCAATGTTGCCAAAGCTCTTCATGCTGGTCATCTAAGAAGTCCTAATATCGGAGAAGCACTAAAAAGATTATGTGAAGCCGTAGGTTATAAAACCATAAGTGATGTTCACTATGGTGACTGGGGTAGACCAATGGGATTAATAATCTGTGAAATAAAACATCGTTTCCCAGATTCACCATTCTTTAATCCTAATCTAGATGAGTATCCTACCGAAAGCCCAGTATCATTAGAAGACCTATATGAAATATACCCACTAGCAAGCAGTAAATCTAAAGAAGATGA
>SFKZ01000163.1 GCA_004553595.1 Methanobrevibacter ruminantium | reverse complement strand
TGCTTCTGCTATTTACGTCCTTCAATGTTTGATTCAATTGAACAAGCTTTTCAAGTTCTGCAGGTAATTTTGCCTCTGGATCTTTTACACGAATAACAGTTCCTTTCGAATCCTGAAAATATAAAATACCATCACGATAATCAAATAAATAGGTATTTTTACAAACCTCAGGAAGATCTGCGGACCAGATTTTTTTTCCATCATAGTTGTATTTTACAATTGTATTTCCATACATATTGTAAGTTAAGAAATTATTTTCTTTATCTACAAAAGCAATATGATGATCTGAGTCTGATTCCTCACTTTTGAAAATAACTTTTACAAGCTCACCATCATTGTTATAAACACATGTTGCTTCATAACGCTCAATCCAGTAATCGCCATTGTTTCCTGTTTTTCTGCTTCCCTGTAATCCCTGAACGAAAGTGTATTCTTTTAATGCCTGACCTTCATATCCTGCTTTAATTAATTTTGCATTAAAATAATTTTTACCAAAGTCATAATACAAAGGAAGACCTGTATCCGTAAATCCAATAAAATATATTTTGCTGTCCGGAATTACCAGCGATTCAGTTCTTAATAGCTTTCCTGTTTTATCAAATATATAAGTTTTAGTATTGTAAGGGCTGACCAGCTTTACCATATCTTTATCGATATACAAAGGCGAATATGATTCCAATATATTTTTTTCACCTAATTTTTCTGAAAAGGAAATTTCGCGATTCCAGAATGGACTGAAGGAATAAACATTCCCTGAACTATTTTTATAAATTTTATAATTATCACCTGCACAGCAACGAACATTCAAAGCAGAAGAAGAATCAGAAGGATAATATTTATCTAAATCAAAGGAATCTATTAACGATAGTTCAATTTGATTTTTTTCTTCTTCAGGCGTTAAAGTACTTGCCGCTCCTTCAATGAACTTTTTAAACAGATTTACTTTTTCCTTTCTGTTGAGTTTTTCAATATAAAAAATTGAAGAATAACTCGAATTACTATTTTCAGATCTATATACTTCTATATTTAAATTTAATTCTTTATATTCGTTTTCTTCACAATTGATATAGATATGTGGAAATTTTACTTCAGGATTTAATTCATTGCTCCAGAGTTGATATAAATTTGGACGATAACCTTCATATTCAAGATTAATATCCTTCTGTTTCAGATATTCCTTCTCGTAATCAAAGGCTTCCTTGAAAATTTCTTTAATATCTTTATCAAGACAAATATTATCATCCGCTTCAAAATACAGACTTACATCTTTTGCAAAGCCATTTATTGACGAAAAAATGAGTATTAACAAGATTAAAAATTTTTTCATTTTATTTTTCAATTTCCTGTTCAATTGATTCAAGAATCTTATGCAAATCAAGAATAAGAATAAAGTTGTTACCGTTAGTTGCAACTTCACTTATAAATTCCTTTCGACCAGGCATAGTTCCAAAATCATAGTTTTCTGAAACCACTACATCAAGTTTAGTTACCACATCAACACTATCAGCAATCATTCCAAGCACCAGAGGCTGTTCATTCTTCTGCTCTATTTCAAGAACAATGATTGAACATTTGTCAATTGGCTTTGTAATTTTAAAACCAAACATTTCACGGAAATCAACTACAGTTACAACTGAACCGCGAATATTCATTACGCCCTTAAGATAAGGCAAAGATTTTGGCACAGAAGTGATCGGTTCATAATTCAAAACTTCTCTAACATAATTAACAGGTACTGCAAAGGAACCTTCACTAAGTGTAAATGTAAAGAATAAATCATCAGCCATATGACCCCCAAAAAAGACATACTTTTTTTTATCTAATTATACTTATACATATCTATTTTCGGCTTATTTTTCAAAATCATGAAGTCTTATTAATGAAATTTCATAATTGTGCCGATATTTAAATGTAAAAATCTGCAAAAGCAGATTTTCTGGAGATTTTTATGGCAAGAAAAAAATCCACTGAACCTACAATCAAACTGCAGGATTCGGTAGGAATTGAACAAGCTGCAACTATCAAGAAACAATTCTCAGAAGCACTTAAATCAAAAAAAACAGTTTCTCTTGATATTTCAG
>SFKZ01000162.1 GCA_004553595.1 Methanobrevibacter ruminantium | reverse complement strand
AAAGCTATTAGAGCCATAGTAAAAAGTCATGTTGAAAGTTATGCATCAGGATTTTCTGATAGGCATATACAAGAATTTGACGATGACGAAGGTACAATAAATATGAAAATTCATAACGTATTTATTGCAGCGTTGGGTGCAGATATTCAGTACTATTCCGCACTTTCTAGGTCATTAGACTCTTCACTAGGAAACATGCTTGAAAAAATGGCAATAAATATTGCAACTTTGCATTACACCGTTTCACAGCATGTAGAAGGCAATATTTATAAAGAGCAAACCGAATATATTGCTGACATACTTGAAGAATACAAACGCCATGTACGTAAACCGAAACTAACTGATTATATAGGCATCACAAAGAAAAATAAAAATGACATCATAAATAAACGACACGAAAGTGATTATTATTTAATTGATGAAGAAACAGGCATGCATTACCTAATCGAACTTAAAATTGGTGGAGATTTGGATAATAAAAAGGCACGCTCTGAAAAAGAGGCATTGCTTGAACAGTATTGTATTCTTGCTAATAACTTGGGTAGTGAAGAAAAAGTTAGAATTTATTTTGCTACTGCATATAATCGGTACGGTGAAGAAAAACCTTGGAAACAAGGACGTGTTTTACAGTTTTTTAGCGAAGATGAATTAAAAATTGGTCGTGACTTTTGGAATATGGTTTGCAAAACTGAGAAAGGTTACGAGATTGTATTAGATGAATATAAGAAAAACGCTCACTTCATAATTGATGCTTTAAACAAAATAAAAAAGGTTTATCTGCCTAATGCTTAATTTAGAAAAAGAATGGCATTGCTACCTAAAAAGAGGCAATAGTAAAGAACTTATTAAGCAAGTGCCAGATAATAGCGTTGATTTTCTCTTAACTGATCCACCGTACAATATTGGTAAACATTCTACTGGAAATATCCCTTTACCAGGAAGAACTCCAATGAATAATGATGTCGCAGATTGGGATTGGGTAGATTTTAATCCTGAAGATTGGGTTGAGGATTTTATTAGAGTTTTAAAACCGACTGGAAATCTTTTTATTTTTACATCATATAATCAGCTTGGGCGTTGGTATAATTGTTTAGACCATAGATTTGATACAAGTAATTTTATGATTTGGCATAAAACAAATCCTGCTCCAAAAATTTTTAAGGCAGGTTTCTTAAATAGTTGTGAAATGATATTTTGCTGTTGGAATAAAAAACATACATGGAATTTTATTTCTCAAAAAGAAATGCATAATTTTTTAGAAAGTCCAATATGTATGGCACCTGAAAGATTAAAAGAACCAAAGCATCCAGCTCAAAAACCTATTTCAATATTAAAAAAAATGATAACTATTTCAAGTAATGAAAATGATGTTGTTTTTGACCCTTTTATGGGTGTCGGTTCAACAGGAGTTGCAGCACTTGAATTAAACAGAAAATTTATAGGTTTTGAATTAGACGAAAATTATTTTGCCGCTGGCAAAAAACGAATAATGGAGTATAAAAAACATGTGTCAAGTTTATAATCAAGATACAGCTTTAAAACCAATAATAAAATGGCCTGGTGGAAAAGAAAAAGAATTAGAATTTATATTCCCTAATGCTCCAACCAAAATCAATAATTATTACGAGCCTTTTGTTGGTGGTGGTTCAGTATTTATGGCATTTAATGCAAATAAGTTTTTTATAAATGATAAATCAAAGGAATTGATAAATCTCTATCAATTTATATCAAAGAAAGACTCTGAATTTTATAAATGGGCTAATGGAATTGAAACAGCTTGGAGAAATACTCACAATTACGCAAGTTCTATAGGATTAGAAAATCTTTTTATTAGTTTCAGAAATGATGAAATTGACGTAAAAGAATTAAAGAATAAAATTGAAGTTTTTGTAAAAGAAAATGAACAAAATATATTAAATAACCTTCCTATTATTTTTACAATAAATAGAAATGTGTTTGTTTCAGAAGTTAAAATTAATCTTACTCGTAAACTTCAACGAATGAAAAAACTTGAACTTGAAAAATGGGTTTTACCTTATGAAGATGTAAAATCGAATATAGAAACTGCTTTTATGAGCGCACTATATATG
>SFKZ01000161.1 GCA_004553595.1 Methanobrevibacter ruminantium | reverse complement strand
TGACCAAAATAGTTCTAAAGTGGTTTATCAAGATTTTAAAAGATTTATTCGTAAGATTAGAAAAAAGTATAATCCTACAATCGAATATTTAGCGGTTTTAGAACCACAGGCTTCAGGTAGATGGCATCTTCATGTGTTAATGAAAACATTAGACCATTCTACGTTATATATTCCCAATTCTGATTTAGAAGAGTTATGGGGAAAAGGCTTCACTTCAACGAAACGCTTAAAAAACTCGGACAACGTATCAGCATATGTTATGGCATATGTGTCCAATGTTCAAATTGATTTGAAGACTACAGATAAAAATAAGGCAAACTCTAAGAAGATAATAAAAGGCGGAAGATTGTCGTTCTATCCAAAGGGTGTAAGGATTTATCGAAGATCAAAAAAATTGATTGATCCAAAAACAACCAAAGGTCCAAAAAGACATATATTATCTGAGATAAATGAAAAATTAAGTGAACCCAAAGTTTATTCTCGAAAATTTAGAGATAAATATGGAAATCAAATGCGGATAAAAACGGAATTCTATGTAAAAAAAGGTGAGAATTATGGAAAAAATGATTAATTACAAAGACTTATTAGCCATGGGGTTCCCACAAAATCAAGCAAGAAGAATCATCAGAATGGCTAAAGAAAATCTGGCCAAAGATGGATATGGGTTTTATAATGGAAAGCGTGTAGGCTTAGTTCCTATGAGTGCTATTAATAAGGTTTTAGCCCTTCCAGATAAGGAAGGAGACCGTTAATGGCTAAAACTAAATATGCGAATGTTTACAGGGATCCAAAGGGAAAATACTTTTACAATATTTTTCTTGGTCGAAATTCTGAAGGAAAACAAGTCTTTAAAAAAGGAAGAAGGGATGCCCTAGGGCATCCCTTTACTTCTGCTCGTGCTGCATCAAAAGAAGCAGATAGAATTAAACAACTATATTTAAATGTTGATTTAAATGATATTAGCTATACTCATTTTATGAAAGATCGATTCTTACCAAAGTATAAAGGTGATGTTGAAGAAAGCACTTATGATACCCATTCAAGAATGTTTCTTAAGGCTGTTGATTTCTTTGGTGATGAGAGGTTAAAGGATATTTCTATTGCCGAATGTGAAAGATTTAGAACATGGCTTTTAACTGAATCTGATTACTCACAAAGTTACGCTAGCCTTGTGTATACTTCTTTTAGACAAAGCTTAGACTTTGCTGTAGAGATTAATTTAATAACTACTAATCCCTCTCTAAGAACTAAAACAGTACCAAAAGGAAAGGCTGTTGAGAAGTATTGGACCAAAGAAGAATTTGAAAAAGTACTCGCTTGTATTAATACTGATTCATTTTATGAAAACCTAATTTATGTTACTTTCCTTTTCTACTATAGAATTGGTTGTAGAGTGTCTGAAGGCTTTGCTTTAAAGTGGTCTGATATTGATTTAGCTAACGGCAAAGTGCGTATCTTTCATAATCTGCGTTACAAGAATAAGCTTGATTATGAAATAAAACCTTATACCAAGACAAATGCTGGTAAAAGAACTATCACAATTGATGATGAGCTTCTTCAGGTTTTAAAAGCTTGGAAGAAACGCCAACAAAAGTATGGGGTAACAGATTTTGTATTATCCTACGATGATTGTCCTAATAATAAATCTACGCTTGGTGAATGGTTGACACGCTATGCCAAGTTAGCTGGTGTACCTAGAATTGATGGACGTGGTCTAAGACACTCTAATGCGTCATTTTTGATTGCTGAAATGGGTGCTGATGTTTTGACTGTAGCTCATAGATTAGGGCATAAATCGCCAATGGTGACCTTACAATACTATGCTCATATGTTTCCTAACAATGACTTGGAGATTGCTTCAAGAATGGAAGGAAGTATGAAGATTACTCCGGCTAAAAAGTCTTTAGTGGAGTTTAATGGCAACCAAAATATCAGTAGGGATGCTATTTCTAGTATGCCAAAAGTTTGCCAAAATAAGAAAAAAGTCGTTTAAATGTTGATATAAAAGGATCATCCCTTATTCTAAGGGAATAGAAATGAATATAAGAAAAGCTCACAATTAATTTTGTGGGCTTTTTAGATGTAAATTTGTTATAATT
>SFKZ01000160.1 GCA_004553595.1 Methanobrevibacter ruminantium | reverse complement strand
TTATTCCCATCCTGGGACCTTACAAGTATAAAGCTTGTAATAACTGTGATTTATATTGCTTCCCTTTGTCCTACAGGAATGTCTGTTTCAAGTATGGCCTGTTTGTTTGATGGTGATACTGTGTTTTCAAACTTTCTGGTTTGTTTTACACATGCCCTATGTCTTGTAAGTATTCCTTTGTTCTTTGCATTCTTTAATATTTTCTTAAAGCTGTTAGGAATTGAATAGCGGGAAAAAAAAATTTTCTGTTTTTACAGACCGTCATAGCTTTTATTAATTTTTTGACATAAATCTTTTGATGCCTTGAACGATGTCCGAATCAATTACATGTTCCACACGACAGGCGTTTTCTTCTGCCTGATCTTCAGAAACACCAGTTATCTTAACAAGGAATTTTGTAAGAAGCTGATGTCTTTCATAAATATCTTCAGCTTTCTCCTGACCTTTTGAGGTCAGGTTGATCATATTTCCAATGCCAAATTCAATGTATCCGTCTTTTTCTAGAATACTCATGGCACGACTTACACTTGGTTTTGAAAATCCCAAATGTTTTGCAATATCAACAGAACGGACAGAACCTTTTTTATTTTTTATTACTAAAATTGCTTCAAGATAATCTTCACCTGATTCGTACATTTTTGACTCCAGTTGAAATATAAATAATTATAACTGATTTTTATCTTATTAAACTGATTTAATAGCTTCGTTCACGTCCTGAAGGGAAAAGTCTTTTTTTCCTTTCTGGACGCTGATAAGAGCAGCTTTATTTAAAACTGTTTCAATGCGAGCACAAGAAAATCCTTTGAAAAGATTTGAAAGTACCTCTGGTGTACACTGGGAATCTGGAGATTTGTTTTTGCAGTACATTGTACAGAGTTTTACTCTATCATTATCATCAGGATATGGAACTGAGAATTTGCTGTCAAATCTTCCTGGTCTTATTAAAGCTTCATCTAAAGCTTCAATGCTGTTTGTTGCAGCAAGTACTAAAATTCCTGAAGCTGGTTCAAAACCATCAAGCTCATTTAACAAGGCTGTAACGATTCTAGTGTTCTCTGTTTCAATTGCACTTCCTGAATAATTTCTTCTTGCCTTCTTAAAAAGAAGCTTAACTTTCATTGGCCCGATTGCCATGAACATACTTTCAAAATCTGTTGCTTTTGCAGGAATAAAATTTACTTTTGCTTCACCAGCAAGTGCCTTTGCAAATAAGGTTTTGCCGTTTCCAGGAGCGCCTTCAAGAAGAATACCTTTAGGCATTCGAATACCGCGTTTTGCGTATTCCACTGGATTTTTCATTATGTGAATTATCTGTGTCATATCCTGCTTTAATGTTTCCATACCTACAACATCATCGAATTTGACTCCAGTATTATGCTGCACTTTAAAAGTATTTGGTGAAATGAATTTCTTAAATACGAAAATAATTGCTGTAAAGAAAATTCCGTAGAAGAGAATGTCAAATACTATTGAAAGGATATCTGTGAAGTTTTTTTCGATTGTAACAGAAATTCCTTTTTTAAGAAGTTCCTCTTCAAGAAAAGGTGAGTGAGGATTCTGGGTAATGAATGTGATATTGTTAATTGGATCTGTAAATTTTATATTGTTTTCTGTAATTGTAACATTCTGATATTTATATCCATCCTGTACATTTTTGTAGAAAACGCTGTATGGGATTTCTTCGAATTTTACTCTAAAAAAATTATCATATAAAAGATAGCCTGCTGATAAAATGATAACAAGGCTTACAATTAGTAAAAGGGGATTAAATTTTTTCTTCATGTTTTTATTATAGTGAATTTTTTAACTGAGGGAAAGTTTATAATTGACTGCAAATAGATAGAATAATCTTGCAAATTTACAGAAAGGCTTTATAGTTAAAATTGAAAAAAATCACTTAAAATGAAATATTTCATTTACAAATATTCAGTTAGGTGATATTATAAACTAACTAGATTTATTGGAAATAAGAAAAATTCTTATATCTAAATAAATAAAAAGCCTTAAAAGGAGATATTTATGAAATTCGGTCACTTTGACGATGAGAGACGTGAATACGTTATCACAACTCCAAAAACACCTTATCCATGGATTAACTAT
>SFKZ01000159.1 GCA_004553595.1 Methanobrevibacter ruminantium | reverse complement strand
GATATAGTTTTCACTTTCAGCAACGATGAATGTCATTTTCTGTGGAACTTTAACATCGATAGGGTTTCCGTCCCAGATAACGATCTGGTATTCGATGTCATCACGAAGATAGTACTTAAGATCTGGGTTCAATTCTGTTGGAACCATAATCTGATCAAATGTTTCTGCATTCTGGAATACATAAGCATCTGGTTCTGAGTAAATGTACTGAGCATTGATTGTATCTACAGTAGCATCTTCGAATGTATCAGGAGTTTTGAATACCTGCGAGCGTTCTTAATAATAAGAACTGTACCTTTGTTAATTTCGCCGCCTCTAATCATAAAAGTAACCTCACAATTTATTTAAAAGCTAAAATATAAAAAATTATTTCTATTATTATAAATAGTTATATTAAAAATGGCAAGACGCTTTCTATGGTTTTATGGCCACTTAAAAGTGCAATCAAACGGTCAACACCCATTGCATTTCCTGAACATTTAGGAAAGCTTTCGAAAATTTTCCAGTAGTCTTCATCGATTTTATGTGGAATTTTTGCAGTACTGTTTTTTTCTTTTCCTTCTGCTTCAAAATATTTACGGATTTTCTCAGGATTGTTTTCTTCGGAGTAACAGTTGGAAAGTTCAATGCCGCCACAGTAAAGTTCCCATCTTTCCTTCCAAAACATGCCGTCTTTATAAAATTCCTGAGCAAGGCAGGGAACTTTTGCAGGGTAGTCCATCAGCATGACAGGAACATTTTTAGGAAGGTTTGGTTCAATGCATGAAACTAGAATTAATTCATACAAATCATCCCATGGCCATGTTTCAAAAGGATTATCTGTACTTTCTTCAAGTCCCAGATTTTTTGCATGTTTTGCAAGCTCAGCTGTTTCGTCGCAATCAGAAAGTTTAAAACCTGCATATCTTAAAAAGGCATCATCCATAGTAAGCTTCATAAATGGAGGACGCATGAATGCAAATGGATCTTCTCCTGATTTTGGTTTTGGAGGAAGAAGTTCATCAAACAATTCTTCAGTAATGTCTGCAGTATCCATGTAACTTATGTTCATCTGGTAATATTCAAGCATTGTAAACTCTGGTGAATGAATATTTCCTACAGATTCAATGTTTCTATAGCATTTAGAAAGTTGAAAAACATTTGTTTTGTGTTGAGAAATAATTTTTTTAATGTAAATCTCTGGGGAAGGAACAAGGTAAAGAGGTACCTTTTCTTCAGACCAGGGCTTTATATATTCAGTTTTAAATACTTCAAGACAGGTTTCAGGAATCAGGTCTCGACTTAATGCTGGTGTGTCCAGTTCCAAAAATCCTTTTTTTATAAAAAAATTTCTTATCCGCTGCATTATGTTTGCACGGAATTTTAACATCTCTAAATCCATGGGCTTTATTATACAAATCTTGTTTTAACTGTCAATTTACTTTAAAATCTCATTATGAGTCAGCCATTAATTTTCAGTTTAATTGACAAAGCGGTTTTTGATTATGAGTTAATAAAAGATGGTGACAAAATTCTTATTGCAGCTTCTGGAGGAAAAGATTCTACAGTTTTAGTGGAATATTTCTCTAATCGTATTCGTCGTCCCGACTGTAATTTTTCTATCGAAATTGTTCATATAGAAACTGAAATAACTAAGAGCATTAATCCTTGTCTTTCTGCTTTATTTTCAAAATGGAATGTTGAGGTAAAAAATGTAAAGGTTGATGTGCTTGGAAGGTTGAAGATGGGACATAAAATGAGCTGTTACTGGTGTTCAACTCAACGACGTACAGAACTTCTAAATTATGCTATAAAAAATGGATTCAATAAAATTGCATTGGGGCATCACATGGATGATATGCTTGAAACTTTATTGATGAATATGCTGGAAAAAGCTGAGCTTACAACAATGCCACCTCTTCTTGAATATGAAAAATATCCTGTGTCGATTATACGACCTTTGTGTTATGTTCAGGAAGCAACAATTGTTGAGCATGCTCAAAAGTCAGGGTACATAAGCGAAACGTGCACCTGCGAATTTGTGGAAAACGGTTTCAGAAAGCAGACAAGAAGTCGTCTTGAAGCTTTGACAGAAGGAGATCCCGTAAAAAAAGAGCATCTTTTTAAATCCCTAAAGAATATTGATAAAAACTATCTTCCATAAATATAGAAAAATGCCTGCAGATTAAATAATAACTGCAGACTTTTCTCTTTATTTTCTGTAAGGCCGCTTGATATGAATAAATGTGAATCTTGCACCGAAGAAGCGGCTCTGGCTCCATTTGAAGCAACATTTGCAAATTCTGTAGAAACAGAACCCGGGCACATGGCAAGAACATGTATGCCTTTATCCTTGAGCTCGGCTGCCAGTGCAACAGAGAAGGAAAGAACATAGCTTTTTGTTGCTGCATATACTGCAAAATTTCCAAGTGGGAGGAATGCTGCAAGACTAGCAACATTTATTATTGTAGATTTTTCGTTCATAAACGGAATTGCAAGTCCACACAAGCCTGTGAGAGTAGAGCAGTTTGTGTCAATCATTTCAAGTTCTTTGTCTAATGGAGTTTCTGTAAATTCTCCGTAAGTTCCGAACCCTGCATTGTTGACCAGAAGTCCGATTTCAAAACCACCGTTTTTAGATTCTACTTTCTTTGTAGTTTTTAAAATAGCATTGAAGGCTGTTACACCTTTAGTTCCTGATAAATCGATTTCAATTGCGGTTATTTCAGGGTATTCTTTTGAACAGTTATTCTCTGCAGCTTTTTCAAGGTCATATTTGAGATTTTTAAGTCTGTCAGATCGTCTTGCAAGAATCCATATTTCATCAAATTTCCCAAATTTGTAATTTTCACTATTCATGAAGAGTTCTTTTGTAAATTCACTTCCCATACCTGAGCTGGCACCAGTAATAATTGCTATTCGTTTCATAGCTATATTTTTATAAAAAAATTGTCAAAATTCAAGTAAAATATGCTTTAAAACAGCAACATTATATTGTAAATATTTGACCTAATATAATATTTACAATATATTTATAGATATGAAACTTTATTCTAAACAGATTGTTTTATTAGTAAGTTTAGCTATGGTTGTTAGCTTTACTTCTTGTAAATCCATGATATTGAATGCTGCTTCCACAGGTATAAGCAGTTCAAATCAGAATGGTGTTCCTTCAAAAGTTAAGGAAGGTTCTCCTAATCCGATGATGGCGTTTATGGGTGAAAA
>SFKZ01000158.1 GCA_004553595.1 Methanobrevibacter ruminantium | reverse complement strand
TTTAGGAGCTTTCTCTGTTGATGTTCCATCTATTTCCATTACTAAATGAGCTGCAAAATTGGCTTCTTGTCCATAATTTTGATTGTTACTGCTGTCATCGCCTGTATTTCTTGGTTTAAAAAATATCTGTAATGTATATTCATGGACATTTCCAGTACCTTTTACATGATATCCTGTTCCAAATGTTACATCACGCTCTCCAATGTATGCATTACTTGATACATTTGGAATTAAAGCACCACTATTTGCTATATTAGTTCCGGTAAGTGTATAACTTAAATCAACCCCAAATTCATTGTTATCAATTACCATTTTAACTTTATAAAACATTAATAAGTCTGTTGTATTGTTTCCTATTACTTGGAACTTTTTAGTTACCCAAGCTTCTTCTCTTGGATAGATATTTGATACAGAGATATTATCAGACTTATTGTCATATACAACGTTCATGGTACCACCTTTTGCTACAATGGTTGATCCACTTTCACTTGAAGTTGCTGATGTGAAGTATGCATATGTTAATCCACTAAATAACACTGCCAAAGCTAAAACTATAGCTATAATTATAATTTTATTCTCTTTCTCCATGGTTAATATCACTCCTATTTTTCTATTTAATTGTACTATGATTTAATTTATTTGGTCAAGGTTAATGAACGAGAAAAATTTTTCTAGATAAAATCTTTGCTGGCTGATGCAAACGGGATGTTAATTTTGGAAAAAGCACCTATTTTAGTAAAAATTTTGTAACGTTACATATGACGAAAATTTGTCCACTTTTCCATTTTAATTGTCTACTTATCAACATAAAAAAAGCTATTGATTTTATGAACTGCACCCCTTAGAGTAGACACAAATAAAAAAGCAGTTTAAAGAAAGTGATATAATACACTTCCGAAAGGAGGTGTATTTTTTATGGCTTCAAAAGGACAAAAATTTGCTTCATATTCATTAGAGTTTAAAAATGAAGTACTTGAAGCATACAAATCAGGCAAATATGGTGGTAGAGATCAAGTTGCAAAACATTACAATATTAGTTCAGCAACAATTTGGAATTGGATTTCAAAAGATAGAAAACAAGGTACTCTAGAAAATGATATTTATCGTAAGAGAGGTAGAACTAAAGAATCAAATTTAACTAAAGAAGATTGGAAAGAAAGATATGAAATATTAAAAAAATACCAGGCCTTCCTCAAGGCACAACGAGAGAGAAAGTGACATTTATAAATTTATACAGAAATAATTATAAACTTACTAACATGTGTGCCGTACTTAATATAAGTCCTAAAACTTATTATAAGTATAGAAGCAAGGAAGATCATGATTATTATGATTATTTAATAATTAAAGAAATTTTTGATGATTCTAAAGGTACATATGGATATCGTAGGATTGTTGAAGGTCTACTCCTAAAATATGGTGTAGTTATGAATGGAAAGAAGGTTTTAAGAATAATGAAAAAATATAATTTAATGGCTGAGTACATAAGAAAATCAAAAAAGAAGAATAAAAATGAAAGAATCGAAGATAATGTCAAACCTAATTTATTAAAAAGAAATTTTAACACAAATGCTCCTAATAAGGTTTGGGATACCGATGTAACATATTTGATATTTAAAGTGGTCAGAGCATATTTATCAACGATTATAGATTTATATGATAGACATGTTGTCTCATATAAAATTTCCAAACACAATGATAATAAGTTAGTTATAGATACTTTAAATGAAGCAATAGCAAAAGAAAAAGATGTAAATGGTTTAATCCTACATTCTGATCAAGGGTTCCAATATACATCTTATGAGTACAAAGCAATATGCGAATCAAATGGAATTCAAATATCCATGTCTAGAAAAGGAACTCCAATAGATGATTCTCCTATAGAAAGCTGGCACGCTCTTCTAAAAAAAGAAACTTTGTACAACAATAATATTACATCTTTACAAGAATATATTCAACTTGTAGAAGAATGGATATTATTTTACAATACAACAAGATTAAAGTCAAAAGTTAAGAAAAAGAGAAAAACTTACACAAAAAGAGAAAAATAATTTTCTCTTTTTAATATACTGCTTTTTTATTTGTATCTCCTAAACAGGGTTCACATCA
>SFKZ01000003.1 GCA_004553595.1 Methanobrevibacter ruminantium | reverse complement strand
TGCAATTGATAAAAAAATTGAGTTATTGGAAAAGATTTTAGAAAATGAAAATTTATGGAAAAAAGAAGTTTTAAACCGATATTTTTATCTTAATTTGAAAAATAATAATCAAAAAACCCCTAATGATTATATTAAAACTAAATTAAGCGATTTGATAAAAATTTCAACAAAGAAAAATAAAAATAATGAAGAAATTCCTGTTTTATCTATAAACAATAAACTGGGTTTTGTTACTCAAGAAGAACAATTTGAGAATAGGGAAGTTGCTAGTGAAGATAAAAGCAAATATAAAATAGTTGAAAAAGGTGATTTTGCATATAATCCGGCTAGAGTTAATGTTGGATCAATAGCTAGACTAAAAAATTATGAACAAGGAATAATTAGTCCAATGTATATAATTTTTAAAGTCGAAGAAAATAAGATCAATTCAATTTTTTTAGAACATTATATTAACAGTAATTATTTCAAGCTAGAAATTTTAAAAAGATTAGAAGGTAGTGTACGGCTAACATTAAGTGCAGATGCCTTAAAAAATATAGAAATAATCTTGCCTCCTATTGATGAACAAAAAAGAATGGGTGAATTTTTTGAAATAATTAATAAAAATATCGAAAAGAGGCAAATAGAAATAGATAATATGAATAAATTTAAAAAATATTTGCTTCAAAAGATGTTTTGTTAAAGTTTAAAATCAAGTCAATTTTACAAATTAATTAAATTTTTCTCTTTAATTATAATATTAATATCATTTAATAATTTAAACCTCTAAAAAAAGAAAAATATTTATTTATAACCCAAAATACTCTTAATGAGGGTTGTCAATAAATGATGTTGAATGTTTTTTTTGAAAGAGGTGAAAATAAAATTGTTAATTATATGTTTGGAAGTAAAAAGACTGATGAATTAATAATAGTTTATACTTCAGCGTTTAGAAGTTAAACTACAAAATGGTGGGAGAATGAAAGAAAAAATAAGCTTTCTTTGTATTGTGATCACTACAATAATTGCTATTTTGACTTTCATTAAAGCATTGTTGTAGACTAACGATGACAACCCTCACATTAAACAAACATTTTTTGTAAAAGTGCTTTTTTAAATGATTTAATAAATTCTATTTCTTGTATATATTTTTCAATTTTTAAATCAATTTGATTTAAGAAATTAGATATTTTTTCCTGATACTCTAAAGAAGGAATAAGTATTTTTCCTTTTAAAAAATCAGAAGGTTTAACAGCCATTCTTTCATAAACTGTCCCTTCTTCATATTTCCTAATTTTATTAATGAAATTATTTCTAATTAAACTATACGCTATAAATTCAGTATTTGCATTCAAAACCTCAAAAGTAACATAAATTGGTGAAAAAATTGCAGAACCAAATTTATTTAATGTTATTACTCCAAATTTAAGATTTGCAGGATTATAACAAATATCGTTTAAATGTGTTACTTTATATTTTTTATTTTCATCTTTTACTAAAAATTCTCTATTATATTCGTCTGTTTTTGGTAAAATTCCATCTTTAGATAATGTAACATGTGGAAAACCACTATTTTTTTCTGCATATTCTTTTCTTTCTTTGAGATTGAAGATAAATTTACTTCTTCCCATTCATTTTTTGAATTATCAAAAACATAAGTTCCATTTAGTAAATTTTGAGCAATTGAATTTTTTATCTTTAAAGTATTTTCATATTTCTTTTCCAATAACTCAATTTTTTTATCAATTGCATAAAGAAATTTCACAATTTTTTCTTGTTCTTCAATAGAGGGTAAATTTATTTCAAAATTAGCAATATTCTTTTTACTAATTCCTAAAACGGAGATGCCATTTGCATTAATTTTCATTTTCTTTCTTAAATCTTCAGTTAAAAAATAATATCCTTTAAATCCTGGTGCTGTTTTATGAATTTTATCCCTAGCTAATATTGTATGTAAACCTGAAACTAAACTAATATTAACATTTATTAGTTCAATTGATTTACCAATATCTTCATAATCTTCAGAAGCATCAGCAATGATTAAATCTCCCTCTTTACAATAGTGTTCTTTTTTTAATTTAGAAGTATCAACATCTAAATTGATATATGGAATTTCTTCTTCACTTACATCCACAATTGTTGAAAACTTAGTATGTATGTCTCCATAGTGGATGTTTTTTATTGATCCCTCTTCTAAATTTAATTTAGCTCTTGAAAATGAATTTGTTGGTATAAATTCTAAAAAATCACCTAATTTTATTGATTCCCATTCATTATTAAATTCAGAAAACCTCAATAAAGGTTCTTTTTTAAGATGTTTCTTATCCCGATAACAATTTTAAATGACATTCGTAAAGCAATGAATAATTTTTAAAAAGAAGAATTTTAGCTTAAAAATGAAAAAATAGTCCAATTAAATCTTTAAAATATAAGAAAAATAGTTTAAATTAATTTAAATAAAGGAAAAAATTTTCCTTTATTTAAAAATATAAGGTTAAGTTTAACCTCAGCGTTTAGTAATAATAATTTTATTTTGATATTATTTAAAATTATCTGATAAAATATATTTTCAAATAATATTATATTCTTTTCCAGATAAAAATACATTAATTATAATATTGAATTCTTGCTTTTCAACTTCTTTTATATTTCTATGCTGATAAATCATCACATTTTTCATTGCAGACTTATATAACTCTTTTAATCTTTCGGGATTTGTTTTAATATAGGTTTCATGAACTTCATTTTTGCTTCTTCCTTGTAGAGAATCTATATATTCTGCACTAAGTCCTAAATTAGAAGCATGAAATTTTCTAAGCGTATGAGTCCTAAAAAACCTATATTTTCCCTTAAACCCCCATTCAAAATTATCATTTATCTCTTGAAATCTAGTATTGAGTAATGAACCACTCAAATCAAATAATTTATCATTCAATTTTAAATTATGTCTTGTTTTCAAATACTTCACAATACTATGACTTGCTTCTGGAGAACAGAAGGTATAATAATATTTATCAGTTTTAATCCTCTTTAGATAAAAGGTAGGAACTACATTTCTTCTTTTTTCTAAAGTATCTAATATTACATCTATTGATCCTCCATTGTGGTATTCTTTTGTTCCATTTACAAATTGTTCCACTGTAAGAGAAAGGGTTTCCGCCTTTGCAGTTCCACTACTTGACATGAATAAAATCACTGCTTTTAAATCAATTGAGACAATATCTATTGCTTGAGCTATATGGTCTTTAGTTGGTAAGTCCAAATAATTTGTTTCATAAATTTTATTGTATTTAGCATCAGGTAAATGAGGTAGTTCTATCTCAAAGTGTAAGTAAAATGTCTTTAGTTTTGAGAAATATGTCTTTGAGGTATTAGGTGACATATCACTTTCAAGTAAATGAGTCCTATAGTCAAGCAACCTATTTTTTATTTTTCTTTCTTTAAGTGGAATTCTTTTTTCTTCCTCTTTAATGGCTTCAGCAATTAATTCTTCAATTGTCTTATTATGGAATGAACAATACTTCTTTAAAGTAGTTTCATATCCATTTACTGTGCTGTCTTTGATATTACGTTCTTTACAAAATTTTTGGAATAATTTATTATAATACATAATACATTATTAATTCTCATTTTTTAATATGAATTTCTTGTTAGATTTACAGAATAAGTTTAGTATGTATCAAAGAACTAAAGAATACTATTTAGATTTATTTTTTAGTAATAATATAAAAAATTCTTTTTATTCAAATGCAAAAGAAACAAAATTAGGTGAAATCCTTTCATTACAAGGAGGATTTAATTTCAATAGTAATAAATTCAATGCAAATGGAGAAAATATGGTTATTAAAATAGGAGATATTCCTAATAATTTAGATTTAGATAAATTTAAAGGAAATTTGTCCGAAGAAAATTGTAATAAAAAATATATGGTTTCTAAGGGAGATATAATTATTGCTTTATCTGGGGCAACATTTGGAAAATCTGGACTAGTTAAAGGAAGTAAAGAAGCATTTATTAATCAAAGAGTAGCTAAATTTAAATGTAAAAATTGTGATACTAATTTTATTTATCAATTAATAAATAGCCCAAACTTTAAAAAGTATTTAAATAGTATTCCAACTTCAAGTGCACAACCAAACATTTCTAATAAAGATATTTTAAGTTATAATTCTTTAATTCCTGAACTAAATGAACAAAAGATAATAGGGCACTTCTTATCATTATTAGACAAAAAAATAAATTTTATAATAGAAGAACAGAGAGATTTGGTTGATTTTAAAAATGGGCTGTTACAACAAATGTTTATATAATCAATGTGTTTAATTAATATTATGACATTTTATTTCTATGATCAAGTGATAAAAGAATTTGATGAAAAGTATTGGCCACTTTATTTTAGTGCTGATGTGCTTATCATATATAAGTTTAAAGATGAATATTTTTTAAATAATCGAAAAATAGAGTGTGATGGAGAATTATTATGTAGTAAATTTTTCTTATCTTCTAATGGAGATCAAGTTGTTATGACACAAAAAGATTTTTCGTTGCTTCAAGATAATGAAAAAGAATATTGGAATTTTTTTAGAGAATCTCCTAAGTCCGATATTAGTAAAGTTATGAATGAAAATATTTACTTAGGGATTTGGGTTGAAAACGATGTTATAACAAATATAAGAAACTTATTAATTAATTTTCCCAAAGTACAATTAGACAATGAAGAGTTAGATATTTGGAAGCAACCTAAATCAAAAACTCCTCATAATATCAAAGATTTGTATTATGTTGTTTCTGGAAGTAAAACTGAATGGATTAATGAAATTTTAACTTTAGATAAAAATTTAATTGATGGATTCCAAGTAGGAAGTTTAAAGAAAATTGCAGAGAGATTAAATTGTTACAATTTTTCTGAAAAATTATCTGATGAAGAAATGAACAGAATTGATGAATGTCTAACTGCTAAAGAAATAAATAAAAAACACATTGAAAAGATTTTTAATATACTTAATAAAAGAGAAAATGGTTCAATAAACTTATTAGAAAAATGTTTAAAAGCAGAACATATTGATGAAATGACTATTAAAAAAATTATTCAACCATTAAGAGAATTAAAAAAATATAGGAGCAAAATTGTTGCTCATAATGTAAAAGATTTTCCTAATGAAGATTTAAGAACAAACTTTAAAACATTATTAGAACAATGTAATGATAGTTTATTGGAGTTGTCAAATTTAATAAAGGATAAAAAAATTTTTTACTTTAATTAAATTTTTTCTAAATTTAAACAAACATTTTTTGAAGTAAGCCTTTTTTAAATATCTTTAATTTATGAATTTCAGTTTCTGCAACTTCTATTTTGTAGTCTAATATATTGAAAAGATTTGAATAATAATTTTGTTCTTCTGAAAAAGGTAATTTAATTTCTATATTCTGCACAATTTTGGAATTTAAATTTCCTTGAGTTCCTGTTTCAATATATTTGTGAATATAACGTTTAAAATCTTTTAAATAATGATAAACAAAATCTTGATTAACATTTTCTTTAAGGATTATTCCATAAATAGCCTGACTTGTTGTTAAATCAATTTTATTGATTGAAACAAAACCTATGGAAGCATAAATTGAGTACAATAATGAATTTTTTGGAACAATCCATGCACTTGAATTATCTAAACCTTTTTCCGTAATTGATTTTTCTGTTTTTGTAATGTATTTCCCTTGTGAAGTCATATCATTAATACTTAAAAAAGGAATTTCACCACCATAATATTCTTTATTAGTAGATTTTGGTGTTCCTCCTGCTTTACCTTTCTTGATTATTTCTTTAAATTTAATGATATTTTCTGTTTGTAAATTATCAAAATAATCATTTTTTATAAATTTTTCATGTTTTTGATACAGAACTAATTTCTTTTCCAATAACTCAATTTTTTTATCAATTGCAGATAAAAAACTTGCAATCTTTTTTTGTTCTTCAAGGGAGGGGATTTTTATCTTAATATTTTTAATATTATTTGCACTTAAACTTGGAACTCCTGAAGCTTCATTATATTTTAACCAATTAATCTTATTTAATTGATAAAAAATAAATTTAGGGTTGCCCTCTTTAATTTTTGTATAGAATAATGTATCTACAGTCCAAAAAGGGCCATTAATATATTTTGGTTTATCTATTGTTCCCTTTCGACCAATTAGTATGCTTTCCCCTGAATATAAATACTCATCAACATAACCCATAACTCCCCCAGTTCCTAAAACAGGAAAATTTCCTTCATTTAAATGTTTATAATCTTTTCCATAACAAACCTCCAATAGACTATCAAGTTTTTTTGTATCCCAACATTCATTAAAATCTTTAAATCTTAATTGAGGTTCATCCCGATTAAATATAATCCAAATTCTCTTAAAAAAAATTGATATAAATTTAATGTTTCTTTAAAAACAAACTTAATTTTTCCTTTTTTCAATCATTCTGAAATGATATGGTTTATTAGTTTTATGTTAAGATTTAAGAAAAAAATTTATCTAATAAAAAACAAACTATAACCAAACAAACATAAAAGGGGATTACATGTCTTACTGTTCAGAATGTGGAAATAAAAATGAAGAAATAAATACATTTTGCAACAAGTGTGGATCTACACTAATCAAACCAGAATACTTTAATATACAAACATTTTACAATTTTGATCAATTATTCACAAATGAAAACAAAAAAGTGCTGGATGAATTGTCTTTTAGTGTAAATGCATACAATACAATTATTGAAAACATTAAAGATGAAGGAAAAGCAAATTATGAAAAGCTATTAAAAGATATTCCAATTGAAAAACAACAAAGTATGGACATATTATCCAAAATAAAACTCATTACACAGGCTTTTGCAAAAATCAGCTATAAGTCTCGTGGTGCTGAATTGGGCAGCTATTCATTTAATCTAATCAATATTGATGACAGATTGGATAAGGCAAATCAAATATCTACTTTAATACACGAACTGACACACCATATAGTTGCCGAAATATTTGAACAGGTTGCAATGTATTTGCTTGAAGTCAAAAAGTCAGAAGTTTTGGAAGCCTTTATATGGCTGGTTCTTCTTGGATCTCCAACAGCTGTTCTTATGGATGAATACTGTGCACATACTGTGGAAGGCAGATTTGTGCCTCACGGATATCAAAATTTTGGTTCCTTCAATAATGTTCTAAGTCAATCCTTTAATCCTGAAAAGGAAGAAGATAGGAAAATGGTGCAAACACAGCTTGTTTTTGGAAATTCATTGGCAGAAGACATCATAGAATTATTGGAAATGTTCATAACTCCCCAATTGAGGGAAGAGATTAAGGCCCAATACAAGAAGGACTTCAATTTCCCTCCACAATATGATCAAATAGTAATGGAAACAAAAGAAACATTGCCTCACCAAGTAAAAGCTTCTTTGATTAATATTATGTTGGTTTCTTCCTTTGAAACTGCTCAAGAAGTGGATGTTGATGAAATATTGGATGAGTTTAAGAAGAAGTTCACTATTGTGAACAAAGGATTATGAGGGGGTTTAATATGGGTTTATTTCGTAAAGATCCTGCTGAGAAAAAATTGAAAGAGTTAACCGGTGGCTTTTTATTAAACAGTTCTTTTTTAGACAGATTGAAAAAAGCAGGTTTGACTGCTGCTGATGGTACTGAAATTCAAAGGGAAATTAAGGAAAGCATTAAACGAGGTGAAGTTAAGGCTGAAGGGATTGAGACAAGGCTCAATTATTTGATAGAGCAAAAGAAAAGTGAAAAGTTAGGATTCAAATCCAGTCATGAAGATTTAACTAAAAATCCAAGGTTTACTGGAGATAATAGGAAATCTAAGCCTGTGAGGGCTTCCAGCAGTGCTGATCACACTCGAAATCCTAGGTATATGGGTGATAATGGAAAGTCTAAGCCTGTGAGGGCTTCCAGCAGTGCTGATCACACTAAAAACCCAAGATATATGGGTGATAATAAACGCAGTTCAGGCAATAAAGTAAAGAATAATTCAGATGAAATAGAAGTTTTAACTGCTGACTCTTTGGAAAATATGGCTAAGGATGATAGGGTTAAAGAAATGAAATTCCTGCTTAATCAGGACCACAACCTAAAGGAATGTCCTAAATGTCATGCAAAAATTCTCCAATATGACAAATACTGCTTCCGTTGCGGATGTGAAGTCCGTCAGGCATTGTTTGAAATAGATAGTCAAAAATCTGAAATCTCTCCAAAAAGGGAGGCTGAATCCAAATCAACTGCTGATGAACTAAGTGAATTAGTGCAAAAATACAATGAAGAGACTAATTCAACTACAGATGAACTAAGTGTATTGGAAAAGCTTTACAGCAAGAAGGTGTCCTCAAAGTATAGTCCTAAATTTAAGTTTGCACTTGTTTTATATTTGAGTGAAATCAATAAGAATCCAAACAAGTCAATCAATGCGAATTATTATCAAGCAAATTATGATTCAAACTTGGTTAAAATTAAAAAGCAAGCTAAGGAAGATGAGTTTATTGGTGAGGGAAGCCCATTGATAGCTGCTAAAAGCGCTACAGTAAAGGACTTGAAGAAACTTCTTAAGGAGCATGACCTGATGGTCTCAGGAACTAAAGCGGAACTCATTGAAAGATTGGGTGAAAACTTATCAGAAGATGAGCTTAAGAAGGCATTCCCTAAAAAGGTCTTGTCAGTTACTGATAATGGTCTGGAATTTATTGAAAATAATAAATATGTATTATACTATGATAAATCAAGTCCAATCAGGACTCATTTGGAAGTAGATGAATATGATTCCATATTTGTAGGTGTGGATGACTTAAGTGAAGAGAATATTCATAAGCTTCTCATTGATTATTTGGAAAAGAGAGGAAATGAATTGGTTGATAAGAAGAAATGGGCAGAATATAGATATAATTTCATGGTATTGGCCAGGGTTTACAAAGATAGTGGAATTGATTTAAAAGTCTTGGACAATGACTTTAAATTGTTCATTGCAGGCATCAACAATTTCAATGATTATACAAATCAGTCAGAACCTGCATACGGATATATAGGCAAAACATATTCAAATGAGCTAATTGATTTGCTTCATTCATTAAGTTTAAGCATCGATGAATTAAAAGATAAGTTTGGCCAATCCTATGATGATTTAAAGTACCCAAATTTAAAAATATCAAAGGAAGAATCTTTGGTATATCTTTTAAAGTTGTTCAGTGGTGAAGACGCTCAGGATTTGACTAATGAAATCCGTTCCAAATATCCTGATCCTAATATGAGGTTTTCATATTAGCAATTTTTTTCTTTTTTTTCTTTTTAAGACTGTAAAAAAGTTTTGGTTTATAAAATCAAAATTATATTTATTAAAAAAATTTAATGAAATTAATAAAGTCTATAAATTTTACAGTCCTTTTTTTAATTTTTCCCCTTTTTTTTATTAAAAATTATATACTTAAATTAATAAATATTAACTTAAGGTTTAATAGGGAGGTGAGATTATTGAGAATAAACATCTTATAGCACTTATTTTAATAATCATACTAGCATTTATAGTTGCATTTGCAGGTTTAGCTTTAGCAACTGATCATTCTAATGAAAAATCTGTAATAAATGCCAGTTCTATAAACGATTCTGATAATGAAACGGTAGCTCCAGTTACTGTTGCAAGCTCAAATGATGATTCAGAAGATGAAGATGATGCTAGTTTAAATGATTCAGATACCTACGATGACACATATGATGATACATTTGAAGATACATATGATGACACTTATGAAGAAGATTACGATTATGACTACAATTATGATGATTATCTTGATGAAGATTATGATAATTATGAAGATGATTACTAAGGAGGTATTAAATGGCTTTTTGCCCTAATTGTGGAAAGGAAATTGATGAAGGAGATCAATTTTGTAAAGGTTGCGGTTCTAAAATCAAAGAGGATGGAGATTTGGATTTGGAACATGCTAAAGATTTGAAAACAGAATCTGCTGATGCAGATAATAAATTAATCCTAATTCCTTTGGTTTTAGGAATTATTGGAGTAATAGTTGGACTTGCGGAAGGTTTAAGCTGCCCAATGTTGTTTGGATGGATAAACATTATGACTGAAATGGTCATTGCTGTTGTGGGAGGCTGTTTAGGCATATATCTATTCAAATTCAAAAAGGAATATCTTATTGCAGGAATTCAATTTATAATAACAGGCATATTGATGACATTCCTAATTGGAAATATGGCATTGATTGGATGCATCATATTTATTATTGCAGGAATATTATCCATTTTCTTAACTAAAAAATATAATGTGGATAATAAGGTTCTATTGATTATACCTGCATTTACAGTTATTCTAATGCTTTTGGTTGCATTATTGATGGTGGGAGTTGGTGATTATAACCAAAGCCAACTTGCAGATCAGGTAACCATCAGCAATGTTCAAAACACCATCACACAGTCCTATGGTTATTATGACGGTTCCATTAAGGGAGATATCTACTTTGATGTCAGTTTGGATTATGTCTCCATGGAAGTGGAGTTCATGGATGCAAACGGCAAGGTTTTGGATACAACTTATGCCCTTATGGATTCATCTGTTGAAGCGGGCAAAACCTATCAGTTTGATGCAATTTATATGAAAGAGGAAAAACCTTACAAGGCACAGATTTCCCTGAAAAACGACCTTAATGAGGATCCATTCTATGTTCAAGAGGTTAATTTGGCTTAAATGGGGTGATTTTCGCCATATATGATTTTATTGGAGATGATCTATTTGAGTATTGTTTGTCCTGATTGTGGAGAAGAAAATGGAGAAGGGGCAAAATTTTGCAAGAAATGCGGTGCTGCCCTTGAAGTTCAGAGCTCTTCAATATTTGAAAGCGAACCTAAATCTAAAAGAAATATTATCATAATAGCTATTGCAGCTATCTTATGCATTGCAGCCATTGCTGGCACCATGCTTTATTTGAATGGGGATTTCTTAAATGAAAAGGAACCCATGCATATTGTCAACACCACGTTCACTACAGGCCATTCCCTTGATGCAAAAACAGTGTGTACCATTAATGTAGGTTCCAATCATTCAGGTGAAAACGTCACTGTAAGCATCAAATACAGTCGTGATGGAACTGATTTGAATAATGGAGATGAAAGCAGGGAAACTGTTGATTTAAATGGGGACATCATTTGTGAGAGTGAAGATGCCTTTAAATTATATCCTGACCGTGCCATCATAACCCTTTATGATGATGATGGCAATAAGCTGGATAGTGCAGACATTAGCCTAAAGACTGATGACAGCACACAGGTGGCTCTTGGAAATGGTACTGTAACTGCAAAATCAATTTCTGAAGCCAAGCATTCAGCTTCATCTAGCTCCAGTAGCGGTTCTAGCAATGGTTCTGATGAATGGGTTGAAGATTTGGACTTGTCTGATAAGGCAGGTGAAGATGCCCATGTCTACATTCACCATAAAAGCGATGGGACTAAATATTATTATGATGAAAATGGAAAGAAAGTAAGTGCTCCTGAAGATGAAGAGTGGGTATTTTAATTCTTTTCATTACTTTTTCTTTTTTTTTTAAATATTTAACCAAAATCTCTATCACACATATCTTTATAAAAACAATATCTGCATAAAAATCCTTTTTCTTTCTTGAAATAATTCCTATCAATTGTCTCATACAAATTATCAACTACAGCATCCACATAATCAAAGTCACCATCACCAATATCCTCTTTTGACTGTAACTTAAAGTAATCCCCACTATGAGAACCAAAATTAGCTATTCTATATGCTGCAGAACTTGTAAAGTAAATTCCTGCAGAGACAACATTAAGGTCCTGATACTTGGATTCCAGCAATATCTTATAAACACACAATTCCAATTTGTATTTATCAATATTCCTTGGCTTTCCTGTCTTATAATCAAAGATTATAAGTTCATCCTTACTATTCTTTATGACTACATCAACGATTCTATTCATATTGCTCTTATCATCAACAGTGTACTCCTCAACGCTAAAGATTTCATAACCATTTGAATGGATGTCATGGAAGAATTTCTCCAATCCACGTATATGGTCTTCAAGTTTCTCATCATATTCCAGGTTTAGGAAAACATCATCAATCTCGTTTCCATCCATCAATTATCCAGCTATCTCTTCAGCTATTTCATGAACTTCTGTTCCAAGGAGCATGTATTCATTTGCTTCTTCAGTTATCTCATCAATGTATCTATATTTGAATTTACGAGGACATTCGATGAATGTGTTGATTTTGGATTTGGATAAAGTCAATTCATTAGTCATAATTTCACTCCCTTTAATTATACTTTATATTTATTGTTTAATAAAATCTATCATCCCTAACTTTTATATGTGAGTATGTATAAGTAAAATACGGGGATGATAAAATTAAATGTCCATTTTGTGGAGAAAATGTAACGGGTGGAGACTTGATCTGCCCTCATTGTGGAGCGGATTTGAGTTCCTTCGATGAGGATTGTCCCTTTTGTGGAGCACTTGTAGATAGCGCTGAAATTGTTTGTCCTCTTTGTGGAGCTGACTTATATGAATATTGGTATGGTGAAGGATAATGGATAGGAAAGACATAATTATAATAATTCTCACACTCATAATTATAGCTCTTCTAGCTATTGGTGCATATAATCAAGCTAGAGAAGATCAAATATTATATCATACCGTAAACATAACAGACACATTTTCACTGGATGTTCCAATATCTGACAATGTGACAAAGACACAAGTAAGTCCGCATATGCATATTGTGAATGATTCCCAAAACAATATTGAAATCACATCATTCAATATGGGAAATGAGTCTACAATGGACCTGATAGGAGACGGTTCCCAATATCTATATACACAGGAAGCCTATAAGCTGGGGGCTGAGCAGATTAGCTTGTCCAACTATACTGTATGGTACAATAGCAAGGACAGTAATTACATTGCATTCTTCTCTCCAGAGAACACAAATGACAATGTAATCATTGTATGCAAGGACAATGAAACAATGGCTCGCATGATCAGCACAGTCAGATATTGACTGTTTCACTATTTTTTTTTTTTTTTTTAATGTTATAACATTTTTCACTTTTTTATAATTTTATAATATCTGACTATTTTATGAAGGAAACACTTTTTTATAATTTTATAATATCTGACTATTTTATGAAGTGGAAACACTTTTTTTCATTTTTTTTATAATTTTATAATTTTATTAAAATATTGTATGGGCTTGAAATATTAAAATAAGACTGTAAAATTATAATTAAATTAAACTAACTAATTTAAATACTTGTTTCAACAAATTAAGATTAAACAATAATTTGTTGGAGGTGTTAAGGCAGTATTTCATATTTATGATTGCATTTTCAAGAATATCTTTGACACCTATCCTCAAGGGATATTGGACATTGTCAATGATGTGATTGCAGAAAACTTTCCAGAGCTGATTATGGACTTTTATCCAAAGGCATTTTGGAACACTTTTCCCCAAGAGATTCTTAATGCATGTCCTGATGATTTAATGAAAAGCGATTTATTCAGATTCAATTTCAAGCAGAAACTGGAGAGTGAATTTTTCACAAAAGATGGAAAAAGATTTATTCCGGACTGTCCCTTTGACACTTTCGAGGATTTGGTCATTGGCCTTGAGTTCCAGTCATCAAGATTGGATTATAAAAGAAAAACAGTGTTTTACGAATATCAGGCCAATTTGCATTTTAAGCATAAGAAAGATGTGAGGATGGTTGTTTTCAGCACGGTTCACACTAAGCACAAACTTTTCAGACATAGGGTGGGTCCCTGTGAAGAGTTTACTATGCTTATCATATCGTTAAAGGCTTTAAATCAAAAACAAACTTTAAATAATAGTTTATATAAAATAAGAAACAAGTTTAGGTTGTCAGATAAGGAAAAGGCTTTGTTTTTAGCAAGTCCAATGATGGATTCAAAGAATAAGGCTGAAGCCATAAATGTGCTTTTGAATAATTTTTATGGAATAAAGGATATTTCTCATGAGGAATATGAGGATATGATCAAGATTGTATTGATTTATGCCAATAAATGGTGTTATAAGGAAGTTGAAAATAGTTATGGAGGTTCTGATATGGTTGTTTTGACTCCTGGCGCTCAAAAGCTTTATGAAAGATTAGTGAATGAAGGTATTGAGCAGGGTATTGAGCAGGGTATTGAGCAGGGTATTGAGCAAGGTATTGATATCATTGCTGTTAATATGATTAAGGAAGGTTTTTCATTGGAAGACACTTCTAGAGCCACAGGTTTGCCTAAAGCCAAGATTGCCCAGTTATGCAAATCTAAATAATTCTTTTTTAAATTTTTTCTTTTTTTACTTTTATATCATTGCAAACTTTTTTTAAAGAGCATTGGATTCAAAATGCTTAGAGTTAATCCCTTTTGAAAAATTTTGATTAGAACATTACTTTCCACATGCTCTTGTTTTTTATTTATAAGCAATTAAATCCAACATTAATTTACATATGGTTAACTTTTTTTAAATGGGTTAATTTATTTAGGAGGCTTTTTATGGGAAGAATAGATGAATTAACTTCAGAAATCAATGAAGCTACCTTACAGCTTCAAAGCATTAAGGATCAAATGAGCAAGCAATTCAAGGAAATCTGGAAACTTCAATGCAATAAGGATATGGGAAAGGAGTACGATAAGGAAAGATATGATGATTTGATGTACAATCATAAGCTGCTTCAAATGAAAAGAAGACAGTTGATCACACATATAAATTACTTGAATAAAGAGTTTTTTGAAGTGTTGATATAGGGAGATTGCCTATTGGATTTAATTAAGAAAAAATATTAATATTAATTAAATTAAATATTTTCTTAATTAAACATAACAATTTTACTTAAAAATATTATTTAATTAATCATTATTTCAATTATTTCATGTCAAATTTCAGGGTCATAAAATGAATGATTTTTACAAGATAGCAAATGAGATTCTACAGATTCCAGAGGAAAACCTGTCATGGGAAGAGAGGTTAAATGAATTGGTCAAATTCAGAGCCTATCTTAAAGAGTATTATGATTCATACAATGATGAGTATCTCTCATTTTTAGAAAAAATAGCGCAGGAAAATGACTTGGAAGAAAAATACATTTTGGAATATGACTTCAAGAAGGAAGTTTTAAGCAAGGACTATGATTTGGATGGATTGAATTACCTTCTTGTAAATATTCTATTCAAATACAAATTGGCTATTGAAGACTATAATGAATATGTGAATCTGCTTAAGGAAAAGTATGATGTGGAGCTTAAGGCAGATTGGGAGAAAATACTTTCGAAAAAGGATTTGGACTTGCTTGAAGCCTTAAGCTTATTGACATTTTTACAAAGATCTGATTATTGGGATTATGAGCACATGCCACTTTCCTATGCCATTTTTGATGGGACTGTTGACAATATTTTAGAATCAATAGAAAACCATATTGATGAAGAGAATATTGAATTTTTAAATATTTTTGTAAAATAACTTTTTTTATTTTAATTTTTCAATCACATTATAATTTTATTAAATAACTTATTTTTACAATCTAATTATTAAATTGTCTTTATTTTGAAAAATACTTGTTTTAAATTCGTTAATTTTATAAATGGGTTCAAATAAAACTATTTTTGGGTTTTTGCCACCTCATAAAATTAGTTTCAGTCATAAAATTTAATGGGGGGTGGTGCAATGGAACTAGATTATAAATTGGTTTTTGATTTCTTCACAGAAGTCATAAAAATCATTTTACTTTTCTTAGCATAAATGCATCAGATAGTTGAATTTTTTAAAAAAACTTATGCTTTATAATTTTAGCGTCAGGTGGCTTTTTATCCCATTTAATTTAGAAAAAATTATTCTTTTAAGAAAACTTTATATATCAAAAAAAGCAATATTATAATAGTGAGAGTTTATTTCTCTAAGAATTAGACCTCCATTTAATTTTTATGGCTGAAACAGTTATTTGAATTCAATTTTGAATTCATTTAACAATTTTTAAATAGTTTACTATTTTTAACTTTTTTTAAGCATTTTTAACTTTCTTCAGATACATAATCTCATTTTAACAAACTTATTATATCATTAAAAAAATATCTATAAGATAAGCACATTAAACTTAACTGATTGAAATCAAATTGATTAACAGAATTAGTTAAAAACCATTGGAGGTTTTTCTATGGCAATATATAAATGTAGTATCTGTGGACATGTATTTGATGAAGAAAAGGAAAACAAGTCTTTCAGTGAACTTGAAAGATGTCCTGTTTGTAAGCATCCAGCTAATGTATTCAGTAAGGTTGTTGAAGGTTCTGGGGATTATAATGCTGAATTTACAGGTGAAGTTGTTGAAGGTTCTGGGAATCACAAGAATGGTGGGGATTCAGTTTCTAGTTTGGAATATCCTAAAGAAACCGCACGTCTTGATGATTCAATTCCTCACATGTCTGATATTCATGAAATGGCTGTGACTGGAAATTCCATAATAGGGGCAATGGCAACTCAACTTCCTATGCCTGATTGGGATGATATGCTCATTATTGCAAATCAGCTCAATCCATTCCCTTTGGATGAGCATGCGGAAGTCAAGACAAGAACAGTCATTGGTAAAAATGCCAAAAAGCCAATGGTTCTTGAAAGTCCCATTTACATTTCTCACATGTCATTCGGAGCTTTGTCTTATGAAACTAAGATAGCTCTTGCCAAAGGAAGCGCAATGGCCAAGACTGCCATGTGCAGTGGTGAAGGGGGAATATTGGCTGATGAGATGGATAGCAGTTATAAGTATATTTTTGAATATGTTCCGAACCATTATAGCTTAACAAAAGAGAACTTATTGAATTGTGATGCAATTGAAATTAAAATAGGGCAGGGAACCAAACCTGGTATGGGAGGACATTTGCCTGCTGAAAAGATTACTGAAGAGATAGCGGAAATCAGGGGAAAACCTATGGGTGAGGATATTATAAGCCCATCATTATATGATGAGATCAAATCTAAAGATGATTTGAAAAATCTTATAACCTATTTGCGTGAAGAATCTGATGGAAGGCCTATAGGTGTTAAAATTGCAGCAGGTAGGATTGAAGAGGATTTGGAATTCATATGCTTTGCTGAGCCTGACTTCATTACTATTGATGGCAGAGGAGGGGCAACAGGTGCAAGCCCTAAGATCATACGTGATGCAAGTTCAGTTCCAACAGTATATGCATTATCCAGAGCAAGGAAATATTTGGATGAAAATGGTATTGGCATTGATTTGGTAATTACAGGTGGCTTGAGGGTATCCTCTGACTTTGCAAAGGCATTATCCTTAGGTGCTGATGCAATAGCCGTTGCAACAGCTGCATTGATGGCCGCAGGATGTCAGCAGTATCGTATTTGTGGCAGTGGCAATTGTCCTGTAGGCATTGCCACTCAAAATAAGGACTTAAGAAAGAGGCTGGACATTGATTTGGCTTCTAAAAGAGTATATAACTATTTGAATGTTTCATTGGAGGAAATTAAGACATTTGCAAGAATTACTGGGCATGATGATATTCATGATTTGTCCTTGGATAATTTAGCAACATTTAATAGTGAAATATCAAATTTCACTGATATTTCCCATGTTTAATTGCTTTTATTTTTTTATTTTTTTTAATCATATTTTGATTTTATAATGATGTGCCATGATTAGGAAAATCTTATAAAATGGCAAAGATTTATAAATGAGCAAATGTATAAATTCTGTATTAAAATATGGGGTTATGTAATGGAAGAGGAATATATTTCAGTGTCTCAGCTTACAGACTATATAAGGAAACTGATCAATTCAGACTCTAGATTGAAGCAAGTCTATGTAAGGGGAGAGATATCTAATTTTAAGCGTTATTCATCTGGGCATTGCTATTTCAGCCTTAAGGACGAAGGCAGTGTTATTCCAGGGGTCATGTTTTACGGTTTTGCCTCTAAACTTAAATTTGAACCTAAAAATGGAATGAAGGTTTTGGTTAGAGGATATGTTGATGTCTATAAATCCCGTGGAAACTATCAGCTCTATGCTCAAAGGATTATCGAAGATGGATTGGGCGAATTGCATATTGCATTTGAGCAATTGAAAAAGGAACTGGAAAGCAAGGGCTATTTTGAGGATGACTTGAAAAAGCCAATACCTAAGTTTCCTAAAAGGATAGGGGTTGTCACTGCTGCAACTGGAGCCGCCATTAGGGATATTGTAACAACCATCAAGAGAAGATGGCCTTTATGTGAAATCATTCTATTTCCATCTCTTGTTCAGGGAAGTCTCGCTGCCAACAATATAGTAAGGCAAATATTTGTCGCTGACAATGAATTCGAGCTGGACACTCTTATTGTAGGAAGAGGTGGAGGAAACATAGAGGACTTATGGGCATTTAATGAAAGGATTGTTGCAAAGGCAATACTTGCATGTGAAACTCCTGTAATAAGTGCAGTAGGTCACGAAATCGATTGGACCATTGCCGATTATGTTGCGGATATAAGGGCAGCAACTCCAACTGCTGCTGCAGAAATTGCTGTTCCGGATATTAGGGAAATAAGTTCAAAAGTGGATGATTTGGATTCAAGGGCAAGCAATGTTATGGCCAAGCAATTGAATGATAATCTTGAGAAATTCGAAAGGATAAAAAATAGACCTTTATTCAAGAATCCTCATATGATTCATGAAAGGAGAGGAATGGATTTGGACTTCATTAAAGGCAGATTAGTCTCTTCTTCAAAGGAAATGATACATTCAAATCAAATGAGATTATCTAAAGTCAAGAGTTCTAATGTTTTCAGGAATCCTCAGTCAATTTTAGATGAGAAAACAATTAAATTATCAAGGAATATCGATAAGCTAAAGGTTTTAAATCCTTTATTGACTATACAAAGAGGTTATGCGGTAGCAAGATCCAAAGGAAAGGTAGTCTCTTATGCAAAAGATTTGAAGAAAGATGAGGAATTGGAATTAGAATTTAAGGATGGCAAAGTAAATACAAGAGTTTTATAATTATAGAATTGAAAATTAAAAAAAATTATCGAAGGTGATATGATGGTGGAAGAAAAGGAGAATTTTAGTTTTGAAGAGAAATTAGCTGAATTGGAAAAAATTGTAAACAACTTGGAAACTGGTGAAGTTTCATTGGATGATGCAATAGAAGAGTTTAAGAAAGCTATGATTTTAGTCAAGGAATGTGATGAAAAACTGAGTAGTGCTCAGGAAGCTATTGCAAAAATAGTGAATGACAATAAAGAAGTAGTTGAATTTGAAGTAAATGAATAATTTTTTAAAAATAGAAATAAGAAGATTTTCAATCTTCTTTTTTTAATAATTTTACTAATAAACTTGAGTATACTCCAATAAGTACTCAGAGTAATTCTTATCAAGTATTCTTAGTGCAGAAGCATACTGTGGGCTTGTAGCAGACCTTTCTTCCACTAGGTTTCTCAAGCTGCTGTTTTTCATGTGTTCCCTAACTTCCCTAAGCACGAAGTCGATGGTGTTCCTATTGTATGCTTCAATCTCTTCCCTACTCATTTCATAAAGATTGTAGGTCTCTAAATCGTAATTTTTAGTTGGACTCATAAGCACATTGATATAACTGTAATATTCTCCAATGTCCTCGAAGAATGCATCAACTCCCATATATGCAAGAAGAGGAATGAATTGTGCTTCAGCAAATGGGAATATCAAGTAGCTGGATGCTTTCATGTTTTGCCTAAGTGCAACAATCAAGTCAACCAAATCCCTTGGATGAAGAAGAAGATCATCTGCATTCGCTATAATGAATCCATTGTATCCGAGTTCTTCAAGTTCCTTAAGGCATTTGATACGCAAGTCGATGTACTTGCTTCCTTGGATAACTGCTATTTCCTTGTCTTCAACAAGGCTTGCTTTTTCAATGGTTTGATTAACGCTCCACTCTGCAATTTCCTTTTCAACATCATAAGCTGAGGATTCATCATCAGCTATGGAAAAGTCATCCTTATTGATTATTGTTGGAGTTTCCAAATCTCCAAGCTTCCCATATCTTCCAGGACCGTCATGGCTTTTGATTTCAAATTGTTTCATTTTATCTGTAATTCCTTATTTTTAATGATTCAATTAATTATCTATTCCTTTTTATAATTAATGTTTTTGCAAGTTTCATCTATTTCTTAATTATTTTAGCAGTTATTAGTGCATTTAAAAATCTTTAAAATTTATATAACAATGTTTAGAAAAATACTTAATTAACTTAACTGAAGTAAACTTTTTATATATTAAGAAATATACTATCTTTAATATGTAAAATTATATGCTAACTACAAATGATTCCCTTAGTAAGGGGGGATTTTTATGAATGAAAATGAGACCATGATTCCAGAACACGTAAACTACTTAATGAACTTATTGAAAAGCTATGAAATGTTTTTTAGAAAAAACATGGAAAATTTAGATATTAACATTGGTGAAATACCAATTCTTATGGAAATTTATACAAATGAAGGTCTTAATCAAATAGATTTGGTAAGGCAATTCCATGTGACTGAAGCTAACATTAGCAAAATCACTAAAAACTTATTGATTAAAGGATTAATCACTAAAACCATTGATGCTGAAAACAATACCAAAAAAATATTATTGTTGACTGAAGATGGAAAAAAGACTTGCCAAATTTTGCTTGACATATTCGATCAATGGAAAGATGCAACTATCGGGGACATTCCTACAGATGAGCTGGTTGCTTTTGCAAGAACTTTGAAAAAGCTTTCCGACAATTCAGTGGATGTCTTATCTTAGACATCTAATATTTTTTTTATTTTACTTTTTTTCAATATTTTTTAATAAATTCTATTTTTTTGCACTGCTATTTTTTGATTATTTTTTCACTAAACCCTATTTTTTTAAAATTTTTCTAATTTTTTATCTCAATTTTAATCGATTATTTCTCTAATTTAAGGCTAACCTAAACTTTATCAAATGGTGTAATCTTTTAGGTTACACTTTCAAAATTTTACAAAACCTTTATATACTATTCTAATATAACTATAATTAAGGACGTGAGGAAAACCTATGATTGTCCTAGGTGTGTTTTTCAATGTCTGTGTTAGATACTCTTAAATCCCTCATCGGTAGGGCAAATAAAGATATAGAAGAGAATTTATCTAAAGAAGCAGAGTCTGTTGAAGAAGCTGCTGATGCTATACAGACATCTTCAGAAGAGGAAATTGAAACCAAATCTGATTCTGAAACTATTTCTGAAGAAGAGGCTGCTGAAGAGGTAGCTGAAGCTGAAGAAGAAGTTGAAGCTGAAGAGGCTCCTGTTGAAGAAGAAGCTGTTGAAGAAGCAGTTGGAGAGGTTCCTGAAGAGGAAGTTTCTTTAGATAATGCGGAAGAATCAATTGATGATAAACTTTCAGAAGATGAAGAGTCTTTAGAAGTAGCTATTGAAGAGGTTGCGGAAGAAGAATCTTCAGAAGAAAATGAAGAGAGCGATAATATGACTTTATTAAAAGAAAATGATATATATTCAATGGATGATATTGATAAAGAATTTACTCAAAAATTCGTTGATGCTGGAATTGAAACTGTAGACCACTGTTTCCAATGTGGTACCTGTGGTGGAGGATGTCCTTCTGGTAGAAGAACTCCTTACAAAGTAAGACAAATTGTAAGAAAATGTTTATTAGGACTCAGAGAGGAAGTAGTATCTGATCCTGCATTATGGATGTGTACCACCTGTTACACCTGCCAAGAAAGATGTCCTAGAAGTGTAAAAATCGTAGACATCATCAAAATGGCACGTAACGAAGCAGCTAAAGCTGGATACATGGCAGACGCACACAAAGCAACTGGTTCATTCGTAATTAAATTTGGTCACGGTGTACCAATCAACGACAAAACCAAAGACTTAAGAAAAGCTATTGGACTTGACGAATTACCTCCAACAGTACATTCTTTCCCTGAAGCTTTAGAAGAAGTCCAAAAAATCTGTGCAGCATGTGAATTTGATAAATTAATCGGTTTCAACATGGAAACTGGAGAATTAGAATAAACATATTGAAGGAGTTATTATTATGGAGATTGCATATTTCTTAGGTTGTATTATGAACAACCGTTACCCTGGTATCGAAAAAGCAACCAGAATCTTATTCGATAAATTAGACATTGAATTAAAAGACATGGAAGGAGCTTCCTGTTGTCCTGCACCTGGTGTATTCGGATCCTTTGACCAAACCACCTGGGCAACTATTGCAGCACGTAACCTCGCTATTGCAGAAGAAATGGGTGCAGACATCATGACCGAATGTAACGGATGTTTCGGTTCCTTACGTGAATGTGACCACTTATTAAAAGAAAACCCAGCTAAAAAAGACGAAATTAACGCTATCTTAGCTGAAACCACTGACAAACAATACAAAGGTGAAACCAAAGTAAGACACTTTGCAGAAATTTTATACAACGACATAGGTCTTGACAAATTATCTGAAATGTTCACCAAAGATTTAGGTATTAACGTTGCAGTACACTACGGTTGTCACTTCTTAAAACCTACCGCAGAAGTAGGTATTGAAGAATCTGCAGAAAACCCAACTATCTTAGATGAATTAGTAGAAATCACCGGTGCTAAATCTGTACCTTACAAAAACAAAATGATGTGCTGTGGTGCAGGTGGAGGTTTAAGAGCAAGAGATATTGACGTAACCTTAAGTTACACCAAAGAAAAACTCGACGCTATGGCTGAAGCTGGTGTAGACGCTATTGTAGAAGTTTGTCCATTCTGTCACTTACAATTCGATGTAGGTCAAACTGAAGTAAACGCAAAATACGGAACTGACTTCGCATTCCCTGTAATGCACTTAGCTCAATTATACGGATTAGCTATGGGATTAAGCGCAGACGAATTAACTTTCGACGCACAATTAATCGACGCAGCTCCTGTATTAGAAAAAATTGAATAAGTAGATTACTCTACTTATCTTTTCTTTTTTTTAAAAAATTTTTTTTAGTTCGCATAGTTACTAATTATTAAGTTTGCTATTTTTCGATCTTTCATTTCTTGCATGATTAAAAATAATTTGTATATTACTAAACTGATTTAATAAAATTGAATTATTACATTGTATAAAAATTATTAGTATAATAATAAACTATATTAATTACTATAACTAAAAATATATTCATATAATTTAATAATATAAAAATTATATGAGATTTGGATAATAATTAAACTAGTTTTGCTGGTATGCTTACTGGTTTTGCTAGATGATTTTAATAAATTAAGAATTTGGAGAAATAATATGTTTATTGCAATTTTAGGTGGAATATTTAAATTTAAAGACCTTCCTGAAGAATACGGTCCTTATGTGCAATTTAAAGCGGCTATTGAAGGTAGAGATGAAATTGATGATCAAGATGAAATCGCTATTTTAGACATTACTGGTACCGGTAGTCATCATGTTCTCTTTTTAGACAAATACAATAATCTTAATGAAATCAAAAGAGAGTTAAGAGAAGCAGATGCAAAAGTTAATGTTACTACCTTAAAAATATTGGAAGGACATTTATGAGTACATTGCCTATAGAACAATCCTGGTTGGTTATGGTTAACCTTTCTTCAGAATTGCACAAGAGAGGAGTTCCAATTCCAAATGAATTGAATAAGGACTTAGGTTTGGTTAAATCCCAAATTGGGTTCTATAAGAAAGACCCTTCTCATCCAGATATGATCAATGAGATGGCTAGGGCGGACATGTCCTTAAATGAAATTCAAGGAATCTTGCTTTCTCTTGCGGAAAGTTATGACAAGGAATTTTATGAAGAATGGTTAGACAAGCTTCAAAGAGCAAATAGGGGAGAAGAGATCTTTAAGATTCCAGACACCCAATCAAAATTCATTCAAAATGTTCCTCCAGGATTATCATATGCAAAGATTACTTTAAGAAATCCAATTGCAGAGGATAGAATACAGGAAATAGCTGAATATTATGGACTTATAATGGAATTTGACACCGATTCAACAATTGCGTTGTATGGTGAAAAATCAAATATCCAATTAGCTTTAAAGGAAATGGCTCCATTTTTCGCTGAATAAACATAATAATAAAAGATTATTCTTTTTTTTTAAATTATTTTTTATAATTATAATTTTACGTTGAATTTTAAAGTTTTAAGGATGTTTTAAAATGAAAATTTTAGCAATTAGTGATGTACACGGTAAAAAGAGTGAAAGCTTAATCGATTACTTAAAACAAAATGATGATATTTCTTTAGTATTGATTGCTGGAGATATTACAGATTTCAGCATTACTGAATTTGAACCGTTAAGTTTTGTAAAACCATTCATTGATGAAATCGTTGAAGAATGTAATGTGGATGTATTTGCAATTCCAGGTAACTGTGACCCTGCAGGAATCTGTAATGCGATTAAGGAAAGCGGTCCTGATGAAAGGCCTGCATTCTGTTTGCATGATCAATTGATAGCTTATGAAAATGTGGTAATCATGGGTTATGGGGGATCCAACCCTACTCCATTCAACACTCCTGGTGAAATCGATGATGACAAGATTTATCGCCATGTATATGAGCTTTTAGCTGAGTATGACTATATTGGAAACGATGCGGTTCCTAGAGTAACCATTTTGCTTACTCATGCCCCTCCATATGACACAAAAGCGGATACCATTGAAAGCGGTGCTCATGTAGGAAGTCAAGGTGTTAAAAAACCTATTCATGAATTCCAACCTAACATAAACATCTGCGGTCATGTACACGAAGCATGTTCCATTGACATGGTGGGAAATACCACTGTTGCAAACCCTGGAAGACTTGAAGATGGTCATGCAGTTTTAATTGAAGTGGATGAAAACGCTATGTACACTATAGGAATTGTTTCCTTGGAATAAATCCACTCCTTTTCTTTTTATTTTTCCAAAATTTTCTATTTTTTAACTATTATTAAAGGCTCTTATATTATTCTTAACTATTCTTTAAATTATTCTTAACTATTTTTCCACTATTTTTCATGTTTTCATTTTTATACAAAAATCAAATATAAAACTTTATAAAATGTTAATAGTAAATATTATTAATAATTAAAAACATATCTATATTTTCAAAATTTAACTATTTTTTGCTTTTATTTAGTATGGGCTTTAAATAAGATGATTTAATGGCTTATTTTTTTATTTATCAGTGAATTAATAGTTAAATGATGAAAAAACAATTTATAATTCTTTGAATTATATCAATTAAGGTGTGATTTTATGATTCTAGTTCAGAGAGGACTTAAAGGGAAAGTATATGCTGAACCTTTTTCAAAAGGGATTCTTTCACGTACGCTTATACGTGCAGAATTAGATCCCAGCAAAGCTTATGAAATAGCGAACAAGATAGAATCAGACTTGATGGAAAAGAGTATTTCTTCAATAACAACTGATGATATAGTTAAAAGAATTGTCAACCTGTTGGAGCAGGAAGACCCTCTAATTGCTGAAAATTATCTGAATTGGAGAAAGATACGAAAGACAGATGCGCCATTGATCATTTTAATTGGCGGTGTTTCCGGTATCGGAACTTCATCCATATCATATGAGATATCTAGAAAATTGGGTATTAAAGGCATGATGAACACTGATATGATTAGAGAAGTCATGCGAAAGATTGTATCGAAGGAATTAAGTCCTGTGCTCCATGAATCATCATTTATGGCTCATGAAGCTTTAAGGGTGGCTCCTCCACCTGAATTCGATCATGTTTTGGCAGGATTTAAAGATCATGTCACAACTGTAAGCGTTGGTGTGGAAGCTGTCATTGAAAGGGCATTGACTGAAGGAATAAGCATTATCATTGAAGGAGTCCATATAGTTCCTGGATTTATCCGTAAAGACCTGATGGAAAAGGATAATGTTTTAATGTTTGTATTAAGCCTTGAAGATGAGGAAATGCATAAAAGCAGACTTTATTCACGATGCAGTGACGGTTGGGCCCATAGGTCCCTGCAGAAGTATTTGGATAACTTTGAGGCAATCAGAAAGATCCAAAAGTACATTAAAGATCAAGGAAATAAGGAAAGAGTTCCTGTTGTTGAGAATATAGATAGAATTACAACTATAGATTTTATAATTAATTCAATCGCTGAAACATATGGAGGTTTGAATAATGTTAGAAAAGACAAAAGTTAAAGACTTAATGACAAAAGACGTTTTAACAGTTGAATGTGAAGAAGCAACTGTTTTCGCTTTTGAAAAGCTAATGAAGAATAAGATAAGTGCAATGCCTGTTGTTGACAATGGAAAAATGGTTGGTATCGTAACCGCTACAGATTTAGGGCATAACTTGATTTTAGACAATTATCAATATGGTACCAAAGTGGAATCTGCTATGGTTAAGGATGTTGCATGCGTATCTTCTGAAGATACCATTAAAGATGCTGTTTCTGTCATGTTTGATAATGCTCCTGGAGATAACATCATAAACCAGTTGCCTGTAGTTGACGATGGTGAGCTTGTAGGTATCATATCTGATGGAGATATTATTAAGATATTAAAAGAATACTTGTAAATTTATTTTTTGTTCATTTCCTTATTTTAATTATATTTCCCTTTTCTTATCTTTAATCATATTTCTATTTTTATAATTTTATTTCATAATTAATTTTATTTATTTAACCTATTTTAGCTTGTTTTTATCATTTTTTGTTCTATTTTAAAAAATACTCTTAGTTATCTTCTGTTTCTTGAAATAAGGCTATTCTAATTGAAATGTTTTTTAATTAATAAACTTTATATAAGATTAATATAATATATTATAATTGGCTAGACTGGAGGGTTAGGAGTCCTCTGTAAGCACAAATCTCCTTTGGTGCAGTCGAAATAAAGGAGGCGGCATTTGGATTCAATCATGGCCTGTGAAGCTGATGTCGAAGCCTCGTCCTGCAGGATCAATGGTGTCATGGATATTACTGGAGGGTAATATTTAATTGGCTTTATTGTGGGAACGTGTCAGGCCTGGAAAGGAGCAGCTCTACCGCTTACAGCTGATGCTTGTAGAACCGCGGGGTGGAGTTAGTTTTTCAGATAACTATGTTTGATGAAGGGTGTCCACTCCTTTATGCGCCACTTAAATGACTTTTTTTAATATTTCTAATCACTTCTAATAAAGATAGAGATATCCCATTCTTAAAAAGAAAAAGTTTATATAATAAGTAAATATAAAATAGTAATGTTGTATTTTATACACATATTTTTAATTACTTTTTTTAATGTCTAGTCGGGATGGCCCAGCCTGGTACGGCGTCGGACTGCTAATCCGATGATCAATAGATCACCGGGGTTCAAATCCCCGTCCCGGCGCTTTTTTTAAACTTTTTTTTATTCTTAACTTTCTAATAGTGATTTTAATATAATTTTTTAAAAAAATAAGAGTTTTAATCGATTATCATATCTGCTTAATAATCAATTAAAACTAAAGATTAATGTCTGATTGACTAATCTAAAAGCTTATGGAACTGAATTGCCCATATAACTTATAGTTTTTTGTATTCCAGTTTCTGATTTTTCCCAAGGTGTTTCTTTTGCTTGTTGTATCTGCAACCACCCATTTCTTGTTTATATACATCTGTGTCCATATATGGCCTGAAACATAACCGCTGGTAAACTTGCAGTTATCTCCCTTGACATATCTTGCAGGAATTCCAGAAGCCCTTGACAATGCAATCAATAAATGGCTTTGGTCAACGCAATTGCCCTTTTTAGCTTTGAGTGTCTTCACGGCACCTCTTAATGTGTTTCTATATTTCTTGTAGTGGATATTGTCACGAACCCAATTGAATAGCTTCTTGCCTTTCTCATAATCTGTTTTGAGTTTGGAGGTCAGTGTCTTGGCCAAATCTTGAATATTCTTATTCTTCACTTGGCAGTTTTTAGTGCTTGAAAGGTATTTCCTTAAAGCTTCATTAATTGAAGTCTTTCCAATGCTAACTGATTTTGTTTTAGCCTTTGAAACGTTTGATTTTGTTTTGTTTGTTTTCTTTGTGCTTGCAGTGCTTTTCTTTGTCGTTGCCTTTGTTGTCTTTGTTGTATTTTTAGCGGAAACCTTAAGTTTCACAGTTGATTTTCCATTTATGTCCACATTGATTTTGCTGGTATTGAAATTAATGTTGGCCTCATCGGATTTAGTCAAATCCAATAGGTATTTGCTAGGATCCAGCCTATCTAAAATATTATTCAATATGTTATGGATATTATTTAGTGCCATTTCAGCTAATCTTCCCTCTTTAACAGATTTATCATCATTATTAGAAGGGGCATTTGAAGTGTTCTTTGTTTTATTTGTTGCTTTGGTTTTATTGCTTTTTACCGTGTTGGTTGTGGTCTTATTCGTTGTTTTATTGCTTGATTTTCCAATTGAATTTACAGTGGATTTGGCATCCTTTTTTATTTTAGATTTGATCTTATCCAAATCCAAATCATCAAGCTTTATTGAATTAGGCAATCTATTGTTCTTATTGGAGAAATCCAAACATTTGCTGTATGAAAGAATCAATTGATTGTATGGTATATTTCCCTTTGATGATGAAACCCAATTCGGAGCTCTTTTGTTTTTATCAATGAATTTTCTGGTTTTGCTGGCTATCTTGATATATTCAGTCTTATTTAAAGTTCCTTTTACAGATTTTGAATTTGCATTGCTGTATTTCTTAACCAAATTCTTCTTAATCACAATCTTTGAATTTGAGTTGTTTTCAACAGCCTTTGTTATCAGATACAAATATTCTGTATTTGAATAGTTTCTATTGCTGATTTTCACTTTAGGGAATTTTCCATTCTTCTCCACGTAGTTCATAAAGCTTGTGGATGTTTTTGCCAATGTTTTCTTGTTCACTGTTGTTGTATTCTCTTTTGATTTAGTTGTGCTTGTCTTCTTAATACTTGTTTTCTTAGTTGAATTTGTCTTTGCTTTAGAGGTAATATTTACTGCTGCCTTGTTGCTTGAAGAATTAGATTTAAGGATATTCTTATCCAAATCATCATAATTATTCACACTTTGAGCGTTGATGCTACTTAAGCTAAAAAACAGCACTACCAATAAAGCTATAATAATCATTTTAGTTCTAATGCTAACACCTCATATTATTTATTCTCCTCCTTCTATTTTCTAAACTATCTTTAAAATTGTCTATTTTTTATTTTAAAGATTAGTTAATTCATATTTTAACTTTTTAATTTAAATATATTTTCTAATTGTGATTTTGTGTAAAATCACAGTTTTGTTTCCATAAAAAAGATTATATATTACTTATATCTTGATATAAAAATTAAAATTGGGTTGAAATTTATATTATGGTTCTTAAATTGATTTGATTTCGTAAATTTCATGTCCGAATTTAAGTTTAATCATAGTAAAATTTATTATATTTGTATAAACAAACTTTATATTGATTTTAATAAAGACAAGTATTTTACAAAGGACTAAAGCATGTTTAAAGAAAAGAATATAATTATAAAAAATCCATTGAAAGAGGATATACGTTTTGGACTGGTTTATCCAAATGTTTACAAGACTGCAATGAGTTCCTTAGGTTACCAGATTATTTATAATTATGTCAATGAAAGAGAGGACACATACTCTGAAAGGATTATCTATCCTTCTACAAGAAGTTTGGAGACCAACAGTCCATTGTCTGATTTTGACATTGTTTCATTTTCCCTTCAATATGAACAGGATTATTTCCATGTTTTGGAGATGTTGAGGGAAGCAGGCATTCCACTTAGAAGGGAAGATAGGGCATCTGATTATCCTTTAATCATTGCTGGCGGTCCTTGCGCTAGTGCTAATCCATTGCCTCTATCTGACTTTATAGACATTTTTGTTGTAGGGGAAGCTGAAGCTGTTTTGTATGACTTTTTGGATTTGTATTCTTCATTAAAGCTATCTAAAAGGAGCAAAAAGAATAAAATCAATAATAATGGGGATAGTTTTGATAATGAAAAAATGGATTTGTCTCCGTTTTTAGATATTGAAGGTTTATACATCTCTGAATTCAATAATGAAACAAATATAGTGCTATCAGATGATATGGGAAGTATTTATCATCTAACTTGCCCAATCGTTACAGAAACCGATGATAAGGATTTCATTCCAGCATTTTCCAATTCCATTCTATTGAATGTTTCAAGGGCATGTACTAGAGGATGCAGGTTCTGCATGTCCAGCTATATGTATAGGCCTCTTAGGGAAACCAATTTGGATGATCTCTTTTCAATTGCAGAGGAAGCTAGAGCAAACACTGGCTTGAATAAGATATCATTGATTGGTGCAGCTGTATCAGATTACTCACAGATAAATGAATTGACAGAAGGATTGAATGAAAGGGGATTTCAGGTATCAACACCTTCCATGAGAATTGAATCAATCACAATGGAAACATTGGCTGCACTCAAGTCAAGCGGATTGAAGACATTGACAATAGCTCCGGAATCAATTTATTCCCTAAGGCGCAGAATCAATAAGGACATCAGGGATGAAGAGATCCTAAGGGTTATAAGTGATGCTGTTGAACTAGGTTTTAATATTAAATTGTATTTTTTAATCGGTTTGCCCTATGAGTCTGAAGACGATATTGGAGAACTTGCAAATATGATGAAGCAAATTGATTCCATGAAGTATAATATCGATTCAAATCCCACATCTTCAATTAAATTAAACGACAATTCAATTAAATCAACACTTAATTCATCATCTGGGAATGATTCTGTTTCAAGTGCTTCAAAATCTAAAAAATCAAGGAAAAAGGATAAAAAATCCAAGTCTAATAAAAAAGCTAAGGTTTCAATTAGCTTTAGTGTAAACCCTGTCATTCCAAAGCCACATACCCCTCTCCAGTGGGAAAGATATGACATGAAGGAAATCAAGTCAAAGATAAGATATCTCAAGAAGAATCTTAAGGGGTTGGACATTAAGTTTGACAGCGCTAAGATGGGACTTATACAATATGTATTATCCTGTGGAGACAAGGATATTGGAAACCTTATTGAAAGGTCTTTGAATGAAAAGATCAGTATTCGGGAGTGGGGTGAAAAAGCTCCAAGTTATGATTTGGAAGATGACTTGCCTTGGGATTCAATCAATGTAAGTGTAAGCAAGGAGTTCTTGAAGTCCGAATATGAAAAGATTAAGACTGGTGAGCAGACTCCTTGGTGTGAAGACGGAATCTGTTACGATTGTGGGGCTTGCAATTAAAAATATATAAAATATTAATTCAAATATATTAATGTAAAAAATTTATTAATTATTAATTTATTTATTTTAAATTAATCAATTCAAATATTGTTTTAAATTATTCTTATTAATTGTTATTTTTATTAAAGGTGTTATTATGTTAAATCCTGCAAAAAGAGTTGAAGAAATAGAATTATCTCTAATTAGAAAAATGTTTGAAGTCACTAATCCTGATGCAGTTAATTTAGGGATTGGAGAACCTGACTTTGATGTTCCTCAAAATATCAAGGATGCAATGAAAAGAGCTATTGATGAAGGATACACCAAATACACTTCAAACAAAGGGTTGATTGAACTTAGGGAAGCTATTGTAGATAAGCTTGCTAAGGACAACAATATAAAGACTGATGCTGAAAACGTTATAGTCACTTGCGGTGCAAGTGAATCCTTATACGCTGCTGCACAGGCTTTGTTTGGAAAAGGCGACAATGTGCTTGTTCCAAATCCAGGATTCCTATCATATTACACTTGTGTGCAATTGGCTGAAGCCAATGTTGTTGAAGTGACAACTCCTATGGAAAACGATTTTAAGATGAAAGTGGATGACGTTCAGGAAAAGATTGACAAGAACACAAAAGGATTGATCATCAACTCACCTTCCAATCCAACCGGTGCAGTGATGGATAAGGAAGACATCAAGGGAATTGCAGATTTGGCTACAGACCATGACTTTTACATTATTTCAGATGAGATTTATGAAAAGATCATTTATGGAACCAAAAACCACTCTCCTGCAGAATACTGTGACAATGTAATAACCATTAATGGATTTTCAAAAACCTATGCAATGACAGGTCTTAGGGTTGGCTATATGGTTGCAAATGATGAAGTGACTGAGAATTTGCTTAAGGTTCACCAATACTGTACTGCAAATGCCCCTTCTGTTTCTCAAGTTGGAGCTATTGAAGCTCTTACAGGTCCACAGGACTCCGTTAAAAAGATGGTGTCTGAGTTTTCAAGAAGAAGGGACTTGATTGTTTCAAGCTTAAACGATATGGGATATGAAACAGTGGACTGTCAAGGTGCATTCTATGTTTTCCCTAAAGTTGATAGACCTATGGAATTTGTAAAGGCGGCTGCAGAAGCTGGAGTCATCTCAGTTCCAGGATCTCCATTTGGAAGCTTAGGAGAAGAGCATGTAAGAATGTCCTATGCTAATTCATATGAAAACATTGAAAAGGCAATGGATATCCTAAAGGATTTGGATTATTAGATTTTAATCCATTTAATTTTATTCAATTTTATTTTAAGAGATTAATTATTAAAAATTTGTTAATCTTTTAATCTTTTCATTTTTTAAACTTTTTTAATAAAAAATATATATTAAAACTTACAGAATATTAAGTAGTAATAAAAATATTAATTTTTGTATTACAATTTTGTATTTTTTTTAAAGATTAGTATTATTTTTAAATCAATCAATTAGAAAAATATAAATTAATAAATTTATAAATTGATAACTGAATTAAGTATTAATTATTGATAAAATCAATGAACATAAAGAATTGATAATATGAAAAAAGAGGATAGGGAACGGTTAGGAAAAAGGGCAGCTTATGTGGCTATTTTAGGAAATATTTTCTTAACTGTTTTCAACATTGCTGTAGGGATAATGTCTGGAAGTTATGCGCTCATATCTGAAGGGGCTCATACAATATCCGATATAGTTACCTCAATAATCGCTTATGTTGGATTCAAGATAGGCAGCAAGCCTGCAGATGCTGAGCATCCATTAGGTCATGGAAGGGCTGAAGCAATTGCAGGATTGGTGATTGTAGTATTCTTGGCAATCATTGCTTACGAAATCATTACAGGTGCGCTATATAGATTGTTCTTCGGAGGTGCACTTGCTATTCCAGAGCCATTGGCTGTTATCATGGCAATCATTGGTGTTATTGTAAACTTTGCAATGAGTCAATATATCATTAAATTAGGGAGTATGGTGAATAGTCCTGCAATTGTTGCTGATGGAAAGCATCAAAGAGTTGATATAATGTCCTCACTTGCAATATTGTTCGGTATCCTCATTGCACAATATGGTTTCCCTCATTTGGATCCATTGATTGGACTGTTAATCGGTTTATTAATCGTTAAGACAGCTATTGAGGTTGTTCGTGAAAATTTAGATAGCATTATGGGTAAGGTTCCATCTCCAGAGTTGGTTGACAAGATTATAGAGGTTTCCAATTCAGTAGACAAGGTTTGCGGTACACATGATGTAAGGGTGAATTATTTAGGTTCATATGCTACTGTCACTTTACACATTGAGCTTCCGCCGGAAATGAGTTTGGATGAATCCCATAAGGTTGTTCATTTGGTTCAGAATAAGATTTTAGAGGATATGGATCTTATTCATGGAGTAACTGCTCATGCATGTCCATTCGGTTTGGAATATGACCATGATCAACAGCTTGATGAATGATTAATATCATCATCAAATATGTCTTAAACATAGATAAAAAATTTTTCATGTTTCTGTTTATTTTTTTAAATTTTTTTCTTTAAAATTTCAACCTTTTTTCCTTAATAAATTGAAATTTTAAATTATTTTTCATTTTTTAACTAAATATGGTTTATTTTTCAATTAAAGCTATAAATTGAGTATAAATAGTATAAAGGACAAATAATATTAATTTTTTTCATTATTTTAATGATTTTAATTGATTTTTAATATAAGTTTATTATTTTTGGATTATTTTATTTATTAAGTGTAATTATTGTTCTTTTTAAAGTTAAATAATAAATATTTGTTTATATTTTAATTATTCAATTATTATCCTATTAAATTTTAATAAAATAATTAATTTTAGCCATTTATTTATCTTAATTAGAATTATTAATCGTTTTTTATTATTATTTATTTTAAATAGTTATTTTTATTTATAGCTTCCTAATTAATTTTAATAATTGTTTTAACTCATTTTTTTATCTTTAAAAATAAAAATAACTAAATATAATTATATTCAGTTAGTTTAAAGGACATATATTTCTTATTTTTTAAAATTTTTATGGGAAAGATTTATAAGGTATTATACCTTAATTATACATAACATTAAAAAAATATTATCTAAAATTAGTTTAATTATCTTTATATTTAGTATTTAATTGAATAAATTTTCAATAAATACTATGAGTTTTTATTTCATTTAATAAAGATTTTTAATAAGATTTTTATATTTTAGGAATTTCTAAAATATGAGATTTTTTTAGATTTTTATTGAGGAGCTCATATTTTTTATTGCATTAGTAAAATAAAAAATAATTTTAAAGATATTTGATTTTAAGAGTTATTTTTTTAAAACTTTTAAATTTGTATTTTTTTAGTGTATTGAGGTGAAAAAATTTCGTTAGAGAAAAGAGCATTGCTTTTGGCAATATTCTGCTTATTCTTCATTGCAATAAGTGGAGTATCTGCAAGTGATGCCTTAGATATGTCGAATAATCCAGATAACTCTAATATTCTTAGTGATTCTATCGATTCTGAATCTGAAGAGTCAATTGGAAATTCTTATACTGATCAATTATCTAATGAAGCTACTTCCAGTTTAGGTGCAAGTGCTTCTGACGCTTCCAATGATGCTAGTTCCACTTTAACTGAGGGGGAAGAGGACAATAGTCATGAGGCTATATTTGAAGATTCAAATTCCTCATCTTCAACTGTAAAGACTGCAACCAGCATAACTGTGTCTAAGACTAAAATTTACTCTGGAACTCCTATAGTTATTACATTAAAAGATAAGAATGGTAAAGTATTAAGTGGTAAAAAAGTTCAAATTAGCGTACCTAGTAAAAAAAGAGTTTTTACTATGACCACCAACTCAAAAGGACAGGTAAAGATTAATTATTACAAGATTGGAACTTTTAAAACTATTGTCCAATTTAAAGGAGACAAATCCTTTAGCGCTTTTAAAATCACAAAATACATTAAGGTTTTAAAAAGTGGGACCAGTTTAAAAGTTAAGAATACCACTGTTCCGAGATCAACTCCGTTGATTGTCACTTTAGTGAACAAGAAAAGCGGAAAGGCTATAAGTGGTAAAAAGATTAAGTTCAGAATTCCTATATTTGGTAATAAGATTTATAGGATAGCTACCAATTCCAAAGGTCAAGCTAAACTTTTTGTAACCACTAAAAAGAGTTTTTCTGTTATCATTAGTTATGCAGGTAATGATAATTTATATAAATCCTCAACAAAAGCATATGTAAAACCTATTAAGTGTAAAACAGCATTATCCTATTCATCCACTTCTTTGGAGTATGGTGAAGATTTTGTTGTAAACCTTAAAAAATCCAATGGGGATCCTGTAAAGAACAAGAAACTCATTGTTAAGGTAACTAATAAGAATGTAACATACACCTTGAAAACTAATTCAAATGGAAAGGCAATTGTTCCTGTAAAGTATCTCGGTACTTTAAAAATGAAAATTAGTTTCTCAGGAAATGATATGTTCGTTAAATCTTCTACAAGTGCTAATTTGACTGTTGAAAAGGGATCTACTAAAATAAAAGGTTCTGATGATTCTGTTGGAAAAGGATTTAATTATTATATCACTTTAAAGAACTCTGCTGGAAATGCATTGTCAAATAAGAAAGTGACCATTACCCTTAACGGCAAGACCTTTACCAAAACTACCAATTCAAAAGGGCAAGTTAGTTTGGTAATGAACTACAAATTAGGAACTTATCCTATTGAAGTGAGCTATGCTGGAAACAAATATTATGATTCATCCAAGCTTTCTACAAATGTTAAAGTGGTTGAACCATCTATCAGCATATCAAAAATCATTACTGCAGCTAAGGATTTAAAGGTCCGTGTAGAATACATCAATATTCTAAATAAGCAATACAGTGTAAATATTGATGGCAGAAAGTATACTATGGATGAATTTGCATATCTTATGGCTGGTGCTATAACCAACATAAATAACGGTTCAAAAGCAAATGTTAAAATTAAGGATTTATCAAATAATTACAATTCCTCTGGAAGCAAGATTAGTGGTAAATTATATAAAGCTGAATACCTTAAGTTAGCAAAGAATGTTACAAGCTTTGTTAATGATAATAAACGTATTCCTAATTACAAGCTAACTAATTTAGGTAAAATGGAAGCAAACCTTTACATTTATGCGTTTACTGCTGCTTTAAATTATTATGGTAATAATAATAGATTACCTTCTTATGTAACAGTCAAAACCAGTTATGTTAGAGGAGGATATTCTATTTCCATTAGTCAAAATGGTAAAATTTTGAACTATAGGCAGATATTTGATTCAGATGAATTTGCAAAATACTTGAAAACAGGAGGTAAATCTGCACTAAATGATGCTATTAAAAAGAAAGCTAAAGAATTAACCGCAGGGTTATCCAGTCCTAAGGCTAAAGCAAATGCTATCTTTGAATTTGTAAGGGATGATATTAAATATAGTTTCTATACAAATTCCTTAAAAGGAGCAAAAGGTACTTTAAGTTCCAAAAGCGGTAACTGTTGTGATAAAGCTAACTTGATTGTAGCAATGTGCAGATCTGTAGGTATTTATGCAAGATATTCCCATGCAAAGAACTGTAAATTCGCTAGCGGATTAAATACTGGTCACGTATGGGCTCAAGTTTACGATCCAATATCACAAACTTGGTATACTGCTGATGCAACAAGCCGCAGAAATGAATTAGGTAACATTAAGAATTGGAATACCAAGTCTTACAGCATACCTAAGAACTATGCGCTTATACCATTCTAGATTTATTGATTATTTGATTGGAGAGATAGAATAATTCTTTTAAAGTTTTATTCTATAATTTTATTTTTTTAAATATTTTTTAATTAAATTATTTATTTTAATTATTTTTAATTTATTTTAATTCTATTTTTATTATTTTTAATTTATTTTAATTCTATTTTTATTTATTTTTATTAATTTTAAATATTTTTCAATTTAAGTTTTTCTAGCTATTTTTAACTTTTTTCATTAAGTTTATATAACTTTAAATTTAAATTTAAATTGTAGATTAATTGATTTTTTTATAAAAACTGTTTTTAACAAATATTTGTTGATTATTATGGCAAAGTATAAACGAGTAGCTGTTGGGGGAACATTTGACAAATTTCATTATGGCCATAGAAGCTTGATTGCCAAGGCTTTTGAAATTGGTGAAAATGTTGAAATAGGAGTGACTTCCAATGTTTTTGCATGCAATAAGGAAGGGGATGTTGACTCCTGTGATGTTCGTATGGCTAATTTAAATGATTTTTTAGGTACAAAGTATAAGAATTTCCATATTTCTCGTTTGGATGATCCCTATGGGCCAACAATTCATGATGAAAATTATGATGCTATTGTTGTAAGTGAGGAAACTGAACCTAATGCTGTAAAAATCAATGAGATTCGAGTCAGTAAAGGCATGAAACCTCTTGATATTGTTGTTGTAAGCTTTGTCTTGGCCGATGATGGAATACCTATTTCTTCCACTCGTATACGTCAAGGAAAAATCAATCAAAAAGGGGAATTAATTTAAAGATTCCATTTTTTTATGTTATTAGTTTTTATTAGTTTTTATTAGTTTTATTACTTTTTATTACTTTTAGCGGTTAAGTGCCTTATTTTTATATATTTTTTATAACTTTTTTTTAAGAGATATTTTATCATTTATTTTTAATTTAACCTATTATTTGTCTTTTTTTATTTATTTAACCTTTTTAAATTAATTATTTTTCAAAAATTCATGAAATTTTCAAAAATTTTTAAGCAGACCTTAAAATTAAATCGTTATGTTTATATATTCATGTCGATAAATATAGTATTAAATATATTAAAATTATTTATTATACTTTATATTATATAACAATTAGATAATTACTTAAGTGTGGGATTGTTATGATTTTTATTCAAAGAGATGGAAGCGAAACAAGAAAATTATCTTATGATAATAATGTATGTTTAGCATGTGGAATATGTGCTGACTCTTGTCCGACCAGCTCCTTAGCTTTAGGGGATGTTTTAGGTATTGCAAGAGGTCAGGTAGAAGGAAACAAGCTTGCAATAGATGAAGAAACTTGTGTTATTTGTGGTTTATGTGCATCTGCTTGCCCATTTGGAGCATTGGACTTTGAAATTGATGGTTCAAGTTCTAAAGACTTGGCTGCTTATCCAACATGGACTCATGAATCTGCAATTGATGATGAATCATGTGAATTCTGTGGAAGATGTACTGTAGCATGTCCTCAAGATGCAATATTGTTCAAAAGGGAATTGCCGGATAGAAATGACTTGTTAAAAGGTGAAATTTCAATAAACGATGGGGAATGTATCTATTGTAGTGCTTGTGCTGAATTATGTCCTGCAGATGCAATCACTGTTGTAAATACTCCTGATGCTTGTTCCATTGAAGTGGATGAGGATAAGTGTGTCTACTGTGGAGTATGTAAGAGAGTATGTCCTCAAGAAGCAATCAAAACCGTATGTGTTACCTGTATGCATAGTGAAGAAATTGAAAAGCCTGCAATCACTGGTGACATATTCATTGGATCCGATTGTATCAACTGTGGATGGTGTAAGGAAATCTGTCCTGTAGATGCAGCAGAAGTCACTAAACCATTTGAAGGTGAAATAACCACTACAGAAGAAGACTGTGTAGGTTGTGGATCCTGTGTAGACCTTTGTGCATGTAATGCAATTGTTCTTGAAGACAATGTTGCTAAATTCAATGATGAATACTGTGTTTTATGTGGTGCATGTACTAAAGTATGTCCTCAAGAAAGAATTGTTGTAAAAAGAACTGACATGAAATTAACCAATGTTTCCTCAGCTTCTTGGAAAGCAACTTTAGAAAGATTACTTGATTAGATTGAATAAATCATTTAATTTTATTCAATTAAATTCCTTTTTTCAATCTATCATATTCTCATATTTACAAAATAATAAAATCTCCATTTGACAATTAGTTTGCGGGGGTTTTCTATTTAGTTAGAAAGATTTATTATTTTTTATTTTTTATTTTTTTTTACTATTTATTAATTTTATAAATTTTTTTGTTTTACTTATCTTGCTTATTTCAAGACTTTTTATATTATGTATTTATAAATTATTTTTAGGATTTTTACCAGGATATTTTATTTTAATTTAACTTATTAAATAAAAAAAGTCTTCCTTTAGAAAGCGTTTGATTGAATAGATCATTGATTTCCAAGTTGATTTTATAGATGTAAGTTCCGCAAATGATTGAAATCATTAAAATCGAACCTAATAATAAAATTACTTCAACGCTTGTTTGGCCTCTGTTGTCCAATTTAAGATGTTTTAGCGCTTTCATTATTTTACCATTTAAGACATATGCAATGTTTATTCAATTTAATACATGCTTACATTGTTTCTAATGGAACTTATATCCTGTGTAGCATTCAATCCACTTGCATTGTTACTGAAGTAAGATCTATAAATCAAAAGCCCTGCTAAAGCTATTACAATTACTCCTCCAAATAATAGGATATATTCTGCAGCTCCTTGGCCTGAATTGTCCTTGGAAATAGCTTTGATACTTGATTTAATATTATATTTTATACTTTCACTTAAGTGTATGCCATTTTCATTTTTATATTTTTCAAAAGTCATGTTTTCACCTCATTTTGTTAAATAATTTCAATGACTTATTATTTAAGTATTGTCTTTTTTTCTAATTTGGGAAACAATTTGAGATTAATATTAAAAATAAAATATGATTTACTTTTTAATATAAATTTAACATTCATATTATCTTTTTTATTCATTTTAAAATATTATAATCATTTTTGAATTTTACAATATTCATATAAATTGCCTATTCTCTTAAATTTTATTTAATTTTGTTTTTATTTATTTGAGAATAGGAATTAATCACAGATTTTTTATTTTAATCAATTTTATATTGTAATCTAGTTTTTTTACTAATTTTTAAGCCTTTTTTCATTCATTAAAAACAAAATTATATAAATGATTAATATTATATATAAATATTAATAATGGTTAATTTTTTATTAAAATCTTAATTTAACCATTTAATTGATTATACTTATATTTTTAGGTGGGTTAATTGGCAGATTCGTTAGATATATTTACTGGTATTTTATTAACAGTCATTGGTTTAGTTCTTGTTTATGGAAGTATCGTTTATCGTCTAATAGATTTAATTCTAATCATAGGTGTTTTAATCACCATTTTCGGTTTATACAAATTACTTCCAGCATTTATCTTAAGAATTATAGACTCAAGAGGCTTGAATAGGAATTCAAGGCGCAATAAATTGAATCAAAGGTCTAAAAATGACACTTTTTCACGTGTAATGGAAAGTGCTAAAGAGGTTGAGGATTTAGTTAATTCCAAATTGGATGGCAGTTCCAATTCCAATTCAAGATCCAAATCAATTTTAAAACCTCGGGATGATTCATCTTCAATGACTCTTGATGAGTACTTAAATACAAGTCAACAAACAGAAACCAAGACAAGATTCAGCGAACCACTGGATCAATCCAAACAGGTTCTCAAGACTAAACCAGTAAATGAAGAAAAGCCTAAATTTAAACTCCCATCTATTAGAAAGTCTAACAATCCTAAAAAGAGAAGTTATGGTTATTTAGAAGATCAAGAGGAATCCAATCCTGATACTGTTTACTTCACACCTAATTATGAAAAGCCTATGAGAGTTACCCGCAGGCCAAAAAGGAAATCCAAAGAAACAATCAATCTTGCTGATGCTCCTAAAAGGTCTCTTGAGATTTCAAAGGCCTTGGCAAGTGTTGGTGAAGCGGAAACAGTTTATGACAACGATGTATCTGATGAAAGTTACAGCCTAATGCCTAAAACCATTGATGAAGAAATCATAATGCCTATTGATGAGATTGATTTAGAGCCACAAGAAGAACCGGTTTATAATTTGTCTCAATCTGGAAATACTCTTTACAATAATGTGATTTATGATGAATCCCGCGAAGAAGATTTCATAACCCCTATCTATGCGGATGAGGGTTATAGAGAGGAACATGGCATCGTCTATGAGGATTATGTGGAAGAACCAATTGAAGAGGATTCCCAATCTGATGTTAAAGTTGCTGATGATTTAGGATATATTACTCCTGATTCAGCTATTGATGTTGAAAACTTGCCAAGACCAACATCCATTGCTTCTACAAATCCAATAGCTTCTAAGAAAGAGGCTAATACTAATTTATCCAGACCTCATAAGAAATCTTCCAAGATTGATGATTCAAAACCTAAAGTTGAGATTGGGGAAATTCCTAGACCTGTTCCAAAAGTCCACACACCAACTGTGGCAGAGGAATTTCCAGTTGTGCCTGTTTCTGAAATTGCAGGTACCTCTGATGAGACAATTACAATTGACCCTAATAATCCGGAATCAATTCCTATTCCAAAATTATTGAATAGTTATGTCATTTGTGAAAAAGGAATCTTAACTTCACAGGAAGCTTTTGAAGAGGTTGCAAGTCATTCTAAAGAAGAGATCTTATTGGAAGCTCCAACAATTAAGGATATGGGTGACAGATTCCTCTCAAGCCTTACAAAAATCAAATCAAGAGTGATTATTGAGGAATTTGATTTGGAGGATATTTCATATGTTCTCTTATTAAGTTCCCTCATTAAGAAAGGAGTTGAAATCAAGACTTTAGATTCTGTAGAATCATTTAACTTAATTGGAGATACATCTCATGCATTATTGATATCCAACAGCATAGATGAGGATGATTTTGAATATGGTGCAGTTTATGATGATGTGGAATCAGTGGAAAACATCAAGGAATTATTCGAATCCTCTTGGAAATTGGCTAATGGCTTGGATATTGGTGCACTTGTTGAAAACAATAATTAAATTGATTTTTTTTACTTTTATAAACTAATGATATTGAAAAGGTGAAATTATGGAAATTAGATGGTTAGGTCATTCTGCATTTGAATTGATCAGTGATGAAGGAGTAAAGATATTGGTTGATCCATTTATTAGCAATAATCCTGCTTGCCCTCTTCCTGTTGAGGAATTGGAAGCAAATATCATATGCATAACTCATGGTCACTCTGACCATTTTGGAGATGCAATGGAAATAGCTAACAATACAAATGCAACTCTTGTTGCAAACCATGAGATCTCCTTATTCTTAGGTGAACAAGGATTTGACTGTGTCAGCATGAACACTGGAGGTTCTGTTTTTATTCAAGGAATCAAAATCACTATGTTAGATGCAAAACACTCTTCTTCTATTGATTTCACTGAAGAGATTCGTCCTGCTGGTGGCCCTGGAAGTTTCCTATTCACTTTTGAAGACGGTACAAAGGTATTCCATGCAGGAGATACTGGATTGTTCTCTGATATGGAAAAGGTCATAGGAAAAATCTATAAGCCGGATATTGCAATGGTTCCAATTGGAGATAAGTTTACCATGGGTCCATTTGAAGGAGCGCTTGCAGCAATGTGGTTAGCTCCAAAAGTTGTTATTCCAATGCATTACAACACTTTCCCTGTAATTGAACAGGACCCTGCAGTATTTTCCAATTTTGTAAATCAACTTCATCCAAAGGTTGATGTTGTAGTCATGAATCCATTGGAATATTACAAACCTGATTTTGAAAAAGAAGAATAATTCAAACTTTAAAAAGTTTGAATATTTTTAATAATTTTTTAATATTTTAATTATTTCTTAATATTTTTTCTATTTTTAACTATCTTTAACTATTTTTTTATTTTTAGCATTTTTAGTTAATTTTCTATTTTATTAAAAAAGTATGAAAATGGATTTAAACGAAATCACATTTTCCACTAGGCAATACTCTCACAACATCATCTAGACTCAATAGGTTATCCTCGTTGATTCTGGATAATATTTCCTTAGCTATTTTTTCCTTTTTGGTAAAGCCTGGCTTTATTGTTACAAATTTATTGGTATGATGTTTCATTGCATCGGTTGGTCCAGCCATAATGCGCTTTTCACCATCATATTCAACAATGCCTATTGATATTTCAAGTTTCGCTCCCCTAATATAGTTTCTATGGCCACGAATGATAAATGCACCTTTTGGCACAAACTCTCCTGAAACTGGGGTTTTTGAAACTTGGTCCGGTTCCACCCAATAGACGTCTTGAGATGTGAAGTTTTTCGACCAAGCACTTGAAAAGGAAGCTGAGAACTCACCTAATTCTTTAAGCAAATTGTCATTTAATGAATCGGATTGAACTTTTGCTACAACTGATGGAGCACCATGTATATCCGCATGCAAATAAATATCATTTTGTTCTAAATATTTCTTCACAACCGCTTCATTGGTACCTGCATCTCTACCGCAAACAACTAAAATTCCATCACTTGATACAAACCATCTCAATTTCTCATACCACTTGAGATTCTTCTTGACTCTCTTCTGTGGAACCATGATATTTGCCATAGCCTTTTCCTTTTTGGCTTCCATATCCGCAAGCTGTCTTTTGGTGTTTTCAATAGCGATTAATGCACCCTTGATCTTTCGCTTAGCTTTCTTTGCCTTTTCATAGTAGACTTCAGCATTATCAGGTATGGATTTCTTGGAGTCCAGGGCTATGCTTACATTATCTATTCTTAATGTGATGTTTCCTAAAGGATCCATGGATTCGAATATCTGCGCATCAGCCATTCCAGACTTTTTAGCATCCTTCAATGTCTTTCCTATTTCTTTCCATCCATAGTCCTTTTCCCTTGCACCTTTGATTACATTTAATATGTTTTCAACTTGAACGTAATTTGTAAAGAGAAATTCTCCTTTCATTTGGGAATCTTCAATTGTTTTTTCAAAGTTATGCAATGTCTCTTCCTGCTTTTCAAGCCTTTTTGAAAATTTGGAAACCTTTTTGTTCCATGCCGCTTCCTGAATTCCTGTAATTTCATTTTTCACTTTGGAAGAATAGAATTCATCACAGGCTTCATTGAAGCTTTCAAAGCTTTCCTCTTCAAATCCTTCATATTGGCTTAATTTGATTGAAATGACATCTTCCTTGGATTTGTATTTCTTGTCAGGATTCTCCAATTCCAGTTTCTCTATTTCCTTTCGGTTGTTTACAATCATTGGAGTGAACTGCCTTTTCTCCAAAGGTTCAAAAACTGATTTCAATGCGTTGAAGATGATATTCATCTCCTCAGCACTTAATGATGAACATGATGCTTTCTTGCTTATTTCAGTATTTGCCATGATCTCTTCAGCATATAGGCTACCAAGACCATTTGTTGCAAGAACCCTTACAATCTCTTCATCTTCCCCACCACTTACAATTTCCTTGAATTCATCGATAGTCAATGTGGTTGGATTTATTCCATTTTCGATAGGGAATACATATTCCTTTTTGGAGCTTATGTCCCTATCGCTCCAATGCTTTCTCTTAAGAGGCAAAATGATTTCATTGGATTCATTTAAGAGTATGATGTTTCCTTGAGAGAATAGCTCAACAATAAGAGTGTAGGTCTCTTCCTTTTTCATCTTGATTTCAACAACCCTGTCAAAATTATGCTGCTCTACGCTAACTACATTTGCTCCCTTCACTATTTTTCTAAGAAGCATTGGAAAACTTGGGGGGTTTTGAGGGTTTGTTAAAGGATATTGGCTTAAATGTATTCTTTTTCCAGCTTGTATTACAAGATCCAATCTTCCTGTCCCTGCCTTATGGAATCTCATGACCACAGTATCCTTAGTAGGCTGGAATGACTTATCCACTCTTGCCCCAACCAACAAATCATTTAATTCCTGACATATTGTGTAAATGTCAACATTTGTCATTGATTTCATATTTTATCACTTGAATAATTATTAATGATTGAATTATTTTTAAAATTTGTTTTTAAACACATTAAAAAGATTTTTTTTTATTAGATTTTTAATGATTATCTATAATGTTTATGCAATATTTTATATATTATATCAACTTATATAATTATAGTTATAGTTTTTATATGATTTAATTATATTTAAAACTTTAAAAAACTTTTATTTAATTAAAATAAAAAATCAAATAAAAAAATCAAAATTTATTTATATTTATTTTTATTATTGGAGGAAAAATTAATGGATGTCACTGTTAAAACTGTATCAATTCATCTTGTTGCGGCAATAGTTGCAGCTCTCATATCCACTGCATTTACAACTGGAATGTTAGGATTCAAAAATCATGTATTTGCATTTATAGTAGGTTTAGTAATTCTTTATTTCATAGGCCAATTCTGTGAAAAGATGTTTGGCGAAGAAGTTAAAGGATTTTCAACTTGGTTATGGGACGGAATCCTTCCATTCGGATTCTGTTGGTTCATTTTATGGACTATCTTAACTAATTATTTATAAATAATTAGTTTCTTTTTTTATTTTTTTTACTATTCTTTTATTTTGCTATTTTACTATTTTTTACTATTTTTTAGAATTTTTTTTACTATTTCTCACTATTCTTAAATTTTTTATTTATTCAAATTCAATTTTTAAAATGAGCTTTTTTTTCAATGTTTTTAGGAAGAATAGTTTATTTAATAGTTTATTTAATAGTTAATTTAATAGTTTATTTAATAAAAAAAGTTTAATAAATTTTAAAAAAGAAAAAAGTTTTTTAAATTAAAAAACTTTAATAATATTCATCATCATCTAATCCACCTAAATCTGGGCTGTCAGAAAGGTCGGATCCACAGTTTTCACATATTAATGCACCGATAGGATTCAAATGTCCGCAAACATTGCAGGTTATCATGTTTTCACCTCAATAAATATAAATAGAATTGCATTGTTTTTATTCCAATACAGTTCTAATTAATTATTAAATTATAATACGAATATCCAAATGATTACAAAGATAATCGCTACAATAAATGTCAATGGAGCAATGATCTTACTTACCGCTACGATGGAACTGATGGTAGAAATAAGTTCAGTGGAATTATTTGGACCGAATGTTTTAAGGTTTAGGATTCTTTCAGTATTTGTTCCAGCTTCTACAGGCTCCAAATCTTTAATTGCCTCATTGATTGAAATTTTCACAAACTCTATGATCTTTTCCTTCTCTACGGTTCCAACTGGATTGTAACCTGCAGATAATGTATTTACAGTATGTGTGTCTGTGGTCATAACTTCAATCTCATCAATATCCAGGTCTTCAACTGCATTGAAAATGGTTTCTCTGTATCCTAATTCCATATTGTTTGAATCGAATAATACATAAGCAGTTCTTTGTCCATTAACTTCAATGACCATGGTTTTCAAACCGCTTTCACCAATTCCTTGATGCTTATCGAATCCACCGAGGTCTGTATAGTAGCATCCGACTTTAATGTCATGTTCCAAGTCTAACGGTTCGATTAATTTGATTGTATCGATTAATTGGAACAATTCAGGGTTTCCAGGAAGAACTCCTCCTTTTTCCTCGTTGAATGAATTGTGGCAGTCAACTAGGATATTGTTTTCAGTTCCTAATTCCTTCTGGCTTTCTATCATTGCTGCAAGCCCTACAGCATATTCTATGTCATCACTTCCGGATGGAGCAAATGTAGAAAGCATAATTGTTCCATTCTTGAAGAATTGAACTCCGACATTTGCCTTTTTATATGAATATCTGATAAATTCACTTGCCTTTGGAGAGTATTCCATATCGTCTAAAGCTTTTCTTACAGCATCTTCTATCTTAACAATCTCATCACTTGATACAGGGTTGAAGTCGTGAGTTGATGGGCCATGTGCAACCATGGTAAATGCATCAAAGCTGTTTGCCAATATTGTTGGCATATTGGATCCTCCAATGTCTCCAAGAGGCCCTGGGTGAACGCAAGGACTTAAAAACAATGCTTTAATACTTCCATCAAGCCTTCTAAAGCTTGCAACACCTACAAGAGTATCAATAGCTTCTCCAGCATTGTCAAACAATTGTTCAATTGTATTTGTCCCTTCATTCATGTGCAAGATGAAATAACTTAGGATTTCCATTGCTCCAAATCCTAAATTCTTTTTCATAGGAGACTCTACAACACTGATGAATGCATAAATTGCAATCAGGAAGATTACACTTGCTATAAGCACTTTAAATATTGTAGTTATATATCCTAGTGAGAATATGTAATCAATATTATTCAGGAAGCTTGTGATAATGAGCATTCCAATCATAAGCAATGGTTGGATAATTGCAATGATAAATGAATTGAAGAGCTTTATTCTAGTGGTAGCCAATATAACAAGGATATTGAAACCAAATGCAATAACACAACCGAATAGGATGGAGTTGAAGAATAAATCCATATTGAAGATAAGTCCCACTGCTGTTCCAAGGATACCTACAATTCCTGCAATGGACATTGATACCAATGCTAAAAACATGGAGTGCTTTGCCTTAAGGTTGATTCCATTAAGTGATTCTACCCATAATTGATCAGTGGAACCGGTTATGATTGCAGGCAATCCGAATACAACAAAACCGAATGCCCCTCCGTAGAAGAAATCTTCTAATCCGTTTCCTACACTAACTGGCTGTAATAAAAATAGGAGAACTCCTATAATAAAACTTAGTATAATTATCATTAGCACTGAACTTTTGGCATTAGGCAATGTTCTAATCCATTTTGATAATCCTGCTACATTACTCATACTGGACATTAATAATCAACCTTTCTCTTCAATAATTAAAATTAATTTAATCTAAATTATTTGGATTTAGATTATTTTTATATATCTAAATAAATAAATTAAATAATATACTATATGAAATTTTTTATATAAAACTTATTCTATTTGTTTTTGAAATTCTTATGGATATGTTTTAAGGTTTCAAAATCTGATAAAATTTATTTGGTGAATTCATGATAGAATTAAAAACCCCGATTACTGATGATGATATTAACAAATTAAAAGTTGGAGATGTAATTGCAATCTCCGGGCAAATATTGACTGCAAGAGATCAAGCTCATAAAAGAATATTGGAAGAAGGAGCTCCAATTGATATTGAAGGAGCAGTTTTGTTCCATGCAGGACCTATTATTCAGGAAGAAGAAAACATAGATGATTCAGAACCAAAATATAAGATGGTTGCTGTAGGTCCAACAACTTCCATGAGAATGAATCCGTATGAAGCGGATGTATTGGATATGGGCGCAAAGATCATCATTGGTAAAGGTGGAATGGATGATTCTGTCAGAGAAGCCCTAAAGAGAAACAATGCAGTTTATGTTGTAGCCACTGGTGGTTGTGCAGCATTGTATGTTGATAAGGTCAATGAAATAAAAGGAGTAAATTGGCTAGATCTTGGTATGCCTGAAGCCATTTGGGATTTGGATGTGGATTCATTTGGCCCATTGATTGTAGCTATGGACAGTGAAGGAAACAGTCTTTATGATTAATTTTCATGACTAAACTTTATGACTATTATTATTTTCAAATAATAATGCAAATGACAATAACTAAATATTTATATACTAATTATTTTAAATATCATAATAATCTATATTAATTAATTTATTAGTTACCTATTGTTTAATTTAATTTTTATCAGATTAATTTATTTTAAGAATTACGATTATTTTGGTGATATAATGGCAGATATTGCAGAAGCAGCTGAAAAAAAATTAAAGTCAAGAATTAGAAAATTAAAGAAATGCAATAAGGATGAAGAGGAAAAGGAAAAATTCTTCAATCAATTAGGTCTTTCTTTCACTATCAGTTTACCTACCAAAAATCCTGAAAAGCAAGAAGACTTCGTAATGTTATACACTAGTCCTGATGGAAACATCGTTCACGCGGAATACGCTTATTCTGAAGGTGAAGAGTTTACCCAAATGGACATCAGTGAAAAAGATTTAAAAGTTATCATTGAATCATTCTCTGATTTCGAATTAAGTCTTTTAGACTAATTGCATAATTCTAATTTCAAATAATTCTAATTTTTAGAATTATTATTCCTATTTTTTATTAAATTTTTTCAATTCATTATTTTTATTTTTTTATAATTTTTAATCATTAGTTTCAATTGTTTTTAGTTATTTGAAAGGTTTTATCATGATTGTCAATAATTCATTGGATGAAGTAAGGAAAAGAGAATCTGCATTGAAAATCATTAAGGAAATCATTAACGATAATGGAAGGGATTCATTATATGATGTAACTGGACTTTCTGGAGGATTTATAGCAAGTGATGATGAATTGGATCTTCTGGAAACTTATGTAGGTCCCGCTATTTTTGAGGACGAGCTCCAAATTGTGGGAAAAGAGCATCTTGGAGGAGAAAAGGTCTTGGCAGTTAACAGGACAAGTTCCGGAATCTTGGCAAGTGTTTTGGCATTGGTTGAAAAAGGTTCTCATGTCAGTCATTTCTTAGCAGAATTTCCAGCTCACCCATCCATTCCAAGGTCTTGTGCGATTGTAGGTGCAAGCTATGATGAGTTCATTGACATTGATGAGTTCACTATTCCTGATAACACTTCATTGGTTGTTGTGACCGGCTCAACAATGGATCACAAGGTCATTGATGAGGAACTATTTAGGAAGGTCATTGATATGGCTCATGAAATGGACATTCCTGTGCTTGTTGATGACGCTTCCGGTGCAAGGCTTAGAACTGCTGTTTTCAATCAAGCGAAGGCAACTGAGATTGGAGCTGATTTGGTTGTTACAAGTACAGATAAGTTAATGCCTGGGCCTAGAGGAGGATTGATGGCAGGAAGAAAAGACTTGATTGATGTAATAAAGGTTAAGGCTAATCAATTCGGTCTTGAAGCTCAGCCTCCATTGATTTTAGCAATGGTGAATGGAATCAAGAATTACACTGAAGAGAACTTGGTTAAAGCAATTTCCAGAAAAGAAGAGTTCTATGATTTATTAAGTGAAAAGTACGAAATGTTTGAAAAGACACCAACTGGTGTTATGGTAAGTGAAGATTCCTTAAAAAATCAATTGGAAAGGTTAAATGTTGAAACAGAGCTTTCACAAAAGGATTGCTGTTTCTTATGGGCTATGATTTTATTAAAGGACTTTGGAATCATTACAATACCTGCAGTTGGAATGCCTGGAGCTTCTGCTACAATCCGTATTGATTTGTCTACACAGGATGTGATTGATATGGATTTAAATCAATTGTATGAACAAATAGATAATTCCTTTGATAGATTCTTGGATTTATCTCAAGATGTTGAAAAATCAAAAGAATTGATTTTCTATTAAAATTAGTTTAAAAAGAGTTTTTCTATTTAAATTATTTAATTTTAATTTTTATTTTTTTTTTTTTAAAAAAAAAGAGGTAATAAAATGAAAAAGTAATTTTCATTTTATTTTATTTTATTTTAGTCTGCTTTATTATTAATAAAGCACTATTTTTTTATTTCAATTAAAAAATAAATTTGAAATAATAGTTTTTAATTTTATTCAACGGTTCTAAGTTCACCTGAGACGATTTTCTCTAATGTGCCGTCTTGTCTTTCAATGATTAAACTACCTTCGTTGTTGATTCCAACAACATAACCTTGGGTAATCTTTCCACCGGTTTGGGTAATGTTTACGTATTTTCCAATGGTATCTGCAAGATCTCTCCAATCCTTAAGAATGGTTTCAATTTCACCATCTTTGTATAATTGGTAAACCTTTTCAAATTCATTTAGGAAAACTGCAATAAGTTCATTTGCATCGACTTTAGAAAGCAATTCTTCAGTTAGAGTGGTTGTACCTATTCTGATGTCTTCAGAAAAGTCCTCTAATTTAAGGTTGCTGTCAATTCCAATACCTACAACAATCCAGTCGATTTCATTGAAAGTTGCATTGACTTCAGTTAATACTCCAGATATCTTTTTGCCGTGAATCAGGACATCATTAGGCCATTTGATTCTAGCATCAACACCTAAAGATCTGATAGATTTAGCTATTGCTACCCCGGTTGCTAAGGTGATTAAACCAATTCTTGCAGGAGGTACTTGAGGTCTTAAGATAAGGGACATCCATACTCCACCTTCAGGAGCTTCCCATTTCTTTCCTAATCTTCCTCTTGCGTTAGTCTGAATTTCAGAAATCAATACGGTACCTTCTTTAGCATCGTGATTAGCTAAAAATTTAGCTATTGAATTAGTGGAAAACACTTTTCTGAAACAAAGGATTTCCTTAGCGATTTCTTCAGTTTCAAGGTTTTCGCAAATTTTCTCTTTTGTAATGTGTTCAGTTTTTCCGAATCCTAATTCCTTGATGGATTCTTCAATAGTCTCATCATTTATTAAGTCTAAACGTTTAGCTTCCTCTTCTGAAATTACATTATGGCTTAGTAAAAGCTTTATCATTTCTTTTTTCATAATAATCACTTAATATGAGTTTAATTTATAAGTTTAGTTTATGAGTTTAGTCTTTTATTTTATAAATTTCATTTTATTAGAATTTATTTTATTTTTGCAGTTTATTTTTGTTTTTTAAGCTGTTGTGCTTGAGCAGTATTGAAGTAAGTTCCAACTGCTCCAGAGATTGCAGCTATTTTCTTTCCAGGCATAAATGTGGATTTCATACGATTTACCCTTTCCAAATCTTCTGCAATTACTTTTTCCATTTCAGCATCAATCCATTTCTTATGCTCATCTACAAAGTGGGTGTGCAAGTCACCTGCAAGGAATGACTCATTTCTGAGTATTGCCTTATGGAATGGAATAGTGGTTTTTACACCTAAGATAATGTATTCGCTTAATGCTCTTTTCATTCTATTTGCTGCGTCATTTCTTGTACGGCCACTTGTGACCAATTTTGAAATCATTGAGTCATAGAAAGTTGGAATGGTATAATTCATGTACACTCCACTGTCTAAACGTACACCAGGTCCACCAGGTGATCTGTAACCGGTAATCTTACCAGGGTTTGGTGCAAAGTCAGCAAGTGGGTTTTCAGCATTGATACGGCATTCGATAGCATGTCCGCTTATATGAATGTCCTTTTGCTCGTATTCCAATTCCTCACCGCAAGCGATTTTAATTTGCTCTTTGATTAAATCAGTATTAGTTACAATTTCAGTGATTGGGTGTTCCACTTGAATACGTGTGTTCATTTCAAGGAAGTAGTATTCTCCATTTTCATACAAGAATTCTACAGTTCCTGCACTGTTGTATCCAATGGATTCAGCGGCTTTAACTGCACTTTCACCCATTCTTTCTCTTAACTCTTCAGTCATGATTGGGGAAGGTGCCTCTTCCAATAGCTTTTGATGTCTTCTTTGGATGGAACATTCCCTGTCTCCTACATGGATTGTGTTTCCATGTTCGTCAGCTAAAACCTGGAACTCAATGTGTCTTGGTTTCTCAAGGTATTTTTCAATGAATACGGTTGCATCTCCAAAGTTTTTCAAAGCTACTGATTGGGTTGCTTCAAGTGCACGTACAAGTTCGTCTTCTTCATAAACTGCACGCATACCGATTCCTCCACCACCAGCTGATGCCTTGATGATTACAGGGTATCCGATTGCTTCTGCAATTTCCTTTGCCTCTTCAACATCAGTGATTCCATCAGGAGTACCTTCAATAACAGGGACACCTGCATCTTTCATTAATTGTTTGGAAGTGATCTTATCTCCCATTTTTTCAATATGCTCTCCTTTAGGACCAATAAGTTTGATTCCATTCTTTTCACATTGTCTTCCAAGTTCAGGATTTTCAGCTAAGAATCCGTATCCTGGGTGAATTGCATCTGCTCCAGTTTCAATTGCAGCATTAATGATCTTTTCAATGTTTAAATAAGACTGGCTTGGAGAAGGGTTTCCTAAAGGAACGCTTTCATCTGCATAATTAGTATAAAGAGAAGTTTTATCAGCATCTGAGTATACTGCTACACTTTTCATGTCCAATTCACGACATGCTCTCATAACACGTATAGCAATTTCTCCTCTATTTGCAATAAGTACTTTTTCAAACATGTTATACCTCTTTTTTTAATTATCTTGAAAATTCATGATAAAGAATATATGATTATTATTTATCATTATTATTTATCAAACATTATAATATTATATATGATTAATATTAATATTAAATTTTGTCATTATTGGGGGAATGATTTTTGGTTTGTAAAAAATAAAAGTTTTAAAATTATTAAAACTAAAATTTTTAATTAATAAAAATAAATTGATAAAAATAAAATTAAGATTTTTTAATAAATAAAAATTATATTAAATAAAATAATATAATAATATATAATTATATTTTTAGTCTCGTGGTTTTATGAAAATTTCAAAAAAGAAACATCTTGAAATGATTTTGGAAAATGTTCCACAACATCCTAATCCAAAAGTTGGACTTGAACAGTATTCCACTCCTGCAACAATTGCTGCAGATTTAGTGTGGAATGCATATGGTTTAGGTGACATTGACAACATGAGTGTTTTGGATCTTGGATGTGGAACTGGAATCTTTGCAATTGCATCTTCACTTATGGGTGCAAGCTGTTCATTAGGTGTTGACATCGACGATGAATCAATAGCTTTAGCAAAAATCACTCAAAATGCTGTATTTGAAGAACATGATATAGATAACACTAATCTAAATTTCATAGTTGGGGACATTGATTTATTTAATTCAATAAGTGATTTATTAAATGAAAGCAATATTGACAAAATCAATAATGGTTGGAGTTCATTAAATAGATTTGACACTTTGATTCAAAACCCACCTTTTGGATCTCAAGAGAAGGGAAAAAGGCATGCTGATAGAAAATTTATGGAATTTGCAGTTGGCAGTGCTGATGTCATTTACTCATTTCACATGAAGAACACTGAAGAGTTTGTGATTGATTACTACAGAGACTTAGGTGCTGAAGTTACTCACAAGCTAGTGTATAAATTTCCAATACCAAAGATTTATGATTTTCATAGTGAAGAGTCTCGTGAAGTAAAAGTTATTGTATTGAGAGTTGAGAATTTTGATTAATTATAGTTTACTATTTGAATTAGTGGTTAATTTGAGAAAAGAGCTCTTTAATCCTTATGAAAATACTTTTTTTAGCAAAACCTTTATATACTATAAATAACTTAAATATTACTAATCTATATGTCTACATTATGTAATTTATAAGAAATTTTTAAATTTTTTATTTAATTTTCATGATTTATTGGTATTAAACATCTGTCTAATGTTAAATATCAGTGTAAAGAATCATTTTCATAGGTTTTTTATGGTTTAGCTTGGGCTATGTTTTGTAGCTATTTAAATCGTGTCAATCATGAATATTTATTTTTTCTTATTTTACGGATTTTAGATTTAATCGGTATTTTAGCTCTTTTTGACTAAATGCTTTATTAAATGTTCAATCATGTTGCATATGGATTAAAAATTAAAATTTGATAATATGCAAAACAATAAAGTATCAGTCTTTATACCGAATTCATTCTTAGCAGAAACTAAAGACTTAAAATTAAAAACATCAAAAGTGGGCTTAATTGGTAGAGCTTTAGCTTTGTTTGAAGTTGATGAAGTCGTTGTTTATAAAGATCTTTCAATTCCGGACAGTGAACAGACAGAGGATGGAGATTTCATAGCTGAAATTCTAAAGTATATGGATACTCCACAATACCTTAGGAAAAAGGCAATCCCTATTAAGCCTGAATTAAGGCATGTTGGTATTTTGCCTCCTTTAAGAGTGCCTCATCATCCTGTTGGTCAAGCTGAATTAGGCGATTACAGACAAGGATACACTGTAAAGAGGAACAAGAAAGGTACCTTTGTAGATATAGGTATGGATAAGTTGGCGTTTTGCAAAGAGCAACTTACTGTGAATAAAATATTTTCATTTAAAATCACTAAGTTTGCTAAAGAGGTAATAGTCACACCTGATGAACCAGATGACATTTACTGGGGATTTAAGACATTATCTACTAATAAAGGTCTTAAAAATAGCTTAAAATTAGTTAATCCCGACTTTGTGGTGGAAACTACAAAGTATGCAGATACAATCGATACTATTTTTGACGAATTGAAATCTAAAGTAGAAAGTTCAAATCATATAGCTATCGTGTTCGGAGGACCATATTCTTCTATTTCAGAAAATGTGGAAAGTTCCAAGTGGGAAACTATAAAGTTAAATACAATTCCAAATCAAGGAACCGAGACCGTAAGAACAGAAGAAGCTGTAATTTCAACTTTAGCTATTTTCAATATACTTTAAGTTAATAGTTCATTATTAACTTCCGCATTTACGTAGCGTTAATACGTAATATTATAAATACATTAAAAAAACATATAGATCGAAGCTTTAGCTATTGTCAGCTTTAGCTTTCAAGGATTTGCTTTATAATTAGACACTATAAAGTTTGCTCCATAAAGGAGATATTCCATAAAGACATGGAATAAGTTATGAAGTCAGATGAGCTTTATAATAAATCTTTGAGAAGTACATAAACAAGTTTGAGCTTGTTTTTCACGTTTATCTAGCTTTATTTAGCTTATATGCTGTTTAATTTTTGCCTCTACAGTCTTAATCTAGATATTTTTATTTAAAGGTAGACTGTATGCCCTATCTAGATATGATTTAGGAGACTGTATGCTAAATTATTAACATAAACTGAATAATCAAGTTTAAACAGTGTAGAATTTTAGTGATTTGACTAAAAGAGCAAATATTGCTATTTATTCTGAGATTCGTTAATTAATAATTGTTTTAAGATTAGACAACTTGAAATAGAAAGAGATTAATGAATCAAATTTTGTAAAAAAATCTATTTTAATAGATTAGACTGATTAATTATAGGAAAAAATTATAGAAACGGAGGAAAAGAATGGTAAGACATCACCAACCAAGAAAAGGTTCTGTGGCATTTAGCCCTCGTAAAAGAGTAGCTAAAGAAACTCCAAGAATCAAAGCTTGGCCAAGTAATGAAGAACCAAAACTTTTAGGTCTTGCAGGTTACAAAGCAGGTATGACTCATGCTATGGTTGTAGACAATGATAAAAACTCTCCATCCCACGGTATGACTGTTTTCACTCCTGTAACTGTTTTGGAAGTACCACCCCTTGTAATCATGGGGATAAGATCATACGAAAAAACTGCTCATGGACTTAAAGCTATCACCGAAGTTATTGCAGATAATTTGGATGAAGAGCTCTCTAGGAAAATTACCCTTCCTAAAGACTATGATAAATCTGAGGCTATTGCAAAAATACAAGACGCTTTAGACAAAACTGAAGATGTTAGAGTTTTAGTGCACACTAACCCTAAGATGGCTAGCGTACCTAAGAAAAAACCTGAAATCTTTGAATGTGCATTAGGTGGAAGTTCCGCTGAAGAAAAATTAAACTATGCACTTAACTTATTAGGTGAAGAAGTCAGAGCAAGCGATATCTTTAATGAAGGACAATATGTAGACGCTATTGCAACCACCAAAGGAAAAGGAGTCCAAGGGGTTGTAAAAAGATGGAATATTAGAATTCAATACGGTAAAGCTATGAGAAGTGGAAAAGGAAGACACGTAGGTTCCATTGGTCCTTGGTCTCCTGAAAGAACTATGTGGACTGTTGCACAAGCAGGTCAAATGGGATACCACAAAAGAACTGAATTTAATAAGAAAGTCTTAAAAATCGGAGATGTATCCGAAGTGGATGCAGTTAACCCTGATGGTGGATTTATTAGATACGGTTTAGTCAAAAACGACTATGTATTAGTTAAAGGTTCAGTCCCTGGCCCTACTAAAAGATTAGTAATTCTTAGACAAGCTATCAGACCTAAGAAAGCTGATGAAGCAGCTCCTCAAATTGAATTTATTAGTACTGCTTCCAAGCAAGGTGTATAGAGGGGTTAGAAAATGAAAGTTAATGTTTATTCAATTCAAGGGGAAGTAAAAGAAGAAATCGAACTTCCTGCTATTTTTAGTGAAGAATACAGGCCTGACCTTATTAAAAGAGCAGTTCTTTCTGCTCAATCTGCTAGAATTCAACCTTGGGGTAATGACCCTATGGCAGGTAAAAGAACTTCTGCAGAATCCTGGGGATCCGGTAGAGGTGCAGCTATGGTACCTAGAATCAAAAGCGGTGCTAGAGCAGCATTTGTTCCACAAGCTAAAGGTGGAAGAAAAGCTCACCCAGTAAGAGCTGAAAAGAATCATCACGAAAAAGTAAACAATAAGGAAAGAAGATTCGCAATCAGATCTGCTGTTGCAGCTACCACTAATGAGGAATTAGTTGCTGGCAGAGGTCACAAGATTGAAAATCTCGAACAAGTTCCTATTATTGTTGAAGATGATTTGGAAACTGTTAAGACTGCTAGTGAAACTCGTGAAATCTTCAAAGCATTAGGAGTTTACGATGATATCATTAAAGCTAAAAACAGCAAACATATAAGAGCAGGTAGAGGAAAAACAAGAGGACGTAAATACAAATCCAGCAAAGGACCTCTAGTGGTTGTAGCTGAAGACAAAGGCATTGGCTTAGGTGCAAGAAACCACGCTGGTGTGGAAGTCGTTACAGCAGAAAACTTAAATGCTGAATTATTAGCACCTGGTACTCATGCTGGTAGGTTAACTGTTTATACTAAGTCCGCTGTTGAAAAATTAGGAGGATTATTCCAATAGATTCCTTAGGAATTTATTAGGTATAGTTTAAGAAGGTGGATATTTATGGATCCTTATAAAATTATTGTTAAACCTCATGTAACTGAGAAAACTATGAATTTAATTGATCAAAACAACGAACTTGCTTTTGTTGTTAGAAGAACATCTACAAAAGCTCAAATCAAAAAGGCTTTTGAACAGCTATACGACCAGGAAGTAGCAAGAGTAAACACTCACATCACTCCAAAAGGTGTAAAATTAGCTTATGTCAAACTCACTGAAGAAGGCGAAGCTGAAGATGTAGCTGTTAAAATGGGAGTATTCTAAGGAGGATTGATTATGGGAAAACGATTAATACACCAACGTAGAGGAAGAGGAACTCCTGCTCACCGTGTTGCTTCTCACAGATTCAAAGATAAAATCCAATACAGAGCATACGATGATTTAGAAAAAGAAGGTAGTTTAAAAGGTAAAGTTGTAGAAATCATTCACGACCCTGCAAGAACTGCTCCTATTGCTTTAGTTAAATTCGAAAATGGTGAAAAAAGACATATTTTAGCTCCTGAAACCATTCAAGTTGAGGATGATATCGAATGCGGTATTTCAGCACCAATCAGTTTCGGTAACACTTTACCATTAGCTGAAATCCCTGAAGGTACTCCAATTTACAATATTGAAAACACTCCAGGAGACGGAGGTCGTTTCGTAAGATCTTCTGGAACTTATGCTTCTTTAATTACCCATGATGCAACTCAAGCTGTTGTAGAATTACCATCTGGTGAATTAAAATCTTTCCATCCTCAATGCCGTGCAAGTATCGGTGTTGTAGCGGGTGGAGGAAGAAAAGAAAAACCTTTCTTGAAAGCAGGTGTCAGATGGCATGCTTATAAAGCTAAAGGTAAGAAGTTTATGACTGTTAGAGGAGTAGCAATGAACGCTGTTGACCACCCTCACGGAGGAGGTAACAGACAACACCCAGGTCGTCCTACTACTATTTCAAGACACGCACCACCTGGAAGAAAAGTTGGTTCAATTGCAGCTAAACGTACTGGAAAAAGAAGATAATTTAAGGAGATGTGTCATTGGCTAGAAAAATATTTAAATACAGAGGATATACTATTGAAGAATTAAAAGAAATGTCCTTGGAAGAATTTATTGAACTTTTACCAGCAAGACAAAGAAGATCCTTAAAAAGAGGATTCTTACCAAGACAACAGTCTGTGTTGGATAAAATGAGAAAATTACAAAAACAAGATAAAAAAGGTGGAAAACCTGTAGTAGTTAGGACCCACTGTAGAGATATGATTGTTATTCCTGAAATGGTAGGAACTACTTTCGGTATTTACAATGGTAGAGACTTTGTTGAAGTAACTTTCACCCCTGAAATGTTAGGATGCTTCTTTGGTGAATTCGCACCAACCAGAGCTAGAGTTCAACATGGTGACCCAGGTATGGGAGCTACTAGATCATCTATGTTTGTACCACTTAAATAAGGAGATTAAAACATGGCTAAAAATAAATACGCTTATAACAATAAAGATGCTGATGAATCCAAAACAGCACGTGCTATGGCAAGATCCCTTAAAGTTTCCCCTAAACATTGTGTGGAAATTTGTAGTGCAATTAGAGGCATGGATGTTGCTAAAGCAAAAGCATACTTAAATGATGTAATTGAAATGAAAAAAGCTGTTCCTTTCAAAAGACACAACAGAGATGTTGGTCACAGAAAAGGTATGAAAGGTTGGGCTGCTGGAAGATACCCTGTAAAAGCTTCTAAAGCAATTTTAAATGTTATTGAAAATGCAGAAGCAAATGCAGAATACAAAGGTATGGATGTAGAAAACCTTAAGATTGAACATATCTCTTCCCACAGAGGTATGGTCATTAGAGGAGCTAGACCAAGAGCATTTGGTAGAGTAACTCCATTCAACACTCCAACTACCCATATTCAAATAGTTTTAGTGGAGGCTTAAATAATGATAGAAAAAGATTTCGTTACAGAAGGTCTCAGAAGAACCAAAATTGATGAATATTTAGAAAAAGAACTCGAAAGAGCAGGTTACGGAGGAATGGAAATCCAAGTTACTCCTTTAGGAACTATGGTAATCGTTTATGCTGAAAGACCTGGTATGGTAATCGGTAGAGGTGGAAAAACCGTAAGAGCTATTACCCAAAGTCTTAAAACCAAATTTGACTTGGACAACCCTCAAGTGGAAGTTAAAGAAGTTGACGTACCTGAATTGAATGCTAGAATCATGGCTTCTAAAATAGCAAATATGCTCCAAAGAGGTATGCACTTCAGAAGAGTAGCATATTCCACTATCCGCAGAATCATGGGTGCTGGAGCTCAAGGTGTAGAAGTAACTATTTCCGGTAAAATCAGAGGTTCCAGATCTGCTGTAGCTAAATTCACTGAAGGTTACATTAAGAAATGTGGTGAACCTGCAACCAGATTCGTAGAAGAAGGTTTCGCTACCGCACCTTTAAAACCTGGTGTTTTAGGTATTGTTGTTAGAATCATGCCTCCTGAAGCAGTTTTACCTGATAAAGTAGATATTCTTGCTCCTATTGCAGAACCTGTAGAAGAAATTGTTGAAGAAGAAGTGGCTGAAGAGGAAGTGGAAGTAGTCGAAGCTGAAGAAGACCTCGAAGACTTAGAAGAAATTGAAGAAGTTGAAGAAGTAGTCGAAGCTGAAGAAGACCTCGAAGAACTTGAAGCAGCTACCGAAGATTCCGAAGAGGAATAATCTTTAAGGAGTTGAGAAAATGGCAATTTTAAGAAGTAAAGAAATTTGGGAAATGGAAATTGAGGACATCGAAGAAAAATTGGTGGAACTCAAAGCAGAACTCGCTAAAAACGTTTCCAAAAGTGCTGCTGCAGGTGTTAATGAAAACCCTGGTAAAATTAGAGAACTCAAAAGGACTATTGCTCGTGTTCTTACAATTATGAACCAAAAACAGAAGGAGAATTAAATGTCAAAAATCTGTGATGTATGTGGTCTTCCTGAAGAACTTTGTGTTTGCGAAGAAATCGCAAGAGAAGTTCAATCTGTAAAAGTGTTTACAGTCAGAAGAAGATTTGGAAAACTTATGACTATTGTCGAAGGTATAGATGAACATGATATAGATATTAAGGAACTTACTAAAACTCTTAAAGCTAAATGCGCTTGTGGAGGAACCGCTAAGAAAGGTCAAATTGAACTCCAAGGAGATCATAAGGCAAGAGTTAAAGAAGTTTTATCTGAAATGGGATTCTCTTCCGATACTATTGAAATCAGAGATTCTGATAAGAAATACAATAATAGAAGAAGACACTAATGTCATGAATCATATCCTAAATTCACATACTGAGGCTTAGAATGATAAGCTCAAAAAATATATTCTATCATGAATTAATTGGGTTAGAACTTAAAGTTGTTGACAGTTCCAATCCCTCTTTGATAGGGTTACAAGGAACCGTCATTGATGAAACCAAAAAGACTTTAAGGATTGAAGTGAAGGAAAAGGTTCAGGATAAAGACTTAAGTTCTAATCAGAATGATTTTAATTTAATTTATAATGAGAAATTAATTCAGAAAGATGTTTCTGTATTTCAATTTAAGGTTCCGGATGGAACCATAGTTGAAATTGATGGTAAAATATTGTTGAATCGTCCTGAAGATAGGATAAAAAGAAGATATAAAAAAATTTAATGGTGATAAAATGGTTGGTCTTAATGTTAAGGAACCAGAAACTAAATGTGATGATCCTAACTGCCCTTTCCATGGTAATTTATCTGTTAGAGGACAAGTCCTTGAAGGAGTTGTTACTACAAATAAAGCAGAAAGGACTATTACTGTAGAACGTAGTTTCTACAAGTTCATTAGAAAATACGAAAGATACGAAAAAAGAAAATCAAGAATTAACGTTCACAAACCTGATTGTCTTGATGTAAAAATTGGTGACGCTGTAAAAATTGCAGAATGTAGACCATTAAGTAAAACTAAACACTTTGTATTAGTTGAAGTAAAAGGTGATGATTAGAATGAAACCTACTACATCCAGCGTAACTAAAGCTTTACCAATTGGTGCAAGACTTCAATGTGTTGACAATACTGGTGCTCGTGAAATCGAAATTATTTCCGTAAAAGGATTTAAAGGTGTTCGTAGAAGACTCGACGTAGCTGGTGTCGGTGATATGGTAGTTGCTTCTGTTAAAAAAGGAACTGCTGATATGAGAAGAGAAGTTGTCAATGCAGTTGTTGTAAGACAGAAAAAAGAATACAGACGTGCTGATGGTCTTCGTGTAAAATTCGAAGACAATGCTGCAGTGATCATTACTCCTGAAGGAGTATTGAAAGGTTCTGAAATCAGAGGACCTGTTGCTAAAGAAGCAGCTGACAAATGGCCTAGTGTAGGCAGTGCAGCAAGCATATTAATTTAAGTTTATGGTGATTAAATGTCAATTCAACCAAGAAAACAAAGAAAAGCTCTCTACACTGCTCCTTTACACATTCGTCGTAAACTCATGAGTGCTAATTTAAGCAAAGATTTAAGAGCAGACATTGGTAAAAGATCTTTACCAATAAGAGTTGGAGATAAAGTTCAAGTTGTTCGTGGTGACTTTAAAGGTCATGAAGGAAAAGTTGAATCTATTGATGCAAAAAGATACAAAGTTACCGTTGAAGGTGTTACTTTAAGCAAACCTGACGGAAACGCTGTATTACTTCCAATTCACCCATCCAACTTGATGATTATTGAAGCTGATTTAAAAGATGAAAGAAGATTAAATATGGAGGAATAAGATGGCAAAAATGGGATCTAGAAAGCATCTTAAAAGGTATAAAGCACCTAAAAGCTGGCCTATCCATCCTAAAGAAGACACCTGGACAGTAAAACCTGCTCCTGGTTCACACGCTATTGAAGATTCTTTACCTTTACTCGTTATTATCAGAGACATTTTAGGTCTTGCTGATAACTCCAGAGAAGCAAAAAGAATTATCAATACCGGTAATGTTTTAATTGATGGAAGAGCTGTAAAAGATTATAAATTCCCTGTCGGTTTTATGGATGTCTTAACTATTCCTAAGACTGAAGAAAATTACAGAATCCTTTTAGATACTAAAGGAAGATTAACTTTACACCCAATTTCTGTAGAAGATGCAACTTACAAATTAGCTAAAATCGTAAACAAATCTACTATTAAAGGCGGAAAAACCCAATTAAACCTTCACGATGGTAGAAACGTTTTAGTTGATGAAGATGCATATGCAGGTCAAGATGTTGTATGCATTGGCATACCTGAACAAGAAATAAAAGAAAACTTCAAATTTGAAGATGGTGTAGTTGTACTTGTTACTGGTGGTAAACACACTGGTGAACTCGGTAAAATCCAAGAAGTTATTGTGGACGAATCTTCAAAACCAAATACTGCAATTATCGAAAAGGCAAATGGTGATTCTTTCTTAACCTTAAAAGAATATGCATTTGTAATCGGTAAAGATGAACCAGCTATTGACTTATTGGAGGTTAACCAATGAATCCAATGAATGAAGTTATCATTTCAAAAGCTACCATCAACATTGGTGTTGGTGAAGCTGGTGAAAAATTATCAAGAGCTATGACTCTTATTGAAAACATGACTGGTCAAACCCCTGTTAAAACCTATTCCAAAGTAACTAACCCAGAATGGGGTATCAGAAAAAGACAACCTATTGCATGTAAAGTAACTCTCCGTGGAGAAAAAGCTGAAGATGCAATTAAATTGGTTTTAGAAGGTATTAACAACAAATTAAGACCTAGTCAATTTGATGCACAAGGTAATGTTTCTTTCGGTATTAGAGAACATATTGATATTCCTGGAATGAGATATGATCCAGATATTGGTATTTTTGGTATGAATCTTTCTATCACCTTTGAAAAACCTGGTTATAGAATTAAAAGAAGAAAAATCCAAAAGAAATCTATTCCAAAAAGACATAGAATCAATCCTGAAGAAACTATGAAATTTATGGAAGAAAAATTCAATGTTACCATTGCAGAGGAAGAAGATTACGAATAATCCTGCAAAAGGGTAATTTGATATTAAATGATATGTTAAGGTGATTATATTGCCAAGAAAATACGGAAAAGCAGCAAAAAAATGTAGCCGTTGTGGAGACCACTCTGCTATTGTAAGCAGATACGGACTCAACTTATGCAGGCAATGTTTTAGAGAAATTGCTCCTAAAATAGGATTTAAAAAATATAATTAAGAAAGGTGTTTATTATGACTCTTATGGACCCTCTTGCTGATGCTTTAACAAACATTAGAAATAACGAACGTCAAGTAAATGACCACTGTACTATTTCTCCAGCATCCAAATTAATTGGACGTGTGTTAAGCACTATGCAAAAAGAGAATTATATAGGTGAATTTGAATTTATAGATGACAACAAAGCTGGAAAATTCGAAGTAGAATTGGAAGGTAACATCAATCAATGTGGTGTAATTAAACCTCGTCATGCTGTAAAGAAAGATGAATTTGAGAAATTCGAAAAAAGATATTTACCAGCAAAGAACTTCGGTATCTTAATCGTAACTACTCCTGAAGGTATTATGACTCACAGGGAAGCTAAAGAAAGAGGTATCGGCGGACGTTTGTTGGCTTACATGTACTAGGTGATTAAATATGGTATTAGCTGCAGCTATAAGGGAAGAAATTGAAATCCCTGAAGGCGTTGAAGTTATAATTGGAGATGAAGTTACTGTAAAAGGACCAAATGGTGAAACTTCCAGAAAATTTACTTATCCTAATGTAACTATTGCAAAAGAAGATAATCTTGTTGTTCTTGAAACCGCTTTCCCTAAAAAGAAAGACAAATCCATGATTGGAACTACTAGAGCTCACATCAACAATATGATTACTGGTGTAACCGATGGTTTCACTTATCATATGAAAATTGTATTTGCTCACTTTCCAATGTCTGTGAAAGTTCAAGACAAAGAAAAAACTGTTACTATCGAGAACTTTATTGGAGAAAGACATCCTAGATCTTCAAAAATCGTTGGAGATGCTAAAGTTCAAGTTAAAGGTGATGAAGTAATCATTACTGGTGTTAACAAGGAAGATGTCGGTCAAACTATGGCTAACTTAGAACAAGCTACTAAAATTAGAGGTAAAGATCCTAGAGTATTCCAGGATGGTATCTATTTAACTAGTAGAGAATAGTTATAATGGTGATTTGAATGAGTAAAGATTTTAAAAGACAAGAATATGCTCGTTATAAAAAATTAGGAACCAAATGGAGACGTCCTAGAGGAAAAACTAGTAAAATGAGAAGATACGAAGCAGGTAAACCTGCAATGCCATCTATCGGTTATCGTACTCCTAGAGCTACTAGAGGATTACATCCTTCTGGTTACAAAGATGTTCTTGTTAATAACATGAAAGAATTAGAAGCACTTGACAGCGAAACTGAAGCTGCAAGAATCAGTGCTACTATTGGAAAACGTAAAAAAGAATTGATGTTAGAAAAAGCATCAGAATTAGGTATAAAAGTTTTAAATAAATAAATGCAAAGAAAAATTTAAATTTTTCTCATGATAGATGATAAAACTAAGTTTTTTCATTTCCTAAAATTGTTAAGCGATTTAATTAAAGTAAATTTTTAAAATTATGAAATTTATAAAGCTTACTTGTAAGAAAAATAGGGGCGTTGTATAAAGTTGGTAAGGGATTATTGAAAAAGCGTCTTTAACCTCATACCACAACATATATGACAATGATTCTAATCAATTAATTGATTCGGGGATTTAATATACTAAATTTCTGGATAAAGGTTAAATAATTAATTGTGTGTAATTTAATGAGTAAATTTATGGAAAATTTATTTTTTAAATATATTGGCCAAAAGTCAAGCAAGAGAATCTTTTTTCTTATTAAAAGCTAACAATTAAATTAAAACAACTAAATTAAATGAATTTTAATTTATTTGAATAAAGGGGAACTTGAAGAAATTTTATTCAAGTTTATCAGCTAACTAAATGGAGGATTATTAATGAATCTTACTACACAAAAAAGATTAGCTGCTAGTATACTTAAAGTTGGAGTAAACCGTGTATGGATAGACCCTGATGAAATTGAAGAAGTTTCTAGAGCTATTACAAGAGACGGTATCAAACAACTTATAGATCAAGGTATTATTAAAGCTAAACCAAAAACTGGTATTAGTAGCTACAGATCTAAAAAAATCAAAGAGCAAAAGAAAAAAGGTAAACGTAAAGGAAGAGGTAGTATCAAAGGAGCTAAAAACGCTCGTACTCCTAAAAAACAAGTTTGGATGAAAACCATTCGTGCTTTAAGAACTGACTTAAAAGACATGAGAGACGCTGGTGAAATTGACCGTACTACCTACCGTAAATTATACAAAATGGCAAAAGGTGGAGCTTTCAGAAGTAAATCTTACATGAAAACTTACGCTAGAGACCATGATTTAATCAAATAGGAGGAATGGACTTGGCAAGCGGATCAAATTATAAAGTAGCTTTCAGAAGAAGAAGAGAAGGTAAAACTGATTATGCTACTAGAGCGAAATTAGTTGGTGTAGATAAATCCAGATTAGTTGTAAGAATTTCCAATGCTAACTGTATTGTTCAAGTGATTAATGTTGGTAAAGACGGTGACGAAACTGTTGTGTCAGCTCACAGTAAAGAATTAAACAAATTAGGATGGTTAGCAGGAAACAAAAACACTAGTGCTGTTTATTTAACTGCATACTTATGTGGTAAAAAAGCTGTTGCAGCAGGTATTGAATATGCTGTTGCTGACATTGGTTTAAAATCTCCTATTAGAGGATCAAAAGTATTTGCTGCTGTTAAAGGTGCTGCAGATGCTGGTTTAAATGTCCCATACGGTGAATCTATTATCCCTACTGAAGACAGAATTAATGGTGAACACATTGCAGAATATGCAGAAAGCTTAGATGAAGAAGAATTAAACAAAAAATTCTCCCAATACTTAGCTAAAGGTCTTCAACCTACTGATTTGCCTGAACACTTTGAAGAAATTAAAAATAAAATTGACGAGGCTGAATTATGAGCTTTAATATGGATGATTGGGAACCTAAAACCAATTTAGGTAAAGAAGTAAAAGCAGGAAATATCACCGATATTGACGAAATCTTCGAAAAAGGTCTCCCTATAATGGAATTAGAAATTGTAGATGCATTACTTCCTGATTTAGAAGAAGAAGTAATGGATGTAAATTTAGTTCAAAGAATGCACAAATCTGGTAGAAAAGTAAACTTTAGAGTAATCGTTGCAGTAGGTAACAAAAATGGTTATGTAGGTTTAGGACAAGGTAAAGCTAGAGAAGTAGGTCCTGCTATCAGAAAAGCTGTAGATAACGCTAAATATAACATTATCAAAGTAAGAAGAGGTTGTGGAGACTGGGGTTGTGTTTGTGGAAGACAACACACTGTTCCTTTCAAAGTAACCGGTAAAGCAAGTAGTGTAAACGTAACCTTAAGACCTGCTCCTGCAGGTGTAGGTTTAGCTATTGGTGATGTTGGTAAAACCATCCTCTCCCTTGCTGGTATCAAAGACGTATGGTCTCAAGCAAGTGGACAAACCCAAACTACTGTAAACTTTGCTAATGCTGTATTCGAAGCTTTAAAAGAAGCAAGCAGAATGAAAGCTTCAGAACAAGACCTTAAAAATATGGGAGTAATCCAATAAACGGTGGTATCATGTATTTAGTAATTAGAATTAGAGGTACTACTGGTGTTAAACAAGGCATTGCTAGTACTTTAGAAATGTTAAGACTTAACAGAATTAGTCATGCTGTATTAGTTGATGAAAACCCAAGTTACAAAGGTATGCTCCAAAAAGCAAAAGACTACATCACTTGGGGTGAAGTTGATTTAGAAACTCTCACTGAACTTGTTGAAAAAAGAGGAAGATTAGTTGGTGGAGCTCGTCTCTCTGAAGAATACTTAGCAGAAAACACTGATTACTCTACCTTTGAAGAATTAGCTAATGCATTACTCAATGGAGAACTCAAAGCTCAAGATATTGATATGAAACCTGTATTCCGTTTACATCCTCCAAGAAAAGGATACAAAGGAATTAGACATTCTGTAAACGAAGGCGGATCCTTAGGTTACAGAGGCGAAGATATTAATAATCTTGCAAAAAGAATGGCTTAAGGTGGATTATTATGATTAGAAAAGGTAAAAAGATTAATAAGATGAGAGGTTCCAGATCTAACGGTGGAGGCTCTGTCAAAAGGAGAAGAGGAGCAGGTAACAAAGGTGGTAAAGGTAAAGCTGGAGCTGGAAAACACCACTGGTCAACTACCGTAATTGAAAACAGATATTACTTCGGTAAACATGGTTTCAAAAGACCTCAAAAAACTATCCACAAATCTTATCCTGTCAACTTAAACTTCTTGAATGACAAAGCTGAAGAGTTTGTAGCACAAGGAATTGCAACTAAAGAAGACGATGTTATTGTAATTGATGTAACTGAATTAGGTTACAACAAAGTTTTAGCAACTGGATCTCTTGACATTCCTTTAGTAGTCAAATCTCCTGCATTCTCTGAAAGCGCAATCGAAAAAATAGAAGAAGCTGGCGGAGAAGCTGTAGAATTATAGACCCACTTTTTACTGGCCTTCGGCCAGCAAAAGCTGAACCAAAATTCTTTTCACTAGTTGGGAGTGTTATGCTCTTTAACTAGTTTATTATTTTTTATTTTTTTATATTTTTAAATTATTCTTAACATTTTTCCTGTACTGTTTTTTTAATATTTTTAGATCATTTTTTAGAACATTTTTTAATTATTCTTTAATTATTTTCAGTATTTTTAATTTTAATTTTTAATTTTAAATTTTTACAATTTCCTTAAAATTTAATATTAATCTAGTTAATTTTTGTATTGTTTATCGAATAGTTTATATTATATAAAAATTATATTTATTATTAATCTAAAATATTATAATATTATATATAATATATAAGGCGAATTTAGATGATTTTAATCGCTGATTTAATCACTTATATGATTCATTTCTAATATTTTGGATTTTCATAAAAAATTTATTAAACAAATTTACAACGAATTTAAAAATTTATTTAAATTGAAAAATTCAAAGTTGGAATTTAATTTATTCTTATTACAATAATTAAATCTGATTTGAATTAATAGATAATAATTAACGGGGAAAAAATGATTTTAGAGAATTTTAAGCCTATATTTAAGTTGCTTCCTGAGGTCAAGACTCCTATTCATAGGCAAGACTTTAGTGAAAAGCTTAAATGGACAGCTATAGTTTTAGTTATATATTACTTTTTAACTCAAATTCCTTTATATGGTTTGAGTCCAGCTGCAGTTGACCAATTTGCCCAATTAAGGGCTGTAATGGCAGGTAGTTTTGGGTCAATACTTACTTTAGGTATCGGGCCTATTGTAACTGCATCCATTGTATTGCAACTATTGGTCGGTGCAAAAATATTAAATTTAGACTTATCTCAACATGAACATAAGGCTATGTTTCAAAGTACTCAAAAATTATTAGCTATTTTATTCACAATATTCGAGGCAGCAGTTTTAGTGCTTACTGGAAGTTTAGTGCCTATTGACAATTCATTTTATGGTATTATGATTCTCCAATTGGTCATTGGGGCAATCTTGATCTTATACCTTGATGAAGTAGTATCCAAATGGGGATTCGGTAGTGGTGTAGGATTGTTCATTGCTGCAGGTGTAGCACAAACCATTATTACCGGAATATTTAACTTCTTGCCAGCTACTGCGGCATCCACTACTGCTTCAGGTATTCTTCCTGGATTCATCCAATCCATTATCGGAGGAGCTCCTAATTTCGCTATATTGATTCCATTGATTGCAACAATCATTGTATTCTTGATGGCTGTATATGGTGAATGTATGAGAATAGAAATTCCTATTTCTCATGGTCAAGTAAGAGGACACGGTAGAATTAGAGGATCTGTAGGTAAATATCCTTTGAAATTCATTTATGCAAGTAACATGCCGGTTATTTTAACAAGTGCACTTCTTGTTAACGTTTCACTTTTCGCTAGTGTATTCCAAAAGCTTGGTTTCCCTATATTAGGTCAAGTTTCTGGAGGAAGACCAATTAGTGGGCTTGCATTATGGTTAACCACTCCAAATAGTTTAAGTGTATTATTCACAAATCCATTGAGGGTATTATTCTATTGTATTTTCTTCTTAGCTTGTTGTGTACTCTTCTCATGGTTATGGGTAGAAATCAGTGGTTCTTTGAATGCAAAGGAAGTTGCAAAACAACTTTATAACTCAGGTATACAGATTCCTGGTTTCAGAAGCAGTAAAAGACAACTTTATATGATTATGAAAAAATATATTCCAGCTCTTACAATTCTCGGTGGTTTGTTTGTAGGTATATTGGCATTTATTGCTGACTTAACTGGTGCTCTCGGTGGAGGTACTGGTGTATTGCTTACTGTAGGTATTGTATACAAGCTTTATGAGGAAATTGCTCAAGAGCAACTTATGGAAATGCACCCAATGTTAAGAAAAGTATTTGAATAGAAGGATTTTGGAAATGATTAAATCAATCATTCCTTTATTTTTTCTTTTTGTGATTATTATTAGTTAATTTAAAAATTTAATTTTATGTTTAATGTGAGAGGGATTTAAATGAAATTAGTAGTTTTAACTGGGATTCCAGGTTCTGGAAGTACAACTGTACTTAAAAAGACATTAGAAGAAGTAGATTATCTTCATTTAAACTATGGAGATATCATGACTGAAATCGCTGTAGAAAAAGGTCTTGTTGAAAATAGGGATGAGTTAAGAAAATTACCTGCAGACACTCAAAAAGAGATTCAAAAAGAAGCAGGGCTCAGAATTAAGGAAAGATCCGAATCTGAAAATGTAATTGTTGACACTCATTGTACTATTAGCACACCTGCTGGTTTCTTGCCAGGTCTTCCTAAATGGGTATTGGAAGGATTAAATCCGGACACTTTCATTTTAGTTGAAGCTCATCCTGATGAGATCATGGTTAGAAGAATGAGTGATGAAACCAGACAAAGAGATGCTGAAAAGGCAAAGGATATTCAGTTACATCAAGAAATGAACAGGGCTGCAGCTATGGCTTACGCTACTTTAACTGGAGCAACTGTAAAAATTATTAATAATCATGATAATCATTTGCCATCAACCGTTAGAAAAATGGTTGATCTTTTAAAATAATCAGGTCATGATTGATTTGAAATGAAAATATTTTAATAATTAGATTTTATCTAATTATTTTAATTTTTATCATGTTATTAATCATTTTGATATTAAATTAGCTTATGCTTTAAATCTTATGCTTTAAATTATTAATTTATAAATTTGTAAAAAATTTATAACTTAATAGTTTATTGTATTTTTAAAGAATTTATGAAATTTTGAATCTAGCATAATTTTCAATTATGTAATGTTTGAAATTTGTAAAGAAAATAAAACTATAATTTACTATTAAAAATTATTAAACATGTGAGGAATGAAATGGCGTATCAAGGTAGTTTTTTATTAGGTATTTCCTGGCTTCAACCAGTGTTTGATGCTATGAATGCTGTTCTTAATCCATTAGTTCAAATGGATCCTACCCCTAATAACCCTGTACTTACTGTATTTGTGATATCATTAATCATATCCCTTTTAACAGTAACAGCTCAAAAATTATTAGTGGACCAGGATAAGATGAATGAAATGCAAGCTAAATCAAAAGCTTTGCAAAAAGAGTTAAGAGAAGCTCAAGCTAGTGGAGACTCTAAACAGATGGCAAAGGTTCAAGCTAAACAAATGGATATGATGTCAGACCAATCTGAAATTATGAAAATGTCATTTAGACCAATGATTGTTACTATGATTCCAATCTTATTAATCTTTGCTTGGATGTGGCAATCTTCAATAAAAGATATTATTGTTGTATTTCCTCCAGCTGTTTATTATTGTACTTTAACTCCGATTTTCCACTCATTAGGGCAAATGCTTTATGGTGGTAACATAACTACAATTCCATTTGGAGTTGGATGGTTATGGTGGTACTTCATTTGTACATTTGGAATGTCACAAATCATTAGGAAATTTATGGGATTCAAAAATGGTTTCTAGATTTTGAAAAATTCATGGAATTTGATTTTGAAATTTTTCAGCTGAAAAATTCATAAAAATTTCATTTTTTGAAGTAAAAATTTAGCAAATCTTTTTCTTATTGTTTAATAAGAATAAACTTCTATTAAATTGAAAGTTTTCTATAACTATTCAATTTAATCAATCATAAAATTAATTTAATTATACTTAGTTGCTAGCATTTATTTAACTGACTTGTTGATGTATATTTAGTTTCTTAAATTCATCAATCTAAGTTATTTTCTAGTTTCATTCAAGAAATAAAATTAAAATTTGAAAAAACCATAATCCCAAAAAGTACGATATATGTAATACTAAATTTTGGTGAATTTTTAATGATTGGCATGTTAAGTGGGACTTGCCTACTTAATTTGGGTTGTTGGAAATTGCCAGGATTTTAAAATTTAATTTCTGTAATTTTTTTTATTGGGATTAAACTTTGAAAGTATGGATCTTTCAAGAAGTTTAATTCTAAAGAAAAAGTATGGAAAACAGTAAAGTATATATTAGTTAAATATCATATTAGATAGTGTTAATCATTTAACTAAATGAATTTTAATTAATTTTTAAATTCATTCTAAATTTTATGATACTTTTTTCATGATATTTTTCAAAATATCTTTTATTCAAAATTTTAGATTTTAAGATATTAAGATATTTTAATATTATTATGTATTTTACTTCAAATCTACAAATTAAGACAATTTGATATTTTTATATAGCTTATTAAAAAGTAATGTTTGTAGATATTTTTAAAAAAACAAATTAGGTGAGAACATGCCTGCAAATAGATTTAGATCAAGATCATATAAAAGAGTAAACACAAAAACTCCTGGTGGAGTTAATGTTTTAAGATATAAAAAGAAAAAACCATCTAAGCATGTATGTGCTGAATGTGGTGCTGTATTACATGGTGTTCCAAGAGGACGTCCTTACGAGATTGGCAAATTAGCAAAATCTCAAAAAAGACCTAACCGTCCATTTGGTGGATACTTATGTCCAAAATGTGCTCGTAAACATTTCAAAGATGAGGCAAGAAAATAATGATAATAACAATCGGTGGGACAGCAGGTAGTGGAACTACAACTGCTGCAAAGGTATTATCTGAAAGATTAGATATTCCATTCGTTTCTGCTGGTGCAATATTTAGAGAAATGGCTGCAGAGAGAGGAATGACTCCCGTAGAATTCGGCAAATTTGCTGAAAATAATACTGACATCGATAAAGAGATTGATAATAGACAAGCTAAACTTGCAGAGGAAGCTCAAGATCTTATTGTTGAAGGAAGACTTTCTGCATACTTCATTGATGCGGATTTAAAAGTTTGTTTCACTGCACCTTTAGAAGTTAGAGCTAAAAGGGTATGTGAAAGAGAAGACAAATCAATTGAGCTTGCAAAAGAGGAAATTCTTTCCCGTGAAGAAAGTGAAGCTTTAAGATATATGGATATTCATAATATAGATATTAGAAATATGGATATTTATGATTTAATTATAAATACTGACAGCTTTAATCCTGACAGTATTGCGGAAATTATTTTAACAACATTAAAGGTGATATAATGGCAGCTATAGAAGTTGGTAGAAAATGTATTAAAACTGCTGGAAGAGAAGCAGGTAAAGAATGTGAAATTGTTGCAATCATTGATGAAAACTTCGTAGAAGTAAAAGGAGACGAAGTTAAAAACAGACGTTGTAACATTAACCATTTAGAACCTATCATGGAATAAGTTTGTTATTCCATCAATTCTAAATTCTAGTTAGTTTACATTTACTTTTTTAACTTTTTATATATTAAAATTAAAGCACATTTTTGTGTATTAGATAAGAATTCATCATCCAAACTTTTTAAAAAAAAGGTTGATCAAAATCTTTTTCAAGGTTTTTTTCTGATGGGTTCTAAATTTTTTCTTTTTTTAAATTACTTTTTTTATTTATTTTCACTATTTTTATCATTGTTATTGGCTATTTTTTTAGTTCTTTAGTTATTTTTATAAATTATTAAAATTAAAATAATATTATTAAACTTATTTTGAGGAGTATTATGTCAAGACGGTTTGCAGTTATAGACACAGAAACAAATTGGAAAGATGAAGTGATGTCCATAGGTGTTTTAATTGCAAGATCCAAAGATTTTGAAAGAACTGATTCTCGTTATTATATCTTGCCTAGAGCTGAAAAGATAGGTGGTATGTATTCAAATTCAATGAGAATGACAAAACATGAAATCCTTATAAAACATAGGCCAGATGCTATTGATGACTTAAATGATTTGCTTAATTCAAATGGTGTTAAGGATTTGCTTGCTTACAATGCTTCTTTTGATAAACGTCATTTGCCTGAACTTCATGATGGATTTTCTTGGAGAGACATAATGAAAGTTGCTGCTTATAAACAGCATAATCCACATATCCCTAATCACATGCCTTGTTGTGGGACTGGTAGATTAAGAAGAGGATATGGCGTTGAGCAAATGCTTCGCATATTGGGAAAAAAGGATTATTCTGAAACTCATAATGCAATTGTAGATGCAAGAGATGAGTTAATGATTATGAAAAAATTAGGCTATGATATAGATTACTATCCTGAAATTTAACATTCAAATTGATATAAAAATTTATAAAATTTATAAAAATAGTTATAATGTACTCTTTTTTTAGAAATAAAAAAATAAAAAAATAAAAAAAATAAAAAAATGTAAAATAAACTCTCTTTTTAAAAAATAAAAAATAGGTAATAAAATTAAAAAATTTATTTATTGAAGTGGATAGCGAAGCTTCAAGATTCCTTTCTTGCTCACTATCTTGTCAATTCCTGAGTTTTTAATCATTCTAAAGCATATTGGGCAAGGTTCTGCATCTTCTATTTCCACCCAATCACCATCAACAGACATTTCTCCTGCAAGATAAATGGTTGCTCCAAGCATGTCTTTCCTTCTTGCAGAGATCATAGCATTCTGTTCAGCATGAACTGAAAAGCAGTCATTATAATTTCCTGAATTTGATGGGAGATTCATTCTTTGGCAAGTTCCTCTGTCACAACAGTTTTCTTCTCCTCTTGGATTTCCATTGTAACCTGTACTGATTATTTCATCGTTATTTACTATTACAGCTCCATAGCGTCTTTTTAAGCAAGTACTTCTTTTTGATACAGCAAGTGCAATTGCAAGATAATATTCAGTTTTGCTCATACGTTTTGATTCGTTTTCAATTTTGGATTCTCCATCAACCATAATATTTCTCCATTTCTTTACCTATTCTTATTATTTATAATCGTTTATTATTATAGTTTTTTGTAAACTGGTTTTTTAAAATCTTAATTAAATTTCAAATCATTAATTAAACTGTTAATTAAATAATTAATTAAACAATTGATTAAATCATTAATTAAATTTATTTATTATAAAAATCTTATTTTATATTATATAAAAATTCTATTTTTAAAAACTTTTAGCTATTGGAGAATAAACTATGGAAGATTACTTGATTAAATCAAAGGTTGAAACCAACCCTGAATATGGATGCAACCCATATGAACGGCCTATAGGGGAACATATAGCTAAAGGTATAATCAATTTGGACAAGCCATCTGGCCCGACTTCTCATGAAGTAGACTCTTGGGTCAAGAGAATACTTGGCTGTAAGAAGACAGGGCATGGAGGAACACTTGATCCTAAAGTAACTGGAGTGCTTCCAATAGGTATTGACAATGCTACAAGAGTCAGTCAACTTCTCCTTCCTGCAGGTAAGGAATATGTATGTCTCATGACTCTGCACAAAGAAATTCCAGAGGATCAAATAAAAGAGATTTTCGATGAATTTACTGGCAAGATATATCAAACACCGCCTGTTAAATCAGCCGTCAAACGTGAATTAAGGGTGAGAAATATTTATTACTCTACCATTTACGAAATTGAGGGCAAGGACGTTCTATTCAGGATAGGATGTGAGGCAGGAACCTATGTGAGAACATATTGTCATGATATTGGTGAAGCATTAGGCTGTGGAGCGCATATGGCTGAGCTTAGAAGGACAAGAGTTGGCCCATTTGATGAGCGAAACAATGACCTTGTAAACCTTCATGACCTTACAGATGCATACCATTTTTATATTGAAGATGGTGATGAATCATACATAAGGAAAGCCATTCAGCCAATGGAAGTTGCGAGCTCTCACCTTCCGCAGATATTCATCAAAGATTCAGCCGTTGAGGCCATCTGCCAAGGAGCAAAACTTGGTGCAGGAGGAATAGCTAACTTATCCAAGGACATTCAAAAGGGAAATCTTGTTGCCATAAAATCATTGAAAGGAGAATTGGTGGCTGCAGGAACTTCATTATTCTCATCTGGCGAGATTATGAATGCAGATTCCGGGCTTGTTGTTGATACAAATAAGGTCTTTATGGATACTGGAATTTATCCAAAAGGATGGTAAAGATTTATTTTAAAAATAGGATTATTTTATGATTATTTTTCAAAATTAAAATGGTGATAAAATGTCTGATAAAGATAAAGTTATTGAAGCATTTAAAAACTCTGAAGAACCTTTAAACGCTAAAAAAGTAAGTGAGCTTTCTGGTGTTGAAAAGAAAGAAGTAGATAAGATCATGAAAGAATTAAAAAAGGATGAAACCATTGTATCTCCAAAAAGATGTTATTGGACTCTTGCAGATAAATAGTTTCATTTTTAATCTTCAATGATTCATTTTATTTTTATTTTATTTTTATTTTATTTTTATTTTATTTTTATTTTATTTTTATTTTATTTTTATTCTATTTTTATTCTATTTTTTTATCATTTTTTTTATCATTTTTTTTATTATTATTTAATTTTTGTTTTATTTTTATTTCATTTTCATTCTCACTATTTATTTTTTCTAAAAATTTTTCTATAATTTGCATTGATTTTTAATTTGTTCTCCTTTTTATTTTTATCTCTCTAAATTTCCTGGAATTAAGTTTTCACTGAATAAATATCTATTTTAACTAATATTGGGTAAAAATAACTTGAAAATTCAGAAAACATTTCTTTAGTTTTATTTTTCTTGTTCATTTTTTATTCAAAATGTTTATATATTAATAGTGATAAATTATAGTAGGAAGGAAGTTTCCTTCCGACTATTGAATCAAGAAAATTTTTAGTCGAAGGATTTCCATTTTTCCATTTTTTCAAGAATGGACAATATCTCAAAAAAGGATGTGAAAAGATGTCAGTTAAAGACAATAAATTAGACCAGATAATTAAAACTGTTGAAGAAAACGATATCAAATTTTTGAAATTGCAACTATCAGACATACATGGATTGCCAAAAAGCATGGCAGTGCCTCTTAAAAAAGCTGATGACATTGAAGATATAGTGAATGATGGATTATTGTTTGACGGCTCATCAGTAGCAGGATTAGCTTCAATCAATGATAGTGATTTACTTGCAAAACCAGATATCAACACCTTCTCAACAATCCCATGGAGACCTGAATCAAAAGGAACCAGCAGATTCATATGTGATATTTTCACTACAGAAGGAAAGCCATATGATGGAGATCCGAGAGGAGTGCTTAAAAAAGCATTGGAAAAAGCAGAAAAAAGAGGATATCAATTCAATATGGGTCCTGAACCAGAATTCTTCATAATCAAAGAGGATGAGAATGGAAATTACATCCCCGCAGATGAAGCTGAATATTTTGATGTAGAGCCATTGGATCAAGGTACTGACATCAGAAGAGAAATCGTATTCGGTTTAGAGCAATTAGGTTTTGATGTTGAAGTAAGCCATCACGAAGTGGCAGCAGGGCAGCATGAAGTGGACTTTAAATATGCGGATGCTTTAAAAACAGCGGATGCTGTAATAACATTTAAGGAAGCTGTAAAAGCAGTAGTTCACAACTTAGGATTTAAGGCAACATTCATGCCAAAACCATTCTTGGGAATCAATGGTAGTGGAATGCATTGTAACCAAAGTCTATTCAAGGATGGCAAAAATATTTTCTATGATCCAAACACTGAAAACCAAATTTCACAGGAAGCATTATACTTCATTGGAGGATTATTGAAACATGCACAGGCTTTATCAGCAATCCTATCCCCGACAGTTAACTCTTACAAACGTTTAGTTCCAGGTTATGAAGCACCTTGCTACATAGCTTACGGATTTAAAAACAGATCAACTTTACTCAGAATTCCTGCATCCCGTGGATTAGGTACAAGAATTGAGTGCAGATCACCGGATCCATCATGTAACCCATACTTGGCATTTGCAGTATTGCTTGAAGCAGGTTTAGATGGTTTGGACAATAAGATTGACCCAGGGGAACCAACTGAAGAAAACTTGTTTGCATTAACTGAAGATGAAATCCTCCAAAGAGGCATCAATAATTTGCCAACAAGCTTATGGGAAGCATACCATGCTTTAGAAGGGGATGATGTAGTTAAAAATGCCCTTGGAGAAAAAGTGTTTGATCAATTCTACACCATCAAAAGAGCTGAATGGGATGCTTACAGAATACAAGTATTTGATTATGAAAGAAATCAATACTTAGACGTTTAGACTATTCCTTTTTTGAATATTGGTGGTCACTCTAAAGATTTTTCTTCAGATAAAGATTTTCTTTAGTTTGACTACCCATCAATTAAAGTTAAATGGTTTTTGAAATTTAGAATTATTTTTTTAAGGCATATTGTAATTTTAAACAATTAAAAGGCATATTGTAATTTTAAAATTATTTTTAAAGGCATATGTAATTTTAGAATTACTTTTTTTAACAATTATAGATTAACATATTCAGATGATTAGTATATATTAGGCATATGTACGTGTATTCACCGATTATCTTATTGGAGGTAGAAAAATGTGTGGAATAGCAGGTGTAATATACAAAGATAAAAAAACTCACCCTGTAGGAGAAGCATTGACATCAATGCTTGAATCATTACAGCATAGGGGTCCGGATTCCGCAGGTTATGCAATCTACGGCAGTTTGGATTTCCCTGAAAATTATTATCAATTAAACATTGAAGTAAAAAGAAGAAGAGGAGCATTAGACAATTTAAAATCATTATTAAATCAAATAAGTCCAATATTCGAAGAGCAATTGATTGAGTCTGTAGGGGACTCAGATGTATATAAATGCAAAATAGCATTGGACGAATTTTCCCTTTTAAAACCATGCATTAATGAAATAGATGATTTGGAAAATGTAAGGGTTATAAACGGTTCACATTCATTCGAAATGATTAAGGATACAGGAAAAGTAAAGGACATTGCAGAACGTTTCAATGTTCAAAGCAGAATGGGAACACATGGAATAGGACATACCCGTTTTGCAACTGAAAGTGGTGTTGACCGCTATCATGCACACCCATATCAAAGCTACATAATACCTGACATTACTGTGGTGCATAATGGGCAAATCACCAATTACTGGAAAATAAGAGACCCATTGGAAAGGAAAGGACACACTTTCGAATCATTTAATGATACAGAGTGCATTGTTCATTATATGGCAGATAAGCTTGACCAAGGCTACAAATTAGAAGAGGCATTGGATCAAGCGGTAATAGATTTGGATGGTCCATTTTCCATATTGGTTGGAACACCTAACGGTATTGGAATTGCAAAGGACAAGCTTGGTCTTAGACCTGGTGTGATGGTGGAAACCGATGAGATTTTTGCAGTGGCTTCAGAGGAAATGGCATTGCATGATGTCACAGATTCAGATGAAATAGAACAGATAGCTCCTGGGGAAACAAGAGCTTACACCATATAGGAGTTTTTTCTATGAAAGAATATGTAATTGATGCGAATGGTATGGAAGAGAAAGAATTGAATCGAACCATAAAGGAACAAGCTAAATATTATGATAAGCTCATTATTGACAATCCTGATTCCAAACACAATATTTGTGCTGGGTTAACTGAAGATGTGGAAATAGAGATCAATGGTTCTGCAGGATATTTTGTTGGAACAATGGCTCATGGACCAAGGATACACATCACTGGCAATGCCGGCTGGTTTGCTGGAGACAATATGACAGAAGGTGAATTGGTCATTGAAGGTACAGCTGGTGACGGAGCGGGCCAAGGAATCTATGGTGGAACAGTAATTGTTAAAGGAAATGTAGGTTCAAGAACTGGAGAAATCATGAAAGGGGGAACCGTTATCATTGGAGGCAACAGCGGTTTCATGACTGGGCTCCTTATGATGGGAGGAAAGCTCATAATACTTGGTGATGTTACTGAGGATGTTGGAGAATCCATCATGAGAGGAACTATTTTTGTTCTTGGAAATGTGAAAAGTTTAGGAAAAAATGCAGTTATGGAAGAAACCACTCTTGAAGACCAAAATGAACTTCAAGAAATCCTAACAGAATATGGTTTCAATCTGACTGAAAATGATTATTCAAGTTTTAAGAAAATCGTTAACATGCAATAGGAGCTGAAAAAATGAGCGAACATAGAATAGCTATGGTGGGAACACCATGTGAAATTATGGCTGCATCCAAGATTCAACATTATACCGATAGCCCTATTGATGTTAAATTGGGCTTATTCTGTATGGAGAATTTTTCATATAAGTACTTTGTAAATCTCTTGAAAGAGTATGGCTTGAAAATGGATGACATTGAAAAATTCCAAATTGAGAAAGGATTTGTATTTTTACTTTTAAAAACTAAAGAAATAGTGAAAATACCTCTTTCAGTAGCTAAAAGGATTATTAGGAAAAACTGTAACATATGTGTTGAACTGACATCAGAAACCTCTGATATTTCAATTGGTTCAATTGGATCTGAAGATGGTTGGTCAACACTCATAATAAGGACTGAAAAAGGTGAGGAGATAGTTAAGGGGGCAATAGAACAGAAATTCATTGAAGCAAAAGACTTTACAGATTCACAATTTGGATTGTTGAATAGAATTGCGGAATCTAAAATAAGCAAAAATCTTGAAACTATAGAGAGAAGGGAATTTTTGGCAAGACCTGTATTATACCAAAGGGAAAAATCAGATGATTCCATCAATAAGGAGTTCTCAGAAGCATCATTCCTGGATTTAAGGTCAAATGTCATTGATGTTGGAGCATGTGTGCTTTGTGGAGCATGTGAATATGCATGTCCACACAATTTGATAACAATTGATGATACCAAACCAAGGATGAAAGGGGAATGCCCAGAGGATTGTCATGCATGCTTTGCAGTCTGTCCAAGAACATTTATCCCTGCAGATTTAAGAAATGACAATTCAAAACAGATAGGTGACTTTAAAAAAGTCTTGACAGTCAAATCATTAAAGCATACACAAGGTCAGGATGGGTCAATTGTAACAACATTAATCGACTATCTATTGTCAAATGAGATAGTTACTGAAGCTCTTATTGTTGATAAGGAGGATCATTTGGCTTGGAAACCTTATGCAAAGTTAACTAATGCGATTGATGAGGTTGTTAAATCTGGAGGAACAAAATATTCTGTCTGTCCTGTGTTCAAACCATTAGGGGATTTGAAAGAGGAACAAGTCCAAAATATTGATGAGGGGGTAAACTAATGTCATTCACTGTAGAGAGAAAATTGGAAATTTGCAAACAGAGCAATGATAGGCCTGGATGCTGTTGGTATTTATGTGACAATCCCCACAAATCATCATGTAAAAACTGTTATAGCTGCTATTCAAATTGTCCTCATGGAGTATATGAGGTAATCAATGATGAACCATTGCCAATACATCAGGAAAATTGTGTAGGATGTAAAATCTGTGAGGAGATGTGCCCAACACATGCAATATATGTCAGACCTCTTGTTGATGAGGGTAGAGGTGTATGGTCAAATTCAACAATGGTTGAAATCAAACGTAAAAGTCAAACAGGAGCATATAAGGTAAGAGGCTGTGGATTAACCAGAAGAATCCCAACATTTGATGACTTAAGCATATTGCCTGCACAGGTTTCAAGGCCACCAATAGACTCATATAGGGAAACATGCAAGACTTCAGTGGTTCTTGGAGACAGGTTTGCAGAAAATCCAATTGAAATAGACACTCCTATTATGATTGGGGCAATGTCTTTCGGTGCATTAAGCAAGGAAGCAAAAATAGCATTGGCTATTGGAAGCAGCAAGGTAGGCACAATCACCAATACCGGTGAAGGTGGAATGCTTCCTGAAGAAAGGCATTATGCAGACAAATTGATTGCCCAGTATGCATCAGGCCGTTTTGGAGTTTCAGCAAGCTATTTAAACAATGCAGAAGCTGTTGAAATCAAGATAGGTCAAGGTGCAAAATCAGGTATGGGAGGACATTTGCTTTCCCATAAGGTAACTGCAGAAGTTGCTAGAGTCAGAAATATTCCAGAGGGAACCTCTGCATTAAGTCCTGCAAGACATATGGACATTGTAGGGCCTGAGGATTTAGGTATGAAAATCAACCAATTAAGGGAAATCACTGACTGGAAAGTGCCTATCATTGTGAAATTTGCATCCGGTAGAGTTGAACAGGATGTAAAGATTGCAGCAAAGGCAGGTGCAGATATAATTGTAGTTGATGGTATGCAAGGGGGAACAGGTGCGGGCCCTGAAGTGGTTACAGAACATGCAGGTATTCCTACAATAGAAGCTATTGTAAAGGCGGATGATGCTCTTAAGGACATTAATTTAAGAAGTGAAGTAAGCCTTGTCGCTGCTGGTGGAATAAGATCAGGTGCTGATGTTGCAAAAGCCATTGCTTTAGGGGCAGATGCGGTTTATATAGCTACCTCTGCATTGATCTCCATAGGTTGTAAGGTTTGCCAATCCTGTTCTGAGGGCATTTGCCCTAAAGGAATCGCAACACAGGATAGGGTGCTTAGAAGAAGATTAGATCCTATTAGAAAAGGTCAGCAAGTGGCAAATTATATTGAAGCAATGACTCAGGAAGTAACTTCCTTGACTCAACAGGCAGGAAATACAGATATTGAAAACCTTGAACGTCAGGACTTGGTTGCATTGACTATGGAGGCTTCACAATTAACAGGAGTGCCAATGGTGAGAAATTAAACAAGATTAGGAGAAATTATTATGGCTGCATTCGAAAGAATAAAATCAGGGATTCCAGGGCTTGATGAAGCCTTAGACAATATTCGTTTGGGAGATAATGTAGTTTGGAATGTTACAAATCTAAATGAATTCTCTTATTTTGTTGATCCTTATGTCAAACAGGCGAAAGAGGATAAGAGGAACTTGATATACATTAGGTTTGCCAATCACCATCCATTGATTGGAATGACAGAAGAGGACTTTCGGTTGCTTGAAATGGAAGAGAATAATCCTGAAACCGAGTTTTGCATGATTGAACGTGATGGAATCAAGATATATAAGGTCAATCCATATAACCAATTTGAGACTTTTACCTTAGAGGTTCATAGAATTATTGAAAAGGAAGGATTTGATGCATTCTATGTATTTGACTGCTTAAGTGACCTTCAAGCTGTTTGGTCTACTGATTTGATGATGGGAAATTTCTTTAAGGTTACCTGTCCATTCCTATTCCAATTGGATACTGTAGCATACTTCCCAATCATTCGAGGAAGGCATTCATTTGATGCAATAGCTAAAATCCGTGAAACCACACAGCTGTTCCTGAATGTGCATTCAAATTCTCCTGAAGAGGTTTATGTTTCTCCACTAAAAGTTTGGAACAGATATTCTCAAACAATGTTTTTGGGACATAAGTTTAACCCAAGAACAGGTTTTGTCAAGGTTTTGCAGGATGGTCAGGAAGTTAGCAAATATTATAAGACCATCAATGATTCTGATAAGCATCAAAGCGGGCAAATCTTGGACAGTTGGGAAAGATATATGCTTCAGGTTAGAATGAAGTATGAAGAAGGCAAGAATATCGATGATGAGTGCGATAAGATTTGTGAGCTGATGATGACAAAAGATGAGAAGATGCTTTCCAAAATAAAGGAATACTTTACTTTTGAGGATTATATCACAATCTACGATCGTCGTGTAGGAAGCGGATTGGTAGGTGGTAAGTCCTGCGGTATGCTTCTTGCAAGAAAGATAATCGAAAAGGAGCGTCCAGACATATACAGTAATCTTGAACCGGATGATTCATTTTTTATTGGCTCAGATTTATTTTACACATACATAGTTTCAAATGACCTATGGGACCTTAGAGTAAAGCAAAGAAACCCTGAAGGTTATTATAAGTATGGGAAAGAGTTGGAGGAAGCTCTTAAAAAGGGTACTTTCTCAGATGAAATCAAGAAGGGATTCATACAGATATTGGATTATTTTGGACAGAACCCGATTATTGTAAGGTCAAGCAGTTTCCTTGAAGATGGATATGGAAATGCTTTTGCAGGAAAATATGAATCTGTATTCTGTGTAAATAGGGGCAGTCTTGAAGAACGTTTGGCAGCATTTGAAGAAGCGGTAAAGGTGGTATATTCAAGTACCATGAACATTTCCGCTTTGGAATATAGAAAAATAAACGATTTGGATGATGCCGATGAGCAAATGGCTCTTTTGGTTCAGAGAGTTTCAGGTTCCTATCATGGAGACTATTTCTTCCCAACTGCTGCAGGTGTAGGATTTTCATACAGCCCATATTCACCGCTGCCTGATATGGATAACAGCAAAGGAATGCTAAGGTTGGTAATGGGTCTTGGTACAAAAGCTGTTGACAGGACTAAAAAGGATTATCCTAGAATAATCAATCTTGACAAGCCTGAAGTGACTATGGTGAATGACATTAGGGAAAAGCACAGATATTCTCAACATTATCTGGATGTAATTGATTTAAAAGATATCAGCTTGCATGACATTCCTGTTGGTGACGGTTTGGATGTTATCCCAAGATATGCGAAAAGGGTACTTGTTGAACATGACCGTGAAGCTGAGAGAATGTTCCGTGATAGGGGTGAGCGCCGTGAAATAGTCTTTGTCAATTGTGAAGGGCTTGTAAATAATCAGGACTTCATTGATGATATGAAGGAAATCATGAATACATTGGAAATCGCTTATGATTATCCTGTGGACATAGAATATACAGTTAATGTTGGTGAGGATAATTCATTCAATGTAAACCTATTGCAATGCAGGCCTCTGCAGGTTTCAATAAACAATGAAGCAATTGAAATGCCTGAGGATAAGAATGTGTTCTTCCATATTAAGGAATCTTCAATGGGTATGTCACGCAAGAATGAGATAGACACAATCTGCTATGTTGATCCACATAGGTATTATGAATATCCATATGCTCAGAAAAGTTCAATATCTCATGTAATCAATGATGTGAATGCCTATTGCAAGGAAAACGGTAAGACTGCAATTCTAATAGTTCCTGGTAGAATCGGTACTTCCTCACCAGAGTTAGGAATTCCAGTGGTATTTGCTGACATTAGCCATTTCTCTGCAATTCTTGAGGAATCATACAGTGAAGTGGGATATATGCCTGAATTATCCTTTGGAAGCCATATGTTCCAGGACTTGGTGGAAGCGGAAATATACTATGGGGCATTGTTTGAAAATGAGAAAAAGCTGGAATTCAATAAGGATATGATGTATACTTATAAAAACATACTTAAGGACATAAATCCTAATTTGAGCAAGGAGATTTATGATATGATACAGGTCATAGACTTTGCTGAAGACAAGGCGGAATTCTATCATGACATGAATAAGGATGAGACCTTGTGTGTTTTCAATTAAATAAATTGGAAATGCAAATAAAATCATATTGGAAAATATTAATTGTTTTCGGGCAGGTGGGAGGGACATATGCCTTTTTTATTTGCAATAGTTCTTTTTGCACAAAAAAAAGATTTGTAAAATAAAATCAAAAACATAGGACTAAATGTGATTGTGGCCCTATCTGGATTTTTAGAGTTTATTTTTTCAGGTAGGGTTATTTTTCACATTTTTTTTAGAAAATTAGTTTTAGCTATTTTTTACTATTTTTATCTAGCTATTTTATCTGTATTTTGTAATTAATTATTAAATAGGCCGTTTTTTATTTCAATTAAAAAAATAAGCTAAGGGATTAAATTCTTTCGTAGGAATCCCCATCTACTTTATAAACTGGTTTTAAGATTTTAAATGTTTGAATAACATCAACAAAAGACTTTACAGCTACTTGATCCCTATTGTTTTTGGTGTACAATTCAAGGGAATATAAGTTGTTGTCCTTTAGGATAGCGTATTGCTCTATTTCCAATCCTTCTTTAGTGAGATATATGACATCCCAAATTCCATAATTGTCAAAGTTTTCCATTCCAGATTGCTGGATTTCACATTCCTTTGATTTCAAGTCTGTTTCTACAAGTTCCTTTAACTCTTCAACAGTGTTTGCCAAACAAGGCTGTGTGGATATTTTTACAATTGCATTGTTGGTTTTATCCAATAATACAAGATGAGTGAATTCATCCTCTTCCTCACTTTTCATCTCTTGCCATAAGAAGGGGTATTCCAAATAGAAGTATCCGTTGTTATATCCTTTTTTCATTTGTCTTAAGGTTTCTTCAGCGCTAAGTGTCTTTGGCTCTCCCTTTTCATCATTTCCTAATTCAAGTACAAATCTATCCTTATTTCCTTTTACCATTTAAATCACAATCATTATTTTTAATCTAATATTTTTATTAATAAATTTTTTAATTTTTTAAGTAAATTTATTCTATAATTATATTAATACTTCTTCTAATATAATTTATCAATTTATCATTAATTAATTTATTGTAACTCTTAAACTTTAATGTAACTCTTAAACTTTAATGTAACTCTTAAACTTTATTGTAATTCTTAACCTTCTTTAAGATAAATTTATATGTTTTTAAAATGTTATATTGTATTAATAAGATAATCTTTGTAAGATAAGGTATGTAAGATAATTTGATAATGTTTTTTTAAAATATTTTAGGTTTTTGATACTATGGGAAGATTAGGTTTTTTATTCAATCCGGATGGAAACATGCCTAAAGGTGAGATTAAATCAAGAGATGTGGAGTTTGATTTCCTAGGTTTATTAACTGAAAACGTTGATGGAAATGATAATAAATCCAATGGAGCAATCAAGTTGGATGAGGATTCCATTTACATAGAATTGAGAAGCAGATTGAACGGAAAGGTGAAGGATGCATTTGAAATATCTTATGATGATTTGAATGCAGATGACATTGATAGGGTAGCTGACAATAAGGTTCAATTGAATTTAGAGGATAAGACCATTCAGCTTAAGACATTGGACCATGATATGCTGAATAATTTTGAAACCAGATTAAAGAACAAATTGAATACAGGATCATTTGTACCTGAAGAGGAAAAAATAAGGCATGTGATTGCTGATGTTCCTGCAGAGATAAGGAAATATCATGATTTATTGAAAGATGGAATAATCACTGCAGAGGAATTTGAAAAGAAGAAAAAGGAATTATTGAATAACTGATTCCAGTTTTCAGTAAAATCAAACATGTGATATTATGGAAATAAAGTCAATACCTGAAATAATCAAGGAAATGGATTATTTGGTTAAAGAAGAGAAATATGATGAAGCCTATCAGTTTGCAAAGGAAAACATCAATCTGAATAAGGAATATGTTGAAGGTGAATACATATTCAAAAATCTTCTTGAAGAGCTTTTATTCCAAATCACTATCAAAAAAGAGATAAAAAGAAAATATCCTTTAATGCTTGACTATTCCACATTGTACTCCAATTATGGAAATGTATTATTGCATTTCAATGAGTATGAAAATGCCCTAAAATCTTTTAAATTATCTTATAATTACAATCCTGTCAATGTAAAAGCTATTTTTGGATTGTGTGAACTTTATAGAATTGAAAAGAATTGGAATGAGTTTTATAATCTCACTATCCAATCCTTCAGATATGATTACTCTCTCGTTGATCTTTCCAAATCATTTGAAAACTTGTCCATTTATTATCTAAATGAGTATCAGGTATCTAATGATGATGAGAATCTCAAATTAGCCATTTATTTGGAAAGATTAGCTGAATATTATGATGGTTCTAATGATTCCAATGAAAATAGAACCTCTATTGAATTTGATGAAGATTCTTTAAATCAATATGATCAAAGCATTGAAGAGATTAAGGAGTATCTCAAATCAAAAGGGTTGCCATATGGTCCTAGCATTGAAGTCATTACAATATGCAAGAATCTTGGATTCCAATTGGATGAGGATAAAAAAGTGGTTCCTGCATTGTTCTATTTCAATATTGCATACGATTTAACTAAAGATCCTGCAATTAAAGATGTGATTGATGATTTGGATGCAAAAGTTGAAAGAAAAATGAATGAATAATGATTTTGTTAAATATTTGTTTTTCATTAAACCATAAATTTGATAAAGATTGTCTTTTTTTGAAATTTTTTATTTTTCAAATTTTTGAAAATCTCAAATTTAAGTTCTAATATATAAACTTTACTATGAATTTCCAAAAAATCTTTAAATATTATTAAGTTCAATATTAATTTGTGATTATGATTTTGACTTTTTTGCTGTTTTTTGAAAAATTATGGTCAAAAATTCAAAACATTTATATACTATTAATTACTTATATTTTTATATCAGTGAATTATATATTAGACTGTATTATGTCTGATATGTTACTAGATTGCCGAGATAGTCTAGCCTGGTAAGGCGCGGGACTGGAAATCCCGTGAGGGTTCACCTCGCCTGGGTTCAAATCCCAGTCTCGGCGTTTATTAGTGTATAGCAATTTAATATAATTCTATTTAATAGGATTATTATTAATGATAATATCACTTTTATCAAATTATCATTAAGGTAAATCCGATTCAAATAAGCTTTACGAATTGGATTTATTTAGTTTGCTTTTTTTTTAATTAGTTAAATTATAATCTAGCTATGGCTTTAAAAGTTTATTAGTAATTTATTGAGTATTAAGTTACTCTATCTTTTAGTAAGCTGAGCGTAGTTATTATTTAATTAGAATTATTAAATGTGCTTGAAACTGATATGAACTCTTGGTTAGCATTGGTAAAATGGCTTGAATTAATTTAAGTCAATTAGACTATTGCTAGACTAAGTTTTACATTGTTGAAAAAACTGTGCTTTAAAATAAAGCATTCGAATCCGCTAAATTTTTTAAATAACGTCTCGTGGGTTCGCTCCAAAGAAAATTATATGGAGGTTACTTTAATGGAAGACGACTTTAAGCACTTAGTGCGTATATCCAGAAAGGACGTAGATGGTAACAAAACTATCCAACATGCTTTAACTGATATTAAAGGTATTGGATTATCCTTATCTAGATCTATCTGTCTTACCTTAGGTTTAAATACTGATGACCAAATCGGTTACATCTCTGAAGAAGATGTTTCTAAAATTGAAGCACTCTTAGAAAATCCTCAAGAATTCAATATTCCTGATTGGATGTTAAACAGACGTAACGATTACGCTACTGGTGACGATCTTCATTTAATTGAATCTGATCTTGACATGACTTTAAGAGATGATTTAAATAGAATGAAAAAGACCAGAAGCTACAAAGGTAGAAGACACGAAGTTGGTTTACCAGTTAGAGGACAAAGAACTAAATCTACTTTCAGACACAGTTCTACTGTCGGTGTAAGTCGTAGAAGAAGATAGATTCATATCTTTTAATGGACTTGTAATGGTAAATCGAATAAATTTTATATAGATTTTATAGATTTATAATAATTGATTATATTAAGATAAGGAGATGTGATTATGGGACATCCAAGAAAAGCAAGGAAAAAGTATGATACACCACCTCATCCTTGGAATGCAGAAAGAATTAAAACTGAAAATAAATTAATGTCTAAATACGGCTTAAAAAACAAAAAGGAAATTTGGAAAGCTGATACTTTAGTTAGAAAATACAGTAGGGAAGCAAGATACTTACTCGGTTTCTCTCAAGATCAAGTGAAAGTTGAAACTGAAGAATTATTAGGACACTTGAAAAGAACAGGAATCCTTGATGAAAGCGCTCACTTAGAGAACATTCTTGATTTAACTGTTGAAGATATTTTAAGAAGAAGATTACAAACTATAGTTTTCCAAAAAGGTTTAGCTCGTACTGCTAAAGAAGCAAGAATGTTTGTAGTACATGGACACATTGCTTTAAACGGTAAGAAATTAAATTCTCCAAGTTATGTAGTTAAAAGAGGAGAAGAAGAAGCAGTTGGTTTCTACCACTCTTCCCCAGTAGCTAAACAGATTGAAGAATACAATAAAGCAGCAACTCAAGCTGGAGAAAATCAATAAGGTGTGTAATTATGGCAAAAGACGAAAAATGGGGAATAGCTAATATTTATTCATCCTTTAATAATACTATCTTAACTGTAACTGATATTACAGGAGCAGAAACTATCTGTCAATGGTCTGGTGGTAAAGTAGTTCGTGCAGACAGACAACAATCCTCTCCTTTTGCAGCTATGGAAGCAGCAAACAGAGCAGCTGAAGATGCAAAAGAAAAAGGTTTTGTCGGATTACATATTAGAGTAAGAGCTCCTGGTGGAAATGGTCCTAGGAGTCCAGGTCCTGGTGCACAAGCAACTATTCGTGCATTAGCAAGAGCTGGAATCAAAATTGGTAAAATTGAAGATATCACTCCTATACCTCATGATGGTACTGGAAGACCAGGCGGTAAAAGAGGAAGAAGAGTATAAGAAGGGTTTAATATGAAAATTGATGTCAAAGAGCAAGATGAAAATTCAATGACTTTTATAGTCAGAGATGCAGAAGTTCCTTTTGTTAATGCTATTAGAAGAATTGCTATGATGAAAGTACCAAAATTAGCTATTGAAGATGTATTCATAGTTAAAAATGATTCTGCAATGTTTGATGAAGTATTAGCTCACAGATTAGGTTTAACTCCTTTAGTTTCTGATGCAGAATCTATTGAAGGATTAGTACTTCCAGAAGATTGTGATTGTGATAGTGAAAAAGGAGAATACTGTCCAAGATGTAGTGTTTCTTTCTCATTAAGGGAAACAGGACCTAAAACTGTATACTCTAAAGATTTAAAATCTTGTGGTGACTCAAAAATTAAACCAGTATACGATACCATCCCTCTCTTGAAATTAAAAGAGAATCAGGAAGTTGATTTAGAAGCTGTAGCAAAATTAGGAATTGGTAAAGACCATGCAAAATGGGTGCCAACCACTGTTTGTGCTTATAAACAATATCCAGAAATTGAAACTGAAGAAAAAGTTGACAGCACTGTTGCTACTGCAGTTGTTGAAGCATGCCCTAGAGGAGTGCTCGATTTTGACAGCGATGAAGGAAAGATTGAAGTTGTCGATATTGAAAACTGCTCCCTTTGTAAAGCTTGTGTAAGGGCAGCAAAAGCAGCAGAATCTAAATGTATCACTGTTGGGTATCGTGAAAATGATTTTATTTTTAAAATTGAAACTGATGGATCAATGCCTCCTAAAGAGGTTTTATTAAAAGCTTGTGATGTTTTAGATGCTAAAACAGATGAGTTTATCACATTTAGTGAAGGAGGAAGCTAATAATGGCTAGAGAAATTAAGAAAACTAATCCTAACCTTATTGACCTTATTTACAATCTTAGAAAACAGTCTTATGAGGAAGAAGTAGGTATCTGGAAAGAAGTAGCTATCAAGCTCGAAAAACCTTGCAGAAACCAAGCTGAAGTAAGCCTTTCTCATATTAACAAACACACTGTTGAAGGAGAAACTGTGGTTATTCCAGGTAAAGTATTATCTGACGGTAAATTAGATCACAAAGTTACTATAGCAGCATTAGGATTTACTAAAAACGCTGAAGCAAAAATAGAAAAATTTGGCAGTGAAGCTCTTTCTATTGCAGAACTTGCAGAAGCAAATCCTAAAGGTAGCAATGTAAAAATTATGTTATAAGCTAAAGGATTGGTGTAAAAATGATGATTATTAACGGTGAAGGACATATTTTAGGAAGACTTGCTAGTGTAGTCAGCAAGCAACTTCTCGAAGGCGAAGAGATTGTAGTTCTCAACGCTGAAAAAATAATGTTAACTGGTAATAAAGATTGGGCTTACGCTAAGTACAAACAAAGAGTAGACAGAGCATCTATCTCTAACCCTCGTGACTTAGGTCCTAAATACCCAAGAAGACCAGAAGATATATTCAGAAGAACCGTAAGAGGTATGTTACCTATGAAAAAAGCAAAAGGTAAAACTGCTTTCAAAGGATTCAAAGCATTTGTAGGTGTGCCTGAAGAGTATGCTGATGCTGAACTTATAACCATACCTGAAGCTGAATATAACGACATTAAAAAAGGAATGGAATTAGGAGAAATCTCTAAACTTTTAGGTGCTAAATTCGAATAGATTTAGCGGAAGTTTGATTTGTTCTAATTAAGGATTATTATACGAATTATATTAAATGATGGAGTAATTGTTATGAAAGTTGTTCATACAAGCGGTAAGCGTAAAACAGCTATTGCAAGAGGTACTGTAAGAGAAGGTACTGGTAAAGTAAGAATCAATAAAGTTCCTTTAGAACTTTATTCTCCAGAACTTGCACGTTTAAAATTAACCGAACCATTAGAATTAGCTGGAGATGTTGCTAATCAAGTAGACATTTCCATCAGAGTTAATGGTGGAGGAGTTATGGGCCAAGCTGAAGCTGCACGTATGGTAATTGCAAAAGGTTTAGTACAATGGACTCAAGACATGGACTTAAAAGAGATCTACACTCAATATGACAGAACCATGTTAGTAGGTGACCCAAGACGTTCTGAACCTAAGAAATACGGTGGTCCTGGAGCTAGAGCTCGTAAACAAAAAAGTTACAGATAATTTTTATACATTATGTATTTAATATAAATTTTACAATTCCTTTAAAGGAGACATTCTGTCTTTTTTGAAGTTTGTAAAATTTATCAAATTCTCTGTAAGTATTTTCTAATCTTTTTAATTTTTCACTTGAGATTGGGAAAAGCTGTAAAATTTAATTTGATTATTTCATATTCTTTAATTATGAAATATGTTTTATATAAAAAGGAAATGATGGTTATATGATACCTATACGATGTATAAGTTGTGGAAAACCCGTTTCTGCATATTTTGATGAATACAACCGCAGATTAGCTGATGGTGAAGAGTCAAAAGATATTTTGGATGATATGGGTATTACAAGATATTGTTGTAGAAGAATGTTAATTTCCCATGTTGAAACTTGGGAATAATCTTTATCCTTTTTTATTTTTTATTTTAGGCTTAAATGATTATTTTATCAATTTGGGAATTAATTAGCTATTAATAGTTTATACAATTGATTATTGTTTAATAATTAGGAGTTAAATAATGGCTGCAAATAAAGACAATACAAAAAAATTAACAAGATTCGAAAAGGCTAGAGTTTTAGGTGCAAGAGCTATTCAGCTTTCCATGGGCGCTAAGCCTATGAAACACAAGGAAATTGAAAAATTCCTTAAAAATTCCAAATCTCTTGATCCTATTGATATAGCTACTAAGGAACTTGAATTAGGCATTTTGCCTTTAAACGTTAGACACAAAGAATAAATCATTTATTCTTTTATCTATTCTTTTTTATTTTAAAAAAGAATTTAAAAATCAGTATAACTGTTCTTTTTATTTAAAAAGAATTTTATATATTTAATGATTAAGTATTTAAGTGATAAATTACTTAATAATATTATAAATAAATTATTAAAATTATTTAATTTAGATTTTAAATCATATAATTTATTTAAATTTATTTATTTCTTTAAATTAAGAATATCATATGCAATCTATAAATCAACCTTCTAGTTTTTTTATGATTATCAAATCCATTATAGATTTTATGGTAAGACGAATTGGATAATGATTCTTTTGAATCTCATTGGTAAATTGATTATTGATTAATTGTATTGATAATGAATTATTGATTATTTAATGATTATTAGTTAATTAGAACATTATAGTCAATATTAGGCTTATTTAGTCAGTTGTCATAGGAAAACTAGCAAATTGCATACTTAAAATTGCATATTTATTATCTGAAATTTTAAGGAATAGTTAAATTTCATTTATAATATTAATTTAAATATTCTTTATAACCTATGAGGTGTTATTTTGGATAGTGTAATTGAAGATGTTCGTGTTAGAAAGATTTTAGACAGCAGGGGAAATCCTACTGTTGAAGTGGACATAATTACCTGGAACGGATTTGGAAGAGCTGCTGCACCAAGTGGTGCAAGCACTGGTTCTAGAGAAGTCGTTTCTTTCCCAGAAGGCGGAGTGAGTCAAGTAATCACTGAGGTTGAAGATTTAATCTCCTCCGAACTTATTGGTATGGCTGCTGAAGACATCGAGGACATTGATGAAATCCTTAAGGAAATTGATGGAACCGATAACTTGTCTGCAATTGGTGGAAATACCACTGTAGCTGTTTCAATGGCTGCAGCTAAAGCAGCTGCAATGAGTTACAATTTGCCTCTTTACAATTTCTTAGGAGGCAATTTCATTAAGGAAATTCCTTATCCATTAGGAAATATGATGAATGGAGGGGCTCATGCAGGTCCTAATGCACCTGACATTCAAGAGTTCCTTGTTGTTCCTGTTGGAGCAAATGACATTACAGAAGCGGTTTTCGCTAATGTTGAAGTTCATAAAAGATTAAAGGAATTAATATCCAAAAAAGATCCTAGCTTCACTGGTGGAAAAGGTGATGAAGGAGGATGGATTCCAAACATTACCAATGATCAAGCTTTGGAAATTCAAGCTCAAGCTTGTGAAGAGGTAGGGGATGAACTCGGTTTTATCATAAAACCTGGTTTGGATATGGCTTCATCTGAATTCTGGAGCGAGGAAGAAGGAAAATATGTCTATGGTCAAGACGGTCTTGAAAGAGACAGCGGTGACCAGGTTGATTATGTAAAAGACTTGATTGAAACTTATCATATGTTCTATGTTGAAGATCCTTTTGATGAGAAAGATTTTGAAGGATTTGCAGAGCTCACTGCAAAAGTAGGCAACAAATGCCGCGTTTGCGGAGATGACTTATTCGTAACAAATAGCGAATTGTTGGCTAAAGGAATTGAAATGAATGCTGCAAATGCAATCGTAATCAAGCCAAATCAAATAGGTACTTTAACAGATACTTATGCAACTGTAAGATTAGCTAAAGAGAATGGCGTCATGCCTGTTGTTTCCCACAGATCCGGTGAAACCTGTGATGAAACCATTGCTCACTTGGCAATTGCATTCGGTGCTCCAATGATTAAAACCGGTGCAATTGGTGGTGAAAGAATAGCTAAATTAAATGAACTTATCAGAATTGAAGAGGAAATGTCCAATCCTAGAATGGCTGGTTTATATTAGATTTCTTTTCAATTCAGTTAATCAAATTCAGATTAAATCATGATTATAGTAAATTTTTGAGCGAGATTTACTTTAATAAGTAGTTAAATTTTAACTAATAAAAAATTAGAAGAAAATGGTGTAAAAATGTCAACTGTTATTATTGATGCAAGCAAATGTGAAAATGCAGATTGTGGTGAATGTGTAGATATGTGTCCTATGGAAATCTTTTCCTTAGACGGAGACAAAATCGTAACTGATCATGAAGACGAATGTACTTTATGTGAAGTATGTGTCGACATGTGTCCTAACGACTGCATTACTATCAAAGATGAATAGATTTGTTGATTTTAGACAAGAGTTCATTTAGATCCTTGAGGGTTTATTGAATTCTTTTCTTATTTTTTAATTATTTTTTAATAATTAAATTAAATTCAATAAAAAATTTCAATAAAAATTATATTTTATATTATATGGTGATAAAGTGTCAGATTTATTAATCCCTTTAGAAAAGTATTTGGCTGCTGGGTTACACATTGGTACCCAACAAAAAACTAGTGACATGGAAAAATACATTTTTCGTGTAAGATCCGATGGTTTATATGTCTTAGACGTTCGTAAAACTGATGAAAGAATCAGAGCTGTTGCTAAATTCTTAGCAAAATACGACCCAGATGACATTTTAGTAGTAGCTACCCGTCAATACGGTCAAGCTCCTGTTAAAAAATTCGGTGCAATCACTGGATGTAAAACCATTCCTGGTAGATTCATCCCAGGTACCTTAACCAACCCACAATACGCTAAATTCATTGAACCTAAAGTTATTGTTGTAACTGACCCAAGATCCGACTCTCAAGCAATTTTAGAATCCAAACAAAACGGTATTCCTGTAGTAGGTTTATGCGATTCTGAAAACTTACTTGCTAACGTAGATATTTGTGTTCCATCTAACAACAAAGGTAGAAAAGCTATTGCTTTAATCTACTGGTTACTTGCAAGACAAATCTTAAGAGAAAGAGGCATTCTTGGCGAAGACGAAGATTTAGACATTGAATCTTCTGACTTTGAATTAAAGTTCTAAACAAGCTTTTCTGGGCCTTCGGCCCGAAAGCCTTGACCAAAATTCTTTCCACTTGTTGGGAGGAATTTTCTTTAATTATTTTTACTTTTAACTTTTTTAAAACTTTTAAATTCTATTTTTATCTATTTTTATCTTATTATCCTATTTTTATAATTTAATTTATACTCTAACTATTTTTAAAAAAATAAATAAATTTTTTATATTAAGTAAATTAAATTATTAATTAATTCTTAAACTTTATATTGAAAATAATTTAAAAATGGGTGAAAATATGATTAGAGAACCTGCAGTTGCTGGTGCATTTTATGAAAGTAATGTAAAATACTTAAGAGAATCAATTGAGGACTGTTTTAAACATAGGTTAGGGCCTGGTGAAGTGCCTAAGCTATCAAGGATAAAAAATGAAAAACAGGTTAATGCAATTATGGTTCCACATGCAGGATATGTCTACTCTGGCCCTACTGCCGCTCATGCTTATTCTAAATTAGTTCAGGACGGTTATCCAGAAACCTTTGTAATACTTTGTCCTAATCATACTGGCTATGGGGCAGATGTTTCAGTGTACAATGAGGGATCATGGGTAGTTCCGAATGGAGTCTGTGATGTGGACAATGAACTTGCAGATGAAATTATAAAAAACTCTAATTTCGCTAAGGCTGATTTTAATGCACACTTAAAGGAACACAGCTGTGAAGTTCAGCTTCCATTCTTAAAGTACTTTGACAGCAACTTCAAGATAGTTCCAATCTGCATGATGGATCAATCTGTTGAAACATCTAAAGATTTGGCAAATTCCATCTATGAATCTAGCCAAAACTTAGGAAGAAAAATCACTTTGATTGATAGTTCTGATTTATCTCATTTTAAGTCTCAGGAAAAGACCATCGAACATGACAACCTTGTGTTTAATGAAGTGTTCAATGCAAATACTGAAGGGCTTTATCATGTTGTAAAAAATGAACAAATTAGTATATGCGGATACGGTCCAACTATGGTAAGTATGGAATTTTCTAAAAAATTAGGCCAAAAGAACTTTGAACTTTTACAGCATTCAACAAGTGGTGACATAACTTTGGATTATGCATCTGTAGTTGGATATGGTTCTGGTGTATGGTATTGATTAAACATTGCTGGTCATTATATACTCAAATTAATTATAATAAGGTGATATCATGGTAAATTGTATGATGATACATGAAATGATTAGGGTCTTTGACCTTGAACGTTCATTGAAGTTTTATGATGAAGCATTGGGAATGAAAGAGAACAGGAGAGTGGATAAGCCTGAAGGTAAATTTACATTGGTCTATTTGACAGATGGCCAATCACATTTTGAATTGGAACTCACTTATAATTATGACCCTGAAGTTCCTTATGAAATAGGTTCTGGATATGGACATCTTGCAGTTCTTGTTGAGGACATTGAAGCAGTTAGGCAAGAACATATCAATGCAGGATATGAAGTGGGTCCTTTAAAAAGCTTATATGATGACGGAAGTGAAAAATACTATTTCTTGACAGATCCCGACGGATATAAAATAGAAGTTATGGAAAGGGCTTAAAAAAGCATTTTTTTATTTTTTTTATTTATTTAGTTATTTATTTTTATGAGGTTGCTTATGTCATCAAGTAATGAATATTTAGAATACATGTTGGAGCAACTTTCTGATTTGGATGAAATATCCTATCGGGCAATGATGGGTGAATACATTATTTACTATCGTGGTAAGATTATTGGTGGAATCTACGATGATCGTTTTCTTATAAAACCTGTAAAATCAGCTATGGCTATGATGCCTGAACCAAATATGGAATTTCCTTATGAAGGTGCAAAGGAAATGTTGCTTGTGGATGATGTGGATGACAGAGAATTCTTAAAAGAGCTATTGGAAGCGATGTATGAAGAGCTTCCAGCCCCTAGGAAAAAGCGTAAATGAATCTTTTTTACATTCCAATGATTAATCCAACCATGTTTTCAGCACCTATGGTCATGGATAGCAGTGTCATTACTGCAGCTATTGCAAAAATAACAAACCAAATCAAGACATTCCACTTCATAACTTTAGTTCCATCCAAAGTTGCAAAAGGCAATAGGTTAAATGCTGCTAAATAGCTGTTTACTGAATAACCTACAGCACAAGTTAGATATATTAAATGAATTATTTGGGAATGTAATGAAAACGGATATATGAATGCTGCAATGGCTATGAATATCAATGCAAGTCCCATATTGGTCATTGGTCCTGCAACAGCAATTCTGCCGTTAATCTCATCGCTCATTTGATCTGCATAAGTGTTTACTGCACTGGGTGCTGCAAATACAAACCCAAGAAATGCTGCAACGAATGCGATTACCAATCCTAAAGACCATAACTTGAATTCTGCCCAGTAACCGTATTTCATTGAAACGAACTTATGCCCAATCTCATGCAACAGGAATCCTGCACCAACACCAATCATGACTATTGGCAAGATTTAAGCGATACCAAAAAGATTCAATCCAACATTGGATATTGCAAAACAGATTGAAAGCACTGCAAATGCAATCAGCAAGTCCCTTATCTCATTTTTTGTAAATTCATACATATTCTTAAATCTCTGATTTTAAATATAAAGTTTCTTCTATTGCATTGTTTTTCTTATCTTCATTTTTCTTAGCCAATTTTCACAGCTGTCATCCTGCTTAATCAGCTTTTCATGATATCTGCAAAAGAATTGGGTGCATAAATCTGTATCAAACTCCAAATATTTGCAATTGTAACATTCTTTTTCAACATTATTCTCCATATCTATAGTATACTTTTTATACTATTTAAGATAAATTTATAAATATATTAAATTTTATACAATTTTATACAATTGAAAAGATTTCAAAATCAAATATTGGATTTTAGAATAGTGAATTTAACTTTAAAAATAAATTAGGGAGAATTGAAGATGAGACATATATCAGTAGCTTCTGCACCGGGAAAGACAATCCTTTTCGGTGAGCATTCAGTAGTGTATGATGAACCGGCTATTGCAGGTGCAGTCAATAAAAGGGCTACAGTAAGCATTCGCAGATCAAATAACAATTACTCCACATTAAAGTCCAATGATTTAGGTTTTGAAGTAAAGATGGATACCCGTAGAGGAACTTATACATTAGTTAGAGGAAAACCAGGAATCATACGCTATATCTTAAATGCTATGGGAAAGTTCCATGATCACAGTAACATTGACATGAGCTTGTCCCTTAATTTGCCTATAGGTTCAGGTTTAGGTTCTTCTGCTGCTGTAACTGTCGCTACAATCGCTGCATTGCATCATTTTCATGGAGTTGAATTCAATAAGGAAATCCTTGCACATGAAGCTCATGGAGTGGAAGAGGAAGTTCAAGGGATTGCCAGCCCATTGGATACTTTGATTAGTACATATGGTGGATTAATCTACTTGTCTCGTGAGAAGAGGATTGTCCGTTTTGACAGTCATTTGGATGCCCCATTTGTTGTGGGATTCACAAATAAATATGGGAACACTGCTAAAATGGTTAAGAACGTAAAGACATTAAAGGAAACCTATCCTGAATTGGTCAATCCAATAATCTCTACAATGGGTAAAATTGCTAATGAGGCAAGAGTTGCAATCATAAAGAATGATGTTGAAAGGATTGCTGAATTGATGAACTTGAATCAGGGATTGCTTGACTCCTTAGGTGTAAACACTTATGAATTGTCTAGAATGATTTATACCGCTCGTGACAATGGAGCGTTAGCATCCAAAATCACCGGTTCTGGTGGTGGTGGAAGCATAATCTCATTATGTAGTGAAGAGACAATAGATAAAGTTGCAGAAGCAATCAATATTGAGGATAAAACAATTAAAGTCAAGTTCTCAAAGGATGGTGTTTTAGTAAATAGGAGAGCCCCTCCTTTGCCTTAAGTTTTATCATGATTTGATTGTTTATGGTTTGATTGACTATGATTTATTTACAATTGATTATTATTTAATTATTTTTTTAACTTTTTCTAATTTTATAGTGTGATTTTATGATTATTTTAAAGATTGGCGGAAGCATATTAACTGAAAAGGATTTGGCAGAACCTAAAGTCGATTATGAAAACTTAAATCGTATTGCAGATGAAATCAGAGAGTCATTATATGCTGAGGAAATCAGCAATGACTTGATAGATGGTCTTGTAATCGTTCATGGTGCAGGCTCATTCGGTCATCCTCCTGCTAAAAAGTATCAAATAGGCCAGCCTTTTGAAATGAAGGATTACCTTGAAAAGAAAATAGGATTTGCTGAAGTTCAAAATGAGGTCAAGAAATTGAATTCAATCATCTGTGAGTCCTTGATTGAACATGGTATTCCAGTTATTGCAATACCTCCATCTTCATTTATAACTTCACACAATAAGAGAATCTATGACTTTGACTTGAACTTGATAAAGACATATCTTAGGGAAGGTTTTGTGCCTGTTCTCTTTGGAGATGTCGTTATTGATGATGAAGTGAAGATCGCGGTTATCTCTGGAGATCAAGTCCTCCAATACATTGCTAAATTCTTGAAATCTGATAGGATTGTCCTTGGAACTGACGTTGCAGGAGTTTATACCAAAAACCCTAAAACACATGACGATGCAGTTCATATTGATGAAGTGAACTCCATTGAAGACATTAAGTTCTTGGAATCCACCACCAACGTTGATGTTACCGGCGGTATGGTAGGTAAGGTAAAAGAGCTTTTAGACTTGGCTGATTATGGAATAAGCTCTGAAATCATCAATGCAAATGAGGAAGGGGCAATTGCAAAGGCATTGCAGGGCATGAAAGTGAATGGAACTAAAATCTGCAGAAAATAATTTTAGTTCTTTATTGCTCTTTTTCACCATTATTTTTTCTTTTTTAGTATTATTTAAGTTTTTTTAAACAATTTTTTCTTAAAATACTCTATTTTTACCCAATATTTAAATATAATGAAAATAAAAAATTATAAATAGTTAAAATATATGCAATTTTCATATATTTTGAATTTAAAAAATTAGAATTAATTTAAGTCGGATTTTAATGTTTTTAAATTCATTCGGGACCTAATTAAACACGTAAGAATATTTTATTTAATTTAACTTTTATTTATAATGGCTTTTTTAAATTTAATTTTTCTATTTATAATAATTTTATATTGATTAGTTTATTTTAGATATTTAAACTACTTTTAAAGGTTTACTATTTAAAAAATAGTTGATTATCTAGAGTTTATAAGATTGCTTTTTTTAGGTTCTAATGATTTAATACGGCTTAATATTAATTTAAACAGATTATACTTACATTTTATTAATAATTAAAGAGGAAACAATGATTTCAGATAGAAAATTAGAACATCTATTGATTTGTAAGAATTATGATGTTAATTATAAGGATAAGACTACAGGCTTTGAGGATATTGAATTGATCCATAGAGCATTGCCTGAAGTTCATAAAGAGGAAATTGATATTTCAACAGAGGTTTTCGGCAAGAAATTGGAATCCCCTTTATTCATTACAGCAATCACAGGAGGACATCCTGCTGCTAAGGACATCAATAAGGAATTGGCTACTGTTGCAGAAGATAAGCAAATAGGTTTAGGTTTAGGTAGTCAAAGGGCAGCTATTGTCCATCCTGAATTAAAAGACACTTATGATGTTGTAAGGGAAAATGCTCCATCCGCACTTGTTTTAGGAAATATTGGGGTGCCTCAATCTGATTTAGCAGAAAAAGCTGTTGAGATATTGGACAGTGATATTTTAGCAATCCATTTAAACCCATTGCAAGAGGCAATTCAACCTGAAGGGGATGTTGATGCAAGAGGATACATAGATTCAATAGCTGAAATTTGCAAATCCGTTAAAGTTCCTGTCATGGCAAAGGAAACAGGTACCGGAATAAGTGCTGAAGATGCAAAGACTCTTGAAAAGGCAGGAGTAAGCTTTATTGATATAGAAGGTGCTGGCGGAACCAGCTGGGCTGCTGTTGAAACCTATCGTGCAGATGACCGTTATATGGGAGAATTGTTCTGGGATTGGGGAATCCCTACTGCTGTAAGCACTGCAGAAGTAGTGAATTCTGTTGATGTTCCAGTTGTCTCTTCTGGTGGTATCAGATCAGGTCTTGATGCTGCAAAAGCTATTGCACTTGGTGCAGATGCTGTTGGTATGGCACTTCCTGCACTTAAAGGAGCTTATGAAGGACAAGAGGCTTTAGTTCAAATGGTTGAAAGGTTCAATGAATCCTTAAGAATAGCTATGTTTTTAGTTGGGGCTTCAAATATCAAGGAGCTTAAGAATTCAAATCTCATCATTAAAGGTGAGACTAAAAACTGGTTAGAAGCAAGAGGCTTTGATACTAAGGATTATGCAAGAAGGTAATTTTATTTTTTAATTTAAGAGTATTTACTCTTATTTTTAATTTATATGATTATTTTATACTCGATGAATTTTTATAAACTTAATTTACTTAATCATACTAATTATTTTACGGAAAAAACCACGGAAAAAAACAAAAAGGAGGCAATAAATGACTGTAGAAGTTATTGCAATTGGTGGATATGAAGAAGTAGGAAAGAACATGACTGCAGTAAAAGTCGGTGAAGATGTAATCATCTTTGATATGGGTATCCACTTAGACAGAATCAGCATTCACGAAGATACAGATATTGATAGAATGCATAGTTTGGATTTAATCGAAAGAGGAGTAATTCCAGACGATACAATCATGAAGGATGTAGACGGAAAAGTTAAGGGTATAGTGTTCTCACACGGTCACTTGGACCACATTGGTGCTGTTGCCAAATTGGCTCACAGATACGATGCGCCAATCATCGGAACCCCTTATACCACTGCATTAATTGAAAAGCAGATTAAAGGAGAACGTAAATTCAAGGTAAACAATCCAATCAGACCATTAAATCCTGGAAGCAAGATCAAGTTGTCCAAGGACATTACCTTAGAGTTTGTACAGTCCACTCACAGTATTCCTCAAGCGGTGTTCCCTGTATTGCACACCAATGAAGGAATAATCGTTTATGCATTGGACTTCAAGTTTGACAATCATCAAAAGGTTTCCCCACCCCCTGATTACAACAGGCTTAGGGAATTAGGTAGAAAAGGAGTATTGGCTCTTATTGTAGAGACTACCAATGCAATTAATTACACTGAAACCAGAACATACTCAGAAAAGGTTGCAAGAATAATTCTTGAAGACTTGATGAGAGAACCTTTAAAAGCAAAAGAAGGTATGATTGTAACCACTTTCTCATCTCATATTGAAAGGATTCAAACCATTGCAGACATTGCAAAGGACAGCGATAGGGAAATTTTCTTTTTAGGACGTTCAATGGAAAGGTTCTGTGGAATAGCACAAAACTTGGGAATCTTGAAATTACCTCCAAACGCTTATGTTTATGGATCTCCTAAAGCGGTCAATAAGGCGCTTATGAAGGCTGAAGAGGATAGGGACAAGTTCTTGCTTGTAACCACTGGTCACCAAGGTGAACCTGATGCATTGCTTCCAAGAATAGCAAGTGGAAGAACTCCATTCAATGTAAAGAAAGGAGATAATGTCATATTTTCAGCACCTATCATTCCAAATCCAACCAATGCTGCAAACAGACATATTCTTGAATCCAAACTAAAAGCAAATGGTGCAAGAATCTATGCAAATGCTCATGTTTCAGGGCACGCTGGTCGTGAAGACCACAGAGATTTCTTGAGAATGCTTAAGCCTAAGCACATCATTCCTGCTCACGGTGAGCTTGAAATGTTAGTTGCTTATGGAGAGCTTGCAGAGGAAGAAGGATACAGAATAGGAAACAATATTCATATTTTAAGAAATGCACAAGCCCAAGTCTTCAATGGCCACTAGTTAATTTAATTAACTTTTTTGGGCTTATTTTTCTAAAAAATCATTATTATCAATAATTTTTAATTAAGTATTTAATTAAGTTTTAATATATATTAGTCTAGAGGGAGAATTATGTCTGATGTTACTGATGTCTTAAAACAATATTCCAAAGATGTTGTAAAAACAATTGAAGAGAATCTTAGTGTTATTGAACCACAGGATTTACAGGATGCTTGTCTTTACTTAACTAAAGCTGGTGGAAAAATGCTTAGGCCAGCTCTCACTTTAATCTCTGCAGAAGCAGTTGGAGGAAAAATGGAAGATGCATTGAAAACTGCTGCTGCTTTAGAGCTTATTCATACTTTTTCACTTATTCATGACGATATCATGGATGATGATGACATGAGAAGAGGAATGCCTTCTGTACATAAGGTATGGGATGAACCTGTTGCTATTTTAGCAGGAGATACCTTATTCTCAAAAGCATTTGAAATGGTAATCGATTCCAAAGAGGAAAATGCAAACCCTGTAAATGTTGCAAATGCATTAGCTACTGTTGCAGATGCTTGTGTAAAAATCTGTGAAGGTCAAGCTTCTGATATGAGTTTCGAAGGAAACTTTGATGTGAAGGAAGCGGAATATTCTGAAATGATCTTTAAGAAAACCGGCGCATTAATTGCTGCAGCTACTAAAGCAGGAGCAATTATGGGTGGAGCAAATGACGAAACTGTAAATGCATTATACGAATATGGTCGTATGATTGGTACCGCTTTCCAAATCCAAGACGATTATTTGGATGTAATCAGTGATGAAAAGGATCTTGGAAAACCTGTAGGCAGTGATATCGCTAAAGGTAAGATGACTCTTATGGTTGTTAAGGCATTAGCTGAATCTGAAGGCGAAGACCATGAAAGATTGCTTGAAATCTTAAAAGATGACAATTGTTCACAAGATATGGTAGATGAAGCAATTGATTTATTCAACAAATATGGTTCCATTGAATATGCTCACAATCTCGCTTTAGAAAACGTTGATGGTGCTAAGAAAGTACTCGAAATATTGCCTGACTCTGAAGCTAAAGCAATGCTTATCGCTTTAGCAGATTTTGTTATAGACAGGTCTTCTTAATTTAAGTATTTTCTCATTTTTCTTATTTTTTCTATTTTTATCATTATCTTTTTTACTTTTTCAATTTTTTATTCTTTATTTTAATAATTTTACCTATTTTGGCTCTTTTTATCTTTTTTTACTCTTTTTTGCCTAATTTTTTAAGTTAAGTTTATAAATCATTTAATTTAAATTAATAATTATAAAAACAAATTTTATTGCTAGTTTTAAATGAATTAGTTAATGGAGAGGTTTATGTGGATTTAAGACGTTTATTATTGGTATTTTTAGTAATTGCGGTGGTTTTAACTAGCTCTTTCTTTTTATTGAACTATGAGGAAACCATTAAATATAATAGGGTTAGCCTTACAAACTCCTCCAGCATTGACATGCCAATAAGTGATCAATCTACAAATGCAGTTATTAAAAATGGGATTTACCTTATTAATGACACTCAGCATGATTTGACTGTGATGTATTTCAATAGTGCACAAGGAAATCAGGTTGCAGCTGTTGAATTAGAGTATATCCGTAATGATTTTATTGCAAATTCCGTTCAGGAAACATTAGGAGATCAAACCATTTGGCATAATGAGGAAAATGGAACTTTTATGGCTTTCATTGGAAATCATGTTACCCATGACAATATCCTGATTATCTGTAAAGACCCTGAAATGCTTGAGCATATGATTGGTTCTGTTAAGTATCAATATTTCAATGAGGAAACAAACACTACAGAAACCATGACTGGTGAGAATCAAACTTCTGCAAATGCTACATCTAATCAAAGTGCAGTTAACACTGGAATTGACGGTACAAGTTCAGCTTCAAATCAATCCGGTTCATCAAATAATGTCCCTGCAGGTTATTATTGGTCTGGTCAGGATTCAGATTACATAAGGGAGTACACTGATTCTAAAGGTCTTTATCATATTGATCGTCTTCATGGTGACGATGAAGTCATTGATAAAGTGAACAATAAGCATTATACAAATGGTGTGGAAGATACAGAAGCATTTAATCAAGATTATAATTAATTTAATTATTATTATCATCTTTCTTTATTTTTCTTTTTATTTTAGTTTTATTTAATCTATTTACTCTTTTTTTTAATTTTTAACTTGTTTTTCTAATTTTCATATTTCCTATTTCATATTTCATATTTTTTCATCAAATATTATATGTCATATGATTTTAGAGTTGTGTCATTAAATTTAAGAACGAAACCTTTATATACTAGTTCGTGTATAATACTTATTGTGATTAGAAAAAACTTAAGTAAATTTTAAGTTGTGCTTATTTTTTTTCAATCATTAAAAGTTTCATTAAAATTTAGAAACAAAAATGTTTCAATCAGTGAATTAGGGTAGTTTCAACCTCTCTCTTGTTTGTTTGACTTTAACACCTTTTGCTATCTCATTCATGTATGCACTAAATTTTAATGGTTGATTAAAATAAGATCTAATCCAAATCAATTTACGCGAATTAGAAAAATGGTTAATTAAAAAGTAGGCAGAGATCAATCTTATGCATTATTCATAAGCTAAGGAATATGGTCCGGGGGTGAATTGTATTCCTTATGATTTGAATAGGAATTGGGGGTGATTCTTATTCAATCACTTGCTTGTGATGCTTTGTTCATATTTGATTCCTTTGAATATACTAGAATATAATTTGGGGGTGAATTATATTCTTTAAGTTGGGATAGGAATTGGGGGTGATTCTTATCTTTTTGGAAAAAGGTAATAGGGGTGTTATCTTTTTTCCCATATTCTTTTCCTCTTTCATTATTCTATCATTTTCCATCTTTTCCATATTTTCATTTTTTTAATCTCTTTTTTCCAATTTTTGCCCTTAACTTTAAGAACAAGTAATTACAAAATAATATATGAAATATTATTTTTAGGTTATTTTAATCAAAATAGGTGAGTATATGATTAAAAATTATAAGTTTGGTGAAATTGCAGACATTTTCACTGGAATCCGAGTCAAACGTTATCAAAAAGGTATTACAGTAGAGAAGAAAATACTTAAGAAAACGTATGAAGACAGTTTAAAGATTGAAACTGAGGATGTAGAGGTTTCTGAGGACATAAATCCTAAGTTCTATTCAAGGAAAGATGACATTGTCATTTTGCTTGCAGGATCCACAGTAAGCAAGCTTGAAGAAGAGGGAATTATCATCCCTATGTATTATGCTGTTGTAAGGGTTAAGGAAGGATTTGATGTTGACTTCGTATATCACCTTCTTAAAAGTGACATTTTTCCAAGGGAATTGCATAAGATTGTGGAAGGAACTACCTTAAAAATCATCAAAACCACTCACCTAAAAGAGATTAACTTGCCTATTCCTGATTATGAAACTCAAGTTGAATATGGAAGATTGTTTAAATTGATGGACAAAAGAATCAATCTAAACCAAGAATTGATTGAATTGGAAAGACAGAATGAGAAATTTATCATGAAGGACTTATTAGAGAGATTAGAGGAAAACTAATCTCCAATGCTTGATTATAATTATTTTTATTATTTTAATTTAGGGGTTATGATATGGAGAACTTTTTAGGACGTCAATTATGGTCCATTTATGAAGATTTGAAAAGAGGAAACAGGATTGGTTTTTTAACTGATGATGAGTTTCAAAAGTATTTCCTAGGATTTATTTCCTATAAGTATCTCTCTGAAAAACTGGAGACTTACATCAATAACGAATTGAAAGCTGAAGGGCTTGACTTTGAAGAGGCATATGGTCTTAAAGCTTTTAAAAAATCCTTAAGAGAAAAGTCAATTGAAGATATAGGCTACTTTTTAAGCCCTAGCCTTTTATATAGGAACATCGTATCTTCAAAGAATTATGGAAATATCATCATTGAAGAATTGGATAAGGCATTCACTGAAATCAGCGATTCTTCAGTGGGAAGGGAAAGCCAAGAGGATTTCCAGAACCTATTTGAAGGTGTGGACCTATATGCATCTCAATTGGGAAAGACAATAGATGATAAGAATAGGGTTGTTTTCAATATTTTAGATGCATTAGGGCCAGTGAACTTTGATTTGGATAAGGAAAGCCGAAATAACACTCTTTTAAGCAAATCAATTCTTGAAAATAGAAAATTCAATAGAAATGATTATTCAAATTCAAGGAAAAATGAAGGACGCTTGCGTTCAAGAAGAATGAATAGCATTACTGCTGATTTCAAGGATTTGAATTCATTAGTTGATGAAAAAATGGAACATAATCTAAAGTCTAATTATGCTTTAGAAGCAGATATGTTGGATCATGCATTAGATGAATACAGCTTAAGTGAGGATAGCCATCACAAAGATGAAAGCTATGAAAAGTATATTGATGATTTAATTGGAAACAGCTTTGAATATCTATTAAGCGAGTTTTCCTTGAATTCATCATATTCCTCTGATTACTATACTCCTAATGAGGTATCCACTTTAATAGCTAAGTTGATATCTTCCCAGAAATCAAAGCTTGAATCCGTTTATGACCCGTGTTGCGGTTCTGCTTCCTTGCTTTTAGAGATAAACAAGGAATTGGATTGTGATTTTATCTGTGGTCAGGAACTTAATGCATCATTCTATAATATTGCAAGAGAAAACATGATTCTTCATAATATCCACTATAAGGACTTTGACATTAAGCAAGGGGATACATTGGAACAGCCTCAGCATTTGGATTATACTTTTGATGCTGTAGTCTCTCAGATTCCATTCAATTCCAGATGGACTGCGGACCGGAGTTTTCTTGATGATGTTAGGTTTATGCAATACAATATTCTTCCACCACATTCAAAAGCGGATTATGCATTTATTCAGCATATGCTTTATCAATTGAATAATGATGGAATAATGATTGTTGTTGCTCCTCATGGAGTACTGTTCAGAGCTGCTTCTGAAGGAAAAATCAGAAGGATGATTGTTAAGAAATTCAATTATCTTGATGCAGTCATTGGACTTCCTGCAAATATGTTCTACAGCACAAATAATCCTGCATGTATGATGATTTTTAAGAAAAACAGGGATATTTATGATGATGTTCTATTCATTGATGCTTCCAAAGGATTCGATAGGACCAAATTAATCAACTATTTACAGGAAGAGGACATTTCTAAAATCGTAAGCACTTATAAATATAGGGAAGAAATAGAAGGATATTCCCACAGAGCAAGCTTATATGACATAGAAAGGAATGATTTCAATTTAAACATTCCTCGTTATGTTGACACTTATGAGAATGAAGAGGAAGTCATTGACTCTGATGAGTTGGTATCAAGACATAAATATGTTAGTGAAGAGATCAAAAAGGTTACAAAAGAGATTGAAGAGACCTATAAAGAGTTAAATATTTCAAATGACTTATTTAGGTAGCTTATCTTATCACAGATTATATGGTCTTTTTTCTTTCTATTTCTTTTATTTTTTCCTTTCTATTTCTTTTATTTTTTCTTATTTTTTTATTTTTTTATTCATTTATTTTCAAATGCTCTTGGCATATTGGCTTATATTTATTCAAATAATAGTATATTCAAGGAACATGTATTTTTTGGTGAAACAATTTTAATAATCTTTAAAATAAATTCATTGGAAATTACAGTTTCTTCACGGAAAATACTTAAAACTACGAATTCCATCAAGGATCTATTATTGCATAATAACTCTTTGATGAAAATTCTTCTGATTATTCTAAATAACACTCTATAAAAACATTACATTCGTCTTATCTCTATTTAGAATAATCAAAATTTTTTTTAAATAAAATAAAATAATATCTTACTTTTTTTAATTATATTTAGTTTTTTCAAAATTCTTTGATATTTTTAAGGTTTATAAGACAGTTTTTTCCACTATTAATAGCAAACTATTTATATAAATAATAAATATACTTATATACATAGAATTATTAACTATACTCTTAGAATATTCTTTTAACATATCACCCCCTTTACATTAGTTTCTAGTTTTCTTTTTTTTGGTATAGTTTATAATTCAGGTTTAGAGCTTAGATTTTTTAATCTAAGTTCTAAACATTAATCTTTTTAATTAACTTTTTTTAAATTTTCATAAATATTTAATAATGTGAAAGGTCAAAATTATAATTGTTATTTTGATAAAAATTTATCCAATTTATTATTAGGTGAAAAAGATGAGTAAAACTTATATTTTTGGTCATAAAAGTCCAGATACTGATTCAATTACCTCAAGTCTTGTAATGGCTGATTTAGAAACTAAATTAGGTAATGACGTTGTTGCATGCAGATTAGGTAGTCTTAACAAGGAAACTGAATATGTATTGAATTACTTTGATATTGAAGCTCCTGAATTAATTGAAAAAATTGAGGATGATGCAGAAGTTATTTTAGTGGATCATAACAGTCCAAGCGAATCTGTTGACAATATAGAAAATGCTAAAATCATAAAGGTCGTTGACCATCACAAAATAGCTTTTGAAACTTCTTATCCTTTATTTGTCAGAACAGAACCTGTTGGATGTACTGAAACCGTTTTATTAAAGTTATATAAGGAAAACGGATTCACTCCAGATAAAACCATTGCATCCTTGATGTTATCTGCAATTATTTCTGACACATTGCTTTTAAAATCTCCAACCACCACTGAAGATGATAAAGATGCAGTTAAAGAGCTTGCAGAAATCGCTGAAATTGATTATGAATCTTATGGATTGGAAATGTTAAAGGCAGGAACTGACTTATCCAGTTTCTCTATTCCTGAAATCTTAAGCTTAGATGCAAAGCAAATTGATTTTAAGGATGTCAAATCCATTGTAAATCAAGTGAACACTGCAGATATTGCTGATGTAATGGAAATGAAAGCGGATTTGGAAGCAGGAATGGAAAAAATCATCGAAGAAGAGAATTTAGACTTGTTCATGCTTTTAATCACTGATATTGTAAACAGCAATTCCCAAGCCATTGCACTTGGTAAGGATGCGGCACTTGTAGAAAAAGCTTATGGAGTTAAATTAGAAGATAACACTGTCTTATTGGAAGGAGTTGTCTCCCGTAAGAAACAAGTGGTCCCTATTATGACTGAAAATGCTTAAACGGCATTTTTGGTTTCAATTTTTTAATTTTTTAATTTTTTAGTTTATTTTTATTTTTTGATTTCATTTTTTTAAAAATTTTATTATGAGGGGGTAAAAAATGTCAAAGTTTTGTCCAAATTGCGGTCATGAAAATAAGGATGTTGCTACATTCTGTGGAAATTGTGGAAGTAAATTGGTTTCTCCAGATTTCAGCACAAATTTAAGAGATAATGGATCTTCCGCTAATGGTTCAACCACTACTACAACCACTACAACCACTGCAAATACCAGCAGCACTTCTGGTTCCAATGATCTTGGTTCTGTATGTTGTGGTGTGCTTATAATCTTATTTATAATAATTCTTATCATGTCAATAGGATAATTTAGGGATAGAATGGATTTCAATCAATTTGGGGACAATTTAGAGGATTCCGCTAATTTTTTAATAGAAAAATTAAAGGAATTGCATCCTTGGGATGAGGAATGGAAATATAATATTGCAGTTATATTAGTTCATGTATATGATGAGGAAATTGGTAAATTCAAGGAATATTTGGAATCTGTTGGTTTGGATTTCACTGAAGAGAATTTCGAAAATATCCTTAAGTTCTCATCCATTTTAACTAAAGACCAAGTCAAGCTCCTATTTATGGGGGATTTGGCAGATATTCCATTGATTTATGATGGAAAATATTTAAGTGATGATGAAAGGATTGATCTATTGGTTGAATACAAGACACGCTTAAGGAAAGTTGAGCCTAACTTGTATCTGTTCTTTAATCATGTGGAAAATTATTTGGATTAGCTATTTTTTAGCTTTATTTTTTAGCTTTATTTTTTAGATTAAATTTTTTTATCTTTCTTCCTATTTCTTATTTTTTATATTTTTAATACTTTTTTTAGCTATTTTTATATATTCGAAAAACATATTATAATTAATTAAATGTTGTTTTAGGTGACACAATGTTTTATAGAAAATTAGGAAAAACTGATTTAGAAGTATCTAATTTAGGTTTTGGATGTATGCGTTTACCTCATAAGGAGCATTTTTATGAAATTGATGAGGTTGAAGCTGCAAAGATGTTCGATTATGCAATTGAGCATGGAGTAAATTATTTTGATACTGCTTATTCTTTTCATAGTAAAAACAGGAACTTAGGAGGAAACGCTGAGCCGTTTTTAGGCAAGTACCTTGCTGAAAGAGGCATTCGTGATGATGTTATTATACAGACCAAATTACCTGGATGGTTAGTGAACAAAAGGGAAGATATGGACAAGTTCCTTGATTTGCAACTCGAAAGGTTGCAGACTGATTATATTGACATTTACATGCTGCATTCACTTAAGATTGACTTCTGGAATAAGTTATATGGTATGGATGTATTGGAATTCTTAGACTCAATCCTTGAAGATGGAAGAGCTAAATATGTAGGTTTCTCATTCCACGATGATCTGGATGTTTTCTTTAACATTATGGATTCCTATGATAAGTGGGATGTTATATTGACTCAAGTGAACTACCTTGATGAGGATTATAAGAGCGGTCTTGGCGGTTTGGAGTTTGTCGGAATGGCAGGGCTTGGAAATGTAATTATGGAACCGTTGAGAGGTGGAAGCCTAATCAATAATATTCCTGATGAGGTTCAAGCACTATGGGATACTGCTGATAAGAAAAGAACTCCTGTTGAATGGGCATTCGAGTATTTATGGGATAAGCCTCTTGTAACTTCTGTATTCAGTGGTATGAGCAATATGGATCAAGTGAAACAGAACATAGCCATTGCAGAAAGCTGTGATGTTAATTCCATGAGCGAGCATGATAGGCAAATCCTAAAGGATGTCACTCAAGTATATAAGTCAAGGGAAGAGATTCCATGTACAGGATGCAGATACTGTATGCCTTGTCATAATAGGGTGGACATTCCGCACTGTTTCAAGCAGTATAATATTGCAAAAAGCTTGGATTATATTGATAAGACTGCAGCTCCTTATTTCTGGCTAGTTAATAAGGATGAGCGTGCAGATAGCTGTACTTTCTGTGGTGAGTGTAATATCCAATGTCCACAAGGAATTGATATCCCTGCAGAAATGGAAAAGGTGTTTGATTTTTTCCATGATGAAGACTATGTATAAAATTTCTTTTTCATTTTATTTTCTATTTTTCTATTCTTTTATATTTTCTTATTTTCTTATTTTTTATTAATTATTCATCTTTTTTCCACCAAATCAATACTAAATCTGTTTTGTCTTTAGGATTAACCCAGTTTCCTCTCTCATTTTTAACGAATATGTCTTTAAAATAATTTTCTAAAGCAATTCTGTTTTCCTCTTCTAGTTCTCCAAGTCTCCAAATGGATCTTTCAATTGCTTCCTCTATGCTATGGTATTCCTTAAGTTTTTCGCATTCCAATTGAAGAACATTCGCTTCAATTCCAAGACTTCTTAAGAGCATGACTAAAACCATATGGTCTGTTCCTGCCTTAAATGGTTTTCCAGCAATTTCTGCCTTTTCCTTTTTGTATTTATGAGTTGATGAACCAAAAACAGTTATGTAAACGTATTTGTTAGCTATTTCATTAAGTGTTATGAGTGTATCCTTGATATTATATATTCCATTCAGGCATCTGGATGCAAGTACAATATCGTAATCTCCAATGGATCCATAAGTCAAGTCATTTATATCCTTTTGAATGGTTTTTACATTGCTTAATCCCTCATCTGCTGCTTTCCTATTTAGTTCTTCAAGCATCAATTTGGATTTATCGATTCCAGTGATGGACTTTGCTTTTTTAGCTATTTTTCTGGTTATTGTACCTTCTGCACAACCTATATCAAGAACTGTATCATTAGAAGATAGTTTCATTTCATTGAGCAAAACATCTGGGTAATCATCATTTTCAAGCCATTTGCCGTATTCAGTAGCTATCTTATCCCAATCCTTTTCCTTTTTGAATCCTTTCTTAAGGGATTTCTGCCAAATGCATTCCCAATCAAGCTCTGAATATTTGATTTCATCTTCTAATCTCATGATAATCCACTATAATTTGTTTATTTTTTCCACCAGTACAATACCCAGTCTGCCTTGTCATCAGGATTGGAAAGCTTTCCATTTTCACCTCTTTCTAAGATATTTTCAAGGTATTTGTAAAGTTCTTCCTTTTCCTCATCGTTTAGATAATCCAATCTCCATTTTCCGCTTTCCATTGCCTCTTCAATGCTTTCATACTCTCTTTCTTTTCCAATATTCAGGTTTTCAACATTAGGATAGATTCCCATATCCACAAGTATATTGAAGAAGGATCTGTGTGATGGAAATTCAAAGTATTCCTTATTTATTGATTGGTAGAATTCCTTTTCAAGTTTCCAATTATTTGGTCCAAAAAGGGTTATGTAAACATACTTATCAGCTATTTCGTCAATATTTGCAATGGTTTCCTTTATATTTAGGACACCATTCAATGATCTTGAAGCCACTATAATATCGTGTTTTCCCACATCATCAATTGTGATTTTAGTTAAATCCTCTTCAATTGTCTTGATATTGTTTATTTCCTCTTTTTGAGCTTTTTCATTCAATATTTCAAGCATCTTATATGCAGAATCGACTCCTGTAACTGATTTTGCTAATTTAGCAAGTGGAATTGTTATGCTTCCTTCACCGCATCCCAAATCAAGAACAGTGTCTTCTTTAGAGATATCCATCTTTTCCAACAATTTGATGGGGTAATCATCCTTTTTAGCGGATTTTCCAAAATTAGGGGCTCTCTTATTCCAGTCCTTTGATCTGTCCTCTTTTGCCTCTAGTTTCTCTCTCCAAAATTGAGCCCAATCGATTTCTTCAGGACCATTGATTTGATAAGTCATTTTTTCACCAAAAATGGGATTTTGCTTTTTTTTTAACTTAATTAATTATTTAATCCTTGTTTTCAGCTTTCATTTGCTTTTGAACTTCATAAACGTCAGAGACGGCTAATGTTCTTTTAAAGTCAAAACGAAAGTTTTCAATGATGGAGCCTAACTCTCTCATTGTTGATTCGAACTTTTCAGTCTTTACAGGTATGTCGCATAAGCTGTCAATGCTTTGTCCAAGCTCATCAATGTACTTTGGAAATGTCTCATTAGCATGATTGAAGAATACGTCATATTCCTCGGGGTTTTCGATATTGTCGTTTCTTATGTTTTCTTTTATCTTTTCATAAAAGTCATTGTAGTAGGAATAGCTTTCCCTAAATGAGTCAAGCAATTCAGCAATTCTATCAGACATCTTGTCCACACAATTCTCTTTGGTTTCTTGGGTAGCGTCTGTTGCAAGGAGTGGCATATTTGCTCTAAATAGCAATCCTACATCACTTAAATTTTTATTTAAACCATTAATAGCTTTTTCAAAAGAATCTATATCTAATCTTCCATCCATTTTAAATTCCACCTATTATCTTTTAGTATTTGTAAATTACTTTTTTGTTCATAGAGAATTTTCATTTATTTTTCAAGATATACAATAGATAATTTTTAACAATTATTCCTTTATATATTGATGATTTTCATCATTGAATGTCTGTCTTGAAAAAATTGATCTAATCTCTTCATCATATAATTTTATTATTTGCCTAATATTTATAATTAGTTTATTTTTTTACAATTCTTTATAAAGAAAATCCATTATTTGACAAAAATTTTCATATATTGGAGAGAGGTGTGTTTCTACTGTAAAATTTTTGCAATTTTGTTTGGTAAAAACATTTTTCGATTTTGAAATTTCTTAATTGAAAAATCAGCATTTTTTACATAGTTTCATATAGTAAATTTTTCAATAAATTTTTCATTCATTTTAATTAAAAAGATGATTGATTAAATCATATTTATTCATCAATACTTATAAAAATATTAATCATTTATTCATTTATATTAATTTATATCATAAATCTTATTTATTTAGTGTAACTCATCCATCATAACATTAATTATAATTACTAAAAACAACTAATTTGTAATTATGGAGAAAGTTAAGATTACAATTTTAAAAACTACATTTCAAGAAGATCTTGCTAAGGATTATGGTGTTGAAGGATTATCTATCTGTCCCTTGATGAAAGAGGGTGAAGTCTATTATGCAGATTATGCAAAACCTGATGGATTTTGTGATGAAGCGTGGAAGGCCATTTATCAATATGTTTTTGCATTGGCTCATGGTGCAAGCGAAATATGGTATTATGAAGACTGGATTAAATCCCCTGGAGTAGCTATTGTATCTTGCAATGATGGATTAAGACCAGTTATAATGAAGCTTGAAACAACAGACATCGATTCTAATTTAGAAAATTGATTTAATCAGATATATTTAGGTATAACTAAATAATTTTTCTTTATTTTGCTAAAGGGGCAATTATATCAAATAATTTAAATATCAAAATGCTTAAAAATTATATTGTCTGATAAATATTGTTGCTAAACCTATTTATTAGATTTGCCTATCTAATATGTTTGTAATTTTATTACATTCATATTAGATTTATACCTAAATTTAGTAAACTTTTTTTAAAAATTATTCATTTTTACATATCTATTTTTTAAACATTATCTAACTAATGTAATATTAATTAAACAAAAGTTAAATAGTTAGTCTATGGGTTGTTTTTTTCATATAATCCTTATTAAAATAAATGAACATGACTATACCAAGTTAAGTATTTATAATAAAAGCACCATACATTGTATAGGAAAATGGTGATTTTCTAGGGTGATATCTAATTGTTTTTGAATGAATAAAATTCTTATTCATTTAAAGAATTATTTATTTTAAAAAATTTTTTTGAGATCTTTTTTTTTTAATTCTGGATTTATTGCTATTTTTTGATGCAAAAACAAAATTATTTTATTTTTTCTGTTTTTCGGAAGTGAAATTTATGAGATTTAAAAATAATATTTGTTTCATGCTTATTATGGCTTTTATACTGCTATTAACTGTGAGCTTATTTTCAGCATCTGAAGTTGATAGTGATGTTGGAGTCATAAGCAATGACAATGAATTACTTGCATCTAATGTTGGTTATGTGGAAAATGGAGTACCATCTGACTTGAATTTAAAATCAACCGAAAATGTTGAAATGGATGATTCTGTCAAATTAAGCTCAAATCAAGCAGACTCTCTTGGTGAAGATGGAATTGATGATGAACAAATTGATTACCAAGATGTCAATGGCATGGAATTAATTCCATCAGAAAACCTTATTGTTTCTGAAGATACTTATAGTGTAATTTTTGATTGGGTTGAAGGATATGGCACTGATTATGCCCCTGATTCATATTATGAGAATCCTTGGCTAATGAATGATACTACATGGGCTTATTGTATTGAACCTGGTCTATCAGGTGCTGATGGGTATTATTATGGGGCACCTGGAGCATACAAAAGGATCACTTTAACTGATGAACAGTTAATCCATCCGGAAACTGGTGAGGATGTATTGCCTTATATCAGGACATTTTTATACTATCATTACAATGATACTGAAAACTTCACTACAGTAAGCAGTGGTAAGGTATCATTCCCTAATGTGCTATGGGCTTTTACTGGTAGCCAAGATTATAATAATCCTGAAAGTTATTATAATAGACAACCATATACCGATCCTTCATGGACTTATGTAAAGGAAACTATTGATATGGTCAAATCTGGCAATGGAATCCCTAACAGTGGAAGTTTCCATGATACTGGTTTAACATATCAATTCTATTTGTATTCTTCCGTCAATGGACATTATCAAAACATCATTGGTTTTAATCTATTCACTAATCTTAGTGTGATTAAGGAATGGAATGATTATGATAATATAACTAATTTAAGGCCTGAAAGCATTAATGTTGATTTATATTCTGATGGTGAACCTTTTATAAGGGGAGTTACTATAGACAGTAACAATAATTGGGAATATACTTTTAACAATTTGCCTCTTTATTCAATTTCAAACTTGACTGCTCCAATCAATGCAGATAATTATAAAATAGAAACTGTATTGGAAGATGACTTTGATGTAACTATTAAAAAAGTATGGCCTGATGATTACTCTAGTAGACCATCCAGGATATATGTGAACATATCTGCTGATGGTAAAGATCTTGGGCGTGTACGTTTAGATAGGAGTAATGATTATACAACAACCATACCAAATTTCAATAAGTATGATGCTGAAGACGGTCATGAAATTAATTATGAATTCATTGATTTAAATTATCCTGGATCATTTGATATTACCAAATCTGAAATTTATCAGGTAAAACACATTAAAGTAAGTTTAACCAATGATGAATTGAAACAAACAGGAAAATCAATTGAGTTAGTTTCCGATGGATTAATTTATGCTGGGGCAATTTTAGAAGAGGCAAATGATTGGACTTATACCTTCTTAAATCTGGATAAGGATAGCAATGTTGATATACGTGAAAGATTGGATTCAAATGGGTTGTGCATTTAGCAAATTACACCATTAAAGAGTATGATGTTCGTTAGTATCTATCTTCTGTATCTAGTAATTCCACTAGCATTAATCCATTAATGCCATCTGAAACAAAATTCTTTGATGATACTGAAGAAAAAATTATATCAAGTATAAAAATTACAAATAAACTTGAATTGATTAATCTTACTGTCTCAAAGGTTTGGGATGATAAAGAAGATTTCTATGGAAAAAGACCTTCTGATGTAACTATTAATGTTTTCGAAAATGGTGAAATCGTTAAGTCTATTGTTCTCAATAAGGATAATGGATGGAAATTCGAACTAAAGAATTTGCCTAAATATGACAATGGCAAATTAATCAATTATTCTATTGATGAGGTCAATATAACCTATTACCATTACAAGATTGAAGAAAATGGAGATTATTCGTTCACTGTTACAAATACATTGAATAAAGTGCATGTATTGAAATGGTCTTGGAAATTGATTTCTAAGAAAGAACCTAAGAAAGAACCTAAAAAAGGCAACTTTTCAGTTAAAGAGAAATTAGGTAATGGCAAGAAAATTGGCAAATACCAATCAAAGAATGCTGTTTCTAATAAAAACAAGAAATCAATTTCATGGGATAGAAATCAAAGAAAACATTTCAAAAGCTATTCCGAGACTGAACAAAAGCATATATTATTCATTAAGTTATATAATGAATTTTTATTCGGTAATATGACTTTTGAGGATTTTGTTGCTATTCTCAAGGAAAATGGCATTAAATTGGAAGAAAGTAACAATTGGGATTCCAATGGTACTTTAGAATTCGATTATGATAAAATTGAGGATGTGCCTGATTCTATTGAATTATCCGATAATAGCGATCATTTTGAGGATTCAAGTGATAAAATTGACAAGGATAAGCCAGTCAGTGATTCTGGTGAAATAGATTCTGGAGAAGTAGAGGTAGAAGAAGTATATGTGGAGGAATAATTCTCCTTTTTACTTCGATATCTCTCTAAATCCTTGCTTAGAAGCTATAGTCAAAACCAATTATTAGATGTTTGATTCATTATAAAATTTTATTTTATTTTTTTCTTTTTTTCTTTTTTTATTTAATTTATTTTAGCATTGTCATTTTTAATTTTTGATTTTTTTAAATTTTTTTCATTTTTTTCATTTTTTTCATCGTAATATTTTTAATAAATAGATTATATATTTAATAATGTATATTTTTATAACTAATTTAATAATATGCTAAGGCATAGTTTAATCATTATAATTAATTAGTTCTATCACGTTTTAAGATGTGTTTTTATGGATGAATTAGAAGAAATTGTATTTAAACATGCATTATTGAATGCAGCTAAACATAATGGAAATGCGAATCCTGGAGCTGTTATGGGTTCCATTATGAGCAGTGAACCTGAACTTAGGCCAAGAGCTAAGGAAATAGGGCCCTTATCCGGAAAGATTGTGGCTCAAGTGAATGCACTTTCACTAGAGGAACAGAAAGCTAAAATGGAAGAATTTGGAGTTGCTGTTGAAGAGAAAAAACAAAAGAAAGAAGAAGGTCTTCCAAAGCTTCCAGGTAAGAACAAGGATGTTGTAATGCGTTTTGCTCCAAACCCAAGTGGTCCATTGCATATTGGACATGCAAGGGCAGCTATTCCTAATGGGGAATATGTAAAGAAATGTGGCGGTAAATTCATATTGAGAATTGAGGATACAGATCCAAAACGTATTTACGAACCTGCTTATGAATTGATTCAAGAGGATTTGAAATGGTTAGGTATCGAGCCTGATGAAGTCTACTACCAAAGTGACCGTTTTGAAATCTATTACCAATACGCTGAAGAGCTAATCAAGCGCGGAGCAGCATATATGTGTACCTGTGATGGTGGAGAGTTCAAAAAGCTTAAGGATAATTGCCAAGCTTGTCCATGCAGAGACAATACTGTGGAAGAGAATATGGAACTTTGGAAAAAGTTCCCTGAAATGGAAGCAGGTGAAGCTGTTCTTAGAGTAAAAACTGATATAAATCATAAGAATCCTGCTATTCGTGATTGGGTGGCAATGAGAATTGTTGAAGAGGAACACCCAAGAATGGGCACCAAATACAGAGTATATCCTATGATGAACTTCTCAGTGTCTGTAGATGACCATTTGCTTGGAATGACCCATGTATTAAGAGGTAAGGACCACCTTGCAAACAGTGAAAAGCAAAAGTATCTTTATCAGCATATGGGTTGGGAAATTCCTGAGTTTATCCATTACGGAAGACTGAAAATGGAAGACATTGCACTCAGTACTTCCAAAGCTATGGCTGGAATTGAAGACGGCACTTACAGTGGATGGGATGATCCAAGACTTGGAACCTTAAAAGCTATTGCAAGAAGAGGAATCCAACCTGAAACTATCACTCAATTGATGGTTGAAATAGGTATCAAAATGTCTGACTCTGCAATCAGTTGGAAAAAGATTTATGGATTAAACAGAAATATCATTGAGCAAAAGGTAAACAGGTATTTTTTTGTTCCAAATCCTGTAAAAATAGATATTGCTGATGTGCCTGAGGATGATTTAGGATTAGCTATTGAAAGGCCATTGCATCCTGACTTTGAGGAAAGGGGAAACAGAACCCTTGTATTCAACAGGGAAGTCTATATCCCTGAAGCTGATTTGACTGATGGAATCAGCCGTTTGATGGATGCAGTAAATGTTGAAATCAAGGATGGAACTGCATCATTCCACAGCAAATCCTTTGAAGATGCAAGAGAAGCGAAAGCGAGAATCATCCAATGGGTTCCAACTGATGCAATTAAAGCTAAGGTTGTTATGGATGACGCATCTGTTACTGAAGGTCTTTGTGAAATTGACTGCAATGACTTGAAAGTTGGAGACATTGTCCAATTTGAAAGATTCGGATTTGCTAGACTTGATGAGATAAAAGATGATGAATTGATTTTCTATTATGCTCATAAATAGAGCATAAATTTTTTTAGATTTTTATTCTGTTCGTTAAAATTAGAACTAATTTTTATAAAAAAGTAAAAAAATTAGAAATGATTAAAATAGTTAAAATAATAAAAAAGAAAAGAAGAGAATAAATTTATTTAAGATTAATTCGGCTTTTTTTAATTAAATAAATTTATTTTTTTATAAAAATTATAAAATTTAATTTTAATTTTTAAAATAATGAATTAAAATAGTTAAAATAGAATTAAAGCTATTTAAACTATTTAATTATTTTAAAATCTTTTTGACTGTATTGGATTTGACCCAAATCTTTTTAGATCTGTATCTTATTCCAATGTAGCCTGGTTTAAGTCTTAAGATTTGACTTGAATAGCTTTCACCATTAATGTCAAAGATTACAATTTGACCTACTTTTAACTCAAATAAGGTTCCATTGATGTATACTTCTTCAACATCGGTTTTTGCCTTATGCATCATCAATCTCTTTTGACCTTCTTCTACAGGCTCTTCTGCAGGAGCAGCTCTTCTTGTACGTTTGGATTTCGCTTTAGCTTCAGACCTTTTGCGGACCTCTTCTTCGCTAATGCCTTTTGATCCTAAAATCTTTTTAGTGTTTTCTGCTCTGCGTACTTTCTCTTTCTCCTTAGCTTCTATCTTTTTATAGTCCTCTTTAGTGTAGACATTTGCATCTTTTTCAGATGTTTCATCAGTTACATCTTCGAAGGAATCAGACAATTCCTCATCGTCAGTCTTATTGTAGGATTCCTTATTGATTTCCTTATAGATCTTGTCCACATCTTCGTTAGGTTGAGTTTTTGCCAAGTCTCTTTCCTCTTCATGGATAGGAGTGATTGTAATTGTATCTCCAATGTATTCAATTCCATCTCCCAAGTCTTGAGCATAATCATCAGGAACGATATCAACTTTAGTTTCCACTACAGTTGGCTGTTGTGGAGTATTAGCTTTTCTGAAGTTTCTGATGGATTTGATTGCACTGTTAATCAATTCATTTCCTGTAGAGAGTTTTTCTTCATTTCCTGAATTGATAGTAACAAAGTCATTTTCAGGACTTTCATCAACTTCAACCGGCTCTTCCTTATTTAAGAGGATATGTAAATCATCATGATAGGAATCTTCTGCAGTTTGGGAAGTTTCTTCAGCTTTAGGAGCTTCGACAACTTCAGTTTTGACTTCTTCCACTTTAGCTTCGGTTTCTGCTTTTGCTTCTTCCTTAGCTTCAGATGCTTGTTTGATCTTTTCAATAGTGGTTCCAATATCTGGAGTTTCAGCTTCCTCTTCCTCTTTAGCCATTTTCTCTTTAACTGCTCCAATGTCTTCAGCGGAGATATCTGCTAATTTCTCTTCAACATCTTCTTTAGCTTTTTCAATCTTCTTGATTAAATCAGCAGTGTCTGCTTCAGCTTTTTGAACGATTTCATCTTTTGCTTCTGCTTCAGCTTCAACAGCCTCTTCTGCTTGAGCGTCCTCTTCAATCTTTGCAGATTCCTTAATTTCTTCAATGGTTTCAGCAGGTTTAACAGACTTGACTACCTTTACATTTCCTTCTCCTTCTTCAACAACTAACTTATTAGCTTCGCCAGAAATGAATTCCTTTTGCTTTTCAGTCATTGGAACTTGACGAGCTTCAGGCTGTTTATCTCCTTGTCTTGCACTGTTAATGGTTGCAGTATGTTCTGGTTTAATAGGTTCTTGGAAAGATTTAACCTCTTCTTCCTTATTCATTTGGGTTTTTACTCTTTCCGGGGTTCTAGGAACATTTTTAGGAACAGGTTGAGCTCTTCTAAATTTTCTAGCTTGTTTTTGAGGAGCTTCATCCATAGCTTTTGCTCTTTGTCTCAATAAAGCAGTTGTTCCACCTACATCTCCATTTTCAACGTCATCAATAGTGTTTGCATATAATTGAGCTTCACTTAAGTTAGCACGGTTTCTTCTTTGTGCTTTTCTGGTTCTTTTATGTTTTTCATTGTCATAGTCAGATTTTGTGCTATTGATGAATTCCGCTAATCTTTCTTCTTCATTGTCTTTTTCCTTATCCTTATAGTATATCTTAACAATTATTATGGAAATTATTCCAATAAGTGCTATAAGAATAAGCAGTATTGCTGTTATTTCCTTCATTTTTTCACCGAATTAATCTTGTTTTAATATATTTGATTTACCTTATAATCTAAGCATGAAATTGGATAGGACAATATGTAATCATAATATAGGATAATGCATGTTCCTCATGAACAATATTGGTATAACAATATGGGTAAGTCATACATTATACATTAGTTTTATATTTTTTTGAGAGGGCATAACTTTTTAAAAATTTGTATTATTTTTCCAAGTTTTCACCTTTTTAATACACAATTTTAAATAATATATTTAATAAATAATTAAGTGTTAAATAGTTAGAAATCTAGTTAGAAATTATTAATTAAGTTAATTTTAGAGATTTTAGTTATTCGAAGTGGGATTATATTAATTGTAATTTTGGTGTTTTAGACTTTTATTAACTAATGATTTTAATTATTTAAATTTTTAAATTAGTCTGAGGTAAAAACATGGTTAAAATTAATGAAAACTATCTTTTATTGCAAAATAGTTATCTTTTTGTTGAAGTAAATAGGCGTGCAGCTAAATACATGGAAGAAAATCCTGATAAAAACGTTATTAAAATGGGTATTGGAGATGTAACAAAACCTTTAGTTCCTACTGTAATCAAGGCTTTCAAGGATGCTATTGATGAAATGGCAGATGGTGACACCTTTATGGGTTACGGTCCAGAACAAGGTTACGACTTTTTAGCTGAAGCTATCATTAAAAATGACTTTAATAAATGGGGAGTGGACTTAGATCTTGATGAAGTGTTCATTTCCGACGGTGCAAAATGTGATACCGGTAACATCCAGGAAATATTTGCATTGGATAATGTGATTGCAGTAACTGACCCTGTTTATCCTGTATACGTTGACACCAATGTAATGGCAGGAAGATCCGGCAACATTAAAGATGATGGAATGTATGAGAATATCGTTTACCTTCCTTGCACTGAAGAAAATGGCTTTGTTCCAGAACTTCCTACAGAACCAGTGGATTTAATCTACCTCTGTTTCCCAAACAACCCAACTGGAACCACTTTAACAAAAGACCAATTGGCTAAATTTGTAGAGTACGCTAAGGAAAATGATGCTCTTATCCTATTCGATGCAGCGTATGAAGTTTTCATCACCGAAGATGATGTGCCTCACACAATCTATGAAATTGACGGTGCAAAGGAAGTTGCTATTGAATTCAGAAGCTTTTCAAAAACTGCAGGATTCACTGGTACCCGTTGCGCTTACACAGTTGTTCCTAAGGATATCAAGATCAAGGATGCTGAAGGCATTGAGCAATCAGTAAATGAATTATGGAACAGAAGACAAACCACTAAGTTCAATGGTGTTTCCTATCCTGTCCAAAAGGCTGCAGAAGCAGTTTACACTGAAGAAGGGCAAAAGGAAATCATGGCAAACATAGAATATTACTTGGAAAATGCTAAAATCATTCGTGAAAGCTTATCTGATATTGGATTGAATGTTTACGGTGGAGTGAACTCCCCTTACATTTGGGTAAAGACTCCAAATGACATGGAATCCTGGGACTTCTTCGATTTACTCTTGGAAGAGGCTAATATTGTAGGTACTCCGGGTTCCGGATTCGGTCCAAGCGGTGAAGGTTACTTAAGATTAACTGCATTCAACACTTTAGAAAACACTAAAGAAGCTATGTCTAGAATTTCTAAATTATCATTCTAGATTTTTTATTTTTTATTTTTTTTAAATTTTTATTGGTGAAAAAATGGAAGTTAATTCTTTATTAATTGAAGAAAATGATGATTTACAGGATTTATTCTCTAAATATGGTGCTTTAGCATTAGAAAAGCAGGAAATATTATCAAGCATTGTTGGAGATGCTGAACCTGAATTGGACATTGAAAAGGGAATTATTAAGTTTGGCGAAAAAGAATTTCCTATTCAATTGATTGGATTCTTGGACCCTGATGAAGACACCTGGTCATGGGCATGGGATAATGAGGATATAGGTTTTCCAGAAGCTTTAATTGAAGAGGCAAAGGCTATAAAAGAATTTGGTCAAGAACAGAATGTTCCACAATTTTCTGAAAATGTCTTTGCAGCAAACTTGACTGAAGCTCATATATTGACTATGACTGTATCTTCCCTCTTTAGCAATGATGCATATTGTGCTGTTAATTACGGAGGCTTCGTATTCTTTGTAACCATTGAGTCTGATGAGATTGAGATTAGTGATGACATTGACGTATTTGCAAATGTAATTAATGATTTCCATCGTAAGTTTGAAGTAAATCATTTAAAGGCTTTGAGAGGTTATGCAGAAATTAAATGTTATGAATACAAGTACAGGGATGAGTTTTGTATTGTTAAGGTTGGAGATGACAGAATAGTTGTCACTTTGACTGAAAGAAAAAACATTTATGCCATTAAAATCATTAGGGCTTAATGATTTCTATTTTTTTATTTTTTATTTTTCTACTTTTTTTTATAATTTGCTTTTATTTATCTAATTAAAGTCTAATGGGTGTTATTATGGATAAGGAACTGATTGATGAGATCAATTATGAAATTCAGGTATTGATTAAAATTGGATTTTATAGTGATGATGAGATTTTAGAGATAATTGATGATGAGTTTATTGAAGAGGATATTTCTAAAGATCTTATTTCAAATCTTCTTTTGGAAAATAATGAAAATCTAGAGGAATTGAAAGAGGATTCAGATGATTTTATCAAATTAAGCAAGGCCTTTGATGATTTGACAAAGGAAAAGATCATTTCCATTCATAATGCTGGCTATGACATTGAAGAGGGAATTCAGGATTCATTTGAATTGTTTACACATTTGAAAAACAATAAGTATGAGCCTATAGGATTTTGTTTCTATACCTTTGAAGACATTGAAAATGCAATTGAGGAGAATGCATTGAATATTGCATTTGGCGATTTTGAGTATGATGAGAAAAAAGGCTTAAAAATAGCTAAAAAGATTGTTAAAGCCTTGAAAGACTATGGTTTTGAAATCAATTGGGGTGAATCCGTAGATGAAATAATTGAAATAGAGAATTTCAATTGGAAAAAGAAATATGATGGAAAGGATTATTCCATGGATGGAGCCCTTGAAGACTTTATTAGATTAAACAGTGAAGAAAATGAACAATAGATCCAAAGATATTATTGAAGATGCCATTTCACAGGGAAAATGGGTTTGGCTTGAAATAGATGACAATTCAAATTCACTTTATCTTGAATTTGAGAATCTCAAATTGTCTTCAAGACCTATTTTAGACAATACATATAGGGGAGAATTAGCCATTAGATTTGGTCAAAACATTTATTTGGCATTGTTCTTTAATGAAAAAGAAAATCTTGATTTCTTAAGATTCGATGAGGATTATCTGAATCAATTGCTGAATTTCAATGAATATTTATCTTTAAGATATCCCTATTTCTATCAGGAATTTTCAAAAAAAGTCAAGGGATTCAAATTCCAGAATCATGATTATTTAACTGAAATTGAAGCAAAATACAAGTTTAAGAAGGTTTTGGCAGATAAAAGAAATGAGAATGAGAATAATGATTTCATATTGTCCTTTGAATGTGAGGAAATGGCTATTGCTGTAGGTGGAGACTTCATCAATTTTTTCAATGATTTTGAAGCATTGGATGATGATGAGATTAAAAGGGTTTCAAATACCTGGATGATGTATTATTTGGATTATTGGAACAAGAAAGGAACTGATAAGGAGTATGATGAAGATCCTCTTTGCGAAGAGTTTCCTCTAAAGGAAGTATGATTTTGATTCTCTCTAAACTAATCGTTTTGGTGAATTTATGGAACAATTGAAAAAAGGTTATAACTATTTGGAAGACAACAGCCATTTCTTTGGAGAAGTGCCTAATAATCGTGCAGTAGAGATTGCTGACTATAAGTTCTTCTGGGATGCAACTGATGAACTTTCTCCTTTTGGATGTGAAGAGGCGTATATTGCATTTTGTGAAATTTCAAACTGGTTGGCTGAAAATCCAAAAACCTCTATAATCGAATGTTTCATATGGATTTTAGAGTCTTGGGACTTGGAATTGGAAGACTTTAATGATGACATCATTGAAAGTAAAAATATATTGAAAATCATTCAGGATATGGACTTTTACGAGGAATTGATGAGTCTTGACTATACAATAATAGCCACTGGCTTTGGGCAATTGATTCTTCAGGGAAAGATTGATGAGGATGTAAAGAACATTATTCAATTATCCATTTTACGTCAAATGAATTCACATGTCTTGGATGCATTTTTAGCAAACAATGAGCAATTCAAGTATGAGAGATACTTATATCTTCAAAAGCTATTGGAAATATTGGAAGATGCTTAAAAATCTTCACTTTTCCTATTGGATTCCGCTATTTTTCTATAATTTTGTATATTCTTTAAAGCTATTTTTTAATTTTTTCAATTCATGATAATCTTTATTAATGTTGAAAAATATAATATATATGGTTATCGAACTATATTTAACAACTTACTATACTTAAATTATACTTAAAGCTATGCTTAAACATTAAATTCAAATTATAATAATTATGCAATTTTAAACTACACTTAGACTTGTTGTAAAACTAACTAAAATAATATTTTAAAAAGGAGATTTTAAATGACTTGTAGTATACTAGTTGGTGGAGCTTGGGGAGATGAAGGTAAAGGAAAATGCATTACCTATCTCTGTGATAATGATAAGCCAAGTATTATTGCCCGTGCAGGTGTTGGGCCAAATGCAGGGCATTCTGTTGAATTCAATGGAGAAAAATATGGTTTAAGATTAACTCCATCTGGTTTTGTTCATAAAGATGCTCAACTCATGATTGGTGCAGGAGTTTTAGTAAACCCAGATGTATTATTTAAGGAATTCGAAGACTTGAAGAAATACAATGTAAAGGAAAGAATGCTTGTAGACCCAAGATGCGCAATCATTACTGAGGAACATATTTCCAGAGATAAAAATTCCGAGCATTTGGCTAAAAAGATTGGAAGTACAGGATCCGGTTGCGGGCCTGCTAATTCAGACCATGTACTGAGGTCAGTTGGCCTTGCAAAGGATGTTCCTGAACTTGAAGATTATCTTGCTGATGTCTCTCTTGCATGCAATGAAGCTATTGGCAATGGAGAAGACGTATTCATTGAAGGTTCCCAAGGATTTGCACTTTCACTTTATTACGGATCATATCCGTATGTAACCAGCAAGGACACTACTGCATCAACTTTTGCAGCAGATGTCGGTGTAGGGCCAACTAAAGTGGATGAGGTCATAAATGTATTCAAATCCTACATTTCCCGTGTTGGAGAAGGTCCTTTCCCAACAGAAATGACTCAAGAGGAAGCTGAAAGCAAAGGTCTTGAAGAGTATGGTGTTGTAACTGGAAGACGTAGAAGAATCGGTTACTTTGATATGGAACTTGCTAAGGAATCCTGCAGAATAAATGGAGCTACCCAAATAGCTTTAACATGTGTCGATAAGTTATTTGACTGCGCTCGTGTACAGGATTACGGCCAATTATCTGCTGAAACCAAGGCTTTCATTTCAGAAATAGAACAAGAGACTGGTGTGCCAGTAACAATCATTTCAACTGGGCCTGACTTAAAGGACACTATTGACTTAAGAAAAGAATTATTATAATTCTTTTTCACTTTTTACTATTTTTTTATTTTTCTTATTTTTTTAATAATTTTTTATTTAATTAATTTTAATTATCTACTTTTTAAAAACTGATTTTAACTTTCTTAATGGTTTTGTAATTTTCCATGAATTTGAATTTAATAAGCTTTTTATTTCTTTATTCTTTTTCTTTATCGCTCTGTCTTTCCTCTTCATCACTTTATTTTTCTTTTCAATCTCTTTATTTTTCAAAGCGATCTCTTTTTGAACTTTATCATATTTTTCGATATTTTCTAAAGGTATTATTTTTTCTCTTAAATAAGGGGGATGGTCTATTATATAATTTAAGAAATTATTTTCCCATGTTCTGAACAAATCTAAATTTCCGATATCTAAATTGAGATGATTGTATATTTTTTCAATATTCGTAAATTCATTTACAAAATGGTTGAAGATGAGATGGGAATCGATTATTTCCCAAAATAGATATTCAAGGGGTATTGGGAAATTAAAGGTCTATTCATAATCAATAGCAGTAAATTCACCATCAACTAAGAATAGGTTGTTGAAATTCAAATCCCAATTGGATTTTTCGTGGCAATGGAATTTAATGTCGGATTTCACCTTAAAAATCTTCAAGAATTCTTCAGTGGCATATTCATCAGATTCAAATGAATTATAGAACATTGCATCATAAAAAGATTCAATTAACTTAAAGAATTTTTCTTTATCTTTTTTAACAACTGCATCAAGAAGCAAATATTCATAGGATGATTGTTTTAATAAGTCATAATAAAGAGAATTCCCTTTCATTTCTGAATTTAAGCATCTGATTTTACCTATGTCATTTTTTCTTCCTTCAAACATTCTTTTTATATGGTCATTTGCTTTTGATGTTAAAGGGGATTTGGAAACTTTCCCATTAGACCAAATAATTGTATATGTGTTAAATTCCTCTTTTCTATCTGTAGCTATTTTAATGAAATCCATATCATCTGTTGGATAATCATTATCAGAGGATCTAATTTCAATTAAAAAGGAATTGCTGAAATATTGGGATAAATTTTCTTCAGATACGATTAGATCTAATTTCTTTTCTTCAAAGAAGAGAATTCTTTCGTTACGATATCTGTAAATGCCTTTATCAAGGATTGTGTTAATTAATTTGTCAGTATGAAGAATCTGAGGGAATTCGTGATCAGGATATGGGTAATAAAACTTATAATTGGAAAAACCTGCTTTTTCAATGATCTTAGTGATTTCAGTCTTTGAAAATGTTTGGATTGAATCTGTGTTAAAGTATTCCTTGATTCCCGCGAACAGTTGATTTGTAGGTTCCTCTTTGAATCCTGCAAAGTACTTTAAGCCTAAACGATTGCTTAAGGCTAAGAATATCACTCCATCTTCCTTTAGGAATCCTTTTAGATAATTCAAATAGTCAACATAAGGATTTTCAGACTTGACAAAGGATTTTGTATATTCAAAGACATTGCATAAAACGATATAATCAAATTTTTCCTCTAATTCAATATCATCAAAATCAGAAAGCAAAACAGTTGCATCTTCAGCTCTTTTTGAGATGATATTGCATTTGACTGCCTATCCTCAATTGCAACGACACGATTGACTTTTTGTGTGAATAATGAGGTTAATTGGCCATAACCGGCACCTATCTCCAATAGGCTTCCTTCCTTTTTAAATGGATACCATATGAATAAGTCGTGTCTGAATGGAGAAAGGAAATAATGAAAATCATAATGATTATTGTTTCTTAAAGCATCAGCATAATCATTGTTTTCTAAAACAATGTCATATATCTTGTTTTCCAAATCTTCATTTTCGTATAGCCTTTGGCAATTCATATTAAAAACCTTTTGTTGTTTTGCCGTAGTTTTTATTTTAATTTTAATTAAGAAAAAGATTAAAAAATTAATCAGTAAATAGATTTTTGTTCATTATTTAATATTATTTATTATTAATCTAATTAATAAGTTTTTAAAGAATTAGTGTTTAAATCTTAAAAGTTTTAAATTTTAAAAAATAGTACGAATAGTAGAAGGGTTAAGATAGTTGAAATTAAAAAGTAAATTTAAAAGAAAAAAAGAAAAAAGGTTCGATAATTAGTCGTTTGCTAAATTATCGAAGTATCCTTGGATGAATATAACTGGAGTTCCTTTATCTCCAGAACCACTGGTTAAGTCACATAATGAACCGATTAAGTCAGTCAATACTCTTGGTGTGGTTCCTTCGGTAATCATTTGCCCGGTTAAGTCTTCATCTTTTTGTCTGATTTCTTCTTTGATTGCTTCTTTCAATTCGTCTCCTTTCAAGTCAGCGAATTTATTGTCAGAAACGTATTTCAATTTGATTTCATTAGGATATCCTACCAATCCATCGGTATGTGCTGGTGAAACAACAGGATCAGCTAATTCCCAAATCTTTCCGACAGGGTCTTTGAATGCACCGTCACCGTAAACCATAACTTCAATTTGTTTGCCGGTAAGGTCAATCAATCTTTTTTGTACTTCTCTAACGAGAGTGTATCCTGTTTTTGGGAATAATTTTAATCTTTCTTCAGTTGCCTTGTTGGAACCGAGCAATCCGAAATCAGGGTTGCATCCGGAATCTCCGACAGGTTCAGTTAATACTTCGTGAAGTCCGAATACATGAGCTCCTTCTTCTTTAAGCATTTTTGTGGTTTTTTCTCTGGTATGGATATCACATGTTAAGACATCAGTGTTATAGTCAAGGATTGTTTTTACATCATTTGAGAAGACAAATTCAACTTCACAGTTTTCGCTTTCAATCAATTCTCTGTAAAAGTCAATCATATTGATTCCGGTGAATGGGTGTTTCCATGAACCGAAAGTTTCTTTATATTCATCTTCAGTGATGACGCTTCCTAAATTGTATTCGCTTTTGTCTAAAACTTCTTCATCTAAGATACCGTTTCCTACTTCGTCTGAAGGGAATGAAGTTAAAAGAGTGATCTTGTCCATTGCTCTTGCAATACCTTTTAAGATAATGGAGAATCTGTTTCTACTTAAGATAGGGTTTGTCACTCCAATGTTTTTAGATGGGAATTTGTTTTGCAAATCTTCTGCAACATCATCTACAGTTACATAGTTTCCTTCTGAAATACCTACAACTGCTTCGGTAATTGCAACGATATCCTTGTCTTTGAATTCGAATCCTTCACTCTCCTTTGCGGCCATCAATGAATCTACAACTATGGTAGCTAAATCATCGTTTTCTTTAATAATGGGTGTTCTTATTCCACGTACAACAGTACCAACACATCTCATTTTTATTACTCCTAATAAACATAAATTTGTTGGATAATTCCAACAACCTATTTATTTTATTTTTTTAATTATATTTATATGTTTAGATTATTTCATTTTCATAGTATATTTTCTGATGATTTTTATGAATCTTCATGTTATACTTCCTTAATTTTTCAAGTATTACAAACATGTCAAAAATTATATATATTTTAATAATAATAGTTGTTATCATGAAAGATATTATTAATCCGAATGTAGAAATTCCTGATGATCAGGTAGCTATGGCATTCTTTAGGAGTGTCCGTTGGGTTAATGGAGTCTATTGTCCTAAATGCAAATCATATAACGTTAACAGTAGGGGAAACCAAGGAAGGGCAAGAAGATATGTGTGCAAGGATTGTGGCGCTAACTTCAATGACTTTTCAGGAACAATCTTCCATAAGAGCAAAATACCTCTAAATGTAATGTTATATATCCTATTTAATTTGGATAAGAAAACAACCACTCAATTGTCTGAAGAGTTGGATTACAGCAGGCAATGCATTTCAAGAATATCCAAATTGTTTAGGGATAAACTATTGAGCAATCCTGAATTCTTTGATATAGATGAATAATCTTTTATGCTTATTTTATATCCTTATTTTTTATCCTTATTTTTTATCCTTATTTTCCATCTTTTCCTATTCTAATATTGGCAATTTTTAATACTTAATGTGGTTATCATTGTTAGTTTATTAGTGCATCTTTTCTAGTTTTTGTAACTTTAATAGTGCAAATATGTAAGCATATTAGTATTTAACAATTGTTATATATTTTATAATTAACCAAGTAAAATTCTTTAAATAGTCCTTATTATGATTTTTTTCATATATTTTTAAAAATAATTTATTTTCAGTACTATTTTTTCAATTTAGCCCTTTTTTAATAGTTTAATTAATATCTATTTGTCAGTATTTCAGTTATTTTTTGTACTATTAATCTATCATGCCTTTATTTAATGAAAAACATTATATACTTTGTTTATCAATCATTAATATAAGTAATAAGTTTTTAAATTATATTTTATTAATACATAAAGGCTTATTGATAAATACCTTTTTAATTTCAAATTAAACCTTTATTTTAAATTATTAGTTTTTTCTAAATTATTAAAATGATTTATAAAAAAACAACTTATTATTTTAAATGCTTTTATATGAAATGAAATTTCAAAATGAGATTATATAAGAACCTTTTGTTTAATTTTAAAAATTAAAGTGATTTTTATGGATAAAAAAATTTTAGCAATTATTGCTGTTGTAATTATAGCTCTTGTAGCTGTAGGTGCTTACTTTGCAACCAGCGGTGGCTCTGGTGACAATGTTGTAAGAATCGGTCACTTACCATCCGATCACGACACCGCACTTTTCGTTGCACAAGAAAAGAAAATGTTTGAAGATCAAGGTCTTACTGTTGAATTAACCCAATTTAACAATGGTGGAGACTTAATGACTGCTATGACAAGTGGAGATATCGATATTGGTTATGCAGGTATCACTCCTGTAATGTCTTCCATTTCTCAAGGAGTTCCAGTAAAAGTTGTATCCGGTGCTCAAATTGAAGGAAGTTCTATTGTTGCTAATAAAAACAGTGGAATCAACACTGTTGCTGACTTAAAAGGCAAAACTGTAGCAACCCCTGGTGAAGCAACCATTCAAAACATGCTTTTAACCTCTGCTTTAACCCAAGCTGGCGTTAAAACCAGTGATGTTGAATTCACTACCATGAAAGCTGCTCAAATGACTGATGCTTTAAAAGCGGGTCAAGTTGATGCTATGATCATTTGGGAACCATATGCTTCCATTGCAGTTAAAAACGGTGACGGTAAATTAGTTGAAACTAGTGGAGAAATCATTCCTGGTCACCCATGCTGTTGTGTTGTAGCAAGAGAAGACTTCATCAAAAATCATCCTGAAGAATTGAAAAAAGTCTTAGCTGCTCATGAAAATGCGACTGCATTCACTAATGAAAACCCTGCAGAAGCAGCTGCATGCTTACCTGAAGACATTGTTCCTGATAAAGACTTGCAAGCAAGTGTAATCAAAGACACTACTTTCATTTCCGGTTTAGACAGCACTTACAAACAAAATGTAATGGCATTCATGAACCTTGAAGTAAAATTAGGTCTTTTACAAAAACCTTTAACTCAAGATCAAATCTTCGCAGATTTATAAATTTATAAGACTTGCTCTATTTGAGCAATTCTTATTTTTTCTATTTTTTTAATTTTCTTATTTATTTTTGATTTTTTTATTCTCATCTATACTTGACTTTTTTTAAATGCTAAATTATATATATTAAAGAAAGTTAATTATTAATATATGAATGATGTAATTCATTAATTAATTATTTTTGATTTTCGATTTCTAATCGGTGATATTAATTGTTAGTTAATAAATTATATTAAAACAATTTAAGATAGTGATTTAATGAATATTAAGAAAGAATTATTACCATTTATCTTACCGGCAATACTTCTCATTATTTGGTATTTGCTTACTGATGGTTTGCATTTGATTCCATACTATATTTTACCAAGTCCTTTAAACGTATTCACTGCGGCTTGGACTTTATTAAGCAATGGAAAATTGTTCATGCATACCTCAAGCACTCTTGTAAAGGTATTTTCAGGTATTATACTTGCATCAGCAGTTGCAATTCCTTTAGGAATAATTCTTGGATGGTATGAAACTTTAGATAGATTAAGTTCCTTGATCATTAGTATCTTAAGGCCTATTCCACCTATCTCTTGGATTCCATTTTCCATTTTATGGTTTGGCATAGGATTATCTTCAGCAGTATTCGTTATCTTCATCGGTTGTGTATTCTCTGTACTTGTATACACCATTGACGGTGTAAAGAGAACCGATAAGGTATTGATTGAAGCTGCTCAGACTTTAGGTGCTAACAATTGGAATATATTGACTCAAATCGTGCTTCCTTCTGCATTGCCTTACATTGTATCAGGGCTTAAGGTAGGTGTAAGTATCGCTTTGATGTGTACCGTATCCGCTGAGATGATTGCTTCAAGCAGAGGTTTAGGATATATGATCTTGACTGCAAGTCAATTGTTCCAACCAGGAACTGTTGTAGTTGGTATGATAATTATTGGTTTAATCGGTATTTTATTTGATTATGGATTTAGAAAAGCACAAGATAGAATATTCTGGTAAATTAGGGATGATTAAGAGAAAAAAGATTTATCAGTGTTAGATATTAATAAAAGGTGTTTATATTGGCAATTGATATAAAAAATGTTTCTAAATCATTTATTACTAAAGATAAAGATTTCCTGGCTTTAAAAGATGTCAATTTGCATGTTGATGATGGAGAGCTCATCTGTCTTTTAGGGCCTTCCGGTTGTGGGAAAACAACCCTTCTAAGAATGGTTGCAGGTTTGGAAGAACCTGATGAAGGTGAGATTTACGATAGAGTAGAACTTGTAGAAGGTCCTTCTAAGGAAAGAGGGTTCATTTTCCAACAATATTCTTTATTCCCTTGGTTAAATGTTTTAGATAATGTAATGTTTGGTTTAAATTTATCCGGAGAGCATAGTAAAGAGGAAAATCTTGCTGCTGCTGAAAGATATCTTGAAAGAGTTGGATTGGCTGACTTTAAATACAGTTATCCTCATGAGCTTTCAGGTGGTATGAAGCAAAGGGTGGCTATTATCCGTTCCTTATTGAACCACACTCCTGTCTTGCTTATGGATGAGCCGTTTTCAGCAGTTGATATGTTGAATAGGCATACCTTGCAGGAACAATTGATTGGAGTTTGGAAAAGATTTGAAACCACTATTCTTTTCGTCACTCACGATGTTGATGAAGCGGTCTATTTGGCAGACAAGATTGTGATTATGGATAAAAGGCCAGGTAGAATAAAAGACGTAGTAGAGGTTCCTCTTGAAAGACCTCGTCAAAGAGAATCAAGAGAGTTCTTGGATTTCCAAGATGAAGTTGAAAAGCTTTTAGGAGTCTGGGAGCCCTAAAAATAACAAGTTTTAAATTTGTTACAAAAATTTATCACTTTTAAAGTGATAATTCTTTTTTTATTTTTCTTTAATTCTTTAGAAAGAGTTAGCTATTTTTTATTTTTATTTTATAATACTTTAGAATTAAAATTAGGATTTAAAGTACCGTATCTACCGTTTTTAACGGATTCGTAAATGAATTTGGTGGATTTTTCTATAGCTATTTTTAAATTATCTTCATCTTTGCTATTTTTATCATTGTTGTTTAATAAAACAAGATTAGCACAAATTGCAGCAGATAGGCTGCATCCGGTTCCATGCAAATTATCAGTTTTAATTAGATCCTGATGTAAAGTGATTAATTCATCTTTTTCCTTATTGTAAATAATGTTTGTACCATTAAGATGTCCACCAGTAATCATTACATTACAATATTCTCCAATCTTATATGCTGCTTCTTTTGCATCATTCACATCATTAATTTTTAATCCAGATAATTTTTCTGCTTCAGATACATTAGGAGTTGCAAGAAGTGTTTTTTCAAGAAGATATTTTTTCAAAGCATCAGCTATTTCCATCTTCGCAAGTGCATCTCCTGCACTAGCTACCATCACTGGATCAACAACTATGCTTAAATTGTATTCGTCGACCTTTTTACTTACAAGTTGGATGATTTCCTTTGAGTATAATAGGCCTGTCTTTGAGTATTTGATAGTGTACTCATCAAAAATAGAATCTATCTGTTCAGAGATATATGTAGTGCTAACAGGTTCAACAGAAAACACTTTTTTAGGGTTTTGTGCAGTGAGTGCAGTGACTGCTGCACATGCATGAACACCATGTGCTGCCATGGTCTTGATGTCAGTGCTTATTCCTGCTCCTCCTGAAGGATCGAATCCCGCAATTGTTAGTCCTATCATACTATCCCCTAGATATTGATTATTCATCTCTAGTGACCTTAAGTCTTTCATGGCCACGGAATGATTCCACTTTGATTCCAAGTGATTCCAGATATTTCTTGGTTTCTGTTCCATTTCCATGAAGCATGATTTCACCAAGGTCTTCAGTTGTGTTTACATCAAGTGCCATATAGAATGAGTCATGAACCAATGGGACCAGTTTCTTCTTTTCAGCCTCTTCAATGTGCTTTTTGAAACTGAATCCTCCAAATTTCATGTCAATGGATAATGGCTTGATGATTAATGCATTGGTTCCTCCACCTTTAGAGGGAACAATGATGAAATCAAGATTTTTAGCTTGATCAATTAGAAGCTTGATATTGGTCTTTCCAATCAATGGAATGTCAGATGGCAAGATTATGACTTTTCTTGTTTTCTTTCTGCACCATTTCATAGCTTGCTTTAAAGCTTTGTTTAAAGGGCCTTCATCACCATTTTTTGAAGCCTTGGATGGCTTGTGGTCCTCTTCAACAAGTGCAGTAAGTTCCAATTCCTCTGCATATGCCAAAACCTCTTCGTCTTTACTTATTATTATGATATCATCTACAATAGGCTTTAATGTGATTGCAATGTCCTTTAGCATTGCCTTTAAAAGATTTTTTCTCTCTTCAGGTGATAAGAAAGGAGATAATCTTGTTTTAGCATTTGCAAATTGGTTCACTGGAATTATTGCATAAATCTTATCCATTTCTATTCCTCTATGATTCTGATGTCTTGATTTAAATTTATTATAAATATTTTTATAACTAGTATGTTTTAGCCATTAAAGCAAGGTGTTTAGCTGGTTTACCACAATGTGGACAGACCTTATCGGTTTCAATATCCTCTTCGTTTATTCCAAGGATATCTACTCCAGTTTCCTCTTCAATCGCTTTTCCACATTCCTCGTCTCCACACCAGTAGAACTTAACAACCTTTCCTTCATCAACAATGTCAGAAACATTATCAAGACTGTCTAAGGTTACTATTTTCTCTTCCTGTTTAGCCCAGGAATTAGCTTTCATGCTTTCTTCTACTTCAGCCAATAAGTCTGATACCTTTTGAGTAATGTTGTCGTCTAAGCTTACTTCAATCTTTTCACCGGTGTCTCTTCTTCCAATGATTGCTACATTGTTGTTTAAGTCTCTTGGACCTAATTCGAATCTGAGAGGAGTTCCTTTGAGTTCCCAATCGAAGAATTTCTTACCTGGTCTGATGTCACGGGTATCCATTTGGACTCTGATTCCTTTAGATTCCAATGCATCCTTGATTTCATTACATTTAGTCATCACTTCCTCTCCGCCATCCTTGAAGATGATAGGGATGATAGTGATTTGCTTAGGAGAAATCTCTGGAGGCAATTGAAGACCTTTTTCATCTCCATGAGCTGCAATTGCTGCTGCAATCACTCTGTCAGAGATACCGTAACAGGTTTGGTAAGCGTATTCATGGTTTCCTTCCTTGTTTTCAAAGGTTATTTCAAAGGTATGTGCAAAGGTTTGGCCTAAGTTGTGAACAGTACCAATCTGCAATGTCTTTCCATCAGGCATGATTGTATCGAATGCCATGGTGTATTCTGCACCTGGGAACTTGTCCCAAACTGGTCTTTTGCTGATTAAATAAGCGATTCCAAGTCCGTCAAAGAATTTCTTGTAGAGCTCGATACCTGTTTCAACCTGTTCTGCAGCCTCTTCAGCGCTTGAATGTACTGTGTGAGCTTCTGCAAAGGTAGTGATTTCCCTTACTCTAATAAGAGGTCTTGTATGTTTGGTTTCATATCTGAATGTGTTTACAACTTGATATTGCTTGATAGGGAGGTCAATGTGTGATCTTACCCATAATGCAAACATAGGATACATTGCGGTTTCACTGGTTGGTCTGATAGCAAGCTTTTCGTTCAATTCTGTTTGACCACCATGGGTAACCCAATATACCTCATCTTCAAATCCCTTTACATGAATTCCTTCTTTTGCAAGTTCTGCTTCTGGAATAAGTAAAGGAAAGAGGGTTTCGTCATGCTCTTTGTCCATCAAGTCTCTAAATATGTTTAAAGTTGCTCTTCTGATTTGAAATCCATAAGGACGCCATACAGCCATTCCCTTAATAGGATATCTTGAATCGGTTATATCTGCATTTTCTAAAATGTCATGGAACCATTCACTAAAATTTTCCACATTATCACCTAATTTTAATAAAATAATAAGTTTTAAATTGTTAAATCATTAATAAAATTTTCTTATTTTTTATCATTGATTTATTTTATAATAGTATTAGTATGTATTTAATTTATTATATAGTTTATTAGTAGAAGACTTTTAAAGCAAAACTTATTTAATTTATAGAAAACATATATTAAAATAATATTAAATAACATGCTAAAAATTTAAGAATATTATAGATTCTAAAAATTATTCAATGGAAAATTGATTTTTAAGGAGATAATATGGATTCTAAAACAATTCAAATGCCAAGGGAAGTGCATATTGGACCTAATGTCCTTTATGACATAGGTGAAATATGCAAGAATTTACGCTTGTTTGATGAAGCTCTTGTCGTATCAGGTTTTCATACATTTGATGTGGCAGGTAAGCGTACAGTAGAAGCTTTGGAAAAGTCTGACTTTGGAGTTGAAGTTGTAAAGGTAAAGGATGCTTCAATGGAGTCTGTTGAAAAGGTGCAAGAAAGAATAGCTAACGCTTCTGTAGTGTTAGGTGTAGGTGGAGGAAAGATCATTGATGTAGCAAAGCTTGCTTCCACAAATGCCCATAACTATTTCATTTCCGTTCCAACAACCGCTTCCCACGATGGTATAGCATCACCAATGGCTTCAATAAAAAATGATATGGGTTCAGTTTCCAAAAGCGCTAACTCTCCTATGGCTGTTGTTGCTGACACTGGCATAATTAACGATTCTCCTTTTAGATTAATTGCTTCCGGTTGTGCAGATATTGTCTCCAATTACACTGCAATTAAGGATTGGAAATTGGCATACAGATTAAGAAATGAACCATACAGCGAGTCTGCTGCTGCATTGTCTGAAATGACTGCAAAGCTTATCATAAAGTCTTCCGACAGCATTAAGGAAGGGCTTGAGGAAAGTGCAAGAATTGTTGTTAAGTCATTGTTCAGCAGTGGTATGGCAATAAGCATTGCAGGGTCATCAAGACCTGCAAGCGGTTCTGAACACTTATTCAGTCATGCTTTGGATAGAGTTGCTAAAAAGCATGCATTGCATGGTGAGCAATGTGGTGTAGGAACAATCATGATGATGCATTTGCATGGTGGAGACTGGAGATCCATTCAAAATATATTAAAGACAATTGGTGCTCCAACAACTGCAGCTGAATTGGGTGTAGATGATGATGAGATTATTGAAGCATTGACAATTGCCCATACAATAAGACCAGAAAGATACACCATTTTAGGTGATAACGGTCTTACAAGAGATGCTGCAATTAAATTGGCTAAAAAGACTGAAGTCATTTAGCTTTGATTATTATTATTATTATTATTATTATTATATTCTTGAATCTGTTTAAGATTCATGTTTCCTTTTAAGTTTTTAGTGTGTTTGATAAGTTTAAAATTTATAAGGAATGATTATATGATTACATTGATTGGTAAGGAATTGGCAAAGGAGGGAGTGAGCTTTGTATTTTATGAGCCCGCAGAAGAGTGTTCGGAATGCAGGTTCAAGGCATCATGTGTAGACTCCCTAAAGAAAGGTCATAGGTATACTATTACAGAAGTTAGGGATGTTGAACAGAAATGCTCTGTCCATGAGAATGATAAGGTTCAAGTGGTTGCTGTTGAAAATGCTGAATTCACTATCTTAACTGATTCAAAAGGAGTCTTTGAAGGATCAAGCTTTGACTTCAAGCGTCAAGGATGTTCAAATAAGGACTGTGATTTCAGACATATGTGCTTCCCAGATGGAATCTCTAAAGATGAGAAGGGAGTTTATGTCAAGGATTTAGGAAAATTCGCGGATTGTCCTAAAGGAAACGCATTGGTTAAATGCATTGTTAAAATTCAAGATAAATAATTTAATTTATATGCATAGTTTAAATTTACGATAATGAGTTTATATTATTAATAATTATTATTTGGTGTTAATTATGAGTCAAATGAAAAAGGATTGCGGTTATGCTGCAGCTGATTTGGTAAAAGACGGTCAGGTTTTAGGTCTTGGTACAGGTTCAACCACCCTTTACTTTATTGAAAAGGTAGGTATGAGAGTAAGGGATGAAGGAATTGAAGTCATTGGAATTCCAACTTCCTTCCAATCAAGATTGCTTGCTCGCCAATGGAACATTCCACTTACAGACCTTAGCGAACATGAAATAGATTTGGCTGTTGATGGTGCTGATGAAATCGATCCAGACTTCAATTTAATCAAGGGTGGAGGAGCAGCACATACTTTGGAAAAGATTGTTGATTATTCTGCAGATGAGCTTGTAATCATTGCAGATGAATCCAAGCTTGTAGATGTCTTAGGTGCATTCCCACTTCCTATTGAAATCATTCCAGAGTCCTTAAATCCAGTTACAAAGGCATTGGAGGATATGGGTGGTAAAGTGGACATAAGAATGGGTCAAGCTAAGGATGGGCCTGTAATAACTGATAACGGCAACTTCATTTTGGATGTTGCATTTGGTCAAATAGATAATCCTATACCTATGGAAAAAGAGTTGAATACCATTCCTGGTGTTGTAGAGAATGGATTGTTCACTGAAATGGTAGATAAGGTTATTATCGGTTCTAAAGATGGTGTAAAATACTTATAGTTTTTATGCTGTTTTTCTCTTTTTTTATTTTTATTTTTCATGTGTTTATTGGATATTAAAGCTATTTTTTTAGTTAAAATTCAGAAATTCCAATGAGTTGTGCTTTTTTCTTAATGATATTTTTAGAATCTTTTGAAAGGTAAAAATTGTTAATATATGGTTAACTATTTGTTAAAAGAATTAAATTTGTTTTTTTTTTCTAATTTAAATTTTTATAAGCTATGAAAATCTAATATTTTATTAGGTGATATGATGGCAAAAAATATTGAAAGAACTCCAACTTTAAGTGGAGAATCTGCAAAGGAATTTCTAGAAGATATGAAAAGACCAAATTCTCCAAAGGAAGGAAGTCAAAAGGAGAATAGATGAAACCAAACTAGTGAAATTTTTATAAATTTCTTTGTTTAGGTGGTTTTTAGAATTTAGGTATGGATATGTAACAAAATTTTTGATTCATTTTTTTAGATTCAATCTAATTAAAATGATGATTAATTTAAATGAGGATATCATCATAAAATACTAAAATCATTTGCTCTATTTTCAATTTAAAGTGTGCCATTTATTGACCATTTTTTCTTGTGTTTGTAACATTTTCATTTAAAAAAAATGGGATTTAATAGCTATGGCTTATATTTAATGATTAATTTTATCATTAAGCTATGATATTAAGATATTATTTAAATTAAATGATTTTTAGTTATTCATATGAAAAATTACAAACTTTTGTTTGTTTACAATTTTTTTAAAAGAAGGTTTCTAAAGCTTTTAAATTTCAGGTTTTTCATATTTAATTTATATAAATGTTTTTTCCAATTTTATATATGTTTGATCTTCCTTTTTTCTCTTTGATTATTAGTTCATTTTCCGTTAATTTTTTTAAATCTCTATAGGCACTTTGTCTAGAGATTTTAAACATCTTTTCATAATCTTTCATTGTAATTTTTTTATCTTCTTTTTTCATGATTTTCAAAGCTTTGATTTGTCTCTTGTTTAAGTTAAGATTATCATAATTCTTAAACTGTTGTCCAGCTATGTTTTTTATATTATTTTCTTCCTCTCTCCTCCAGAGAATTACTTTAAAAGATTCTCCTTCTTCTATAAATTCCGGTTCCTTGAGTCCTTCCTCTTTCATTCTCTTTATTCCTGTTCCCACATGTTCCATATATCTTGTTTTTGATAGGATGTAGAAGATGTTCTTGTTTCTGTGGGCGGGATTTCCGGTTCCTAAGTTTTCTATGCTCACCGGAAACAGTAGTTTTCCTGGGCTGATGATTTCAATTCTGTCTTCGTAAATGTAGAATGTTATGGGGCTTGTGTCGATTGAGTAGTCCCTATGTGCAATTGCATTTATTATTGCTTCCCTTACGACTTCAAAGGGATATTCTGATATTGGTATTCCATCAAATCCTCTGACAATGATGCCTTCTCTTGTATTTCTTCTAAAGAATATCCTCAGTTCATTCAAAAGCTTGAATATGTTTTCATAGCATTCATTCTTATCCAGGATGTCCATGCGTGTATCGCTTTTGAATCTGACCATCTTAACTTAGTGTTCAATGTCAAATCCATTTATGTCCTTGCCGAAGCATATCATGCCTGCATTGTTGAAATGGAAATTGCCGTCTATGATTTCTCCTGCATTTATCAGTGATAGGATTTCCTCCTTTGTTCTTTCGTCTTTCAGGGTTTTCAGTGATTCGTCTTTAGTGATGTTGAAAAACATTTCGTATGTCTCATCGTCCAAGTCTTGGATGGATGACTTTTTGAGGATTTTCTTGTCAAAGTTTCTTTTGGTATTGTTCATGTTCCTATCTAGAAAGTCGCTTAGGCTTCTTTTTATTTCCCTTATCAGTTCCTCCTGGTTGTTGAATGTCTGGTAGCTGTGTTTGCTTTCTATTCTTTTTATGAATTCATTTGTTTTGTCTTCTCTTTTGTAGACTTCCTTTAGGAAGAAGTAGGTGTTTTCATCATCATCGAATAGGTTGTATTCTGTTTCTGTAGGTGATATTCCGCTTTCCAGTATTGTTCCGTATTTGGATCCTAAGAGGCCGATATAGATGTCTGATTCGAGTACTGCTTCGCTGTATCTGTTTTGTGGTGTCTTTCCTGATGCAGGTTCCTCTTCGAAGGAGAATATCTTGAAGAATCTGTTTAGTATTATGTCATTTTCTATTGCTTCCTTGATTAGTCTTCTTTCATTGTGGAATTCCTGTCTGTTGCTGCTTAGGAATATCTTGAATTTCATTTTCCCTACCTTGTGATCATTTATATTATTTTCAAAATTTCATTTGCTTTTTCTATTTGGCATGTTTATTTTTTAAAAATTCTTTATTGTGGTTATTTTATCCTAATTATTATTTAAATCTTTTTGTTTAACGATTTGAACTCAATTTTAAGTTTAATTATAGTTTAACAGACTAATTTTAATTTTATAGTCTGATTGGAATGTTTTAATCGTTTTGTAAAATTATATTCATTTTGTAATTTTAATCTTTTAAGTAGTATCTATTTAATTTAATCATATGTTATCAAAAGATTTGTTTGAGGTTTTTTGCAGCAATCGTAACATTAAGGATAGTACAATTAAATCTTATAGGTCGGCTATTTTGAAGTATGAATCCTTTCATAAGGTGGCTATGAAAGATTTGATTGGTGAGGCAATGATGGATGAAGAAAATATGGTTCCACTTAAGAATAGGCATATCAAGAATAGATTATTGAATTTCAGGTCTTATCTTTTAGATTCAGAATTGTCTATTAATACAGTTAAAACTTATTTTTCCAGAATCAAGACATTCTATAGGCATTTTGAAATTGAATTGCCCTATTTGAATGACATTAAGTTTGATGGGGAGTATCTATCCTCATATTATGATTTGCCTGCAAGAGGTGACATCAGGAAGGTCTGTTCCATTTCATCTAATGCTTTTAGGGCGCTTGTTCTTTTCATTTCAAGCAGTGGCTGTGCCAAGGTGGAAACCCTTTCCCTTACTGTTGGGGATTTTGTTAAGGCAATTGATGAGTATCATGATGGAGGTTCCATTGATGATGTTTTGAATTGCTTGATTGGTAGGAGGGATATTGTTCCTGCATTTTATCTTAAGAGGATAAAGACCAATAAGTTCTATTATGCATTTTGCTCTCCTGAAGCAAGTCATCATATTGTGAAGTATCTGATTTCAAGAAAGG
>SFKZ01000157.1 GCA_004553595.1 Methanobrevibacter ruminantium | reverse complement strand
GAAGTTGAAGCTCTTCATAATCAGGGCTTCAGTTACGAAAGAATGGAACGTCTTGGACTTGAATATAAATTTGTTTCTGAGTTTCTTGAAGGAAAAATTAAAACTAAAGATGAGATGGTTCAGGGCCTTTATACTGCAATCTGTCAGTTTGCAAAGCGTCAGGAAACCTGGTTCCGTGGAATGGAAAGAAAAGGTGTAGATATTCATTGGTTGACTAAAGAAGCTGATCAGAATAAAAAGTTTGAAGATGCGTTTAAAATAATTTACGCCAGCTTTAATCATTAACTGATCTTGCCGGCGTTTTAATTACATACAGAATTATGCGTTTGTGGCTACTTTTTCTGCTTCTTCGATCTTTGTAAGATAACCTGTTCTGAGGCAGCTTTCAAAAAGGCTGTGGCTGATAAAGTCTGTTTTTACTTCATCATAACCATCACGGTCACGAACGATTCTTACTACGAAGCCGTCTTCCATTTCACGAACGATTGTCATATAGTCTGTAGATTTTCCAATGCTTTTTAAAGTGTAAGTTCCCATAATAAAACCCCTTTACTTAATTTAAAATTCTACTTAAAGTTCAAAGTAACTTGTACTTATATTTTCGGAATTTGGAATTTAATGTTTAGAGTTTTTTAATTATTTTTTATGCAATGTAAAGATTTTTTTGATTTATACAAAATCTGTGATTCTCATCTTCACTTAAGTGACTGTACAGTGTATTCAGTACCATTACTAAACTCTGAAAAATATTACTGTATAAGTTGTGCTCATTCAGAATCAGAATTTACAATTCAGAATAACATAATTAAGGAAAAACCTGATTTTATAAGTGCCTTTGGAATTCATCCCCAAAATCCTGTTATTAAAAATCTTGATTTTTTAGAAAATCTTATTGTTGAAAATAAAATAAGTGTTATTGGTGAAACTGGGTTTGATTTTTTTACTCAGGAATTAAAAGGTACTGAGGAACTTCAAAAACAGGCATTTGAATCCCAGCTTGAATTGTCAATTAAATATTCCTTGCCAATGATTATTCACGGCAGAAAATGCAATGACCGTTTCTTTTTCTATGCAAAACAATTATCAAAAGTGCCGGCAGTATTGTTTCATTCATACATGGGTACTTTCAATGAAGCTCAGTCATTACTAAACAAAGGTATTAACTGCTTTTTTAGTTTCGGAAAGCCTCTTCTTAATGGAAATAAAAAAGCCATAGAGTGTACTTGTAAGCTTGATAGCAGACAATTACTTTTAGAAACTGATGCACCTTTTCAAGTGTTGAAAGGCGAGGAATATACAAAGCCTTCTGATATTTTTAATGTGTATGAAAAAGCTTTTGAAATTCGAGGAATTAGTTCTGAAGATAAAGAAAAAGCCACTGGTTTTACTGAGCAGCTCTATTCTAATTTTCTTCAGTTCCGAGGTAAGCATTAACAGCCTTTAAGGTTTTTTCATAAATTCCGCAGAAAACATTTATCAATGGTGCAAGATTTCCTGTTGCTTTTTCACGAAGAATATCTTCAATCAACTGTCCTTGACTGGAAGCTGCCTTTGCTCCAATCTGGCGGGATGCACCTTTTACTCTGTGAATGTAACTGGCAGCTTCATCTTTTGAAATCATAATAAGTCTGTGAAGTTCCTTTACATCAAATTTGTTATCTGATAAATAAAACTCCAGAAGTGTACGATATAACTGTTCATCATTATCTGCCAGATTAAGTCCCCATTGTATGTCTAATATTTCTTCCATATTAATATAAATATAGAATTTAATAGTTTTTTGTGCTATATTTAATAATATGAAAAAAATTAATATTCTTATTGTTGCAAATTTGTTGTTTGTAATTATTTTTTCTTGTATGAATATCTGCATTGCAGCTGATGTTTCTTGTCTTTCTTTTATTTTAAGCTCTTTATTTACTGCAGTTGTTGTTTATTTTGTGGGATTTAAGTTTGCAAAAAAACAGGAACACAATAAAGCCTTTATGTGCCGTAAATTGATTCAGTACGAATCATTTATTTTTCTTATTGCTTTTATTTTAAGAAGAGCAGGTGAAAGAGGAACTGTTTTTGCCTTCGATTTGGTTTCAGTTATTTTCTGGCTTATTATTTTTATTACTGCATGTATT
>SFKZ01000156.1 GCA_004553595.1 Methanobrevibacter ruminantium | reverse complement strand
TTGCTGGCGTACTTATAATGCTCTCTTTATATAATTTAATAATTTTTCTTCTGAATAGAAATCAGAAGATGTATTTGTATCTTGCACTTTTGAGTTTTGATCTTATTATTTCATCATGTACTCTGGACTTTTCTTTACTAAGCTACTTTTCAGCTGACTGGCAGACAGGTTTGCATTTTAAGATAGTTCTTGTTTCACTGTCATTGATTATTCCGTTATACAACCTTTATGCAGTCAATCTTTATGGAATAAAATTTAAATATAACTGGATTGTTGTTCTTGTTGATTTTCTTGTTCCACTTTATTTTGCAGTATTCCCAATTTTATATACAACACAGAAAGTCACAATTGCGATGATCATTCTATATTTTAATTCTCTATACTTGTGCTGGTTAATTTTGAAAAACAGCAAATCACCAAAAATGCTGTATACTTTCAATGTTGTGATAATTATTCTGATGCTTATCACAGCATTATATGGTTTATTGATTGGTCAGTATGAAAGTGAAGGTAACAGTGGAATTTTTCTGTTTAAAATTGCCATTATGTGTTTTGCTGTCGCACAATCTAGTCTTGCTGGAATTAAAAGAGATTTACTTTCAAGAGAAAACAGAAATAAATTAGATCAATACGAGAAATTTAATGAATCTTATAAACGTTTCGTTCCTGAACAGATTATTAGTTATCTTCAGGTTGAAAATGCTGGTGGAGTCAAAGCTGGGGATAATGCTATTTGTGATGGTATGATTCTTACTGCATGCATGAGAACAAATATGGAAAGTGGCGTAGCGATTAAAGAGGAAAAGCTTTTCTTATTGATGGAAAAATATTATGAAGGGATAATTAACATCGTCAAAATGCATGGTGGCTTTTTTGCAAAGATGGCCGGTAAAAACTTTGTAATAATTTTTACAGAAAAAAATGATAATATTGTCCGCTGTGGCGTTGCAATTCAGCGTTATGTAAATGCAATAAATTCAGAACATGAACTAAAACAAAGATTACTTGTTAAAGTTGATATGGCAATTCATACATCTAAAATTGCTCTTGGACTTGTAGGTAATGACAAGCATCTGACGACTTGTGAATGTTCATCAGGTATTGCAGAAGCAATACAGATTTGTGGAATGAATAAGTATGTTGGAAGCAATATTTTAATCAGCGAACAGGCACTGGATTACTGTCGAAGTTACATGGAGAGTATGTTTGAAGGTGTTATTATAGAAATTCATGGGGTTAAGACTCTTGTTTATAAAGTAATTCCTTTCGAATCAGCAAATGCAAATATTGATTTTTTGCCGGGAGAAGAATCATGAAAAAAATCCTAGCTTTATTGGCAGCTGTAATAATTTCAGTGCCTATATTTGCAACAGAAGTATGGAACGGACTTGTTCACATTTCTAATCCAGCTGATCTTGAAAAGAAGCCAATCAATCTTAGTGGTATGTGGGAATTTTATCCGAATCAGGAATTTCAATCATATAATAAAGAACAATATGATACGGCATTTATTAAAGTCCCTGGTTCATGGAACGTTCAGGCGAAGAAAAATTTTCGTTCTAATTTTGCCTGCTATCGAATTAAGATTGTCGGCCTGGAATCAAATGCTCAATATGCAATATATTCCCGAAGATGTCCTGCCACAGCTTCAAAATTTTTCTGTAATGGAAAATTGATTGCCTCATATGGTGAATACTCTTCTGAAGAAAAAAATTCGACTCCGGCAAATACACCAGTATATGCATTTTTAGAATCAGATTTCATTGGTTCAATTGAACTTGTAGTTCAGGTCTCTTGTTATGCAAATTATGAAGCGGGAATTATTTCTCCGATTCTTTTTGCAAGAAGAGATGTGATTACAAATAAGTTTGAAAACATATTGTTGTTTATTACTATTATTGTCGGTGCATTGTTATTTGCTTGTATTATTAACTTTGCAATTTTTGTAGGTGACCATTCATTAAAAATTCATTTAATTTTTGGTTTTCTTCTTTTTGGAATTCTTTGCCATTCGCTAACTGTAAATTCAAATATCATTTCATGGGCGTTTCCGATATTACCATATAATTTTATTAAGCAGCTTGAAATCATTTCTTTATGGATCTCACCACAACTGTTCAGTTTAATAATGATGG
>SFKZ01000155.1 GCA_004553595.1 Methanobrevibacter ruminantium | reverse complement strand
TATGTGTCATTATATATTACCAACAAATTATTGGTACTGTCAGTCCCGTTTATGAGTTTTTATTTTATTTCATATTATAGCCGTGCACTGTTTGGCGATTTGGAAAAAATCAATTTAATATATATTTTTAATGCGACCTTTAATATATGGGATAACGATATCTTTTCGTTTGGATATGCAGTGTTGGTAGGATTGATTTTTATGATTATACTTGGAAGTTTAATATTTGCTAAGTTGAAAAGGAAAATGAATTATGAGTAAAATAGGATCCAAATTGAAATTTGCATGGAAATTATTTTTGGCAAAACTATTGTCAATGAAAACCTTGACGTTATTGTTGCTTTTAGGGATTCTATATCATATTTTTTTGTCACCGGTAAAAAGCTTTTCTCAATCAGTAAATTATCCGGTATGCCCATGGATATTTCCATTTTTGATATCGGATATTTATTTTGTGATACTTTTTATGTCAGCAGTAGTTTATTATTTTTCGGACGTTCCATTTATGAAAGAATGGACAATGTATCAGGTGATTCGCACTGGTCGTGTGGAATGGGCCTGCGGACAGATTGGTTCCATTATTTTTAGTTCATTTGCATTTATAGTGATAGCAATATTTGAAACAGGATTGATGCTGTTGCCCAATATTACATTGAGTGAAGGATGGGGGAAAGTTTTATATACGTTATCAATGACAAATGCAGCTGGTGAATATCGAATCCCTTTTAGTGTATCATATGATATCATAAATAAATTTGGAACGTTTCAGGCTATGGGAATATCTATATTAATGGGTGGACTTGTGATTATGTTTATAGGGTTACTAATGTTTTCTTTAAGTCTTTACATTTCCAGGTTATGGGCAAATATAATAGCCATGTTGTTTGTGATATTGCCAATTGTTGTAGAAAATATCTGAGATATTGTTCCATGGTTGGTTTATTGTTCTCCTATATCGTGGATGCGCATGTCTGAGATAGATGTGCGATCGGGAATGAGGTGGCAAATGCCAACAGCATTAACAAGTAGTATTATACTGCTAATTGCTTGTATAGTATTGTCAGCGACTATTATTTGGAAAATACATGGAGTTGATTTTAAGTTGATTAAAGAAGATTAAGAGGTATAGGAGGTCTGCATGGACATTATTAAAGTTGAAAATGCTTCTAAAAGTTTTAATAATTATAAAGTATTAGATAATGTTTCTCTATCTTGTGAAGCAGGCAAAATATATGGGATTGTTGGATATAATGGCTCAGGGAAAACAGTATTGTTTAAATGTATATGTGGATTTTATCATCTTGATGAGGGGGAAATCTGGATTCGCGGCAAAAAAATGAAAAAGGATATGGACATGCTGACAGAGGCCGGTATCATTATTGAAGAACCTGCTTTTCTAAGAAATCACAGTGGCTACCGGAATTTGGATTTTTTGTATAGATTGCGGAATCATAAAAATAAAAAGCACATATATGAAATTATGAACAAAGTCGGATTAGATCCAAGTTCAAGAAAAAAAGTCTGCAATTATTCATTAGGAATGCGTCAACGGCTTGCAATAGCACAGGCAATTATGGAAGATCAACCTATTTTGATTTTGGATGAACCTATGAACGGACTGGATAAAAGAGGCGTTATTGATATGCGTAACTTTTTTGAAGGACTGAAAAAGGAGGGGAAAACAATTCTAATGGCTAGTCATAGCAAAGAAGATATCGATGTTTTGTGTGATGAAGTTTATGAAATGGATATGGGAAAACTAAGTAAAGTTCGATGAAAAGGAGCTAATACGGTGGATGAAAGTCAAATCAAAATATACCGTATAAGAAGTTGGATTATCGTATTCATGAAAGCATTGAAAAGGAAGTAAAAAAGAAGAAAAAAACTTTATTAAGGCATCATTGCTAAGTGTCTGTACGATAATATGCCTTATAAAAATAATATTACCATATATTGCGTCAAACCATCGGTCGTAAAATATATAATAAGTTGGAAGCAGGGTATTATATGGTAGCCCATCACTAAACAGATGGACGGAAGTCCGGCAATTAACCGGGCTTCCAATCCAAATTTTTATAGGTAGGTAATAGGAGATGTATGTATGAAAAAAATAATGGGAACCATTTTGCTTGCATTAAACATACTT
>SFKZ01000154.1 GCA_004553595.1 Methanobrevibacter ruminantium | reverse complement strand
CCAGTCCCTGCACCTACATCAAGAATTTTTACCTTTGTATTTTCTGGAATGTAATCGTGAATGTATTTCATTGAAGTTGTAAATTCTACAATTCCATGGCGGGTTGTAAGGCGATGATCTTCGTTAAATTTATTATAATATTTTTCTAATGCAGTCATTTTATTTTCTATTAATTTGGATTTCTTCGATTACTTCTCTTAAATAGGAATTTCCTACTTCTGCCCTTGCAAACAAATCATTGAATGAATCAAATTTTTCTTCAAAATATAACTTACCAAACTTAATAAATTCCTTCCCTGAAAAATCTTTTTCACACATTATAGAATACATAGTATCCTTATAGGAAAATTCAAATTCCCTTCGAGACTCTAATAAAAAAAATAATTCATCTTTAGTCATTAAAAAAAGTATAGCAGAATGAATACAAATTTTGAAGTTCTATTTAATAACAGGAAGCTCAATAGTAACTGGCTTATTAGTTTTTCGATTAACAATGAAAGTAAATGTTGAACCTGAACTATTACCAAGTTTTACAAGAAAATCTGTTAATGACATATCTGTAAAATCTGCAAATTTATCATTTACACCATCCCGCTTTGAAACATGAAAATACAATGGTCACTTTAAATTAATCGACTCAGCATAAGCATCCTTTACAGCATCAATATAATACCGTTGCTGTTTTGCATTAGACCAGCCTTTATCAAGTGAAATTTTAATACCTAAACTTTCAAGAATCTTATAACCTCTTGTTAAGGCCTTTAAACAGTTTTCAAGATAATCAAAATTAATGGAATTAATATCAGATTCCAGTTCATGCAGTCTATACAGATCAGCTTTATTAACATCTCGCGTACTGTCACAGATTCTTTTAATTGATTCAAACTCTTTTTTAATCTGACTTGCATCTCCTGGAGAAGGAAGTTCCAGCTGATAAAATTGAAGCAATGTACGGATTTCTTCTGTCTTTCCTGGAATATATTCGCGGATACGTTTTTCTTCTGCAAGACGAGCTTTAGTGTCTTTTAATTTTTTTTCAATTGCTTTTTCAAGAGGAACAAGATCTACTTCTTTTACATTATTGATGGTCTGTTGAATTTCCTCATAAGTTTTTGTATCTGAAGCAGTTCTGTAAGCCTTAAGAATATGAGGTGTATTTTTATATTCGATGTTACCGATGAAAACCTTATATTCATAATCAGAAATTAAATTTCTATTTTCTAAAAGAGTTTCAGTAATTCGATCATAATCAGCTTTTACTTTATCGTATACAGGCTCACTTTGCTCAATAAGTTTTTCCCACTGAGCAATTTCCTTCTCCATTGGAGTAAAATCGATTTTTTCAACTTCTTTTACAAGTCTTTGTGCTTTATCAAGATCTTTTTGAATAATGGAATATCTTAGTTCTTCAAGTAGTTCAAACATATCCTTAAGGCTTTGATTAAACATTACAGTATTCTTTAATGCATTTTCCATATCTTCAAGTTGGACTTTCTTTTCATCATGAAGCTTTTTCGCATTATTGAATATCAATGTCTGCTCTGCAAGTTCTTCTTCAGTAAATGGTTTATTAATTTCCAATTCTTCACTTTGAGCAAAAATTGCAAGTGGAGATAAAATAATAAGTAACATAAAAATAACTTTTTTCATATTTTAATTATAACTCTACTTTTAAATAATTTAAAACAAAAAAAGAGTCTGATTCAAAGAACCAAACTCTCTTTTGTTCTACTTCAAACAGAAATTAAAGTAATACGAACAAACCACCCAAAGCACAAAGCTGCAATGCAAGGTCATAGAAGTATTTAAGATTAAGTCTAGAATTCTGAAGGATGAAGTAAGGACTTTTTGGAAGAAGGAATGCTAGAATAATAGATGCAATCCAGATTACGATAATAATAATCTTAAGGATTTTTCCAAATGTTGCAAGAATATCTCCGGCAAAAATTTCAATAACCACAAATACCCCAATTATTAATTCAATTACACCATAAGAAATCTTCAAAATTGTATATACAATATCAGGAAGATTCAAAAGATTTCTGATATTCGTTAATGCTGTAATTCCAAAATCACCGTTTCCTGTGATTGCCCAAATTCCACCTACAATAAGCAGAGTTCCCAATGCAATCTGAAGGAAAAGTCTT
>SFKZ01000153.1 GCA_004553595.1 Methanobrevibacter ruminantium | reverse complement strand
GAAAATCTTGTTGATGTTTCTTCTGTTGATATTGTTGTCGGTGGGCCGCCTTGTCAGGGATTCAGTATGGCAAACCGGCAGAGATTAATTGACGACCCACGAAATCAACTTTACAAAAATTATGTAGAGATTGTTCGCAAGGTTCAGCCGAAATTTTTTGTAATGGAAAATGTTAAAGGTATGCTTTCTGTTGCAGAACAAGTGAAAGAAGATTTCCGTAATATTGGCTATTCAGTTGAATGTCACATATTAAATGCGAAAGATTTCGGCGTTCCACAAAACAGAGAAAGACTAATTTACATTGGAAATAGACTTGGCATAGATAATGAATCTATTTTTAATGAAATATTTACTCTGTCAAAAACTATTCCAAATCATGTACTTGGTGATGCAATCTTTGGACTTAGGTCACTAAAGGCATCTAGAATGAAAAATTCTACTGAGTCAGAAACAAAGGAATCTGGTTTTGTCATTGAAAAAAATGAATTAAATCAGACAAACGAGTATATCAAGTATATAAATCAAAATCGAAAAAATGATTTTGTATGCAATCATAAGGCTCGCTATAACAATGACCGTGATATTGAAATCTATGGAAGAATGTATCAAGGCGATAAATCTGATGATCCTAAAATAGCGGACATTATGCCGTACAAAAGCCGAAGTGATATTTTTAAGGATAAATATTATAAGCTGGTTGAAAACAATGTATGTAAAACAATCACTGCGCATATGAAGTTTGACTGCAATATGTATATTCATCCGACACAAGCTCGCGGTTTAACGCCAAGAGAGGCTGCAAGGGTTCAATCATATCCAGATGACTATTTTTTTAGAGGGGCATACACAAAAACTTATATGCAGATTGGAAACTCCGTTCCACCATTACTAGGACGAGCAATAGCAAGTATTGTAAAAAAATATTTATAGAGAGGTTAATATATGGAATTTTCTGAAGTACTAAACTTAATTGTTTCAAGTTGTCCTTTTTTAAGTGGTAACGAATACGATGGAATTATTATAAAGAAATTAGCTGCAACAAATACCATTTCTGATACTGGTGCATCTCATCAATCTCACATGGCATTTACAGGAAGGCAAAAAGATTTCTTTCCGTTTTTGAATGCTGATGGTTATTTTAATGTCGGTTATGAAAGCAAAGATGATGATTTAAAGAAATATTTTACACTTCAGATTCCTTTGACAATTTACAAAGAAAACACAGATTCTCTTACAAACAAGTTATTTAACTTAATCCATTATACTTCTGGTAAAAAGGTTGTAAAAGCAAGTGTGCTTAGGAGCCGTAGAAATAATGCAGACGATCAGATTGAATTGTCAATAAAATCGCTTGATGATAAAGACTTTATTGAATTTAGAAAACTCTTAAGGGTTGACGATTTCTTTGTGTTACTTAAAAAGAAAAACTGCTTGGAATATGATTTAGTTGGAATTAGAAGCAATGATAAGAATGCAGAAAATCTGTCAAAATGTACGGATTTTTACAAACTTCCGACACAAACTCCTGTAGGATTGGAAAGGTTTGAAACAAACGGAAATGATTTTTCACAGAATGCAGAGACAACAGATTTTATTTCACCAGATAAATACAGTTATATTAAAATCCCACTAAATACAGATTCTTCAAGTGATAAAACGCAACTGCGTCAAAACTTGATAACAAGCCTAAATAAAATAGAATCTTCAGATAAAGATGATGGCTTTAATTTATTGAGTAAACTAGTATTATTTGGTATTCAAAATGGAAAAACAATAATAGAAAATGGTATTTCTCCAAATGAACTGGCTTCTGATTCAAACATTTCTGACAATTATCATCAACACTTACGATTTGGAATTCAAATTTATAACTATGCAAAAAACAATAAACTGATAGAAGCTCTTGAAAACTCGAATTTTCAATCAGAAAGAGAAACAACTCTTTCACAATCGGCCACACCTTTCACCTCTCCCGAACAAATCATCTTCTATGGAGTTCCTGGAAGCGGAAAATCGCACGAAATAAAGCATAAGCTCGAAACTGAATACGAAATCCCAGAACAACAGCAAGATGTTTTTGTTGAGCGTACCGTATTCCATCCTGAATATACAAACGCAGACTTTATCGGCCAGATAATGCCTAAACTTGTGCAG
>SFKZ01000152.1 GCA_004553595.1 Methanobrevibacter ruminantium | reverse complement strand
ACCCTTGCGAATACTTTTTTACCCTCAACAAATCTATCAAATTTTTCATCACTATCTGAATAAAAATCCAAATCACTACCTGTTACAACTTCTTCTTTACTGCTAACTATATTTAAATCTTTAGCAATAGCATAAGCAGTTAAAGCATGATCACCTGTAATCATTAAAACTTTAATACCAGCTGTTTTACATTTTTTAATAGCACCTACTGCTTCTTTTCTTACAGGATCTATAAATCCAACTAAACCTATAAATGTTAAATTCTTAACGTCTTTTTCAGAATATTTTTCTTTTAACGGAACATCTCCATCACATATAGCAATAACTCTATATCCATTAGATGCTAATTCTTCATTTTGCTTTAATATTCTTTCTCTATCTAATTTTACTCTTTCTCCATCTTCATATGAATATTTACAAAAATCTAATATAACTTCTACTGAACCCTTCGCAGTACATAAAACATCATTATCAATCTTATAGAATACTGCACTATATTTATTTTCTGATTCATAAGGAATATCAGATACTTTTTTAAATTCAGAACTTTTTATACCAAGTTTTCTTCCTAACGCAAGAAAAGCAATATCTATTGAATCTCCAAATTTATCCCATTTTCCCTTTACCTTTTCAAGCATAGATTCATTATTAACTACACCTAATGTAGCAATATATTTAGCATTTGCTATATTTGAATCACCCACTGGAATTACTTTTCCAACATCATTATAACCATTTCCATCTATTTCAAACGCTTCACCATTGGACATAACTATCTTTTTAGCAGTTTGTTCATTAACAGTAAGAGTTCCAGTTTTATCACTTGCAATTACTGTACAACTTCCTAAACTTTCTACAGAATTTAACTTTTTAACAATTACATTTCTTTTAGCCATTTTATTTGATCCAATTGTTAATGCTAATGTTAAAGAAAGTGGTAATCCCTCAGGCATCGCAGAAACAGCAAGAGCAACTACTGCCAAGAATATATCCATAAAATGATATTGTTTATAAATCAATACACAACCAATTAAAATTGAAATACCGATAATCATCAAAGTAATTTGTTTAGAAAATTTCTCCATTCTAATTGTTAATGGAGACTTACTTTCTTCAGTAGATGTAACTTTTTCAGCAATCTTTCCAACTTCTGTATCGATACCAGTTGCAGTAACCACAGCAATAGCTCTACCGGTTAAAACTGAAGTACCAGCATATATCATACACTTCTTAGAATCATCTCCAAGAGACGAAGAATCACTACTTTTAGCTACCCCAATACTTTCACCAGTAAGAACCGACTCATCAACCGTAAGATTATTTGAATTAATAATTCTAGCATCACTCGATACCTTAGTACCTGGCTCAACTATAATAATATCTCCAGGAACTAGGTATGAAGAATCAATTTCATAATGTTTATTTTCACGAACAACTTTAACTTTTACTTTAATTAAATCTTTAAGAGCTTCAGAATTCTTTTCTGCTTTAATTTCTTGCACAGTAGAAACCACAGCATCAACCATAATAATAAAAATTATAGCAAATCCATCTAAGTACTCTCCAACTATAAATGATAGAATAGCAGCTACAACTAACACATATATAATAGGATCATTTATTGCACTTAAAAATATTTGGAAAACACTTTTTTCTTTTTCCTTTGGAAGAATTACAATCTGAGCATTGCTGCAATATGCTTTTGAGCACTCCATGCTTGCCAGTACTTCGTCGTTAAGCGTCATACCGTTCCATATGCAGTCAACAGTCTTGCCCGAAAGCTCCATGGTTTTCTTGCTCCAGTCAATCTTTACAAATTCCGCTTTTAGACCAAGGCTTTCGGCAAAGGCTTTTGCAAGCTCTGCATCGAAGCCTATCCATTCTCCGTTTTCGTCAAGATAATCCATAGGTTCAAATTCCGTTACGCCGACAACAAGCACGCCTTTATTCATAACATAATCAAGGTCGCTTTGCTCTTCCTGTTTTGAGCACGCAGTCATGCTTAAAGTAAAAATTGCTGCCAAAATTATTGCGATTATTTTTTTCATGGTAAAAAGTCCTCCGTTTGTCAAAGCTGTTTTTTGTTTTTTCTGTTATTTGCAAGCTTTGCGTTGGTGTCGCCCGATGGAGGAAGAATTTTGTTTTGTTCCGAGCAT
>SFKZ01000151.1 GCA_004553595.1 Methanobrevibacter ruminantium | reverse complement strand
TACAGGATTTACATTTCATCCTTTAATACAGTTCCAAAGTTTTTGATATAATCAATAAATGAAACATATGCTGCTGCAACACAAAGCCAGCCTAGCACAATTATCACTATATTAATTACATTTATAACTTGATCTGGAATTACAAAGCCGATGCGTGCAATACAATCAACCGCAAGAAGTACAAAGCCGGTAAAAATGTAAAGGCATGTCTTGAATTTTCCACCTTTACGTGCTGCAATTGCTACACCTTTCTTTGTTGCTACCATTCGAAGAAAGTTCATTGTAATTTCACGCCATATAATCAAAATAAGACAGATAAAATTGAATTTCCCCAAAACAGTAAAGCTTGCAAGAACAGAAATATGAAGGAATACATCTGCAAAAGGATCAAAAAGCTTTCCAAAATCGCTTACTTCACCCCGTTTTCTTGCATAAAAACCATCAAGAAAATCTGTAAATTCCGCAAATCCCAAAAGAGGAATCAAGGCCCAGCCAGTAACAACATTAAATAAATTTGTATCAATATTAAATGTGTTATTTAAATATGATGGCAAGAAAAATAACAAAAGGAAAATTGGTGCAAAAACAATTCTAACAAGTGTAAATTTATTTGATAATCTCATAATAAAAATTATATTTGTCTTTTAATAAAAGTCAATGTATAGAATTACCGGTTACAATACAGGTTCTGCCTTAACAAACATATTTGTAGAAGTACACTGTAGATTCACTTTATAGACAACAGGATAATATTCTTGCTTTGGTAACTCTACGATAAGTTTCTTTTCTTGTTCAAACACATTGCTATTTACAAAAGAAAAAAGTGGATTAAGTTTTTTTTCTTCACTATTTAAAGGTTCATACCAGATTCTTGGACCTGGTAAAATAATCAACGGTTTCATCTTATGGCACACAATTGTAACAGTACTTGTTTCTTTTGAAGTTTGAGTAAACTCAAAGAAAGCTTTTCTCGGATATAGTGACCACAGTGATAAGAAAGTAACTAATGAAATTATTAAATAGAGAGGAACAATTGTTACTGCAAAAATTTTTGTACATAACAGAAAAAATATTCCCAAAATGAACACAACAATAAGATAAATAAAATCCGTCAAAGTAATAAAATCAAAAGGAAATTTGTATTGAATAAAAAAAACAAAATAACTGCAGATGACAGCAGCAATCACTGCAAAAGCGGAAATGAATAGAGCAATTTTTGTTCCAGAAATCTTTTTATTTCTGATGAAATTGATAAAAAAATAAAAGATTCCTGCGGCAACCACACCTGCTGAAAATGCAAGAGCAGTTGCTGCAAGTGAAAAAGGAAACTGCATTATGGATATGCCTTAAAATCCTGAACAACGCTAATTGTTGACTGAATCTTATAGTCAGACAATTCTTTCTGAGCAAGAACTACTGCTTTTTCTACAATTGCACTGGAATCAGCAACACCTTGCAAAGTAACGGTATTTCCGTCCACAACTGCATGAAGGAAATTAATATTAATTTTGTACTTGAATACAAGTGTATTTACAAGATTTTGTGCAGTCAAAAGATTCTTTACTTTTATTTTTCCGGCAGCTTCTTTTTCTTCAGATTCGAGACTTTTTACAGTCTGAACAATAATATCAGATGCCTGATCTACAGTAAGAATACCTGTATTCATAACAAGGTGATAATCAGTTGCATCATCATTTTCTCGATTAAAGAAGCTCTTATGAAATCCAAGACGGTTTGTATGACTTTCATCTATACGTTGTTTTGCCTGTTTATCATTCCAGTCAAATTCCTTCTTTAAACGTTCTATACGAACTTCATCTTTTGCAACAAATCTAAAAGATACAAGATTAGGTAATTCCTGAAGAATAATTCCAGACCCACGACCAATTAAAACGGTATTTCCTTCGGAAGCTGCTTCAATAATTGCTGTTGCAAGATAGTCCATATATTCATCACGGTCTTTTGCAAGAGATGCAAAAAAGCCAGGTTTTCGTTCATCATATTTTTCAAGCTTCGATGCAGGAAATCCCATATCAACAATACGTTTTTCTATTTCCTTTCTACCGACAAATTTATATCCTAATTTTTTCGCAACTTCACAGGCAATTTCATCACCTAATGCTGCAACTTGTCTCGAAATAGTAATTATGGCCATATTGTCCTCCTGAAGTAAAATG
>SFKZ01000150.1 GCA_004553595.1 Methanobrevibacter ruminantium | reverse complement strand
ATTTTGTAGCTTAAAAGATGACAAAAAAATTAACTTCTTCTGGTGCCCTGCTCAAACGAAACAGGTTCTATTAAAGAAGAAGGAAAACATTAAAAATAAAGAATATTTGATAGAATGTTTGTTTTCTACTGATAATATTACAGTTAAACTTCTTGATTTTGATAAACAAGAATCTATAGCTGGAATTGAGGATGAAACTTTCAATTATATGGAGAAAGTAACCAATAGAAATTTAGTATCTTCATTTGTTTCTGAAATAGAACAAAAGATAGAAGAAATGAAACAAAAAATCGCTTAGGGATTGGTCTAAGTATTAATATGAACAAAGAAGATTCCATAATCTTTCTTACTGACAAATATGGTAAGCGAGATAGAACAACAGAAATTGAAAATCTCACGTATGATAATGTAAAAGGAATATGGAACATTGATTTTGTCGGAGATCAAAGAACTTTTCATTACAAAAATGAGAATGTAAAGATAATCAAAAACTGTCTTAAAGATAAACAGTCTGCCACTATATTTGATTACCTCTTGCAGATGGCTCAGTTCAGTGACATTAAAAATGATGAAGGCCAGAATCTTCTTGTAAAGAATCTTGAAAAATCAAAGTTTGTAAATGAATATTCAGTTTTAGCAAGATACTTAAATCCTAAAAAAGGTAAAGAAGAAAAATCAAAAATCCATTCACTTATATTTCCTTTTGGCTGCAATAACAGTCAGTTTAAGGCTGTGAGTAATGCTTTGAATAATCAGGTAAGTATAATTCAAGGACCACCTGGCACCGGAAAAACTCAGACAATTTTAAACATAATTGCAAATCTTTTAATGCATGATAAAACTGTTTTGATTGTCTCAAATAACAATGATGCTACCAGAAATGTTTACGAAAAGCTTGCTTCTGATAAATATGGACTTGGATTTATCTGTGCCTTCCATGGGAAGAAAGACAATATTGAAAACTTTTTGAAAAATCAGCAGCAGTTCTATCCGAAATATCTTAAAGACTGGAAGAATAAATTGCCAGTTTTGTCTCCGCTCTTGGATGAAAATATCAAACATCTTGGTAAATACTTTGAAGCGAATGAACGCATTTCTACAATCAAATCTGAATTAGCTGCACTTGAAATTGAATCTAAATATTTTGATAACTTAATTACAGATGTTTACAGTAATAAAAAGCTTTTGAAAAAATCTTCTGATGTTCTGATGGGTTTACTCCAGAAGATTCAATTTACTTATGAAGAGAAAGAAAAATTTGGATTCTTTATGAATCTAAAACTTAAGCTTTCCTTTGGTCTTGGAGAAAAAGGAAATTGGACAGTTAATCCTGACAAGGCAATAGAAACAATCAAGGCAACTTATTATCCACTTAAGAAGAAAGAGCTTGAGAATGAATTAAGTGAAAATGAAAGTATTGTAAAAGATTTTAATCCTAATGATGTTTATGAAAAATGCTTAACGACCTTAAGAAGTGAGGTTGCTAAAAAGTATTCAAAGAAAACAGAGCGTACACAATTCAAAGATGGTAAAGAAATATATTTTAATCCCGCAAGTTTCGCTAGCGAATATCCTGTAATTCTTAGTACTACTTTTTCATCCAGAGGAACAATTGGGCAGGGGACTGAGTTTTTGTTTGACTATGTAATTATGGATGAAGCTTCTCAGGTTGATGTTGTTACCGGAGCTTTAGCTTTATCTTGTGCAAAGAATGCTGTAATAGTTGGCGATAAAATGCAGCTTCCTAATGTAATTGAAGAACAAAAAAAGAAAGTTGTACAGGAACTCTTTGAACAAACAAAACTTCCTGAAGGCTATAATTACATTAACAGTTTTCTTGCTTCTCTTGAACAGGTCATTCCTGATACGCCTCAGACTTTACTTCGCGAACATTACCGCTGCCACCCAAAAATCATCAATTTCTGTAATCAGCAGTTTTATGGCGGCAGGCTTTTGATTATGACAGAAGATAAAGGAGAAGCTGATGTTCTTGAAGCAATTAAAACAACTCCTGGTAACTTCTGTAAAGACCATTATAATCAGCGTCAAATTGATGTAATTAAAGAAGAGATTCTTCCAAAATATTCTGAGGACGAAATTGCAAATCTTGGAATTATTGCACCATATAATAATCAGACTGATGCAATTCGCTCTCAAATACCTGGTATTGATGCAGCTACTGTTCATA
>SFKZ01000149.1 GCA_004553595.1 Methanobrevibacter ruminantium | reverse complement strand
TTTTTTCTTCAATATTTTTTGCTGTAGGATCGCTTACCCCTGTTGCTTCATCATATGTAACATTATGCATATATGGGAATTCCATTTGTTCTATTTTTATTTCAAATTCAGGGTTGCTAGCAAATTCTTTTACTTGTTTCTCGGGTGTATCAGCAGAAAAATTTGGATTCCCACTATTAGGTTTTTCACCAACAAAGTTCCACTTTTTTAATAAATATCCTTCTATTTGTTCTTTTGAAAGAGCTTTGAATGACTGCATACTTGACCCAAGTTCTTCAATTTTCTCTAGAGCATCATTATTGTTTCTTCCATCCGGATCTGTATACTTGATCGGATTATTCGCAGCGTGGGCAAACAAATTGGGATTTGTATGGCTAATTTTTTATACTCAATCATATAACAAATTCTTAGTATCCATTACAAGATGTTTACTTAATTGCCAAATACTAGGGTACAAACTATATGAAAAAAAAGCAGTTAAAAATGTTAAGTAAAATGTTAAGTGATTTAAAATTAAGTAAAAAATTAAGTCCTTAATTAATCATAAATAGTGTTAAAAAATCAAAATATGTTATATAATAACACTAAATAGCGATAAATATTTACTAATATAAAATCCGTTGTCCTTCAAATTCAGGATGGTCCACCTATTTTAGGATTTTCAGTTTGATGCTGGAAATCCTTTTTTTATATTCAATCCTATTGATTCTATCTGCAAAAATCTAAAAAATATGATATATTATATAAAGATTATTGAAGGAGGCTCCTATGAACGAAGAAAATGAACTTGATTCATTACAAGGTATTTCTGATGAAAAAATGACAGAACTATTTAATGCCTCAATCAAAATAGAAAATGAAATAAGTCGTCTAAAAGGCGTTCCTATTGCAAAATATGATGCCCAGACAAAAAGAGCTTATTTTGAATATCCAGATGGGCACATTGAATATGCAAAAGAAGCCTGAAATTGTTGTTTTTGCAGGTCCTAATGGCTCCGGGAAATCAACTGTAACAAAACTTGCAAAAGTAATTCCTCCTTATATAAATGCTGATGACATTAAAACTAGTTTGCATTGTTCAGATTTGGAAGCTGCTCAAAAGGCAACAGAATTGCGTGGGAAGTGTGTAGAGAATCTTGAAGGTTTTACGTTTGAAACTGTTTTATCAACAAGAAGAAATCTTGATCTTTTAATTGAAGCAAAGAATAAGGGATATTTCATACGTTGCATTTATGTTCTTACTGTTGATCCACAAATAAATGTATTGAGGGTGAAATCTAGATTTGCAAAAGGTGGTCATGATGTTCCTTCTGAAAAAATAATTTCAAGGTATCATAAGGCTTTGGATTTGTTGCCAGAATTGATTCAAGTTTGTGATGTATGCCATATTTATGATAACTCTTTGGAAACTGCCTCCAGAATATTTAAGAAACGTAAATCGGAATATTTCTTTTGGGAAAATGAATTGTGGACGAAAGAAAGTATCGAAAAATTGACAGATGTTAAGTTAAATTAAAATCAACCAAAATATCAACCTTTTTCAAAAACAATAATATCAACCGAAACCAATTATATGCCAGGGGCTCCGCATTATATATATCTACAGACTTTTTCAAGGCAATCTTCGCGTTTATCACAAAGCATTTGTTTTCCTGAAATTGACAGACACTTTGCCTTTGTAAACTCAGAGAAGTCAATCTGCTTTAATATGTTTATAACAAGTTTTCTGATTATATTAATATTGGCAGCTGAATTATCTTTTCGCAATTGGGACAAATCCTCTCCAAAAACTATATCAAGTTCCCAGTGCAAGCCATTTTCTACACCCCAATGAGAGCACATTGCTTCGCAGGCTTTACCAGCATCTGTTAATGATGTGATGATAAATCTCATTTCTAACGATTCTTTCAAGTTCATACGTCCACCTGAAAGTATTTTACTACTTCTCTTAATTTTTATATACAATACATTTTAAAGGTATTTATAATGCGGAGTCCCCGTGTTTAAACCTTTATCCCGTTGACCAAAAAAAACTCTAAAATGTTATCCGTAACAATATACTTTTGGGTACATCCTTGGGCCATTAGCTCAGCGGTTAGTGCAGAGGACTCATAATCCTTTGGTCCCCGGTTCAAATCCAGGATGGCCCACAATTTTCGTAACGAAGTGAGAAAATTGAATTTGATCACTTCCTTGAGG
>SFKZ01000148.1 GCA_004553595.1 Methanobrevibacter ruminantium | reverse complement strand
AAGAACTGTGAAAGTGACAGATCCGATTAAGGTGTTAATAACGTCACCTTTTCCCAAGAATATATAGGATATTATTAATATAATTGCAGTTGTTAGATATAAAAATGTTGTAGTGGACATTCCGGTTAATTGTTTAACGATAATCGCTAATCCACTCATTCCTCCAACTACTATATCATTTGGCACGTAAAATAGATTATATGCTAAGGCATAAATAAAACATGCAAAAAGAAAAAAGGAAAATCTAATAAATAGATTCTTGGTATTTATTGATTTTAAGATATTTTTATTCTTTTTAAGTAGCCCTTGCATACTCTCACCTATTATAATAATACTATTTTTAAATATTTAAGTAAATAAAAAAAGCTCACTTGCGTGAGTCTTTTTTATTATTCCATAATTTCTGTTACAGTACCAGCACCTACAGTACGTCCACCTTCACGAATTGAGAACTTAGTTCCGTTTTCTAAAGCAACCATACTGATTAATTCTACTGTCATTTCTACGTTGTCACCTGGCATAACCATTTCAACTCCTTGAGGAAGTTCAATAACACCAGTTACATCTGTAGTTCTGAAATAGAATTGAGGTCTGTAGTTTGAGAAGAATGGAGTATGACGTCCACCTTCTTCTTTAGATAATACGTATACAGAAGCTTTGAATTTTTTATGAGGAGTAACTGAACCTGGTTTAGCTAATACTTGTCCACGTTCAACTTCGTCTCTGTTTATACCACGAAGTAATACACCAGCATTGTCTCCTGCTTCAGCATAATCTAAAGATTTTCTGAACATTTCGATTCCAGTAACAACTGTTTTCTTAGTTGGTTTTAATCCAACGATTTCAACTTCATCGTTAAGATTTAATTTACCTCTTTCAACACGTCCAGTAACAACTGTACCACGTCCTGAAATTGTAAATACATCTTCGATACTCATTAAGAATGGTTTATCATTATCTCTTTCTGGAGTTGGAATGTATTCATCAACAGCAGCCATTAAATCTTTAATAGATTGTACAGCTTCTGGATCTCCTTCAAGAGCCTTTAGAGCAGATCCTCTAATAATAGGACAATCAGCATCAAAGTTGTATTCTCCTAACAATTCTCTGATTTCCATTTCTACTAAGTCTAATAATTCTTTGTCATCTACTTGATCACATTTGTTCATGTAAACAACGATTCTAGGAACTCCTACTTGACGAGCAAGTAAAATATGTTCTCTAGTTTGTGGCATAGGACCATCAGCAGCAGAAACTACTAAGATAGCACCATCCATTTGTGCAGCACCAGTAATCATGTTTTTAACATAGTCAGCATGTCCTGGGCAGTCTACGTGAGCATAATGACGTGTTTCAGTTTCATACTCAACGTGTGCAGTATTAATAGTAATACCACGTTCTCTTTCTTCAGGTGCTTTATCGATATCAGCATAATCAACGAAATCACCAAAATATTTTGTAATTGCAGCAGTTAATGTAGTTTTACCATGGTCTACGTGTCCGATAGTACCAATGTTTACATGTGGTTTGCTACGATCAAATTTTTGTCTTGCCATATTTTTTCCTCCTATAAATTTAATTTCTTATTACAAGATATATTTTATCTAATTCTTGAATATAATTCAAGTATTATTCAATTAGTTTACGCTGTTTTTCTTGATAATTTCTTCAGCGATTGATTTAGGAACTTCTTCATAATGATCTAGTTCCATAACGAATGTTCCACGACCTTGTGAATTACTTCTTAATGAAGTCATGTAACCAAACATTTCTGATAATGGTACCATTGCAGTAATTTGTAATGCATTGCCACGTGATTCTTGACCAAGTGGTCTACCACGACGAGATGTTAAATCTCCCATTACATTACCCATGTATTCTTCTGGCACTACTACAGATACTTTCATAATAGGTTCTAAAAGAACTGGTTTACATTTATTTTTAGCTTCTTTTAAAGCCATTGATGCAGCAATTTTGAATGCCATTTCTGATGAGTCTACATCATGGTATGATCCATCAAATAATGTAGCTTTAACGTCTACCATTGGGTAGCCAGCTAATACCCCACCAGCCATAGCTTCTTGTAAACCTTTATCTGTTACTGGAATATATTCACGAGGAACTACACCACCAACGATTGCATCAACAAATTCATAACCTTTATCTTTATTTGGTTCGAATTTAATCCAAACATGTCCGTATTGTCCA
>SFKZ01000147.1 GCA_004553595.1 Methanobrevibacter ruminantium | reverse complement strand
AAAGAGAATGTAATAAAAAACTGTCTTTCCACAACAGGATACCTTTATAATGAAATAGAGACGCTTTTGCGAATGGAACTTAAGGAAACTTATTTTTATAAAAATATTATGCTTGCAATAAATGCTGGAGCTTCTACATTTAATACGATTAGGGACAAGGTTGGAGAAGATGCGGCCAAAATTGCAAAATATATCAATGCTCTGATAAATCTTGGATTCATAAAAAGAGAAGTTCCATGCGGAGAAAAGGAGAAGAGTAGAAATACTTTATATTCTATAAGTGATAATTATTTTGCTTTTTACTTTGCATTCATCTTCAAACATCAGAATATGCTGAATGGACTTATATCACCAGAGATGTATTATGAAAAGGAACTTACAAAGGTAAAATTGAATACATTCATAGGACATCGTTTTGAACAGATTTGTGAGACTTATCTAAAAGAGCAGTTCTATAATGGAAAAATGCCTTTTTTTGCTGAAAATCTTGGTCGATGGTGGGGAAATAATCCTGTTTTAAAAAAACAGGAAGAGATTGATGGCGAGTTGATAATTTCTAGCAACTCGCCAAACGGACGAGTCAAGGTGAAAAGCAAAGCGTGCCTTGACCGTACGTATTTATTAGCGACTGATGATGAGAATGCAGTTATTTGTGAATGTAAGTACACAGAAGACCCTTTCGATGAAAAGCAGTTGAAAGATCTTCAGGATTCAGCATTGTGTGTTACGCAGCAGAATAAATCGTACATAATTTTCTCTAAAAATGGTGTGTCTTCAGGCGTTGAAAAACATCTTAAGAATTTACCAGGATATTCAGTGGTTACTCTGGATGACTTGTTTTTAAGTGAATAGCTAAAGATGCCTGTTGTGTCGTTCGGGGATAATCGGTTTAATTTAGGTCGGCAGATTTGAAATTTTATAGACAGTAAAAAATTATATTATGGAAGGTGATTAAATTGAGAAAATTGTTACATTTACTACCATTACTATTAATTCCACTTTTATTTACATCATGTATAGACTATGTGCAGTCTATTACCTATAAAGATGGTAAATACCAGATGTATTACAAAGTAACACTTTCAAAGGTCCTTTTTGCCTTGGGAGATGAAGATCCAGAGGAAATTTTTGAATCTTTTGATGAAGATACTCTTAAAGATCTGCCTGAAAATGTTGATGTAAAACCTGTAAATACAGATTTAGAGGTTGGAGCTGAGTTTTCGCTGAGTATTGATCCTAAAACAACAGATGAAATCGAAAAATCATTCTTACCGACTGTTGCTGGAAATAAATGCTTTATACCTTTTTTATTAGGGGATAAAGACAGTTCGATTGCTGATGCAATGAAATCTGATGATAATGAAGCCCAAGGAATAGCTGAAGCGATTATGTCTTCAGCTAAATGTAGGGTCATGATAAGCAAAAAAGTCATACCTTCCATAGAAATAGCTTATTTTGAAGGCCGAGGCAGCCAAAATTATTCAATTCCTTTATTTGATTATGGGGAATCTTACTGCTTAGAAATACCCTTTATTGTGCTATTTGAAAGCGGTATGTACAAATTCGATAAAATTGTCATTTTGAAATCATAAGATTTTATTAAGAACTCCAAAAAAATTAGTATATCCGACTGATGTATAGTGGCATATTGGCTTATATATGCCGATAATGAAAATGGAGAAGTTCAAAATATCCAAAAACTGTGTTATAATAGAACATTATATCATTAAGGGTTGAGTTGTAATGAAAAAATTCGTTAGTTCTTTAATTTACAGTTTAATAATGACATTGATTTCATTAGCTGTAATATATCTCCTGCAAGCTCCATTGATAAGTTTCGTTTACTATGGGTTCTTTTCAGGATCAAATGCAATTTCCTTCTATAATAATATACTTGGAAAGATCCCAAGCACAGATACTATTACGATAATAATTATGATTATTCAGATAATACTTACTATTGGTTTTATATTAGTAATGTTTGAATTCATCAGTAAGGTCATCAATATCTTCTTGAAAAATGAAAAACTAGTAAAACCATACTATATCATTTTCTTCTTTATGACCTCTGTTATACCTGTTATTCTCATCTTCCTGTCAATTTTCCTGAAAGTAAAATTGACAATTCTAACATTAGTTATTGAAGGTGTATTCACAGTATTGAATATCGTACTTATAACATTCAGTCGTAAAATTCTGCCAGACACAACAGA
>SFKZ01000031.1 GCA_004553595.1 Methanobrevibacter ruminantium | reverse complement strand
CTTCCTCCTGCTGTATACAGGGAAAGAACAGCTTCTGTAAAGAATGCTGCTTAAATAAATTTGGGGTATTTAGGCACTGAACTAATATTGACTATTCCAAATACAACAGTTGTACAATTGTGCTAATTCATTATTGTCAATCACTATAATTCTCCTTTGTTGAAGTTATTTCCCACTTATCGTAAACGGCCAGCCGTTTATCATCAAATCTTTCTCGGAAAGAATTATTTCCATTGAATGTTCTTTATGTTCATATTCTATACCCGGTTTATAAAAATCTGTGAAAAAGTAGACTTTTTGATTCTTTGAACCAATCCAATCCCTCTCAGTATCAAATTCAGCCTGCTCAAATGGCCCATCTACAAGTATATCCACACTCTTGAGCAATCTATCAACACTAGAATTATGCATTTCTTTGAGCTCTTTATATAAAAAACCTGAAAACGAAATAACACTCAAATGATGTTTATGACACCATTCAGCAATTTCAGCAAACCCCTCGGATTGTAGCATTGGTTCTCCACCAATAAAAGTCACACCTTCTATTTTATTCTGCTCACAAGATCTTTCAATCAATGATATGACATCATCTGTATCAACGATGTATTTTTTAGAGAATTCCTGCATTCTTTTATTGCAACAACCTGGACAACTTCTAGGGCATCCCTGGCACCAAATAGCAAATCGCTTTCCAGGGCCTTCTGCTTCTGTACATTCCCGGATTGCTGCAAGATTTAAAAAAGCCATTACCTAATCTCAAATGCAAATCTTGTTGTATTCGGAACCATTTGTTTGATAACCACGGTTCTACCAATCAAATCCTCTTCATTTATAAATGTAAACTCAGAAAGACGATTAATTATTTTCGATTCAACTATATTCAGAAGACCTCTACCACCATTAGCAGCTCCAGCCTCATTTGAGATTGCGGAAAAGGCTTCTTCTTCATTTTCAAAAATCAAATCTGCTTTATAACGTTCCTTCATAAATTTAATTACAGGATTAAATTTGGCCTTAGCAATTTGAACAAATACATAAGAATCTTTTATGAAGTTAAATGCAACTATATTATCACCTATTCGGTTTAATAGCTCAGGTCTTTCTATATCCAGAAATTTCTGTTTTACAGCTTCCATAAATTGTTTTTTTGCTTCTTTTGGTTCTGTCTCTGGTAAGACTTTAGAAGCACCAATATTCGATGTAAAAATGATTATTGTTTCTGAGAAATATACGGTTTCACCTTTACTATCTGTAAGTCGTCCATCCTCAAGAATCTGTAAGAATTTATCAAGAATGCGAGAATGTGCTTTTTCTATTTCATCAAATAATAAAACACAGAAAGGCTTAGCTTTTACCGCGTTAGTCAATTGTCCGCCAGCTTCATAGCCAACATATCCAGGAGGAGCTCCTATCAATCTTTGATCACTATGTTCCTGACTAAACTCCGACATATCAAATCTGACACAAGCATTTTCATCACCAAAAACAAATTCTGCAATCGCTTTAGCAAGTTCTGTTTTTCCTACTCCAGTTGGGCCCACAAAAAACAATGTTCCTTTCGGTTTCTTTTGCTTCGCGGAATGTTGTAGTCCAGCAAATCCCGTATAAGCACGAATGATTACAGATTTTGCTTTTTCAATTGCTTCATCCTGACCTTTTACTCTTCTCTTCAAGGATTCTTCAAGCGTAGCAAGTTTTTCCTTCGACAACTCTTCCCAAGGACTTATTTTTTCTCCATATTTAAAGAGATTTATCAATTTCTCGGCGCTTAAGATTTCTGTTCCTAACTGTCTGGATAATTTCATAATTTGAGCAATCTCTTTTAAAGAAAATCCATCCAATGAATCAATAAAATTCTCTTTTAATAATTTATTAGAAGAAATATCTGGATTTGTTCTCAAACAAGAAATATTAGTATCAATAAATCTTTCCCTTTCATTTCTTCCAGGAAGAGGAACAGAGATAGTGCTTACCATAGGGTTATTCAGGTAATACTCAGGAGGTATAGTGGATTGATTTTTTGCTAAAATAATTACTAAATTCCCATTTTCAAAAAAATCTTGATTTGCAAGATTATATTCTTGAACCTGCAGAGCTTTGTTCAATTTAAGAAGATTTGCCCTCTCTTGTTCACTTAATGCATTTGCATTTCCAAAGAGATAATCTGAATAATCAAGAATGAAAACATTCTTTCCAGTATCGGATTTTAATGTTTCAAGCATAAAAGAAAAGAATGACTCAACATCTCCAGCATAAGAAGGGATAGAATCTTTTGTTGAACTAAACTCTTCATCATCCCCCATATCATATGCTGTAACATTAGGAGCTGTATTTTTGGATGTATTTTGAATATCTGATACCGGAACATTCGATGATAAAGATTTATCTATACCTTCAACCCTGTCCCAAACAATTATTTTTGAATAATCTTTTGACTTAAGAGTTGAAACTAAATTCTTCAAAACAGATTCGAACTTCCCTCCATTATTGGGATTACACATTATATCAGTTATGTTCCCCGATAAAACAATTGAGTTTTTTATGCCTATATCACGATTAAATTTTTCTAACCAAATATCATATACCTTTTCAGCCATGATTACCCCCTTTTATTTGTAACAGAATCAGGATTGTTAATTGCATCCTTTCCAATCTCATCAGGATTCGACCATAAAACTCTTTCATTTGAAAGCTTAACCGAATAGATATTCTCCAAATCAACATTAAATTTTTGAATATCCTTCAAACAAGTCATACCTTCATAATTATCAAATTTATAAATAATTTTACCCTTATTGGTTAAATTACAAACAGCCCGCTTTCCGCTTGGCATTCTTGCAATAATTTTTACAAAATCTTCATTGCCATTTTTGATTAACTGAGGAGGTTCTACTGTAAAGTTTTGCGATTTTAACTGCTTAAAAATCGCTTTTACAGCTTCTCTACGAAGATCTTCACTTACTAATGTTTCTTCTACCTCTTGATTAATTTTTGAAATTTCTTCAGCAACCGTCTCCACAGAAGAATCACTATTTTTTAATTTTTCAATTGTCCTAATTATCTTCTGCTTTTTTTCTTGATCTTCAATATTATGAGCCTTAACAGTATTGAGTAATTCCTCGGTCTGTTGGAATACTATATTCTTTTCTTCATTTTGTAGTGTTTGTTTTTTCCATTCAGATACTTTGTTTTCAGCTGATGAAATTGCTTTTGTTAATCTTTCTTTTAATTCTTCTATATCAGAAATCTTGCCCTTGTTAAAATCTTCCTTAATCAACATAAAATCAGATGAACAAAAATTCTGAATGGCTGGATTTTTAATACTTCTTATGGTAGCAAAATATTCTTTAGACATTGCTGCTAACTTTTCACTGCGTGCTTTTGCCTCAATTTCTCGTTGCATTCTCTCAGCTTCTGCAAGTTCCTTTTGTCTCTGACGCTCCGCGGCTTCAAATTTCCCTTTAGCTGCTCGACCTAAGGAACCTAATCCATAAATATATTTTTGAATTTGCATACTAATATCTCGAGCAGCAAATGGATTATCTGCAAGATTTCTCATAACATCATCCAAATCGGTCTTAAGTCTTGCCATTTCCTCTGGAATATACTCCTCCATACCCTGATTGATTAAACTCTGATATATCGACTCATATTTTTCATAGAAGATCGTTGTATTAGATCTTACGCGTTGATTATTAATCTCTTGTCTTCTTTGTTTCTCAATTTCATATTCTGATTCATATTCATGACTCATTTTTTTCCTCCTTTATTTGTATTAATTCCTAAGAATTTATTTGTATTTGTACAAATTACATTCTCGGAAATAGCTTTCTGCCATAGATTTTTGTCATCCGTAATCAAAATTACATTTCTTACTTTATATTTCAATGCTATAGATAGAATCAAATTATCTGTTATTTGCCATTCTTGGTTATTCCTATCAATAACTGATGGATATTCCGGAGGTAAATATTCAGGATGTGAAGATTCTGTCAGCAACCACTCAACATTATTCTGTTGATATTTAGTTAGAGCAGCAATTGCTTGCTTTGCTTTTGTCGATTTTTCTATATCTCGAGTGAAATCTTTGTTTTTATTCAATTCTTCTATAACAACTTTTGGAAGAATAAAAGCAGATTTATTATTAGTAAACTTATTCAATAATTCTGGATGATTCATTATTGAGCAGGTATCAACAACATATATTTTCTCATAATTCAAAGCACTTTCATCATAGAATTTTGTAACCACATCGCTAATAATATTTAAAGTCTCTTGAATTTTTGAAAAATATCTATTTACATCCGAACATAAATCAGAGTAAGTTCTTATTAAAGTGTTTTCATAAGTAGCAGCTCTTTCCTCTAGAAATACCTCAATACTTTTTTTATAATCCCAATGCTTTTTCATACATTCGTATATTGGAGCTAAATCAATTCTTGATAAAACTAAATAGTTCTGAAATGTATCTCGACTCAAATCGATTGGGAAAGGACCTTTTTTTATCAACTTTTCTAACGAAATCTGATTTCGTTTCATATTAATTAAGCATTGCTCAAATCTTGTAAGCATACTTAGCTTTAAGAATTCTGGCGATTCATATTTGTCTATAAGATTAAGTAATACATTATCTGAATATAATTTTTTTACAACTGAAGAAGAACTAAGCCAATTTGAAATACTGTTATTTGTCTTTAGTTGAGATATTATTTCATTTATTTCATCATACGTATTGCAAGTCGGAATAGAATCCAGAAGTTTACTTATTGCCTTAATAAATAAATCGTTATTTTTCTTGAATATATATATATCCTTAATTTCACTTAATACAGATACAATTTCTTTTGGCGATATCTTATCTTTATTCATTTTTATTTGAGAAAGATATAAGTTATTTTTATCAAGATTAAGATTATAAGGAGTCGTTTTCTTTTCAACATGATCTATTAATGAAAATTTTTCTCTTAAAGTTGTTTTTCCATCTAATAATTGATTCAAATTCTTTACAAAATCATCTCTTTGATTATTAGCAGCAAGCAAGTAAATTAAATCAATATTTCGGTCATTAAGATAGGAAGACAATATCTGATTTATTATGATATTCAGATTTTCTTTCAAATTCTCCTTACTAAAATATAAAGGCAATTTTTCTGAATAACTATCTCCAGAAATGGTAAACAAACCTAAATACTCTGATTCTTTATTTGTTCCGAATGCACAATCTTTACTAATTGAAACACTATCTATGGGAACTTTAATTATCATTCCATTATCTTCTCTAATCGAGAATTCTGAAGTTGAAAAGACTATACAGATCTTATTAGCAAGGATCTCATCCAATTCTTCATCACTTATATGAAAAACAGTCTCATTAAAATAAAATATATTTGAATTACTTAATTTCCTTTTAAATACATTTTTTATATCAGATGATGTTGAAATACTAGAAGCAAATTCATCAATATTTGGTACACTTATTACCTTTAAATCTTGTTTTACTAGATTAGGATTAACATCATGACACAAATACTGTATCACTTGATTAACAATCTGTGAGCCTCCATCATAATTCTGGACATAAAGTTGCATATTATTCTTTAATTGCAAACTAATTTTTCTATTATTCCAATATACTCGTGGTTCTTCGTGATTTATAGATAAACCAATACTCTTTATTTCCGTTTCTTGTTTTAACCAATCCGGACAATTGTTTTTTTGATTTTTTAATTGATAAAGATACTCTCTCATTAAGATTTCAGGCATTGGAGTCTTTTCAAGATTTTCTAAATCTTCTCCTATCTGAATTCCTATAGGCTCGACTCTATAGCTTCGCTTACCATTGTCTATCTGTACTTGCTTCTTTGAAACATTGAAATAAAACTCAACTACTTGTGTTAAATCTTCTCCTGGCAATAATCCTTTTTGCTGCATTTCTAAACCGATATCTGTTATGGATAAATCTCTCATCACATAATCTTTCATCTTTGTTTCATCGGATAGTCCACCATGTTCTTCTATTGCTCCCATACTTATTAAATCAATTAAACATGGCTTTATTAAATTATCACTGTCAGGAATCTTAAATATATAAGAAAACAATAAATCAACCGAATAATCGTTGTACTCAGAATTACTATTGTTTTTTAGTTTTGTTAGAACCTCAAGAATTAACCATTCTATCTGAGTAGATTTTCGAGGAGCAAAATGTATAACATCAGTATTATATTTAACAACTGGTAAAGATAAAAAAACGTCTGTAAGATTCATTAATAACCTCTCTTGCTCCTATTATTTGCTTGTCTTTTTTCTTCTTCAAGTTCTTTTTTCTCATTAATTATTTCTTGTTTTTCTTTTTCAATATCAATTTCATCCTGTTTCGAAATCAGTGCACTGCTTCCAAAGAAACATGCTCGATTATGGAGATCACTATATATATCTCTATAAACTTGTCGAGTCACAACAGAATTATTCTCTGTTGGCAATTCCACATTAATTTCCTTAAAGTATTCCTGTGCACCCATGATAACTAATAATTTTTGAGCACGTGAGAATGCAACGTTAATACGTTCGTAAGATGTTATATGTTCTGACCCCCTTGGACCTCGTAATGTATTAATAGGTTTATTACAAACCAAATTAACAATAATGATTTCCTTTTCTTGTCCTTGAAACCTATCTATTGTATTACAAGTAACATCAATAGCCTTATATTTTCGTTCAGGATTCTTTTTTATTTTATATAATTTATCTCTCAAGTCGTTTACTTGTAATTGATATAAGCAAATAACTCCGACAGATACCTTATGAGGCCTTCCTTTTTCATCCAGATTCTTTTCTGGAAATCCCATTTCCACATACTGTTTATCAATTAATTCCAAAAGATTTAAAGTCATTTTCTGTTCAAGAAGATTACATATTGAAGTGCTAGTACCTCGTGTTGTAGCAAAATTTGGCTTATTACTTGGTGTTTTTGAAGAATCTATCCAATATGCATGTTTTTCAGGAATAATAAAATTAGGAACAGTTTCTGTACCAATCTTAAGCATATGATTTTTTATCCCTGAAATAAGTTTATGGTTTCCGTCATATTTTACTGGACCATTTTCTTCTTCAGGTTTCCAACCAGCAATAAGCTTTTCTTCACCGGGATAAAAATTATTTACAATTCGCATAATATCAGAATGCATACGATACTGATATCGCAAAGATCCTTTTAGCCTTGCATCCATTTCAGGATTATCAAAATGTTTTTTGAAAAGAGATGATGTAACCATGTCCTTATATTTTTTAAGATAATCCATGGTCATTATAGCTTTTACAGAATCATCATATTCATCGCTTTCTTGAACCTGTTCTGCAAAAGTCTGGAACGATCCCTCATGCTCTCCAAATGTTGGAGGTAACTGACGATGGTCTCCTACAAGAACTGTCTTTCTACCTTTCATAAGTGACAATAACAATTCTGGAGGCGTCGCCTTACTGACTTCATCAATTATTACAACATCAAAATCGGTAAATTCATTTTCTTCTAGGAACTTTGGATCTGCCGTACAAGAAATACCTACAACATTGCAAGCTTTTATATATCTTTTTAGATATACTTCATTTTCATACCGCATCTCTGTTATATTTTGAGAAACATTATCTATTCGTTTTGAAAATGTCTTTAATGTGTCCCCCCAAAAATCTCTTATTTTAGAAGAATTTCTTAATTTCTCTTCATTACTTAATTGTAATTCATTAATTTTTCCAGCAATACTAGCTTCAGAAGAATTCTCTGGTAAGCTATATTTTTCACATAGTTTAGATAAAGTATTTTGCTTATTGAGTATTTCCCCTCTTTTTTGATTTATTTCTTCTGTGCAGACTTTTATTCTACCATCTATTGAATCTTTTTCATTTTTAAGTAACCTTAGTTCATCGTAACTTGAATCATTTTTCGCTAAATCATCAAGATTTTTCTCAATCTCAGAAATAAAATTAGTATAATTCTCTGAAACAGTTTTTATCCCAGTGATTAAGTTGTCAATTTCAGCAGAGGGGGCTATTAACAAGTCTTCAAATCCTGATAAAATATTTGCGGTATTATTTTTACCAGAAGAAAGCTTGCGTCTTTCCAACATGAGTTTATTTTGTCTTGATGTAAGTTCTGTAAATACTTCATCAGTAATAGAAGGATCTCTCATTTTCTGATCGATAATATTTAACTGCTGCTGTATTGCTAATAATTCCGGATCATTTTCTTTTGTGCACTCTCCTTTATTTGTTAATTTTTTTTCTAACTCACAAACACGCTTATAATTTGTAATTAAAACTTTCAGGTATATACTGTAATCTTTAGGAGACAAGACATTAGAATCAAGAGCCCGAGGAAGCAGATTAATTCCATTTGTTTTGCAAGATGAAATTACATTGATGATTATACTTTGAATGGCATTAATTTGAACTTTGGACAGATAAAATGTAATATCAGGCTGTTCTCTCAAAAAAGATTTAAAATTTGAAAGCTGAAGCCTATCATTCTGTGAATCCAAAGTAGATTGTGTCAGTTCTTTGATTTTACGCTCAGTTTCTGTCTTTTGTTTATTAAGATCTTCATATTGTTTAACTAATTCACGATTTTCATTCATTAAATCAGTCAAATCACTAGAAAAATTTCTCAAGTCCCTTAAATCGAGAGCGTATTGATTTTTTAATATACCTGCATTCTCCCAATCTGATAACATATCATCTTTTATTTGCACTGAGATTGATTTATAGAATTCAGAAAGTGCAGTTTCTTCAGAGAATTTATTTACATCATCATCATCATGTTTATTTTTAGGTTTTGACTTTCTTCCAATCCTCAAAGCTCTAATATTAGGATCATTTGCAAGCCTATCCAATGCCTCATCAACTGCATCATTTGATTGTGATGAAAGGAGAACTCTTTTATTTTGCTTTATTAATTGATATATTGCTTCTGCAATAACAGTAGTCTTACCTGTACCTGGGGGTCCTTGCAATAAAAACAAATCTGGTGCATTTAGGATTCCTAAAACAGCTTTCTTCTGAAATTCATTGTTTTCAATATTCTTATTCTTCCATTCAATTTCTTGAACGTTATTCTCTAGTGGTCTGGCATTTTTAGAATCAAACATCCAATTACAAAGCCGTGGAGAATAGTTTTCACCTTTTTTTAATTGATCAATAGCCCTTTGCAATCGACGAATTAAAATAAAATCACCAGCAGCTGAAAGAGCTATAAAACCATCTTTTGGAAAGTCTGGCAATATATTCTCTTTTATATATATTTCAGTTTCTTCCTCGGTTAATTCATTATCATCAATATACTGCTTTACCTGTGAAGATAATGAATATGGAACCTTAATAATATAAGGATTTGAAATAGATTTTAGTAAATCAGTGATAATTGAATCTTTCTCATCATCTACATTTATCTTTTTCTCATCCAAGTAGAATTCTGAAATAACTTTTCCTCGTCTTCCCAGCCTTTCTCTTGTAACATCTTTAATTCTTACATCTCGGTTTAGGCTAAAAGTCCAATCTTTCTCTGAATAATTATTGCTATAAGCTTGTACACCATCTCGTAATTTACCACGAATTGAATTATAAGATTCTTTGTCTTTCGCTATCAATGTAAAAACAATTTGCTTTAAAGTTGGATCGTAATATCTATCAATATATTTACACCCAATTAATTGAGTCTCAACAAGAGTTTTTCGCCAATTAAGGTAATCTTCCCATAACTTAAGTTGATCCGCAGTCGCCTTATAAAGAGATGGAATCTTAGCCACAATATTTCGCAATCTCGTATCCCTAATTTGGATTCCATCATTTTGGGGCATTATTTCACATTCAATTTCATAAGGAAGACATTCCTCAACATTTGCAACAACACATATCTGAGATACAGATATGGCTCTATTACCATTTATGAAAGCACCTTCAATTAATAAAGTTTCTTTAGTGCTAATATTTAACTCAGTATCTAGCCAATCTCCAGGAAATCTTTTACACCTGATTCCGACACGAAGATCATCCATAGAAATGTTCCTAAGATATACTTGTGAATTAAAATCTTGCTTAAATACTCCATTCAAAATAAAAGAACATCTTTCTTGTAATTCAATTTCTTTTAGTCTAGATATTTCATTATCCAGATACTTCATATTTGTTATTAAATAATTACGAATGTTCTCTTTATCCTCTGTTACAGGAGAGATTTGAATTGGATAAATTCCCTCAGTTTCAATAGTTGATGTATCAATTGGAACAAATTCTTCAGAATATTCTGTATCTAAATTTAATGAATTATCTTGATTTTTTTCGCGTGGAGTAACATCTCTTAATGATAAATTAACTGAGAATTTATCATTCCCATCATTATCCTGAAATCGAATATTTTTTATTACCGTCTCAACTTCCATTCCTTCAGTTACAACTGATTCAGTAGTCTCTACCTGTTCCCATGAGAGATCACGAATATAAATAAATCCATCGAACCATCCAAATTTGTTGCTACTATCTGTTGCAATGTGTATAAAGGCACCACTGTCAATTGTTTTTCCTACGATTCCTACAAAATGGTGGCCTTTTTTGACTTCTTTTCTTTCAACTTTAGCTATAAAGTCTTCTTTACTTGTAAAATCATACGAATGCCAAATAACTGTTGATGGTTTTAGAGTTTCTATTCGTCCTTCTTGTATTCCTTGTATGACATTTTGCAATGATTCAATCTCTTCATCATGTCGTCGAACTTGATCTTCTGTCTTTTTTTGTTTTATAAGCGAATCTTGTTGTTTATCAATTTGTTCTATAATTCCTAATAATTCTTCTTGCGTTGCATCTGTCAAATTTTGAACATCATTACCTTCCAATAAATCACGTAATCTCTGTGCTATAGCACGATTTTGAGCAATATTCGCTGCTCCTAATTGAACAATTGCATTTGAGATTTGAGTAATATCCTGCAAATACCCAATAATACTTCCTATCAACTGTGCATTTACAGTACTAGACCTTGCTGTCTCTAATTGTGAACGTTGCAGGGCTTCAATAGCTTCACGTCTATGAAATAATCCGGTTTTAGTTTGAGAAGCAATCTCCGCATAATTTTGAGATCTTCGAGCATTAGACAAGGCCGATTGTAAATCTTTTTCAAGATTATTTAATTCTCTAACACTATTATTGACTGTTCCAAGCAAATCTTTTGATGCCATAACTACCTCAAAATTCTTTTCATTTTTTTAGCCAAATTAGGGTTTAATTCTCTAATTACCTTAATCTTATCGTCAATAATCTCAAAATCTTGTCTAATTAATTCTTGAGATGTATTATATTGTTTGACAGTTTTTAATATATTGTTTTCACATTCAGTTATTAATAAGTCAAGTTCTTGTACTTGAACCCAAACGCCTGCCTGAAGATAGAAGGTTTTTGCATTCATTAGATTTAGTTCTTCGTTTAGTAATTTGATTCTTTCATCTCGAAGATTATTTCTTTCAATCCCCATCTTAACATCAGAACCAATCGCAATAGCAAATCTTCCTATTCCCACAAAATTTATACGTAAAATAAACTGCGAAAGAAATACAGCTCCATTACCACCCGAGTTTTTTGCCCCACGTATTGCTGCATCAGCTATATCAGTAGCTGTAAATGTACCAACTGAAATAGTCAACATTCGTGTAAGCGTACGATTTTTATATGGAATTATATTCCGCCAATTAATAGAAGAAATCTCTCCTTTTGTTTTTAACTCCATCCAAAATCGACGTATAAAAAATATTGCGCGAACCAAGATTTCATTTATCATGATAGGAATTGATTGTCTTTTTAATTCATAAGTAAAAGCCATCTCCGTACGAAAATCGAGTTTAGAAGATGCACCTGCAAACAAGTCATTAAACACACCTAAATCAACTTGCTTATTTCCAGTCCCAATACCATTCTGAAAAGCTCTTCTCAAATTTTCATTAAAATTAGTATCCTTAAAACAAGGAAGAGCTCCAAGTTCTTTCATCAGAGATAAAAAATTACCAGGAATACCAGAACCACGACCTGCACTAGAATGGAATAGTCAATATTAGTTCAGTGCCTAAATACCCCAAATTTATTTAAGCAGCATTCTTTACAGAAGCTGTTCTTTCCCTGTATACAGCAGGAGGAAG
>SFKZ01000146.1 GCA_004553595.1 Methanobrevibacter ruminantium | reverse complement strand
TTGACTATATTTGTCCAAACGTTAGCTGTCAGATTGATGGGAATCAAGGCAACCTTTTCAGGGTATTTCAGTTAACTTGTTGTAAGGCGATTGTTGAAGCATCTCCACTAGGGAGGTGATGGCAGAAAAGGCCGAAAAGAGGCGAAAATATACCCATCTTGCCAATCTCCGAGGTTTAATGCCATATTCTTAACAACTGATTATCAGGCAGTTACAAAGAATCTTCAAGTTTTTAGCGCACGAAATATAAGTCATTGATAATCAATGCATTAAAATTCCTGCGTGGGAAAGTTATACGGAAATAGTGACATCTTTTTGAGGTGCAAAATTTACGAAAACACGCTTAACTAATTGATTATCAGAGAATTAAGAAAAGCGTCAAGTTTTTCTCGCAGACACCATAACTAATTGATATTCAATGAGTTATTAGGTTATGTATCGGAAAGTAGGACGTGAAAACAAGAGAAAACAAATAGGAATACTACAGCATATTGCGTTGAGAATCAGCGATTTGCAGAAGCAAAAACCACTGTTTTAAACAACGGCTCAAACTCTGTTCCTGAATTGTGTTCATATCTGATTATCAGTGTATTAGATGCTCTGCATCGTAAAGTATGTAAGAAGGAACTGACCAGGATTATTGCGTTTTATAACGACGAAAGACCGCATATGAGTATCGGTAATCAAACACCATCAGTTGCACATACTCAAGTGGGGCCACAGCAGAAAATGTGGAAAAATCCTTGGGAAAATTCTTCTAATTAGTTGAAAATGTGTATCTTTGCATTTGAAAGAATATCATCACCGTAACCTTTCTAGGGATAGCTCCTTAAAAAGAGTAACCTAGTTAGGTATAATGGGTATCCGCTGACAACCCATATAGTGATAAAAATAAAAATGCGTAACTCATTTAGTGATAAGAAAAATAGATAGTAACAAATTTAGTTTAACCATCCTAAAGGTGACAACTTTTTCACGTATAAGACATATATTATAACAACTTTTATGTAAATTCTTGGTAAAAACAGCATATCGTTAGAAAAAGAGCCATTATTGAATAATAACCATTGGCAAGAAAGCCAAAAGCTGATAAAGTGTAGATTGTGAGACTTAATCGAAAAAGGATGGCAAGAGTTTCCTACCTGTTGATACAGACATTCAAAGAAAAGCAGAACGATCAGAAAAGGTTAAGTGGTACTTTCCAAGTGCTTGACGGCAACATCTTGATGCTTGTGCATCCTTCGAGCGGTGACAATATTTTCTATAAGGTGAGAGAGGATAAAAGTGTTATTTTACTGGATTCATTTGGTAATGGGCCAAATGGTAAAAAGTCAAAGTGCTATATTCTGAAGAAGATATAATAAAAAGAATTAGAAGTATGTGTGTCGTAAAAAGGGTCGTATCAAACTTTGTTTAGGAGTAATGATGCGACCCTTCTTTCTATCTTTAAGATATTCATCTAAAGTAGTCAACCTAAATCAGGAAACTACAATCAAACAGAATTGATATTTTATAAAATATTTTAACAAAATGACATTTTTACTCATTTATTTTTAATCCTATTCCTTTGATTGTTTGCTCTTGCCACTGTAAGATGAGACTAATGCCTTTGTTGTAATCGTCACATTCAATACATTCTTTTATCAAACGAGCATTCTCAATTTCGTGAGAGAAAAGATAGTTATCATCTTTTTTTCTCAATGAGATTATTTTATCTAAGAAATACTCTGATTTGCCATAATCTTTTAATATATAATTAGTAAAAGCAAAATACACATCACGTCCTGTTTTTGAGCCATAGTACGGATGCTTTTTCAATATTGCCAAAAAGTCTTCAAATGTATTCAGTTCGTTGAATACATCAAAATTATTTATTTTGTCTTGAAGATCTGGCATTCTGTCTATTTGCCAATAAGAACCTATTCTGTCCCCTAAGCTAAAGTTATAGGTACAAAATGGTACATAAAGACATTGAGCAAAATAGTTAACAAAGAACGAATTTGGATCAATCGAATTATCTAAATAAAATCCAACCAATACAATTGCTCCAGTCTTATGAGTCAATGTATAATATGCTAATCGTCCCTTTTTCTTGAATCTATCAGGGAAATTAAGCAATCTCATTATCTTATTTAATTCTGATGATTTCATATTAGCCTTAATTCCGCAAAGCGGATTGCTTAAAAAAATAGCAAGCCCTTGATAAAGAAACCCTTACAAGGGCTTGCGTATGTCTGTGATTTCACCTAAATTAG